>NZ_JAFICC010000007.1 GCF_017833415.1 Flavobacterium sp. 1355 | reverse complement strand
AACTTCAAAAGCTCTATAGGGGTCATATAAAATTCTTAGATTGCAAAGTTCTTGTTTTATTTTGACATTTCCTCCCCAAGCTTTGTGCTTCATCCTTTAAAAATTTGGAATCTTTATTTTAAGTTGCTCAAATCGCTTTCCGTTTCTATTTCACAAGGTGTTTCGTTTTGCAAAAACAAGCGTGCCTGAAGATTTCCTTTTAAAGTAATTTGTTCTCCTTTTACTTCCAGCCAGCTTCCTTCTCTTAAACCTAAAACCGGAATTGAATTAAAGGCGTGGAATTCCTTAATTCTTGTTTCGCGTGTTTCGCCCATATGCTTCGATTGTAAATCGGCATCTAAGTAATGCGGGTTTAAATTAAAAGGAATTAACCCCAAAGTCTGAAAACTTGGCGGATAAACAATTGGCATGTCGTTGGTAGTCTGCATCGATAATCCGCAAATATTACTTCCGGCGCTTGTTCCTAAATAGGGAGTTCCGTTTTTTACAGTTTCAGACAGGACCTGCATAACATTATGGTAGTATAATTTTGTTACCAGTAAAAAAGTATTTCCTCCTCCTGTAAATATTCCCTCTGCATTTTTTATGGCATCTTCGGGATTTTCAAATTCATGAATTCCTTTTACTTGTATGTTAATTTTTGCAAATGCAGTCGCAGCTTTTGCAGTGTATTCTTCATGCGAAATTCCGCCAGGGCGCGCGTAAGGAATAAATAAAATGCTTTTACAGTTTTTAAAATGCGCCTGTAAAACGGGTAATAAATACTCTAAATAACTGCCTTCATGTAATGTTGAAGTGCTGGCAATGATAATGCTTTTCATAAAATTTAAACTCGGATTGTTGTCGTTAAAGATATTAAAAACTCCTGTTTAGCGCTTGATTTCCAATTTTTAATTAACATATTTTTACCAAGCTGTTAATACTAAATTTGGAAGACATTAAGATATTTTTACACTTTTAAGTAATTCTAATTTTTATATTTTGACTGATAAGTTTTTGTGTGTTTTAGTTATAATTTTGAGTCAATCATTAATGGCCCAAAATTCAGATCGTCTCAATATTAATGGTAAAATAGTTTCAAATACAAATGATCTGGAAGGGGTTTATGTAGTAAATGCTCAAACTGAAGTAATGACCACCACAAATGCTGACGGTACTTTTTCTATTTTGGCCAGGGAGGGAGACACACTTGTTTTTTCGTCCATACAATTTAAGGAAAATAGAATTTTACTTACCGCCGAAAATTTTTCTGACCTCAATTTTACTGTAAAATTAAGCTTGGTGATGCATCAGCTGCAAGAGGTTATTATAAAAAATTATAATAATATTAATGCAGTTTCTTTAGGGATTATTCCCAGTGGGCAAATAAAATATACTGACGCCGAAAGAAAACTGCATACAGCTACTGCCTTAAATGCCACAGCAAATGCTGGTTCATTAGCAGGAGGGTCGATATCAGCAGATCCATTATTAAATTTTTTATCCGGACGTACTGCGATGCTCAAAAAGGAAGTTGCGGTTGAGAAGAAAGAGTTTTTTATGAAACTTCTCGAAAACATGTTTAGTATCGAGCATTTTGTAGAAAGATTGAAAATTCCGGCAGAATATGTAAAAGGATTTGAATATTACGCTGTTGAAAATGAATCGTTCACTAAGATTCTGAATTCTAAAAATAAAACAACAACAGAGTTTTTGTTAGGAGAACTTGCTGTTAAATATAAAGATATTATTGCGATTGAAAACAAATAAAATATTACTCCTGCTGCTTTTTTTAACTGCCGAAATTGCTTTTTGCCAGACATCTGTTTCAAAAGAGATTTTTGGTCAGGTTTTGGAGCAGTCCACCACTATCGAAGGTGTAAATATCATTAACAATACAACACAAATAACAGCAGTTTCAGACGCAAACGGAATGTTTTCTATTGTGGTAAAAGAAGGAGATGTATTGGTTTTTTCTGCAGTAAATCTGGAGCCTTTCAAATATAGAATTACAGCCGGGGATTTAAGTAAAAATCTGGTTGTAAAAATGACTGCAAAAGAAATTGAGTTAAAAGAAGTGGTTGTAAATGAAAACTCAGATATTACCGCCGAAAATCTCGGGATAATTCCGTACGGACAAAAAAAATATACTCCTGCCGAACGAAAGCTTTATACGGCAAATTCTACTTCTGTAGATAAATTGCTAAATACGATTTCGGGAAGGACAGCAATGCTGAAAAAAGAGATGAAAGTTGAGGAAAAAGAGACTCTTTTTAGAAAGATGGAATATCTGTTTGATGAGAATTATTATACAGAAAGATTGAAAATTCCGGCAGAAGATATCAAAGGATTTCAATTATATTGTATAGAAAATTCCGAATTTGCCGTATCTTTGAATACCAAGAACAAAACAATGAGTATGTTTTTAATAACTGATTTAGCCCGAAAATATCTAATAATTCTCGAAAATGAAAAATAATTTAGGAATACTCTTTGTCTGTTTATTTTGTCAGATCGTACTAGGACAAAACAACTCAAGAAAACCTTTGCATGGTCAGGTTGTAAATGATTTTCTTGCAATCGAAAGTGGTTACATTATGAATGTAAACGCAAATGTCAGAACTTTTATTGGTGTCGGCGGATTGTTTGATATTCTTGCACGACCAAAGGATACATTATTGTTTTCAGGTTTGGCATTTCAGTCAAAAAAAATTGTTTTGACAGAGAAAGACTGTGCTGAAATCCTGTTTAAGGTAAAACTTGATTTAGTTAACAATGAACTGAAAGAAGTTGTAGTTCACAAAGAATTAAAAGTAAAATCACTGGATCAGAATTCGCAGCATTATGTTGATATGCAGTTTGAAGATGATAAACAGTCTACGGCAAAAAATACGGCAATGTATTCTGACCAGACAATAAAATACGGAACTGATTTTGTGAGGATTTTTAAGGATGTAAAGAAACTCCTCAGTAAAAAAGAAGACGTTCAGGAAGACGTTGTTTCGGATATTGCATTTGT
This sequence comes from Flavobacterium sp. 1355, assembly GCF_017833415.1. Taxonomy (GTDB): domain Bacteria; phylum Bacteroidota; class Bacteroidia; order Flavobacteriales; family Flavobacteriaceae; genus Flavobacterium. The sequence goes on along the minus strand of NZ_JAFICC010000007.1, from coordinate 284,361 downwards.
TGAATATGCAAAAGACAATTTTACACCAGACTTTTACAGCAAGACATTAGCTCTTAAACCAGACGAAATAGAATTGTTTCTGATGTATTGCTCAAATGATGCAGAGTCTAAAAAATATTTAAAACCAGATGATAAATTTCAATTAATGGATTTTATGGTCAATAAGAATAAGGAATTTAAGAAAATTGCTGTGAGTCAAAAATGAAAAAGAAATTAGTTTACGGTCTGATAGGATTATTATTTGTATCACTTTCAGCTTTTACTTTTCATAAATTTTATATGGGGATTTTTCAGGTCAATTATGCTGCTGAAAAAAAAATGATTCAAATTACGTCCCGCATTTTTATCGATGATTTAAATAACGGATTAGAAAAAAAGTATCATAAAAAAACATTTGTAGGTACAGAAAAAGAAACCCAGGCCGATATTGATTTATTAAAAAAGTATTTAGCCGAGAATTTCTCCATAAAAATAAACGGCCAGTCAAAATCTATTACTTTTTTATCTAAAGAAGTAGAAGCAGGAGACGTTTTGATTTGTTACTCACGAATAAAAGACATTGATAAGTTTAAAACAATTGAGATTTCTAACTCTGTTTTAGTTGACTGGAACGCTGAACAGCAAAACATTACACATATTTCAGCATTCGGCATTAAAAAGAGTATTCTTTTTACAGAATCTTCAAGGAAAGAAGTGTTAAAGTATTAATTGGTATAAAGAATTATTATATTAATTGCTATTTTCACAGCTTCAAAAAAACCAAAAGCATTTATGAAAAAACTTTCGCTATTACTAATTTTTCCAGCGATGTTGATAGCTCAGGAAAAAGCACCTGTTACACCAAAACAACAAGGGAAATACGATACAAACAAATTTAGCCAGATGTACGATTTGCTGGCCACACCAAATATGTTTCGTACAGCATCGGGAGCACCGGGGCCGGCCTATTACCAACAACAGGCAGATTATAAAATTGATATTGAGTTAGATGATAAAAACTCAAAACTAACGGGTTCTGAGACTATTACTTACTCCAATAATTCTCCTGATAGTTTAGAGTATTTATGGATTCAGCTCGATCAGAATCAGGCAAAAGCAAATACTCAGGCACCTTTGGCTGAAAGCGAAAAAATTACTCAGGTGTTGCCGCTTGATGGTTTTTCAAGTAAATATTTAAAGAAAGACTTAGAGCGAGGTTTCAACATCGAACAAGTTAAAGATGCAAAAGGAAATCCGATGTCCTATACCATCAACGAAACGATGATGCGTATTAATCTGCCAACGCCTCTAAAACCGGGAGAAAAAATTTCGTTAGCGATAAAATGGTGGTATAATATCAACAATTATCAAAAAGAAGGAGGACGTTCCGGTTATGAATTGTTTTCAAAAGATGGAAATAAAATATATGTAATTGCGCAGTTCTATCCACGAATGGCCGTTTATAATGACGTAGAAGGATGGCAAAATATGCAATTTTGGGGAAGCGGGGAGTTTGCCCTTCCTTTCGGAAATTTTGATGTAAATATTACAGTTCCTGCCGATCATGTTATTGATGCTACAGGGGAATTGATGAACAGAAGTGAAGTTTTTACAGCAGAACAAGTTAAGCGTTACGAGCAGGCTCAGAAATCATTTGACAAACCAGTTGTAATTGTAACTCAGGCAGAAGCTGAAGCAGCTGAAAAAGGGTTTTCTGAAAAGAAAAAAACATGGAAATTTAGTGCTAAAAATGTTCGTGATTTCGGAATTGCATCTTCAAGAAAATTCATTTATGACGCAATGGCTGTAAAGCTTAATAATAAAGTTGTTATGGCAGAATCAGTGTATCCGAAAGAAGCTAATCCGCTTTGGGGCGAAACTTCAACGATGACTGTTGCACATACTTTAAAAAGTTATTCTTCACATACATTTGATTATCCTTACCCAAAGGCTGTTTCTGTTTCGGCAGAAGATCAGGGAATGGAATATCCTATGATTTGCTGGAATTATGGTCGTCCTGATGAAAATGGAGTAACTAGTAAAGAAGTTAAAAACGGAATGATCGGAGTTGTAGTTCATGAGGTTGGGCACAATTTTTTTCCAATGATCGTAAATTCTGATGAACGTCAATGGACTTGGATGGATGAAGGTTTGAACTCTTTTATGGAGTACATGGCAGAACAGGAATTAGATCCAACTTTTCCGTCAAGACGCGGACCTGCAAAAAATATTGTTCCTTACATGAGTGGTGATCAGAAGTTTTTAGAACCAATTATGTCGAATTCGGAGACGATTCATCAATTTGGAAATAACGCTTACGGAAAACCGGCTACAGGACTTAATATTTTAAGAGAAGTAGTAATGGGAAGAGAGTTGTTTGATTATGCTTTTAAAACATACGCAAACAGATGGAAATTTAAGCATCCTACTCCTGAGGATTTCTTCAGAACTATGGAAGACGCTTCTGCAGTAGATTTGGATTGGTTTTTCAGAGGATGGTTTTATTCAACAGATTTTGTAGATATCGGAATCAAAGATGTAAAACAATATTATGTTTCTGATACTCCAACCGCAGACATAAAAGATGTAAAAGTTAGAAAAGGACGTTTTGGATTCGAAAAAGGACCTTTTGTTTACCTGGTGGCAGGAGATAATGCTGAGGTAAATACTTCTAAGAAAAAAGCCTTAAAAGTAGAAGAAGTAAAATTATTATCTGATTATGTAGACCAGACTTTTACAGCTGAAGAAAAAGCAGGTATAAAATCACCAAAATATTTCTACGAAGTTGAATTTAATAAGCCTGGCGGAATGATTATGCCAATTTTGGTTGAGATCACTTACGAAGATGGTTCAAAACAAAATTTCCAGTATCCGGCACAAATCTGGAGAAAAAATAATGATATAGCTAAGAAAGTTTATGCAACTGAAAAAGCAATCAAAAGTATTCAGATAGACCCAAAATTGATGACTGCTGATATAGATGTAACTAATAATTCATGGCCAAAAGCAGAAGAAAAATCAAAATTTGATTAAATATAAAACTAAAAAAAAGACTCTTTTTCAGAGTCTTTTTTTTAAGGAAATTTTAAAGTTCAGGAGCTACAAAATTTAATATCTTTGTGACACACAAAAATAAAAGTTATGTTTGGTATAGGAGGAGGAGAATTAGTTTTCATACTATTTATAGTTTTAATGCTTTTTGGTTCAGATAAAGTGCCTGAAATTGCCCGTACAATGGGAAAAGCCATGGCGCAGTTAAAAAATGCAACTAACGATATTAAAAGTGAAATTCAAAAAGGGGCAGAAGCCAATGGGCTTGATACTAAATCTTTAACTGATATCACAGGCAATATTAATGCTCAGATTAATGAGGCAAAAACCAATTTGTTAGGGGATACTACCAGTGTATCTACTAACCTGTTAGGCGATACTGCAGCAGAAATCGATAAAGTTAAAGAAGATATAGAAATAATCTCAGGTCCGGTAAAACGTCAAAGATAATGCTTGAAAAAATAGAGGAATTAGATGTCAACTTATTGATATATCTTAATGGTTTAGGCTCTGAAACATTCGATAAATTTTGGTTAATTATTACAAACCAACTGTATTGGACACCTTTTTTCTTATTCTTATTTTTTCTTATTTATAAAAAAATAGGAGGAAAACAAACCTTATATTTATTGCTTTTTATAGCTGTTTTAATTGCTTTTACAGATCAGACCTGTAATTTGTTCAAACACACTTTTGAGCGTCTGCGTCCGTGTAACAATCCTGACCTTAAATCTATTATAAGAATCGTTCAGGTTAGAAAATCTTACAGTTTTTTCTCAGGCCATGCTGCTAATACTATGGCAGTTGCAACGTTTTTATATTTAATTTTAAAACGTCATTTCAAGTATTTTGGATTCCTGTTTCTATGGCCGTTAATTTTTGCTTACAGCCGTATTTACTTAGGATTACATTATCCGACAGATATACTTGCAGGTTATTTCTTCGGAGCAATTTTTGGTTCGCTTCTTTATTTGGTTTATAGAAAATTGAAGCCGAAATATTTTCAGGAATAGATTTTTTTTTAAGGTTCTGAGATGCTAAGAATCTAAGTTTCTGAGTTTTTTCGAAGAGAAGATTAAATATCTTTTATGAATTGCCTCCAGCTTTAGCCCAAATACACGCTGTATTTTGGCTAAAGCCTTTTTATTATGTAACTCTTCTCTCCAGCTAAAGCTGGAGGCAATTCATTTGTGTTGTTGTTTAAAGCACTCTCGAAACTGTCAACCCATCACGAATAGGCAACAAAACCGTCTCCACTCTTGGATCATTTTTCAAAAGCAAATTGTATTCTAAAAGAACTTTGGTGCTGACATCATTCGGGTGAACCGGTTCAAGGATTTTTCCGCTCCATAAAACATTATCAGATAATATAATGCCGCCTTTATTCATCTTCGGGACAATCATTTCCCAATAATTTAGGTAATTTTCTTTATCAGCATCAATAAAAACCAAATCAAACTTTACATCCAAAGTCGGAATAATATCAATTGCTTCTCCCAAATGCTGAAAAATTTGTTTTCCCCATGGTGATGCATCAAAATATTTCCTTTGAAAATCAACTAATTCTTCTTTGATATCAATGGTATGCAGCTGTCCGCTTTCCTGCATCCCTTCGCATAAGCATAATGCAGCATAGCCGGTGTATGTACCAATTTCGAGAATATTTACAGGACGAATCAATTTAGATAGCATGCTCAGAACACGACCTTGAAAATGCCCGCTTAGCATTCTTGGCAAGAGTATTTTCTGGTATGTTTCTTTGTTTAATTTTGCCAGCAATTCCGGTTCGTTTTCAGAATGCTGTTCGATGTAATCTTCTAATTCCTGTGATATAAAATGCATGTTGTAGTGTCTTCAATTTAAGGCAAAAATACAAAAAATATTCGCTTGCTTTTTGGCATAAAAAAACCATCCGTCGTGGGATGGTTTTAGTTTATGAATTCTCAACAATTATTTTTTCAATGCTTCGTTAACGTCTTTCGCAGTTTGTACCGTTCCGTCTTTTGCAGCTTTCGCAGCAGCTTCAGCTTTGTCTGCCGCTTTTTTAGTTGCTTCTTTTACATCTTGTGCAGCTTTGGTTGTAGCGTCTTTTACATCCTCGCCAGCATTTTCAGAAGCTTCTTTAGCTTTTGCAGCAGCATTTTCAGCTTTAATTACCGCACTATCTTTTGCCTGCTCGATATCTGTTGTCAAAGTGTCAACTTTGTTTCCAAGAGTTAATTCATCTTCTCCTGGTTTTGGTTCTTTCTTCTCGCAAGATTGAACGCCGAATGCTAATAAAGCAACAACAGCTAGGCTTAAAATTTGTTTTTTCATGATTAATTAAATTTTTTTAAAGTTGATAAAATATAAAGGTTATAAAGCTGAAAATAAAAATACAAATTTTAAAATGGTTGAGCTCTTTGTAAGATTAATTTTCTGTTGAGAACAAGACAATTCTTGTGCCAGAATTTAATTTTTATGCATACCGTTCAAAAAAAAACAGAAATAATATTTTGTTTTGTACAAAGTAAATCTATAATCATTTCATTATTAATTTTTTATCATTAATCAATCGTTATTTAATAACTAAAACATTATCATTCCTGCTGTAATCGCTTAAGGTTATATTAAAAATCAGGGTTAATTCCTTTCCGGCTCTCACAACTCCAAGAGCTGCCGTTGGAGGAGACATACCAAAATCAGCAAAAGTTATCTGGTTAGAACCTTTCAGGATAAATGTTCCGTTGCTAGTAGTAATGCTTACCTGAGTTCTGTAATCTTTGCTTGTTCCTGCAATGGTATATGTACCGATAAGGTTCCAGGTTGTTTCATTTATTTTACTTGCAGATTTTAAAACGTATTTGATGTTTTTATATGTTTTTGTGTCCAGGGTCTCATAAGCCACATCATCCATACTTGTTTTACTGCTTTTTAAACTTTCTGCTAATAAGGTGATGGTTAGGCTATTGATGTCAGCTATTTTAGAATCTGTAATAGTTAGATTAACAGTACCGTTTCCTTCTGTAGATTTCATCACCCAGTCATGTACGTTTGAGGTGCCGGCAACTTCAAAAATTGCTCTTGCTACATTGTAGTTTCTTTGTGCGTTTGCCTGTAAAGACACTGTTGTAAAAATCACTGTCAATACAATTAATTTAATTGTTTTCATTTGTGTGGTATTTAGGTTATTCATTTTGAATAAGAAGCAGGGTAAATTTTTATTAAAAAGCTTTCCGTATTTCCTTGATCAAATTTATTGCGAAGACAGAGCTTAAAGAATGATAAAAATCATAGTTGAAAAATTTATTAACAGCTATAATAAATTAAAGACATATTTAAAAAGAAAAAGGCAAATGCAAAAAACAGAAAAACGTGCATTTGCAGGTATTGGACCTCTGCCTATCATCTAAAATTTTAAGAAAAAAATCAGTAACTTTGCACCATGCAAATGGAGAAAAAAGACATACGAGCCTTATCAAAAGATCAATTACGGGATTTTTTTGTCGCAAACAATGACAAAGCTTTTCGTGGCAATCAAGTCTATGAATGGTTATGGAGCAAGGGAGCTCACAGTTTTGATGATATGACCAATGTAGCAAAGCCTACAAGGGCAATGTTGGAAGATAACTTTGTTATCAATCATATTAAGGTAGATACCATGCAGAGAAGCAGTGACGGAACCGTGAAAAATGCAGTTCGGCTGCATGATGGCTTAGTCGTAGAATCTGTTCTTATCCCGACAGAAACCAGAACAACAGCTTGTGTTTCCAGTCAGGTGGGTTGCAGTCTGGATTGTAATTTCTGTGCAACAGCAAGATTAAAAAGAATGCGAAACCTGGAACCAGGCGAAATTTACGATCAGGTTCTGGCTATTGACAAGGAAAGCCGTTTATATTATAATCATCCGCTTTCGAATATTGTTTTTATGGGAATGGGAGAACCTTTAATGAATTATAACAATGTTATTAAGGCGATCGATATGATTACATCGCCAGAAGGTCTGGGAATGTCACCAAAACGTATTATGGTGTCGACATCCGGAATTCCAAAGATGATTAAAAAAATGGCCGATGACGATGTAAAATTTAAACTCGCAGTTTCCTTACATTCGGCAATAGATGAAATTCGTGCTAAAATAATGCCTTTTAGTAAAAATTTCCCTTTAAAAGATTTGCGTGAAGCCTTAGAATACTGGTACAGAAAAACAAAAAGCAAAATCTCATTCGAATATGTAGTGTGGAAAGGAATCAACGACGATAAAGCTTCTATCGATGCGTTGGTTAAATTCTGTAAGTATGTGCCTTGCAAAGTCAATTTGATTGAATACAACCCAATTGACGATGGTGAGTTTCAACAAGCATCAGAAGAATCTATTATGGCTTATATAAAAGCTTTGGAGAATACTGGTATTGTAGTAAAAGTACGCCGCAGCCGCGGAAAAGATATTGATGCAGCCTGCGGACAATTGGCTAATAAAGAAGGATAATCAATCAGTCATTAAAAATAGAAAAAGCATTAAAAATAAGTAAATAATCTTATTCTTAATGCTTTTTTGTTGGGCAAAAAAGGTGTCTATTTTTTTAAATCTACTTCTTCTGTAATACCATCTTTGGTAACGTTTACTAATGTGTTGCAATCCCCATTTCCAAAATCAACAACCGCACTGGCACCGTTTTTTGTAAGAGACAAAATTCCCTTTACAGCAAATGGTTGTTTGCAGGATGCCTTAAACTCAAGCGGAGTAGTGATTTCTGCCGAAAAAGTATCGCCATTTGGGAAAGTTGTTGACCCGCTTCCGGTAACAACAGAAACATTATCTTCCCAATTATACCAGGTGTCGTAACCTGCAATAACTTCTTTTACCAACGAACCTTTTCTGCTATAGACGCTTCCGTCATCAAAAGTTATAGTCATGTCAATTTCTGCAGTTGTAACAGGATGTACTTCTGCCTGTAAATCTGTTGTTTTTTTGGTTCGTACAATGCTTTTGCTCCCCTGAAGTTTTTTTCCATTGTGATAAAAGCCTTCAAAAGTATAATTGATAGATTGAGTTGAAGCGCTAAAGTCATTAGAAAATGAAATAACCATTTTTCCTTTTACAGAATTTCCGTTTGGCAGCGTACAGCCTTCAACGCCAAAATCTATAGTTCGGGTCCATGTACTGTTTGTTAAAACTGTGGTAATCGTAGCACAACTGGGCAGAAAGTTTTTTACAGTTCCGCTTGGTTTGCTTGTACTGTTTTGCTGTGCGTCAAACTGATCTTCAGCAATTGTGGTTACATCTTCAATAGAAGCATCAATTTTAGAGTTGGTGATAATCTCGTCATTTGATATTGCTGCATTTGATCCGTCGTTTGCATTTTCATCAGAATTACAACTACCTAAAAATAATAAACTGGCACACGTACCAATTAATAAAAATTTTGTTTTCATAATAAATAATTTAAGGTTTACTTTAATAGTGATTCAAATTAGATATTAGAGTATATGTTTTTTGGTGTTTTTTTGAAGATTAGTGCATAAATGTTGATATACTAACCTTAAATACACAACGTTTTTTTATTTAAAATAGTATATTTGAAATCGAAATGAATATTACTTCTCAAATAAAACAGCCCATCTTTAACGAGATGGAACTTTTCGAAAAAAAGTTCCACGAATCAATGACTTCAAAAGTTGCCTTGTTAAACCGTATTACTTATTATATCGTAAACCGAAAGGGAAAACAAATGCGTCCCATGTTTGTTTTTCTTACTGCTAAAATGGTTTCAGGAGGAACGGTAAATGAAAGAACGTATCGTGGAGCCTCTGTAATTGAGCTAATCCATACCGCAACTTTGGTTCATGATGACGTGGTAGATGACAGTAACCGCCGCCGTGGATTTTTCTCTATCAATGCACTTTGGAAAAATAAAATTGCTGTTTTGGTTGGAGATTATTTACTTTCAAAAGGTTTATTGCTTTCTATTGACAATGGCGATTTTGATTTGCTTAGAATTATTTCTGTTGCCGTACGCGAAATGAGCGAAGGCGAGCTACTTCAGATAGAAAAAGCCAGAAGACTCGATATTACAGAAGATATTTATTACGAAATCATCAGAAAAAAAACGGCTACACTTATTGCGGCTTGTTGTGCCCTTGGCGCAAAATCGGTAATTGAAGATGATATTCAGGTAGAGCATATGCGAAAGTTTGGAGAATTGATCGGAATGGCATTTCAAATCAAAGATGACTTATTTGATTATAGCGAAGAAGCAATAGGAAAACCAACCGGAATTGATATTAAGGAGCAAAAAATGACACTGCCTTTAATTCATGTTTTAAATACTTGTACTCCGCAGGAAAAAAAGTGGCTGATAAACTCCATCAAAAACCACAATAAAGACAAAAAACGCGTAAAAGAAGTTATTGCTTTTGTAAAAGATAATAATGGTTTGGCTTACGCCGAAAACAAAATGGTCGAATTTCAGCAAGAAGCACTTTCATTACTTCAAAACTTCGAAAACTCTGAATATAAAGACGCACTTACCCTGATGGTGAACTACGTTATTGAGAGAAAGAAATAATTAGATAATTTGTCAATTAAAAAATAAGATGCTTGGTTTACTAACTTGTAAATCCAAATGTCTGTGTTTTTTATTTTGGGATGAGAATTTATTTTTTTTGATTTTTTTTTCACACCCCATGCAACCATTTTAAAACTTCATGCGTCTATGCTAATAGAAGTCTGTTTCTAAAAACCAAAAACAAAGAGAAAACCAAAAGCTTATTAATGAAAATTATTCAGTTACATCAGGAAGAAGCTACAATCATAAAGCTTGCGGTCGAAAATAATCGACAGGCTCAGCAGCAGATTTACAGTCAGTTTTCTTCAAAAATGCTGAGTGTTTGCCGCCAATATATAAAAGACATTCAGCTGGCAGAAGATGTAATGATAACCGCTTTTATGAAAGTGTTTACCAACTTAAGCAAATTTGAACATAAAGGCAGTTTTGAAGGCTGGATCCGCCGAATTATGGTCAATGAATGTATCTCTTATTTGAGGGTTCAGAAAAAAGTAAAGTTTGCCGAAGATGAGTTTTTTATTGAAGAAAGTTTTAATGCTTTAGACAGTCAGTTTACGGTAGATCAGATTCAGTTTTTAATTGATGCCTTACCGGATGGCTACAAAATGGTTTTTAACTTATATGCAATTGAAGGATACAAACACAATGAAATAGCGAAGATGTTAGGAATAAATGAAGGGACATCAAAATCGCAATTATCGCACGCCAGAAAGATGCTGCAAACACAAATTACTATTTTAAAAAAACAAGATAATGGAACCGAATAATTTTGAAAAGGATTTCCGTGAAAAACTGAATCAGCGCAAAATTGAACCAAGTGACAAAGCCTGGGACAGATTAGATGCGATGTTGACTGTTGCCGAAGAAAAGAAACCAAAAAGAAAAAACAAATGGCTGTACATAGCCGCCAGTATTGCCGGGTTTTTATTGTTGGGAACTTTCTTTTTCAATCAGAAAAAAACGGTTGAAACTCCAAAAAATGAAGTTGTTATAGAAGGAAATAACCAAAAAAAAGCAGATGTAAAATCAGGTTTAAATGAAGTGGATTCTATAAAAGAGAAAATTATAATTTCAGAAAAAGAACCAAATTTAAGTTCAGGAAATTCAAATAATAAAGTAGATATTTTAAACCAAAAATCAAATCAAACTATTAAAAATGAAACGAATAAAATAGCGGAGTCTTCAGTCATCAATCAAAAAAATCAACAAACACAATCAGGCACCAATCAAATTTCTGTTTCCGAAATGCCTAAAAATGAAACTACAGATCAGCTGTTAAGCACGGCAGAGAAATCATTAGTTGCAGAAAGTTCGGCTAAGCCAAAAGCCAAAATAAAAATTGATGCCAGCGATTTGCTAAATCAGGTCGATGGCGAGTTAGAACTTTCATTTAGAGAAAAGATAATTACAAAAGTCAATAAAAATTACCAAACCGTGAAAGTGGCTTTGGCAAACAGAAATCAAAAAGAATAATACAATCATCAATCAATCAACAATTAAAAAAAATCAATCATGAAAAATTTCACCATTTATCTCATTCTTTTTTTATTTCTCTTAGTAAGTAAAGTTGTGGGACAGGAAACTTTTGAATCTAAGGCAGCAGCAATTGCCAGAAAAATTGAAAAGATTACAAAAGAAGAAAAAGAGGCTCTCAAAGAAGAAGTAGAAGCCATAAACGTTCAGCTATCCGAAGGCAAAATATCACAAGAGCAGGCAGATAAACGAAAAAAAGAATTGGCAGAAGCAAGGGCTGTAATAATCGAGGAAAAAGTGACTTTAGTTCAAAATGAGCTTAACGATCTGGTACAGCAAAAAGTAGGCGGTAAAATCAAGGAGCAGGATTCATCACGTATTTATGTTATTCGCTGGGATCCAAAAAACAAGGATAAAGATGGTTTTCACGGAGAAAAAAGAACAACCTCACAGTTTGTTTTTGCATTGGGTCTAAACAATACAATGGCCGATGGAAAACTTCAGGATTCGAATTACAGCTTTATAGGTTCGCATTTTTATGAATGGGGTTTTACATATAACTCCAGATTAATGAAAAACAATAATTTATTGCACGCAAAATATGGACTTTCCTTAATGTATAATAATATTCGCCCAACAGATAACCGCAGTTTTGTAGTAGACGGAAACCAGACTAATCTGGAGCTGAACGCTGTAAATTTAAGAGAATCCCGTTTTAGAAATGTTTATCTCGTGCTGCCGGTGCATTTAGAATTTGATTTTACAAAACCAGTCGAAAATGACGAAAAAAAATATTTTAAAACTCATAAAAGCTTCCGTTTCGGAATTGGAGGTTATGCCGGAATTAATGTAAAAACAAAACAAATCCTAAAATTTGAGGATGAAGACCTGAAATATAAAACTACAATAAAGGGAGATTATAATGTAAATAATTTTATTTATGGATTAAGTTCCTACATCGGTTACAGAGATGTGAGTTTGTATGTAAAATACGATTTGAATCCAATATTTCAGGATAATTTAATAAAAGAGAATAATATTTCATTAGGATTACGTTTTGATCTGAATTAAGTATTGAGTTTGAGTTTAGTTAGAAAAAGCGCTTCGGAAGGAGCGCTTTTTTTCTTTAAATAAGCAAAAATTCAGGATTGATTTATGTATTTTTGCAGGCTCTCAACTTCTAAAAATATTTACATTTTGATATCACAAAATACCATTGACACTGTTTTTGAAACTGCCCGTGTAGAGGAGGTGATCGGTGATTTTGTTAATTTAAAACGAGCAGGAAGTAATTTTAAAGGTTTGAGTCCGTTCTCAGATGAGCGTTCACCGTCTTTTATGGTTTCGCCCGCAAAAGGAATCTGGAAAGACTTTAGTACCGGAAAAGGAGGGAATTCAGTAAAATTCCTGATGGAACATTCGCAGTTTACGTATCCGGAAGCCATTCGGTACTTGGCCAGAAAATATAATATCGAAATTGAGGAAACAGAACAGTCAGAACAGGAAAAAGCAATTACCGATGTTCGTGAAAGTATGTATTTGGTTTCTGAATTTGCAGCCAAATATTTTCAGGATGTTCTTCTGAATAGTGAAGAAGGAAAAGCAATTGGATATTCTTATTTTAAGGAAAGAGGGTTTACCAATGAAACCATCAAAAAATTTAATTTAGGATATTCTCCTGAAACCTGGGACGCTTTGACGAAAGAAGCACTTGGGAAAGGATATAAATTAGAGTTTTTGGAAAGCACTGGTTTAACAATCGCCAGAGAAGACCGCCCGTTTGATCGTTTTAAAGGACGTGTAATGTTTCCAATCCAAAGCATGTCAGGACGCGTCTTAGGTTTTGGAGGGCGTATCTTAACCAATGATAAAAAAGCAGCCAAATATCTGAATTCGCCAGAAAGTGAAATTTACCATAAAAGTAAAGTACTTTACGGAATTTATCATGCCAAGCAGTCAATAGCCAAACAAAACAATTGTTATTTAGTTGAAGGTTATACAGACGTAATTCAGTTTCATCAGGCCGGAATTGAAAATGTCGTTGCTTCTTCAGGTACAGCCTTAACGCCGGATCAGATTCGTTTAATAAATCGACTTACAAGAAATATAACCGTTCTTTTTGATGGAGATGCTGCAGGTTTGCGAGCTTCAATCCGCGGAATCGATTTGATTCTTGAAGAAGGGATGAATGTTAGGGTTTGTTCTTTTCCCGATGGAGAAGACCCTGATAGTTTTGCCCGTAAAAATTCGCATGATGCATTAGTTAATTATTTAGAAGAAAACAGCAAAGACTTTATACAGTTTAAAGCTTCTATCCTGATGGGCGAAGCTAAAAATGATCCAATCAAAAAAGCCGATTTAATTCGTGATATGGTCACTAGTATTTCTAAAATACCAGATCGTATTCAACGCGAGGTATACATTCAGGAATGTGCCAGAATTATGGAAATTTCTGAGCAGGTTTTGGTAAGTACATTGGCGCAGTTGATTCAGAAAGATATTGCAGAAGCTAATAAAAAACAAAAACAGGAGCACAAACCTTTTGAGGTAGTTAGAAATCAAAATTCAAAAAACACCGGGTTTTCCGGAGGAGATCCCGAAGATCCAAGAACAGGACCACCAGACGATTATCCGGGAGAGCCTGGATATTATCAGGAAGCATCTGCAGAAAAAGTAGATATTTTATATGGTTTTGAACGAAAAATTATTGAGATTTTGCTCCTTTACGGCAGCGTAACAGAAAATTTTGAAGATGTTTTTTTTAAGGCTGATGAAGAAGGAAATTTAAAAGAAGTAACTGAAAAAAGGCAATATAAAGTTTATGAAAAAGTGTACTTAAGTCTTCAGGAAGACGAAGTAGAGCTTTCTAATGAATTGTTTCAGAACATTTACAAAAATGTAATTGACTTTTATAATCAGAATGAAACCTTTAGCTTAGATAAATATCTGATGCATTTGCAGCCTGAATTTGCTCAGGAAGTTACCAATATTTTAATGGAAGATGAAAAAGTAGTCATTCACAATTGGGAAGGCCAGAACATTTTTCCGAAGCATAAAAATGTTACTATTGAACAAAATGTTTCAGATACTATTTTTTCTTTACGTTGGTTTTTAGTGTCAAAATTAATTTCAGATTTAAAGAATTCCCTGCTTACAGAACCACAAGAAGATAATACTGAAGTTTTGTCTATGGTAATTGATTATTCTAAACTGCTTAATAATTTTTCTAAAAAACTGGGAAGAGTAGTAGTTCCTTATCATTAATAAAGAGAAAAGCTCTATAAATCTAAATAGAATTATAGAGCTTTTACTTGTTTTTTCGATGACTTTAGAAAAGCCGCTCGATAGGCATTAAATAATTTCTAAAGTCTTAGCTTTATTTACTAAGTCAACAAGATTAGTAACATTTAATTTTGTCAATAATCTTAGTTTGTAAGTACTGATCGTTTTTTCGTTCAGGTTCAAGATTTTAGAGATTTCATTGTTTTTCTTACCATCACTTAAGTAACGTAAAACTTCAATTTCACGATTCGAAAGTTTTCGGTAAAGACGTTCGCTTTTGCTTTGCTTCGCAATAAGAGCCATGTTTTTACGAACAGTTTCGTTGATAATAATTTTACCTTCGTGTACTTTAATAATAGAATGTCCTAGTGTTTCTAGTTTTTCTGTTTTGTGTACATACCCGGAAACTCCCGCCTTAATCGCATTTGGAGCATACATCTGCTCCGCAAGATCACTAAAAATAACAATTTTTGTCTTAGGGAAATTTTTCAGGATAGATTTCACCTCAAAGATGCTCGAAAGACCTTCTAACTCTAAATCAAGAATTAGGATGTCGATCTCCTTCGTCTGAAGAATATCTCTTACCATTGAAAAATTGCCTACATTGGCAACAATTGAAATTTGATCGTGGTCTTTGAAATAAGACTTTACACCAAAGTGTGTAACAGGATGATTGTCTGCTAGACATACTTTAATCATAATTTTACCTTTTTAGAATTGTTCATGTTTTTTGGAACGGTAAAATTAATAAATAAATTCTGTAATTAATAGGCCACAAATGTTAAAAGATTTTATTTTAACGTTTTTGGTATCAAACAAACAGGAATTGCATCCATTTTATGCTTGTTGTTGGTGTTTAGTCGTTTATAGATTTCAAAGACAGATTTTTCTCTCCCAATGAAGTCAGCTGGCGTCTTTCCTGACTCGGCGGCGAGCATCGCCCACTCGAGTTCATCGTAACTTGCTCCTAATTGGTCTTCATCGGTGCGATTGTCTCCAAAAAGACCATCTGTGGGTGCAGCAGTCAAAATTGATTGCGGAATTGTTAAAAATTCACCTAAAGCGTATACATCTGACTTCATTAAATCGGCAATTGGACTTAAATCGACTCCACCGTCACCATATTTTGTATAAAAACCGACACCAAAATCTTCTACTTTGTTTCCGGTTCCGGCAACTAAAAGTCCGTGAATTCCTGCTAAATAATAAAGAGACGTCATTCTGATGCGTGCACGTGTATTTGCTAAAGACAAATTTACTTTCGCTTCATCATCGGTTTTTGGCACAGCATTTTTAAAAGCTTCAAAAGTTGCAGTTAAATCCGTTTCTACACTCGAAACATTTGGGAAACGTTTTTTTAATTGATCAATATGCTCACGCCCTCTCAAAACCTGGTTGGGAGCCTGATGAATTGGCATTTCTACACATAAAACTTTTAAGCCTGTCTGAGCACATAATGTAGAAGTAACAGCAGAATCAACTCCGCCGGAAATTCCGATTACAAATCCGTTTACTTTTGCATTGTTAGCGTAATTTTTCAACCACTCTACAATATGGGCGTTTACTTTTTCTGTTTGAATTGTGCTTTTTTTAGTCATAATAGGTCGCGTTTTAAGATACAGCAATGTATATTTGCAGAATTATTTTTAAGTATCAATCATACTTAAAATCCAGCAACACAAATCTAATTAAAATAAAATGAAAATATATCGCTTTGTAATCCTTCTGTGTCTGTTTTTTTTGTCCTGTGATCAAAAAAGTAAAGTAGAAAAAGAAGTTGAAGAAATTCCTGTTGATATTAAAGTCGAGCGTTTTGATAAAATATTTTTTGAAACCAAACCAGAAGATTTAGCGAAGATAAAAAGACAATATCCATTCTTTTTCCCTGCTGGAAATGATGACAGCATTTGGCTGAATAAAATGCAGGATCCACTTTGGAGAGAAGTTTATACGGAGGTTGAAAAAAAATATTCGAATTTCGAACCGGTCAGAGAAGAGTTTAATAACTTGTTCAAACATGTCAAATATTATTTTCCGGAAGTTAAAACGCCTAAAGTAATTACGATAATTTCTGAAATGGATTATACTGCCAAAGCTATTTATGCAGATAGTTTAGTTATAGTTTCATTAGAATTATATTTAGGAAAAGAACACAAATTTTACCAGTTTCCAAACTATTTAAAACAGAATTTTGAAGAAAGACAAATCATGCCGGATGTGGTTTCCAGTTTTGCTTTCAGAAAAATTCCTGTTTCTCCGGACAGAACTTTATTGGCCCAGATGATTTTTGAAGGAAAACAATTGTATGCAAAAGATTTGCTCTTACCTGAATATACAGATGCTGAAAAAATGGGTTATACACCGGAACAAATAAAATGGTGTGAAGAAAATGAAAGCTATATGTGGCGTTATTTTATAGAAAATGAAGTTCTGTACAGTGATGATCCAAAGTTAAATACACGATTTATTGCGCCAGCCCCATTTTCAAAATTCTTTCTTGAGATCGATAATGATTCACCAGGAAGAGTCGGAGCCTGGATTGGCTGGCAAATGGTTCGCTCTTATATGAAAAACAATAAAGCGGCATTGCCAGAATTATTAAAAACAAATGCAAAAGAAATTTTCGAAAAGTCAAAATATAAACCTAAGAAATAATGTCAAATACAATAAACTCAGAAATTAAATTCAATATAGAATTAGACGAAAACCGTGTTCCTGAAAAACTAACCTGGAGCGCTCAGGATGGTGGAGTACAAAGAGAAGAAGCAAAAGCAATCATGTTGTCTATTTGGGACAGCAAAGCTAAGGAAACGATGCGAATTGACCTTTGGACAAAAGATATGCCTGTTGATGAAATGAAAATTTTCTTTCACCAGACATTAGTAGCAATGTCGGATACTTTTAAGCGTGCTACCGATGACGAAAAAATGGCCGATACAATGAAAGATTTCTGTGATTATTTTGCCGAGAAACTGGATTTGACGAAATAATAAAATTCCAATCTTGTAATTGAAATTCCAGTTAAAAAAAATCCCAAATCCCAACTTATAAATTGGAATTTGGGATTTTCTATTTGATTATTCCTTTTATTGGAATTTGGGATTTAAATTTTGGAATTTTAGAATTGACTATTATTCTTAAATACTTCCTGATTTACATCATCAATATAAGAAAGCAATTCTTCCTTTCCAATTGATTCTGTAGATGAGGTTACAAAATAATGTGGCATTTCTGCCCAGTTGTTTGCATACATTTGTTTTTTGTAAGCTGCAATATGAGAGTCAACTTTTACTTTACTGATTTTGTCTGCTTTTGTAAAAATTATACAAAACGGAATTTCGCTTTCTCCCATATAAGACATAAATTCAATGTCGATTTTTTGGGCCTCATGACGTATGTCAATTAAAACAAAAGCGCATACAAGCTGTTCTCTGTTTTCAAAATAATCGGTAATAAATTGCTGAAAAACAGATTTTGTTTTTTTTGATACTTTAGCATAGCCATAACCAGGTAAATCAACTAAAAACCAATTTCCATTGATTTTAAAGTGATTTATTAATTGCGTTTTTCCTGGTCTTCCAGATGTTTTTGCTAAATTTTTATGATTGGTAATCATATTGATCAAAGATGATTTACCAACATTTGATCGGCCTATAAATGCATACTCCGGCAGAAACTCAGCCGGGCATTTTGCAGCATCAGAATTACTGATAATAAATTCGGCGGTATTGATTTTCATGTTCTTTTATTTTAAAACCTCCTTGAATCGAAAGTTAGATGCTATAATTTCTGGTCAGTAAGCCATTTCTCAAGAATTTCATTAAATTCATCAGGATGTTCCATCATAGCTGCGTGTCCACATTTATCAATCCAGTATAAAGTAGAGTTTGGTAATAATTTATCAAATTCTTCTGCTACATTGGGTGGTGTTACAGAGTCATTTTTGCCCCAGATAATACAGGTTTCAACTGTCATCTTTGGCAAATCTTTGGCCATATTATGGCGAATTGCACTCTTGGCAATTGTCAAAGTTTTAATTAATTTAATTCGGTCATTTGCAGTTGCATACACTTCATCTATCAGTTCAGGTGTTGCAATTTTTGGGTCGTAAAATACATCTTCAGCCTTCTTTTTGATGTATTCATAGTCGCCTCGTCGTGGGTAACTGTCTCCCATAGCGCTTTCGTAAAGACCAGAGCTTCCGGTAATTACAAGTCCTGCTACTTTTTCTGGATATAGTTTTGTATGATAAAGCGCGATATGCCCGCCTAGCGAATTCCCTAGTAAAATAACCTTTTCAAAACCTTTAAAATTGATGAAGTCTTTAACATATTTGGCAAAGCTTTTCACGTTCGTTTTTAAAATGCTTTGTGTGTAGATTGGCAAATCCGGAATTACAACTTTGTATCCCTTCGTAGGGAAATATTGCGCTACACCATCAAAGTTACTTAGGCCTCCCATTAATCCATGTAAAATAACAATAGGGGTTCCTTCACCAGCTTCATAGTAGCTGTATTTGCCTTCTTTTTTGTAGTTTTTGTCCATCTAGTTTAATGCCAATTTCAATTTGGACAAATATAGGGTTAAAAAAATAAAAATGAATTTTTGCCAGCCTTTTTTAACTAGATAATTTTTGTCGAACTAATAAGTCTTTATGTATCAGCATTTAGGGGGGTAATTTGGTAAAGTTTCGATATGTTAAAAAAATTGAATAATAATTAGTTTTTTAAGAGAATGGCTATCAATTTTTTGCAATTCACAAATAATACTTCAGTTAGAATAATTTATATCTAAAGTATTGATTGTCTAATAATTAATGGATTTGGGGTAAAAGTGGTTAAACTTATTAACAAAGTGGTATAAAGTGGTAAAATGTGGTATTTTTTTTTATATTTTTGCTGTATAACTATAGTAAAGTATTTCTTGAACACAATTGTAGGAACATATGAGTGTAAAGTCGATGCTAAAGGAAGGCTAATGATGCCTGCACCTTTAAAAAAGCAATTGGCTTCTTCTCTTCAGGACGGATTCGTTTTGAAGCGCTCTGTTTTTCAACCTTGTCTGGAGTTATATCCTATGGATGAATGGAATTTAATGATGCAGAAAATCAATAAGCTGAATCGTTTTGTAAAAAAGAACAATGATTTTATAAGAAGATTTACTGCTGGAGTTAAAATGGTAGAAATTGACGCATTGGGAAGATTACTGGTTCCGAAGGATTTGGTGGCTTTTTCTAATATTTCTAAAGATGTTGTTTTTTCATCAGCGGTTAATATAGTGGAGATTTGGGATAAGGATTTATATGAAAAATCAATAAGCGGCGAAGATATGGATTTTGCAGATCTTGCCGAAGAGGTAATGGGAAATATTAATGACGACGACAATGGAATATCATAATCCGGTTTTGCTTCATCCTACAGTTGATGGTTTAAATATTAAACCCGATGGAGTGTATGTTGATGTTACGTTTGGCGGTGGAGGTCATTCAAAAGAAATTCTTAAAAGATTAGGGCCAAACGGAAAATTATTTGCTTTTGATCAGGATGAAGATGCGCTTGCAAATGCATTGCCAGACGAAAGATTTACCTTAATTAATGAAAATTTTAGATTCATAAAAAGATTTTTACGCTTTCATGGTGTAAAAAGTGTTGATGGGATTTTGGCAGATTTAGGCGTTTCATCACATCAGTTTGATGTTCCTGAACGAGGTTTCTCAACAAGGTTTGATGCCGAACTGGATATGCGAATGAGTCAGAAAAATGATTTGAATGCTTACAGGGTTGTCAATGAATATGAAGAACAGGATTTACGTCGTGTTTTTTCTGATTATGGAGAATTGAAAAACGCACCGGTATTGGCAAGAACAATTGTTGAGGCAAGAAAAGATTTTCCAATCAAGACGACAGATGAATTAAAAGAAGTTTTGGCAAAATATTTACCGGAAAGGGTTAAAAATAAAATATTGGCCCAGATTTATCAGGCGATTCGAATTGAGGTAAATCAGGAAATGGATGTTTTAAAAGAATTTATTGAGCAGTCATTAGAAATTCTAAATCCGGGTGGAAGATTTTCAGTGATCTCTTATCACTCTCTGGAAGACAGATTGGTAAAAAGATTTATTAAAAACGGAATGTTTGAAGGTGAACCAGAAAGAGATTTTTACGGAAATTTTTCTGTTCCGTTTAAAACTATCGGAAAACTGATTGTTCCTGATGATGCTGAAATAAAAATTAATAATAGAGCAAGAAGTGCAAAATTAAGAATTGCAGAGAAGATATAATATTAAGGTAGAAAAATGAAAGGCGGAGTATTTAGCATATTAAAAGCAAGGTTTCTAATTAACGATGACGCAGTAAAAAACTGGCGATTTATTGTTTTTCTCATTTTGCTTGCCATAATAATGATTGCCAATACACAGCGATACGAACAAAAGGTTTTTGAAATTGCAAAACTAAACAATGAAGTAAAAGAATTGCGATCTGAGTTTGTAGACCGACGTTCAGAATTAATGAAATTAAAAATGGAATCAACGATTTCGGATAAAATGCTTGAAAAACAGATTTTTCCATCGACGGTTCCTCCAGTAAAAATAGAAGTTAAAAAAGAAGAAGAAAAAAGTTTCTTTCAAAGAATATGGCAGTAGACGATAAACATATATCCTACAGAATTTACCTCGTAGCAGTTTTCATCTTCGTGATGGCAATTGCTATTGTTGTTAAATTGACCAATATTCAATGGGTAGAAGGAGATTATTACAGAAAACTGGCAAAACAGCGTACTGTTAGGAATTTTGTGATTCCGGCAAACAAAGGAAATATTTATTCGGCCGATGGAAGTTTGCTGGCAACATCAATTCCTAATTATGAAATTAGATTTGATTCCAAAGCACCAAAAGAAGAGACTTTTGAGAAATACGTAAGAGCATTGTCAGACTCATTGGCTACCATTTTGGATAGACCGGGAGGTTTTTACGAGCAGGAACTAAGAAAAGCAAGAGCCAATAAAAATCGATATTATTTGATTGCCCGCAATTTGAGTTATACCGATTATGTAAAAATTAAAGGTTTTCCATTATTCAATTTAGGCGCTTTCAAAGGTGGGATTATAGTTGAACAAGAAACTGTTAGAAAACATCCGATCGGAAAAATCGCAGAAAGAACGATAGGTTACGACCGAATCGATCCGGCAACAGGTGTTGAAGTTGGGAAAGGAATCGAATGGGCTTTTAAAAGTTATCTGAACGGAAAAGATGGGAAAATTCTAAAGCAAAAAATTGCAAAAGGGCAATGGAAACCAATTCGTGATTTAAACGAAGTTGATCCTGTCGACGGTTATGATGTAATCTCGACAATTGATGTTTTTATTCAGGATATAGCACATCACGCACTGTTGAAACAATTGGAAGATTATGAAGCGGATCATGGTTGTGTGGTGGTTATGGAAACTGAAACAGGTCATGTAAAAGCGATTTCGAATCTAGGAAGAGCAGAAGATGGATCGTATTATGAAACAACAAATTACGCTATAGCAGAATCTCAGGAACCCGGATCGACTTTTAAATTAGTTGACTTAATGGCAATTTTAGAAGATAAAGTAGCAGATACCAGTACAGTTTACGATAGCCACGGGGGTCAAATCAGATATTATGGACGCCCCGTTAATGATTCGCACAAAGGCGGTTATGGAAAAGTTTCATTAGCCCGCGGATTTGAGCTTTCGTCAAATACAGTGATGGTTCAGGCAGTTTATAATAATTACAAAAATAACCCTTCAAAATTTGTAAATCATATTAAGAATTTTGGACTGGATAAAACATTAGGATTGCATTTTAAAGGAGAAGGAAGGCCAATTATTCCACATCCCGGAGATAAAAGCTGGTCAGGAATTTCACTTCCATGGATGGCTTTTGGATATAATGTTTCGGTAACACCAATGCAGACACTGGCTTTTTACAATTCAGTTGCTAATAATGGGGTAATGGTAAAACCCCAATTTGTATCAGAGATAAAAGAATGGAATAAAACCATCAAAAAGTTTGATACAGAAGTAATTAATCCAAAAGTATGTTCGCAGGAAACAATAAAAAAGCTGAAAGCAGTATTGCTTAATGTGGTTAAAAAAGGAACGGGTTCTAAACTGTATTCGAAAGATTTTTCGATGGCAGGAAAAACAGGAACCGCTCAGGTGAATTATGGCGGAAAAGAAGGAAAATCAGCAATGTATTATGCATCTTCTTTCGTTGGATATTTTCCGGCAGATCATCCAAAATATTCTTGTATTGTAGTAGTTCATAAGCCAAATACAGCAAAGAATAATTATTACGGAGCAGATGTTGCCGGCCCGGTTTTTAAAAGAATTGCTCAAAAGATTTTTACAGATGCACCTTCAACTAATAAAATAAAAAAACTGGATTCAAAAGTTCCGAAACAAGAAAAGAGTTATAATGAATATTACGCTAAAGCGGAAAGAAAAACAAAACGAATTCCTAATTTAAAAGGAATGCCGGGAATGGATGCCATCGCTTTGCTGGAAAATTTAGGTTTGAAGGTAAAAGTAAATGGAGTAGGAAAAGTAAAAAAACAGTCTTTGCAAGCTGGAGAAAATATTAGTAAAAACACAACAATAGTATTAGAATTATCGTGAAAATACTGAAAGACATATTATACAAAGTAGCTATTGAATCTGTAACAGGTTCAACAGATATTGCTATTCATAAACTTGAATTTGATTCAAGAAAAATTGAGCATGATGATGTTTTTGTAGCCATTCGCGGATCGCTTTCTAATGGTCATGATTTTATTGAAAAAGCAATTCAGCTTGGTGCTATTGCTATTATTTGCGACGAATTACCAACGAATATTGAAAAAGGAATTACGTACATAAAAGTTAACGATACTAATTCTGCGTTGGCTTACATGGCGGCTAATTTTTTCGGTAATCCTTCTGAAAAATTAAAATTAGTTGGTGTTACAGGTACAAATGGCAAAACAACTATTGCTTCTTTATTGTTTCAATTGTTCGAAAAAGCAGGATTTAAAGTTGGTTTATTGTCAACTGTAAAAATCATGGTAGATCAGACAGAGTATAATGCAACACATACAACTCCGGATTCAATTACAATTAATTATTATTTAGATGAAATGATAGAAGCAGGTGTAACGCACTGCTTTATGGAAGTAAGTTCACACGGTATTCATCAGAAACGTACGGAAGCTTTGCATTTTGTGGGGGGGATTTTCACCAATCTTTCTCACGATCATTTAGATTACCATCCAACTTTTGCAGAGTATAGAGATGTAAAAAAATCGTTTTTTGATTCGTTGCCAAAAACAGCTTTCGCTTTATCCAATATTGACGATAAAAACGGAACTGTTATGTTACAAAATACAGTGGCCAGAAAGTTTACCTATGCCTTAAAATCGTATGCTGATTTTAAAGCTCAGATTTTAGAAAGCCAGTTATCAGGATTATTGTTAAAAGTAAACGACAATGAGGTTTGGGTAAAACTGATCGGAACTTTTAATGCATACAATGTTTTGGCCATTTACGGGACCGCTGTAGAGTTAGGAATGGATAAGCTTGAGGCGTTGCGTTTGTTGTCTGATTTAGAAAGCGTTTCAGGCCGTTTTCAATATATTGTTTCAGAAGGAAACATTACAGCAATTGTAGATTATGCACACACACCCGATGCATTAGACAATGTTATAAAAACGATTAATGATATCCGTACAAAAAACGAACAATTGATAACAGTTGTTGGTTGCGGAGGAAACAGGGATAAAACGAAAAGACCTATTATGGCAAAAATTGCTACAGATCTTAGTGATAAAGCAATTTTGACTTCAGACAATCCAAGAAATGAAAATCCTGAAGTAATTCTTGATGAAATGGAAAAAGGGGTAGAAGGCCATAATTATAAAAAAGTATTAAGAATTACCGACAGAAAACAAGCAATTAAAACCGCTTGTCAATTGGCCCAGCCAAAAGATATTATTCTGATTGCCGGAAAAGGACACGAAACCTATCAGGAAATAAGTGGCGTTCGTCATCATTTTGATGATATGGAAACTGTAAAAGAAATTTTAGACCAACTAAATAAATAACAACGAATTTTTAAATTCAAATACCACGAGATGATTGGAATTTGGAATTTCAAAATTGGAATTTAAAAAATAGAAAAATATGCTATACTATTTATTTGAATATTTTGACAAAACTTTGGATATAAGCGGAACGGGAGTTTTTCAGTATATCACCTTTAGATCGGCTTTGGCATTTATGCTTTCACTGCTTTTGTCAACGATTTACGGAAAAAGAGTTATCAACTTTTTGCGTAAACAGCAAGTAGGCGAAACTGTTCGTGAGCTGGGTCTTGCAGGTCAGAATGAGAAAGCAGGAACTCCTACCATGGGAGGTCTTATTATCATTTTTGCGACACTTGTGCCGGTTTTGTTATTTGCCCGTTTGCATAATATTTACATAGTATTGCTTATAGTAACCACTCTTTGGATGGGTACAATTGGTTTTGTTGATGATTATATTAAAATATTCAAAAAAGATAAGCAAGGCCTTAAAGGAATTTTTAAAGTTATAGGACAGGTGGGTCTTGGGATTATTGTTGGAGCTGTTTTATATTTTAATCCGGCTGTAACAGTAAGAACAGATACTGGAAGAACGGATATTTATAAAAATGTAAGCTCAACTGTAGTTTTACCGGCTCCGGTTGAAGAAAAGTCAACAGCGACAACAATTCCGTTTGTAAAAAATAATGAATTTGATTACGCCGAAATTCTGTCCTTTATGGGAGAAGGATACGAAAAATGGGCGTGGCTGATTTTTATTCCAGTTGTTATTTTTATCATTACAGCAGTTTCAAACGGAGCAAATTTAACTGACGGAATTGACGGACTCGCCGCAGGAACGTCGGCGATATCTGTTCTCGCACTCGGTATTTTTACATTTGTTTCGGGTAATATTATTTTTTCAAATTATCTAAACATTATGTACATCCCCAATTCGGGAGAGATGACAGTTTTTATATCTGCTTTTACAGGAGCTCTGATTGGATTTCTATGGTATAATTCTTTTCCTGCCTCTGTTTTTATGGGAGACACAGGAAGCTTGACGATTGGCGGAATCATTGCTGTTTTGGCAATTGCAGTCCGTAAAGAAATCTTAATTGTTTTGTTCTGCGGAATTTTCCTTGCAGAGAGTGCTTCTGTAATTATTCAGGTGGCTTATTTTAAATATACAAAAAGACGTTTTGGCGAAGGAAGAAGAATTTTCCTGATGTCGCCTTTGCATCATCATTATCAGAAAAAGGGCTATCATGAAAGCAAAATTGTTACCCGATTCTGGATTGTTGCCATCATGTTAGCCATATTATCAATCGTTACATTAAAACTAAGATAGATGATGAGATTGGTAATTTTAGGAGGAGGAGAAAGTGGTGTTGGAACCGCGATCCTGGGAAAGAAAAAAGGATATGAAGTTTTTGTGTCTGATTTTGGAAAAATAAAAGAAAGTTATAAAGAGGTTCTTATAATTAATGGAATAGCCTGGGAAGAGGAGCAACATACCGAAGAGTTGATTTTGAATGCCGATGTCGTCATGAAAAGTCCTGGAATTCCGGAGAAATCTCCGATAGTAAAAAAACTTTTTGCCGCAGGAATTAAAGTGATTTCAGAAATAGAGTTTGCAAAACCTTACACTGAAGCCTTAACAATTGGAATTACCGGAAGCAATGGTAAAACCACAACAACAATGTTAACGCATCATTTACTGAAATCAGCAGGATTGAATGTTGGTCTGGGCGGAAATATCGGAAAAAGTTTTGCCTGGCAGGTAGCCGAAAATAAATACGATGCTTACGTTCTGGAATTAAGTAGTTTTCAGCTCGACGGAATTGTAGAATACAGACCCGATATTGCGATAATAACCAATATTAGTCCCGATCATTTAGACCGATACGAGTATAAATATCAAAACTATATCGATTCAAAGTTTAGAATAACAATGAATCAGACCGAAAGCGATTACCTGATTTATGACGCCGATGATGAAGCGAGTACAGAATGGCTAAAAAATAATAAAACAAAAGCAAAATTAATTCCTTTTTCACTGACAAAGAGTTTTGACGAAGGAGCTTCTATAAATAACAACAAAATGGAAATAAAGATCAACCAAGAAGAGTTTACAATGGAAACAGAATACATTGCGTTAGAAGGAAAACATAATATGAAAAACGCAATGGCAGCAAGCTCCGTAGCAAAGTTGATGCAAATCAGAAATGCAACAATTCGCGAAAGTTTATCTAATTTTCAAGGTGTTGAGCACCGTTTAGAAAAAGTATTAAAGATTCAGAATGTACAATACATCAACGACTCAAAAGCAACAAATGTAAATGCTACATTCTTTGCTTTAGACAGTATGAACGTTCCAACAGTTTGGATAGTTGGGGGTGTTGACAAAGGAAATGATTACAACGAATTAATGTCATTGGTTCGAGAAAAAGTAAAAGCAATCATCTGTTTAGGTATCGATAACAGAAAAATTATAGAGGCTTTTGGAAATGTTGTTGACATTATGGTTGAAGTAAACAATATGAACGACGCTGTAAAAACAGCACAACGTTTAACTGAAAAAGGCGATGCCGTTTTATTGTCTCCAGCGTGTGCAAGTTTCGATTTATTCGAAAATTACGAAGACAGAGGAAAGCAGTTTAAGCAAGCGGTACACAACTTGTAGAAAAATAGTTTCAAGTTTCAAGTTTCACGTTAGGCGGAACTTGAAACCTGAAACAAAAGAAACCTGAAACTAAAAGCAATGAAGGAGTTAGTAAATAAATTAAAAGGAGATAGAGTGATATGGTCATTTGTGGCTTTATTGGCACTGTTTTCGTTTATGCCTGTTTTTAGTGCGAGTAGTAATTTGGCTTATATCGGTCACGGTACAGGAAATACATTAGGCTATTTGGTAAAACACCTGGCGCACATTTGTATTGGATTTTTGATTATTTATTGGGTTCATAAAGTACCATATCATTATTTCAGGGCAATTTCTAAAATTGCATTGCCTGTAGTCTGGATCTTGTTGCTTTACACATTATTAAAAGGAACCGTAATTGCCGGAGCAAATGCAAGTCGTTGGATTCAGGTGCCTTTTATCGGGATTACATTTCAGACATCAACTTTGGCATCAATTGTATTATTTATATATGTTGCTCGTTATTTGTCTAAAACCAAAGAAGAAAATGAACCGTTTCAAACCTCATTTATACAGCTTTGGATTCCGGTTTTTATTACGTTAGTGCTTATTTTACCGGCTAACTTTTCGACAACAGCGTTGATTTTTTCAATGGTTATGATGTTGACATTTATTGGTAAATATCCATTAAAATATATAGGTTTTATAATTGGTTCAGGAATTGCAATGCTGGCTTTCTTTTTATTGGTTGCCAAAGCATTTCCCGAATCAGGATTCTTCAGCAGGGTATCAACCTGGGAAAGTCGTATTACGAATTTTACAACAGATAAGCCCGATGAAGATGATTACCAGATAGAAAAGGCAAAAATTGCAATAGCATCAGGTAGATTAGGAGGCTTAGGCCCGGGAAAAAGCGTTCAGAAAAACTTTTTGCCACAATCATCATCCGATTTTATTTATGCCATTGTTGTTGAAGAATACGGTTTAGTGGGAGGAGTTTCAATCTTACTGTTGTATTTATTGCTTTTGTTCCGATTTGTGATTGCTTCGCATAAAGCAAATACCTTATTTGGAAAATTAGTCGTCGTTGGTCTTGGTTTTCCGATGATATTTCAGGCGATGATCAATATGGCGGTTGCAGTAGAATTATTACCCGTAACAGGGCAAACGCTTCCGCTGATAAGTAGTGGAGGTAGTTCGATCTGGATGACATGTTTTTCTCTTGGAATTATCATTAGTGTGACTAAAAAAGAAGAGGAAATCGTAGAAGAACTACAGGAAAAGGAAAGAAGAAAAGAAGCACTTCAGAGATTAATAGATAAAGAACTGGCAGAAGAAGATTTGCCTGTTGATGAAAGAGAAGAAATCTATCAAGGCGAACCAATGTATTCCATCGAAGACAATTCAAGAAATCCGATGAATGCAGTTTTAAATAAATAAGATTTTTAAAGAAAAAAAGGAAATAAGCTATTAAAGCGAATAACTTTTAAAGATATGACAAAGTATAAATTCATACTAAGCGGTGGCGGAACTGGCGGACATATTTATCCGGCAATTGCGATTGCAAATGAGTTAAAATTACAATTTCCTGATGCTGAATTTCTTTTTGTAGGTGCCAAAGATAAAATGGAAATGCAAAAAGTACCTCAGGCAGGTTACGAAATAAAAGGACTTTGGATTGCCGGTTTACAAAGAAAACTGACTTTACAAAATATGATGTTTCCGCTAAAATTGGCAACAAGTTTATTAGAGTCAAGAAGAATCATCAGACAATTCAAACCAAATGTTGTGATAGGAACGGGAGGTTTTGCCAGCGGGCCATTATTACAAGCAGCTGGAGGAGCAGGAATTCCGACAGTAATTCAGGAGCAAAATTCATTTCCGGGAATTACAAATAAATTGCTGAGTAAAAAGGCAAATGCCATTTGTGTAGCATACGAGAATTTAGAACGATTTTTTCCAAAAGGCAAGATTGTTTTAACAGGAAATCCTGTTCGTCAGGATTTAATTGATATCGACAGTAAAAGAGACCAAGCAATTGCTTTCTATAATTTAGATCCCAACAAAAAAACATTGTTGATTTTGGGAGGAAGTTTAGGAGCGAGAAGAGTGAATCAATTAATTGAAAAAGAATTGCAGAATATACTTTCACAAGACGTTCAGATTATCTGGCAATGTGGAAAATTATATTTTGAAGATTATAAAAAATACAATCAGCCTAATGTAAAAGTGGTAGATTTTATTGAAAGAATGGATTTTGTTTATGCAGCAGCAGATGTAATTATTTCGCGTGCAGGCGCATCATCAGTTTCAGAATTATGTATTGTTGGAAAACCTGTAATCTTTATTCCGTCGCCAAACGTAGCAGAAGATCATCAGACCAAAAATGCGCAGGCAATTGTTGATGTAAAAGGAGCTATTTTGCTGAAGGAATCACAACTTGATAACGAGTTTAGTATTGTTTTTGAAGCATTGTTAAAAGATGAGGGAAAACAAAAACAATTGAGCGAAAACATAAAGAAAATTGCTAAACCAAATGCGACAAAAGACATTGTAAATGAGATTATAAAGTTGTTATAATGTAATAATTAGAGAAAATTATACAACAATAATAAAAAGACAGAATGCTATTTTAGGCATTTTTGGATGTGAAAACAACAAAAAATATAAAGGCTTAACAGTTAGTTTTTTAATAAATAAAACACAAAATATACGCCTTTAGAAATTAAATAAAAATGAATTTAAATCAAATACAAAACGTTTACTTTATTGGTATTGGAGGCATCGGAATGAGCGCTCTTGCCCGTTATTTCAAATATATTGGAAAACAGGTTTCGGGTTATGATAAAACGCCGTCAATGCTAACAGATGAATTAATAGAAAGCGGAATTGATATTCATTTTGAAGATAATATTAGCTTAATTCCAAGTGATTATTATGTAGAGAATACATTAGTGATTTTTACTCCTGCAGTACCAAAAACCCACTCAGAATGGAACTTTTTTATCGAAAGGAATTATGAAATTAAAAAGCGTGCTGAAGTTTTAGGAATTATAACAAAAGACACTTTTAGCTTTGCTGTTGCAGGTACACACGGAAAAACAACAACATCAAGTATTTTAGGCCATATTTTGTATGAAAGCGGTGCAGATGTTACAGCTTTTGTTGGCGGAATTGTAGAGAATTATAATTCTAATCTGATTGGCAACGGAAAAACAGTTACAGTTGTTGAAGCAGATGAGTTTGACAGATCGTTCCTGCATTTGCACCCAAATATTGCCTGTATCACTTCTATGGACGCAGATCACCTGGATATCTACGGAACGAGCGAGGCTATTGAAGCTTCTTTTGTAGAATTTGCGAACAAAGTCGAAAATAAAAATAATCTTTTTATAACAAAAGAACTACCTCTTGAGGGAGTACAATGCGCTATAAATGAGGATGCTGTATATAAAGCATTTAATGTTCGTATAGAAAATGCCAATTATGTTTTTGATGTTCAGACACCATCAGAAATTATAGGAAATTTGCGTTTTGGACTACCCGGAAAACATAATTTAATGAATGCATTGATGGCTATTGCAATGGCCAAAACATATGGCACCACAACAGAATCGATTGCAAAAGCTATTGGCTCATTTAACGGAATCAGAAGACGTTTTTCATACCAGATCAAGACAGATCAATTGGTTTATATAGATGATTATGCACATCATCCGACAGAAATAAATGCTGTGCATCAGGCAGTTAGGGAGTTATATCCTGATCGTAAAGTATTAGCGGTTTTTCAGCCGCATTTATTCAGCAGAACAAAAGATTTTGCTGATGGATTTGCAGAAAGCCTTTCTGCTTTTGATGAAGTGTTTTTAATGGATATTTACCCGGCACGCGAGCTTCCGATGGAAGGGATTACATCAGAATGGCTTCTGGGCAAAATGACGAATTCGAACAAAAGAATTGTTGCAAAAAATGAATTATTGGAGTTGATAAAAGACAGCGACGCGCCAATAATTGTAACAATAGGAGCTGGTGATATTGGTGAAATGGTTCCATCTATCAAAAAAATGCTAAATGAAAATATTTAATTGGACAAATATTCGATTACTACTCATTTTTGGGCTTGTACTTTTTTTGTACTCCTTTGCTCAGCATCGAAATGGGAATAGAAAATTAAAAAAATCTACAGTAGTTTTTGTAGGAGAAAATACGCTTTTTGTAAAGCCGGAAATAGTTAATAAATTGTTGATAGAAAATAAAAAAGACGCTTCCAGTATCCGAAAAGATGAAGTAGATTTGAATAAGATAGAAAAAAACCTTGATACGCAAGACATGATTGAGAAGTCAGATGTTTTTGTAAGTATAGACGGTGTTCTAAAAGCAGTAGTAAAACAGAAGACTCCGATTGCCCGTATTTATGATGGCAACAAGTCTTTTTATATTGACTATGAGGGTAATAAAATGCCCTTGTCGGACAATTTTACAGCGCATGTTCCGCTTGTTTCTGGGACAATAAATGAAAAAAATAACGAAGATTTAGCCGCCCTATTTCGCACAATTTACGACGATGCGTTTTTGAAAAAAAACATCATTGCGATTCAAATTATGCCTAATGGCAGCTTAAAAATGTTTAATAGAAATTACGATTACTTCATCGATTTTGGAAGAACGATGAATGTTGATAAGAAATTTAGAAACTATAAAGCCTTTTTTCAAAAAGCAGTTTTAGATAGTTCGTTATACAAATACAATAAGATTGACCTTAGGTTTACAGAACAAGTAGTTTGCACAAAATAATAGAAAATGGAAAAAGATAACATTGCAGTAGGTCTAGATATTGGAACGACAAAGATAGTTGCCATGATAGGCAAAAAAAATGAATATGGTAAACTTGAAATTTTGGGTATTGGCAAATCCAAAAGTTTAGGTGTTGCCAGAGGTGTTGTAAACAACATTACGCAAACAATTCAATCTATTCAGCAAGCGATACTTGAAGCAGAAAATAACTCAGGTTATAAAATAAAAGATGTTGTAGTAGGTATTGCCGGCCAGCACATCAGAAGTATTCAGCATACAGATTACATAAGCCGTAGTAACCCGGAAGAAGTAATTGGCGAAAATGATATTCAGCTCTTAATCGATCAGGTTAATAAATTAGCCATGTTACCGGGAGAAGAAATTATCCACGTTTTGCCACAGGAATTTAAAATTGACGGTCAGTCTGAAATTAAAGAACCTATCGGAATGTACGGCGGAAGATTAGAGTCTAGTTTTCACGTAGTAGTTGGGCAGGCTTCTTCGATCAGAAATGTTGGAAGATGTATTCAGAGTTCAGGAATCGAATTATCAGGACTTACATTAGAGCCATTAGCATCTGCTGATGCCGTTTTGAGTCAGGAAGAAAAAGAAGCCGGAGTTGCGCTTATCGATATTGGTGGCGGAACAACAGATTTGGCCATTTTTAAAGATGGAATAATTCGTCACACAGCTGTAATTCCTTTTGGAGGAAATGTAATTACAGAAGACATCAAAGAAGGATGTTCAATTATAGAAAAACAAGCTGAGCTTTTAAAAATAAAATTCGGATCTGCATGGCCGGGAGAAAACAAAGACAACGAAATTGTTTCGATTCCAGGTTTAAGAGGCAGAGAACCAAAAGAAATTTCGCTTAAAAACCTATCTAAAATTATTCACGCACGTGTAGTGGAAATTGTAGAGCAGGTTTTTGCAGAAATCAAAGCGTATGGTCACGAAGATCCGCGTAAAAAATTAATTGCAGGAATTGTTCTTACCGGAGGTGGCGCTCAACTAAAGCATATTAAACAATTAGTAGAGTACATTACAGGAATGGATACCAGAATCGGATATCCAAATGAGCACTTAGCAGGAAATTCAAGCGAAGAAATTTCAAGTCCGTTATTTGCGACAGCTGTTGGCCTTGTCATGAATAGTATTGAAAATAGTACACAAAGTGCTGTTAGAATGGAACTTGTAAATGAACAGCCAAAAGTAGTTTACAGAAATGTAAATACCCAGCCGCAACAACCGGTGCAACAGCGATACGAAGTTGAAGAAAACTACGTTGAAAGAGTAGAAACCATTAATGAACCAAGAGAAATCAGAAATAATATTTCTAATAAGGTAACCAAAGATGAATCTACCGAAACAAAAATAAGAAGATCATTTTTTGACAGATATGTTGACAAAATCAAAGATTTTTTAGACAACGCTGAATAAATAATAAAGAGAAAAGGAATTACTTTTTGCCCCAAGTCAAGAAGTAAAAAATGTATTTAATTAAGAATTTCAAAACCAAAAAGATGATGAGCAACTCAGAATTTGGAAATATTTCATTTGATTTACCAAAAAATCAATCAAATGTAATTAAAGTAATAGGTGTCGGTGGAGGCGGAAGTAATGCTATAAACCACATGTTCAAGCAAGGTATTAAAGGGGTAGATTTTATCGTTTGTAATACAGATTCACAAGCACTGCAAAATAGTGCTGTACCAAATAAAATTCAGTTAGGAGTAAATTTAACAGAAGGTCTTGGAGCAGGAGCAAATCCTGACGTAGGGCAGCAATCTGCTATTGAAAGTATCTCTGAAATAGAAAAAATGTTAGAACGCGGTACCAAAATGGTATTTATTACCGCTGGTATGGGTGGAGGAACAGGTACAGGTGCTGCTCCGGTAATTGCACAATTGGCAAAAGAAAGAGAAATTTTGACAGTTGGTATCGTAACAATTCCTTTTCAGTTTGAAGGAAAAGTGCGTCAGGAACAAGCGCTTTTAGGAATCGAAAAATTGCGTAAGCAAGTCGATTCATTAATTGTAATTAATAATAATAAATTAAGAGAAGTATACGGAAATCTTGGTTTTAAAGCAGGATTCTCAAAAGCGGATGAAGTTTTGGCAACAGCCTCAAGAGGAATTGCCGAAGTAATTACGCACCACTATACTCAAAATATCGATTTACGTGATGCAAAAACTGTTTTAGCGAATAGTGGAACTGCTATCATGGGATCTTCTGTCGCTTCGGGAGAAAACAGAGCTAAAGATGCAATTGTTACTGCATTGGATTCTCCATTGTTAAACGACAACAAAATTACAGGAGCCAAAAACGTATTGTTGCTTATCGTTTCTGGATCTAACGAAATCACGCTTGATGAAATCGGAGAAATCAATGATCATATTCAGGCAGAAGCAGGTTATAATGCTAATATTATCATGGGAGTTGGTGAAGACGAAACTCTTGGTGAAGCTATTGCTGTAACTATTATTGCTACTGGTTTTGATGTAGAACAACAAAATGAAATTGTAAATACAGAACCTAAAAAAATCATTCACACACTAGAGGATGAGCAAAGAAGTGTTCATAATTTAACTAACAGACCTATTACTTCTTTTGATCTAAATGCTGAAACACCGGCAGCTCCTGCAGCACAAAAGGTAGTTTTTGATTTGATGGAAGATACGGTTGCTCCCGTAATACCTACACCTGTAGCAGTTGCACCAGCTGCTCCGACAATCAATCAGGAAGAATTGGTAGTAATGTCTGAGTTTATCAAAAATCTGGATGTTACTTTTGAAATCGTTTCGCCAATTACAGATATCGATTTTAAAATCTCAACTCCGGAAGTGCAGTCATTTCAGGAAGTAAAACCAGTTCAGCAAAAAGTTTTTGAAAAAGAAGAACAGACTACTTTTTCATTTGATTTGCCTCTTTTCAGAAGCGAACCGGAAGTAAAAAGAGAACCAGTTGTTGAGGATACTAAAATTCTTTTTGAACTGACAAACGAAACACGTAATATAAAAGTTAACGACCCTGTGCAGTTTGTTCCTGTAACAGAGCTATCTGATAACGGAATTATCAAATATTCCTTAGAAGAATACATGGAAGTTGAAAACGATTTGATAACATCTAAACCGGTAGAAAAAGCGGTTGAAGATGTAGTTCCTGAGGAATTGAATATCACACTTAAACCTAAAGTTGATTTTGCACACGAACCAGCTTATACAACGGTAGATAATGTTTCTCCGATGGAATTGACAATCGAGGAGACTTTACGCTTAAGAGCTGAAGAAAGAAGAAAGAAACTAAAAGAATTTAATTATAAATTCCATAATAATGTTTCAAGAATTGACGAACTTGAAAAAGAGCCTGCTTACAAAAGACTAGGAATCGATCTTTCAAATAATCAGTCAAATACAACCAATTCCAGAATATCTGTTGGTACGGATAGTAATAATGATTTGCAATTGCGTTCAAATAATTCATTTTTGCACGACAACGTAGATTAAGGTTACAATCATAATAATAGGATAACCCGAAGATTGGATTTAATTTTCGGGTTATTTTTTTTATCTTCGCACAGGATTTAGAAATTTGACTTTCTTTTGAGCAATAAAAAGAATTTTGAATTTTGCGAAGATTCACTTTCAAATAATCAATTGATGAGCAATGCTTATTTAAATAAAAGATAAAATGAGTTTACAGGCACAAATAATGGACGAAATCAAAACGGCCATGAAAGCAAAAGATACAGTAGCATTAGAAGCATTAAGAGCAATTAAATCTGAAATGTTACTGGCTGCAACTGCATCAGGCTCTAAAGAAGAATTAACAGAAGACGAAGAGGTAAAACTACTTCAGAAACTGGTAAAAACCCGTAAGGAAAGCGCAAGAATTTTTACAGAACAAAACCGTCCTGATTTGGCTGAACCTGAATTGGCGCAAGTAGCTGTAATTGAAAAATTCTTACCGGCACAATTAAGCGAAGCAGAAGTAGAAGCTGTAATTGCTAAAATTATCGCTGAAACAGGTGCTTCCGGAATCGCTTCTATGGGAAAAGTTATGGGATTAGCATCTGCCCAATTAGGCGGAACTGCTGAGGGAAAAACTATTTCTGCTATTGTGAAGAAACTTTTAGTATAAATAATATCAGATTGCAGAGTTCAGATTTAAATTCCAATTGGTAATCTAAAATCTGAATTCTAAATCATAAATCAAAAACGACCGCGTAGTTCAACTGGATAGAATATCAGATTTCGGCTCTGAGGGTTGGGGGTTCGAACCCCTCCGCGGTCACTAGACGGGACAAAGAAGATTTTTCTTCTTTGTCCCGTTTGTTTTTGTTATCTGTATTATGCCATATTTGAAAAGTCTATTCAAGAAATAAATAATAACAATTTTCAATTTCCTTAGGTATCCAGCCTTTTTTGATTAGTTTTTTATCCTTACCAATATCAAACTCTATAGTTATAGTTTTAATAGTATCTGTTTCCTGTTTTAATTCTATTGATTTTGTATTGCCTTTACTGTCAATAAAGTAAATATGAAACGATATATGTTTTTTGCTTATAAATTGATGTAATTCTGCAATACGATTATCCTCTTGTTCTATATTCTTAGCATGGACTAAATTTTCCCATATAGAATCTATCTGTCCACCTTTACTTTGACAGGAAGTAAAAAGCACTATTATTAATATACAAACTATAATATTTTTGAGCATATCTATTGTATTCTATGATTAGACAATTTTTTTTCCAACCAAATTTTAAAATATATTAAATGCCTGCTCATAATAACCTCTCCATGATGCATTACAGATTTTCTGTCTTTTATCCATTTACTTTCTTTGTACTCATCTTTTATCCCTAACATATGTCCAAACTCATGAACTGCCCCTCTTTGGGTCATCCCTGGCTTAGGAATGAAATCTTTATTATCTAATACAGTATTTCCATAAAAAACTTCAACATAACTAGTTTCGAAGGGTTTAAGTGTTTTACTTACAGATAAATCCCAATGATTAGAAAGCCAAGTATTTCCCGTATCTATTTTAAATTTAAAAACTAAAACTATTTTTCGGCCATCTTTTAGATGTTTTAAAATTCGATTTCCCCAAGCATTTTTAATCGTTTTTTCCCATTTATTTACATAATTTTTTTTCTCCTCATCAGTCCATATCAATGTTCCAGAATCACGAAAGGAAAATTGCAAATTCATAAAACATACCAATGTGAAATTTCTTGGTTTTTTCCCTTTAGCGATTAGGTACAAATCGTAAGCATCATTTGCAGACAATTCTCCTGCTGTAACATTAGTCTCATAATCTATGCATTCTTCATCGGGCATTAATATAAAAGGTGTTCGATATCCCATAGCTTATCTTTTTAGATTTTTCAAGTTATTCTCAAAATAGAGTAATTTATTTATACATTAATATTACATATAAAAACAATATAATTTACTTTTTTTGTAATATTTTATTTACATAATTTAAATTTTGACTTTTTGAGAAAAAGAGAAAGTGACATTTTACTTAGAATAAGTCACAAAATCTTCAAATCCTATAATAAATGTTTGAATTCTTTTATCCTCATGGCACTTAAAAAGTAAAAAAGCAGGTAAATTTTGAGGGTGTAAAAGTAGAATGCAACTATACAAAAGGAACAAAAAAAGTTTTCCCTTTTTCTGTAGTATCAGTTGAAAGAGGATTTACCAAAATTGACAAATACAAGTGATTTGAAGTCTTAATTTCA
Organism: Flavobacterium sp. 1355; assembly: GCF_017833415.1. Lineage (GTDB taxonomy): Bacteria > Bacteroidota > Bacteroidia > Flavobacteriales > Flavobacteriaceae > Flavobacterium. The sequence continues at coordinate 246,776 of NZ_JAFICC010000007.1, read as the reverse complement.
AAATTATAATCCTCCTTTTATCCCTCTAAAAGCTTACCATTAAGTTGTATAAAATTTAAAAATCTTCTGATTAAGGCTTAGATTGTGCACTTTAGAAGTCAAGATAAATATTTAAAGCTATAATAAATCTATGCCCTAAAACGCCAATTAAAAAACTTTTACAGCCTACTTTTAAGTCTTTGTTATAAGATATTTGCAAACAATTTCAGACAAATAGCAAAAGACTTTTTAACCAGGCATGATGAAGAAATACATTTTAATTTTTAGTACTGCAGCCTTTTTGTTTTCTTCCTGTAATAAATATACTTCTACTGAAAATAATACAGTATTTGAAAAAAACCTTCCACATCCTAAACCTCCACAATCATCTGGGCCTCCCCGCATATTGTTTATCGGAAATAGCCAGACTGAATATTTTGTGAGTGCACCCCTAATGTTTAAAGAATTTTGTAACGCAAATAATTTATCCATTAACGTTGATCAATTAATAACTGTTGGTGTTTCATTAAAAAAAGTTTATGAGACAAACAAAACAGAAGCGAATCAAATTTTTTCCAACAGGGATAAAGATGGTAACTATTATGACTATGTAGTTATTCAGGAATCAACAGAAATAGCTTTATCTGAAATTGAGAATTATATGGCGAATGTAAAAATGATTGTTGAAAAAATACATGAAAACAGTCCTGATGTTGCAGTTTACATCTACCAGGGAATATCTCCTGCAGCTTATACAGATCCTGATTTTATGGAATCTCATAATCTAATTCGCAAAAATGCCATTTCAGTTGTGGGATTTATAAAAAATGCAGGTTTATTAAGAGTTGGTGATGCTGTTAAAGATGCTTATGATGGCGAAAGTGGTTATAAATATTTGGTAGCAGGCAAAGACAATTTACGATATGGAAAACATACTCTTCATCTTATAAACGATGGTGGATTTTTGCAGACTGTTTTACTTTATGCTGCTATTTTTGATAAAAAACCAATCATTCCAAAAAAACTTCTATTAATTACAGGAACCGGATATTTTGATAATCTAAGAAAACAAGAAGTTGTTAAGGCTATTAGCAATCCAGGCGCCTTACAGGAAATAGCTTTCAATAATCGTTAGTTTGTCTTAGTTACATTTAAGCATAAGATTTTACTTTGAAGAATATAAAAGCAATTTAAAAATTCAATTAATTTTTTAAAAGACAGAAAGATCAATCCCGGCCTTAAATCTTAGGCAAAACTGAATTTTATAATTAGCTTAAGCATATATTTGAATTTATCAGCCTCGCATTATTTTTTATACTACTCAAAAGTACAGCATTTAGAAATAAAATTGTTATAAAATGTAAGAAAAAGCTTTTGTTTTAAAAGCCTACTTCCTCATGCTTTCCTTTACTTTTTCGCGATGCAGTTCGCCCCAAATACTCAATTCTGTAATTACACTTTTTAATGTTGAACTATAATCAGTTGCTTCATAAACGATACTTACAGGTGTAGTTGGATAAACATTGCGTTTTATAAAATCATTCAGTTCCAAATCCTTGAGTTCTTTTGACAATACCTTTGGCGAAATTCCGGTAAGTGTATTCTGTATTTCGTTAAATCTTTTAGGTGATTGTACCAGACAGAGAATTAATGGTATTTTCCATTTTCCGTTTAAAACATACAAGGCATCGAGTATATTTCGTAATGAACCATCACATTCTTCTTTGGTTGGAAGCGTTTCATTTTCAGCTGTTTTCATAGGTGTAAAGGTACACACTTTCCCAAAAGTAACTGCTTTCCTTTTAGTAAGTGGTGCTTTTTGAGTTCCTGTTAGATGTAATTTTGTTCCTGATAAAAAATAAAAATTCTGTTTAGACAATATTAAAAAACACAAAAGTCTCAGAATTAAAAGAAAATAAAACTACTAATTTATTACATTTTCTATGAAAAGAATCCTTCATTTAATGTCAAGTTTACAAGCTAATGAGTCTTATAGCATCAAATTAGGTCGTGTTATAATCGAAAAAATTCAGGAAAAATATCCTGAAAGTTCCCTCGAAGAACTAAATCTGGTAGATTTAGAAATTCCGCATCTTACTCCCGAAGTGCTTCGTACATTTTTTATTCCCAATGAAGAGCTGACTCAGGAAGAACGAGAATCCTTGCGCCTTTCAAACGATTTGGTAAAGCAATTACTTGCTGCAGACATCATTGTTATTGGAGCTCCTCTTTATAACTTCACGATACATACATCGTTAAAAGCATGGATTGATCATATCACAAGAGCAGGAATAACTTTTGGGTATGGAGAAAACGGCCCTGTCGGATTGGTCACCGGGAAGAAAATTTATGTAGCAATGACTTCCGGCGGCATTTATTCTGAAGGTCCTGGTAAAGCAAATGATTTTGTGGTACCTTTTCTAAAGGCTTTTCTTGGCTTTTTAGGAATGACAGATCTTACGGCAATCCGTGCAGAAGGTTTAAAAGTACCAGACGTAAAAGAACATGCCATGGAAAAAGCAATAGAAAGCATAATAATTGATTAGAAATGAATTGATTTCTCTAATAAATATTACTTCAAAAACATCTTAGAAATAAATACTAAGATGTTTTTTGGTTTTAATCTCATTCAAAATTTAAAACTTGATTAATTTCTTATATTCGTTCAGGAAAAAACTAACCCGCTTAATTAACTCATGAAAGAAAAAATCAAATCCATTCAAATTATTCATCTTGCTGTTTGCGCAGGAGTAAGCTTAGCTTATTTCTTTATTGGAGAACCCTCTGCACAGCATTTAAAAATTCCGAAAATAGATGCTGCATCAGCCATATATCTAATCATACCAGTTCTGGCTATATTGGCGGGTAATTTTATTTTTAAATCACAATTAAAACAAGCAGACTCACAATTAAAACCCGAAGAAAATTTATCAGTTTATCAAACAGCATGTATTATACGATGGGCAATTCTGGAAGGAGCTGCATTTATAATATTGTTCTTAAAACCAGATTTTCTAATAATTGGAATTTTATTAATTGTTTATCTTGCTTCATTGAGACCAACCGAAGAAAGAATTATCAACGATTTAAAAAACGTTGCACGATAATAAAACAAAATATTTTTGTTTATAAAAATCAATAAAAAAAAATGAGACAAAATATCTTCTTTGTCTCATTTTTTTAGGAGCTAATCCAGCCATCCACTATATCTTTTACTGGCTAAAGGAGCCAGCAAAAGGATATCGTTCCTGTCTGGGCTAGGGCATTGGTTTTCATAAGAAGGATAAGGAAGAACTATTTCTTTACAGTTTTCTTATTAACTTCTAATTTTCTTAGAAAACAGATTCTCTACTACCCAAGCCGGTCCAATCATTAAAAACTGAAGATCTTTTAAGAAGGAAGGTTTTTTGCCCTCAATATTATGACCATAGAATTGCCCAATCCAGGCTATAATAAAAACACCAATAGAGAATAACCATAGAGTCACAAACTGACCAATATAATAATTTGCTGCCAGACATATTGCTGAGAAAATGGCAATCTTGACTGCCATCGCTATCGATAATCGAATATAGAAAATGAGTACAAAAATCAAAACCACAGCTGCCCAGTTTTCTATAATAGGTGCATTGAGTCGTAAAGTACTGGCAATAAAACCACTCGGTATACTCATTAATAAACCTACAATCGAAAAATAAATTGCCGGAACACATATATAATGTATCGCCTTGTTTTTTGGGTTTTGGTGGCTTACTGCGTACTCCTCAAACCATTGATCTAATGTTCTCATAATTTTGGGTTTAGTTAGTTATGTAACAAAGCTATAGAATTTTTCCTGACTTTGTTTTTGCGTCCCAAAAATTATAATTTCAACAGTATATTTAAAATATATTATTGCCGTCACTTATCAGTATTAATTTTTTAAATTGGCCTCGGTCAAAATCTATACGGTTTGCTTTTACTGCAATCGGAAAATAAACGCCAACATTCGATGTCATTTTTAGTGTATTCTGGTTACTGATAGTAAAATCCAGTTTGCCATCTGCAAGATCATTTAGGCTGGCGACCAACGCAGCATCTAAGGCAAAATTATTTTCGATATCAACCACAAGATTTTTTGCAAATACAGTTCCTGTGATTAGAAGAATATTATTGCGGTTGGCATTTTTAAGAAGTGACGGATTTGGGTGCAGAAAATCGGCGCTGTACAAATATTCTTCAATGTTTCCGATAGCATATTCTTTGGTAATTGAATTTTCATAACTAATAGTTACTGTTTTTCCCGATTTGATTTTAGAAGTAATTTCGAGAGAACCGAGTCCAAGCGTTCTCAGAATTTCTTCTAAAAGCGTAATCCCAATATTAAATCCATAATCATCTTTTTGAGATCCGTTTACATTTAGGGTTGGATTTTCAATTTCTGTCAGGACAATATCACTTTTAAAAGCATGTTCAATACTTGCATAATAGAGCTGTGCTTCGTCTAGAGGTTGTTTTAGCCAAAGCTGCAAAGGTTTATGATTTCGTACAGGGCCTTCGATTAAATCATACCCTTGTTCACTGAGATATTTGGTAAGTTTCATGTAATAGTTTTTAAGTTTTTAAATAGGTTTGGGGCTTTTGATGCTGTCTTTTAAGGTCATCCTTACAAATTTAGAAATTATTTTGGAGTTTGGTTTACTATTTAGCATAGCATTTTGATTAATAAACTATTAAGAAAATTAAACTGCAAAAGAAAAAACAGGAATTAAAATTTAACTCAAATTGTGAATATCTATTTTCTTAATTTTCTGTTTTTATATCCTTTAAAATCTATCTTTGACATCCTTAAAAATAAAAGAAATGAGCGCAATTTGGTACGAATGCAAAGTAAAATATAGAAAAACAGATGAACTTGGCGGTCAAAAAGTTACAACAGAACCTTATTTGGTAGATGCTGTATCCTATACAGAAGCAGAAAGCAGAATCAATGAAGAAATGGCTGCTTATGTAAGTGAAGAATTTAAAATCACGAATATAAAAGTGGCAAACTATGCCGAAATTCATCCGTTTGAAAATGCCGATCGATGGTTTAAGTCAAAAGTTTCACTTATGGCTTATGATGAAGAAAGCGGTAAAGAAAGAAAATCGAATATGTATCTTCTTATTCAGGCCAATGATGTAAAAGAGGCTTACGATAATACGATTACTGTGATGAAAAACACAATGGGAGATTATACTATTCCGGCGATTTCAGAATCACCAATTATGGATGTTTTTCCATACTTTAGCGGAGAAGAAGGAGAGTTGGAGCAACTGGAAAGATTCAATGCATTAAAAGCTTCAAAACCTGAATTGGTTGCAGTAGGCGATACGGGAGAATCTGTAGAAGATCTTGTAGAAGCAGAAAACGAATAGTTTTACAAAAATTATACAACAAAAAAGAGAACAATTTAGTTCTCTTTTTTTTATTTCGGGTTATAATCAAATACATTGTCCCATAATTCGTCAATTCTTACAAGTGCTTTATCAAGCGCAATAACGCTCCATTTTCCGTTCGATTCAATACCAAGACCAATATTTTGTAATTTTTCTAAAGCTTCTTTTACATCAAAATCAAGTTGTGTGTTGAGTGTAGTTTCAAACCATGATTCAATTTGCAAATCAAGTTCTTCGGCTGTTAACGGTTCAGGGCTTCTGTCCAGAAAAGCATACGCCAGAATAGTTTCTTTGAGCACTTCTTCTTCAGATGAATTTAAAAGCGAATAAAAGGCACCACTGTTGTTTCCCAGATTTTTAAAATAGAGACTGTCAGAAAGCATTTTTCCGTACCTGATCTTTTTATTAATGAAGTTGCTATACTGACGGAATAAATACGCACATAAAATTCCCAAAGCAATCAAACCCTGATTCAGCGAAGCCTTACTATTTAGTAAATCAATTGCTTCTCCTGATTGATACGCAGCGTACATGCCAATTAAAGCAGGAATTACCGTTGTGCTCAACAATGAAATTCCGCCACCGATTCCCGGAACCCAAAAGAATAATTTATCCCGGGTTGACATTCTGGGAATTGCATTAGGAAAAATCGTTTCCAAATCATTCTTAGGAACACGTTTAAATATTTTCAATCCAATAGAACCCGGATCAACAGGCATCTTTCCTAGTTTAACTTTTTTTTCTTTCAGGTAGTCGGCATCGTTATAATTTAGGTAGATCATAACGCGATCGTAGTATTCGACCTCAATTTGTTTTTTCCAGAAAATATATTTTTTTACGGTTTCTTTTGCTTTATGACTTCCACGAACGTAGAGTTCATAATCCTTAAAAGCATTAAAATCTATAGAAAGATTCAAACCGATTAGGTCAGATTGCTTAAAAGCCTTATCCAGGGTTTCCTTTTCTATTCGGGTATAATTGCCGTGTTTTAAAACCGTTAGCAAAGTATCTTTAAAAACAGAAAAATCACTTTTGCCAATAAATGCTTCACGTTCTTTTTCGCTTAAGTCAGGATCAAATAAAGCATAATTTTTTTTGAGGTTTCGGTTCAGGTTAAAAGCCTCGTAATGATAATAATGTTCAATGATATCGAATAACTTTTTAAAATCATCAACCTTCTTTTTATCTTCTGAGAAAGCTGCAATTTGTTGTTCGAGTAAGAATTCTTTATGAAAGGGAATATAATTTTCTCGTGTCATAATAAGTTCGGGGCTTTATTTCGTGGCATTTATATAACGCAAAAATACCACCCGAAATTTGATTTTTGAGTGGTATTTGTATTAAAGTTTAATTATTTAAGTTCCTTATGACTTAATTATTCTAAAACGTCCCGGATATTTATGCCATAGACTTTTTTTGTTGCCATAATAATCCATAAAATCCTCACATACAAAGACTGCATGCGCATTTGACCACGCTACAACTCCGCAATATTCGCTTCCTGAAAGTCGTTTTAACTCCTGAACCTGTTTGCCTTTTTCGAATCCTAAATATTTATAAATAGTTGGGGTATACACCTCACCATCTTCCAGATCCTCCAATGCCCTGTCAAAAGTTTTTTCCTTATCGATAATCTGTTTGTATTTGGCCATCACCGCGTAGGTTAATATGGCATAATCCTTGATTTTTTCGCTGTCTTCATTGAATTTGATGTATACAAAACCGGCAGAAAATTTTGCTTTATTCAATTCATCAATATTTAATTTAAACTTTGCATTGTTCTTTAATGTTATCTGATATAAACTATCCGTTAATTTCTCAGTTACAAAAAGATTATCTAAACCGTAAATGTTTAGGGATGCTTTAATAAATGCTATAGAAGAGCAGTTGGTGCGTTCTCCCTGTTTAAAACTTTCGAATATTTTATCAGAACTTAATTGTGCGTAAGAATTTGAACAGGTAAATATTAGCAATAATAATGTCGAAATAATAGTTCGCATTGGCATTAGGTATTATAATTTGTTTTCCCTATTGGGTTTGGTAAAAATGTGGATTTTGCAAAGCTATAAAAATCAACTAATAATTGATATTTTTAACCCTTAATTAACTTTTTTCCTCCAGAAAATTACTTTTTTGTACATTTCTTTTGCTTTATGACTGATGTTTGCGAATGTATTATTCATTATCATTAGCTTCTTATTAAAGTTTTTTAGTGATAAAGATGTTTTAGCCGGTTCAATACAGTAATAAGTAGCTAAAAAGTGTTATTTTTTTGAAAGATTTGGTTAGTTTTACAAGAACCTTTTATCAAATAACTACCATTTAAAAAAAGTTATGGACAGAGATATACTTAAAGACATTAACGGGGAAGAGCATTTTTATGAAAATATTGAAAGCCTCGAACAGCATTTGGATCGTTTTTTTGAGGATGATGAGATTACAGTTTTTCATGAAATGCTTTCGTTAGATTTTCACTTAGATGTCTTTTTGATAAACTGTGCTGATAATGACTTTAATATACTGATAACTTCGGGAATGAGTTTATTAAAATGAATGTACCCGAAAGTATAGAAAAACCTGAAGATTATCATTTTTGTGAACTTATGGTTTTAGTGCCCAAAGACATAGAATTCGAAGAGGTTTATACGGGAAGGGAAAAAAACAGCTGGATTATCTCGATGTTAAAAGAAGCGGCAAGAGTTCCGCATCATAACGAATCCTGGCTTGCAGTCGGGCATAGTCTTCAGGCAACAACAGATTTAGAACCGTATGCAGAAGAAACCGAATTTTCGGGTTGCGTGGTACTCCCATCCGTAACATTTGACGAGGATTTTACTGAATTCTACAGCGAAGGCCGAAAAATAAATATCTATAGTTTGTTCCCGGTTTACAGAAACGAATTAGAATATAAAATAGAAAATGGCTATGGTAAATTTCTGGATTTGTTAATTGAAGCAAACACAAAAGAGGTGATGGATTTGGAGAGAAAGAATCTGCTGAAATAATTACAAGATCAGATACGTCCTAAAATAAAAAGTGAGATTTAAATCCGGTAAAAGATTAAATCTCACTAATTGTTCCAAAAAAAGTTTTTCATTTACAATTCCTTGCGGATAACTAAAAAATTAAGGTTAAAATTATTCTCTGCAATTTTAATGTTAATTTTTATTCTGGCTATACGTATAAATACCTGTTTTTAAAAAAGTATAAAAATAAATTTATTGCATATTTTACTTCATTAATCTTTAAAAACGTTTTCATTTAAATTTTTTAAAAACCACTGATAAAAATTCTCATAAAAAATTCCACTAAAGAGAGATAAAAAAACAACTGTAATAGGTTTTAATGTTACATTTTCACTTGTCAATAATACTGGTATAGTATAAGATACACCTAAAATAATTAAACCAATTATCGCTCCTTGACACGGTATTAAAAGGAGGTTTGTTTTTTCGGCTAATATTGTTTCATTTTTGATAGTATCATTCACAACTTTACCAATAGAACCGATTATGCCGAAACAAAGAGCTGTTATAATAAAATTCAACACAGATGGGAGCTGATCATAATAAGCGTAGAATTTTTGTATTAAATCTTGTTGTTTTGCAGCTTCCATAACCTCCTTATTGTAAAATGTAATTCTCTTATATACTACCTCTTTTTTTTGAAGCGCTATAGCTTTTTCATATTTCTGTTCATTCTCTAATACTATAAACCCTCCTGACCCAAAATAAAGTGCCAATACAAATACAACTGTTATTATTATACTTTTTATCATAAATTTTTTTATTTAAAAATGCATCTATTATGAGAGCACAAATTTATCATTTCTTCTATTTCAGTAGCACAATGACCAGGTGTATGATTTGAACAGCAAAATTCTATTAAAGGGCTTGATGTTAATTCTGGGCATCCTCTATTTGCAATAGTCCCTTCAATTTGGGGACATTCATCAAATCTATCCATAATTCCATCTCTATCTGAATCACTATTTAGCTGTAGCAACAGATTTGAAATACTATCTACTTTTGTCTTCAATATTATTATTTCATCCTTTTGAGATTTATTATCGCTTTCTAATGCCGCATATTCTTTTTTAGAAATACAAGAGATAAATAGTAGAGAAAAACTGAGTAATAATATTTTTTTCATTTCCATTTTAATTTAGATATTGATTTTAGTCATTTGCTAACTTTGCAAACATTGTAACTTTACATATATAATTCTAATGCTTGACTTTTGCCTAATTCTTGAGCTTAACTAATGATTTCCCAAAGCCATAATTTATTCCAAATAAGGTGAAGAGATTCTTATCAATTCCAAAATTAGTTCCATAAGCGCCGGTTACATATAATCCGTCACTAATTTTATACTGTATTGAACCAACTTTTCTTTCACTGTTTAAATTGCTTGTATCGGAATAATCCCTTTTTATATACTCATACGAAATAGCTAAATCTTTAATGGAATATTCTAATTTAAAACCTAAATCAAACGCATTTTCTCGCTCAAATACATCCAGAGAACCTTCTTGTAATACATTATCACTTATAAATCGCGTGCATAATATAAATGCCAGATTATCATTTAATTCTGCTTTATCAACGCTAAAGGCATTCAGAGCAGCAGCCATCCATAAACCGCTTCTGTTAAAACGTTTGTTTGTTGTTGCATTGTCCGGAAATGCTTCTGAATAAGCAAATGCAACATCAACCTGAATTAAAGGAAGGTCATCTAACTCTTTTAAATAACTTTGGATTAAAGTATCTTTTTGAATGTTTGCTTCTAATAAATCAGGAACCTGAGTTTCAAAATCATCTATCTTTTTTTGAACGAGCGCTCGGTTTGCAATTGCGTTTTGATATTCTGTGTTAATACTGTCTTTTACAGCATCATCAGTTTCATTTTTTAATCTTGTATAGAGCTCTCTAATTTTATTATCTATCCTGTTTAATTCTATATCGAGTGCATCAGCATTTTTTTGATTCGGTCGTAAGTCAATTACTCTTTTTGAAAAATTGGCAAGGGCATTTTTTAATTTTTGGTTTTGTTTTTCGTTTCTGTAAGTAATCAGGTTTGTCTTTAAACCAAAAGCGATGTAGTTTGTGTTTTTAATAAGGCTTCCCGAAGTAGAATCATTAAAAACAGAGGCCAAAGAAATACTCATCTTATTAAATATACCTGTAAAGGTGTTTGATCTGCCTGCATCATCTTTTATATTTAAATATTGAAATACAGTAGCGTTTTTAGGTTTAAAATACCAATACGGAGTTACCTCTAATGCAAAATTTTTAGGAATAGCCGTGCCATTGTTTGTCAGGCTCATTATGCTTGCAGCAAATGCTTTTGGATTTGATGGTCTGTCAATAGTACTTGGGGCGATATCAAGGATTTGAAAGCCTGGAGAATTAAGGTTTTTTAAATCTTTTAGTTCAATATTCTGCGCTTTAAGAGAGAATGTACTCCAAAGTGTTGCTATTATTATGAGAAGATTTTTCATATAAATTACTGTTTGTCTTGTTTAATATGATTTCTTATCTATTCAATAAATTGATCCTTTTGGTTGCAATTATAGTTTCTCCGCTAGTGCTTTTCTTTTTTTCAGCAGGCAGTAATTCAAACGGAATTTTCTGATTCGGTTCGCCACCTTCTAAGTAGTAATGAATTTGTAAATTTTCAAAACAACTTGCCCAGGCAGATTTAGGAATTTTGGTAAGTACGATATCGGTTTCAATTTTCAGTGTACCACCGTCTAATTGTGAACCAAGCCCCAGACTTGTTTTACTTATTAATCCCGACCCGTTTGTTGAGGCACCTTTATTAAATATACTCTCATTAATAATCAATTTTATCTCAGTTACAGCAATACCATGGGTAGAAACCGTAACCGTTATAAAGATTTCCTTCTTATCTTTTCCAATAAAGTAATTTTCGGTTTCCATATATACTAAGATTAAATTATTAATTAAATTTTGATCAGATGATTTTATTGTTTTTTTGATGAATTTCTATTACAAGATTACTAATAATTGAAAGAACAACAATCAGTATTTCTACGGTATTTTACTATAAGAACATGGGAATTAGTTTGTTAAATGTAAAAATGTGTTTTAATAACTTGTATATTTCAAATGACAATATGAAGATTACATAATGACTCTTAGTAACTTTGCAAAATATGTTATGGTAGATACTGTAATTTTGAGTAAAGGTTAAAAATTTCAATTAAAAAAAAGCATTTTAAAATATGGAAAATACAAACACTTCAAAATTTCAAAATTTCGGTAGAATATTACTTGGATTATTCATGATATCAGCGGCTATTGGTCATTTTACTTTTGATCGCGAAGACTTTCAGGCACAGGTTCCTAATTGGGTTCCGCTTAGTAAAGATTTGGTTGTGATACTTTCTGGAGTTGTAGAAATTATATTAGGTCTGGCGATGATTTTTCTAACAAGATATAAAGCACAAGTCGGAATTGCACTTGCTGTATTTTATGTCTTGGTTTTTCCGGGAAACATAGCACAATACATAAACGGAACTCCTGCCTTCGGACTTGACACCGATCAGGCTCGTTTGCTTAGATTGTTTTTTCAGCCTGTTTTGATTTTTCTGGCGTTGTGGTCTACTGGGGCGCTTGCGGTTTTGTTTAAAAGAAAATAAAATAGAGCTTAAGAGCTAATAATTAGTAATTTTGCATTCTAATTCTTTCTAAGAAAAAAACATCAAGAAATAATCATTTTTAAAATCGCATTAATTTTATATTTTGTAAGTTTGCACTGACAAAACATTTAAGGATTATATCTTGAGACTTTTTAAAGTATTCATAAGCGAAGCCCTCGTTCACGTTGCAGGAGCTAGTGATAGCCCTAATCTCATTCCTTAAAAGAATGTTTTGTCACAACCGAAGATGAGGGTTTCGTGCGTTTTAATATTTTCAGAACATGACAAGAGAAAATCAAAAAACATCACATCGCGATGTAATGCCATCAGTGGCAAATTTCGTTTCAAACATTTGCTTTGAAGGAGAGTTTAAAGAACAACCAATTTACTTACAGGAAATCTTCGAGTTGCTACTCGATACAGAACATGGCAATAATCTCCAATTAAGGCAAAAAATGCTAAGCTGTCTTAGAACCAGCAGATATTTAGTTAAAACCTTATCTCCATTTACAGATAAACAAATTGAAAAAGCTTGTGATAAAGTGACAATGGTGAGAGCTGTTTAGGGTTTGTATTTATAAGAATTAAAGCTCCGTTTTTAGCGGAGCTTTTTTGTTTTTTTCTAATATAGTGGTTGGCACTAAAATCAAAATCTAAACTTTAATGATAGAAAACGCTTGCGGTAGCTGGAGAATTTATACTCTGACAATTTATATTAACTTTTGACTACAACATTTACTCGATCACGTGCAATACATTTATTATTCTTTACGGCAAAGCAATCAACATAATGTTTACCAATATAAGCAGTAGTTTCAATTTTTCGATATGTACTGTTATCTGTTATTTCTCCTCTTGGCTGAAGTGAGTTATTATCATTTTTTACTTTCCACTTTAGGGTGTCAGCGTTTGTTGTATTCTGTACAACCTTAAACTGAATGCTATTCTTATTATCTACAATACCATTTGCAAGTTTTAAAGGTGCAGTAAACTTTCGGAAACCATCAAATTTCTCAACAAATCCGTCTATGCTTAAATTTAAAGAGTCATCAATTAATATTGGTATTATTTGATCAAAAAGATAGGCCTCAGAATCACTTTTTCTTTTGTAAAAACCAGAAGAAACTATCGTTTCAATATTTGGATTTAAATCGATATCTTCAAATGCAATCAGAATACCATCTATTGCTTCATTTATTAAATCTCTTTGATTTTCTGTTAGTTCTAATAAATATTGATCTATATATTTAGTAGAATCTGCACGATCTAAAATATTTGGTTTTTCAATATTTTTTTTAAGTGATGTGAAAAAAATAAATACACTTTGAAAGATATCTTGGTTAATATCAAGAATAAAATCTTTTGTAATTAGTTGCTCTAAATGGAAAGATTTCAATTTAAATTCATTATTTTTTTCCTTACATTTATGTTTCCATCCTTTTATAAATTTTACACTTTTTCTAAAATCTTCATTTCTTTGATTTAATGTCGCTGCAACTTCTATATAACCTATTGGGTCAGTTTTTATCCAAAGTATTTTAGAATTATTTAGCTGTTTAGTTTGATAATATTCTTGTCTTTTTTGACCGCGATTTTGCTTAATTATTTCTGGTACATAAAACATGTTTTTTCCAAATTCATTTTGACCTTTTTTTAAAGCAGGAACTAAATCAACTGCAAATATTTCTACATTATTATCTAGATATCTAAATGAAATTGAATGAGTTTGTACAATTATTTCAATTTTGTAATTTGTAGGATTTTTATATTGTTGTCTAAATTTAGTTGCTAAAATATTTAAATCGCCAATTGGCTCGATATCATTCGATTGCCAATCACCCAAAATATAGAGAATATCTAAATCATGGAGTGGGCGTATGGCAGTATATCTTGGGTATGAACCAATCTGAATACAATTGTTTATTCCTAATAGATCATTAAAAGATTGATAGATTTTAGAAACGAATTGAATATCATCAATAGCAGGAGATAGGTTTTCTCTTACGTAATATCTAAGTAACGAACTTATTTTATCTTTTTTCATAGCTACTAGTTGTTATCATTGAGGTAATAATGTCATTTAATAATCTTCCACGAAAATTAACTACTATTGAATTTCTATTTTCATTTATTTGATCCATAATTTGTTGGTCAATTCGGCCATCTTTTTGTGGAGCATATATAATAAGGGAATCGCTGTCTTTCTTATATTTTAAAATTTCAGGTATTTTATTAGAGAATTCAATGTAATTTACCAACATCATTGTGTGCCTCTCGCCTTTCTTCATTGCACTAGTTGATATTCGTTCAATGTTTTTTTCTTTGAAGAGTCCAGAATCTAATAGTAAATCTTTTAGATTATCAAATTCTTGTTCTGCGTAAACAGCAATTTTTTTATTTGACAAACCTTTTCCAAGTCTGACCCAAACAGGAATAATTCCTATGAATATGATATAAGAACTATACACGAATGTTAAGATTGCTATTAGAGTACTAAAACCACCTACTATTATAAAAAAAGGATGATCAAAAAAAGCTATTATTTTGTCCATAAATGTTAATTGTCTAAACTAATTGAAGAAATTATTTTATTTAATTAAAAAAACAAATATTAGTGTTTTATCTTTTTAATATTACGGGAAACCATAATTAATTAAAATATTTTCAGACAATTATAACAATAAATAAAAACCAACCAACAAGTATAAATACCCGTTTTAATTAAAATAATTAAAAACAAAAAAGCCCAACCAATAGATGTTGAGCTTTAGGATTATTATATAATTTCTACTTAAAAAAACTATTCAGTAAAATCTGATATTTCCGTCCGACGGGAATAATCTCATTATTACACATCGTCAAACTTTTAAAAGTTACAGAAGTAATTTTACTCACATTTACAATATAAGAACGATGCACTTGTAGGAAATCAGTACAGTCAATTTCTGCTGAGATGCTAGCCAGAGAACCATAAATAATCATCGGGAGATTGTGTCTGGAACTGTAGAGTTTCATGTAGTTGCCCAGACTTTCGATGTAGATAATATCGCTCAAAAGAATATCTGTCATTTGACCGTTTACGCGGTGCGAAAGCACTTTTCCGTTAGAAGTGTTTTCCTTTTTTATGTTGTTTCCGGAGAAATAAATTTTAGCCTTTTCGATGGCTTTAGAGAATTTTTCGAACGAAATTGGTTTCAGCAAATAGTCAATAGCATCATTTTGATATGCCGAAAGGGCAAAATCAGAATACGCCGTAGTGACAATCGTAAGCGGGCGGTTGGGCTGCGACTCCATTAATTCGACACCCGAAATTACGGGCATATTAATGTCAAGGAAAATAATATCGTATTTGTTTTCATTCAGCATTTTAAGCGCTTCCATTCCGCTGAAAGCACTTCCGGAATGTTCCAGATCATCAAATTTTGCGATATGTGATGCAAGCGCCTTATGTGCCGGCGATTCATCATCAATAATCAGACAACGGTAGGTAAATTCCATATACTTAATTTTACGACAAAAGTATCTTTTTCTTTCTTACAGCTCAAATCATGTCTCAAACCGTAAACTTCCAAACGTCTTTTAAGGTTTTCGATTCCGATTCCCGTACCCGAAAGCCTTGAACCCGAAACGAGATAATTATTCTTTAGGGTAAAAGTCAAATTTCGGCAATTTAATTTCAAATCCAGATGGATAAAAGGTTCCGGTTTTTCGGCAGAGAATTTAACCGCATTTTCTACCAATGGCAAAAAGAACAAAGGCGGAATCTCAAAGTTGTCAAACGAACCCTGGCAGTTTTGGGTAAAAACCAGCCGTTCGTTTCTAAACGTATAATAGTCTATATATTTTTTGATGAAATTGATCTCTTCATTTACAAAAACAAAATCTTTTTTGGTTGCTTCAATCTGATAACGCAGCAAGTCAGAAAGATTCAGGATTCGGTTTGGCAGTTTATCCGGTTCAGATAAAGATTCTCCGTACAAATTATTCATGGCATTCAATAAAAAATGCGGATTAAGCTGTTGTTTCAAAAACGAAAGTTCAGATTTAAAATTCATGATATCCTTGTTGGTCTGCATAATCTTTTTCGTAATCATAATATGGATGAAGTAGAAAAACGTTCCGTTGATGATAAGCGATACAATTTGCAAAGTCTTTAGGTTTCCTAATCCCACATTTGGAAAAAACCAGTTCATAAAAAAATAGAAACCAGTCCAGTATAGTATAAGTAACGTAAAAAACATTTTTAGTTTCTTGCGAAACAGAAAAGGCTTAATTATAAAAATATTAAAAAAGGTAATCCAGATAATACACGGAAAATATCCAACGGCAACTTTGCTCGTAATATAGGCCCAGTCATGCCCGTCAAGACTTATTTCGTCGTACACACAAGCCAGAATGACTAAGTAAACAAGGGTATTTACGATGAGGTTTCGTAGAAAAAAATTCTGGTAAATTTTAGCAATCGTCATAGCGGCAAAAATAATCTAATATTATAGCTTATAGCTATTTGTGATAAGAAATTTATACAAACGCCATTCGTATAAATCATACGCCATTTGAATAAAAACACTATTATAATAAAGATCTCTGATTTACTTTTGATGTCGGTTTGTCAAAATAGAATTTAGGTTTTTATAATTTAAAATTAAGAATTATGATTGTTGAGATTTTTAAAACAAATGTTCAGAAAGTAACAGAAACCAATTATATTATTGCTGTAATAAAAAGAGCGTTTCCAACTTACCGCGTCAACTTTGATTTAGAAGACTGTGATAAAATCCTGCGTGTAGAAGGAGCAGAGCTCCAATGTGATAATATTATAGATTATGTAAATTGTCTTGGCTATACTTGTGTCCGCTTAGACTAACGTTTTTTCTTTGCAAAACAGGTATAAATACGTAGCTGTATCTGCTTTTTTTGGAGGAATTTTGCATTTAGATTTTTATTAAAAAATAAAGGGCTCATGATAAGTTTTATTCTTTCTGTTTTTGTTTTGCTTTTAAAGCATTTTAGTTAAACTAGTTCAGGTTTCTATAAATTATAGTTTTTAGGTTTAAAGATTTCTTCTCAAGGCATTATTTTCTACATTTGTGCCCTATGAAAAAAGCTTTCCAACTCTTCGATTTTACTCAAAAAGTCAATTATAAAAATGAAATTTTAGCTGGTTTCACCGTCGCCATGACTATGATCCCGGAATCATTATCATTTGCAATTTTGGCCGGATTTCCTCCTTTGGTTGGTTTATATGCGGCTTTTATCGCAGGATTGGTTACCGCAATATTTGGAGGCAGGCCCGGAATGATTTCCGGTGGAGCAGGAGCAACCGTGATTGTTTTGATTGCCCTGATGAAATCGCACGGAATAGAATATGTCTTTGCTGCCGTCGCTCTTGGCGGAATTGTACAAATCTGTATAGGGCTTTTTAAACTCGGAAAATTTATCCGGCTGGTACCACAACCCGTTATGTTTGGTTTTGTAAACGGACTGGCAGTTGTCATTTTTATGTCGCAGCTGGAACAATTTAAAACGGTTGTAAATGGACAGGTTTCCTGGCTGCAGGGAACTCCATTATATATTATGCTGGGTTTGGTGGCGTTGACAATTGGAATTGTTTTGCTTTTTCCTAAAATTACAAAAGCAGTTCCGGCATCATTAGTAGCTATTATTGTTGTTTTTGCTATCGTACTTTTATTTAATATAGAAACAAAAACCGT
Organism: Flavobacterium sp. 1355; assembly: GCF_017833415.1. Lineage (GTDB taxonomy): Bacteria > Bacteroidota > Bacteroidia > Flavobacteriales > Flavobacteriaceae > Flavobacterium. The sequence goes on along the minus strand of NZ_JAFICC010000007.1, from coordinate 229,001 downwards.
TCAGGATATTGCTTCTGTGCAAGGCGGGTTTCCTCCGTTTCACGTGCCTGATATTCCAATTTCTTTTGAGACTTTAAAAGTTATATTTCCCTATTCTGTGATTGTTGCCGCGGTTGGTCTGACAGAAGGTTTGCTTACGCTGAATCTTGTTGACGAAATTACCGGAACACGCGGAAACAGCAATCGCGAATGTATTGCGCAGGGAAGTTCAAATATTCTAAATGGTTTCTTTTTCGGAATGGGCGGCTGTCCTATGATTGCACAGACTTTGGTTAATCTTGGTGCAGGGTCGCGAGCCAGGCTTTCGGGAATTATTGCTTCATTAACTATTTTGGCAATCATACTTTTTGGTGCGCCTGTAATTGGCAAATTGCCTATGGCAGCTTTGGTTGGTGTAATGATGATGGTAGCGATTACAACTTTTGAATGGGCAAGTTTCAAAGTGATAAATAAAATGCCACGACACGATATTTTTGTCGGGATTTTGGTTGCTGTTATCACAATCCTACTGCATAATCTGGCATTGGCAGTTTTGATTGGTGTTATAATTTCGGCACTGGTTTTTGCCTGGGAAAGTGCAAAAAGAATTCGTTCGAAACATTTTGTCGATGAAGAAGGAGTAAAGCATTATCAAATTTACGGACCATTGTTTTTTGGATCGGTAACTGCATTTATGGAAGAATTTGATGTGCAGAATGATCCGAATCACGTTATTATTGATTTTAAACAAAGCCGCGTCGCCGATATGTCTGCTATTGAAGCATTGAACAATCTGACCAAAAAATACAATCAGCTCAATAAAGTAATCGAACTAAAACACTTGAGTCCTGATTGCAGAACTTTACTTAAAAACGCCGATGCTGTTATTAATGTAAATGTAATTGAAGACCCGACTTACAAAGTTTTGAGTTAACAAATTAGAACTCTGTAAGTATCTTTTGCCTGTGGAGCAGTCCCCAATAATGCAATTCATTTAAGACATTTTCTAATGATTTTCCGTGTTCTGTAATGGAATATTCAATGGTTGGAGGAAAAGTATTGTACACCGTTCGTTTTATCAATTGATTGGCTTCTAAGCTTTTTAACTCTTTCGATAAAGTTTTGTCGGTGATCCCGGTAACGGCTTTGGATATTTCGGAAAAACGTTTGTTCTCTGTTGAAAGTGAAAATAAGATGAGTAATTTCCATCTTCCTTCTAAGGCTTCTAAAGCATCTTTGATAGAAAGTGCAGTTTTTGGGCAACCACCTTTAATTAGCATTTTGTCTGTATTAATTTATTAACGTTACTTCCACTTTAGATAGTACTTTCCAAAGAGGAAGTACTGTATACAAGTAAGTAAATATAAATATTTTTGAGGTCTTAATAATAATTTCTCTCAAAATGAAAAATCCAAAACATTCAAAAGCTATCCTTATTACTGTCTGGATAGCAAAAATTATTTTAGCCATAAGTTTTATATGGGGAGCGTCACTGAAGCTTTTTCAGTCTATAGAAAAATTATCGGCAATGTGGCCCTGGACAGCTGAGGTTCCGCTTGAAGTAGTGAAATTTACAGGAATCATAGATTTACTGGGCGGAATCGGCATCATAGCTCCTGCTTTACTTTCTTTAAATCCTAAAATCACACGGATAACTGCTTTTGCAATTATCGCATTAATGATTTGTGCAGGCATATTTCATATCTGCAGGGGTGAAGGTTCTCAAATAGGAATAAATGTCTTTTTTGCTCTTTTAGCATCTTTTATTGCCTGGTCAGGAAAGTGATTTTTTTAGTATAATGAGCCAATTAGAAAATTAGACAATTTTACAAATTATATAAAATCATTATCTAATTTTCTAATTGGCACATTATCTAATTTTAATTAGTAAGCATATTTTTTACTTCACTGAATTTTCCATCAATTTCACCAATTTGTAAACCTAAAATATGTGCAATTAAGGGATAAACAGAGATGTTTGGAAAGGTTTTGACGGTTTTGTTTATTTTAAAAGCGGGCCCTTTTGCATAAAAAATAGCATGCATATCTTTTTCGTTATTGTCATAGCCATGTGTACCTCCTTTTATGTGGGTACTTTCTTTGCTGACTAAACTATATCCTTTTTCAGCTTCAATAACAAAATCATGGACACGCGGATTGGTTCCGTAATGCAGTCTTTGTGGAACTTCGTTAGATTTCCAGAATTTGACATGAGGTACTTTTTTCAGAGCATTTACTATTGAATCATTAAAGCCCGGTTTTGCCTGAAGACTCATAATAGGATTGATTACCTCTTTATAACCCAGCCATTCTGGTTTTAGGTAATCTAAAACAGCTACTTTTTTATCATTGCTGATATCAGCCATTCCGTGATCTGATACTATGATTAAATTGATCTGTTTTCCAATCGCCAACTCATTCAGTCTTCGGGATAATTCACCCATAATAGAATCCATTTTGATAACCATTTTTTTGTTTTCCTGCGAAAGCGGACCAAAGTTATGGCCTGTATGGTCAGGTTCATCAAAATATAAAGTAACAAGATGAGGCCTTTGTTTTTCAGGAAGCTGCAGCCATTTCATAACAGTATCAATTCTGGCCCCGTAAGGAATTTTACCATTATAATTTTTAAAATAACTTGGATTTCTTTTGTCAATATCTGAGCCTGGCCAAAAGAAAGAAGCTGTTTTTACACCTTGCTGTTCTGCGAGATTCCAAATAGGATTGCCTCCATAAAATTTCGAATCATTTTTTGCATTGCTCGATAATGAGAAAGATTCATTTAAAGCAGCGTCATAAAAAACATTATTAATAATTCCGTGATGATCAGGATAAAGCCCCGTAACGATAGAATAATGGTTAGGAAAGGTTTTACTTGGATAAGAAGGTTTCATTGATTTTGCATGAACGCCTTCTTTTGCTATTTGTTTTAGGTTTGGAAGATTAAACTGTTTTTCATAATCCCACCGGAACCCATCCATAGAAACTAAAACTACATAATTATCTTTATTGTTTTGGGCTTGTAAAACGAAAGAAAATGTGAATAAAATAAAGGAAAGAAGTGGAGTGAAAAGCTTTTTCATTATTGAAATTTATTGAAGCACCAAAGTTATCAATAAGTACTTTTAACAGCAAAAACAGAATGTTAAACAATCTTAAATTTAAAAATGATTTGTCACGAATTAGTTTAAAAGAAACTAAAAAGAGTTTGCCACGAATTACACTAATTTTCACGAATGTTTTGTGTAAAAAAAACTTGTCACAGATTATAATCTGTAGCTAAAAAAACCGAAATATTAAAAAAAATTTGTGAAAATTGGTGTAATTCGTGGCAAACAAAAATAAAAAAAACGCCAGATTATTATCTGGCGTTTTAAATTTTAAGAAGTAAAGAACGATTACATCATTCCCGGCATACCGCCACCCATTGGCATTCCGCCACCATTTTCTTCTTTAATATCGATTAATGCACATTCTGTAGTTAAGATCATTCCAGAAACAGATGCAGCATTTTCCAACGCTACACGAGTTACTTTTTTAGGATCGATAATTCCTGCAGCAAGCATATCTACATATTCATCAGTTTTTGCATTGTATCCAAAGTCACCTGAACCTTCAGAAACTTTTGCTACTACCACAGAACCTTCAAGACCTGCGTTTTCAACAATAGTTCTTAGTGGAGATTCAATAGCACGAGATACGATTTGAATTCCTGTAGCCTCGTCAGCATTGTCAGCTTTAAGATCTGCTAAAGCAGCTTTAGCTCTTAATAATGCAACACCACCTCCGGCAACAATTCCTTCTTCAACAGCAGCACGAGTTGCGTGTAACGCATCATCCACTCTGTCTTTTTTCTCTTTCATTTCAACCTCAGAAGCAGCACCAACATAAAGAACAGCAACACCTCCGGCTAATTTAGCCAAACGCTCTTGTAATTTTTCTTTATCATAATCAGATGTAGTAGTTTCCATCTGAGCTTTAATTTGGTTTACTCTGTTTTTGATGATATCAGTTTCACCAGCACCACTTACAATTGTAGTGTTGTCTTTATCGATAGAAACTCTTTTTGCAGTTCCTAACATTTCGATAGTTGTATTTTCAAGAGTATATCCTCTCTCTTCAGAGATTACAGTTCCGCCAGTTAAAATTGCGATATCTTCTAACATTGCTTTTCTTCTGTCTCCAAAACCAGGAGCTTTTACAGCAGCAATTTTAAGAGCACCTCTTAATTTATTTACTACAAGAGTAGAAAGAGCTTCTCCGTCAACATCTTCAGCAATAATCAATAATGGTTTTCCTGATTGTGCCACTGGCTCTAAAACCGGAAGTAATTCTTTTAGAGAAGAAACTTTTTTATCATATAATAAAATGTATGGAGAGTCTAACTCAACTTCCATTTTCTCTGGGTTTGTCACGAAGTAAGGAGAAAGATATCCTCTGTCAAACTGCATACCTTCAACAACATCCACGAAAGTGTCCGTTCCCTTAGCTTCTTCAACAGTAATAACTCCTTCTTTTCCAACTTTAGCAAAAGCAGTAGCGATTAGTTCACCAATTACTTCGTCATTGTTTGCAGAGATAGAAGCAATTTGTTTGATTTTGTCAGAATCACTTCCAACAACTTTAGCTTGTTTTGCTAAATCGGCAACAATAGCTTCAACAGCTTTATCGATACCACGTTTCAAATCCATTGGATTTGCACCTGCAGCAACGTTTTTTAAACCTTCTTTTACAATAGCCTGAGCTAATACAGTAGCAGTTGTAGTACCGTCTCCTGCCAAATCATTGGTTTTAGAAGCCACTTCTTTCACCATTTGTGCGCCCATATTTTCTAATGGGTCTTTTAATTCGATTTCTTTTGCAACAGAAACACCATCTTTAGTAACAGTTGGTCCACCAAATGATTTTCCGATAATTACGTTACGACCTTTTGGTCCAAGAGTTACTTTTACAGCATTTGCCAATGCATCAACACCACGTTTTAATCCGTCACGTGCTTCAATATCAAATTTTATATCTTTTGCCATTTTCTTTTAATTTAGTTTAAATTTTTATTTTTTTAAGTTCCAGTCTTAATACTGAGAACTTAACACTATCATTTTTTAGATAATTGCAAGAATATCGTCTTCACGCATAATTAGGTAATCAGTCCCTTCCAGTTTTAATTCTGTACCTGCATATTTTCCATAAAGTACAGTATCACCAACTTTTACAGTCATGGTATGATCCTTAGATCCGTTTCCTACTGCAACAACAGTTCCTTTTTGTGGTTTCTCTTTGGCAGTATCCGGAATAAAAATTCCTGACGCAGTTTTGGTTTCAGCTGCAACAGGCTCAATAAGTACGCGGTCTGAAAGCGGTTTAATGTTTAATGCCATAATTTTTATATATTATAAGGTTATACTTTTTAATGTTTCATAAACTTTCAGAAATTGTGCCATGCTGCAAAAACTGACATTTTTTCTTAAAAAAAATGCCAGCTTTGACAGGCTGGCATTTCAATTTATATTTGAAAATATTATTTTGCTGCAGGTGCTGCCGGAGCAGGAGTTCCTTGTGCAGGAGCCGCAGGTGTATTAGTTGCAGGAGCTTCAGTTTTTTCAATAAGTTTAGAGTCAGTATCACTTAATGATCCTGTAAAGCTTAAGCTTGAAAGCAAGATCAAAGCAATCAGAATAGTAGCAAGTGTCCAAGTACTTTTATCTAAAAAGTCAGTTGTTTTTTGTACTCCACCCAACATTTGAGTTCCGCTAATTGTAGAAGACAATCCGCCTCCTTTAGGGTTCTGTACCATAATTACTACGATCAATAGAAAGCAAACTATTGTGATTAAAACTAAAAAAATTGAAAATGTGCTCATTGTTTAATTATTGATGTTATTTTGTTGTAAAATCTTTATATCCGATATGCGGTCTGCAAAGAAACTAATTTTTTCTGGATATTTCAAAATTAATATTTCATATGCCTGTATCGCCTTTGTGTACTTCTTTTGTTCTAAATATACCCTCGCCAAAGTCTCTGTCATTAAGTAAGAATTATCCTCATTATTAATGCTTAATTGTACCATAGGAGAAGTTCCGGAAGGTTTTATTGGCGAAATTTTCGGGTTTGTTTCTATAAATTTATCGATGATTTCTGCCTTTTTTCTTTTTGGGTCAAACGCCTCTTCTTCTTTTACTTGCAAAACAGGTTCTACAGCCGGCTCAACAATTGTATTCGTTTCTTGTGTAATTTCATCTTTTTCTTCCAAAACATCTTTTGACCTGTCAATTGGTTCTGTTCTGGATAACTGCAGCCATTCCTGAAATGAGTGTTTTTCGTTTATAGAAAAATCAAGAGGTTTTCCTATTTCCAGATGTTCCTCTGCAATTTTTACAGTTTCCGGTATTTCGGGTTCCGTTGGCTCCTCATTAATAATTGATTCTTCATTGACAATTGATTCCTCAATATTACTTGTTTTCTCAATTGTTTCCGGCTTTTCAAAAATTACAGTTGTAGCTTGTTTGATAGAATTATATACAGATTCTTCGATAGGATCAATACGTATCTCAGAGGTTTTGTTTGCCTCTTCGATAACCACTGGCTCTTCTTCTTTTGCAACAGTCAATGCAGGCTGCTCAACAAAAGAGTCAATAGTGATATCTTCGATACTTACTTCCTCTTCAACAATTGGGAGTATTTCTTCTGTAGGAGTTACATCAGTTTTTTCGACAAAAGAATCTATGTTTATTTCTTCAGTTTTTGCAGGCTCTTCAGTTACTAAAGGTATTTCTTCTTTTACAGGTTCTGGTTCTGAGACTGTTTGCTCAATAGCAGATGCTGTAGTATTTTCTTCAGGTTTCTTTTGTTCTTCAAAAACAACTGTTGTAGCTTCTCTTATAGAAGATAAAATAGATTGTTCAATAGGATCAATTCTTATTTCGGGAACTTTACTAATTTCCGGTAGAACAATTTCACTTTCAAAAACAGTTATATTTAATAGATCTTTGATTTTCTGATCATAATATTCGCTTTGAATAGCGGTATATGTTTCAGCAGTTATAAAATCAAATAATACAGAACGGTCTGCAGTATGTGCGGCAGCAACCTTTAAGGCATAATTATACTTAAAACTATTTTGATTGTGAAGCCCTTTTAATCGTAATGCACGTGCACTTTGAAAATATGGAAATTCATTCAAAACATTTCCTAATGCTTCCGTCTGCTTTTCAGTAATAGCATCGGGTTTATTTATTAGGTATGTATAATCGGTTACATTCATTTTTTTTGTTTAATCGTGAATTTGTAATTGTTTAATCGTGTTTTAACAGTAAGCCAAAATTACCATTTAGCTAATGACTCGTTAAAAATATCCTGCGTGATTCGGTCGTAAATTTCTTTAATAGCAGCAGTCAAAGCAGAACCTACAAGCTGTTGGCCACCATCATAATCTTTGTAGAATTCAAATGTTCTCTCAAAATCATCAGTCTCCTTCTTCTTATTTGTAAAACGTACATTGACACGAATCGTTAAACGGTTTTGTGCAGCCTGCTGATCTGCAGTTGCGGTCATTGGTGTAATTCTGTAATCAACAATTTCTCCTTCATAAGTTAAATCACCGCCATTGCTTACTAAGTTTAGATTAGTTTGATTTTGGATTAAATCCTGCAAAGCCAAAGTAAAATCTCTGTCAATTCCCGGTTCAATTAAATCAGCATTATTCTGAAAAAAGTTTACCTGAAAAGTGTTGGCATCAATTTTTCCTGTTCCGGTAAAGTTGTAAACCGAACAGCCACTTAGCATGAAAAGACTGATAAAAGCGAATAAAGAATATATTTTTTTCATAATGTTTATTAGAAAAATTCCAATGTTTAAATTCCGATTGTGCTCAAATATAGCAATTGGAGCTTTTAATTTTAAACTTGTAATTTAATTATTTTATAAATCGAATTGTTTGATTTTTCGGTACAAGGTTCGTTCAGAGATTCCGAGTTCATCAGCCGCTGCTTTTCTTTTTCCTTTATTTTTTTCTAATGATTTCTTAATCATTTCGATTTCTTTTTGTTCCAGACGCAGAATTTCTTCTTCTTCAATTGTTTCGGCGTCAAGATAATTGTTATCATCCTGAATATGATAATTGTCTTCGCGTGTAGCAGGTGTCATAACTGCTGTTCTTGGTTCCTCTTCAAAATCAATTTCGCTGTCATTTTCCTGTGACCCGTATATTTTTTGTATAAGATTTGGATTGATGTCCTGTACTTTTGACGAACCGTTTTTCATTAATTCTAAAGTAAGTTTTTTCAAATCATTCAAATCGCTTTTCATATCAAAAAGTACTTTATACAAAATATCTCTTTCGGTACTAAAATCACTTTCTTTTTTCTTATCACTAATTACAGAAGGTAAATTTGTTCCTTCTGTCGGCAAATAAGATTGTAAGGTTGCAACAGATATATCGCGATTGGTTTCTAAAACCGAAATTTGTTCTGCCACATTTCGCAACTGACGGATATTTCCGTTCCATCTGAATTTTTGTAAAACCTGAACAGCGTTATCATCCAGTTTTAACGGAGGCATTTTATATTTGTGCGCAAAATCGGCCACAAATTTTCTGAACAATAAATGAATATCTTCATTTCTTTCTCGCAAAGGGGGTAAAGTAATTTCAACAGTCGTCAGACGGTAATATAAGTCCTCACGAAATTTCCCTTTTTCGATTGCGTTGAATAAGTTCACATTTGTTGCAGCCACAATTCTCACATTGGTTTTTTGAACCTGAGATGAACCTACTTTTATAAATTCTCCGTTTTCTAAAACACGCAGTAATCTAACCTGAGTTGTTAGAGGTAATTCACCAACTTCATCCAGAAAAATAGTTCCGCCGTCGGCTACTTCAAAATAACCTTCACGTGTACTTGTTGCACCTGTAAAAGCACCTTTTTCGTGTCCAAAAAGCTCACTGTCAATAGTTCCTTCCGGAATTGCCCCACAGTTTACCGCAATATATTTTCCATGCTTTCTGTGCGAAAGTGAATGTATAATTCTCGGAATATTTTCTTTACCAACACCACTTTCTCCAGTTACCATTACCGAAATATCAGTAGGAGCAACCTGAATGGCTTTTTCTATGGCGCGATTTAATTTCGGATCATTCCCAATAATCTCAAATCGTTGTTTTATTGCTTGAACTGTTTCCATTTGTTTTTTGTTTCAAGTTTTTATTCGTTTTCAGGTTTCAGGTTTTTACACTTGGCCTTTAACTTTTAAACTTTGGCTTATATTTTTATCGTTCGCCACGAATTTCACGAATTTTCACAAATTTTTGAAATCGGGTTAATGAATAACTCTTTTATGTTGTAATGCCTTTTTATTAAAGTTAACAATAATTCCTAAATCACTATCTGCCAGTTTTAAATAATTTATTGTTTGGGCAGTATGTTCGTCAATTATTTCTTTTGATGCCTTTATTTCTAAAATAATTTCGTCATAAACTACAAAATCAGCATAGAATTTATGTGCCAGCACAATATCTTTGTATTGAATATCGTATTCTTTTTCTCGTTCAAAAGGAATATTATGTTTCCTAAATTCATATTCCAGCGCATCTTTATAAACAATTTCAAGAAGCCCGCCACCAAGTATTCTATGTACTTCCATACAAATTCCAACTATTTTATAATATTCCTCTTTTCGATATAATTCCATATTTTGTTTTTAATGCAAACTTATAGAATTAAAATAAAGTAAGAAAATTAGTGTAGATTCGTGAAATTCGTGGCAAACAATTTTAATTCATGTTACTTAACCCAACAGCTTCACCCTTAAGAGTTCCGCTGGTGCAGCTTGTAATTTTTACGTTTACGAAATCTCCAATTTTGTAGTTTTCTTTTGGGAAAACTACTGTGATGCTTTGAGAGTTTCTTCCTGAGAATTCTGCTGTCGATTTCTTAGAAACCTTTTCTACCAAAACTTCAACTGTTTTTCCAACAAACTCTTCACTTCTAAACCAAGCATGTTTTTGCTGTAAATCAACAATTTCCTGCAATCTTCTGGCTTTTGTTTCTTCATCAACATCATCTTTCATTTTTCTTCCTGCCAAAGTTCCCGGACGTTCAGAATATGAATACATATAACCAAAGTTATATTTGACATATTCCATCAGGCTCATAGTATCTTGGTGATCTTGCTCTGTTTCAGTTGGGAAACCGGCAATCATATCCTGCGAAATTGAAGCATCCGGAACAATTGATCTGATTTTATCAATTAAAGCCATATATTCTTCACGAGTATGAAGACGATTCATTTCTTTTAAAATTCTGTTACTTCCAGATTGAACCGGCAAGTGAATATGTTTACAGATATTTGGATATTTTGCTATCACATGCAAAATGCTTTCGTGCATATCCTGCGGATTAGAAGTCGAGAATCTGATACGCATTTTTGGAAAACCAACAGCAACCATTTCAAGTAATTGGTCAAAATCTACTGCAGTTGCTTTCTGCATTTCAGAAGCATTGACAAAATCTTTTTTCAAACCGCCGCCGTACCAAAGATAACTGTCAACATTCTGACCCAAAAGAGTAATTTCTTTAAAACCTTTGTCCCACAAATCCTGAATTTCCTTCATGATACTTTGAGGTTCACGGCTGCGCTCGCGTCCTCGTGTAAAAGGGACAACGCAAAACGTACACATATTATCGCATCCGCGGGTTATTGAAACCAAAGCCGTGATTCCGTTACTCATCAAACGCACCGGCGAAATATCTCCGTATGTTTCTTCTTTCGATAAAATTACATTAATAGCGTCACGTCCTTCTTCAACTTCAGATAATAGATTTGGTAAATCTTTATAAGCATCCGGTCCAACAACCAGGTCTACTATTTTTTCTTCTTCCAAAAACTGACTTTTTAAACGCTCGGCCATACAGCCCAAAACGCCAACTTTCATTTTTGGATTAATACGCTTTACAGCATTATATTTCTCAAGACGTTTACGAATAGTTTGTTCTGCCTTATCTCTAATAGAGCAAGTGTTTACCAAAACCAAATCTGCTTCTTCTAAAACCGAAGTTGTATTATAACCTCCGTCAGATAAAATGGAAGCTACGACTTCACTGTCCGAAAAATTCATCGCACAGCCGTAACTTTCTATAAAAAGTTTTTTAGTATTCTCAGGTTTATTTTCCAAAACAAGACTTTCGCCCTGCTTGCTTTCTTCAATAATCTTTTCCATTGTAAAATTTCAAAGTGCAAAGATAACGCAAAACCTATAAATATGACAAGATGTCAGATAAAGAATTAACAAAATTTAATATAGCTATCAGGATAGTTCAGATTAGATTATGGAATGATATGAGTGTAAATTAGAATTATAATTTTTAAAACGAAAGCACATTTCTATGCCATAAACCATTAAAAGTTATACCTATATATATAATCGAGATGTTTACAGATAAATCTGTAATTTTTGGAAACATATTATTAAAATACCTCAAAAATGAATAAGCAAGGTTGATATTTAAAAAAAATAAATACTTTTGTTGCAGAAAAATAGAGCAATGGCAAAGAATTTAGTAATAGTGGAATCACCTGCAAAGGCGAAAACGATCGAGAAATTTCTAGGGAGCGATTTTCAGGTAGAGTCTAGTTATGGACACATAGCCGACTTACCATCAAAAGAAATAGGAGTTGATGTAGAGAATGGATTTAAACCTAAGTATGAAGTTTCTCCTGATAAAAAAGCCTTAGTAAGTAAGCTTAAAACACTATCTAAAAATGCTGAAACAGTTTGGTTGGCAAGTGATGAGGACCGCGAAGGAGAAGCTATTTCATGGCACTTGGCGGAAGAATTAAAACTTGATATTAAAAAAACCAAAAGAATTGTTTTTCACGAGATTACCAAATCAGCGATTCTTAAAGCAATCGAAAATCCAAGAGAAATTGATTATAACTTAGTAAATGCACAACAGGCGCGTCGTGTTTTGGACCGTTTGGTAGGTTATGAATTGTCTCCTGTTTTATGGAGAAAAATTAAAGGCGGCTTATCTGCCGGCCGTGTGCAATCTGTCTCTGTACGTCTTATTGTTGAAAGAGAGCGTGAAATCCAAAATTTTAACGCAGTTGCAAGTTACTCTGTTGTAGCAGAATTTGTAAATGAAGCCGGAAAAGCTTTTAAAGCAAAACTGCCAAAAAACTTTAATACAAAAAAAGAAGCCGAAGATTTCTTAAAACAAAATATAGGTTCTTTATATAGCGTAGCAGATTTAGAAACTAAACCTACCAAAAAATCACCAGCTGCACCTTTTACAACCTCGACCTTACAACAGGAAGCGGCGAGAAAATTGTATTTGCCGGTTGGAATCACAATGCAGCTTGCACAACGTTTGTACGAAGCAGGACTTATAACTTATATGAGAACTGATAGTGTCAATCTTTCTAAAGATGCTATGGATGCTGCAGAAGCTGAAATCATAAAATCATACGGAAAAGAGTTTTCTAAGCCAAGAACTTTTGCGACTAAAAGTAAAGGAGCGCAAGAAGCTCACGAAGCGATTCGTCCGACAGATATGTCTCGTCATTCGGTAAATATTGACCGCGATCAGGCCCGTTTATATGATTTGATCTGGAAAAGAACTTTGGCGTCTCAAATGAGTGATGCACAATTAGAAAGAACAAACGTAAAAATTGAAGCCAATAATCACGATGAAATTTTTACTGCATCTGGAGAGGTTCTACTTTTTGAAGGTTTTCTGAAAGTCTACTTAGAGGGTCATGACGAAGATGAAGAAGAACAAGAAGGAATGCTTCCTGCATTAAAAGTAAATGAAAAGCTAGCAAATAATTATATTACTGCAACCGAAAGATATTCGAGACCTCCTGCACGTTATACAGAAGCTTCTTTGGTGAAAAAATTAGAAGAATTAGGAATCGGACGTCCATCTACATACGCACCAACTATTTCAACTATCATCAACAGAAACTATGTTGAGAAAGGAACTCTCGAAGGGCATGAGCGTAATTATACGCAACTCACTTTGCAAAACAGTAAAGTAGGAGAGAAGCAACTAAAAGAAAATACAGGTTCTGATAAGGGGAAATTAGTACCAACAGATATCGGAACTATCGTTACAGATTTCCTTGTTAAGAATTTCGGAAACATACTTGATTATAATTTTACTGCAAAAGTAGAACAGGATTTCGATGAGATTGCCGAAGGAAATATTGACTGGGCAACTATGATGCAGGAATTCTACAATAAATTCCACCCGAATGTAAAAGAAGTTGAAGCTAACGCAGAACGTGAAAGCGGAGAAAGAATTTTAGGAAAAGATGCAGACGGAAGGCAGGTTTCTGTTCGTTTAGGAAAATTTGGGCCAATGGCTCAGATTGGAGAAGCTGATGATGAGGATAAAAAATTTGCCAGTTTGATGGCAGATCAGAACATTGGAAATATTACACTTGAAGATGCATTAAATTTATTTTTGCTTCCTAAGAGTTTAGGCGATTATAAAGGAGAAGAAGTTGAAGTAAATAATGGTCGTTATGGTCCTTATGTACGTCACGGAAGTGTTTTTATTTCTTTGCCAAGAGGAGAAGATCCTTTGGGAGTGTCAAAAGAAAGAGCTCAGGAGTTAATTGACGAAAAAGAACTTGCAGATGCGCCAATTGCTGTTTATAAAGGAGAAGGTGTTCAAAAAGGTGTAGGACGTTTTGGCCCTTTTATTAAATGGAACGGTCTTTTTGTAAACGTAAGTAAAAAATACAATTTTGATAATTTATCACAGGCTGATGTTGAAGAACTGATTGAAGATAAATTGCAGAAAAATATAGATAAAGTTCTTCACAATTGGGAAGAAGAAGGGATTGTTGTTGAAAAAGCACGTTGGGGACGTTCGGTAATTCTTAAAGGAAAAATTAAAATTGAGCTTAGTAAAGATGTTGATGCAACAAAATTAACTCTTGACCAGGTTCAGGAAATGATTGCTGCAAAAGCTCCGGCGAAGAAGGCTCCGGCTAAAAAAGCAACAACGGCAAAAAAAGCAACAGCTAAGAAAGCTCCGGCAAAAAAAACAGCAGCTAAAAAGAAATAAAAATGGAATTTGATTTTCTAGAACCGATTAACAATGAAATTTTAAAATTCATTAGTTCTTTGTCTTCACAGGAATTGGGAAGTAAAGTAGCTTTTCATACTCAGGATCAGTTTCCGGATATTAATAAAATTAATATTGCAATAGTTGGTGTTTTAGAAGATCGTAGAAATATTAATATAGTTAATGAAGTAAACCTGAACGCAGTCCGTAAAAAAATTTATGGTATGTTTCCGGGTAATTGGGATGCCTCAATTGCTGATTTGGGAGATATACTTGCAGGCGATTCGGTTGAGGATACTTATTTTGCATTAAAAAAGGTAACAGCTGCTTTAATCAAAAATAAAGTCATTCCGATAGTTCTGGGAGGTTCACAGGATTTGACTTATGCTTTATATCGTGCATATGACGATTTAGAGCAAATGGTAAACATGATTTCTGTAGATAACAAATTTGATTTTGGTAAGGAAAATGAAACAGTTTCGGCAAGTTCTTACCTTACTAAGATTATAATTGATGAACCAAATAATCTTTTTAACTATTGTAATATAGGATATCAGACCTATTACAATTCTCAGGAAGAAATTGATTTAATTGAAAAACTGTTTTTTGATGCATACCGTTTAGGGGAAATTTCAAATAAAATTTCTTTGGCAGAACCGGTTTTTAGAGATGCTGATTTGGTTAGTATTGATTTGAATTCTGTAAAGTCTTCAGATTCAGGAAATAATATTTCTTTTGAGCCAAATGGTTTTAACGGAAAAGAGATTTGTTCCCTGGCAAGATACGCGGGTATTAGTGATAAGGTTTCTTCTTTTGGAATTTTTAATCATAATAGTACAGCTCAGGAATCGGTAATAATTGCTCAGATAGTGTGGTATTTTATAGAAGGGTACCATTACCGTTCAAAAGAGTATCCTTTTGGGAGCAGAACAAATTATCTGAAGTATATTGTGCCGCTTGAAGATGAAGAATTGATATTTTATAAAAGTGACAAGACAGAACGTTGGTGGATAGAAATTCCTTACGAATCTAATGGTCACAATAAATTGAAAAGAAATACGTTATTACCATGTTCTTATGACGAATATTTGCTCGCTTGCAATCAGGAATTGCCAGAAAGATGGTGGAAGGCGCAGCGGAAAAATGCTTTATAGAGGAAAATTTTAACGTAATTTTTAAAATTTTAGAATTATTAAAAAAAAGTTAAAAAACATTAGTAAGAAAAAAGTTATATAGTATAAAATTTAACGTTTTACGTCGATTTTTTGAGTTAGTTTATCGACTAAATATTTTTTTTTTATTTTATTTAACATTATTTTTGAACGGTGAAATAAATTTCGTGAGTAGTGTTGTTTTTTTAATAAATAATAAATACGTTTACGGACTTATAATAATGAATAGATAATCCCAAATTTATATGAAGAAGTTTATTGCATTTGCAGCAATGTTAACCCTAGTTATTGGCTGTGGAAAATCAGGTGATAAAGGAGAGTTAGTTGGTGTTACAGGAGGAAAATGGCATCCTGAAAAACCTTATGGAATGACATTAGTTCCAGGTGGGTCTTTTATTATGGGTAAATCAGATGATGATTTGGCTGACGTAGAAGATGCTCCAACTAAAACCGTGACAGTTCGTTCATTTTATATGGATGAAACTGAAATTACTAACAGCGAGTATCGTCAATTTGTAGAATGGGTAAAAGATTCTACAATGAGAGTTCGTCTGGCTATTTTAGCTGATGAAACCGGGCAAAAAGGTACCGGAGATGCAAAAGGAAAAAAAGCTGGTAGCATCGCTGATTATGCATTTAATGATTCTGAGCCTGATAAAATGACGGCATATGATAAATATATGTATGATAACTACTATAGTGTAGGAACAAAAGATGATCCTTATGCTGGTAGAAAATTAAACAAAAAAGTAAAATTAATTAAAGATACAAAAGCTTACCCGGATGAGTATTATGCTGAGGTAATGGATTCTATGTATTTACCAATTGAAGAATCATATAATGGTTTAAGAACGGTTGATGTAAATAAATTGAAATTCCGCTACTCTTGGATGGATATTCAGGCTGCTGCAAAAGCAAAAGTGGGTAAGAGAAAAGACTTTGTAAAAACAGAGCAGGTAAGCGTTTATCCTGATACAACAGTTTGGATTAAAGATTTTGCTTACTCATATAATGAACCAATGCATAATGACTATTTCTGGCACAAAGCATACGGTGATTATCCAGTAGTAGGTGTTACCTGGAAACAGGCAAAAGCATTCTGTGCATGGAGAACATTAAATAAAAACAGCTATATCAAATCTAAGAAAAAAGGACGTGACTTAGTAAATGCTTTCAGATTGCCAACAGAGGCAGAATGGGAGTATGCTGCAAGAGGAGGTCTGGAATCAGCAACTTACCCTTGGGGAGGTCCTTATACTAAAAGTGACAGAGGTTGTTTCTTAGCAAACTTTAAACCAAGCAGAGGAGATTATGCTGCTGATGAAGCTTTATATACTGTTGAAGCTAAATCTTATGAAGTAAATGGATACGGATTGTATAATATGGCAGGAAACGTTTCGGAGTGGACTGATTCAGCATATAATCCTAATGCATATGAGTATGTTTCAACAATGAATCCAAACGTAATTGATGGAAACAACCAAAGAAAAGTAGTTCGTGGAGGCTCTTGGAAAGACGTTGCTTATTTCTTACAAGTAAGTACTCGTGATCACGAATATGCAGATTCAGCAAGAAGTTACATAGGTTTCAGAACTGTACAAGATTACATGGGAACTCAGGTAACTGGAAACAAAAAGAAGTAATTAAATATTCAATAACCAAATCAAATCTATTTCAAATTAAAACCTAAAAAAAAGTTATTATGGCATTATTAAGTAAAAAAGCAATGAATTTCGCTTATGGTATGGGAGCGGCAGTAGTAATCGTTGGAGCATTATTCAAAATTACTCACTTTGAGATTGGACCATTAACTGGTACAGTGATGCTTTCTGTAGGATTGTTAACTGAGGCATTAATCTTTGCTCTTTCTGCTTTCGAACCTGTGGATGAAGAATTAGACTGGACACTTGTGTACCCAGAATTGGCTAACGGTCAAGCCAGACCAAAAGCTGATAAAGCTGAATCAACTGACGCTCAGGGATTATTGTCTCAAAAGTTAGACGTTATGTTGAAAGAAGCTAAAATTGACGGTGAGTTAATGTCAAGCTTAGGAAACAGTATTAAAAATTTCGAATCAGCTGCTAAAGGAATTGCTCCTACTGTAGATTCTATCGCTTCTACTAAAAAATACAGCGAAGAATTATCAATGGCTGCTGCTCAAATGGAATCATTAAACAGCTTATACAAAGTTCAGTTAGAAAGCGCTGCAAGAAACGCTGATGCTAACAAGGAAATCGCTGACAATGCTTCAAAATTAAAAGAACAAATGCAATCTATGACTGCAAACATTGCTTCATTAAACAATGTTTATGGCGGTATGCTTTCTGCAATGAGTAACAAAGGATAATTAGTTTTTAACTATTATATTAAATTTATTAATAAGAACTAATTAGAAAAAAATGGCAGGAGGAAAATTAACCCCTAGACAGAAGATGATTAACCTGATGTATCTGGTTTTCATCGCAATGTTGGCAATGAACGTATCAAAAGAAGTTATTTCTGCTTTTGGTTTGATGAATGAAAAATTTGAAGCATCAAATACTTCTTCAGTTGAGACAAATACTTCATTACTACAATCTTTAGATCAAAAAGCTGCTGAAGCAAAAGGAGAGTTCGCAACTGCAGCAGTTACTGCTCATAAAGTTGAATCAATCTCAAAAGAATTTTATGATTATATTGGAACTTTAAAAACTCAATCTATCAAAGGATTCGAAATTGATAAAGAAACTGGAAAATTGCCTTACGAATCAATGGATAGAGGAGATAATATCGACGACTGGTTTACAGGAGACGGTTACACTAAAAAAGGTAACGAAATTATCGCTAAAATTCAAAAATACAAAGCAGATTTAAAAGCTGCTTTAGGAACAGATAAAAAATATGCAAATATTATAGCAGAAGTTGAAAAGAAATTTGATGTTTCTGATGTAAAAAACAAAGAAGGTATAAAAGAAAAATACTTAGCTTACCACTTTAAAGGTTTTCCTGCAATCGCATCTGCTGCCAAACTTTCGGCTTGGCAAAATGACGTTAAAAAAGCAGAAACTGATGTTTATAACAGTGCTTTAGGAAAAGCTGCAGTAGCTGCTGCTTCTTATAGTAACTACCAGGCAATTGTTGTTTTAGATAAAAACGCTTATTTCCAAGGAGAAAAAGTAACAGGTAAAGTTGTTTTAGGTCGTTATGACGAAAACACAAAACCAACTTCATTTCAAGGTCCTGGACAAATTGTAAACGGACAAGCTGTTATCTCGTTAACTGCAGGTGGTGTTGGTGAGCAGGATATCAATGGACAATTTACATTCTTAGAAGACGGGAAAAATATTCCGTTGAAATTTGCTGGTAAATATGTTGTTGTGCCTAGACCAAACTCAGCTACAATTTCTGCTGATAAAATGAATGTAGTTTATAGAGGAGTTGTTAACCCAATTTCTGTTTCTTTTGCTGGTGTTGATGCTAACAAAATTGTTGCAAGTGCTCCAGGATTAGCTTCAGCTGGTAAACCAGGTAAATATAACATGAGTCCGGGTCAGGGAACTGAAACTACGATTTCTGTTACTGGAACATTACCAAACGGAGACAAAGTTACAGATAAGAAAACATTTAGAATTAAAGGTATTCCTGGTCCAACAGGTACTATTAGAGGTGAGATGGGTGTTGTTAAAGGACCTAAATCTAACTTAGAAATTGCTACTATTGGTGCTAAATTACTTGATTTCGATTTTGAAGTTGGTTTAGATGTTGTTGGATTTAACCTAAAAGTTACTGGACAGCCTACTGTAGTTGTTAGTGGTAACAGATTAAATGCACAATGTAAACAAATTCTTTCGAGAGCTGGTAAAGGAGATCAGGTTACTATTTCTGAAATTAAAACTAAACTTGTTGGAGCTGGCAGCTATTTATTACCTAGAACTGCTCCGGTAATTTACGAAATACAATAATAAGTAGGTAAAACTACGCTCAATATCTTATAATGATACCACGATGAAAGTAAGAAATTTTTTAATAGCTATTGTTTCGATCGCCGGAGGTTTTGCTTCTAATGCGCAATCAAATTTGCTTAATGCAAAAACACCAGCTCAGATAGGACTTAAGACTCCTGCACAGCTTATCTCGGATAATGATAAACCTTTGGCTTATGGTTATGTTGATGATAGAGATGTATTGATGGGGAAAACTACTTGGGAAATCATCGATTTGAATGAAAAAATCAACTTTCCATTGTACTTTCCAGTAGACACAGCTAATATTGGTCCTGATAGACGTTCACTTTATGATGCCTTGACGAAAGCTATGAAAAATGGCAAAATAACTGAAGTTTATTCTGATAGTTATTTCAATACTAAAAAATCTCTGAAAGACATTCAAGGATCATTATCACGTGTCGATACAACTGATGCAGGTAGAGAGTTAATTAACCAATACCCGGATGACTACAAAACACACGTTGTGAAGAAAAAAGTAGTTACTGGTACTGGTAAGAAAAAAGTAGTAACATATGTTGACGAAACTGTTGCTGCTACAAGAACTGTTCCTGCAGAATATATTTTGAAACAAGATCTTACATCTGCTGATGTTACGCAGTACAAAATAAAAGGGTACTGGTATTTTGACAAACGTCAAAGTGAATTGAAATATCGTTTACTTGGACTTTGCCCGGTTACTCCTGATGTTTATACTATGAACAGTGATGAAAAGGATTATATTGAGTTATTCTGGATTTTCTATCCAAATGCAAGAGAAGCTTTGCATGAAGCAAAAGCTTTTAATGACAGTAACTCAGCACTTCCAATTTCATTTGATCAGATTTTAAACTCAAGACGTTTTAATGCTGTTATCTACAAGGAAGAAAACTTATACGGAGATCGTGAGATCAAAGAATATATGAAGGATAATGCACAAAATCAATTGCTAGAGTCTGAAAGAGTTAAAGAGAAGATTCGTAACTTCGAGCAAGATATGTGGAACTACTAAGTTCTAAATTATATATAACAAGAGCCCTTACTGCATTGTAGTAAGGGCTCTTTTATTTCTATATGTCTCCTTTTAAAATTGAAGCTTTCATTAAATTATTTGAAGAAAAAAAATAATGTAGGAAAAATACAATAAAAGTCAATGTTTTGCGTTAGCTTTGTTATTAAAATGTATTATGATGAAAGTGAATTTTTTTTTAGTCTTTATTGTTTTTATCACCTGCGGCTTATCTATAAATGCCCAATCTAATTTGCTTAATGCAAAGACAGCAGAACAAATTGGAAAAAAGAATGCTGCACAGCTGATTTCTGACAATGATAAGCCTTTGGCTTACGGTTATGTAGATGATAGGGATATCTTAATGGGTAAAACTACATGGGAGATTATTGATTTGAACGAAAAAATCAATTTCCCTATGTATTATCCGGTGGATACTGCTAACATTGGTTCTGACAGACGCTCTCTGTATGATGTCTTGACAAAGGCAATCAAACAGGGGAGAATAACTGAAGTTTATTCTGATAGTTATTTTAATACTAAAAAATCTATGAAGGACATTGAGGGCTCGTTGACACGTGTTGATACAACTGATGCAGGAAGAGAATTAATCAATCAGTATCCTGATGATTATAGGACCAGGGTAGTGAAAAAGAAGGTGGTAACCGGAACTGGAAAAAAGAAAGTGGTCTCATATGTAGATCAGACAATTGGCCCAACCAGAAGTGTTCCTGCTGAATATATTTTGAGACAAGATCTTACTGCAGCTGATGTTACTCAATATAAGATTAAGGGATACTGGTATTTTGACAAACGTCAGAGTGAGTTGAAATATCGTTTACTAGGAATTTGTCCTGTGACCCCCGATGTTTATACAATGAATAGTGATGAAAAAGATTATATTGAGTTGTTCTGGGTTTTTTATCCAAATGCCAGAGAGGTTTTGCATGAAGCGAAAGCTTTTAATGATACTAATTCTGCTATGCCAATTTCGTTTGATCAGATTTTGAATTCCAGACGTTTTAATGCCATAATTTATAAGGAAGAAAATATGTATGGAGATCGTGAAATTAAAGATTACATGAAAGATAATGCACAAAATCAATTATTGGAATCTGAAAGGGTTAAAGAGAAGATTCGTAATTTTGAAGAAAATATGTGGAACTACTAAGCCACTAAATTAACTTATAAGAAAAACTCTTACTACCTTTGCGAGTAAGAGTTTTTTATTTTTACCTTTTATAAATGATTGATTATTTAATTATCGGGTGTGGATTGGCAGGAATTTCATTTTCAGAAATTGCCCTTAAAAACAATAAATCTATTTTGGTAATAGATAATAATTCTCAAGTTTCTTCCAAAGTTGCGGGAGGTTTGTATAATCCTGTGATTTTAAAACGCTTCAGCGAAGTTTGGAAAGCTGAAGAACAATTAATTCTAATGGAAGATTTTTACAACAAAATTGAACTTAAACTGAATGTTAAAGTCAATTTTAAACTGCCAATTTTACGAAAGTTCTTTTCTGTCGAAGAACAAAATAATTGGTTTGCAGCTTCTGATAAACCACTTTTGGCTCCATTTCTTTCTACAAAACTAATTTTTAATAAGTTTTCCGGGATAGATTCTCCTTACGATTATGGAGAAGTTTTACATACAGGGTATGTT
This sequence comes from Flavobacterium sp. 1355, assembly GCF_017833415.1. Lineage (GTDB taxonomy): Bacteria > Bacteroidota > Bacteroidia > Flavobacteriales > Flavobacteriaceae > Flavobacterium. The sequence continues at coordinate 207,145 of NZ_JAFICC010000007.1, read as the reverse complement.
GATACGGCTCTTTTATTAGATAAATATCACGAATATTTAATTGAAAATAATTGTCTTCTTAATGAACCATTTGATTATGCTAAGCTAATTATTAATGATGGTTATTTAGAATACAAAAATTATAAGGCAAAAAATATAATTTTTGCAGAAGGTTTCGGTCTGCATGCTAATACATTTTTTCAGGATCTTCCGCTTGACGGTACAAAAGGAGAATTAGTTGTCATAAAAGCACCAGAACTAAATTTGGATGTCATTGTAAATACCAGCGTTTTTATTCTTCCGATGGGAAATGGCTTTTTTAAAGTAGGTGCGACTTACAACTGGAAAGACAAAACGGATCTGCCAACCGAAGATGGTAAGAAAGAATTAGTTGAAAGAATTAAGGAAATAATTAATTGCGATTTTGAAATTGTTTCTCATTTTGGAGGTGTGAGGCCTACTGTACGTGACCGCAGGCCCATAATTGGCACTCATAATAAACATGCATCATTGCATATATTAAATGGCTTGGGAACCCGTGGTGTTATGCTGGGGCCTGCAATGGCAAAAGATCTATTTTATTACATTGAAAACAAAACGGCATTAGATCCTGTAATTGATATCAATAGATTTTATAAAAAAAAGAAATAGATACTTATTACATCTTTGCTTTCGGATCATATTTTGGATCGTACGAAATAAACATATTGATATAAATATTTCTTGAAAGACGTAATACAAATGGAAATAATAAAACTAGGGTTATTATAATACTTAGAAACGATTGTTCTATTGTTGTTCCAAAAATCACAAAAGAAACTATAAATGCTGCAATTCCTACCGCAACATTTAATCCGTAACTAACATACATTGCTCCGTAAAAGAAAGACGGCTCAATTTGATATTTTAGCCCACAGTGCCCACAATGATCATTCATCTTTAAAACTTTACTTAAATGAAGGGGATTCTGATCAGAGTACATGCTTTCATTTTGGCATCTCGGGCAGCTTCCTGTAAAAATGCTTTTTATTTTAGATCCTTTGTTGAACATCTTAATATTGACTGTGTTATAAAAATTAAAAAAGAGTGATTTAAAATCAGTTAAATCGTACGGAAATTGTATTAGAAAACAGATGTAAAGATAGGGATAAACTTTGTTTTTATGAAGCAATAGCGTCTTTTTGATAGGCGATCCGGTCAGTTTCCTTATTAGTTTGATTTAAGATTTCATTTTAATTTTTGTTCTTACGCAAAAGTGAAATTTAAAGTTAGAAGCATGACGTTTTTTATACTTCACAATATACTTTTTATACCCTGTAAGATTATTATAAAAGCTATTATTATTGAGAGTTAAAACTTCAATTAAATGTTATACTTTTGCACTTTCAAAACGTATATTAAAAATCGACCGTATTTGCAGTTGATTATACGTTAAATTAATAAATCACAATGGTTTACTGAACCATTACATCTTAGCAATAGTCAATACATTATGCTTAACATACACAATCTGTCGGTTTCATTTGGAGGAACATATTTATTTGAAGAAGTTACTTTTCGTTTAGGAGCAGGAGACCGCGTTGGTCTTGTGGGGAAAAATGGTGCAGGTAAATCGACGATGCTTAAAATGCTGGCAAGAGATTTTGCTCCTGACTCTGGGGTTATTTCTCAGGAAAAAGATATTCGAATGGGATTTTTGCGTCAGGATATAGATTTTGAGCAAGGAAGGACCGTATTAGAAGAAGCGTATGAAGCTTTTACAGATATTAAAGTTGTAGAGAAAAAACTTGAAGAAATAAATCATTTATTGGTCACCAGAACTGATTATGAAAGTGAAGAATATGGTCAGATTATAGAAGATCTGTCTGATTATACACATCGTTTTGAACTTCTTGGAGGTTATAATTATGTGGGAGATACCGAGAAAATTCTTTTAGGTTTAGGTTTTAAAAGAGAGGTTTTTAATAACCAAACCGAAACCTTCTCAGGAGGCTGGAGAATGCGTATAGAGCTGGCTAAACTTTTATTGCAATCAAATGATGTATTGCTTCTGGATGAGCCTACCAATCACTTAGATATTGAAAGTATTATTTGGCTGGAAAGTTTTCTTCGTAATTATCCAGGTGTTGTGGTAATTGTATCACACGATAAAATGTTTTTGGATAACGTGACTAATCGTACTATCGAGATTTCATTAGGAAAAGCATACGATTTCAACAAGCCTTATTCTCAGTACCTGGAATTGCGTCATGAAATTCGTGAAAAACAATTGGCAACTCAAAAAAATCAAGCCAAGAAAATTGAAGAAACAGAAAAATTAATCGAGAAATTCCGTGCAAAAGCTTCTAAAGCTTCGATGGCGCAATCGTTGATTAAAAAATTAGATAAAGTAGAACGAATTGAAGTTGATGAAGATGACAATTCGGTTATGAATATTTCATTTCCAGTATCAAAAGAACCTGGAAAAGTAGTGATCGAAGCAGAGAATGTTACAAAATCTTATGGCGACAAAACGATTCTGAAAGATATAAGCCTGCTTGTAGAAAGAGGCAGTAAAATAGCCTTTGTTGGTCAAAACGGACAAGGAAAATCAACTTTTATTAAAGCACTGGTAAACGAGTTTGAATATCAGGGAACTATTAAATTAGGACATAATGTACAATTAGGGTATTTTGCGCAAAACCAGGCAGAATACTTAGACGGAGAAATCACATTGCTGCAAACAATGGAAGATGCTGCAACGGATACTAATCGTTCTAAAGTTCGTGATATGTTAGGTTCGTTTTTATTTCGCGGAGACGATGTAGAGAAAAAAGTAAAAGTGCTTTCGGGAGGTGAACGTAACCGTTTGGCACTTTGTAAACTTTTATTACAGCCAATTAATGTATTGCTGATGGATGAGCCTACGAACCATTTGGATATTAAATCGAAAAATGTTCTAAAAGCGGCACTTCAAAAATTTGGCGGAACCTTATTATTAGTTTCTCACGACAGGGATTTTCTTCAGGGAATGTCTAATATCGTTTATGAATTCAAGGACCAAAAAATTAAAGAATATTTGGGTGATATCAATTATTTCTTAGAACAGCGCAACATGGAAAACATGCGTGAAGTTGAGAAAAAAGATGTTGCAAAAGTAACAGCTCCAAAAGAAAGCAATAAAACGTCATACGAAGATCAGAAAAAAGGTAAAGCGCTACAGAACAGATTAAGTAAAGTTGAAAGTCAGATCAAACAATTAGAAAAAGATATTCAGCACGATGATAAAATGCTGGCTTCAAATTATGATAAACATATCGAAGATGCATCATTTTTTACTGCTTACAACAAAAAGAAAGCAGATTTAGATCAATTGCTTCTGGATTGGGAAATTGTTCAGGAGGAGATAGATAATTTTAACGCATAGTTATTTAATCGCAGATTTCAATCACAGTTGGAATCTGCGTTTTTTTATACATTTTGCTTTTATAATTTACTTAATGATTCCAATAGATTTTGAGTGCATAATTGCCTTGCTGCTTTCTTTAAAATAACAGACAGAAACATCTAAATCTTCTAAATTTTTCAAAACGGCTTTTGTTTTTTCTTTTTGATGTTTGCCGGTTTGTCTAATGTATACAGCCTTGACTGTTACAGGAAATATTTTGCAGATTTGCTCGTATAAAAAAGGATCGTGTTGCGAGTCATCTCCCAAGAGGACATATTTTAAATTTGGATAAAATTCTAAAACATGTTTTATTTTGTCAAATTTGTGATTGTGATTTCCTCTGCCACTTATAAAAAAATCCGTAACCCCTCTTTTAATGTCCTTTAATAAAATTACGGCTCTTGGTAACTGATGAATTTTAGTAAATTTTACAATAAAATTGTAGAGATTCCATTCGCTGCTTGACACATAAAAAAAAGCATTTTGTTCGTCTTTATTATTTCTTCCTGCTGAACTTAATGCTTGATAATGAGGTACAACCCCCTCAAAAACTTTGCGGTCATTCACATTTTTAAACAGAAGGATGTATATTTTTCTAAATATATTTCGGGTATGTGAAATAAGGAAAGTATCATCGATATCTGATATTATCCCCAGGTTCCCCTCGTGTGGCCTTATAAAACTTCCTTTGGCGGTTATTGTTTCTGATTTGTGTTTTATGCTTACTTCGTATTCCATCCATCCAAAATCAAATTCTTTTTCAATCGGAATACAAAATTTAAAATAACCGTCGTCTAACGTTTTAGAATGAATTTCGTGATTACCAAATTTTAGGTAAACATCATAATTTTTGATAGTTTTTATTCTAAACTGATTGATTATTGAGGTTGCATTTTTAAAGTTTCTCTTCTGATAATCATAATCATACAACCTTTTAAAGACATGACCCATCACGATTAATTCCTGTTCATTAGCATAACCCCGATATAATTGTAGAATTGGTTTCATTAATTGTGTACTTTTATATATGTAAATTAATTATTTTAATCGGTTTTAAAAATTAAATTTTGAAAAATAACATCATTTTTGTTGTAAATCCAATTTCTGGAGATTTAGACAAATCAGACTTAATAGACGCAGTATACGAGTTTTCGATCACCAATAATTTTAATTTAAAGGTTTATGAGACCACAGGAAAGCAGGATATTAAAACCCTGCGCTTATTATATGAAGAACACAAACCGCAGAGAATTGTTGTTGCGGGGGGAGACGGAACTATAAAAATGGTTGCAGAAGCCATGGAGGAGCACGATGTAATAATTGGTATTCTGCCTGCCGGTTCTGCCAATGGTTTATCTGTCGATTTAAATTTACCAAATACGATCGAAGAAAACCTTAAAATTGCCTTTTTGAATCATTACATCGAAATGGATATGATTTGTATTAATGGTAAAAAAAGTATTCACTTAAGTGATATAGGACTTAATGCTGATTTGGTTAAGAATTATGAGGAGAGCAATTTGAGGGGCTTTTGGGGTTATGCGTTGCAGGCATATACAACTCTTACAGAATACAACGAGCCTTTTGTAGCAACAATTACAACAAACAAAGAAACAAGTATACATCCTGCACGAATGATTGTAATAGCCAATTCTCAGAAATATGGAACAGGTGTTACCATTAATCCGAATGGTGTTGTAAATGACGGAAAATTTGAATTAATTATTTTAAAAAGTCTTGATTTATTATTACTGGGAAAAATTATAACGGGCAATATGCCAATTGATTCTGATGATATTGTAATTATCTCAACCGATAAGGCTACCATTACAACAGATTATCCGGTTAATTTTCAGATTGATGGAGAGTACTGTGGCGCTCAGACATCTCTTGAAATTCATATTTTGCACAAGCAAATGAAATTAGCAATTCCTTAAGTGAGCAGGATATTATTTAAAAGGGTTTCGTTCTTTCCAGTCCGTTTTTGGCTCCAGATAATCAAATAGTCTGCCTATGTTTTTGTTAATTAATGCATTACTGTGGGTGATGAGGCCATACATTTTTACTGGTTTTGCGCCAACTGAGCTTTTTATTTCGAGAGCAGTTCTAGCAAAAATAATTTCTTTAAAGCCCTGATTGATAGAATAGGCAATCATGTCATAAAGCATGTTCAGATATAACATTTTATCACGTTGGATGCTTTCATCATATCCCAGAAAATAGGTATCCATTACAGATCCGTTTTTTATTAAAGTGTTGAATCCAATTAATTTTTCATCCAAAAAATAACCATAGAAAAGAAAATCTTCTTTCATGATTTCCTTAAAAACACGAAAGTGATTTTTGGCCAGAAAAAAAGTATTGAAAGGAGCATTTTTTGCCACATGAAAGTATAAATCATATATAACATCCTCATGTTTAGTGATATCCTCTAAAGACATTTTCTGTTTTTCAATCCCTTCACTTTTTTTGCGTGCACGTTTGTATTGGTCGCGATATTTTTTAGAAAGAGCTTCAATATAATCCTGTTCTGTTTTCCAGTCAGAATTGATGTTGAAAACCATATTAGGCTGTGTCGAAAATGTAAAGTTGTTTTTGAATTCTGTTTTTAAGGGCTCAATTTCCTTTTCGGTAAAATCTTTAATGCTGGTAATGTGAACTTTGCGCCCTTTTGCTTTAAAATCTTTTTTTAACTCATTGATCGCTTTATGAAGTGTTTTGATCACTTTTGCTTCATTCACTTCGTTTGAAAATGAAAATGCATTTTGGCCAGTAAGCATATTATTACCTACAAACAAAACATGCGAGGCAAAATTTTTGAAAGCAAAATTACGCACAGATGTCTTTAAACATTGGTCGCGTTCGCCAAAAGACTCCAGCTTTTCGGCAAAAATAAATTGTGTCAAAGCAATACCAACAAGCTTTTCATATTTAAAAATTCCAATAAAATGGCAAGCCATGTTTACTGGGGAAGATTTTTCCAGCACTTCAAGGTATTCCCGGGTCAAAAAAATATTTTGAGTACTTAGCGAGTTCCATTCTGTTGGTAGTAAAGACGCGCTATTATATATTTGAAAAGAATAAGTTGTATTCAATAGTGAAAGCTAATTTTTTCAAAATTAGATAATATTTATAATAACCAATTCGCTTTAAGTTATTATTAAGAAAAACCCGTTTGATTTAGATTTTCAAACGGGTTTTATAATTTATGATTAAGCGAAACCGCAAACTATTCCGCCCATTAAGGTTAGAGTAACTATCCAGAACCCTGCATGTACAAAAATATATTTCCATGATTTTCTTTCAAATAATCCATTAATTCCAATAACAGGAAAAGCAAAAAACAGACCTGCCATAAAACCATGTAAAGCACCATGTTTAAAGGTACGGTATGCTGTTCCGTAATCTGCCATAAAAGCAGCAAATGAAGGTTTTGCTGCATCTAATAATGGTGGCCCGCCAACCATTCCGACAGCTCCCGACTGATGAATTGTGAGCGACATAAGTGTCATTGTAATCATTAAGGAAAAGATATACGTCAATCCGAATATCTTCAACATGTTTCCGGTTCGAAGTTGTTCTTGTGTGAGATTATTTTCTCTCATCCAAATGGTTCCGAAAACTTTTGGATTATACCAAACAAATCCTACGGCAAGAGTTACAAGAGCAGCAAGCAGTAGTGCAATAAAATTAATTTCCATAATATAAAGGTTTAATTGTTAGTTGATCAAATTTACTAAAAAAGATCATCATTGCGCCATTTTTTGTAAAGTAGTAAAAGGAATGTTAAAAAATTACTTATTAACACTTTGTCTACATTTAAGGCTTTGTGTGTGTAAAATGCATAATTTTATCCTGAAAGCAAAACCCCAAATCTGTTATGAAAAGTTTAATCACTCTTTTTTTAGCACTTGTTTTTTCTCTTAATATTTTTGCAGATACTGTTTCAGACAAAGAAAAGGATGCCCTTATTAAATTGTACCATGCTACTAATGGAGCGCAATGGAAAATAAAGTGGAACTTATCATCGTCAGTATCATCATGGTATGGAGTACAGGCTAAAGACGGAAAAGTAGTTGGATTACATTTATCCAACAATAATTTGAAGGGACAATTGCCCGCAGAATTTTTTGATCTGGTAAATCTTATCACTATAGATTTGCATGATAATTATCTGAAAGGACAAATTCCTGTTGCGATCCACAATCTCAAAGAGCTTGAAGCTTTGGATGTTTCCTCAAATGAATTGTCAGGAACATTACCGGCTTCTATTTGTGAACTAAAAAAGCTGAAAAATTTAGCCCTTTTTATAAACAAAATTTCGGGAGAGCTGCCACTAGAAATTGGTAAACTACAAAAATTAGAAATTCTCTCGCTGTTTAATAATGAAATTGAAGGTCAATTACCGGGCTCATTATATAAAATTCAGACACTAAAAGTTTTGCTTCTGAATAACAATAAAATGACCGGAAACCTGAGCAGGGAGGTTATCAATTTTGCTGCTTTGGAGAACCTGAGTTTGTTTGATAATAGTTTTGACGGAGAAATTCCGGGAGAGCTTGAAAAATTACATAATTTATCAGAAATGAACCTTTCTTATAATAAATTTAAAGGAACAGTTTCTAAAAACCTCGTGTTGCTGGATTCCTTGAATATGATTATGTTTGATGAAAATGAAAATCCTGTTTTATTAGAAATTAATACTGAAAAAGAAACTACAATTGTAACCCAAAATTAATCGTGCTTATGAATGAATTTTACTCTCGTTAACAAGTTGATTAAATATATTTAGTTAATTGTTGAAAACCGTAATTTATTACGGTTTTTTTTATGTCCTGAAATCTGAAGAAGAAAAAATAGTATTAATTTTGAAGGCGAAATTTAAATTATTACTTTTTTTCATAACTTTAGTTCATTCAAGTTCTAAGACAAATTTTAATATAACCTTTTAATCATAAAATTATGGTAGTACAATATAAAGGACAACAGTACGGAAAGTCTACAACATTTACGATAAGAATTATCGGAAATAATCTTTCTAAAAGCAGTTCTAATTATCAAATCGATTTATTAGTTGGAGATAAACAGCTCCCAACTTTTACTACATCCATTCATCAGAGTCTTTCTAATTGTCTTAAGGAAATCTATTTATTTAGAAAACATAATGGTATTACTTTCGATGCTTCTTCAGAAAAAGTAGCGACTAAGTTAGTGCCTTATGATCAGGTGTTATATAATTATAATAAGTATGCTTTGTTTATGGCTTAGTAAATAAAGTGTATTGGAATATGATAAAAAGCTTCAGAGAAATCTGGAGCTTTTTTTATACCTACAGCATTAATTAATATGCAATGATTCATGTGATAAGAAAATTAACATATAAACAAGAAATATTATGTTAATATTATTAAAAAAATCTAAATATTTACTATCATTGCATGCCAAAAACAATTACTTATTTAAAATACATATGAGGAAATTATACTCTGATTAAAAGCAATTTAAATTTTATCTGCTTTCTTCCAAAAATTAAGCATTCTCAATACATTCCTAATCTCCATCATATTTATTCTTACTTTATAGTTTTCAATTAATCACAGCAGTACTTCTTTTCATGTTATAAAATTTCTCAATTTTTTTATTGAGAAGGAAACTGTTTTATTAAACCAATAGTACTATTCACCAAACCATAAACGAATCTATTTTATGTTTAAAACTACTTTTAAAAACACTATTAAAATTTTATATTGTTTATTATTTATTCTTGTCTTGACAAAAGTTACTGCACAGGATGTAGACAATGATCCGGGTAAATTTTTGCCAAATATTACTCCTCCTTCTCCACAGGCATTTAAATTTGCTATGTATGGCAATACACCGGTAGGTTTATTTACGGGAACACCAAATATTCAATTGCCATTATTCACTTATAAAACAAATAACATCAATGTTCCTTTTTCTATTAATTATTCTTCCGGGGGAATTAAAGTTGACGATGTAAATAGCGTAACAGGGTTGGGATGGAATCTTATAGGAGGCGGTGTTATTACAAGGATAATTCGTAATCAGGAAGATGACTATTATGAAGATTATCCATTAAAACATTTTGATATCACTTCTACATCATCAGATGTCATGAATAGATTATACTTTAATTTTTATGGAGAAGATTATGGTAAAGAAAGAGAGAGAGATTTGTTTATGTTCAACTTTATGAACTACTCCGGAAAATTTTATTTTGATGATAATAATAAAGTTGTTTTTTTAGAGAGGAACGATATTCGAATTGAAGTAATTAATAATCCAGGTGATGAAATTTACTCTTTTCTTGTAACAGCACCAGACGGAGTTAAATATTTTTTTCAGGAAAAAGAACAAACTATGTTAAGAACTCAAGGTGGAGGGCATTCAATACCTTCAATAAAATTTACAGCTTGGTATCTGAATAAAATTGTTCATCCTAAAGGTGACGAAGTTTATTTTGGGTATGTCAATAGTACTAAAGAATACGTTCAGGGGGAAAGTCAGCAGGCATCAAAGTCATATCCATTGATGCAAAATTGTGCGTCAGGACAAGGTTATATAAAAGGAATTACTTTTAGCGGGATTTTTTCTCATACTATTAGGATAATAGGTAAGAGCCTTGCGTCAATAACTAGTAATAAAGCTGATTTTGGCAGTGTATTATTTGATTATGAAGATAAAATTTCAACTAATGAGCCAGCAACTGTTATCAAAACAATCACAGTTAAAGGCAAGGCCTCAAACATAATTGAAAAAATTGACTTTGATTATTTGGTAACAAACAATAAAAGAATTTTTTTAAATGGTTTTCATTTTCTGGAAGAAACGAATAAGTATGCTTTCAGTTATATTAGTCCCAATACCTTTCCTGTTCGTTTATCAAAGAGTCAGGATCATTGGGGCTATTTTAATGGGGCTAACAATTCGATGCTAATACCAAGAATAAATGATTATGGCTTTGAAACTTTTGACTATCAGGCAGCAGATCGGGAAGTTAAACAAGGTTATTCGCAAATAGGTCTTTTAAACAAAATTACCTATCCTACCAAAGGATATACAGAGTTAACCTATGAACCTAATACTTATTATGGAGAAACAAGACAGTATGCACCGCCAGTTCATGAATATCTAAATCCAACAACAGATAAAGAAACATTTAATAATAGCGCAACCAAAATATTTACAGTTTCAAGCAGTCAAAAAATCAGCTTTATTGGAGGGATTAGTTTTTATTGTCTCGATCCACTAGATGATACAGGGAAAAGGGTTGCCTCATACAGTGTTTATAATGTTACTGCACAAAAATCTGAAAATCTTTACTTAACATCAAATAACGGAACCGTAACCAGTGCCACATCTATATCTCTGCGAGAGAATATGACCTCAGAGACAAAGAACAGCTATTTTAACGCACAAGCTGGCCAGCAATACAAAGTAACTTTAAGTATAGTAGGGGCTAATTGTACTTCAGCAAACTTAACCTATAGCTACCGCCCTGGTACGATTACAATTGTGCCTGCTAATATTCAGATTGGGGGATTAAGAGTAAAACAAACCCAGGATTTTTCTCTATACAAAACTAATCCTGTTACAAAAAACTATAGTTATTCTAAATATAACGAATCAAAATCTTCAGGAGATTTCCTGCAAGAACCATATTATGTAAACTTTAGCGACCATGTAAGTTATTCCGGAGTCAATGATCTGAGTTGTACTGTCACAGACCTTGTTTTAAACTCAAGTAGTGTATCTTCTATGTTCGAAATGGGATCTAATATTTTTTATCAATTTGTTACCGTAACAGAAGGAACCAGTGACTCAAATGGTTGTGAAGAAAATGAATTTATTATAAATAAAGATTACAGGGAACATATATATAGGGGAGATCGTGAGTTTAGAAATGTGCCATGGACAAATTTAGGATGGAATAATGGAAAATTATTAAAAACCAGAACATTCGAAAAAAGCAATAATAGTTTGGTTTTAAGAAAAGAAGTTATAAATAATTACGTCAAAGACTTAAATACACCGACAGTAATTAATTATGCAATTTATAATCCTGCCCCAGGAATTTTTACCACAAGCAGGCAAGATCAATGCTTGTGTAATGCCAGTAATTTAGCTGAGGTGTATCCTGTTAAATATTGTACTGCTATTCATTTTCATCAGAAAGATGCCAGTAACAATTGTATAGTACCAGGGGCGATTAATAAAACTGTAAATATTGAGCATCCATGTATTACTAATCATGCTTCTATTGGCCAATATGTTGGAATTCCTACCATAGAGCATCTGGATGTTATGCCATATAAATATATTTCTTACTTTATATATCTGGCGAATACAACAACAAACTTATATGATATAAACGGAAAAAATCCCATAACAACAATTACAAATTATAGTTATAATGGTCTTAATCATCTTCAATTAACTTCTCAAACATCGAATTCTTCTGTTGGAGAAAATTTAGAATCCAGATATTATTATCCTGCAGACTTGTTAACCTCAAAACAAGCGGTAAATATGCAAAAGCTAGTTAATCAAAACAGAATTGACACACCTGTTAAAACAGAAACATTGATTAACACGGTACAGACCTCAGAAAATATTACAAAATATGAAGAAAGCAACGCTACAGGAAACCTATTGTTGCCAAAAGAGATTCATGAAATCAGAGGTGCCGGAGACATAGATGTAACAACTGCTGATGATAGAAAAATTGTTTTTTCACTATTTGATAACGGTAATGGTAATATTCTGGAATATAAACAAGAGAGCGGTTCTCCTGTTGCTATAATATGGGGCTACAATAAAACAAAACCTATTGCAAAAATAGAAAATGCATTATACACTGACGTATCTTCTTATGTTGCCAATTTGCAAGCAGAATCAGACTCAGGGACAGAGGCAAATTTGATTTTATTATTAAATAACCTAAGGGCTGCTTTGCCAAAAGCAATGGTAACTACTTATACCTATAAACCATTAGTTGGTATTAGTTCTGTAACTGACTCTAAAGGTTTGACAACATACTATCAATATGATACTTTTAATCGTTTGGAGGTTGTAAAAGATTCAAACGGAAAAATACTTTCCCAAAACCAATATCATTATAAAACTAATTAGTACAAAATGAAGAAAGAATTATTACTTATAATATTATTGCAAATCTTCATTTTTTCAGGATTTGCACAAGATAAAACGACAAAAGCGGAAAGCACAGTTATAATACAAAGTTATGTCGAGCCTGTTGATCCAACAGAGCCTTGTGATAATTGTCAAACAGATTACCAATGGAACAGGGATTCGGACAAGGATGGTTACGGAGACCCTAACGATTATGTATTTAGCCCAACAAAACCTAATGGGTATGTTGCGAATCAACAAGATTGTGATGATACTGATCCAAGTATAAAAACAGCTGATACAGTTTGGTATCGTGATGCAGATTTAGACGGCCATGGTGCAATAAACGGTTCGACAACAAAGGCATGTACGCAGCCTGTTGGTTTTGCAGCTACAAATGATGATTTGGATGACAATAATAAACTTATTACCAATATAACTCCACAAACATTTTATTTTGATTATGATGGAGACACTTTTGGAGATCCCAATGTTAGTATATATGCTAGTGTCAGACCGGATAAGTATGTAACTAACAAGTTAGATTATGATGATAGAACTGCTATAATAACTAATATACCTCCTATACTTTATTACTGGGATAATGATGGCGATGGCTACGGAAATTCTGCTAATACTGCATATATTATATCAGCAAGTCCTGGTTTACAGCTGCCAAAATATGTAGATAAAATTGGAGATTGTAATGATAACGCAGCTTCACTAAATCCAGGGACGAAATGGTATGCCGATCTTGATGGTGATGATTTAGGAGATCCTTTAAATTTTATTCAGCAGTGTACAAGGCCAGGATCTAATTACGTAATTGACTACTCAGATAACTGCCCTTTAGTTTATGGTACAGGGTCCGATTGTTCAAATATCCCTATACCTGACACTAATTACATTATTAGTACAACTTATAAAAAAGAAACAGCGCAAGTTTTTGTCAACCCAACACCAAATCAGGCCCAAACTAATATTACTTATTTTGATGGCTTGGGAAGACCTATGCAACAAATTAACAATCAATATTCTGCAACAGGAAAAGATATTATAACGCATATTGATTATGATGATTTAGGAAGACAAACCAAAGAATTTCTTCCTTTCGCATCCAATCAGACTTCACTAAATTTTATGCTTCCGTCACTTTTAGAATTTGAATTAACAAAGCAATATAAAACAAATTATGGCAGTGCAAATGATAATCCTTTTAGTGAAAAGCAGCTAGAATCTTCTCCGTTAAATAGAGTATTAAAACAGGCTTCTCCAGGAAATGATTGGAAATCAGGTTCGGGACATGAAATAAAAATGGATTATCAATCTAATATTGCCGGTGAGCTTACCTATTATTATGCCACCACAGCATGGAATGCTACGCTTGGATTATACACTACAATACTAAACAGTGGAATTTATGATCCAAATGTGCTTTACAAAACGATTACTTATGATGAAAATACAGTTGCTACACCATCAGAAATTAATGGAGCAACAGTTGAGTTTAAAAACAAACAAGGGCAGGTAGTGCTGAAAAGAACCTATGGGACGGTAGAATCAGGGACAGCCAATGAAAAACATGACACCTACTACGTATACGATATTTATGGCAACCTGACCTATGTGATCCCGCCCAAGGCCACAGACCTTCTGGGTACTACAAGCGCCCAGGCTGATCTGACCTCGACAGTACAGCTTACCTCAGCGAGTGCTGCCCTTCATTTAACAGCTTCCAATTCCATTCGGTTATTGCCGGGATTTCATGCCCAGGCCGGCAGTACCTTCAGCGCCGTTATAGATGACAACAAGGCCGTTTTGGATAATTTATGCTACCAGTATAAATATGATTACCGTAACCGCCTGGTAGAGAAAAAACTGCCCGGCAAACAGTGGGAATTTATAGTGTATGATAAACTCGACAGGGTCGTGGCCACAGGCCCGGCCAATTCCCCATTTAGCGATATCACCACAGCAGGATGGTCCATTACAAAATACGACGCGTTTAACAGGCCGGTGATTACCGGCTGGTTACCCGCTACGGTAACCGCTGCAACCAGAAAAACACTGCAGGATGCCCAAAATGCACTCACGGCAAATTTCAATGAAACTAAAATAGTCACGGCAACCAATACGATCATACCTGCCACAACAGGAGTAAAATTCAGGTATAACAACGCAGCCTGGCCAACATCGGGGTATCATGTACTGAGCGTGAACTATTATGATGATTATAACTTTCCCGATGCCCCTGCCACCATTCCGGCCACCGTTGCAGCAAATACTGCCGGGGTAAGCCAGGCGGTTTATTATAACGCCACAACAAAACCCATCGGGCTTGCCACAGGATCCTGGATAAGGGTTCCGGACCTGAGTACCAATTACAAATACGAACAAACCTACAGCCTATATGATGCCAAGGCAAGACCGGTGCGTTCCTATACGCAGAACTTCCTTGGAGGGTTTACCTGTACGGACAGTAAACTTGATGCCTTCTCAGGGCAGCTGCAGTATACCATAACCACACACAGCAGGCTGGCAACAGACCCGGTACTCAAAACAACCGAGACCTATACCTACTCTGCGCAGGACAGGCTCATCAGCCAGACCCACCAGATCGGAACTGCCACGGCCGAGACCCTTTTTACCAATACCTATGACGAGCTGGGCCAGCTGGTTTCCAAAAAAGTGGGCGGCAGTACCCAAAAAATAGATTATACCTACAACATCCGTGGATGGCTCACGGGCATAAACGACGTTAATGCCCTGGCAAAGACAGGGGACCCAAAAGACCTGTTTGCCTTTAAGGTCAATTACAATACCACCACCACTACAGGGGTCAAAGCCCTGTATAACGGAAACATAGCCGAGACGTACTGGTCAAGTGCCTCGGAGGCAACTCCTGTTGTAAGGGGGTACGGGTATGTGTATGATAACCTAAACCGTTTAAAGACAGGGATTTTTAAACAGGCCGGTACAGTGAATAATTTTTATGACGAGACCCTGGGCTATGACAAGAACGGGAATATCATGTCCCTTATGCGTAACGGAAACCCGACTGCCCTGCAGCAGATCGACAAGCTGGCTTACAGTTACGGTACAGCCAACAGCACCAACCAGCTTACAAAAGTCGTGGATAATGCCACCACCTACAAAGCGGGCGGTTTTGTGGACAGTGCCGCCAACACGGCAGATGATTACAGTTATGATACCAATGGCAATATGACCCGGGACAATAACAAAAACATCACCGCCATTAGCTACAACCACCTGAACCTGCCTGCCAAAATAACTTTTGGGACAACAGGAAACATTGTTTATCTTTACAATGCAGCGGGGCAAAAGGTGCGAAAGATTGTAAGTGAAACAGGGAAATCTGACATCACTACAGATTACCTTGGAGGTTATCAGTACGAAAATAATGCATTAAAGTTTTTCCCAACGGCAGAAGGTTATGTGGAGGCTTCCGGAAGTTCTTATAAATACATTTACCAGTACAAAGATCATCTGGGGAATATCCGACTGAGTTATGACAAGACGCTCGCTATTAAGGAAGAGAGCAATTTCTATCCTTTCGGTATGAAACAAGAGGGGTATAATAATATTAAAATTGGTTTTGAGAATAAGTATAAGTACAACGGAAAGGAGCTCCAAGACGAACTGGGGCTTGGGGTTTACGACTATGGGGCAAGAAATTATGACCCTGCACTTGGCCGTTGGACGAACATTGACCCATTAGCAGAAAAAGGAAGAAGATGGTCTCCTTATAATTATGCAATGGATAATCCAGTGTATTTTATTGACCCTGATGGAATGTGGCCAGGACCTGGTATTGGTCAATGGATACAGGCATATGCACGAGGAGCTTGGTCAGCTGGTGGAAATATGATTAAAGGTGCTCTTACAGGTACTTACAGCGGTATTAGAAATGGAGTAAATGCAACGCAAAAAGTAGCTTCAGCATACAAAACAGGAGGTGTTTCTGGCGCAGCTAAACAGTACGCGCAATCAGTGTACGAAACCAGCGGAGCTAAAAATGCAGTTGAAACAGTCCAAAAGGCAGCAAATGGAGATCCGGGAGCAATCGGGGCCACTGTTGTTAATGTGGCAGCAATTGTAATAGCTCACAAAGCAGGTAAAGGAGGCGGAGCTAGCGGTGAATCAAGTGCCAGTGCAAATTCGACCAGCACTTCTGTTGCGACAGAAGCAAGCGAAGGTGCTACAGCAAAAGCGACGCCTGATTTTATAGTCACTGAGCAAGGAGTTGCAATTCCGCAGGTAGAAGGAAAATACACTATTGGTGCAGATTTGATCGAGAATCCGCATAATCCTCCGGGGACTTCCTCTTATGGAACAATGGAGAATGGAAAGTTTAATGAATCTTTAAGAATTGATCCAGCTACACCTGCTGGTAAAAAAGGTCCAAATTATTCACACTATCATAAAAATGGAAAAGGAAAACATTACAGCCCTAACGGAAAAGATAAAGACCCAGGATTTTAACTATGGAAAATAAAGATTTTACTTTATTAGAGTGGCACGATGCTACTTTAAACAGCATTAATATTGATAGAAGTAATGCAGGACTAAATGATAGTATAGAATTACATATTGTTTGGCCGTCTGGAATTGAAAATAAACTGATTTTTAATGATGTTTATTACGCTAATTTATCCTTGAATTTTGGTATAATTGCCGAAGAATGTATATCTGATGCTAACATAATCGATGATTCAAACATAGACTTAGTAAAAATTAAGGAAAAATGGTCTAAACTTTATGAAGGAATAAAAGATTTGCGTGGATTTGAAATTTTGACTGCATCCACAGGAAGTAAAATAGAAATATTTGCCCTCTCTTTTAAGTTAGTGTAATTGGGTAATGTATCAGATGTGTTGGTGGTTAATTATTGCATTTAACATTTACAGAAAATCAGATATTTATAGTAATATCGCATAAAAATTAAGACAGCCTTCGGGCTGTTTTTTATTTTATAATGTATTAAATCGAAAAAAATGAACTTAAACCAGACTAGGTGTTACAGATGTGTTTGTGATATTCGAAAGATGACAAAGTATGGAAAGACAAAGCCTGGCATTCAAAGATATATTTGCAGAGTATGCCAATATAAAATATGGTAAATGGCGCCTACAAGGCGCCTTCATCCGCAAAGGAGTAATAAGTCTCCGAGGTTATGATTAGATGATTCAGTAGTTTTATATCAAGCAGCTCCCCCGCTCTCCGAAGTGTTCTTATGAAAAGCTGCGCAAATGTCTCTGACTTTGCGCAATTTTTTTATTTCTTAAAAATTCTAAATCTGATAAAAGTCTCCCGACTTTTTACGATTACTTTTTAAAACCCTAGGCTATGACAAGAACGGAAATATTATGTCCCTTACGCGTAATGGAAACCCGACTGCCCTGCAGCAGATCGATAAGCTGGCTTACCGTTACGGTACAGCCAACAGTACCAACCAGCTTACAAAAGTCGTGGATAACGCCACCACCTACAAAGCGGGCGGTTTTGTGGACAGTGCCGCCAACACGGCAGATGATTACAGTTATGATGCCAATGGCAATATGACCAAAGACAATAACAAAAACATCACCGCCATTACCTACAACCACCTGAACCTGCCTGCCAAAATAACTTTTGGGACAACAGGAAACATTGTTTATCTTTACAATGCAGCGGGGCAGAAGGTGCGCAAAACCGTTACGGAAGGTACAAACGAGACCATAACCGATTATCTGGGAGGGTATCAGTATGTGAAGGAACCGCTGTTGAACCCGGCACTTAAGTTTTTCCCAACAGCAGAAGGTTATGTGGAGGCTTCCGGAAGTTCTTATAAATACATTTACCAGTACAAAGATCATTTGGGTAATATTCGACTGAGTTATGACAAGACACTGGCTATTAAGGAAGAGAGCAATTATTATCCTTTTGGTCTGAAACAGGAAGGGTATAACACAGTCAAAATTGGTTTTGAGAATAAGTATAAGTACAACGGAAAGGAACTTCAAGACGAGCTGGGGCTTAACATGTACGACTATGGAAATCGTAATTATGATGCTAGTATTGGTAAATTTATGAATATGGATAGATTTGCAGAAAAGTATTACCATATTAATCCATATCAATACGGAGCAAACAATCCAATACTTTTTAATGATATAAAAGGAGATAGCATTTTAATTTATTCCAAACAAGACAAGACAAATATATTGTATGAAAACGGAAATCTTTATTCCAAAAATAGTAAAACTGGAAAATGGGATAATTATAATGGTAAAAATGCTAAAGTTGACAAAAATGGAAACAAATCGATTGGAGGATATTTAGGCAAAGCTATCGCTGCTTTAGATAAAATTAGAAGTGGTAAGGCTGGAGCAGAACTAGTTGGGGAATTACAGAAAAACTCTAAATTTATAGCTATCGGAGAAGGTAGTAATTCATCAGGAGGTATTTCGGGTAGGGTTAGTTGGGACCCTTCCAATACAACAGGAGGTCCTAATGAAATGGGAAGTAACAGTAGACCTTCCTATATCGGTCTTGCTCATGAGTTAGGGCATGCGTTTGATGGTTTGGATGGAGTAATTGATAATACATTACTTGGAGCTCCTGGCATGGGTACGTTTGCAGAATATGAATCTATGCATTGGGAAAATAGAATTAGAGGAGAAAATGGGTTGTCATTAAGAACTCACTATAGTAATGATGCAAATGGTAATGCACTGGGTCAAGCTATAAATTCAAATGGTAGTAGCACTAGATATTTTCAACAACAAACAATGCCAACTACACATTTACAAACTAACTATTCTTCGTCTGGGATGCAAATAGTTCCTATATCAGGAACTACAACAACAGTTATACCTTTTCAATATAAATAAATATGAAAAAAATTGCTTTAATATTATTAGTTAGTATTTTACAATATCCTAAAATGATTAAACTAGAGGGATATTATTGTGGTGAAGGAGTTATTTTTGATGTAAACACGAAATATCCATTTGTTGAACCCAATTATAAAATCCCATATACTCCAACAATTGATGACGTAAAAAAAACAGAGAATTTTTTATTTAAAAACTATTACGAATACGAAACCACTATTTTAGACAGTCTAAATTTAGATAAATCTAAAATTAAAGCTAAGTATAGAGACCCTAAAAATGTTAAAAATAAATTTTTTAAGTATAACAGACAGTATATTGGTTTTGTGGACAAATCGAATGATACTATTATATATATTGGTTTACTTAATTTTTCCAATAAAAAGTTAGCAAAGCAACATTTTGAAGGTTGGAAAGAATTTGTTTTTTTTGGTTTTGATGGTTTTTATGAAAAAAACCAAAGAAATTATAAGTACAATTTAAGCAAAAACAAGTTCATTTATAAATAAAAATATTGTTTGGACTGGTGTGATTTTCCTACTCATATAAAAATCAATAAAGAAAGCCATGCCATAGCGGATGGCTTTCCCGCTATTGAACACGACACTTAAGTTTTTCCCAACCACAGAAGGTTATGTGGAGGCTTCCGGAAGTTCTTATAAATACATTTACCAGTACAAAGATCATTTGGGTAACATTCGTATTAGTTATGACAAAACTCTGGCGATTAAGGACGAAAATAACTACTACCCTTTTGGCTTAAAACATATGGGGTATGGGGCACCTGTTGTTAATTCTAATTATAAGTATAAGTACAATGGCAAAGAGTTACAAGACGAGCTGGGGCTTAACATGTACGACTATGGAGCAAGGAATTATGACCCTGCAATAGGACGTTGGATGAATATTGACCCTTTGGCTGAAAAGATGAGAAGATTTAGCCCATATAATTATGCTTTTGATAATCCAATTTACTTTATTGATCCAGATGGAATGGCTCCTGATGATTGGATAAATTGGACTGGTGCTAATGGTCAACAACATATAACTTATGATAATGATGTTAAAACTAAAGAACAGGCAGAAGCAAAAGGGTACGGAAATGTAAAACAAGTTTTTGCTAATGGAACTGCTCATACGGGCGATTATAGTACGATGATTAATTTTGCTCCGGATGGAAATTTTGTTGTAAATAATGGTGAAAAAATGAATGTTGATGATGTTAGTGTGACTACAGATGATGGTACTTTGATATCTAAACATAAAGGAAGTATGGATGTAATAGGTGATATTGTACCTGGTTTAATGCAAAATCTTGGTGATGGAATGACTGCATTGGCAATTCCAGTAGCTGCTACTGGATATGGAGCACCTTTAGCAGCAGGTATGGCAGAAGTTGGAGGAATTATTTCAGTGGTTGGTACTGGTGGAGAGCTAGTAAATGATGCGTTTGAAGGCAATTTAACCTTTGAGAAAGTCTTAACAAAAGCAGTAATTGAAACAGCTTCTAGGAAAATTGGAGGATCAAGTGTCTTTGGACCAACAGAACAAATCGTTCTGATAACCTTTTCAATGGAGTAGATAAGCTCGGAGATGAAATTAGAGATAAAAAATAAAAAAACATATGATGTACATATATTACATTATCGGAATAGCATTTATAATTTACACTTTAGTAGATTTTAAGAAAAAACCAAATGATAATGCATTTAATAAATACTATAATTCTAAATATTACCGGATTCTTATTCTGGTTGCATTTGGTATACTAGCATTAATTATATCTTTCTTTGTTAAAAGGCAATAAATCAATATTTAAATAATAATAAAAATGAACAAATTAAAGTTATATATCATAATTGCATTTTGTATTCTAACAAATTCTATTAATGCACAACAAGATAGCAAAGCCATTAAAATTGTTGAAAATGCGATTGAAGCTATGGGAGGAAAATCTTTTTTAAAAAGTATAAGCACTCTCTATTGTAACTCGGAAACGCAAATGGATGGGCGAGCTGTTAATTGGATTACAAAAGAGATGATACCTAATAAAGGAAGTTTTGAAATCTTATATCAGGATCGTACAGTTTATAAATCTTGGTATGATGGAAAATTAGGGTATCAATTGTCTGACGGAAAGAAGGTTCTTGCTAATCAAGATCAATTTAAAGATAAAGAATTTAAAAAGAATATTTTTAATGAATTGGATTATTTAGATACGTCCCTTTATAAATTAGAATATGTTTCTATAGAGGATTTTGAATCAAGAAAATGTAATAAAATAAAAGCCACACTAATAAATGGTAAAATTACATACCTATATTTCGATTTGAAGACTGCATTATTAGCTAAATCTGAAACAGTTAAAGATGGTGAAGCAAATTCATTTTCTACTGTCATATACGGAGATTATAACAAATTTAAAAAATTAACTTATTTTACAACAATGAGGTTTGGTTCAAATGCTGATGCACAGTCAGCAAAAATTATTGAACTATTTTACAATGAAAAAATAAATGAAACAGATTTTAATAGTTATTTGTAATCAATGTTTAAAAGAGTTTTAATAAAGCCACTTCATGTAGCGGTTTTTGTAATCCACCAACCTCTGATATCACTACAGATTATCTTGGAGGTTATCAGTACGAAAATAATGCATTAAAGTTTTTCCCAACGGCAGAAGGTTATGTTGAGGTTTCAGGAAGTTCTTATAAATACATTTACCAGTACAAAGATCATTTGGGTAATATTCGACTGAGTTATGACAAAACTCTGGCGATTAAGGAAGAGAGCAATTTCTATCCTTTCGGTCTGAAACAGGAAGGGTATAACACAGTTAAAATTGGTTTTGAGAATAAGTATAAGTACAACGGAAAGGAGCTCCAAGACGAGCTGGGGCTTAACTTTTACGACTATGGCGCACGTAATTATGATCCTGCACTTGGCAGATTTATGAATATTGATCCTGCTGCCGAAGTATCAAGACGTTGGTCACCATACAATTACGCATACAATGATCCATTATTTTTTGTAGACCCTGATGGTAGATTATCGAAGTCATTTATTGACGAATTGGTGAGGAAATCAGATGATAATAAGGAAACAAAATGGACTTTTAATAATAACGGAACTGCGACAGCTAGTAATGGTGAAAGTGCAAATACCGAGGGAGAAGGAGGAGATCCACCGAAAAAAGGAAAATATAATCATAGCTCATTTAAATATGCATCGATTGCTGCCATAGGCTTGGCAGCAGATGATGCCACTGGAATTGGTATTGCAGATGATGTTTTGATACCAGTAGTATATGGAGCTGCTTCAGGTGTATGGTTATGGGATAATCGAGCTGCTTTAGCAAGTGAGGTGAATAATGTGACTGATGCTATAGATCGAGCACTTGATCCGTCTGGCTTTTACTATGTTACATACACTAAGAAGAGTAAAGACGGTAAAGTATACGTAGGTAGATCAAGTGGTTATGGAACTCCTGAAAGTATAGTAAAGGCTCGTGATGCTACACATCACATTAAAGGGTATGGCGCGGCTACTCTTTCAACATTTGCTGCTGCGACGATTCCTGGGGGTTATACAACTAGGGCGTTAGATTCTGCTTATTGGGCAATTAGGGGAAGTGAGCAATTACAAATTGAAAGCTATAGGAAAGCAGGTATTTCGGGTAATAGCATTAATGGTATTAGTCCAAAAAATGATAACCTGACAAAATATATAGATTGGGGGAAAACATTGAAATTCTAATTAAAAATAAAAGGGGCATTTTGCCCCTTTTATTTTTTTGATTCAAAATCTTTTAATAGACTCTCTAACAAATTAACCTGATCATCTGTTATAATCTTTTCTTGTTTAAATGGAAGTATAACATCAGTTATATAGTCGTATTCTATTCTATTTTTAATCTTCTTCCTCTTAAGTATCTTTGGTAATTTATTAATACGTTTAAATGGTAGATTATGTTCTCTTACTTTAATCCAAAATTCGTTCACTGCTTTACCATTTCCCTCTTGAAAATAAGTAAATAAATCATTTTCAACATAGGAAAGACTTTTCAAATTTTTATATTGTGCTTCTGCATTTTCGATTCTATTTTTAAATTCTAAATAACCATTAACAAAGGTTTCTATGTGATTAGAATTAAAATCTTTTGGAGGGAATTCTTTAATAACCTCAATTGCAATATCGATTACTTTGAGTAAATTATTTGCTTTTTCGACATATTTATTGTCTATCATTTTAAAATAATGTTTTAGATAATCAAACCGTTTTTTTTTAGCCCTTTTACAATAGCAAATATATATTATTAATGGATTTAATTCTTCTACAAAAGAAAAAAGTAATAAATATTTAAAATATATATTTATTACTTTTGTTATACTGCGTTTAATTTCTATCTTAAAAATCTATATCTAAATCAGTAATGTTTCAAAGTTAGTGATATGAGATTTAGACTTCTAACATGTTGAAATAGAATTAATATCAACAAAAAGTAATTTAAAATGGAACATAAATACTCATCTTTTTTGTTTTAATATTGCCTTAAATAATCTAAAATGGAGTAAAATGCAACATTGTGTTCCAGAGTTACTGATGATATAGATTGTCTAAATGTGAAGAGATAAAAATCTTGAAAACTGTACAACAAAATATTAAAAAAAAATGTACTGTTTAGAGTCTGGTTCCCGCTACTAGAAAAATAAGAAGCCCACACTAAGCATAAAACCAGAATTTTTTCGATATGATACCAAATGATATTTATACCTGAGCTATGACAAGATACTGGCTATTAAGGAAGAGAGCAATTATTATCCTTTTGGCTTAAAACATATGGGGTATGGGGCACCTGTCGTTAATTCTAATTATAAGTATAAGTATAATGGAAAAGAGTTGCAGGACGAGATGGGGCTTAACATGTATGCGATGGACATGCGTCAATATGACCCTACTATTGCAAGATGGGTGGTTCAAGACCCGATAACGCACTATTCGATGTCTCCTTATGTTGCTTTTGATAATAGTCCAATTTTTTGGGCAGACCCAAGTGGTGCAGAAGGAGAGCATTATGACTATAATAGAGGAGGTTATGTGAATAATACAGGCCAAAGTGTAAGTTTTCAGAAGCAATGGCAAGTCAAGGTTTAAATACGGATGGCAGTAAGAAAAGTAATGAAGGTCCAGGTCCTATAAAAAGATATAACGATTGGATATTTAGAAATTTTACTGTTAATACTCCTAATTGGTGGCCAAATAATTTTCTATTCGATGCTCGTGGGTATGAGCTTTTTTCTCATTGGACAAATGGTACAGGAAGAGATTTAAATTATAATGAAGGTTACTGGGGGGAATACATGAGAGATAATGATATAATAAATGAATTATTGATATCAAGTTCAAATGGTATTGCAAATGAAATGATTGAAAAACATCTTAATACTATAACTAAAAAATCTTCTAACTTTCATGTTGAAATACAAGATGGTTATTTTAGTGGATATGAAATACTTCATGGAACACTTTATTTTAGTTATGAAGTTACAGGTAAATATAATTCTAAGAATGAAACTTTTACATTTGATTATTCTTTAAAATGGCGTGACAGAATTAATCCTAACAAGTACAGCGGAGATAATGTTTATGCAGATTATTATAAAGGTAGTGCAAAAGATTATGACATAACTATAAGATGGAAACAAACTGTACAAGTTAATAGAAAAGACGCTAAAGAGTATAATGATAATAAAGGAACAACTACAAGTGGAAGACGTGGTTATAGAAGATAAAAAATAAATTGAAAATGAAAAAACTAATATTACTAATAATATTGATGACTTTTCTTTCTTGTCAAAAGAAGAGTAGTAAAATTATAAAAGGAGATGTTTTTATAAATGAAACAGGATTATATTATTCAAAGAGCATAAATATAGTTCTTAAAGAATACAATGATGGTAGCTTGACGTATGGAGTTGCTGATAAAGATAATAAATTAATTTACCAACAAAGTGTATTTATGTCATTTGGAAAAAATCAAGATTGGTTAATTTATGTTGATAATCAGGAAAATATTTGGTTTTATTCCAGCGATATCCAAACAGCTAATGTTTTAATGAGAGACAGTTTAAATAATTATAAACTAAAAAATTTCTGTAAAGAAAATATAAAACTGCCAGAAAAATTATTAAAAGAATTGTCCAATTCAAGTAAAGATTTTTGTTTTACAAAATTCGATAGTGTTTCAGATTAAGTAGTAATATATTCGTTGTTGGGGTAATGTTACAGATTAGGTGTTTTTATAATTTAATCACTTAACTAACTGAAAAAGAATATAAAACTTTAATTATTGAATAGAAAAGAGACGGCCAGCAGGTCGTCTCTTTCTTTTTTTGTCTTTTAATAAGCCTTACAATGCTTTTGCCTTACCTTAGTGTTTCAAATTAGGTCATGAAAATAAAATGTAATTTTGCAATGGTAAATGCATACAAAATGGATTTCAATCTAACGGAAATCAGCGTTATAAATGTTGTGTTTGTCAAAGAAGACAGCAGATTGACTATAGCTACAACGCCTACAAAAGGGATATCAATCAGGAGATAGTGTTGTTCACAAAGGAAGGACTAGGAATAAGAAGCACCGCAAGAATACTGAAAATATCTGCTACGACATTATTGAAAAGAATTATATCAATTGCCAGAAGTATTACCAAACCAATTATCAGCAGAGGCAAAACTTATGAAGTTGATGAGCTGTGCACGTATATCAGACACAAGAAAAATTATATATGGTTGGTTTATGCTCTGGAAAAGAACTCTAAAAATGTGGTGAGTTTTAATGTTGGGAAACGAACTAATAAAACGCTGAATCGTGTTTTGGAAACTCTCAAATTATCTGACGCTAAGAAGATATTTACGGACAGACTTAAAAACTATAGGTATCTGATTGATGAGAAAGTGCATTCTATCAAACGTTTCGGAACAAATCATATTGAAAGGAAGAATCTGACACTCAGAACTCATCTGAAACGACTCAACCGCAGGACAATTTGTTTCAGTAAAAGTTTAGTGATTTTTACTGCTGTTTTGAAGATCTATTTTTGGATTTGAGTAATAAAACAGTAAGTTTATCTTCTAAAATCATGTTCTTAAAAATTATGGGGCACGTAATTATGACCCTGCACTTGGTCGATGGATGAATATTGATCCTAAGGTGAAAAATACCCGCTGCTTTAGATAAAATTAGAAGTGGTAAGGCTGGAGCAGAACTAGTTGGGGAATTACAGAAAAACTCTAAATTTATAGCTATCGGAGAAGGTAGTAATTCATCAGGAGGTATTTCGGGTAGGGTTAGTTGGGACCCTTCCAATACAACAGGAGGTCCTAATGAAATGGGAAGTAACAGTAGACCTTCCTATATCGGTTGCTCATGAGTTAGGGCATGCGTTTGATGGGTTTGGATGGAGTAATTGATAATACATTACTTGGAGCTCCTGGCATGGGTACGTTTGCAGAATATGAATCTATGCATTGGGAAAATAATTAGAGGAGAAAATGGGTTGTCATTAATAACTCACTATAATAATGATGCAAATGGTAATGCACTGGGTCAAGCTATAAATTCAAATGGTAGTAGCACTAGATATTTTCAACAACAAACAATGCCAACTACACATTTACAAACTAACTATTCTTCGTCTGGGATGCAAATAGTTCCTATATCAGGAACTACAACAACAGTTATACCTTTTCAATATAAATAAATATGAAAAAAATTGCTTTAATATTATTAGTTAGTATTTTACAATATCCTAAAATCATTAAACTAGAGGGATATTATTGTGGTGAAGGAGTTATTTTTGATGTAAACACGAAATATCCATTTGTTGAACCCAATTATAAAATCCCATATACTCCAACAATTGATGACGTAAAAAAAACAGAGAATTTTTTATTTAAAAACTATTACGAATACGAAACCACTATTTTAGACAGTCTAAATTTAGATAAATCTAAAATTAAAGCTAAGTATAGAGACCCTAAAAATGTTAAAAATAAATTTTTTAAGTATAACAGACAGTATATTGGTTTTGTGGACAAATCGAATGATACTATTATATATATTGGTTTACTTAATTTTTCCAATAAAAAGTTAGCAAAGCAACATTTTGAAGGTTGGAAAGAATTTGTTTTTTTTGGTTTTGATGGTTTTTATGAAAAAAATCAAAGAAATTATAAGTACAATTTAAGCAAAAACAAGTTCATTTATAAATAAAAATATTATTTGGACTGGTGTGATTTTCCCAAGCATATAGAATAGAAACTAACGGAGCTAAAGATGACGAAGCTATTGTGGCAGGAATCCGTAAAGCTGACCAAGATTATACATTAACAACAAGTGATTGTTCAGATATTCCAACTACTGTTTTGAATATACTTCAAGATGAGAACGGAAATAAGCTAAAAAATGGAGAAGGAAAAGGATTGGTTGATGAAAGACCTAATGCTAAACAAGAAAAAATAGAAAGTAGAAATAAAGGCAAAGACTACGATGTAAGATTAGTTCCAACCACATCGAAGCTTAAAAAAGGTGAAAAAGGAATCAACGAATAATTATTATGAAGCTAATAAATAAAATTGAGTATAGTTTGTATGTGCTAATATCAGTATGTATAATTCTTGTTTCTTACGATGTTCTTAATGATTTAAAAATAAGAAACGGTTTAGTGAGCTTATTTTGTAATGGAACATTAGGAGAATGTCATTTTAAAATACAAAATATTTAGGGTATATTTCATTACTTTGGTACTTATTTAAGTTTGCTTTTTGGGACTAATGACTTTGTTTTCATTTTAGGACAGTTATTAACGTTGTTGATTTATTTGTCAATTATTTGTTTTCTAATGAAAGTTTTGAAGTTGTTTGATAATAAGTCAAAATCTTAATCCTTTGGTAAATTTATCATATGTGTTGGTAGTTAATAATTCCACCTAACACTTACAGATAATGAGAGATTTATAGTAATATAGCATCAAAATTAAACAACCTTCGGTTTTATAGAGTTGCTACGTTTTTAGCGAAAAAGTCTTTGAATTATTTTATTAATTGTTCAAGTCTTTTCATCATTTCGTCTTTTTCTTTCAGCATGCGCTCGTACAAAGCGATTTTCTCATCATATAACTGAACAATTTTATCAACTGGATTAAAAGAAGGTTGGTAACTAAATCCAGAAGCAACTGCATTATCCTTAAAGTCTTGGAATGAGTAAGTATTTGCAATGATATTTATAGCTTGTTCTTCATCAAAATTTTGAAATGCTTCAACAGGAATTTTCAAAGAATTGGAGATTTGATTAAGAATATCATCTTCAATTACATCTTTTTGCTCTAACATAGAAATTTTCTTTTGATTCCAGTCATTCCCCAGATCAAAAGCCAATGCTTCCTGTTTGATTCCAAGCATTTCTCTGAAGCGTTTTACGTTTCTTCCCTGATGTATTTTCTGTTCCATTATGAGTATCAATTTCTAAAGGCTCAAAGATAAAGCCATTTGGATTAAAAATTCTGAGTTTCAAAGATAAAAAAATATCCTTTAAAATATCCCTGCTCCCTGAAGAGTTCTAACTAAGCTGTACGAATGTCCCTGACTTTGTACCCGCGATCTAAATCAATTTAAAAATATATTTTAAAAGGTTAGCATAAAAAGACAAAAGCTCCAGATTTCTCTGAAGCTTTTGTCTTAGTAGCGGGAACAGGACTCGAACCTGTGCGCGCCGCGGCGGATATGAATTCGACGAGCTGTTAAAATTTAGAATAAAAAAAACACCAACTTTTTCAAGTGGTGTTTTTTGTCGTAGTAGCGGGAACAGGACTCGAACCTGTGACCTTCGGGTTATGAGCCCGACGAGCTGCCTACTGCTCTATCCCGCGATGTTTCGGGTGCAAAGATACGTAGTAAATACAGTTTTGCAAAGAAATAACGGATTTTTTTATTTATTTAATTTTAAAAGCCTAATATATTGGTTATTAGTTGATAATTGTTTTTTATTGCTTGCTTTTAGAGTTTATAATCCAATAATTCCTGATAGGGATCGTTTTTTAAACCCAGTAAAATGCCAAAAGCAGGCTCAGTTTTATGACCGTTTTGCTTTAGCTTAATTATTTCCTGTCTGAATTTTTCACCTTTTGATTGTAAAATTTTGTATTCAATAATCATATGCCTGTAAGCATTCTGTTTATAAACCGGAATATTTTGTCCGAAGATTTCGATTTCAAAACCATCTGCTATAAAGTTTGCAATAACAGATTCTTGTTCGTTAATTTTAGCTTCCCGAATGGTAAAACCATTTTTATTTCCAAAAACAGCAGTTAGCTTTTCTTTAAAATCAGTTTTGTTTTTCCAATAACAAATAATATCGAGATCACTGTTTTCAATGTCAATGTTTATCGGAATTGTACCTGTTAAAACAGGATCAAATTCAGCAATATTTAGAAAAATCTTATTCTGAATCAGAACTTCATAAGCCCGAATCTGTCTTGGATTTCCTTTTTTTAGATATTCAATAGTACTAAAGTCAATCATTTGTATTATTACTGTAATCTTTCGTTTCCTTGATTTCTTGTTCTATTCTTTTATTGATATTGATTTTAGCATCGGTAAATAAAAAAATAGTGGTTTTGTATTCGCGGGCATATTTATTAGTTATTTCGCCGGCAATCAAAGAAGATTTAAAATACGGACTGGTTTCTTTAAACTCATCATTGTTTTTGTCATATTCCTTAACCCGAATAAGATTTTTGTATTGTACGTTCAGATTAAACCAATTTACATAATCAGCATTAAAAGAAACTGCTTTTATTCCTTTTTTAGTATAATAATTAATGGCTCCGGCCTGTCCGTAATTGTCGCATAGAACAAGTGTTTTTTCCGGATTTGGCAAAGCTGCATATACAGAATCTGTTTTGCGGGCAAGCTCTTTCCATCCCAGCATATCGGCAAAATCCTGTGGCAGCGCATGGTCTTTTCCGTCTTCCCAACGAAGCATGCCCAGGTTTTTATATTTTTCGGGATGTTGTACAATATATTCGGGGCTTTTATTAGGAAACGCCAAATTGTACATCGGAATAAATAATAATAAAGGAATGATAATAAATACGGGCTGCAAATAACGTTTCCATCCTGACTTCAGGATGTCGGAAAGAAATACGGCGCCAAATGCAATGTAAACAGGATACAACCCAATGGCGTAATATGCTTTTGCCTTGAAATATAAAAATACGATAAGTGTAAAAATAAGTGATGCAAAGAAAAATCTATATTTGAGGAAAGGCTTATAAAACAGTAAAGCGTATAAGCCAGCAATAATAACTAAAAAGGAACCTATAAAAAACAACAGCTGTTCTTTTAGAAAATCCAGCCGGTCAACATTGACCAATTGTGTTTCGGCCAGTTCTTTCATATGATGCACAATAGGGAAATGGTTGTTGTATTGCCATAACAGATTTGGCAGAATTAATAGTAGTCCAAAAATCAAGGCAAAATAGAGTTTTTTCTCGCTCAGAATTTTTCGTTGAGCAGACAATAAAAGGGCAGGCAAGAGGCCGATGAGCAAAAAAAGAATATTATATTTATTGAGAAACCCAAGCGCAAAGACAATTGCTCCAATATAAAACCATTTTGTATTTTCTGAAGTGACATATAAAATGACAACATAATAAAAAGCAGTCCAGCACAAAACGTCTAAGGAATTGGGCTGATAAAGCATATTAATCCGCAATAAAGACGAAAATACAATACAGGTAGCGCCTAAAACAAGGGCGTACAAGTTTCCTTTTAGAACTTCAATTGTTTTCCAGACAATGATAAGTGTCAAAACTCCAAAAAGAGAGGGAAAGAACTTCACCCAAAAAACAGAATTTCCCAGTAAAAAAATCAGATAGGAAATCCAGGATGTTACGGGAGGAACTGATAAATAACCCCATGCCAAATGATGTGCCTGATCGAGATGCAGATATTCATCACGGTGCAAATCATATTCAGAACTTAATAGAACGTATTGTAAAACAAATTTTAAGATTATAAATCCAATTAAAATTATAGTTTTCTTGGTCATGGAAGTGGTTTTTGTTTTGGAATTTTTGGTTGAAATAGTTTAATGATTACTTATCAGCATTAAAATGTTCAGCTAATATATAATTTTAAATCAGAGATTATAATGTGCTGTACTAAGTGAAGTTTCTATTTTGATACGATTTCACAAAATTTTTAATATAATATTAAGTTTTTTCTTTAACAAAATTATTAACTTGTTGTTAAATACAAATGAAAACCTTGTTTAAGGCATTATAGTTCCCCGCTTTTTGAATTAGCTGCTATATGACTTAAATAATTTCTAAAACATATAAAAAAAGACTTACATTTTGTAATTAAAAAATAAATCTATGAGAGTATCAGTAGTCCGAAAAAATATAAAGTTCACACCAGATTCAAGAAGAGTTGTAGCACGATATTTTATGAATGGCTATGAGCGGACTCAACAAATGGTACTTCGGATTATGCAGCTTGACGAAAAACAGGTACTGCAAACATTGGAACAGACACTTCGTGAGTTTGCCAGACGTCACAGAAACATTTCGGCAGTCTTTTTTAGACACTGCGAAAAAATCAGGCCTGTAATAGAAGCAATGCAAATAGATTACGAAGCGATGTCCCTTGATCGTAAGATGCTTATAGGTTCTTATTGTACAATGGAATATGCAATAGAATCTGCCGCAATTTTTAATCCATCTATTGTCGAAGATTTTGATCAGACAGGGTTGGGAGCAGGAGAAAAACGTGTTGTCATTTCTTTTCGTGCAACAGGAGAAGGCCATATTTCATCTATTGTTTTTAGAAGAGGAATTTTGGACAAGGACAACAATCTGCATATAATGAAAATTGGACATCATATTGATAAGGCAGAAATTGAACATAAAACATTATTCAATAAAGAACGATTTTTGACAAAATTGTCGGAAATGCATACAACAGACAAGTACATTGTTCAGATCATGCAGGATCTGCCGGATGAATTTGAATTTGCGGTTTTAAAAAACATTCTAAATACTGGTTTGAGTGATCCGTTGATTCGTGAAGAGAGAAAAATGGCATTGCAGGAAATTCTTTGGCTGGCAAATTCCTTTTATGATTTACAATTCAAACACGATTCTGATATTACAGAACGCGTTATATTCCCGATATCAGCTTCTGAAAGCCGCGGTATAGAAGATGCCAGGTTTGTTCGTTTTACAGACGATGATGATTCTGTTCGGGTTATGGCTACTTATACAGCTTATAATGGCCACACCATACTTCCGAAACTTATTTCGACCGAAGATTTTTACAGTTTTAGGGTAATGCCGTTGCATGGCGCCGGTGCTCAGAATAAAAACCTGGCTTTATTTCCAAGAAAAATAAAAGGAAAATATGCTATGCTGGCCAGAATTGATGGCGTTAATAATTATATCATGTATTCTGAAAGAGCAACACAATGGAACGATCCCATTCGCCTGCAGGAACCACGTTATACATGGGAGCTCACGCAAATAGGAAATTGCGGATCACCGTTATGGACTGCAGAAGGCTGGCTGGTAATTACCCACGGTGTTGGTACAATGAGACGTTATTGTATTGGAGCTTCTTTGTTTGACCTGGATGATCCTTCTAAAGAAATTGGCAGACTTTCAGAGCCTTTACTTTCGCCATTAGAAGACGAACGCGAAGGTTATGTACCAAATGTGGTGTATTCCTGCGGAGCAATTATCCATAATAACAGCCTGATATTACCTTATGCAGTTTCTGACTATTCTTCTACTTATGCCGTAGTTGATATGGTAGAATTACTGGATGCTTTGAAAAATAGTAAGTAAACTCAATACAGAAGATTAAATGACAGGAGAGAATTTGTTTCTGTAATGCAGCACTTTGTAATAGCGATATAAATGATTGTAAATAATTAATTCATACATTCTTTGTTTAGAAGAATATTGTCTGTTTATCATCATATGAATATGACTTGCTAAAAAACTATGTGTAGAAATTTCGATTCTCTCCCTGACGGTTAAAACGGTCTTTTTTATTTGTTTGGATTTATAAGCAACGACATCGGCGATTTCATTAAAATCAGTTTTAGAACAACCGCTGAGAATTGTTTCTATTTGTGGTTCTAATAATCTGTAATTTCGGTCTATTTCTTTTTTTTGTTCTTTGTCAATTTCAAATTCTTTATTAAAAGATGCTTGTAATTCACTTAACAATAATAACTTCCTGTCGTTGGATAATTGAAACAGGTTTAAAAAAGTATCAATAGTATAAAAGCTAAACAAGAGCGGTAATTCCTGAATGTCAAAAGAAGATTTAAGTTCAAGATATTGCAGGATCATTTTACTATCGTGCCAGAAAAGAGATTCCGATTCAATAATTGTTTTTTCGCCGTAGTGTTCCAGTTCTCTTTTGTATGTATCTGTCTGAATTTTCCAAATCAAATTTTCTTCTATCAGATTACTAAACACAGGATAAAATGATTCAATAACGGTAAGTAAATCTTTGGTGTTGTTTACTAAAAAACGAATTCTAATATGTTCCTCTGTATCTTTATACCGAATAAAAAACCACTTTTGAATAATTTTCCTTTCTTCTAAATCTGAGATGACAGGGTTTAATTTTTCTAACAAAATATAATCAGCAGTTCTTACTCCGGTGTAGATTTTATAATATAACCACTCGCTGCCCAAACAAAAATCTTTTTGCATAATTAAGATCTGTTTTTATAATAGGATAGTATAATCTGATTGCAAAAACTATCTCCGGTATTGTTTTGTACAATTGATTTATCGGTAAATAAAAATTCATCTAAACTGCATTGCTCCATGCTTTTAACAGATTTTAAAAATAAGGTAATGCAGATTTCAGTTTCAAAATCAAAGAAAAGCGTATTGTTTGAATTACTCAGATTAGTAAATCGCGGGATATTTCGTTTTACTCTCCATTCTGAAAAACGCTGTGTCAAAGTATTTTTATCCATTTTTTGAAAATGAGCTATTTCTTCCTTTTTAATTATCCATTTTGCTTTGGAGATTATAATTCCATTAAAAATTACCCTCGGAAAAAAATCATAATGTGACATTAAAGCACCCCAGCTAAAAGAATAAACTGGCTTTGTGTTTTGTCTCTCCAGATCGCATAAGAAATGGTAAATAGGAAGGGAATCGGTTAAAAAATTATGGGCATTTGATAAACACGGAAGAATTTCTTTATTGTGTTTTTTCGAACGCAAAATAATTCTGTCAGACTGAATTGAAATCCATAAATCATTTAAATCCAGGTTGTCTTCTATCTGTACTCCGGGCGCGCACAAATAACTGATTTCATGTTTTCGTAAAACCGGTCTTCTTATAATATTTCCAATTCTGGACTCCGGTATGTGTACAATTTCGGCTAGAATTTTATTAGAATGATACTCATTTTCCTTCTCAATAATTTCTTTCGTCAGCGTATAAATTTGTTCATTTCCATTACAAAAACGGCTTAATAATTTTGAGGCGCTTATATTTCCGGTAGATGTTAACGCTATATTTTCCTCATCATACAATTCAATCATTACCGAAAAAGTAACAGGAGCGTCTTTAAAATCGGAGTCAAAATTAGGAAAGTCATTTTCTGATAGTGTAATAGAAGTGGCTTTGTTTTGAATACAATCCTGAAGTTTATCATGCAGTATAGACTCAAAACTAGTCCAGGCATGATTTTTTTCTTCGGTATTCTTAGTTTTAAATAAATAGTTTTCCAGAATTTCATGATGATCATTCATATCCTGATGCTGTAGATAACCAATTCCTATTTCTGTATCCAATACAAACGTCAATGGCATTTCTCTGGACTCATATCTTTGAGCAAAGGATTTTTTGAAATTTTCCAGATTTTGAACAGGTTTAGGACTTTGAATACCGTTTAAAAACTGAATTGCCTTAAATACTCTGTTAGATATATTTTTATTTAAATTGTTAGAGAGCGTTGTAATATTGAGATCGGTTTGAAAAAGATATTTTTCATCACAAGGAGTCTCGATTTTATTAATAGTTGTTTTAATTGTATCGTAAATTTCCTGTGAGGGTATTAAATCTATATCCAGATCAGCCAGGTTTTTTTCTAAACTTTTAAATAACTCAATTTGGTTATGAAGGTCTGGTACTCTGTTTAAAACCGAAAACAATTTTTTCCACTCATTATCTCCCGTAACCGTGGCATCTAACTCACTAACTAAAAACTGAAAAGCAATTAGTTGGGAAATAAATTCTAATGCGTCTTCTTTTTCAGATTCATCATCTGCTAAAAAAAAGATCATTTCATCGATGGTGATTCCGGTTTTTGCCTGAAACTGAATTTGCTTCAGCAAATCTGTTTTGCGTATTGCTGAGATAGTATGTTCTCGTTTTGTGCCTTCATACTTATACTCAACAAACCGATAAAATTCACCTATTTCATAAATCGAAGTGTTTGGAAAGAAATTAAGGTGGGCAGCAACATCTTTTCTTTTTGCAATATCCTGCAGCAATGCTACCCAATAGTGCATATCAAATTGTGTAAAACGCTTGTGATTAGTAAGAGAGTCTAAAATAATATTGGTTTCAGTACCTAAATTCCCAACAGAACAACCTGCAAATAAACCAAATGGAGTACAGCGGGACGACATTCGTGATAAATATTTTAGAAAAGTAAGTTCAAAAGCTTTTTTTTTGTCTTCAGATAATTCAGAAGTATCAGATGCCCATATGTCTAATCCTTTTTTTAATTCTGGTGATGCCAGATTAATAGCTTCTTTTATTACAACATTATTATATAACGCAATTGCTTTCTCTGAAGAATAATTCTGAATTAATCTGAGGTAAGAAGTTAATGAAAATAAAGGGGTTCTAAGGATGTATTCTGAATAACATTTAATTTTAAAATCAGACATTATTTTTTTTGTTTGCTCAATTTTTCAGCAAGTTTCATGGCATTGTAAACATTTAAAACTTTGCCGGATTTTGACAATTCTGAAAAAGCAATTTGTTTTTCCTTTGTTCCCGGTAAAATAACCTCAATATTGTGTGTTGTTCCAGAGTCTATAATAATTTGTTTTACCTCAATTGCGGTAAGGTTAGGATAAAAAGACCATATAAGTGCAGCTGTTCCCGACACGATTGGCGCGGCCAGAGAAGTTCCTGAATCTGATTTGTAGGCATTGCCAACAGCGGTAGTGTATATTTGTTCGCCGGGAGCAAATAAGTCTACATTTTTTTTCCCGTAGTTAGAAAAAGCAGATACAAACGTTTTGTCTAAACGAGAAGATGTTGAACCAACATTAATAAAATTGGCAGAAACTTCAGGTGTTCCGTCAAAATTGTTGTCACTTGGATAATATGGATTTTCATCAACATTAAAACGTTCATTTCCTGATCCGTGTACCAATAATACATCGTGTTTTTCGGCATATTTAAATGCATCAGAAACCCATTGCTGATGAACAGAAAACTCTTTTCCAAAAGACATATTAATGACTTTAGCACCATTATCGACAGCATAATAAATCGCCATCGCTATATCCTTATCGTTTTCATCTCCGGAATAAGAGATGTTAAGAGACATGATTTTTGCATTTTGTGCGACACCCTTTACGCCAATATTATTCTGACGATTTGCAGCGATAATTCCTGTAACCTTAGTGGCATGTCCCTGAATATTTTTGAGTCCTTTTTTTGTGATGCTAATATTACCCGAGCCATATCCTTTTTCAAGAACTTCAGGATTATCACCAATAATAATTCTGTCGTTAAAATTTTTGTTTAAGTTCTTATTAAGTATTGAGTCTAATTCTGCCTGACTTTCTTTCAGCGCATCCAAAGTTCCTTCATTGTTTCGAACATTCACCATCATATAATAAATCAAAGCCCCCAAATCGCGATCATTACTATCGCGCATTTGTCTGTACGTCTTATCATTTATTTTATACTTTTTATAAAGACTGTCTAATTGTTTATAGGTGTAATCTTCTTTTGGAAAATAAGATTTTAAGGTGTCTTTTATAATCGGAAAAAGTTCAATACTATGATTTAAAGAATTTATCCAATTGGTGTAAGAAGCATTTTCTTTACTGTAAACCTTCAAAGCTCTTTGGTACTCTTTATAGTTAGCTAAATCTTCGGGTTGAATTTGTTGTTCTGTTTTATCTTTAAATACAGGGTCCCATTTTCTTATAAACCTAACTGACTCAAAGTTTCCCCAGGTAATATAATCCTGATTTTTGTTTGAAGTGAAATTCCAGCCATGTATATCATCCACATAACCATTATGGTCATCGTCAATATTGTTATTAGCAATTTCTTTTTGATTTGTCCAAAACTGATTTTTCAGGTCTTCATGATTTATATCGACTTGCGTGTCAATGACTGCAACGATAACCTCACGGCCTGATTTTTTTTTATTCTGGCTAAACCATTTATCCAATGAAATGCCCGGAATGCTGTCTGTCAAATAATCTTTTTGATACCAGGTTTGTAATTCTAAAGCTGTAAAATTACTTTTGGGTATAATTGGCGTTGTAGAAACAACAGATTCTTTGGCAGACTTGCAGCCTGCAAACAATACTATAAGTGCTAATATATATGGATGAAATTTCATTATCTAAATTTAATTCAATTGATATGTGTTTCTGTCGTTTCCTCCAGTAGCCAAATCGGTAATCGTTTTGTCATCATCTATTTGTCCGCCTTGTATAGCTTTTAAATTTTTTAGTTTAGCTACACTCATTTTGTCTAAATCAAATTTTTTGATTTCTTTTTTGTTTGTTTTCATGGTTTGTTATTTTTTGTATGTTATATTTTGCAAATATATACCTGTGGTCGAATAAAGTGCAGTGAGTTGACCTGATGTTTGTCGGAATTCGGGAATTTCGATAAACATTAATGTCTAATACCTTGTTTATTAGCTTTCTATGTTTGGTGTTTCTTCCAGTTGTTTTAAGAAATAGGTTGGTTTAATTCCGGTTTTTTTGTGAAAAGCAGCAGAAAATGATTCTGCATTATTAAATCCGAACTCGATTGCCAGAGCCTGAATAGTGTATTTTCTTAATCTGGAATCTTCCTTAAGAGATGTCAAAGCATACTCAATTCTTAAGTCATTAATATATTGTATAAAAGTTTTTTCTTTGTAGATGTTTACAATTTTAGACACATATTTATTATTGGTTTCAAAAACGTCCGATAAAGTCTGAATCGTAATATTGGTTTCCAGGAAACCTTTTGTATTTTCAAAATCAGCGAGCTTTTTTAAGATCTGATTTATTAAATTCTCATTTATTCCAATAGATTCCGTTTTTGATTTATTTGCTTCAAAAATATCCACTTCTTTTTGCGTAGTTTCAATTTCAATCTTTTCTGTATTAGTTTGCATTATTTTTTCAAAGCGCGCACGATAACTTTTCTTTACCTTATGTTGATAAAAGCTGAAGCCTGCCATGGCCAGTACAATTAGAATCAAAAAGCCAATACTCCAATACGATTTACTGTTATCTTCCTGAAGCGACTTAATAAGATTCTCTTTTTCAAGCATCAAATTTGGCGTATCATATTCATATTGTAGTTTCTTAGTCAGTTCCTTGTAATTGTTTTGCAATACGCTGTCAATTTCCATGTACTTTGTCAGATACTTCAATTGATTTACTTTGTCGCCGTTATTTTTGAAATAAGAAATTAAGTACGGATAACCACTCATAAATTCAGGAGTAATTCTTTTTGAGAGCGTATATATAGAATCTACCTTGATGAAATTTTTAACAGCTTCTTTTTTATTATTCAAGCCATCATACGCTTTGGCGGTATAGTAATAAGCAGCCAGCGTGTTTCCTTTGTCCTTATACAATATGACTTTAGGAAGCGCAATATTTATACTGTCCAGGGCTACTTTATAATTTTTTTTGAAAATAAGATTGGCTCCTTCATTTAAGGTAAACAATGCATTGGTTAACTGGCTATTTGTTGCCTTTGATTCTATATACCCTTTTTTGTTGTAATAAGTTGCAGAATCAGAAACGTTTAAAGCTTTATAAGCATCGGCAAGTCCAAAAAGGACCAATTGATATGGGTAAGAATAAACAGGAGAACGGACATCTTTATTATTGTAATGATTAAAACACTCCTTAAATAATACAAGCGCTTCGTTTATTTCTCCCAATTCTTCTGATCTTAAGGCCGCTATAGTAAACTTTATTTCATAATATAAGTCCTGATTGTTTTGTTTGGCAATATTCTCTGCAATCAGAAAATTATCAATGGCTTCTTTGTATTTAAACTGTTTTTTGTAAACATGTCCTTTTGCTGAATAGGCAGATGCGGGAAACTTTAAGTCTTTTAAATCTTTAGTAAAAAAAACGGCACTATCCAGGTAGACTAATGCTTTATCGCTCTCAGATAATAAAGAAAGTAAAAAATACGCCCTTGCTCTCTCAACAGGCTGGTCTTCAGTTATAGCTTTATGTAAATAAGCATTAGCATATGGTAATTGCTGAGGTATTTTTTTTTCATTTTTCCAATAAAGTTCTTTTAACTCTGCAAAAGAAAGCTGTGTTAAACTATTCTTTTTTGGCTGAGCCGATAAGAAAACAGAAAATAATAGTAAAAATAATGGAAGATGGTATTTACGTTGGAGCATTTATGTGGATTTCTTACAAAAATAATAGATATATCTTCAAGAATAATCTAAAATTATAGAAAATTAGTAAAAATATAATCTATTGATAATTAGTGTATTGAAAATTTTTTTTATCGAAATTCGCGAATTGCCTGTCGGAATTCATGAATTCCGCTTTGCATAGTTTGTGGGAGACTTCATCATTCTATAGTTTTGACTTCAGGAAAATGAAACTTTTTATAACAGGAAATTTTCATTAACACCAGTTTTTAAATTTTGGCAATTTGAAGAATTGTTCAGAAAGAGAAAACAAAAATTTATGATGTGAATAATCTTTAAATCATAAATCAAAAAGAGTTTAAATACATATTTCGCAAAAGGCCAATTGTGAGAGATTGTATCTAAATAAGCTTGCAAGCAAGCCGATGGCACGGTTTATATGCCTAATCAAAATTATTCCCTATTAAATTAACTATTATGAAATTAAGTTTAGACGCTTTAAAAAATAGAGCAGGAGCAGTAGCTTCAGAAGAATTATTAGAAAGTATTGCTGGTGGTCAAGAACAAGCTTGTCACGATACAGTTATCACTGAAGAGCTTCAATAATTATTGTTGATGTATGTAATGCCACATCAATAACATTTTAGATATGTCCGTAATTAACATTTATGTTTTAAAGGTTTTTTACGGACATTCTTTTAATTTTCAAACAATTCATTTTGACAGTTTTTAAACTGTAATAAATTTTATAAGCAGAATAAAAATTTAGATTTTTTACCAATTACCTGTATTCATTCATTAACTGTTGATTTGTTTTACGCAAGCAAATTTCAATAAATAGTTTAAAATATAATTTACTATGGATAATGTCACTAACGCAAAAATTGAATTTACAAACACTATAAAGTTGCTTATTTATAAAGAAGCTCCTTATTTGTTAGAAAATATAGATTTTGATGATGACAATATTTTTTTAGAACCATTACTGTTTTCGTATTTTGGTGCAAAAAAAGAAAATCTATTTTCAAATGAACTTTTAGAAGAATTATTACAAGGTTATTTTGTTGAGAAAAAAGAACTAAAAATTGCCCATTCGTATCTTAATGATATTTCATATATTCCAAATGCCGGCTATTTTAAAAAAGGGGCAGACAAACCTTATGAACCAGTATTGAAATCCGGAGATTTTGAAATCCTAAAAGAGCTGCATCCTGTACAAAAGCGATATTATCGCGAATTTTACAAAGGGCATATTTTAGATCACAATCCCTTATTTAATTCTGCATGGAAAGATAATTATGAAGAGTTATTTGAAGCCATTGAAATCATAAAAGCAAATCTTCCTGAATTTTATAACGAACTGGCTTTTGCTAACAAAAAAATTTACTTGCATGATAATCCGAAAATTTTAAATTTTACATCAATTGAAACTCTTGGAATGCTATCTTTCTATGTATTAGGAAAAAATAATCTTATCTATTTTATTGAGGAATTAATACACCAGGGATCTCACAATTATTTTTATTATGTATTGCAAAATAAAAATGATTTTTTCAAAATTGATGTAAGCAATTTAGTTATGCGTGATTATACAAAACAAGTCTGGGATTACAGAGATATTTATGGTGCATTTCATGGTTTGTACACGGTAACAAAAAGAGTAGAGTGTTTTGATATATTGCTCTCAAAAGATGTTTTTACCGGAAAAGAAAAGCACGAACTTCTTGGCCGATTGGCTGATCAGTTTTCAAGATTTAGAACTGGACTTGAACTTCTTGATTTTGATGAAGTTTATACTCAGAAAGGAAAAGATTTGTATACTATTTATGATAACAAATGCCAAAATATTCTTGAGAAATATCAAAAACTTTCAAACTATTTTGATTTGAGTAATCGGGATCTGGATTTTAGGTACAATGATTTTTGCAAATTAAATCCAATTGAGGATTTTTATAAAAAAGAAAAAGAAGGTTTTTTTAAATTCTAATAATAACTACAACAATGACATTAAAAATATTTTTCCTTACGCTGCTTTTATCTTTTTCTTTATCCAATTTCGGACAGACAAAATCGCTGACTTTGTCCCCAAATTTAAATTTGCCCAAGGATACGGTTGTATCTAATAAACTAGTAAAATCATTGAATAATTTTCTTTCTTTAAAGGAAAATCCCAATAAGGAAAATCCTTTTGTAGAAAAAGAAAACTTATTAGAAACATCGATGTTGCTTGATGAAATGAAAAAAATCGAGCAAAATGCAAAAACTAAAGATGATAATTTCTATAAAGGATATTTGAACAACGTAGTACAATTGGATGCAGACAATTTCTTAATCCAATTCTCTTATATAGGAATGAAAGAAAATGTTCCTGTCCTGGCTGCCAGTTTTGAGGTTATTGCTAAGCAAAAGGATAGTAAATTCTTTTTCTCATCTCCTCTAAAACGAAATACAATTGCATGGCAGAGTAAAAAAATTGGCAACTGTACCTTTCATTATAAAAATAAACTAAACAACAAAGTCGCAGGGGAGTATGTAAAATCTGTTGCTGCTCTGGATAAAAAATTAAATATAATTAACGCACAAATAGAATGGTATGGTTGCAGTGATTTTTCTGATATTATACAAAATATTGGACTTGATTATAAATTAGATTATAACGGAAAAAATTCGAGCACTTTTAGTGCAAACGAAAACAATACCTTATTAATTGTAAGCGGTAATGCTGACGAAAGCTTTAATAGTTTTGATCCTCATGATTTATGGCACGACAGATTACGTTTTGCATATTCCAGAGATGTAATTAACAAACCGGTAGACGAAGGCTGCGCTTATCTATATGGTGGA
Organism: Flavobacterium sp. 1355; assembly: GCF_017833415.1. Classification (GTDB taxonomy): domain Bacteria; phylum Bacteroidota; class Bacteroidia; order Flavobacteriales; family Flavobacteriaceae; genus Flavobacterium. The sequence goes on along the minus strand of NZ_JAFICC010000007.1, from coordinate 164,144 downwards.
AGCTGGGGAATATCATGGAAACAAATCTTAAATACATTTAAAGAAAAAGTAGCTTCGAACCCAAATACCGACTGGCTGGCTTTGGCAATTTATGAAACACCTCAATTAAATTTTGGAGAAAGCAAGGAAAAACATTTAATGGCTGATTATGTTGTAAATGCATTATTGGTTGAAAAAATCGAAAGAGAAAAAGGATTTTCTGCTGTGATTGAATTTGTATGCTGCGGAAAAAACAAAAAAGGAGGTAACGACAATTATTTTACTGTACTGGAAAAATTAACAGGAATTAGCAAAAGTAATTTTAACACCAAAATTTGGGAGCTGATTAAAGAAAGTAAAGCATAAAATGGTTAAAAAAAATTTCCCGTATTTTAGACAATTGGACTACAGAGATTGTGGTCCGACTTGTTTAAGAATGATTGCCAAGTATTACGGTAAAACTTTTTCGAGAGAATTTCTTAGAGACAAAGCAGGTATAACAAGAATTGGTGTGACAATGGGCGGTATTGCAGAAGCTGCAGAAGCCATAGAAATGCGTACTCTTGGAATGCGAATCTCATTAGAAAGTTTAATAAACGAAGCGCCAACACCATTTATAGTGCCATGGCGTCAGAAACATTTTGTGGTAGTATACAAAACATCCAAAACAAAAATCTGGCTTGCAGATCCGGCTCAGGGTTTATTAACTTATACGCACGCAGATTTTCTGGCTGCCTGGACAGATACAATTGATAAGACAGGGTTTGTCTTGCTTCTGGAACCCAATACTAACTTTAATGAGCAGGATGATGACAAAGAAGGTGAAAAAGGATTTTCTTTTTTATACCCTTATTTTAAGCCTTACAAAAAACTGATTTATCAAATATTTATTGGTTTACTGGTTGCAACCTGTATTCAGTTTATATTGCCTTTTTTGATGCAGTCTATTGTTGATGTTGGGGTTAATAATCAGGATATGCCGTTTATTTACCTGATTCTTGTGGCGCAGCTGGTTCTTATTTTATCACAAACATTAGTTAGTGTTTTTAGAGAATGGATTCTTATACATATTACAAGCAGGTTTAACATCAAAATGATTTCAGATTTTTTGTATAAAATGCTGAAATTACCGGTCAACTATTTTGAAACCAGAAATGCCGGAGAACATTTACAACGTATTACAGATCACACACGTATTCAGAATTTTATATCATCTTCGAGTCTAAATATGATTTTTTCGATGGTGACTTTTGTGATATTTAATGCAATTCTGGCTTTTTATGACTTAACAATTTTTCTGGTATTTATAATCGGGGCGGTTTTGTATGTTGGATGGACATTTTTCTTTTTGAAAAAAAGAGCAGAATTAGATTTTAAAAGATTTGATCAGCTATCACAAAATCAAACCTCATTAATTCAGATTATTAATGGAGTTAAGGAAATAAAAATAAACAACTCCCAAAGAAAAAATCGTTGGAAATGGGAGTTCAATCAGATCAGTCTGTTCAAAACTTCGTTGAGTACCTTAAAATTAGCTCAATACCAAACTATTGGCGCCAATTTTATCAATGAGTTAAAAAATATTATCATCACTTTCCTTTCGGCAAAAGCAGTTGTAGATGGCAATTTGACACTAGGTATGATGACCTCTATACAGTTTATAGTAGGACAGCTTAATATGCCACTAAGCAATTTTGTGCTTTTCATTCAATCCTGGCAAGATGCCAAAATAAGTTTAGAACGTTTATCTCAGGTACACTTAAAAGAAGATGAAGATGTAGACGCGGCACATAAGGCAAAAGAACTGCCAAAAGATAAATCGATTGTTTTAAAAGATTTATCTTTTCGCTATGGCGGAAAATCTTCCCCATTAATCTTAAAGAATATCAGTTGTGTTATTCCGGAAGGGAAAACGACAGCGATAGTTGGTGCCAGCGGAAGCGGTAAAACTACCTTAATGAAGCTGCTTTTACGATTTTATGATCCTGTTGGAGGAAGTATAAATATTGGTGCAATAAATCTGAACGACATTCACAATGATTTCTGGCGTTTAAATTGTGGCGCAGTCATGCAGGATACTTTTATGTTTAATGATACCATTGCCGGGAATATTTCTGAATCTGAACAGAATGAAATCATTGACAGAGAAAAGTTGAACAATGCTGCATTTGTTGCCAATATAGAAGATTTTATCGAAAGGCTGCCTAATAAATATAATACAGAATTAGGAACATCAGGCATACGACTGAGCGGAGGCCAGGAGCAGCGTCTTATGATTGCAAGGGCAGTTTACAAAGACCCATATTATTTATTTTTTGATGAAGCAACAAGTGCTCTCGACGCCAATAATGAAAAGGTGATTATGGAGAACCTGAATAATTTTATTTCTGGTAAAACTGCCATTATTGTCGCTCACAGATTAAGTACAGTAAAAAGTGCAGATAATATTATTGTACTCGAAAACGGAGAAATTGTAGAACAAGGAAACCATATTGATTTGACCAGATTGAAAGGTAAATATTATGAGTTGGTAAAAAATCAATTAGAACTAGGAAATTAATGGAAGCACTAAATGATGGACTGAAAATTTACAGCGAAGAGGTAAGAGACGTTTTGTCTGATCCTCCAAAAGCAATTCAAAAATGGGGGAATACTATTTTGCTAGTCTTTATTTTTATCCTGTTCTTAATTTCATGGTTTGTAAAATATCCGGATATAATAAATTCTCAAATCACAATTACTACCAATACACCGCCACAAAAACTAATTGTGAGGACATCAGGGAAAATTGATAGAATTTTGGTTGCAGACAGAACACTGGTGAAAAAAAATACACCGCTTGCGGTTCTGGAAAATTCGGCAAAATATAATGATGTTTTTCTGCTCAAAAGTATAGTAGACACAATAGACATTGAAAAAACTGCCTTTCCTTTTGCAAAACTGGGATATGTACAACTGGGCGATGTAGAAAGTGCTTTTGCAAATTTCAGAAAAGAATATATAGCAGATCAGCTTAACACTAAACTTCAGCCGTATCATGTAGAAGATATTGCCCAAAATTATGAAGATATTCAGCTAAAAGAAAGATTGAATTTGCTCGTATCTCAAAAAGAAATCAATCAGAGAGAATTAGTTCTTCAAAAAAATGAACTGGACCGGTATGAGATTTTATTTCAAAAAGGAATTTATTCTTCTCAGGAAGTAGAAAGACAAAGATTAGTTTATTTGCAGGCACAAAAAGGATATAAAAATCTGCTTAGCACAATTTCGCAGTTAAAATCATCATTAAACGACCTGAACCGAAATAGTAAAACCACCCACATAAATGAAAGTAAAGAGTTGATAAACCTGGAAAACAATAAAGTTCAGGCATTTTATCAATTAAAAAAAGCTATAAAAGACTGGGAATTAAGTTATGTACTCAGATCATCTATAGAGGGCAAAATTACCTTTTTGCAAATTTGGTCAGAAAATCAATCTGTTGAGGCTGGATCTACAATTTTTGCAATAATTCCAAATAATGAAAATGGTTATATAGGGAAGGTGAGTGCTCCGGCATTAAATTCAGGAAAAATAAAAATTGGACAAACCGTAAATGTGAAGCTGACTAATTTTCCGGATAGGGAATTTGGAATTATCAAAGGTAAAATCAAGGCAGTATCGCTGACTCCGGATACAGCAGGAAATTTATTAATTGATGTTTCATTTCCTAATGGTTTAAAGACATCGTACAAAAAAGATATTTCATTTCAGCAGGAAATGCAGGGAAGGTCTGATATTATCACAGAAGATTTAAGACTGATAGAACGTTTGCTCTATCAGTTTAGCGATGTTTTTAAGAGATAAGTAATTTTAGGCAGTACTAGCGGGATCTTAAAACATAAGTAGTTATGTTTTTTATATTTTCGTGTTTATTATTATAAGGTTTGTTTTCAAAAGTGAAATGCAGTTTTTTTAATAAATTAACCGAAGTACTATTATCTGATGATGGAAAAGCCGTTATTATTTTTGCTTCCATTGTATTAAAAGTAAATTCAATAACTGCTTTTAAGGCTTCTGACATAAAACCGTTGCCCTGAAATTCAGACAACATTTCATATCCGATTTCTACAATTTCATTTTCAGGATCAAAATTCCAAAGACAAACGCTGCCAATAAATTTATTGTCATTTTTTGAAGAGATTGCCCAATACAGACATTCTTTTTGTTGTATCAAATTATTTATTCTTACAATATAGGCTTTTGCTTTTTCTAAGGTCGAAGAATTATCTCTTCCAACAAATGCATTTACAACAGGATCAGATTGAAGCTGATGAATGGGTTCTGTATCTTGTTCTGATAGACCTCTTAACACTAATCTTTCGGTTGTAAGAATAGGAATATTTGTGAAATTTAAATTCATGTTTTCGTATGTGAGATAATTAGAAAACTCATTAGTAGAGTATAACTAAATTAATCATAATTCACTCAAATAATCCGCAACATTCAAATAAAAGTTAAAGAATTAAGATGTAAAGTTCTTAATCATCACTCATTCATTTACATCATTTTTCCTTCCTTAGCATATTCTTTTTTAATTCCCTGAAGAAGATGATCAAGTTTAATGTTTTCATTTTTATCTTCTAATGTTCTCAGGCAGGCATACTGAATGATGTTGACAATATTGGCGCCGGTTATGTCGTATTTTTTTGAAAGCTCGTTAAGGTTTACATCCTCAGCAATTCTAATACCCTTAGGGAGATTATTTTTCCAAAGCTGTAAACGTTCCCCATAAGAAGGTACTTCAAACTCAATTATTGACTGAAATCTTCGGGTAAAAGCAGTATCAATATTGGTTTTAAAATTAGAAGCCAGAATAACCAGTCCGGGATGATTTTCGATACGCTGCAGCAAATACGAAACTTCCTGATTGGCATACTTATCGTGGGCGTCTCTTACATTGGTTCTTTTTCCGAAAACAGCATCGGCTTCGTCAAAAAAGAGAATCCAGTCTTTATCAGTTGCTTTGTCAAAAAGAGAAGAAAGATTTTTCTCGGTTTCTCCTATGTATTTTGAAACTACCATAGACAAGTCGATTCGGTACACATCTCTTTTTGTATACTTTCCAAGAAGAGAAGCTGTAAGCGTTTTTCCGGTTCCGGGTGCGCCATAAAACATGACCCTGAAACCGGGTTTTATTTTTGATTTCATATCCCATTCCTGAAGCAAAATTTCATTGAATTTAAGCCACGTCTCAATCTCTTTGATGTTATTTAGAGTTGTTGGATTCAGTACCAAATCGTCCCAGTCTAATTGGGTTTCTATTAATTGTGCCGGGAAAATACTGCTCAGTTGAGGTTTAAGAATTTTACCTGTAATGAATTTTTCGATGTATTCGTCTTCTAAACTCAACAAACCACTCAATTTAGGTTCTCCATTTGGAACAGATTCTATCCTGATAATTCGTTTTTGAAAAAGAAAGGAGTGATTGTGTAAATAATTGTAGAAAGCAACCCTGTCGTTTAAGTTATTTCCGGCAATTAAAAACTGCGCCGTTTCCCCGGTTGGTAAAATTCCTCTATGATTTTTTGCCTTAACACCACCAAATTCAGGTAACTCGCCGCCATTTGGTAAATATTCGGCAATAACAGCGCTCAAAAAATCTGGTTTAACATGCGGAACAAAAGCTAATCCTAATAAGAGAATGTCGATCTCCGTCAGATGATTTTCGATAATGAATTCGATAATAAACCCATTATAATCCTGTTGATTTAAAACAGGTTTTTGTGCCGGGTCATCAACTTGAAAAAGTACGTCAAGCTGAAATACGAATTGGTTTTTTAAGTAAGTGAATACATTTTCCATTTTTTATATAACTAAGGATTCTATTGAAAAAAAATCAAGTTTAGATTGTTTAAAGTTTCTGATTCTGTTCATGACCGCGTTTCCGTTATGAGAACCATCAATATTGGTATTACCCTCAATAGTTTCTATTATATCGCCTTGAACCGCAATCACAATTCCGGTATGAATCCAGTCATTTGTTGTTTTTTGCAGAAGGAATATGTCACCGGGTTTTATGAGAGCCGGATTGGTTCTTGCCGTTTGAAAGCGAGTCAGTATTTTTTTTTGAATTCCCGTTGTGCCAACTGTATCACAACTGTACGTTAAAGGCATAAGGGTTTTGAAGTTTTTTCCCTGAACAGAAGCTGCCTGATCAATAATGCCCTGAACAAAGCCCATACACCAGAACCAGTCGGTTCCTTCATTTCCATCCATGTAACTTCGCACCCACGGGCCAGAATTACTTTGAGTGTTAATAACAAGCTCAAATGGATGATTTTTGAGATGATTTTTAGCTGCATTTACAATTAATTCTCTCAAATTATTACCTGATATTGGACTTTCAAAAGCTTTTTTGAGTGGTGAAACCAGTATATCAAATAGCTTTTGATCAACAATTCCAGTTTGGGATAAGCTGTTGAATTTTTGAAAGTTCACTACAGCCTTTTCTGTTGCAGGCCCGAAATCACCATCGATACCCGTTGCGGTTCCCGAATTTGGATTTTGCATAGCAAATAAATTAAGCCAGGACTGGATTTTTTCAACGTCTTTCTTATTGTTATTTGCACCTTTTCTTTGTTGGGTCGCTTTAATAAGCAGTTCTTTTTGGTAGAATGTTTTTTGCATGACTTTATTTTTTTAAATGTTTTCAAATTGTTGTCTATACAATCTTTCCAGTTTTTATTTTATTTTGGTCGCCCTGAAGATTGAATTAACATTAACTTTTTTATTCTTTCATTAATAATGAAAGCGGTAAATCATTAGCCTTTCAAGGTGGTGTATTTAATCTTAAAAATTCATTAATCTTAGCAACAAGTGCAGCCCTTGCCTGAGTTTCTCTTCTCATCATCATTCTTCTAAATGCATTATCAACAGGAATATTCAATTCAGCGTGACGAGTCCATTGTGCATACGATCTTGTATTTTTTGATAAATTTGCTCTAGGGCTTAATGCGGCAAAGTTTTCCATTAAGTTTAAAACAGCAATTTTTTGTTCAGTGGTCAGAAAGTTAAAATCAGACATTTGTACAATTGCTGTAAATGGTATAATATGATCCGCATGTGCAGTACCATCAACAGTTAATGATAAAAAAGCAGGGTCTTGAGCATTAGGTGGTAATACGGATTGTGCCCAAGATTGTAGTTCTGGAGAAGGTGTTTGGCTTCTCAAATATTCATTATCTTGACTTATAACGATTATTTCCCCAGTACTTACTTTTGTGACAAAATTACTAAATACAGTACTGAATTTAGCAGTTTGTCTACGGAATCTATACGAAACTAAACCTTGTCTTTCTGGTTCCACTATTTCAGCTATATAAGATCCTGTTATATAAGGAGCTTTAATATGTTGTCCAATACTCACAGGTGAGCTGCCTCCTGGAGAGAGTTTTTCCCAAGTTCCTTGTTCAATACCTTCATTTATAGTGGTGGTATTATAAGCAATAGTTGAAGTAGGGTGATTTAAAATTTTCATTGTCAATTGTTGTGTAGCTGCATTTTTTGCAGTAACTAAATAATATGTATCATTTGATTTATCCAACAACAAATCTTGAATATTTATTTCAGCTCCTGATTTAGAAATGTGTATAACAGACCTCTGAACATAGATGAAATCCCAATTTTCTCCACCATCGGTAACAGATGAAATATTAATAACATTAGGATGATCGGCATTGACTTTATTTTTAATTACTTCTGCTTCTTCCTGAGTAATTTGTCCTCCATCTTTTTCTTTTTCAGATTCACTATTAATTTCAGCTAAAGCTCCTGCAATAGGACCGGAAGCAGTTGCTTCTTCTGGCGCACTTCTTCCCATAAGCCTGTCTAGCATCGCCATTCCTCTGTCTACAGCCTGGTTTACTAACCAGGTCAATGCCTCATCAACCATTTGCTGTACAGAAATAATCATTTCGCCAATTCTTGCACCAATTCCGGTTAATCCAACCTGATTAGCTAAGAAGCCAATTACAACTGGCATTGCTTGTCCCATGGTTCTTTCTAAATAGTCTGCAGCTGTAGTGACATTTCCTCTGGCTAAATCTGCAACGCCATTGACAAAGGAATTGACTACCTCGAGCATTTCTCGCAAGTATTTTATAAAACTTTGTATGGCACTAAAGAAAGCCATGGCACCGTTTATCACCGCCATAATTCCGGTTGGATCTAACATGCTCAAAAGTCTGGCAGTTATTCGATTGACAATACGTTCCATGACAAAGTTTTTCACGGCATCGAGAACAGTATTCCAAAGGTTGCTGAGCTGTTCCTGTATTTTATCCCAAATGGCTGCCATTCCTCGCTCCTGAACATCTTTGATAAATGTCCAAATGCCTTCAAGAGTATTAATCATGCTTCGGATTCTGGCGACTCTTGCTGGCCCTATACGAGGATGTGCAGCTAGTTTTTCCCAGATTTTTTCCATGGAGATATTCAATACTTCCAATACCCAGGTAATAACACCTTGTAAAGAGAAATCGGTAAGTACCGGAATATTAGCATCTTTTAGCTCGCTCATAAGCCAGCCTGTAACACCGTTGATTAAATGAGTTACGATATTATCAAAGAACTGAATGAATCCTTGTTTTAAAGCCTTGAGAATATTTTTCAGGAAACCAATAGGATCTTTTTTAATATCCTCAATTGCTTCTAATGCCCTGGTAATGATGTTTCCTATGAGATCGAAAGGGAAATTCATAATCTCCAGAATGGCAACAATAACAATTCGGATAATTTCTGCAACAAATGCAATCAAACGTCCAATAGGCTCTCCAAACTTTTCAATGATTCTCATAAATGCATCTATGGGATGAATGAGATCATTAATAGACATAGAATTCCAAATGTCAGTAAATAACTGTATTATAGATTCTGGTGTCATGTTCAAAGTGGCAACTGCCGCTTCAATCTGACCTGCGATTCGGGCTATTGCACCCGATTCGACCATTTGGGCATACTGTTCTTCGCCTCCGTCCATTAGGCTCATAAAACCTCTAATAAGATTTGGAACTGTACGAGGCACAGCTTCTTGTGTAAAAGGATCTTTTCCAATAATTACCTTAACCAGTGAATAACCTCTTACGGTAGCAGCCTGAGCTGAAAGCCATCCCAATAATGACTCCTTAACAAGTTCTAATACTTTGAGCGCTACACCCGAGGCAAAATCCCAAACTCTTTGCAGAAATCCTCCAGCCTGATCTGCCAGTATGGAAAGGTTTTCGGCGATATTTGCCAGATTCGCCGGCTGAATAGCATCCCAGGCCGAAGTTATGAGTCCGCGAAGTTCGCCTAATAATGAAGTGAAAGTACCAACCTGAGTATCAAGCCAATCAGCGGTTTTTTGCAGCGTGCCTTTTTCACGCATTTGTTCAAGCTCTGTTTGCTTGTCAATTAATATCAGGAAATCTTCTAATATTTCGACCGTTGTGGCATTGACCGCTTCATCGCGCAACGGATCGTATTTGATTATTTTTTTGATTAATGACCACGCTTTGTTTTCGGCTAAAATTGGCTCCGCAACACCAATCAAAGCTTCTTTTATCCAGGTAATTACCTGATCTACTGTTGCGCTTACAAAAGAAGTTATTCTGTTAACTAACTCATTAAATTTTTCGGTTACTAAATCAATTATATCGGTGTAAGGAAACGATACTTCGTCCCAGACATCTTCGACCATATCCAGAATACTGTCGATTGTTAATCCCAGTTCGCTTAATTTTCCTTCGACCCAGTCAAAAACCTGCTGTAGTATTCCATATTCCTGAAGTTTGTCAAATATGGCTGTTCCAAAAGGAATAAGCCCCATTAATCCTTCTACAAGATTGATAGGAGTTCGTTCTACATCGACTTGTCGCAATGGATCATAACCAACAATAACAGTAAAAAGGGTATAACCCGGAACGTGTCGTGCCTGATTGATGATCCAGTCGGGAACTAAATCGAGAAACGAACCCTGAATCATTTCCGGAGCCGGAGATATTGGTTCCGGTTTTTTTCTGATTGCTGCTCCTTGTTGTACAGTGTGTGTTAATTCGTGGGCCAGTAAATGCTTTCCAGCCGTTGAATTCGGATTGTATTTTCCTTCATTAAAATAGATATTATTTCCTGTTGCAAAAGCCTGTGCTCCCAATTGCTGGTTCATTTTAACAGCGGTTGAGTCATTGTGTATGCGGACATTGCTGAAATCGGCTCCAATGCCAGATTCCATGTCGCTTTTTACTTTTCCCGATAGCGGATTTCCGCCGCCTTTACTACTGTTTAAAGTACTTTCTAAGTTAGAACTGTCAGAAGGATTTGCATCTGCGCCCGCACTCATCTGAAGTTCTTTTTCGTCTTCTTTTGCCTGAATTTCCTCTTCCTCTTTAGCCTGAATTTCTTCTTCTTTCTTTTTCTGAATCAGTGGTTTTGGAGCAAGGTTCGGTTCCTTATGTTTCGGACTTTCAGTTTTTACCGAATCGGGTTTATTTTGAGCGGTATCGACTTTTTCAACCGTGTTTTTTTTCTGAATTTCTTCTTCTTTTTTCGGCTGTACTAAAGATTTAGAAGTAGTTGTTTTCTCTTTCGGTTTAGGAGATTCAATTTTGTTTTGTACAGATTCTTCTTTATCTGATTTTAATTGAACAACCGGAATCTTTTTCTCGGCTGCGGTTTCTTTTTGCACCTCTTTTTCGGTATCGTTTTTTTTCTGGATTTCGCTGGTTCGTTTGTTGTGAATAACGGGCGAAGCAGGAAAAAAAGTACCGGGAGATACTGCTTGTTTATTATGAACTACTTTTAATTTTGGCTGAACCACCGGAGTAATTCCTTCTGTGGTGGCTTTATTTTGAAGAGTGGGCGAAGCCGTAAAAAATGGGTCGGGAGCAACATTCTTTTTATTTGCAATAACCGTATCGGCTACTTTGTCTGCTTCAATTTCATGTTTGTCATTTGATTTTCCAATGTTGAGTTTTGCCTGTACACCAAAAAAAGCATCATTATTCCTTTCATTTGAAAAAGAAGAACTCTTTGGTTTAGCATTACTTGTTGTTGAAAAAGCACCCATGACCTAATATGATTTAGTTCGTTTTTTTTGCTCCATTTTGATAAAACTCCATAAACTCATTATAATCAGGTAGATTAGAATCAAATCCGCTTTCATAAAATTCAACCCAATCTCTACAATATACCGAAGTTTCATACGGATCTTCCTTAAAAATGTTTTGAATCTTTAAGCTCCAATTTAAAAACGAGCCTTCATAAGGTTTTCCGTCCTTAAAAATTCCGCTTGTAAGTAAAGTGCCATCCAAAGAATACCATTTGCACACACCATTAAGCTTATTATTTTTAAGGGTGTATTCTAATACAATTACATTGTTGTTCTTAATAATATGTGGGTTTTCGTTTTTCATTTTGTTATTTTTTGTGTTGTTAGTGCAAGTTATTAATGAGGTTAAAAGAATTATCAACAGATAGAAAACAGGTAGGGATTTATAAAGATTGCCGTTTTTCATCTATTAAATTTAAGGAAGTTTTTTACTGCAAAAACATTTCAAAACCATATTTGTTCTGGTCTTAATAGAATTGGGAACAACCGTTTCTTTGTGATTGCTTTGAGTAGTAATTTCAGATGCAGGAGGTTGCCAGGACATAGCTGAGCCAGGACCTTTAACGGGTCTTCCTCCATTTTTAGACATTACCTGAGTTGGGTCATTTCCTTTTCCATCGGTTTGACCGCCAACAATGTGAAAGTCGGTACCGCTAGCCGATGCTCCGGTAAGGGTGTCGGTTTGTGTAAGAGTGTACTCCCAAAACCAAAATTTATAATCTCTTGGATCACAAGTATCTGTAGGTTTTGCCAAAGCTGTCATAGTGGATAAGATTTTTTTTGTATCTGCCAGTCCAATTCTTGTGAATGTTTTGAAAGCTAAACCTGAACAATTGTAGGTTTCTGCCTCAACTTCCTGAGAGAATGAAATGTGAGCGCTTTCGGTATTTTTACCCCATTTGCCATCAATAGTATCTTTGTACAAGCCAGCACCAGTCAATTTCTTTTGATAATTTATAACAGCATTTTTTGTATTTGTGCCGTATGTGCCGTCTGGAGTAGTACCTACAATTGCTTGTATTTCATTTATTGATCTTTTTACAGCTGCAGGAGGAGAATATCTCCAACCGTTATCTTTTGCATAGCGTTGTACTTTATTGGCACTTCTGTTTTGCTGCACTGTATGGGTTAATTCGTGTGCCAGCAAATGTTTACCTTCTTTTGAACCGGGATTGTATTTTCCTTCGTTAAAGTAAACATCATTGCCATTGGTAAAAGCCTGAGCTCCTAATTCCTGACTCATTTGAACAGCTCTGGCATCTGTATGAATTTTTACATTGCTAAAATCCGTACCAAAGCCAGACTCCATTTCGCCTTTGGTTTTTCTATCCAAACCGGTTCCGCCGCCTTTTGAGCTATCCAGTTTTCCTTCTAATTCATTGTTCTGAATTTCTGTCTCTGAATTTTGTTCTTTTTTTTGAACAGGCTTTTCGTCCTCTTTTTTGTCTTTTTTCTGAACAGGTTTATCCTCCTCTTTTTTATCTTTTTTCTGAACCGGTTTCTCATCTTCTTTTTTATCCGATTTTTTCTGAACTGGTTTTTCTTCTTCTTTCTTATCGGATTTTTTTTGAACAGATTCTTCCTCTTTCATGTCCTTAGCCTGAACAGCAGAAATGGTTTCTGAAACAGGTTTTTGCTGTACTTGTTCTTTCGACTGCAAAAGTCCGCCTCCAGATGCATTATTATTCACCACTTTATCGGCTACATGATCTGCTTCTGCTTCATATTTATCTCCAACCGTTCCTGTTTTTAACTTCTTCTGAATTTTAGGGCCAAAAAAAGTACCGCTGTCGGGACTGTTTCTTTTTCGTTGGTCAAATGCTCTCATAACTATAAATTTTTACCGTTGGAATTTCTACCATTGGGTATAGATTAATTTTTGAATCCACGGAATTTTAACGATGCTGATATTCCATGGAATTTTTTCTAATAAAAGATCCTGCGTTTTGCGTTCAATTGTCAGTTTCGGATTAGATTCGCTCCAGTCCAGTTTACCCTCTCTTTGAAGAAATTCGCTCCTTAAAACAGCTGTAGAAGTATTTTTTAAAGCCGACCAATGATAAACCGCAGCGTCTAACATTTTTTCTGCCTGTTCCTTATGTTTGTCATCAATTTTAATTTCTTTTTGTATGGATTGCTGCATTGGTATTCCGCATAAGAACTTTTCAAAAAGCATCAGATGTTCATAGTCATTTTCTCTTTTTGTAGCAGCATAATGCAAAGCATGTACAGCTAACTCCTTGTTTAAAAGAGTGTTATTGTCATCCATTAAACCACAGCTTTTGAGCATTTCTTTTAGAAAGGGATGCAAAATAATTAAACCTGCATTTTGCACGTAGCAGGATTTAGAACCCAGACTATCTTCCTGATAATCATCATCGGTTATAGACTCCTCTTTTATTAAACTGCTTTCAGATTTTAATATATTTTCTTCTTTTTTAATTGGCTTTTCTTTTTCAGAAATCAAATACTGCGTTTTCATTTCGGTTAGCTCTTTATCAGTAAAATCAAGCGGTACGAGTGTTTTTATATTTTGAATAAAATTTTCAAAGGACATTTTATTAGATGAAAACTGAGCCTGCTTCTGATAATAAAATTTGATGAGGTTGATTGGGTTTTTTTCAATCCAAAAATCAAAAATCAATTGCCAGAATGTCGCTTTAAAAGAGTGCGTTTTTTGATTTAGCAGCTGCAGCAAATTGTTTTTTGAAAATGCTTTTTGCTGATTTTCTGAACCTAAAACGGCCGAACTCAAAACAGCAATTTCCTGATTTGAAAACTGATTTACGATTCGGTTTTGAACTTTTTTTTGCTGTATTAATCTGTTAAACGGAATTCTGAAAACATCATTTTTTAATCGGTCAGGATTGACTTTTTTTAAAAAATCTACCTCACCCGCATTAGAAAACCACCACGGCATACTGCCATTTTCTATAAAATAAAGTAAGGTTTTGAGGTCTTTGTCCTCATGCGAAATTGTAAGAATTTCAGAACCTTTTTCATCTTCATTTTTAGTGTTTTTTTGTAAACCATTCAAGGCTTTTTGTACCTCTTTTTCGATTTGGTTTTTTATGTCATTTTTAGAAAAAGAGGTGTCATTTTTTCCTGTAATGGATTGAATGTTAATTTCTAATTTTTCTAGTTGAATTATCTGATTATCAATATTTTTAACCAAATTAAAATGTTTTTCGAAGATCGGGATCACCTCCTCCTGCACAAACATAGCAAGGCTGTTTTTGATAGAATTAGCCATCACCATTGAAGGTGTTTCTATTTCTAAAAAAACTCTTTGAATACTATGTGAATTTTTATTCATTTTTATTTGATAGTTTAATTTTTTTTCTTACATTTGTATCTGACCGAGAGGTTATACTGGGAAAAGATAGTTATCGTAATTGATAGCAGCTCCCCATTAAAGCTTGAGACCTGCCAGTTCTGGTATAAGTCTCAAGCTTTTTTATTTGGTGTCACCCGGTTTCTTCAGATCTCTTTTGGTAACTAGGGGTTTAGTGACTACGGGTTTTGTAACCACAGGCTCCGTTATTTTTCTATTTAGGTTTCTAAAACGGTTTGCTTCTATTTTAATAAAATTGCCGTTTGTGGGTTTGTAGAAATAGATTTCTGCTTTTTTAGCATATCGGCTGATTAGTTCATCAAACTCTGACGTTTTTACGGTTCTGGTAGTATCAATGTGAATCATGTATTTACTCACTTTTTCTTCATTATGAATTTTTGTTCTCAAATTCATAAATCGCACTAACTCATCGTTGGTATCATCATAATTTTTTAAGTAATAAGACTGCATGGTAGGGTTAACCCAGTTTCCGTTTACCCAGTCGCCGCCAATATAAATATTATTATAATTATCATTTATGTTTATGATTTGGTCAGCAATAGACATTAGTTCTTCTGCTACAGTTGTGTCCTCAATTTCCTGATTATTGTAAATCATCGGTATTGTGTAGAAATCTTCAAACGTTTTTGGAAATCTCATATAGGATTCTGTAACCTCATGGTATCTCAATCGGCCTCTTAAATATTCGAATTTATCCCAATCATCATTAAAGCGTCCAAAATTGTCATCGTCTTTATTAATCGGATCATAATTAGCATGTATTTTTTTGTAAATATTGGCTTTATGTGAGTTGATAATAGCACAGGTTATTTTATTTGTAGAGAACACTTTGCCATTTTTGGTCACGCCGTTTTCTGTAAACGTATAGATTGGAGCAGATTTTGAAAGTGTAATATCCTGAACTTCAAATTCAAAAACATCTTTTTCAAGGCGCATAATTCTAAGTTTTTTCTCTTCTTCAATAAAATCAAATAAAAGCCCTGTAGGGAATAGATTGTTGAGTGTTTCCATTACTACATGCAGACGACGGGCGAGAATCTGGTCTAACGGAATGTTTACTAAAACTCTGTTGGTGATTAAATTTACCCCATTTATAGAATATTTTTTTATGCTTAATGTGTAATGCGTAGGCATTTCAACCCGTTTGCTTTGGGTTCCTCTGATACTTCTGGACAAATTATTGATATAACGTAAGGAGCTGATCCACGGATAGAGACATCCCATAATGGTACAGCATCCAAGTCCGTTGTCAGGGCTTATTTTTCCATCAATAGCAAAATCGGTTATAAATGCTGTTCCTGATTTTAGCAGCAGCAAAGTTCCTCCTTTTTTAACACCAGCCTTATGCTCAAAAGAATAATTAGTGTTGAATAAGATTTTTAAATCGGCAGCATTTTCAGTAACATCCAAAATATAAAAATCAAAATCCAGTCCGAATTCTATTCTTTTTGAGTTTAAAAATGCTTTTACATCATCGACACTATCGTTTAAATAACCTTCAATTCGATAAAAATCATAATCGTCTGTACAATAACCCAGCGGTGTTTTGATATAATCATTGTTTGCCAAATTTGTAGTATGATAACTAAAATTGGCCTGATGATTATAAAGGCTGCTTTTTTCAAAATCCCAGGCATGCAATAAATTATCGTCGACATTATAGTAATACGGAACCGATTTAGAGCCTAATTTACCCATTGTTTTTGATGGCGTAATTTTAATGCTATTGGCCGTTACCTGATAATTATCTAAAATTCCTTTTAACCTTCTGACTAAAGAATCAAAATGGCTGAATGTTTTATTCTGGTCTAAAGCCGCCGCTTTGTAAAATTGGTGTCTGTAATCTTTAAAACGATTATTATCTTCTACAAATCCTAATAATAAATGTTTTGGAAATGAACCAATAGGCGGATTACACTCTGATTTGAGCTGAATAAAAAGATCTTTGAGTTCTTTGTAAGTCGCCACGATATCTTTTAATAAATCGTATCGGTAATGAATATCTGCCGGAATATTGATTGGGTCAATAGTAAGCAGGGCCGTGATGCGGGTATTGATGGCTGTAAGCTGACTTGTATAACCAAAGGGTATAAGAACGGTAGCCAAATTAGCAAGTAATTCAGATTTAAACGAAACATCATTGACAACAGTAGTAAATAGCTGTTTGATTTGATTGGCTGTCGAAGTACTGTTGAATGTTGGGATTACTTTTTTTACGCCCAACTCGTCAAGCGTGCTGTATTTTTGAAAAACATCGTATTTATTATAAAGAGGATCTCTTTCAGGAGAACCGCTTTTGCCAATAATGATATTAGCAGTTGCCTGGCTTACAACCAGTACACGTAAGTTAAAAATTTCTTCACCGCCTTTGTTAGAACAATCAACCTCATCGCATAAAGCGGTATCTTTGGTATAATTTTCAAGATATAAAATGACAACATGATTTTTTAAGTTGGCAAAAGTTGTTAATAAAGATTCGCCGCTTTCCAAAGGAGTTCCGGCTGGTTTTTCCGGCAGTAATTCCCACATAGGCAATATTGTATTGCCGGCGTTTTTAAAATGCGGGTAATTGCCTTTGTCTGTATCAAATACTTTATAGGTTTTATAATCAATTTTTGAAATATCAATCGAGAACAATTTTTGCTTAATAAGAGTTGCCTTCGCCTGATCTGCAGGGGTAAGGGGTTTTGTGGTCAGTTTTATCAAATCACCGTCAGTAGTAATTCCGTTTCCCTGCGTTATCGTAACAGTAGAGTACCCCACATTGGCTGAAACCTGAAAGCCGCAGACAATTCCTGTACCGGTAAGAAAGATTTTGCTTAATCGATTTTGGTCATCAAAATAATCAATAGTTTCGTTGAGCTGAAAGTGTGTTAACACCTGATCTGCTACATAACTATGATAATGTCCTGTAATGGTGGTAAGTTTTGCTGCCATGACCTTTGTATTTTATATTGTTCCTAAATTTGTTCTTCCTAATACTATTTTTCCTGAAATATCTTCTTCTTCATCTACACAATTGTACAATGTGCCGGTTGGATAAACAGAATTTAATTTTGATAATGACTTAATGAATTCTGGTAAAGCATCTTGTTTGTTTTGCGTTTTGTCAATCAGAAAATTTTTGAAATCCCTTTCAAAATCAAGCAAGTCGTTATCTTTTGGAGTTATTTGATCTTTTCTATAACCAATCCAGCATATTTTGCCCAAAATATGAGACGGGATTTCCTGCCGGATTACGTCTTCAGCAAAATTTCTAAAATCAACATCTGCAAACCGGTACGTATATCCGGGTAAAACCACACTAATTTTAAAAGAATACGGATTGGGTACGCAACAGTCTCCAGAGCAGTCATCTGCACATATTGGCATATAATAGCCGGCATCAATTACTTCGTCAGGATTTGGAACCAGTAAAATATGTTCTACCAGAAAAATACCTTCATCGCTAAATTCTTCTTTAAAGAAAATCAGTAAATCAAGCATTGCCGTTTTTACTTCTTCCAGAGTGGCATAGAGTATATATTGGCGCGCTATGATTCTGTCAGGATTGCTCAAATCATCAACGAGTTCCGGGTTAATGATATGAAACGAGTATTCATGAGCAGCAGATTCAATTACTTCAAAAGTGTCGATAACCGTATCTTGAAAAGCAATTCCATTTTCTCTGTTTTTAAAAAGTTTTTCAAATGCCTGCTCTATTTCTTTTTCACTTGTTTCATAAATTTTCAGGATAGAAAAATACATTTCCTTAATTGCTTTCGATTGATTGTCATAATCTTCGGTTGCGGTTAAAATGATTTCATTGGCACTGTTTCTAATTCTCCATCTAAAGAGATTTGGAACCACGCCCGGACTCGGATCATAAAGCTGGACAAACAAACCAGAGATATTTTTTCTTTTGATTCCTCTTTTGCCCGTAGCCGGATTTTTATCTCCTTTGATTCCTAATAAACCTGCAATTCGATTTTCTAATCCTGTCACATTAAAAGTGTTCCATAAATTGGATACTGGCTGATTAAAATAATTAAACCCGCTGCCGCGTTTACTGCTGATCGTATCGTAATTGATTAAAAAATCGGATTTGTTTTGCAGCACGATTTCATCAGACGAAGCGCCATATAATGATTTCATCAAAAAAGCATACTCTGCAAACCGTTCTGCAAACCGTGCAATGAGATGGTCTTTTATCTGGTTTTGTCTTTTAACAGCGTCATCGAGATCACTAAAAAGTAATTCATCTAGTTTTTCTTCATTTGATGATAAATATGCCTCATTTACAATTTCCTCAAAACCTGTCATGTCAGTAATAGCCTGCGTAAAATAAGTATCTTCCAGATCGCTGTTGATAGAAAGCAATTCTTTGACATTGCTTAAATGTTTAAAATAACTCGCTAAAATTTGATCAAAAAACAGCAGGTATCCTTTTAATTGTTTGGCTTTGGCTTTTCGTTCCCCACTCGCAGATTCTGAAAGTCCAATTTCGCCAATACCATAATTTTCGGGAAAATTATTGGTAATACTCGTATAGAAATCCGATTCTGTAATTTTTCCCTGAGGAATTTGCAAGTCCTTATTTTTAGCTGCATTTAATTGAGAATAGGCAAGGTCTTCTTTTAATTCTTCTAAATATTGTTTTGCTTTTACTTTGTTAACCGTAACCGGCAAAACGCCTTTGCTAAAGTTTAGTGTACTTTTTTGGCAAAGGCTTGGTTTTTTATTAGCAGGAATACAGATATTCCAAACACTTCCTTCTGTTTCTATCGCATCACAATTATTTAATGAGATGTCTTTAATAACATTTACACCTTCTATATTCATGATAATCTGCATAATATCAGAAAGACGCACTTCAGTTCTCAAAGACGAATTTTCTAATTCGGCAGTATCAATAAAACCCCTTTCCAAAAGAGGGCCTTCAAAAATCTGGTCGCTGGAATATCCTTTATCGAACATTTCGGCGAGCGAATAATATTTAACTCCAGGAGATAAGTATTTTTCGAGTTCAAAAGTGATTTGAGCATGAACATATTCTTCGTTGGCTTCCGGATCAAGCTCGATTAAAGCACAGACTGCAATAGGCTGAATTTCAACTTCCCGGACTTCCAAAACATCTTCGCAAAGGTTTCTGTTTGCATGAAACTTTTCGATTATTTTGGTTTTAAGCAATGCCTTTTCTGCATTGTTAATTTGTTCAAAATCAACCAGTATGTTATAATATCCCTTGATTTCAGATTCCTTAATAAAAGTATCTAAGGTGCCAATAAAATCCTCTTTTTTGAGAGAAATCTTAGCTTCTTTGCAATTGATGAATAATTTTTTGGTCGTTTTTTGAAGCCAGCAATTTTTGATGTTTGGATCAATATCAATTAATATTTTTCGATAATCAAGAGCCGTTACAGCCTGCATGGGCAAAATTTCAGTAGCCGTAAAAAACTGTTCTTCAATAGGGTTTGAGTTGTTGCTTAATAAATCTTCAATAGGAAGATTGATTCTCATACCCAAATCGGTAATCGCATAACAAAGCACTTCCAGAATCGTAATTCCGGGATCGTGCGTGTTATAGTCTGTCCAAAACTGACTTCCCAATGATTCAATGTACTCGATTCCTTTTTTTCGAAGGAAGTCAAAACTCATGTCATCATTAGAACTGACGTTTTTTGGGATGCTGATATGTTGGTTTACAGTTGACATTCTTCTTGTGGTTCTATGGTTTTAACAGTACATTGGGTGACATTGGTGCTGATTACATGATTTTTTGCCGAAACTAAAATCGATTTTGGATTAGTCGGAACGGCAGCTTTATCAGACAAAACCCCGTTTTTTAATAGTTTTACATCTTGCAGATAATCCACATAGCCCAGCTTTTCGATATAATTAATGAGCAGGCTGGAATGAATGGTGACCCCAAACGTGATCGGAATATTTTTGTCGAGTGCCCAGGGCGATAAAAACTTGATAATATCGGCATTGAGTTCCTGCATGTAGAAATTTTCATCGTAACCCGGCTTAAATTTGACTTTCAGATCAACCTGAACTTCTTCATATTTTGGATTAATCACATACGTGGTTACATGCATGGAGTTCAATTGATCAATATGTTTTTTGACTTTGTTAAGTGTGGCGGTGCTTACCCGCGGCTGGTAAATATCGAATACGTTCTTGTTTACCGTGTCCGGAATGACAACCAAAGTCACATTTCCGGGCGATTGATACGAGTCGTCGCAGGTATGGTTCAGGCATTTTACCTTATATAATTCCGGAAATTTTTGCAGTACGATATGTTCGTAATCCCACATCGTAACCGCTCTGTTTTTGTGTCGAAGGCGTTCGCTGATTCTTCTGTAATAATCTTCACTGGACTCTACTGGTTTATAATCAAAACTGTTATAAGGCTGTGTAACCGATTTTACATTACTAAGTCTTTGCAGCAGCTTAGAAATAGTTCCGGCTTCTAATCCGGTTTTTAAATGCGATAAATCATTAGCATTATCCTGAAAAGCAGCCAAAACCGCCTGAGAATGAATTCCGGTTATTTTACAAACCACATCGAATTTTTTATGCATTTTGGCTTTAAGCCAGATGTAATTTTTAGGAAGACGTGTGTTGTTTTGAGTGGCTTCTTTTGGTAAGTTGAATTTGAGAATTCCGGATTGTAATAAGTTATCCGTTTCATTTCCTAAAATATCAGAAGGATTGAGAATGCGCCATTCGTTATTGCCCAAAACAGACCATTCTATTTTCTGTTTTCCGGTAAAAGAGGGTGTCGTTGGGTTTTCACTTCCTTCCAAAACCTGAAACAATAATGTGATTTGCTGTAATTCCTGTACATTTTCTAAACCTATAAATAATTCTCCGCCTTTGCAATACGTAGGAATCAGATATGAATTTTCGTTTTCTGCATAATCCAATATAGATTTTAGATAACTGTGTTCTTCAGAATATCCAAAAGGATGAATATGAAATAATTTCGCTTCGTTTTTAGTATAAATTCCTTCTAATGTTTCTCCTACGGTTACTGAGAATTTGGTTGTTTCAGAAGCTGTATAATTTAATATTAGATTTTCTGCCAGTGGTGTGTAAGGTTCGTTTGGAATTACAACATTGGCATCGTCTGTAGAAAGTGCCAGAGCATAAATTTTTGGATATAATTTATGTAAAAACGATTTTGTCAGTGTTAGTTTTAGCTGGCCATTTTTCTCTGTGATAAAATTAGAATTGGCTATATTTAATGTCGTTTTAAATGGATTTGTTGCTGTAAATAAAGTTGCAGCACTTCCGTAATTCTGCCAGATATTATTAGATAAAATTGCAGGCTGATATTGAAAATAACTGTTAGCTGTTACGATTCCGCCAGTACTTATAAAACCATTAGAGGCATTTAGGACACTGCTTTTAAAAGCACCTACACTAATGGTATTTAAGGCAGTCGTCTTGTAAGCTTTATAATGTTCTACAAAATCAACAGGAGTGTTTTTCCAAAGTATATCGATATTTATATTTTCCCATTTTTTAGTAAAAGCTTCGTTGTATTTTATCAGAAAGTTAGAACTATCAACAGGCTGTGGTGAAAAAGCAAAAAACGGTTTTGCAGCGTTGATACTGCCGTAATCATTTTCAAGAACAGCATTCTTAATGTTTTGAACATCAATGTTGATGACGATGTTTTCTAATTTGTTTTCGGCCAATAATTTGTATAAGTCGTAGCCATTGGCTTTTGTAACATCCAGATTAAATTTTGCAACCGGCAGGTTCGTGGCAAATTCTTCACCGTAAACTTTAGCATCATAACCGCTAATAGCATCTGCATTTTCATCTAGGAGAAAAGCAATTTTCATCGTTTTCCCGCTCACAGAAGTAGTGTAAGTACTGCCTGATTTTATGGGTAATGATAATGCAATTTCGGCAACTTCAAGCCATTTTTTGGCTGTAGTTAACTGGAGGCTTAAGCATTCTTTTATAATGGCAGAAGTGATAGCAGTGATATCATTCTGAAAAGTAAAACTCATCTGAATGCTGCGTTTTCCTTCTGACAAAAACAGAATAGGTGAGGCTACTGCAAAACCCAAAGTCGGATTTGGCAATTTGGGTAAGACACCAGTTTTATCAATGTAACCAAAAGGCCACCATTGCGTATTGTTTTTATCGGGAAATGCAGCTCCTAAACCATCGTAAGAATTTGCGACCGGGCTTGCTGTTATTTTTTTTTCGTCAATATCATTATAAATGTTTTTCAATAAAGAAACGACCGTTTTATTGGCTATCAATTCATTGTTAGTATAATACGTTCTGGTTTTACCCAAAGTATCTTTACCGCCGTCAAAACCTGTTTTGGCTTCAACTTTTTCCTGAAGAGCATTTTTTGCCAACTCAAAAATCAGGTATACTTTATCTGGTGTGGCAGGCAGTTTGTCAATATGTAAAATCTGGCTGTAATAAAAATCCAGATGACGTTTCGTAAGGTTGTTGTATCTTTTTTTGCTGTTTTCCAGCAGCATCAAAAAAGTAAGGAATAAAGTTAAATGCGGTGTAATGGCATACCCTTTTTTATTCTCTTCGATTAAGTCAGTCAGTTCTTTTTTGACACGGTCCAGTTTTAATTGATTTTCTATAGATGGTTTTTCTCCATTCCATTTAAAGAAATCAAAAAAAGGTTTCCAGTTGCCTGACGGAGTTTGGGAATTTGAGGTTTCAAAATAATTTACATATTCAGAAAAATTATGGGCAAACAAAACCCAGTCAGTCAGTTCAAAATCATTAAGACGAATGTTTTCGGGTTGTAACGCGTTGAGATAGCGTTGCTTTTGGTCGCTGCCATTAGAAGTCAAAACGCTCAATATAGTATTACAATTACTCATCTTTTAACAATTTATAAATTGGTTCCTTCTTGTTTGTAAAATGGATAAACCATATTTATTCTCGAATTGGTAGCGCGTACTTTAAAATCTATCAGTACTAATAATTCGCCGCTCAAATCGTCACCTTTTGTAATGTCAATTTTCTCAACGTCAATTCTGGGTTCGTGATACAGAATAGCCGTTTTTATCAGTTCAGAAACAAACGTTTTTAAAGTTCTGTTTAATGGGCTAAATAATAACTCATCCATATTACATCCATATTTGGGCTGCATGATGCGCTCGCCAATTTTGGTTGAAAGCAGGATTTCCAAACTGCTTTTAATATCGTTTTCATCTGTCAGCATTATTACGGCTTTGGTACTATCTTTAAATTCAGGAGGAAAACTCCATCCAATACCCAAAAAATCTTGTTCTGTTTCCATAATTACCCAATTAATACAGTTGCTAATCCGGCGACTATTGTGCCGCCATGCGCAGTTGAATCGCCCATACGAGCTGCTGGTTTGCCACCAATAAAAACCGTTGATGATCCTGCAACAATACTATCTGGCGGTCCTGTACACGTGGCCATGTCGCCAACACATGCAGCAGGCATTCCGCCAATTAAAACGGTTGGCGCGCCGGCAGGTAAAATCGGGCCGCCCACATGAGGAACCGTTGCAGTAACCATTGGGCAAACGTGCATATCTGAAATTCTTGCGGCTGGTGCTCCCATAATTTTAGTTTATTTGTACCATACTTCCTTTTAAAACGGCAGTAGCTCCAGATGACATTTCTACACCCGCGCTTCCTTCTGCCTTAAATTGTGCGCTGGCATTTATAGAAACATTGGTTCCTTCGATTTTTACATCTCCGGTGGCTTTGAATTCAATATTTCCAGCACTTTCTATTTTTATTCCGTTGCTGTCGATG
Organism: Flavobacterium sp. 1355; assembly: GCF_017833415.1. GTDB lineage: Bacteria > Bacteroidota > Bacteroidia > Flavobacteriales > Flavobacteriaceae > Flavobacterium. Next base: position 139,915 of record NZ_JAFICC010000007.1, on the reverse strand, counting down.
GTGATAATATTCGAATTTTCGTCTTCAATTTTAATGACGCCCTGATCTTCATCTAGTGTTATTTTTTTTCCGGCAGGAGTTTCAATGGCAATTGATTTTTTTTCATCGTCAAACAGAACTTTCATTTCACTTCGGGTTACAATTCCTTTTTGATGATTGTCATCAGAAGCTGTAATGGGTGATGGTTTTCCGCTGCTGTGAAGCATTCCTAAAACAATAGCATTATTTGGGTCTTCATTAATAAAACCAATTATTACTTCATCTTCAATTTCGGGCCTGAAAAAAAAACCTCTTTTATCTCCGGCATCGGGCGAAGCAACGCGGCACCAGATACCTTGTTCATCATTATTGATAATGGGAATCTTTACCAAAATCCGGTCTTCACCATTAGGATCTTCTTCGAGTTGGGTTACAATTCCAACCTGCAGCCCTTTTATGGCCGGAATAATTCCCGAACCTGTAGGTGTATGAATGTCAAATGTTTCAGAAAACCATTCCGGGTTTAAACCAAATTGAGCATCAATTGTCCAGTTTCCTTCTGCCAGTTCGTGAAAAACACCAGTGACATAAGCATTTCCGTTAAATCGGTCGCCAACGCCTTCGAGCGTAATTATGGTGTTTGGTTTCACAGCGGGAATACCCTGAAATTTGACTCTTCCACGGATTTTTGATAATTGCTGAAACAGTAATTTGGCATCTGCCCAATCCTGCAGTTCTACTTCGGTGAGTGTACCGCCGTGACGCAATTCCAGATTTTCAAGCTCAATAGTTTTAGACAAATCAGCAACAGAAAGATTGCCATTCAGACTTACTGCCGGATCGCTGGCTTCGATCTCAACTAATTCCTGATCTGTATAATTCCAGCTGTAAGAGGATACTTTAGCAAATTGATTACGGGCATCAATTTCGGCATCAAAATCAAGTAAAGTAGCACCAAAAGTAATGGTTTCAACAGGCGATGCGGTTATGTTGGGTTTGCTGATAGTAATTTTTCCGTTCTCAACAAAACAAAGTTTTCCGTTAGCCTGCGCTCTTGAAACGATGAAATCCCAATCGGATGTATTGTACTGCACAATTTCTTTATGACTAAAATTAGTGGCTTCAACATCTTTTCCTAATCCATAAGAATCTATAATTTCTTCAAATACTTCGCTGTCTTTTACATCATAAAAATACTTGCTCTTTCTGCCAATAGTGAGTTTTACAGCTTCGTCTTTGCATTCGATAATCAACAAAGAAGCATCGCTTTTTATTTTGATTGAATGTTTGATGATGATTCCTTTGTAAATGGTTTCTTCATCATTGTGATAGCCCGCATTTATTTCGATTTTTTTGCCCGGAATCAGCAAATCTTCATTGCTCAGTTTAAAATCTCTTTCAGAAGCTTCGCCATCTGTCATCACAATTTGAGCCATAGGAATCCTGTTGGCTTCATTTTGTACCACAACACTTTTTACCTGATAGGTATTGGATAACTCCTGACCTTCAATTAAAATTTTAAGTGTTACCAAATCGGCACTTTTACTGGTTTGTATGACTCCGCTATTGTTCATTAGGATTGTTTTTGTAAGGGAGGGAAAAATAGTTTTTGCCCTGTTTTTAGTTTTCTGAAATTGACAATATTATTGACTCTGGCCACTTCCAGATAATACTTCGAATCGCCATAAATGTGATACGACATCAAAGGCAGTGTATCGCCTTCTTTTACAGTTCGGTAATGTGTTAAATCGGGCGATTTGTTATTTTCTTTTGCTGCTCTTAAATTGTCTTCGACAAAACCCTGAAATTTTGCTTTTGCAATTGCTCTTATTGGTGTTCCATCTGGTTTAAAGAGTTTGAACTCTACATCCATTTCCGTCAGGGAACCTTTAAAAAGCAATGTTCCCCAGGAAATAATGAGGTAATTGGGTTTATGTTCATCTCCATTATAATCCAAAATGACTTTTTTGAATTTCTCAATGTCATCGATAATCCCATCGTCAGAACTTTTGAAACCGTTAATTACGCCCGACCGGTCAAAAACAAAATCGAGTTCCAGGTTTTCAGGCAATTTTTTATTAAATCTCGGAGAAACGGTACTCGTTCCCGAAGCCTGGGTTTCATCTGTTTCAATTTTATAGTGATAGGTGTATTTTTCGGGATTCATCAGCGTAGAAAATTTGCCATCAGCAATTTTGTTGTTGAATTCCGGATCACTATATGCTGTGACGGTTAGTTTTTCTAATTCTCCTGGCATGACTATCGTTCTTTTTTACGTTCGATGATTTTCATTACTTGTGCTACACATTCGGCTACAGCGTCTTCATCCTTGCTTTTTGCTTTTGCCGGAGAAGCCGGTTTAGATCCTTCGTTCACGTTTATTTTAATGTGAAGCTCTTTTATTTCTATGGGCATGACTAACTTTTAATTAAGGTGAAATAATTGTAGGTAAGCTCTACGTTTTCAATAACGAGTTTATTTTCTTCGGCATTAAAATCTTCAACCGACCATTTTACAGGATAGGCGTGAACGACGTTCCATGAAACCAAAGGCTGATGTTCCTGATTGAGCAGTTTAACCGTAAGGTTTACCGGCCTGAAAGAAAAATTTTCGATAGCATCCCTGCACCAGTCTATAACTTTAGAATCAATCAGAATTCCTCTTTTTAAAGTCAGGTTTGGATATTTTGTCTTTACAGGAAGTTTGTGTTTGAATCTATTTTCTCCTCCTTCGGCAATTTCTTCGGTTTCGATGTCAACAGACAAACCGGAGACAGATTGAAACTGATGGTCTTTTTCTTGCGAACCAAGACCTTCAAATTCAACTAAAAAGTGAAAACCGACAGGTGGATAATAGTTAGTCATGACTAGTCATTTTGAATAGATAAACCTTCGTGAACCAGTTCCATAGATTCTATAGCAACTTCATTTCCGTCGGCTTTTAAATCAGTCGATTGAATTTTAGTTGGCCATGCGTTTTTTACTTTCCAGGTAATCACAGGTTCGTGATCTTCGTTGAGTAGTTTGATGGTGATGTCCCTTCTTTCTATGGTGTTTAGTTTTACCGTATTCCACCAGGTATAATACTCGTTATCGCTTGCAAACGTTCCTCTTTTCAATGTGATGTTAGAGAATTTCTGCATGCCGGGCATTTTAATCTTGCTGTATTCGGGACTTGCTCCCTGACGGTATTCAATGACTTCAGTTTCTACATCTAATCCCGAAACTTCTGTAAACCCTATTTTTGTTCCTTTCCAGTCAACTGAGAAATGAAACTTTGGTAGTGGATAACTCATGATCTATATTTTTTTAATGTTGATATTAATTAAGATTCCTGCATTTTGTGAGAGAAACGTAAAATGATGAATTCTGCCGGACGGGCTACTGCCATTCCGATTTCGATAACCATTTTACCATCCAAAATATCTACAGCCGACATGGTTTGTCCAAGTCCGATTCTAACATAAAATGCCTGTTCAGGTTTTGCCCCAACCAATGCTCCGGCTCTCCATTGCAGAATTAAGAAATTCTCAATCATGGCTCTTACTCTTATCCAGGTATTGGCATCATTTGGTTCAAAAACAAACTGTTCGGTTGCTTTTTTAATAGATTCTTCGGCCATATTGAAGAAGCGGCGAACCGGGATATAACGCCATTCGCTATCGTTACCAGCCAGGGTTCTTGACCCCCAAACCAAGGTTCCTTTGCCGGTAAAGCTTCTGATAGCATTAATAGATTTTCCTGCAGTGGTGTCAATATTTAAGTTGTCCTGATCTCCATTTGTTATTTTTACCGATGGTTTGATTACATAGTTTAGGCCTACATTTGCCGGTGCTTTCCATACGCCGCGGTCACTGTCTACTCTTGCATAGACTCCTGCCAATGCAGAACTGGGCGGTAGTGTAATAGGAAGACTTGCAATTTCCGACTTAATGATATTGTATGATGCATTTTCCAGAGGCTCAATATCAGCTAGAAACCTTCCATTCATTGCGCCATTATTAACGTCTACTCCGGATACATTTACAGCTGAAACTGCTGCTATTATTGCAGTAACTTGTGCAGACATATTTAAGAAGACATCGGGAGAGATTACAAGAGTATTGCTAGGCAATCCCAAAACTGGAGTGTAGTCTAATAATTTTTTGACTTCGGTAATAATATTCGTAGTATTTGTTTTTACTAAGCTTAATACTTTTGCATTAGTATCGGCATTTTTGAGTTTTGCAGTAAGATCGATTATGTTTTTTAAGACACTTTCAATTTTATTGTTACCTTCAAATCCGCCAACAAAAGCGGCTAGCGCTATAACGATGTTATCATCTGCTGTAGACAATTCTTCTACAGATGCAATTGCTGAATTGGCTGCATTTTTAATGTTTTTCTTAATTTCAACCAGATTACTTAATTGAACAATCAAGGCATCTAATAAATTTGTAAAAGCCGGAATTGTTTTTGCGACGGTAAAATCAGCATTAGTATTATTATAACCCGCAGGATCCTGGGTATATTTTAAAATAGATGGAATGACACCCGCTATGTCGTCGTTTGTAGCATCTGCATCTGCAGAATCACTTATAGTTCTTAAAGAGGTTATAACTGGAGTTAGTGCAGTACTGGCATCATTAAGTTCTCCAAGAGCTATTGGCACAGCATCTTTTTTATATGAAATATGATTTATTAAAATGGAATTTTCATCATATCTATAATCCAGAATAGTTTTTAAATAGGGAAAATATACGGCTCCATATTTTAAATAATCTTTTTCCTGATTCAATTTAAGCCTAATTTCATCTATTGGTGAAACAAGATCAGTGTCGTCATTTATATATTCTGTATCTCTATAGGTATCTATAATGGCAAATCGGTCCTGCATATCATGACATTGCGTTAATGCATTTTTGTATAAGGCATAAAAATCATTGTCACTGGCTAATCCTGCAGCATCCGGAAACAGAATAAGTGTAGGTTCGTCTTCACTTTTTAATAAATCAAGACCGCCATTTAATTCAGAAAAAGAAATCAGGTTTATAGTACTGTCTTCTTTTTCATAAGTATTTACAGAAACAATATAGCAAGGCCCGCCGCCATTTGCAAAGTACATTTGTAATGCATAATACATTAAAAAAGTGCTTGGCGAACTGGGTTGGTTTACTACAATATCTCTTTGTAATTTGCTGCCAATTTCTACATCGGTTATATTTACAGAAATGGTTTTTTCGGGATAGGCAGAACCAAAATAGTTTTCATAATCCAGTAAAGAGGTAATTCTTACGGGGTCATTAATTAAATCACCTGCCGTTTTCTTTGCAGCTTTTTCGGTATAGCCAATAAAAGCGGGAATCGCTGTTTCTACCTGGGCAACAGAAGGAGGAAACTTTACGATTTCCTCAATATATACTCCAGGCGTTTTGTAAGTTGTTGCCATAATTGATTGTTTTTTAATTATTTAAATAAATATTTCAGAATAGTAGTCACTACTTATTTTTGTTATTGATTTTACAGACGGATTTGGGTATTGAGTATCTGGCAGCTGTGAAGGCGTGAAATCGTTAACTGGGTCAATTTCAACAAAACCCGAGCGTGTTAATGGTTTTGCAGTATTGGTTTTAATTGTGATTCCTGTTTTCCGGTTGATGTATCTCCAAAGTGTTTTTCGATTGTCAAAATGAATTTTAAAATTCGGGCTAATCATTTTCCCAAAATTGTCTATAATATTTCCTGAGGTGTTATCACCCTGAAGCGTTAAGGAAAGAAGCCCAAAAATGTCTTGTTTTTCTAAAGGCTGTAATGTTGAAATTAAATTGCTGGTGGTTTCTTCTGATACTAAAAAAACACTTGAAATTAATTTGTTGTCATTTATTTTGGGGAGATATTCAAACGTAACAGGCTCTGTAGGAGGTCTAACGTTGCTAAATAAGAATACCTGATTAAGGGAAAAATCTACATCGGTATAATTCTCAAATTGATAATCATTAATCTTGATTAAAAATTGTAAGTTCAAATCAACAGGAATTTTTATATAAGGGTCGATTTCATCTGTTTCTTTAACTTTGATGTAAACTCTAAAACCTGTTTTGGTTTTTTTGAATACCATTTTATAGTTTTGGAGTATTCTATAGGTTTCAAAAGTTGGCGTTATAGTGGTAAATGCATCTGTTGTAAACTGCTGCATCATTTTTTCCTTATCAGAATCAGACATAGCCGCAAAGGTTTCTTCGCCGTTATTCAAAAAATAATTATGAAGAAACGTTACTTCAAACAACAATCCGTATGTAATTGCAAAACTCATGACTGTTCTTTTGTTTTTGTTACACCTTCGACCTTGCTGATAAGCTGTCCTTCGCCTTGTGCAATATTGCGCTCAATTTGTATCATGCTGACTTTGTATAAGGCCGATGGAAATTGTTTGCCGCCAAGTGTTCCCCAGATATAATTTAACTCTTCAAAAGTGGGCGTGTAGAGTTCAACTGAAAATCTGAAGTTGTCAATATTGCTCATGGCAATATTATTTCTGTTATAAATAGTATTGGCTTGTGTAAAGAGTTTTTTTCCTTGAAAAAAGGCAATGATTTTAGAAATATCATTAAGAGAGCTGAGGTATTGATCTCTATTGGCACTAAAAAGCAAATACAGATTTAAATTGATGATGCTGTTTTTATAAACTGTTTTACTGTTTTCGATAGAATGATTTGGAAAGTTTTTTAGAGTAGCTTCTTCATCCAGATTAATTAGCGTAAGGGCCACGCTGTTTTTTAAAGCTGTAGCTACTTCTTCATTTTGAGATTCTAAAAAAGCAATATTTTCAGGGACAACAGATTTGTCCAGCCCAATTTCGTCGAGATAGTTATTTACTTGTTCTGCAATTATTTGGATAACTTCAAAAATCATCTTGTAATAAGGTTTTAAAAAGTTCTACATTGGGTAAAAGATAAATTCTAGGCGCAGATTGAAAAAAGAAGATTATGCCGGATTTGTTTAAAACTGATGTTACAAACAACGGCTTCTGGATTTGGTGCAAGGTAGAAAACCAAGAGCTATCATAAAAGGGGAAAAAAGCCCTTTTTTTTAAGTATTTTTGCGGTAAAATGTTGATTATAAATATGTTGATTATTCAGTAAGGCTTACTTTTCCGTTTCATAAAGAACGATTTTAGTATATACAAAACCACTAACCATAAGGGAAAATCTAAAAAATATTGATTTTTGATTTGGAGAAGAAGACAAAGAATAGGATAATAATTAAATTTGCCTTTAATAATTCCTAATTCCTGCATCAGAAAATAAATGACTATACAAAATCTAATCGGCACTTATTCCATTTCCGGAAGTAATCAGGAAGAAGGCAATGAAATAAATTATAAAGGAATTTTGACTTTATCTTTAGATTCGAATAACCTGGTTATTGCCCGCTGGCTGATTAATGATTCTCAGGAGCAAAAAGGGCACGGCTTCTTTAAAGATAATATTCTGGTAATCAATTTTAGTTATAAGGGAGAAGATCATAAAACATATAAAGGAGTTGCAGTTTACCGATGTATTACAAAAGATGTATTGAATGGATTTTGGTCTGAAAAACATGGAAATCCTCTTTATTTAGGAACAGAACATTGTCTGAGGATAAAGACTACAGAACAGTTGAATTAAATGTGTTCCGGTTATGTTAGATTTATAAACAAAAAAGCTTCAGATTTCTCTGAAGCTTTTTTTTAGTAGCCCGTAGCGGAATCGAACCGCTCTTACATGGATGAAAACCATGCGTCCTAACCGATAGACGAACGGGCCTGTTTTTCTATTCGGGTGCAAAAATGCAATTAATTTTAAAATACACAAAAATATTTTCTTCAAAAGTTATTTTGGTGATTCTCAAAATATCATATTCAGAATCATTATTTGTAAATAAGTCGGGTTAACCGAGATCTATTTGTTTGATTAATAATTATTTGTTTTGCATGAGAAATGATTTTTTATTAAAATGCTAACTTTCGTGAAGGCTAAAAATTATTTTGGCGATTATTTTTTTTTTGAAAGAATATTCTTTTGGTTTTTAAAAAAAAAAGTCATATACGTTCCTGTTTTATTGTAAAAACTTCCTGAGCTATGCAAATAAAAATAATAAGATATCATGCTTCACACCTGTAATACAAGTCAAGACAAAAACACTTTTGAAAAAAGAGATATAAAACAAAAAGCTCCAGATACGAGATCTTTCTTTCAAATCAATAAAAATTGATTTATGTATGTACAGTTTGTACTTTTGCCCGTATGAATGATAATTTTATAAATGAATATTTTGGGATTGGAATACAAAATGGTAAAACGCCTGAAAATTTGGGTGTTTTATGGAGATCAGCGCAGAACTTAGGCGCTACTTTTATTTTCACCATTGGTAATCGATATGCTAAACAAGCCTGTGATACTCATGATGCGGTAAAAGCAATTCCTTATTTTCATTATGATACTTTTGAAGCTTTTTTTGAAAACTTACCTAAAGGCGCACGATTAGTTGGAGTTGAGTTAGACGATAAAGCGTCTGATTTAGAGACTTTTGAGCATCCAAGACGTTGTGTTTATTTATTAGGAGCAGAAGATCATGGCCTATCCAAAAAAGTTATAGCTAAATGCCATCATTTGGTAAAATTTAAATCGGTAAAAAGCCTGAATGTGGCTGTCGCAGGAACTATTGTTATGTACGACAGAAATTTGCCTAAACCGCGATCTTAAACAAAAATAAAAATCCTATTTTTGAAACAAATAAAGACTGGTATTTGTCAGATATAGCGACTTAATTTAAATTACTTAAGTTGTATAATGTCAGGTAGATATACAGGTTTATAGGTGTTTTTTTGCGAAAAAGCAGAAAATAATAAACAAATAAATTTAACAAAATGAAAAACAAATTACTTAAAATTATTACTTTATCAATCGTATTATTTTTATCACTTATTTTTGTTCAGAGTTGCGCAGTTGCAAGTTTACCAACAACACCTATGAATTTTTCTAAATCTTCTGAAAAAGGATTGCTTGTAGGTTCTGTGACATTTCCAACAAACAAACCAAATTTTAATGGCTATTTTTTTAGACTTACAAATAATACATCACAAGAATTTCAAGTAAATAGAAGTCAAAACGGACAATTAGACGAAGGAAGAACCTATTTGTTCGCAATTGAAAGACCCGTTGGTGTTTCTGAAATTCCTAGTGTGAGATTATTTCATAATAGTGGAATGATTGCAGGACAATACAATGTTAGAACAGGGGGATTTTTAATTCCTTACGAAATAAAAAAAGGAGAAATTACTTATATTGGAAATATAACTTTTAATGATTACGCAAAAAACGGTGATACTGTTGTTAAATTAAACAATAAATTTGAAAGAGATATTGAAGCATTAAAAAAACTTCAGCCTTCAATAGATTGGAGTGAAATAAAAAATGACCAAAACAGAAAAATAGAATATAACGACAAAAAGGCGAGATTGTAAAAAACATTTTGCTAACAGCTACTACGGATTTAGGCAATAGGCTTAATGGAAAGTTGATCTTGTATTTGGGAGGATTTGGCAAATCCGAATAATGGGCTTAATTTAGTTCCAGCCAGCTGTAGTACCAGAACGTAGGCATTACTTAAAACACCAGAATGGTAAATATAAAATTATGAAGATTGTAATTTCCACCTTTATCCTACTTTTTTTCTGTTACTGCACAACTCAAGATAAACAGCCATCAAATATTCTCATTGTAGACAAAACTCTAAGAAAAAATCTCCAAATCAAAAAGTTAAACAATCAAAAAGAGGTTTTTAATTTTAATGAAAAAATGAATAATGATACTTTGAGAAAAAAAACAAGTGGTGTCATTTACAGAAGTTACAAAGATGAAAGCTTAGAATCTTCAAAATGGAATAATTGTAGGAGTATGGTAGATGATGGATTTTTTGGCAAAAAAGGAAGTTTAATCATAAAAATAGGTTTATTTAATGGGATTGGAGGTAGCGGTTTTAATATCGTTGTTGATAAAAACATTTATGCTATAAAGCCTTATTTGTCGGAATGTTCGACAGATCCTAAAAATAAAAAAACTTACAAAACTATTTACCAAGAACTTGTACTTGACAAGCCAAAATATAAGACCGGGGATAGTTTGTTTGGCAAAATTAAGTTTAAAATTATTGAGCAAAATATGTATGAAAAAAAAGGACATATTGCCGAAGGATATTTTAGAAGTTTAGTGGAATAAATAAACAATGCATAACAGCTATTAAAACAAATTTGGACAATTGGCTTAATGGACAATTGGTTTTGTATTTGCAATGATTTGGCAAATCCGAAGAATGGACTTAATTTAGTCCCAAATCTGCTGTAGTTCCACAACGTTAGGCGTCATTGTAAGAAAATAGGAGAAAAAAAATAGAAAAATAAAAAATAAAGAAATGGGAATATTTGATAAAATATTTGGTAAAAAAGCAGTAAACAATTCTAACGAGATAATAACAGAAATTCCTGAAAGCTGGAGTGTTTTAAGTGGTGAAAACAACGGAAATCATATGTTGGTTCGAAAAAATGCAGGGCTTGATAAAATAGCGGGGAATAGCAATTATTCTATTAGCTGTGGAATTGCATTCAAACTATTATTTCCCGATGAAAATGGATTGCCAAATATTGGAAACGAACCAGAATTGAATGATTTAGAAGACGATATTTTTGAAACATATGAAAATGATTTGAATTCAATTGTTGCTACTATAATTACAACTTCAGGATTTAGAGAGTTTGTTTTATATACAAAAAACGTTGGAGAATTTAATTCGAGATTAGAAAAATTAAAAGCTAAATATCCAAAATACGAATTAACTAGCTACAACAGAAAAGATGAAAATTGGGAAACGTACAAATCATTCTAAAATAAAATAACGACGCCAACAGCTACTACAACGAATTTGGGTAATTGGCTTAATGGAAAGTTGGTTTTGTATTTGTAATGATTTGGCAAATCCGAAGAATAGAATTAATTTATTTTAAATCAGCTATTGTATTAGAACGTTATAAACAATAAAAATACTCAAAAAAACTATGTACAGATTTTTATTTGTTTTTATATTATTTTTTTCTTGTACTAATGGGAAAAACAATTCTCAATCTACGGAGAATTTAAATGCTATTAAATCAAAAATGATGATGGAAGAACTTGAAAAATATTTAAAGCACGCTGATGAAGTGACTAATAACGAAGTAAAAGAATTCCATATAAATTTTTACAAAGATGGTAACGAATGTCTTTTTGAAATCAATTATGAGAATAATTTGTATAGTCTTGAAAATGTAAAATCAAATGACGGACATTTGAATGTTAATGGTAAAACAATATTTTTTCATGGACTAAATTTATTTTGTACTAAAGACTTTATAAACTCGAAGTTCTTAAAGAAAGAAAAGGCTACCATTAAAAGACACGGCAAAAAATATAAATATGGTGATGATTTATTCCAATTATATTTAATAACTGAAAATAGTAAACTTCGAAGACTTGCAAAAGCATAAAATCCAACTCATAACGCTAACTATAAAGGATTTAGATTTAGTATAATAAAGGATTAAAACAAAAAAGCTCCAGATTTCTCTGAAGCTTTTTATCTTAGTAGCGGGAACAGGACTCGAACCTGTGACCTTCGGGTTATGAGCCCGACGAGCTGCCTACTGCTCTATCCCGCGATGTTTCGGGTGCAAAGATACGCCGTTTTTTGAGAAAAACAACGAAAACTTTAAAAAATGTTTTATTTTCTGTATTGGGTTGATATGACTACCTTTGCAGAATTAAATATTATGCAAATGTCACATAAAGCAGGATTCGTAAACATTATCGGAAATCCAAATGTTGGAAAATCAACCCTGATGAACGCCTTCGTTGGAGAAAGATTATCCATTATTACATCAAAAGCACAAACTACACGTCATAGAATTTTAGGTATCGTAAACGGAGAAGACTTTCAGTTGGTTTTGTCAGATACACCTGGTATCATCAAGCCGGCGTACGAAATGCAGGAATCGATGATGAATTTCGTCAAATCAGCTTTTGAAGATGCTGACATTTTAATTTACATGGTCGAGATAGGGGAGCAGGACTTAAAAGACGAAGCTTTCTTTAATAAAATCATTCATGCTAAAATTCCGGTTTTGTTATTATTGAATAAAATTGATAATTCAAATCAGGAACAATTAGAAGAACAAGTGGCATTTTGGAAAGAAAAAGTGCCAAATGCAGAGATTTTCCCGATTTCGGCATTGCAGAATTTTAATGTACCGGAAGTTTTTGGAAGAATCATCGAATTATTACCAGAATCTCCGGCCTATTATCCAAAAGATCAGTTAACAGACAAACCAGAACGTTTTTTTGTAAACGAAACAATTCGTGAGAAAATCTTGTTGAATTACAGCAAAGAGATTCCGTATGCGGTTGAAATCGTGACAGAGGAATTCTTTGAAGATGAAAAAATTATCAGAATCCGTTCAATCATTATGGTAGAACGCGAGACTCAGAAAGGAATTATCATTGGGCATAAAGGTGCAGCCTTGAAAAAAGTGGGAACCGATGCTCGTGCTGACTTAGAAAAGTTCTTCGGAAAACAAATTCACATTGAACTTGTTGTAAAAGTGAACAAAAACTGGAGAAGCAACGCTAATATGTTGAAACGATTTGGTTATAATCAGTAATATGGTTTGGGCGTGTCCCTCCGGGCCGGGCTATCCGTCACAATCTTTTGTTCCATTTCATTACACAAAAGGATTTCCACTTCTATCCCTCACGCATAATAAAATTAAATAAAATGGAAGCTTTGAATTTAATACTGACAAGTTCAATTATTGCTACAATCGTATCGGCAATTGTTTCTTATATTATATCTATAAGGCTTAAAAAACTTGATTTTAAAAATGAGTATTATAAAGAGATATTGAAAAAAAGACTTGTTGCATATGAACATATTGAAATTCAACTATCATTGTTGAAAGCTGTGGTTTTAGGATATGATAAATTACCTTATCATGTAATATTCGGTGAAGGAGAAAATAAATTTTTGGAATACCAAACAAATTTATTCTTAGCTATTAATAAAAGTCTTTGGATAGATTCCGAAACAGCACAAAGTTTGGAGGTTTTGAATGATTTGTTTTTCAATTTGAATAATAAGGTCTTTGGAAAAAAAGATGAAGAGATTGTTGAAATTGGTAAACAGTATTATAAAAAATTGTCTGATTTAAGATTTGAATTAGAAAATAAGACAAAAAAAGGTTTGTATAATCTTCATGATATGGAAAAGGCATTTAAAACCGAAAAGAAAAATAAGCAAAGAATTATTTATGAAATGTAAATCTTGTTTAACTTCGATATAAATAGTTTTAATCTTTAGCCCTGATAGAAGTGGAAATCCTTTTGTGAAGCTTTAGTGGAACAAAAGATTGAAACGGATAGCAGGAATAGCTCCCAAAAAGTAGCCATTTTTCGGTTTAAAGTCACAGTTTTGGCAGTTTTTTAAGGAATATTTAAAACTGATAACTGCAAACTAAAAAAGACTACCTTTGCAAAAAATTAAAATAAAGCATTTTGGATTCCAAGATGTTAGGTTTTTGGGAAACTAGAAATCTGAAATTTAAATCTAATCCCGAGGCTTCGGGACTAAAATTCAAAAAAATGAATAACATTGTTGCGATAGTAGGAAGACCTAATGTAGGGAAATCAACCCTTTTTAATAGGCTGATACAAAGAAGAGAAGCTATTGTAGATTCGGTTTCTGGAGTTACCAGAGACAGAAACTACGGTAAAAGCGAGTGGAACGGAAAAGAGTTTTCTGTAATTGATACCGGCGGATATATTCGCGGGTCTGATGACGTATTTGAAGGTGAAATTCGTAAACAAGTAGAGCTTGCTATCGACGAAGCAGATGTTATTATTTTTGTTGTTGATGTAGAAGAAGGAATTACACCAATGGATGAAACAGTGGCGAAATTGTTGCGTAAAGTAACAAAGCCGGTTTTATTGGCTGTAAATAAGGTAGATAACGCCATGCGTGAGAAAGATGCAGTGGAGTTTTATAACCTTGGATTAGGAGAATATTTCACATTTGCCAGTATTTCAGGAAGCGGAACCGGAGATTTGTTAGATGCTTTGATTGACTCTTTCCCGGAAAAACCAGAGCCAGTTAAGGAAGAAGTAGTTTTGCCTCGTTTTGCCGTTGTAGGACGCCCAAATGCTGGAAAATCAAGTTTTATCAATGCCTTAATTGGTAAAGAACGTTTCATGGTTACCGATATTGCAGGTACGACTCGTGATGCAATTGATACAAAATTTGACCGTTTTGGTTTTGAGTTTAACTTAGTCGATACAGCAGGAATTCGCCGTAAAGCAAAAGTAAAAGAAGATTTAGAATTTTATTCTGTAATGCGTTCTGTAAGAGCAATTGAGCATGCAGATATTTGTATACTGGTAATTGATGCAACCCGCGGATTTGAAGGTCAGGATCAGAGTATTTTCTGGCTGGCAGAAAAAAACCGCAAAGGTGTTGTAATCCTGGTAAATAAATGGGATTTGGTAGAAAAAGATACCATGTCTACGCGTGATTACGAAGAGAAAATCAAGAAAGAATTAATGCCTTTTACAGATGTGCCAATTCTTTTTGTTTCGGCGTTGACAAAACAACGTTTATTGAAAGCGCTTGAAGCAACAGTTCAGGTTTTTGAAAACAGAAAACAAAGAATTGCAACTTCAAAATTCAACGAATATATGTTGAAAGTAATTGAAGCTTATCCGCCGCCGGCAACAAAAGGTAAATATGTAAAAATTAAATATTGTATGCAATTGCCAACTCAAACACCACAATTTGTGTTTTTTGCCAATATGCCGCAATATGTTAAGGAGCCATACAAAAGATATCTTGAAAATAAGATTAGAGAAAATTGGAATTTTTCGGGAGTGCCAATTGATATTTATATCAGAGAGAAATAAAATTTTCTTTTAGAAGAAAAAGCAACATTTCAAACTTTGGAATGTTGCTTTTTTTGTTTTACAAAACTACAATTGCAATAATATTTTGGCACTCTAATGCGCATTTTTTTAGTAATAATATTGTTAAATTAAATAAAATGATTTGTGTTTAATATTATTTTAGATGAAATTTGCTGTAACTAAAAGAAAAATTCATGAAAAAAATTACATTGCTAGGTTTATTATTATTTGCTTTAGTAAGTTGCTCGGAAGATGGCACAAAACCTGACGAAATTGTTAGTAAAGAAACATCGATGAATATTAAGCTCAATTCTCAAAATAGTAACATTACAGGCAAAGATGTAAAACGCGGAACGCTTCCGGTTACTGTTAATTCAGTGGAGATTAAAGCTCAGCCTTGGATTCCTAACAGCGAAGATAAAATAAATGGAGGTATAATGGATTTGACCAGACTTGCTAGTATTTTTAATTTTAATATAGTTTCTGATAATACTATTGGGGCTGCAGATGGATTTGAAATTAGAAATTTTAGTACAGGAGTTTCTAGATTTACAGTCACGGCTAATTCTGTTATAGAAAATGAGATGAGCCAAAATGGTATTTTCGGCACTTGGACAGGTGAGTCGAGCACATTATCAGTAAATGACTTATTTATAAAATGGGAAGCAAGATCTGCAATGGTAAATTACGAATCAAATGCGCAAATAATTAATGTAGTAGCAGGTATTAATACCCCTATTTCATTTACGTTAATTCCAATAAATGGTCGTGTTATATCGGTGTTTAAATTGTCTGACGAATTAAAAAATTGGAACTATACGGCAAAAGTGGAAACTAAATTTGTCGGCGGAAGTGGTACCGGAATTAGGGTAGTTGATAAAGCTAATAGTGCCATAACTTATCTTGATGGTTACTATACTTCTCATGGTGCAGCATTAAAGCATATTATTAATATTTTTGATGATAAAGGAGAAAAAGTTGCTGAGTATGAAGTTCCAGTAGAGGTGACAAACGGTGAAAGTACTAATACTATTTATACTATAGTTTCTGATAAAATACCTGCAAGCAATAAGTTACAGACCACAATATTGGTTCCCGATTTTAAATCACCATTACCAGGGACCAAGGATATTTAAGTATTTGTGTACAAGATTTATAACATGAAGTTTTGAAAAAAACCCTCTGATTTATAATCAATAAAAAAGCAACATTTCAAACTTTGGAATGTTGCTTTTTTGATTTAATAATACTTTGTTTTAAATATCGTAGAAGAACAATTGTTCCAGTGGTGTGCCTCCATCAGAGTCACCATCGTCTCCGTTATGTTTTTTAGTAGAAGAATATAGTTTTAAAGTGTATGTACAACGGGTCAAATTATTAGGCGGTGGAGCGTTAAGAGGAGAATTGTTGTTTATCCTTTTTACTAATGTTGTATTTATTGTACCATCAGCAATGTCTCTGTCTATAGTAAGGCTATTATTGTTGAGATGTAAGCTGCCAGATGCTAAATAGGGATGATACAAAGTATATTTCGCAGTCACGTTACCGCTAATAGGATTACAAAGTGTAGTTTCTTCCAGCTCTTTAATTGCCAGTCTTCTGTAAATTGGGTTATTGTTCATAATGACCGAATTCAATATTTTTCCGCCATTGATAACACCAAATTGACTTGCAGCTTTATTGATTACTTCTCTAATCTCAAAACGGATTGCAAATTTTTCCACCCCAATTTCATTTGCCTCAGGAATTGGCTGTCCTGCGTCAAAAATGTCTGGCACGTTTGGAGCAGTGGTTAACGCTGTCGTATTCATAGAAATCAATGTGTCTTCTTCAATTATATTATATAGAGACAGATCTGCCGGTGTTAAACCTGCATTTACAAGTGCTCTGTCAATCGCATGGTTAACGTCAAACCATCCCTCAGTATCAAAATCAGTCTGGTGACTGGACACAGAAATCTGATTAAGAATAGGAGAATACACTTTTCGGATTAATTTTGAAACAACGCTTGAGGCAAATAAATTAGGATATAACCCCACTATTTTGGTAAAACCTGCTAACGGAGGATTATTTGCATCATCGTTTGGGAGAGTTGCATCACTTACAGAAAAACGGTACTCAATAGGATTTCCTGCAGCAGATCTTAAAGCCGCTTGCCCAGTCAGATTTATTGTTGAAAATAGCACATTTTTATCAGAACTGGCGTAACCTTCAGCATCAAAATCAGGTGCACTTGTTCCGTATGAAGAACTAAATTTAGCCCCAATTCCGGTCCACGCACTTGGAAAAGTTTCTCCGGGATCGGTTACTGCTATTTCAGAACATAAATTCACACACAAACAATAACCAACATTTTTGCGTGCGTCTGCTTTCGTTTCGTTTACCAATATTGTTTCTGATAGTTCAGCTTTAAAATAAACATCTGGACCACTCTGAAAAGAAAGAAAACCCGGATCGGTTTCAATGTTTATCCAAGGCGATAAAAATGTCTTTTTAAAATCTGCTGAAGAATAATCAATTCTAAAATGCCCGTGAGAGTCTGTTGTCGCAGATCCTAAATTGTCATCAGTAAGCAAATCCGCATCCATTGCGGTAACTGTTGCATTTGCAATTGGTTCATTTGTTTTGCAATTCATTAGGTGACCGCAAATAACCCATGCATCAAAAAAATGACCTCTTATATAACACCACCATTTATAAGCAATAGTGTATTCCCATCTGTAGTTTTGACTTTGTGCTTGTTTTTCAAGTTCTTCGCGTACAGATATAGTGGTGATGTGAAATTGCAGTATTTCGTCTCTTTTTGGTTTTGGAGGCTTTGGAGGAACTGTACCGCAAATAAAATCAATATCAATATCTCCTCTCAGGTATTGATCAGAAATTTCAAATTCAAAATTTCCATTTTTGTCAGTCATTGCTTTACCAATGAGTAATTTTTCCCTTTGTTTTACTTCGTCTTTTAAAACCAAATGAAATGTTTCTTTTATGTTTGAAGTCGAATTAGCCGGGGTCTCATTTCTGTACGGAAGATAAAATAAAATTTCAACATCTGATATCGACTCAATACAATCTTCGCATACATGTCCTCTTAAGGAACCTTTTAAAATATTTCTCATGATAATTTGTTTTTAAATTGCCTACTTTAATCAGTTTTCGGCTTCTCTGTCATACTCTTTTAAGGATTTTCTGAAAATCTCCTTGTTTTAAAATTGAGATAGCAAAGTTTTTGTATTTTAATGAGAAAGATATTAGGCTAAATACTGTTTTTGAGAGGGCTGTTTAACCCTTTTTTTTAGAAGTTAATATATTGTAAATCAATGAGTTTTATTTGTTTTCAGGGTATTTGCTTTATGGCATTTTTTTTGAATAAAGAAAAAATAAAAATAAATGTAAAAAATACAATTAAACCTTTCGTAACTTTTTTAGTCTTACCATTCTAACTAACCCAATTTTATGACCAGATTATATTCTTCCCTACTGTTTTTTATTTTATGTTATTCGGCAAATGCACAGAATAATATTATTGTCAAAGGAACTGTGGTTGATCTCAACACACAATTACCGCTCGAAATGGCTACTGTATATTTTACAACTGTAAAAGATTCTACGATACTCGAATATGCTACTACAGACAAAAATGGCTTTTTTAGTATCAATACAAAAAAATACGATAAGCCGGTTTTTCTAAAAGTAAATTATCTGGGCTATCAGCCTTATTATGAAGAAGAAAAAGGCCTTTTGGAAAGCAAGGACTTTGGAAAATTGTATTTGCTTGAAAGTGTGAATGCATTGGATAATGTGGTTATTAAAACCGAAGCCGCCCCAATTACAATCAAAAAAGATACTCTGGAATTTAATGCCGCCTCATACAAAGTGCGGCCAGACTCAAATGTTGAAACCTTATTAAAACAATTGCCCGGATTTGATGTGGATAATGATGGAAAAATTACTGTAAATGGGAGGGAAGTCACCCAGCTTTTGGTAAATGGTAAAACTTTTTTTGATAAAGATGGTGCCATTGCCTTAAAAAATCTGCCGGCAGAAATCATCAAAAAAATTCAGGTTTCTGATTATAAAACCAAAAAGGAAGAACTTTCAAAACAAGAATCTACATCAGATTATTCGAGTATAAATATTACAATTGACGAAAAGAAAAATAAAGGATTCTTTGGTAAAATACTTGGCGGTTACGGGTCTGATGAACGATATGAAAGCAGCCTGATTTTAAATTTCTTTAAAAACAAACAAAAAATAAGTGTCCTGGCGTCATCAAATAATATTAATTCTTCCGGGTTTTCGCAAGATGAGGTTTTTGATAATATGGGAGGAGGCAGAAACAGTAAAGGAAATGCTAAAAGTTCGGGAGGCGGAAAGGGCATAACCCAGTCGAACCTGGTAGGAATTAATTATTCTGATGACTGGAGAGAAGATCTGGAATTCATGAGCAGTTATAATTTTTCGAACTCGATCAACAAAAACGAAAGTAAATCAGATCAGATTAATTTTTTGCCTACGGGGAATATCCTGACTTCATCAGATTCTAAAACCAGAAATGAGAATACAGGCAACAATGCTAATTTTGAATTAGAATATAAAATCAATCCGACCACCAGACTTGTTGTGGCTCCAAAACTGAATGAATCTCATTCTAACAGTAAATCTTTTTCTTCGACTTTTTCTGAAGACGAAAGTGGTGCAGCATTAAACGAAAGTACGTCTGATTCTTATAATGAAAGTTCGAATACCAATTTTACGAACAGTATCAATTTTAATAAAGCTTTTGATAAAAAATCTCGTAATTTGAGTATTGTTTTTAATAACAGTAATTCAAGAAGTGACTCAAACGGAATAAACGTTTCTGAAACCATTTTTTATCAGGATGCCAAACCAGATGACGAAAGAAACCAGAACAGCAAAAATAACAGCAGTTCTGATGCCTATTCTTTTGATGTAGAATATACTGAACCGGTCACAGATTCATTAAGAATTAGATTTGGTTCTGATTTTGACTGGACAAATACTGTAAACGATGCAAAGACATTTAATTTTGATGCCGCTACAAATTCATATTCTGATCTAAATCTGTCGCTTACCAATTATACAACTTCAAGCCAAAATGCAATTAGTCCAAAATTTGGAATTACGTGGCAGAAGAGTAAGTTTACATTAAACATGAATTCTAAAACATCTCTTATTGGTTATGATAATTACTCTTTGTACCTGAACAAAGAGACTGATCTGAATAAAAAATACGCATTGCCTTTTGGAAATATTCAGTTAAGATATAAATTCAGCCGTTCTAAAAATCTGACTTTCAAATATGATTATTCAAATGCGCTGCCGTCTGCAGTTCAGCTTATGCCGGTTTTGAACCTCACCAACCCATTAAATACCTTAATTGGAAATCCTGATCTTGATCCTATTGAAAAAAATACTGCAAGTATAGATTTTAAAAATTTTGATTTTCGAACACGTTCCGGTTACAGCGTCTATCTAAAAGGAGATTACTATAACAATGATGTAGTTTCGACATCAGTTTTTGATGACAGCGGAAAAAGAACTACAACTTATGCCAATATATCAGGAACATACATTGCATCTGTTGGAGCAAACTGGAACCAGTCCATCAAAAAAGATGCTCACGTTTTACGATATGGACTTGGGGTAAATGGAAGTTATTCTTTTGATAAAGGATATACAAATGAGGTTATTTATAACGCAAAATCGACAGCAGTAACGCCAAGAGTTTATCTGACTTATGAATATGGAGATTTACTCACGATTTCACCATCTTATAGTTTATCATATAATCAAACAGAGTACGAGAATTATACAAGAGACGCAACATCAAACGTAGTACACAGAATTAATCTGCAGACAACTACTTACTGGCCTGCAAATTTAATTTTCGGAAATGATTTCGGATACAATTATAATTCAAATATTTCCAGTGATTTCAAAAAAGACTTTTATTTGTGGAACACCAGTTTATCCTATGGCTTTTTTGATAAAAAGTTATATGCAAAAGTAAAAGTATATGATGTTCTGAATCAAAATTTAAGTGCCACTAGAACTATCTCAGCAACTTCTATTCGTGATGAAGAAAATACTGTTTTAAAACGATATGTAATGTTTTCTCTTTCCTATAAAATTGGAAATTTCGCATCATCAGAAAAAAAAGGGAGAAAACAAAAAGGTGATTTCTAAATTTTAATGTTTAAATAATAAATGATTTTGCTGCAGATTGGAAATAATCTGCAGCAAAACATCTGTATGAATTGGAATTTGGAATTTAATTTTTAAGCCGATCGATTCTATGATAAACTGTAAAACGGATTATGTCACGATCGTAAAAATCAATCCCGCTCGAGCGTCTCTGGTAACTTTTTAAATATCCTAATTCTAAACCAAGATTAGGATTAAAATGATAACGCAAGGCAGCGTAGAAGCGATTCTGGTCAAAAGTGTTTTTTCGGTTATCTTTTCCATGGTTAAACATAATTTCATCAGAAATTGTTCCTTTCAGGCTCTTTTTTTCTTTTTTCCAAAGGTCGAATGTCGATTGCAATCTGTATCTGAATCGAAAAGAAAAGGAAAAATCATTCAGCAATTCGGTTTTATTGGATTTTTGAATAAAACGTTCTTCTAACTGAAACCGGTTATGAAAAGTAATTTTGGCAATATCATTAATAAAAGTGATATCCTGTTGTGATCGGTATTCAGGTACAGAGAAATCCGGATCAGCATGAGGATCCTGCGTATTCACATTAAAATAAGCAAATCCGCCTCCCAAATCTATAATTTTATTTGCCCTGTAACGCCCTTGAAGCCTTATTACAAAAAGATTTTCATGAAGAGGATTAACAAAGCTCCTGTTGTCAAACTCAGAATGCAATGCCCATTTTTGGGTAAGAGGAAAAATATTATAATACCGTATCCAGGTTAGTGTTTGTTGATCTGTTTTTGTCTGCGCCAACAAAAATGGACTTGTAAAGACTAAAAAGAGTACTAATTTGAAGAATTTCATTTATTGTATAAATTCAGGCTGCGAATATATACAAAACAGAGAGTACTTAAATAAGGAAGACTGATTTTTAAATTGGGTTTTAGAGCAAATTTGTGATTTTCAATATTTACAAATGCAAAAACGAGATACATTGCCAGAATGTACCCCGTTTAGTTGCAAATTTATTAACTATTGCTTTATAGCGAATATTTTAAAGTGACACCGTACGTTCTCTGATCACCTAATACACCAGCGTATTGACCTGTATTTCCTCCGGCAGGCAATAATTGCTCATAGTAATCTTTGTTCAAAAGGTTTCTTCCCCAAAATTGAACAGATAAACCTTGTGTGGCACGGAAACCAACACGAGCATTAAAAATTGCATACCCTTGTACCACTAAATATTTTGAAGCAGAAGGACTTGATGAGAATTCAGAACGAGCATAAGAATCAATTGCAAGGAAAACTTTACCTGCATTCCCAAAGAATCTTGCCTGATCAGAAAGTTCTCCACCCAAAGATCCTGCCCATTTTGAAGCGCCCGGCAAAGCAGATCCGGATACATCTTTAAACGAAACCGGAGCTCCTGTTTCTTCTAACGGAAGCGGGGCATTTGTAAACTTAACGTACTTACCATCGGTATACGTTGCAGCACCGTTTATAGTCAAATGCTGACTCACAACAAAACTGGCATCTAATTCGACCCCTTTAACTTCAACTTTGTCTGCATTAGCAAGATAACCACGATTCACACCTAATTCAGCTGCCTGAACATTGGTTTGAAAATCTTTAATTTCTGTTTGAAAGAATGTTAAATTGAAAATTGAATTTTTAAATGGTGAAGTTTTTACCCCAACTTCATAATGATTTACTTTTTCCGGTTTAATTACAGCAAGGTCTAGTAAAGGCAACCCTTTTGAATCTGTTGGTAATCCGGCCACATTCACACCCACTGGCTTATAACTTTTTGCATAAGTAGCATACGCATTAATTTTATCTGAAGCCTTAAAAGAAACTGTTATATTTCCTGAAAAGTCTGTATTATCAGTACTTGAATCAAATGCCTGATCAGAGTAAACTTGTTTTTTTAAGGCAAGCAATGCAGGATCTGTAGTTTGTAATCCGCCATAAGTAGTACGGGAATAACTTGCATCTTTTTTATCAAAATTATAGCGTACACCTGGTAAAACGTGAAGGCGATCTGTAATAGCCCAGTCTAACTGTCCAAATACTGCCGCACTGGATGCTCTGATTCTTGCATCGGTTTTAATCCCGTATCCTTCAAAAAGCCCCGGGGTCTTCCATAACGCACTTGTCGAACTTTGAGCAAATCGCCATTGCGCATTTCCAGATTCTTCTGTGCCATCTGTTTGAGATGTCTGATCGATAAAAAATACACCTGCAACGCCACTTATTTTTGAAGTTAGCTGACCTGCATAACGTACTTCTTGTGTGATCTGAGTTTGTCTTGTAGGGTTTTGTGATTTTGCAAGAACCTGTAATCCTGTAAAATCCCTGTCATTTGACGGATCCCAGTTCCAAAAACGCCATGCTGTTGTAGAAGTTAATGTTCCGCTGCCGATTTTAGTATCAATATTTAAAGAAACACCTCCCATATCCTGATTAGAACGCCATGGAGTATCCTGATCAATTTTACGATCAAACGCATTTTGACTTGGCAACTGATAGTTTAAATCGGCTATAATAGCATTAAACTGACGGTAAGCCGCTCTTTGCGTTGGAGCAACACCGGCAACAACCTGTGCATATCCGTCCGGACGCTGTGTCGTAATATCTGCAGCTAAGATGATATTTGTATTTTCAGATGGAGTATAAAGCAATTGACCTCTAATACCCTGATTGTTTAATGTATTTGTAGCTCTTCCTGTAGCAACATTGTCAATCAAACCATCACGAGAAGTTCCTGAAAAAGAAAGACGACCCGCAATTTTTTTACTCAAAGCCCCTGTTACAGATGCTTTAGCCTGTAAAAAAGAATAATTTCCGTAACTCACTTCGAAGTCTGCACCAGAAGTAAAACTTGGTTTACGTGTTGTAATATTAAAAGCTCCCGAAGTCGTGTTTTTACCAAACAACGATCCCTGAGGCCCACGCAAAACTTCTATTTGCTCTACATCGATAAAATCAAGCGTTGTTGCAGCCGGACGTGCATAATATACACCGTCTACATAAAAACCAACACCAGGATCAATACCATCGTTAGTAAGACCAAAAGGAGAACCCAAACTTCTTATGTTGATTCCGGTATTTCTTGGATTTGAAGAATAAAGCTGTACAGACGGAACAAGTTCTTTGATGCGGTTCACATTAAAAGCTCCCGTTTGTTCTGCCTGCTTTCCTGTAATAACAGAAACAGCGATCGGCACATCCTGCACTTTTTCGATACGGCGTCTTGAAGAAACAACAACTTCTACAAGTCTGTTTTCTTCATTAAGGACAACCTGTAATGGAGTTGCTGGTAAAACATTCACGTTATATTCTGATGTTGTATAACCAACATATTGCACTAATAGTGTCAGAGGAAGTCTTCCTTGGGTATCAATGCTAAATTTTCCGTTTTCGTCAGTAATTGTACTGTAAGTAGTACCTTTTATTACAACATTTGCTGCTATCAAAGGTGTATTTTCATTTGTTGTAACTACACCTTCTATGTTTTGTGCAAATGAGATTGAGAAGGTTAAAAAGAATAGTATTGTTAATATATTTTTTATAGATGTTTTCATTTTTATATTAAGTATATGTGATTAGTAGAATTTAAATTAAAAATTTTTTTACCTACACATGCTACACATTATAAATGAAAAATGGTTTGCAGTTTTTAAACCGCTATTTTGATTTCTTTGCAAAAAATTTTCTAATACACCTGATGGATTAAAATGTACTTTCATGGATTAAAAATTTGTAATGGTTTGTTAATTATTTTTTGCAAACATACACAAATTCTATCGATTTACTAGGGATTAAGAAAATATTTTTTTATTTGTTTACCAGTGAAGCAATAGTAATGCCTTCCATGGCATTCAAAGTTTTGTCTCTGATTAACATCAAACCGTGTCGCAGACTGCATTCAGACTCGGTTTTGCAATCAGAACATGGCTCGTAAAAGTTTAACGAAGCACAAGGTAAAAGCGCAATTGCACCGTCAAATAAACGATGAATTTCGGCCAAAGTAATGTCATTTTTAGATTTTATCAGATAGTATCCACCAAATTTCCCCTGCTTACTGCTCACAAAACGGCCACGTTTTAGATCCAATAAAATTTGCTCTAGAAACTTTTTAGGTATATTGGCACCATCAGCAATTTCTATAGTTTTAGAAATGTGATTTTCGTCTTGTTCAGCTAAATAAAGTAAGGCCTTAAGGGCGTATTTTGCTTTATGTGATAACATCTATTTTAATTATGAATTATAAATTATGAATTTTAAAAGTGAGAACAGTCACTGAAAACTGCGACTTGTTTTACCAGCCTCCACTAGAACCTCCTCCAGAGAATCCGCCGCCGCCAAAACCACCGCCGAAGCCTCCGCCTCCGCCTCCAAAACCACCTCCCGATGATCCTCCGCCGAAACCGCCAAATCCACCGCTGCTTCTGCCAAGACTGCTTAGAAGAATTACATCCATCAGGCTTGGACCACCACCGCTATTATTGCCTGAATTTCCTCCACCGCCTCGTTTATTTCGAGATAGTAAAATTAAAACAATTACAACAATTATGATAAAAGGTAATATCGGAAAATTATTTCCTTTAGCTTTATTTTGTTTTCTTTCTCCTTTGAATTTTCCTTTAAAAACATCAATTATGGCATCGGTTCCTTTGTCAAGGCCATTGTAAAAACTTCCTGCTTTGAATTCAGGAATGATAATATTCCTAATTATTGTACCGCCAATTCCGGCTGTTAATCGATCTTCAACACCATATCCGGGATTAATGGCAATTTTCTTTTCGGCTTTAGCCAATAAGATAATAACACCATTATCATCTTGCTTAGTTCCTCCAATTCCCCAGGTTTGTCCCCATTTTGTAGCTAATTGACTAACATCTTCCCCTTTTAAACTTTCAATTGTAATAACTACAATCTGAGTTGTGGTAGAATCTGAGTAACGAATTAGTTTTTCTTCTAATTGTGATTTTTCAGAAGCACTTAAAACATTGGCATAATCATAAACAGAAGTCTGAAAACTTGGTTTCTCGGGAATAGTAAACTGAGCAAAAATACTATTTGTGATAAAAAAGACGATAGACAAAAGTGTAAACTGAAAAATTCTTTTGGAATTTGATATTTTATTTTTGGAATTTTTCATCATTTAACCTTTTGAAATTTCGTTTGTTAATTCGTTTGTATCACCTTCAGACCACGGAAAGTTCTTTTTTAATTGTTCGCCGGCGTTCAAAATACCATCAACAATACCTTGTTTAAAATTTCCGGCCTTAAATTGTTCCACCATTTTATCTTTGGTACAATCCCAAAAATCATCTGCTACAACATCGTTTATGCCTTTGTCGCCACAAATTGCAAAGTTTTTATCTTCTATGGCAAAATAAAATAAAACCCCGTTCTGAAGTTGGGTTTCATCCATCCTTAATTCATGAAAAACTTCTAAAGCCCTGTCAAAAGGGTCTTTAGAAGTTGTTTTTTCTATATGTACTCTAATTTCGCCAGAAGTATTTTCTTCAGCCATACGAATAGCTTCAACAATTTCCTGCTCTTCTTCTTTGGATAAAAAATCTTCTACTTTTGACATTTGAAATTATTTTAGTCCCGATAGCTATCGGGATAGTTGTTATTTTAGATTAAATTCTTTTTTAGAATTTTACTTCAACCGGTTTATCAGCACCTGTAGAAGCTTCAAAATATGGCTTTTCTTTAAGTCCATACATTCCGGCAAGTATATTTCTTGGAAAAGTATTTATGTTATTGTTGTAAGGTTTAACGGCTTCATTAAAACGAGTTCTGGCAGTTAAAATTTGATTTTCAGTGCTGGCCAATTCATCCTGTAATTTCATGAAGCTAGCGTCAGCTTTTAGATTTGGATATTGCTCAACACTTACCAATAATTTAGATAAAGAAGAAGAAACTCCTGATTGTGCTGAATTAAATGCAGCTAATTGTTCTGGAGTAACATTTGTTGGGTCAATCGTTATTCCTGTGGCTTTAGCACGAGCTTCAATTACAGCTGTTAAAGTGCTTTTTTCATGTGCAGCATATCCTTTTACAGTACTAACTAAATTAGGAATAAGATCATTTCTCCTCTGATAAGCAGTGTTGACATTTCCCCAGCTTTCTTTCACATTTTGGTCAAGTGTTACTGCAGTGTTATAAATCCCACTTGCCCAGCTGTATAATCCAATAACAATTACAGCTACAACTCCAAGAATTATTAATCCTTTCTTCATGTTTGTTTTAATTTAAGTTTATTTCTAGTTTTTGATATTATTGTTATAATTCGTTTTTGATTTCGTTTAATTCTGCTTTTATGGATTCTAATTTACGTATTATTTCGAATTTATCTAATGTTTTCTTTTGTCCTTCTTTTAGATGTATTTTTGCTCCTTCAAGTGTAAAACCACGCTCTTTGACCAAATGATAAATTAATTGCAAATTGGTAATATCTTCGGGAGTAAACATTCTGTTGCCTTTCGCATTCTTTTTTGGTTTCAGGATGTCAAATTCGCTGTCCCAAAAACGTATTAAAGATGCATTGACATTAAAAGCTTTGGCAACTTCACCAATGCTGAAATATCTTTTATCTTTAGAAAGCTCAATATGCATGATTTTTATTTTTCTATATTTATTTCAAACTTACTACTTTTTACACGATTAATCTAATGACTGGTTTTCCAGGTTAGCCATTTGTGCAATAGCCACATATTCTACCGCCGAAATATTTCCGTAATAAAAATTCAACGGATTCACTACTTTCCCATCCTTATGTACCTCATAATGACAATGAGGGCCTTCAGATCTTCCTGTGCTGCCAACATATCCAATAACATCACCCCGTTTGACATGTTGTCCGGGTCTGCAGTTGTATTTGCTCAAATGGGCATACAAACTCTCATATCCAAAACCATGCCTGATGACTACATGATTTCCAAAACCTGACGCTGTATTGTCAGCCCTTGCCACAACACCGTCGCCGGTAGCGTATACAGGAGATCCCGTATTAGCTGTAAAATCCATTCCGTTATGCATTTTTCGCACTTTCGTGAAAGGGTCAATACGATATCCAAAACCTGACGCAATACGCTTTAAATTTTCATTTCGCACTGGCTGAATGGCAGGAATTGCTAATAATAAATTTCCTTTTAACTTGGCCAGCTTCAATATTTCATCTAACGATTTTGACTGGATAGCCAATTGTTTAGAAAGTTTATCAATTCGTTTTGTTGTATTCAGTACCAACTGTGTATTATTATAACCTTCCAGATCCTTGTATCTTTTCACGTCCTTAAAACCAGATTTACGTATCGAATCCGGAATTTCCGTTTTATTAAAATATACTCTGTAAATATTATTGTCCCTGTCTTCTATTGCTTCTGCCACATCATTGATCTGGTCCATTTTTTTGTTCAGAATAGCATATTGCAATTTCAGGTTCTCAATTTCCCTGGCTTGTAAACGATCTTTTGGCGTTTTAAAATAGGGTGTATTAATTAAAAGCACAAAAATTAAAAAGCCAAACAGAGCTGAAGCCAGTAAAAACAACATGGCGTAACCAATTTTAATCCTTTTTTTGGTTTTTATTTTCGTATACGCCAGATTTTCTGAGTCGTAATAATATTTTACTTTCGCCATATTTTAAAATACCCTATTTTTGCAGCTTGTAAAACAAGTTAGTCGAACAAATTTAATAAATGTTTCAGTTGTTCAAGGCTTTTTTTCAAGAATAAAACAATTAGATAATTGAGTCAGTTAGATAATTAGATAATGTATTAATTGGGTAGTTTATTGTTTTAAACTATGAATTTTATTTTTAAATTATCAAATTGGCACATTTTCAAATTATCTAATTGACATATTATCAAATTGGAACATTAATAAAATATGAAATCACAAGACGTACGTAAACAATTTCTAGACTTTTTTAAAAGCAATGGACACTTAATTGTTCCTTCTGCTCCAATCGTTCTTAAGGACGATCCAACTCTTATGTTCAACAACTCGGGAATGGCCCAGTTTAAAGAATATTTTTTAGGAAACGGAACACCAAAAAGCCCGAGAATAGCCGATACGCAAAAATGTCTTCGTGTTTCAGGAAAACATAACGATCTTGAAGATGTAGGTTTTGATACTTATCATCATACCATGTTTGAAATGTTAGGAAACTGGTCTTTTGGAGATTATTTCAAAAAAGAAGCAATCAACTGGGCTTGGCAGCTTTTGACAGAAGTCTATAAAATTCCAAAGGAAAATCTGTATGTTTCTGTTTTTGAAGGAAGCAAAGAAGATAACGTCCCTTTTGATCAGGAAGCCTGGGATATCTGGAAAACATTAATCGATGAAGACCGAATTATACTTGGAAATAAAAAAGATAATTTTTGGGAAATGGGAGATCAGGGACCATGCGGACCTTGTTCTGAAATTCACGTTGATTTACGTCCGGAATCTGAAAAAGCACAAGTTTCTGGTAAAAGTTTAGTAAACAATGATCACCCTCAGGTAGTTGAAATCTGGAATAATGTATTCATGGAATTCAACCGTAAAGCTGACGGATCATTAGAAAAACTTCCTGCCCAACACGTAGATACCGGAATGGGATTTGAGCGTTTGTGTATGGCTTTGCAGGGAAAAACATCAAATTATGATACTGATGTTTTTACACCGCTTATCGAAAAAGTAGAGCAAATTACAGGTTTAAAATATACATCTGATGAAGTAAAAAACATCAGTGAAGAGCAAAATAAAACAAACATCGCCATTCGTGTTGTTGTAGATCACGTGCGTGCGGTTGCTTTTGCAATTGCAGACGGACAGTTGCCATCAAACACCGGAGCGGGTTATGTAATTCGTAGAATTTTGCGTCGTGCTATTCGTTACGGATTTACCTTCTTAAATACAAAAGAACCATTTATCAATAAATTGGTAGAAGTTCTGGCAAATCAAATGGGAGAGTTTTTCCCGGAAATCAAATCACAACAACAATTGGTTACCAATGTAATTCGTGAAGAAGAAGCTTCTTTCTTAAGAACTTTAGACCAGGGATTACAATTGCTGGAAAATGTGGTAGCAGAAACTTCAGGAAAAGAAGTATCCGGCGCTAAGGTTTTTGAATTGTACGATACATTTGGTTTCCCGAAAGATTTGACAGCCCTTATTCTAAAAGAAAAAGGTTTTTCATATAAGGAAGAAGAGTTTGAAGTTGAATTACAAAAACAAAAAACACGTTCCCGTGCAGCTTCTGAAGTTTCTACAGAAGACTGGAATGTTTTGATCCCCGGGAATGTAGAAACATTTGTGGGTTACGATCAAACAGAAAACGAAGTAAAAATTACCAGAATTCGTAAAGTTGATTCTAAGAAAGATGGAATTCTATACCAAATTGTTTTAGACAATACACCATTTTATCCGGAAGGAGGAGGACAGGTTGGCGACAAAGGAACGCTTGTTTCTGCAAACGAAACAATTGAAATCATTGATACCAAGAAAGAAAACAACTTAATTTTGCATTTTGCAAAACAACTTCCTGAGAATGTAGAAGCAGGTTTTGTGGCAAAAGTAAATACAGATTTAAGAACATCAACTTCAAAAAATCACTCCGCTACCCACTTAATGCATTTGGCTTTGAGAAGTATTTTAGGAACGCATGTGGAGCAAAAAGGATCATTGGTAAATCCAAATTATCTGCGTTTTGACTTCTCACATTTCAGCAAAGTTTCTGATGAAGAGATTAAACAGGTTGAAGCTTCTGTAAACGCTCAGATTGAAGCGCAATTGCAATTGGTTGAACATAGAAATATTCCGATTCAGGAAGCGTTAGACAAAGGTGCAATGGCTTTATTTGGCGAAAAATACGGTGATAACGTCCGTATGATTGAATTTGGAGAAAGTAAAGAATTATGTGGTGGTATTCACGTAAAGAACACAGCAGATATCTGGCACTTCAAAATTATTTCTGAAGGTGCTGTTGCGGCTGGAATTCGTCGTATTGAAGCGATCACGGGCGATGCAGTGAAAAACTTCTATCTAAACCAGGAAAATACATTGGCAGAGATAAAAGAAACACTTAAAAATCCACAGGATATTTTAAAATCTGTTGCTTCTTTGCAGGATGATAATGCTAAATTGAAGAAACAAATTGAGCAATTGCTAAAAGAAAAAGTAGGGGCTTTAAAATCAGAACTGGAGAAAGATTTTCAGGAAGTAAACGGTGTAAATTTCCTTGCCAAACAAGTAGATTTGAGCATGGCTTCTACAAAAGATTTAGCTTCGGCATTAGGAAGTTCAAAACCAGATTCGTTTGTGTTTTTAGCTTCTGTAGAAGAGGGACAGCCGAATATTCATTGTTATATCGCTAAAGAATTGGTTGCTTCTAAAAGTCTAAATGCAAATGCAGTAATCAAAGAATTAGGAAAATATATTGAAGGAAATGGAGGAGGGCAGCCTTTCTTCGCTTCCGGAAAAGGTAAAAATGCTGATGGGATTAAAGAAGCTTTATCTAAAGCAATTGAGTTTTTGAAGTAATTTTTAAAAAATAATAATACGAAAGCCCGAATAATTTATTTAATAATTATTCGGGCTTTTAATTGTAAAATGAGGATAGGTTTTTAAGTTTGGTTTTCCTTTATTTGTAGGATTGTTAAATAAATTAAATTTATCAAATGAAAAACTTTTTATGCCTTCTAAGTGCTTTGTCGCTTATTTTGACTTCATGTTCGAGTACAGAAATTGATCCTACAGTAGAAGAAAACGTGCTTTTGCCTAAAATAGAAAAATATACATATGCATCCAATCCTTCAGAAAACAGCACTGTTACATATAGTTATGATGGCAATAAAATAACTAGCTTAACTTACGATAGTGGAGAGGAGGTGGTATTTACTTATACTGGTAACTTAATTACAAAAGCAGTTTATGAAGAAACTTATGAAGGTAAAGTACACACAAATACTACAACTTTTACATATGAAAACAATAAATTACAATCTACTCTGAAAGTTGATTCTGAAAACTCTCTTAGCAAAAAAAAGACTTACACTTATAATGCAAATGGGACAATTTCGACAGTTACAACTCTAATTGAACCTGTGACTGAGGAAGAAACACAGGATTCGTCAAGCATTCTTACATTAGATGCTAATGGAAATATAGTTAAAGCAGAATTTGATGATTTAACTGAGATAGTTGAATATGATACTAAAAATAATCCTTTCAAAAGTATAGTAGGATATACATTATTACTTGACTCTGAGATTTTTGATAAAGAGGTAAACTCGTTTAATAATATGACAAAAATAACTGAAAAGACAGGAGATGTCATAGAAGGAACGACAACTTATACAAACACTTACAATAGTGATAACTATTTAATCAAATCGGTAAGTGGAGATGAAACATTCGAGTATACCTATTAAATAGTGAGGTTTAAAAACAAAGTCCCCTTTCAGAAATGAAAAGGGGACTTTGTTTTACAGAATTAAGGTAAAAATCTCAGTACCTTAGAATCTCAGCATCTTAGAACCTTAAATAAAATTACTTACGCTCCCCAATCTGCTGGCGCCACATCGCATAATATAAACCTCTTTCAACAATCAAATCTTCATGTTTTCCCTGCTCAATGATTTTTCCTTGTTCCAGAACAAAAATTCTGTCAGCATGCATAACAGTAGACAATCTGTGAGCGATTAAAACAGTGATTCTGTTTTTGTCTGAAATATTTCTGATCGTAGCATTAATTTCTTCCTCGGTAATAGAATCCAAAGCAGAAGTTGCTTCATCAAAAATCAATAAATTCGGATTTCTTAAAATAGCACGAGCGATTGATAAACGTTGTTTTTCACCACCAGAAACTTTAATTCCGCCTTCACCAATTGTGGTGTTTAAGCCATCTTCAGCACGTATTAAGAGTTTTTCACAACTGGCTCTTTTCAGGGCATCGTACAAATCTTCGTCGGTTGCATTTGGTTTTACAAACAATAAATTTTCACGAATTGTTCCTGAGAACAACTGTGCATCCTGAGTTACAAATCCCAATTGTTTTCTTAAATCGAGTAAGTCAATATCGGTTGAATCAATATCATTATAAAAAACCTGTCCTTCTGCAGGAGTATACAACCCAACTAAAAGTTTTACTAATGTTGTTTTTCCGGAACCTGACGGTCCCACAAAAGCAACGGTTTGACCTTGTTTGATTTCAAAATTAATATTTTCGACAGCCTTATATTTTGCTGTTTTATGCTGAAAACTTACATTCGAAAAAAGCAATGACTGAATTGCTCCAACATGTTTGGGTGTCGTAGGGCGAAATTCTTTTGGAGCGTTTAATAAAACTCTGAAGTTTTCCATTGAAACTTTAGTCTCATTAAGTGCAATAATAAAATTCCCTAATTCCTGCAAAGGTCCAAAAATGAAAAAAGTAAAGAATACCATCGTCAACAAATCACCTACAATGATTTTTCCGCCAAAGAGAAAGTAGTATAAAGTAAAAACCACGCAGGTTCTTAAAAAGTGAACAGTTGTTCCTTGTATAAAACTTAAACTTCTGATAAAACGGATTTTTTCCAGTTCAAGATGAAGAATTCTAAACGTATTAAGATTTAAACGCTTTTCTTCCTGATAGGTTAAACCAAGACTTTTTACAAGTTCGATATTTCTTAAACTTTCTGTTGTAGAACCTGCCAGCGCATTGGTTTGATTTACAATTTTTTTAGAAACAATCTTGATCTTTTTGCCCAAATAGGAACTAACCAAAGCAATAATAGGAGCGGTGATTAAAAATATAATAGAAATACGATAATCAATTCTCGAAACATACAGAATTACAAAAACGAACCCGATAATAGTCTGAAAAATCAAGGAAATCGAAAGCGTAATTAGTTTCTCAGAATCAGAACGCACTTTTGTCAGTTTGCTTAATGTTTCACCGCTTCGCTGATCCTCAAATTCGGCATAAGGTAAATCGAGGGATTTTTTGATTCCGTCTGTATACATTTGTGCCCCCGTTCTTTGTATCACTACATTGGTAAAATAATCCTGAAAGTTTTTAGTAATTCTGGAAATCATGGCAGCACCAAGAGAGAGTCCTAGCCAGAAAGATAAAGATTTGATAAAACCAATTTCATTTCCCTTATACTTCGCAAGTCCAACCCCGCAATCCTGCATTAATTTACCGGTAATAATAGAGTCTGATAAGCTGAAACAGATGTTTATTGTGGCCATAATCAAAGCAAAAAACAACAGCAGTTTATGTTTGATTATATAAGAATATAATAATTTCATAGTATGATTTAAAATTTTAGAGAATGCAAAAGTAATGAATAGATCGATGTACTAAGGTTGATGCAGCATATTAAAAAGCTAAATTTTTGTAAATAATTTTAAAAATAGATTTGGTAACTGTAGAATGTAAATTCAAAAAGAAAGAATAATTCTGTTAATTCAATTATGGTTTTTCAACTTTTAAAAATTGCTTAAGAGTATAAGTGTAAAACTTACAGTCTTGTTTTTAAGATAGTTAAGACAAAATATTGTAATACACAAATACGGAATGTGTTATAGAGGTATTTTAGTGTTAAAAAATGTTAATTTTTATAACATTCCTTTTAACTCAATCTATTATATTTACTGTTAAGAACTAATAAAAACTACCTGTAAATGAAAAAAATTTTATGCCTTTTTGGAGCCTTGTCTCTATTGTTAACATCTTGCTCAAGCAATGATGACTCTGATAATAATACTGATGCAGATACTGTATTATTGAAAAAAACTATTACAACAGACTCTGAAGGTGATGCTGTTACATCAATTTATACCTATGATGGAAATAAGATTGTAAGTATAATAGATGATTCAGGAGATGTAAATGAATATTACACCTATACA
Organism: Flavobacterium sp. 1355; assembly: GCF_017833415.1. Taxonomy (GTDB): domain Bacteria; phylum Bacteroidota; class Bacteroidia; order Flavobacteriales; family Flavobacteriaceae; genus Flavobacterium. Next base: position 104,873 of record NZ_JAFICC010000007.1, on the reverse strand, counting down.
GGAAATTTAATCACCAAATTAGAATACAGATTCCCTGATGGATCAATTGACCAGGTTAATACATACACATATAATGCAGAAGGAAAATTAGTAACTTTCGTAAGAGTTAAACCAGAAAGTAATTATGGTCACAAAGAAGAATATATCTATAATGCAGATGGTACAGTTACAGCCAAATCTTATGGTGGAGATAATGAATCTCAAACTGATCCGGGAACTGTCATTACGATTAAATTTGTAAATGGAGAAGTTACCGAAATCATAAGCCCGGACGCTAGTTGGGAAGAACATGTATATACTTATGATACTAAAAATAACCCAATGAAAAATGTAATTGGAATGGATAAAATTGCTTTTATTGATGGAGAAGGTAACGGTGTGAAATTTAATATTTTGACAGACACATCAGAAGGTGATTTGTGGACAAATAGCACTTTTACTTATAATGATAATGGCTATCCTACTAAAGAAGTAGATACAGGAACAGATAGTTTGGGGAATACGGAGTTTTTTTACTAGAAATACTTAGAATATTAAAAAATGCCAGATGCGACAAACATCTGGCATTTTTGTTTAAAGACTATAAACTAATTTGTTAAGCAAAAGATGTCTTATTTTGACAGAAAGAAAACTTATTGTTGTATAATTTTAGATGGGTTAGTTTCGCTACAATTATAAACCTATCAATTTATTATGAAAAAATTTTTATCTCTTTTAGGAGCATTGGCATTACTAGTTTCTTGTTCGACAACCGATAATGATAACGATTCTGATAATGGGAATAAGATAACCCTCCCAAAAAAAGTACAAAACACCAATCCGGATCATCCAGAAGAAAATTCAACTTCTGTTATAACTTATAATGGAAAAAAGATTGTGTCTGTAACTGAGAACGAGGAGGAGAGAACAGACTATATTTATGAAGGAAATCTTGTTGTGAAAACAATCACTTATGATATCACTTACAATAGAAATGATAAAAAAAGTGAGAAATCGTATACCTACACCGACGGAAAACTTTCATCTTCCATTTCTGTAAATAATTTTACTTCCGAATATCCATTTGGAGAACACCAAACCAGATCAGTTTATAGTTATAATGCTGATGGTACAATCAAAAAGGAAACCTACAGTACCAATGCAACGACTGGAGAAGAGCAGAAAAATGACTTATATGAAATTCTAACGTATCAAAATGGAAATTTGATTAAGGTAGTTGAAAAAAGCATTTCTTCTGATCGCGTGCGCACCAGTGATTATGAGTATGATGGAAAAGATAGCCCATATAAATATATTTTAGGTTTGAATTTGCTGCTTGATGAAGAGTTTGATACCAATAATCTTATTAAGCATACTTATTCTGTTTCAGGAACAGATTCTGAAGAAACTGGTCCATTTATTTATAGCATAGAATATGAATACAATGAAAGTGGGTATCCTGTCAAACAAACCTATCATAATCAAGACGGTACAGTTGGAGCGATAAATGAGTATTTCTACTAAAAATATAAATTACTTAAAAAACCCAAATACAAATACGTATTTGGGTTTTTTCGTTTAAGAAAATAAACGAAATTTGTGTAAAACACAAAGCAATGCAATTTAGAACCCAGGTCCCAATTTCAAAAAGTAAAAATCCGATAGATTATAATACTAAAATTGTTTCCTTAGGATCTTGTTTTGCCGAAAATATGGGAGATAAATTTGACTATTTTAAATTCCAAAATAATACAAATCCATTCGGAATAATATTCAATCCAGTTTCGATTGAGAAATTAATTAAAAGAGTTCTGGAGCAGGAACTCTTTACCGAAAAAGATATTTTTTTTCACAACGAACGCTGGCATTGTTTTGATGTGCATTCTGATTGGAGTAATTCGAATAAAGAAGAATTCCTCGAAAATTTAAATCAGATTACTAGAGCGACTTTTGAAAAATTAAAAGAAGCAACACACATCATTATTACCTACGGAACTTCCTGGATATACAGAAGTATAGAAAGAAATGCAATTGTAGCCAATTGCCACAAAATTCCTCAAAAGCAATTTTCAAAAGAATTGTTATCAGTTAATGAAATCCAAAAAAGTATTGAAAATACAATCAATTTGATTCAGGTTTTAAACCCAGCTGTAAATTTTATTTTTACCATTTCGCCTGTGCGTCATACAAAAGATGGTTTTACCGAAAATCAGGTCAGCAAATCGCATTTGTTTTCCGGACTTCATCCAAATCTAAAATCAGAAGCCTACAATCAAAAATTAGAATATTTTCCCTCCTACGAAATCGTCATGGACGAACTTCGTGATTATCGTTTTTACAAAGAAGATATGCTGCATCCTAATCAAATTGCTGTAGATTATATCTGGGAACTATTTAGCGAAAGCAGTATCTCTCAGGATGCCTTTTCAGTTATGAATGAAATTGAGGAAATCCAAAAAGGATTACATCATCGCAGCTTTAATCCGGAATCAGAACAACATCAAAAATTCTTGTCCAGACTACATGAGAAAATCAGATTATTACAAAATAAATATCCTCAGATTCAATTCTAAAAAAGTAATTTTGTATTAAAATAAAGTAAGTAAAAACTTATTATTTATTAAAATTTTAGAATAAATGATTGGAATTATGTAAATAGTTGAAGTATATTTTTTACAATTTTGTAAATTGTATATGCCATATTTTACATTAATAATTTATTAAAACGTTTTGTTAACGTATGAATAAAAAAACCACTCATTTACTTAAAAAAACATTACGTGTACTGCTTTGGTGTGTGGTTTCTGTAGTAGCACTTTTACTTCTTATTACCATTTTAATTCAGGTCCCGGCCATCCAGAATTTTGCTAAGGATAAGGCGATAACGTATCTTCATAATAAGATAAAAACCAAAGTTGCACTAGACAAAATCCTGATTAAATTTCCTAAAGATGTAGTTCTTGAAGGTTTCTATTTTGAAGATCAAAAAAAAGATACTCTGTTGGCAGGTAAACGGTTAGTAGTTGATATAGATTTGTTTAAACTGGTGAGCAGTGAATTAGAAATAAATTCAGTTTCATTAGAAAATACAAAAGCCAATATTTCAAGAAACAAAAAAGGTGATTTTAACTTTGACTACATTATAAAAGCATTCGAATCAAAAGAACCAAAAAAACCGGATCCGGACAGTAAACCTTTCAAAATATCGGTTGTAAAAGTTAATCTTGATAATATCAAATTCAATTTTAAAGATGATTATTCTAAAAATGATATTCGTGTAAACCTTACTCATTTTGATACCAGGTTTAAAGAATTTGATCTGGATAAAATGAATTTTAATATTCCGAATATTGATCTGAGAGGATTGAAACTGGTTTTGAATCAGGATGTTGTCGAAAAAATTGCAGAAGTTTCTGTGAAAACAGTAGATACGATTTCAAAACGCCCGGATTTCAGATTAAAACTCGGTACTATCGCTTTGTCAAAAATTGATATTTCATATGATAATAAAGATTCAAAATTAGACTCAGGAATACGTTTGGGAAATCTTAATCTGGAAGTAAACGAGGTTGATTTGAACAAACAGCTTTTGGATTTTGAAAATTTTGAAGTTAAAAATCTGAGAGGAAACCTGCGTCTGGGTTCTAAAGATAAGCAAATTCAGGCGCCAAGTCTCGACTCAACAGCCATAAAACAGTCAGGCTGGAAAGTAAAACTAAATGACGTCGACCTGCAGGATATCGCATTTAAATTTGATGATATGCAATCTAAGCCTGTACTTAAAGGAATAGATTACAAACATCTTGATTTACATAAATTCAATTTTAAGGCCGAAAAATTATATTATGGAAATGATACGATTTCCGGAAATATAAAAGCCTTAACGGTAAATGATAAAAGCGGTTTACAGATCCAGTCGCTAAAAACAAATTTTTTCTACGGCCCTAAAAATGCATATTTGAATGATTTATATTTAAGAACGCCACAAACCCTGCTTAAGGATCAAATTAAAGCAGGTTATCCTTCGATTGCATCACTCTCAAAAAATATCGGAGAACTTGCCATAGATGCCAATTTAAACCAGTCTAAGGTAGGATTTAAGGATATTATACTATTTGTACCAAACCTGCAAAATCAAAATCCGTTTAAAAGTAATCCAAATGCCATTTTATACCTCAATACGCGACTAAATGGAAAGGTTAAAGATCTGAATATCTCGAAATTTGAAATGAGCGGTATAGGTTCGACAAGAGTTTCCCTTTCGGGGAAAATAAAAGGGCTTCCTGATGCTCAAAAATCGTATTATGATTTAGCCATTAAAAACCTTTCGAGTACATCAAAAGACATAAACTCGTTTATTCCGACCGGAACAATTCCGAAAAATATTCAATTGCCATCGCAAATAAACCTGAAAGGAAAATTTAAAGGCTCAATTAAAAATTTCAAAACCAATTTAGCACTCAACAGCAGTTTTGGAAATGCTACGGTTGACGGAATGTTTGATCAACGCGTTAAAAAAAGGGAAGTATATGACGCAAAAGTTTCTCTTACTGATTTTAATTTAGGAAAATTAATTAAAAATGATTCAATCGGAAAAATTTCGCTTAAAGCAAAAGTAAAAGGAAAAGGATTAGACCCAAAAACAGCAGACGCAGCAGTTGATGGGCTGGTACAAAAAGCCGTTTTTAATAGATACACATATAGGAATTTAGCTCTAAAAGGAAATATAGAAAACGGATCTTTTGCTGTAAAATCGGGAATGAAAGACCCAAATCTTAATTTTGATCTTACAGCAAGCGGCGACACCAAAGAGAAATATCCAACTGTAAAATTAAAACTGAACCTGGATATTGCCGATCTTGAAAAACTGAATCTTCACGCGGGCCCAATGAAATTGCGTGGTAATGTAGATGCAGATATTGCAAATAGTAACCCTGATTTCCTGAATGGAAAAGTCTTTTTGTCAAACATACAGATTTTGCAAAAAGAAGAACCAATTGTTTTAGACTCCATCAGAGTTTTGGCTTTTGCTGATAAAGACAGTAACAATATCAAAATTTCGTCTCAGTTTTTGAAAGCCGAAGTAACAGGAAAATATAAGCTGACGACTTTAACGGCATCAATAAAAAAATCAATCTCTAAGTATATTGATCTTCGTACTCCTAAAGTTAATAATGAGTCAGATGAGCAGCGATTGTCATTTATGCTAAAAGTGGATAATGATCCTGTGCTTTTTAAATTATTGCCAAAATTAACAGGTTTAGAGCCTTTTACGATTACAGGAAAATATAATAACAAAACAGATTCGCTGCAGGTACAAGGGACAATTCCGAGAATCGTGTACGCCAATAATACAATTGCAGACGGGAAAATTAATATTGAAGCAAAAGAAAATGCTTTAGAGTATCGGGTTTCTGTAGCCACTATCGAAAGCGGTTCCCTAAAAATTCCGTTTACGAGTTTGTCTGGGCAGGTGCAAAATAATATATTGACTTATGCACTTGAAGTTCAGGATGCAAAAGAAAAACAACAATATTATGTAGCAGGAAATTTAACGAATGAGAATGCTAAAAATATTTTTAAAATTGACGCAGAAAGTTTCGTTCTTAATTATGAAAAATGGACAATTGATCCTGAAAATGCTGTAGAATTTGGAGATAAAAGATTATATATCAATAAATTTTTTCTTTCTAATGCAGGAAATGAGTTAAAAATTCAATCGAAAGGAAATGAAAATAATGCGCCGCTGCAGGTAGATTTTGTCAATTTTAATATTGAGACCATTTTGAATATTGTCAAAAAAGACAAATTATTAATGCAGGGACTTATAAATGGTTCTGCGTTGGTAGAAAACGTTATGACAAAACCAACTTTTACCTCAGATCTAAAAATCGATGATTTTGCTTTTAAAGGCGAAAAAGTAGGTGATCTGGACATTAAAGTAGATAATAAAACCAATAATACGCTTGCCGCAAATGTACAATTAACCGACGAAGGAAACGACTTAAAACTTACGGGAGATTACAAACTCGATGCGGGAACTTTTGATTTTGATTTAGCTGTAAATAAACTGAATATCAAAAGTATACAAGGGTTTAGCATGGACAATATTACAGAAGGAAGCGGTTATCTGTCTGGAGATTTAAAAGTAACAGGAAATACAACAGCACCACAGATTAATGGCGACCTGAACTTTAATGATGCAGCTTTCAGGGTTACAAAGCTTAATTCTTATTTTAAGATAAAGAAAGAAAAAATCACTTTTAATAATGGCAGCATCTCGTTTGACAAATTTTCTGTGTTAGACGAAAATGATAATGAATTGTTTGTAGACGGAAATATTCAGTCAACTGATTTTACAGATTTTAATTTTGATTTGGTGGTTCAGGCAAATGATTTTAGGGCCATAAATTCTAAAGCAAAAGATAATGATTTGTTTTATGGAGATCTGTTTTTGGATACAAAGTTAAATGTTAAAGGAAATCTGGACAGCCCGGTTGTTGATGGTACAATCAAAATTAATAAAGAGACAAAATTCTCAGTAGTCTTACCACAATCAGATCCTTCAATCGCTGACAGAGAAGGAATTGTTGAATTTGTCAACGAAGACAATATGTACCTGAAGCAAACTGTTGAGATGAAAAACCAATTGAATCAGTCGGAGTTGAAAGGTATGGATGTGAATGTGGGAATCACAATCGATAAAGAGGCAGAACTGAATCTTATTATTGATAAAGGAAATGGGGATTACCTGCAATTGAAAGGTGAAGCAGAACTTGTAGGAGGAATTGACCAGTCTGGAAAAACAACCTTGACAGGGAAATACGAGTTCAACGAAGGGGCTTATCAAATGAACTTTAACGGAATTAAAAGAAAGTTTGAGCTTCAGAAAGGAAGTTTTATTACCTGGAACGGTGAGCCGACAATGGCAAACGTAAACATTACAGCAATTTATAAAGTTGAAGCAGCGCCAATTGACTTATTGGGAACACAGCTTTCTGCAGAAAGTTCGACTATTAGAAATACCTATAAACAAAGACTTCCTTTTGAGACTTTGTTAAAAATGAAAGGAGAATTATTGAAACCGGAAATTTCGTTTGGAATCAATTTGCCAGAAGGAAATTACAACGTGTCATCTAATGTGGTAGAAGTTACTCAGACGAAACTAAAGCAGTTAGAGCAAGATCCGGCAGAACTCAATAAACAGGTTTTTGCACTTTTATTATTAGGAAGATTTGTTGGAGAAAATCCATTCTCAAGCGAGAGTGGCGGTACAACTGCAGAATCTCTTGCCAGACAAAGTGTGAGCAAAATCCTTTCGCAGCAATTGAATAATCTGGCTGGTCAGCTGGTAACCGGTTTTGAATTGAATTTTGATTTGGATTCTACTGAAGACTATACCACAGGTACAATGGAAAACAGAACCGACCTGAATGTTGAAGTTTCTAAAAGATTGCTTGACGACAGACTAAAAGTTACCGTTGGAAGCAGTTTTGGAGTAGAAGGGCAGGAACGTGCCAATGAGGAAAGCACCAACATTGCCGGAGACGTCGCGCTGGATTATCAGCTTACAAAAGATGGACGTTATATGGTCAGAGCTTACAGAAAAAACCAATATCAGGTAGCTGTTGAAGGTCAGGTGGTAGAAACCGGTGTTGCCTTTGTTATCACGATGAGTTATAATAAATTCAGAGAACTTTTTCATCGCACAGAAGAAGAAAGAGAATTGATAAGAGAAGAAAAACTTCGCAAAGAAAAAAGAAAACAAAAAGAAAAAGAGAAAAAAGAAGCTGAGGAAAAAGAAGCTGAAGAAAAAGAAAACCAACCTGAAAATGAAATTCAAGGAAATGAGCAAAAAACATAATCATATAGAAAACCAATATGTAAAGTATTTTGTAATGCTGTCCTTATTTTTTGCTTTTGGATGCAGTAATACTAAATATCTTCCTGAAGGTGATTTACTCTACACAGGAGGTTCTGTAAAGGTAAAGGATTCTGTCATTAAAAAGAAAGACAGAAAAGCACTTGAAGCAGAGATGAAAGACTTGTTAAGACCGAAACCTAATAAACAAATCCTTGGGCTGCGGCCTAAATTATGGATTTATAATATTGCCGGTGAACCCAAAAAAGAAAAAGGTTTTAGGTATTGGCTGCGAAACAAAGTAGGTGAAGAACCTGTACTTTTCAGCAAAGTCGATTTGGATTATAACGCATCTGTATTACGAAATTTTGCAGAAAACCGCGGGTATTTTAAAACTCGTGTGAGTGCAGATTCTACAGTGAGAAACAAGAGAGTTACGGCAGAATATACTGTAACACCAAAAAAACAATACATCATAAAAAGCGTTACTTTTCCTGACGATTCTCTGGCAATATCAAGAATTATAGCAAGGTCACACAGAAGAAGTTTGCTAAAAGTAGGAAAACCATATGATCTTGATATTATAAAAGCCGAAAGAGAAAGAATTGATGCGAGACTAAAAGAGAAAGGATACTTTTATTTTAATCCCGATTATATTCTGGCCAAAGTTGACAGCAGTAAAGGAGACCATGAAGTTAATATCAGACTGGTTATAAAAGACGAAGCACCGGTAAAAGCTCTTACGGCATATAAAATCGATAAAATATTTGTTTACCCAAATTATTCCTTGTCAAATGACAGCGTCGTTTATAGAAAAAAAGACATCAAACAATATCATGATTTTACGATCATAGATACCGCAGATACCTTTAATCCCAGAATTTTTGACCGTACAATTTATTTTAAAAAAGGAGATTTATACAACAGAAAAGACCACAACCTGACATTAAACAGATTTGTAAACCTCGGAACATTTAGTTTTGTAAAGAATGAATTTAGGCCATCAGACAGTATACCAAAAACCTTAGACTCGTATTATTACTTAACTCTTTTGCCAAAAAAGTTTATACGAGTTGAGGTCTTGGGAAAAACCAATTCAGCAAGTTACACAGGTTCTGAAATTAATGTGAACTGGAATAACAGAAACTTTTTCAGAGGCGCAGAATTGTTTACCGTATCTGTTTTTGGCGGAGCCGATTTTCAATTGGGCGGCGCCAATAAAGGAAAAAATATTTATAAACTCGGAGCAGAAACCAGTCTGACGTGGCCGAGATTTATATCGCCATTTGGTATAAAAGGAAGCAGTGAATTTGTGCCCAGAACCAAAGCGACTTTACGTTACGAATACCAAAAAAGAACGCAGTTGTATGCTTTAAATTCTTTTAATGGGTCTTTTGGTTATTTATGGAAAGAAAACATCAGAAAAGAACATCAGTTAAATGTTATTGATATTACCTATGTAAGTCCAAATCATGTGACTCCTGAATATCTGGAGGATATTAAACAAGATCCGGCATTAGAAAAAGTAATCGAAAAACAATTGATATTTGGGCCAACGTACAATTATACGTATACCAATACCATGCAAAAGCGAAGAAAAAACACCATATATTTTAATGGAGAATTAGACCTTGCAGGAAACATAACAGGTTTAGTGACAGGAGCCAATATTAAGAAAAATGATACGATAAAAATATTTGATGTACCATTTAGCCAATATGTCAAGGTCAAAACCGATTTCAGGCATTATTTAAAATTAGGAAAAGAAAGCGAGCTGGCAAGCAGAATAATCGTTGGGGCCGGATTTGCGTATGGAAATTCCAGCACGCTGCCAACCTCCAAACAATTTGTAGTCGGCGGTACCAATAGTATTCGTGCTTTTAGAGCAAGATCTCTAGGGCCTGGAAGTTACGTTCCCGAAATGACCACCACTAATTATATACCAGACCAGTCTGCAGATTTAAAATTGGAATTTAATACCGAATACCGCGCTAAACTTTTTAGTGTTGTACGTGGCGCTGTATTTTTTGATGCAGGAAATATCTGGCTGTTAAACGCAGACCCTAATAAACCGGGAGCAGAAATATCTAAGGACTTTATGAAACAGCTGGCGGTTGGTGCTGGAGTAGGTTTACGTTTTGATTTATCATTTTTGGTCTTAAGAACCGACCTGGCGATTCCGCTTAGAAATCCGGCACTTCCTGATGGGCAAAGATGGGTAATAGACCAAATAGATTTTGGAAGCAGAGCATGGAGAAAGGACAATTTAATTTTGAACATCGCTATCGGATACCCATTCTAGTTTTGTTTTTTTTTACGATTACATGAATTTTTTGATTTGCGAAATTAATCAATAACACAAAGTTGAGATTAACGAAAATTCGTGGCGGAAAAAACTAAAAAAAGAAGTAAATTGGCCTAAATATTTTACAGGAATGCAGAACTTAATCAAAAGAATTATAGGGGTCGGTGTTATTGTTTTACTAATTGTTCTCGCTTTTAAATACTGCGAATTCAAAAAAGATGACGACTCAATTGATTATAATACCAACTTAATTCAACAGCAGATTTTGAACGTTGGAAAATTGGTAGTAACCGAAGGGAATTTCTCTGAAGTGATAACCTATAAGAATCAGCAGAAATATTTAATGGACATGATTTCTTTTGAAAAGAAAGCGCTGATTGTTGTAAATGCAAATGTTACTGTTGCCTACGATCTGCATCAAATGAAATACGATATTGATGAAAAAAATAAAACGATAACGATTTTAAATATTCCAAAAGAAGAAATAAAAATCAATCCTGATATTCAGTTTTATGATGTTGAGCAAAGTAAACTAAATCCGTTTACAGGAGATGATTACAATAAAATCAACAAATCGGTAAAAGCCAATCTGGCAAAAAAAATCGAAAAATCCTCCCTTAAAACAAATGCCCAAAACAGATTAATAAGTGAATTGTCTAAGATTTTGATTCTGACAAATTCAATGGGCTGGAAATTACAATACAAGGGAAAAACAATAGAATCTGATACCGATTTTAATGAAGATTTAAAGTTGTGATTTTTTTGAGGTTCAGAGATTCAAAGGTATTGAGTTCGTTCGTAGTTTTGTCATCCTGAGGAACGAAGGATCACAGAATATCCGTGCAGAAATTCGCTTCTTTGTCGAATTACATGTGTGATCCTTCGTTCCTCAGGATGGCAAAAGCAGTAAAAAAACTTTGTATCTTAGTGCCTTTGTGGCAAAGAGTTATCAAAAATCAAATCTAATCCTCCAGAAATCAGATGTGATACTTCGGGACGTTTTTCTTTCATTTTATCCAAATAAACAAGAACTTCCTGAAGCAACTGTTTTTCATTAGAATCTTTTAAAAGTTCAGCAATTTCAACAGCCAGTAACCAGTCATTAGAATGATTTTTTTGTAGTTTTTCAAATATAGTTGTAAGCTCTGTTTTAGAATCTTTATTATTTCTGATGTCTCTGACTTTTGCATACAAAGATTCCAAATCATCACGTTCCTCAAAATGTTTTGCCTTTATGGTTGTAGTAGTCGGAACAATATTAATCAAATCAAAACTATTCACATCAGCCGGACCCGAAAAAGCAGAAACTACTTTTTTACCAATTGCCATATCGTAATTTCCCCAGTCTGGCTGAAACAAAATTGTTTCGCCATGCGTAACGGTGCAATTTCTAAAACTAATCAGGATAATTTCTCCGTGTAAATTTCTAGAACCTGTAATGATTTCACCTTCAACAATAATGTTACCCTCAAACTCCAGTTTTACAGTTTCATTTTCAACAATGCTGTAAGCCTGCAAATCTTTTGGGCTCATGTCTTCGATCGCTAAATTGAACCCCTTTAGTTTTCCAATCGGGCTTCCAAACCCATGAGGATGTGTCAAAGTTCCGTGACCGACTAATTCTTTTTCGCGGTAAGAAAGAGCCGTTTTTCCGGTTGTCTGAATGTAAACGGGTTTTCCTTCTTCTTCAATAACATTTGTAAATACACCTGAAATTTGTAAACCAGTACTCAATTCAATTGTTCCTAAAGCATTCGATTGAATTAGTTTTTTAATCCCCGAAAGGCCTCCGGTTCTTAAAGCCATTTTATTGGCAAATTCTTCTAAAATCAAACTTAAATACGAAAAAGTTGGCGTAACATACAATTGAGGCTGCAATTGTGTGATGTCAAAATTCTGGTTTGCAGCCGAGATATCATAAGGGATTTTCTTTACATTATCTGTCATGCACCAGGCACTCTCTCCAATAGAAGAAAGCAATCCTGCTCCGTAAATTTTTGGATCTTCAACCGTTCCGATTAAGCCATATTCAACTGTCCACCAATGCAGGTTTCTAATTTGTGCCATTTCAGAAAGTTCACCCATATCATTTTGTAAATCGGCGACCGCTTTTTCGGCTTCATTGATTTTTTCCTGTGGCGTATCTTCAGCTTCCTTTAAAATAGAAAGCAGACGAATCGCCTCGTACATTTGATAATCCTTGTGCGAAGAAATCGCTTTACAGCCAATTTCGCCAAAACGCCTCAAATATTCAGCATATTCCGGGTTTGCAATAATAGGAGCGTGGCCGGCACCTTCGTGAATAATATCTGGCGCAGGCGTATATTCAATATGTTCTAATTGTCTGATGTCTGAGGCAATAACCAAAACATTATAAGCCTGAAACTCCATAAATGCATTTGGCGGAATAAACCCGTCAACGGCAACAGCAGCCCAGCCAATTTCAGTCAGAATTCGGTTCATGCCGTACATACTCGGAATAGAATCAATTTCAATTCCGGTTTTCTTTAATCCATCCAGATAAGAATGATGAGCAACTTTAGATAAATAATCAACATTTTTACGCATCACATATCGCCAAACCGCTTGATTAATAGGTGTGTAATCGCTATAATCCTGAGGTTTAATAAATTGCTTTAAATGTTTTGGCAATCGGTCTAATAACGGATTTGTTTCAATATTTGAATTCATTTCGAAAACGTTGTAGATTAAAATGTAAAATTACGAATTTATGAGCCTGTATTTTATCATTCATCACAATATTTTTATCTGAAAGTATATTTTATTGCGTTTTTATAGATTTTGCTCCAAAGGAAATTAACAATCATTATTATTGTAATTAACCTTATCCATTGTCTCCTCGTATTTTTTAATATCTTTTGCATTCATTGGAACTTCTTTCAATTCTACCTTCAATTGTTTTTTAGTATCAGGGCTGATCCATAAACCGGTAAAAGTATTTCCTGTTTTAGATAACATTAAAACACCGCTAAAACCATGTTCTACTAATATAAACTGGTTTTCTTTTTTGGTGTTTTGAGTAATGTCAAGCTGAATCCAGTTATTCGATTTATTGTATCGATACATTGCTGTGTACATTAAATCGGCTGTACATTGGTTTTCTTCTGTTTTTATATAAACAGTAACGGGTGTTTTTCCGTCAACAGTTCCTTTATATAAATTTGAAATGGGAGCTTGTGATTGGGCATTTAAGTGGTTTAAAAAAGACAGGCAGATTAAGAAAGACAAGATTATTTTCTTCATAATTAATTATTGATCAGTTTATGGTATTTTTTGCTTTTAGCTAATCAAATTTATTTAATTAAACGAGAAAACAGTTGTGCCTGGTCAATTATTTTTTAAGATTACCGATTTGATTTTTTAATTCATTTTCAGCATTTCTGAAATACTCAATTTTATGGCTAAACATAAACGCCATATTGGTTGCCCGCATTTTGGCTTCTTCGGTAACAGGACCTTCAAATTGAGAATCAATAGTAGTATTAAAAATACTGATCCAACGGTCAAAGTGCGTTTTGTCAACTGGCAATTGCTTATGTGGCGGAAAAGGAGTTCCCGAATAGGCACGTACATCAAATAAAATGGTCTGCCAAAAATTGTACATTTTTTGCAAATGTGGTTCCCAGCGATCCTGTAATTTATCATTAAAAATCGGACCAATAAGATCGTCTTTTCTCACGTTTTCATAAAAACTGTTTACCATTTGTTTTATGTCTTCTATAGTAGAAATGTCCCTGATTGCCATTTTTTCAAGTATATAATTGAATTACAAAAATACAATATAACCGAAGTTTTACTTTCTGATATTTATCATTTAACAACAATTTTTAATTTGTAATCTGTCTTAAATACATGACATAAACAATAAGTCTTAATAAAATTCAGGTGTGGAAGTAGTTTTGTGAATTTATTTACTTTTAATTAATAGTGTTTTTATGTTAATGATTTGATTATTAGCTATTTAATTTTTTATACGATAAGTTTTTGTAAGGTTTTATATCTTTTTTGATGTGTTTTTGTAAAGGTATTAAAATATGATATTGATTAAAATTAACATAATTTTGAGTGTAATTAATAAAATTAATCTTAAAAAATGACAAATATTTAATTTTTAAAAACTTGAAAACTATGCACAAAACTACCCAAACAACCACACAAAAAAACAATTTAATTATAATGACACAAGTCTTTATAATGCTGCTTTTTGCTATAACAGTAAAAGCTCAAACCGTAACGCCTTGGATAACAACCGGAGACCAGACCAAATTACTGCAGCAGCAATCTACTGTAAATTTTGGTACAAATTCAGGAACCAATCCTGCAACAGTTACTATTAACCCTTCTACAACATATCAGACAATGGATGGGTTTGGTTATACACTTACTGAAGGAAGCTGTGAAGTAATAAGCGGAATGGCTGCAACGCAGCAAAATCAATTATTGAATGATTTATATAACCCTACTACTGGTTTAAATGCCAGTGTGGTACGTATAAGTATAGGAGCTTCTGATTTAAGCAGTTCTTCTTATAGTTATAACGAGACTTCCGGAGACACCAATATGAATAATTTTAGTCTTAACGGACCTGATTTGACTTATTTAATTCCCATTATCAAAAAGATAAAACTGATTAATCCTAATATCAAAATACTGGCAACACCATGGTCAGCACCACGCTGGATGAAAACCAACAATTCATGGATTGGAGGTTCTCTGCAAACACAATATTATGCGGCTTATGCAAAATACTTTGTAAAATATTTTGATGCCATGCAGGCGCAAGGAATTTCAATTTGGGGAATCACACCGCAAAACGAACCAGAAAATCCGCATAATGAGCCAAGTATGCTCATGAATTCTACAGAGCAAAAAAATTTCATTAATAATCAGCTTGGCCCTCAAATGGCAGCAGCCGGTTATGGCAATATCAAGATCATTGCTTTTGATCATAACTGCGACAATACAGCGTATCCGATTGATGTTTTAAATAACAGCGGTTATGTTGATGGAGCAGCGTTTCATTTGTATTTAGGAAATATTTCAGCTATGTCAACGGTACGCAATGCAACAAATAAAAATGTTTATTTCACAGAGCAATATACAGGCTCTGGCGGAAGTTTTAGCGGAGACTTTGGCTGGCACATGCAAAACGTTGTTATTGGCAGTACAAATAACTGGTCAAAAACAGTCCTGGAATGGAATGCTGCAAATAACTCGAGTTTAGGGCCACGTACTCCTGGCGGGTGCAGTACCTGCTTAGGTGCAATTACAGTTAATAATAGTACTACTTATACTAAAAATGTAGCTTATTATATCATTGGACAAATTTCAAAATTTGTAAAACCCGGAGCCGTACGTATTGCCTCTTCGAGCACAAGTGGAAGTATTTTTTCAGTTGGGTTTAAAAATCCGGATGGTTCAATTGCTCTTGTGGTTTACAATTCTGGCGGTTCATCAAATACAATCAAGGTCGTTTCCGGTTCATCAGCATTCAATTATGCCGTTCCTGCATCATCAGCAGTAACATTCAATTGGGGAGCTGGAACACCACCTGTTACAGGTCTTCCGGGTTATTATAATATAATCTCAAGAAATAGCAATAAAGGATTGGATGTTGCAGATAATTCAACCACAAGCGGAAGCAGAATTCAGCAGTATGATATAACCAATGGAGGAGGAAATAACCAGCGCTGGAAATTTGTTTCTGATGGAAACGGAAATTATTATATCATCGTAAAATCAACAGGAATGTATTTGGCAGTAGAAAATAACGGAACCGGTGATGGATTAAAAGTACAGCAAAAAACTTTTTCAGCTTCAAATGAATTCAAATGGACCGTTACGAGTTTGGGAGGAGGCTATTATAAGATCATTAATGTAAATAGCGGAAAATCATTGGATGTAGAAAATGTTTCAACGGCTAATGGTGCAAATATACAGGTTTGGACTTATACAGGTAATTTAAATCAGCAGTGGCAATTGGTACAGGTAGAATCTACTGCAAAAAATGCTGTATCAAAAACATTAGAAGGCGAGGATCAAAATGGAATGGCAGTTTTTATAAATAAAACAAATGATTATTTAAAAATTGATACTAACCATGAAGGTGATGGAGAAGTTGAGATCTATTCACTAACAGGACAAAGTGTATTAAAACGAACAGTACATTTTACAAAAGGAAACCAGTCTGAAATCGAAATTTCAAGATTGCCAAAAGGACTTTATATAGTGAATATCAAAGATGATAAAGGAACTTATTCTAAAAAAGTGCTCAAACAATAAATCAAATGTATAATTAGTTAGTAATTTATTTGATTTTAAAAGGCTGTCTGGACTATCAGACAGCCTTTTTTGGTGTTGTGTTTACCCAATGAGCTGCGTAAACAAATCCTGATTATCATTTAGGTATTGAAACTCAAAACCATTTTGGGTCATATTCAGTTTGATTGACATAATATCGTCCTTATTTTTCAATTCTAAGCCAACGACCACCGAACCGACCTCGCGATTGTTCTTCTTATGAAACTGAAAATAGGTAATGTCATCATCAGGGCCTAAAATATTGTTTACAAATTCTTTTAATGCACCGGGACGTTGTGGAAACTGAATCATAAAGTAATGCATTAAACCTTCGTAAAGTAACGAACGTTCTTTTATCTCAGCAGTCCTTTCGATATCATTATTACTGCCGCTGACGATGCAAACCACATTCTTGCCTTTTATTTTTTCTTTATAAAAATCTAAGGCTGCAATTGTCAATGCTCCGGCTGGTTCTACAACCATCGCTTCTTCATTATATAAACGTAAAATTGTTGTGCAGACTTTTCCTTCCGGCACCAGAATTATATCTTCAAGGGTTTGTTTGCAGATTTCAAAAGTTATATCGCCGACTTGTTTAACAGCCGCTCCATCAACAAACTTGTTAATGGTTTTTAGTGGAGTATTTTTATTTTCGTCAATTGAAGTTTTCATCGAAGGGGCTCCCTTTGGTTCGACCCCGATTATTTTGGTATTAGGACTAAGTTGCTTAAAAACTTCAGATAATCCGGAGGCCAGACCACCGCCGCCAATCGGAACGAAAACATAATCTATAGGTTCTTTGTAAGTTTCCAAAATTTCTAAACCAACGGTTCCCTGGCCGGCAATAACTTTTATATCATCAAAAGGATGAATAAACGTTTTATGATTTTTAATGGCATCTGCTGTTGCCGAGGCATAAGCATCGTCAAAAGTGTCACCAGTCAAAACAATTTCAACAAAAGATTTTCCAAATAGCTGAACTTGTTTTACCTTTTGTTTCGGAGTGGTTTTAGGCATATAAATTTTACCGTTTATATGCAGTAAATTGCAGGAATAAGCCACTCCCTGAGCGTGATTTCCGGCACTTGCACAAACAATTCCGTTTGCTTTTTCTTTTTCAGTTAAGGAAGAAATTTTGTTATAAGCTCCTCTTATTTTATAGGATCTGACAATTTGCAAGTCTTCTCTTTTCAAAAGAATATTGGCTTGAAATTCATCAGAAAGATTGAGATTTTGAGTAAGCGGAGTAGCGGCAACTACGGTTTCCAGATGTTTTTTTGCGGCGAGTACTTCATTAAATAATTCCATAATAGTTGTTTTTTATTTTTGCCAAAGGAATTTTTAAATCTGTGAAAGTCCTTTAATCTGTGGCAAAACTTAATTTTTAAAATAAAAAAACCTCCCGTTTTGGGAGGTTTCATAATTATATTTCACTTATTTATATAACACCTCGCCATCATTGCTCAATTGCAATAATGCTGATAATAGCGATAATAATGTTATTAAAGTTCGTCATTTTGTTTCATGTTGAAAAACAAATGTAATTAAATTATTTTTTTACAGGCGGATATTGAGCTAAAATTTTAGATACAAACTCGTTAACCTTTTCGTCTTTTTTATCGACATTTTTGGTCAGGTTTCCAATTCCTTCACCTTGCCAGATCATTTCTTTCTTTTTAGCATCGATTAGATCAATATACAAAGTTCCTTCGGTAGAAGTAGAAACAGAAGTCTGATTTCCGTACATCATATAAGGATTCCAACCCCAGCCCCAGCCGTATCCCCAGCCAGCGCTAAATTGGTTTACGTTTACCTGCTCTCTCGATTTGGTAAAAATATTTACCAATAAATCAGGATTTTCACTTTTGGTAAAACCCTTTGCCTGCATTTGTTCATCTATCGCACGCAGAATACGTCTCTTGTCCAAATCAGAAATTTCAACCTTATCAATTCCGGACTTAAAAAAAGCATAAGTCTTATAAGGCGCAAAATCTACATTTTTATCGTAATCAGAATATACACTAACCGTACTGCATGAGGCAAGTATTAAAAGCAAAAAGACAGGAATTAATTTGAATGTTTTCATATTTTTATAATTTAATGTTCTTTTTTTAATTAGTTATCCTAAAAGCAATTTTATTTGTCTGTCAGGCAGAGCGAAGTCGAAGCCTATTCGTTTCTATAAGCCTTTGACTTCGCTCAGGATGACATTTTGTTTTTTAAACCTCTTAAAGAAGACTTTCGTCAACTGTATTGGGTAAAGTTACTTTTAATAACGGCTGAATCTCCATTGCGCGTTTTATAGCAAAAACTGCACCTTCATTTCTAGCCCAGCTTCTTCTTGAAATACCGTTGTTAACATCCCAGAAAAGCATTGATGCTAAACGATTTGAAGCCTCTTTAGAACCATCAAGAACCATACCAAATCCACCGTTTATAACCTCTCCCCAGCCAACTCCGCCGCCATTATGAATTGATACCCAGGTTGCTCCCCTAAAACTATCTCCTATCACGTTCTGGATTGCCATGTCTGCCGTAAAACGAGATCCGTCGTAAATGTTAGAAGTTTCTCTGTAAGGCGAATCTGTTCCTGAAACGTCGTGGTGATCGCGCCCTAAAACAACTGCGCCAATTTCACCTTTGGCAATTGCCTGATTAAAAGCTTCTGCAATTTTAATTCTTCCTTCTGCATCTGCATAAAGAATTCTGGCTTGAGAGCCTACAACCAATTTATTTTCCTGCGCGCCTTTGATCCATTTAATGTTATCCTGCATTTGCTGCTGAATTTCATTTGGAGCCGTTTTAGACATTTCTTCTAAAACCTGACTGGCAATCAAATCTGTTTTTTGCAAATCTTCTGGTTTTCCGGATGTACAAACCCATCTGAAAGGGCCGAAACCGTAATCAAAACACATTGGGCCCATAATATCCTGAACATAACTCGGATATTTAAAATCGATATTATTTTCTGCCATTACATCAGCTCCGGCACGGGAAGCTTCTAATAAAAAGGCATTTCCGTAATCAAAAAAGTAAGTTCCTTTAGCAGTATGTTTATTGATTGCAGCAGCATGTCGGCGCAATGATTCCTGAACTTTTTCTTTGAATAATTCCGGATTATTCGCCATCATTTCATTCGCATCTTCAAAGGAAATTCCAACAGGATAATAACCTCCAGCCCAGGGATTATGAAGAGAAGTCTGGTCTGAACCTAAATCGATTTTAATGTTTTCTTTATCAAAACATTCCCAAACATCAACAACATTTCCTAAATACGCAATCGAGACCACTTCTTTATTGGCTTTCGCCGAATGGACTCTCTTAACCAATTCATCCGTTGAAGTTACGATTTCATTAATCCATCCCTGCTCGTGACGAATTTTGGTAATTTTCGGATTCACTTCGGCGCAGACAGTAATACAGCCTGCAATATTTCCGGCTTTTGGCTGTGCACCAGACATTCCGCCAAGACCTGACGTTACAAAAAGATTTCCTTCAGGATTTAGTTTTATTTTTCTGAAACCATTCAAAACCGTAATCGTAGTTCCATGTACAATTCCCTGAGGGCCAATATACATATAACTTCCTGCTGTCATCTGTCCGTATTGCGAAACACCCAAAGCATTCATTTTTTCCCAATCGTCCGGTTTGGAGTAATTTGGGATCACCATTCCGTTTGTAACCACAACTCTTGGTGCTTCCTTATGCGAAGGAAATAATCCCATAGGATGTCCTGAATACATTGTTAAAGTCTGCTCATCTGTCATTTCAGATAAATACTGCATTGTCAATAAATATTGCGCCCAGTTCTGAAAAACAGCTCCATTTCCGCCATACGTAATTAATTCATGCGGATGCTGCGCCACGGCATAATCAAGATTATTCTGAATCATGTGCATAATCGCTTTTGCCTGCAATGATTTTCCGGGATATTCATCAATTGGACGTGCATACATTCTATAATCCGGACGAAAACGGTACATATATATACGACCGTATTTTTCTAATTCTTCTGAAAATTCAGTGATTAATTCGGCGTGATGTTGAGGTTCAAAATAACGTAATGCATTTTTTAAAGCCAGTTTTTTTTCTTCTGCCGAAAGAATTTCTTTTCGCTTTGGCGCATGGTTGATAGCTAAATCGTATTTTGCCTTTGGAGGTAATATAGATGGAATACCTTGTTGTATTTGTTCTTTAAAAGTCATTTTTTAAGGTGCTAAGGTGCTGAGATCCTAAGTTTCTAAAGTTTTATTTTAAAATGAAAAATCAGCAACCGATTATTTTATGTTTAATTATGACGCTCCGCCGGAGCTAAAATTCTGATCGATAATTTGTTTCTATAAATATATCAATCCAAACGGATTTCTTTTCAAGCCTTGGAAAGACGTTACATTTTATAGAAAATAAATGTATGCGTTGCAAAAGCTCCATCGGAGTGAAATATATATAATATAAGTTCAATCTGAAATAATTATCTAATTACCAAATTGACACATTTTCT
Organism: Flavobacterium sp. 1355; assembly: GCF_017833415.1. Taxonomy (GTDB): domain Bacteria; phylum Bacteroidota; class Bacteroidia; order Flavobacteriales; family Flavobacteriaceae; genus Flavobacterium. Next base: position 83,906 of record NZ_JAFICC010000007.1, on the reverse strand, counting down.
AATTTTAAAAAAGCTAAGGATAACGGATATCCGACCTGTGATAGGATTTGTGGATTGTAATCCTAAATTTTCGAAGCAGAATATCCATATATAATTTTAGTTTTTAGACTTAAGATTTTTGAATTATCTAATTGGCACATTTTCAAATTGACACATTAAAAAATCTAATTAGACTTCCTGATTTGTCCTGTTTTTTTATCAAACCCATACGGACAATGACGACAGCCGCTTTTGCAGCAATAACCGCGTTTTAAGTGGTGTTTTTCCGTAAAGCATTTATAACCTTCGGGAGTGTAATAAAAATCTTCCCCTTCGATTAATTTATTTTCATTACTTTGCTCTTTCATAAATCTGCTTCGGTCGTGTTTTTATTTCTTTAAAAATCAAAAATAAATAATTGATTGTGATTTTAATGAAATTCAATAATTTTATATCTACAAATTTATAAATTTTACAGCCAATGTTTCTGATTGTTGCTAAATATTTAATTCCAAAAGGATATCGTGGAATGACTGTTTTTCCGTTTGTAGTCTTAAAATATGATTTTGACAAAGCAAACCAGGTGTTTGTTAATCACGAAAGAATACATTTAAAACAACAAATTGAACTTTTGATAATTCCGTTTTTTGTCTGGTATTTTCTCGAATATTTATTTCGTTTAGCTCAATACAAAAATAAAGATTTGGCATACCGGAATATTAGTTTTGAACGAGAAGCTTATGCAAAAGAAACTGACTTAAATTATTTGAAAAAACGATCATTTTTTCAGTTTATGGATTACATCAAATTAAAATAAACACAATTTTGAACCAACAAATCCCTATCAATTTTCAGCATTCTATTTCGTTGACAATAAAGCGTGAAGATTTAAATCATCCGTTTATTTCAGGTAATAAACTGAGGAAATTAAAATACAATTTACTTCAGGCGAAAGCCGAAAACAAAGAAACGTTACTAACTTTTGGAGGTGCCTTTTCCAATCATATTGCTGCAGTCGCTTATGCGGGAAAAGAGCAGGGTTTTAAGACCGTCGGAATTATAAGAGGCGATGAACTCTTTGATAAAACAGAAGAAAATCCAACTTTAAGATTTGCTCAGGAAAATGGAATGAAATTTGAATTTGTTTCGCGGGAAGATTACCGTTTGAAAAGCGAAAACCAGTTTATAGAAAAATTGAAAAAGAAGTTTGGGGATTTCTATTTAATACCCGAAGGCGGAACAAATGAACTGGCTGTAAAAGGCTGCGAAGAGATTTTGACAGAAGAAGGTTCTGTTTTTGATTACGTTTGCTGTGCAGTAGGAACGGGCGGAACGATTTCGGGATTAATAAATAGTGCATTGCCAAATCAGAAAATTTTAGGGTTTCCGGCGTTAAAAGGTGACTTTTTAACCGATGAAATTCGTATTTTTGCAAAAAAAGATAACTGGAATTTAATTTCTGACTATCATTTTGGAGGCTATGGCAAGGTAAATTTAGAATTAATCGAATTTATCAATACTTTTTTTGAAAAAACAAAAGTTCCTTTAGATCCAATTTATACAGGAAAGATGGTTTTTGGCGTTATAGATTTAATAAACAAAAATTATTTTCCCGCACATTCAAAAATTTTACTCATTCACACCGGCGGATTGCAGGGAATTGATGGAATGAATATAAAATTGAAGCAGAAAAAATTACCAATACTCAAAAAACAATGATTAAAAGAATTGCATTACTTGCCGTAGTATTAGCTTTAGCAAGCTGCTCATCCAGTAAGCCTGCGATCGCGACGACTAAAAAAGCGGCAGCAGTTCAAACCAGAACAGCTTCGACAAAAAGAAATACTCCTGCCAAACCAATTGCTAAAAATTATCCTTCTACAAATAATACAACCGAGGTTATTCAATCAACCTCAAAAACAGTTGTAACCAGTGATTTAATTAATAATTATGTGTTGCAGTATAAAGATATTGCAATGGTAAATATGCAGAAATATGGCATTCCTGCAAGTATTATTCTGGCACAGGGAATTCTGGAATCTGGTGCAGGAAGAGGAGATTTGGCAATTGAAGCCAATAATCATTTTGGTATAAAATGCCATAGGGACTGGCTGGGCGAAAGCGTTCGTCATGATGATGATTCGTCTCAGGAATGTTTTAGAAAATATCCCGAAGCAGCTGAATCGTACAGGGATCACGCGCTGTTTCTGGTTGGTAAAAAAAGATACGCCACATTATTTACTTACGAAAAAGACGATTACAAAGCCTGGTCAAAAGGCTTGCGTGCTGCGGGTTATGCAACAGATCCAAATTATCCGGATAAATTAATCAGTTATATTGAACGTTATAATCTGCACCAATACGATTGTCTGGTAACTGGAAAAAATTATACGCCAATTAATAAATCAAACCCTGTTAGAAGTTCATCTGCTGTTGCAAATACAAAATCAAATTCAGAATCAAATGATCCTAATTTGTATGAAGTTCAAAAAGGAGATACCTTGTATTCTATCTCAAAGAAGTTCAATTTATTGGTTGATGAGTTAAAACAAAAAAATAATCTTTTGGATAATGCAATTTCAATAGGACAAAAACTGCGGGTTAAATAGTTTTCAGTTGGATAATTTTATGAAGAAAAAAGTTTTTATTGTAATTTCTATTTCAGCGATAGTTTTAATTATTAGACTTTTTTGTGGTGTGTATAATCATGATGAGTTTGCAGAAAGATATTTTTTCATAAAACATAGGCCAATTTGGAAATGGGAATTTTATTCGCCAATTGGGATGTCTGATACGAAAATAGAAGAACTTTCAAAAGAAAAACAAATCGAACAAGAATATTTCAATGAGTTTGTTTTAGATCAAGGTTTAAGTCAATAAATTAAATCTAACTCGAAACTCTAAAATCTAAAATTATAATGATCTATAAAAGAAGTAGTCAGCTTTTTGCTGAAGCAGAAAAAGTAATTCCGGGAGGAGTAAATTCACCAGTTAGAGCGTTTAAAGCGGTTGGCGGAACTCCGATTTTTGTAAAAAGTGCTAAAGGCGCTTATTTATATGATGAAGATGGAAATAAATTAATTGATTATATCAACTCATGGGGGCCAATGGTTTTGGGACATGCTTACCAGCCGGTTGTTGATGCTGTCATTGAAAAAGCAAAACTGGGGACTTCATTTGGTATGCCAACAGAATTAGAAACCGAAATTGCAGCTTTGGCTGTTTCTATGGTGCCGAATATTGATAAAATACGATTTGTAAATTCGGGTACAGAAGCTTGTATGAGTGCGGTTCGCCTGGCACGCGGATTTACAAAAAGAGATAAAATAATTAAATTTGCAGGCTGTTATCACGGTCATTCTGATTCATTCCTGATTCAGGCAGGTAGTGGCGCCGTTACTTTTGGTTCTCCAAATAGTCCTGGGGTTACAGAAGGAACAGCAAAAGATACTTTGTTGGCAAAATACAATGATTTAGAGAATGTAAAAACTTTAGTCGAAGCCAATAAAGGTGAAATTGCAGCTATTATTATAGAAGCTGTTGCAGGAAATATGGGCTGTATTCCGCCTCAAAAAGGTTTCTTAGAAGGTTTAAGAGAGTTGTGCACAGCAAACGGAATTTTATTAATTTTTGATGAGGTAATGACCGGTTTCCGTTTGGCCCGCGGAGGGGTTCAGGAATTGTATAATATTAATGCTGATATTGTAACTTTCGGAAAAGTAATTGGAGGAGGACTTCCTGTAGGTGCATTTGCGGCCCGCGAAGAAATCATGAATTACCTTGCACCGCTTGGTCCTGTTTATCAGGCAGGAACATTGTCTGGAAATCCATTAGCAATGGCGGCAGGATTGGCGATGCTGAAAGCTCTTGATAATGACAGCCAAATTTTTACACGTTTAGAAGAAAAAACAGCTTATTTAGAAGCTGGAATTGACAGGGTTTTAAAAGAAAATAACGTAGTTTTTACGATTAATAGAGTAGGATCGATGATTTCTGTTCATTTTGATGCCAATCCCGTTGTTGATTTCCAGACTGCCGCAAAAGGAGATAACGAAACGTTTAAAAAATTCTTTCACGGTTTGTTGCAGGAAGGTATTTACATAGCGCCATCTGCTTATGAAACCTGGTTTATTACAGATGCTTTGACATATGAAGATTTAGATTTTACCATTAATGCGATCGACAAAGTTTCGAAAACATTTTAAATAACAAAAAAGAGGCTTTAAAGCCTCTTTTTTTTGATCTCAATTACATTTTATCTTTTCGGTGATCTTTCATTTTATCTTTGTGCTCTTTTTGAATAGCTGTCCATTTTTTATATTGATCGGCATTCAAAATAGTTTTCATTTTTGCATCTGCAGTTTTATGATTTTCTTTCATCTGTTTTCTCATGGCTTCTCTTTCTGCATCAGTAGGCTTTGCGTCCCCTCTGCTTTTTTTAAGCATTGCCATTTTTGTACTTCTTTCAGATAAAAGATCACCAACTTGCTTTTGCTGATCGGCATTTAAACTTAACTCAGTTGTTAATTTTTGCAAATGCGCCTGATCACGTTCTTGTGGTGTTTTAAAATCACCTTTATGATGATTTTTTCCTTTATGATCTTTATAGTCTTTTTTCAATGCGGTCCATTTTGTGTATTGATCAGCATTTAAAATAGCTTTCATTTTAGCATCGTTAGCTGCTTTTTCAGTTTCCATTTGTTTTTTAAAAGCTTCTCTTTCCGCGTCGGTAGGCTTTGTTTTACTGTCTTTTCGGGCATTTCTGAATTTTTCTGCTTTAGCACTTCTTTCTGCGAAAAGCTGTTTTACCTGTTCCTGCTGCTTAGTATCTAAACTCAAATCAGCAGTTAATTTTTGCAAACGCTTTTCATTACGCTGTTCCGGAGTTAATTTTTCTCTTTGATCACGTTCGGGTTTCTGATTGATGTCTTGTGCAAAACTTACTATTCCAACGAACAATAAAGCCGCGATAAATAATTTTTTCATAATTCGTTTTTTTTAAAGGTTTTATGCTGGTTAGACTTCAAAGAGTTTGCTAAGTTTAATGTGTTTGTCAGGTTTATCTTTTATTTAACAGAAAGTATTAATAAAAAATTAAAAATAAAGAGCAATAAAAAAGAGGCTTAATGGCCTCTCTTATAATTAGTTGTTTTCTTTTTTGTAATCTTTGGCTTTGTCTTTCATTTTTTCTCTTTTCTGTTCCTGCAATGTTTTCCATTTGGTGTATTGGTCGGCTTTTAGAATTGTTTTCATTTTAGCATCATTTGCCGCCACTTCATCTTCCATTTGTTTTTTAAAAGCAGCTTTTTCTTCAACCGTAGGTTTTTCATTATTCTCTTTTTTTGCTTTTCGTGCTTCTTTAAAACTTTCTGCTTTTGCGCTTCTTTCTGCAAGTAATTGTTTTACCTGAGCCTGTTGATTGGCGTCTAAACTTAATTCAGTCGTTAATTTCTGCAATTGTTTTTCGTTACGCTGTTCCGGAGTCAGTCTCTCTTTATGTTCGCGTTCCGGTTTTTGATCCATGTTGTCTTGTGCAAAACTTGTTACTCCTGCGAATAACAGAGCTGCGATAAATAATTTTTTCATGATTTGTTTTTTTTAAGGTTATGACAATTAGACTTTACCAAATTCAATTGGTTTAATCCGGATAAGAAATTTTTGTTATTTAATAAATTGAAAATCAGCTGTTAGTATGACGTTTTTTATTACAACGTCAATTAAAATGAATTTGGTATAAAAGAAGGGGCTAAATGAATGGGTATGTTGAAAATGTAAATCAAATAATTATAAATATTTAATTATGAGTACTTTAGTTGTAATATTTTTTTAACTTTAAATAATAATTGCATTTTTACTTAAAAGCAATTTTATGGTTTCCTGATTAAGTAATAGATTCTAAAAATAATTTAATACTACATTCTATGGCAAATCTTTCGCAATCTCACAGAATTCTTTTTCTAAATACTTTGGCTTTTGCAATTTGTTTTGCATGTTGGACACTGAATGGAGTTTTGGTTACTTTTCTGGTCGATAAGGAAATTTTTAACTGGAGTGTAGTGCAGATTGGGTGGCTTTTGGGAATTCCTGTGCTTACCGGATCAATCATGAGATTACCTATGGGAATCTTAACCGATAAATTCGGAGGAAGAATTGTGCATTCTGCTTTATTGATCCTGGCTTCGATACCTTTGTTTTTATTACCTTTCGCAACTTCCTTTACTGTTTTTGCTATTTTGAGTTTTTTATTCGGAATGGTAGGAACGAGTTTTGCTGTCGGGGTAGCGTCGACATCGGTTTGGTATCCAAAAGAATGGCAGGGCAGGGCTTTAGGAATATTCGGAATGGGAACTGCCGGAGCTTCCATAACACCATTTTTAGCACCATCATTGCTGAGTAAGTTTTCAGAAAGTGATCCGTTGAATGGCTGGAAATGGCTTCCGGTTATTTATGGTGCTGCTTTGCTGTTAATGGGAATTGTATTTCTGATTTTTGCTAAAAACAAAAAAATCGAGGCGCAGTCTAAAACCGTCAAACAATTAATACAACCCTTAAAAAGCATTCGTGTCTGGCGTTTTGGAACCTATTATTTTCTGGTATTCGGATCCTTTGTAACCTTTTCACAATGGCTGTTGCCGAATTTTATGAATGTATATCATACTTCATTAATTCTGGGCGGAATTTTTACTTCATGTTTCAGTCTTCCGGCTGGTGTTGTCCGTGCTTTTGGAGGTTTCTTATCAGATAAATTTGGTGCACGAAAAGTGATGTATTGGGTATTGAGTTCATCAGTCGTGCTGAGTTTTTTATTATTATTTCCAAAAATGGACATTACCACTTCAGGCAGTGGTTTATTGGCAAGTAAAGCCGGAACAGTTACAGCAGTTGCTCCGGATAAAATTACGATTGAAGGAAAAGAATATGCTATAAATCAGGAAGATAAATCTTCTGTACAAAACCCTTTTTTTCCGTCAAAAAAAACCTGGCAGGAAGTTGTTGTGACCCAAAACCAAAAAGTACAGAAAAAAGAACTGCTTGCAGAAGGAATTACTCAGATTCATTTTGAAGCCAATATGTGGGTTTATTTAGTTCTAGTTATTTTAATTGGTATATCATGGGGAATTGGTTCGGCTGCGGTATTCAAGCATATTCCTGATTATTTCCCAAATGAAGTTGGTGTAATTGGCGGAATGGTTGGCCTGCTAGGAGGTTTAGGAGGTTTCTTCGGGCCTATTATTTTCGGATATTTGTTAGCATTTACCGGTTTCTGGACAAGTTCCTGGTTTTTTATTCTCGCATTGTCACTTACTTGTTTAATCTGGATGCATCGTGTTATTGTGAAAATGACAAAAGAAAAATTACCTGAAATATCGAAAGATATGGATCGTAAATAAAATAACAATTCAATATAAAATAAATATTTTCAATCTATGAACTCCATTTCCAATACTGGTAAAATTGCCTTTTTTTCGACACAGCCTTACGATAAAATATTCTTTAATAAATACAATGATTTTGATTTCGAATTGGATTTTTTCGAAACACAGCTTAATCCCCAAACCGTAACCCTGATTCAGGATTGTGCAATTGTTTGTGTATTTGTCAACGACATTATCAATGAAACAGTAATTAAACAACTAGCAGAAAAGAATGTCAGCATTATTGCACTTCGCTGTGCGGGTTTTAACAATGTCGATTTGGAGGCAGCAAAAAAATACAATATAAAAGTCTGTCGTGTTCCGGCTTATTCCCCTCAGGCAGTTGCAGAACATGCCATGGCAATGATTCTTACTTTGAACAGAAAAACGCATAAGGCCTATAACAGGGTTCGGGAACAAAATTTCTCTTTAAACGGATTATTAGGATTTGATTTATTCGGAAAAACAATTGGAATCATCGGAACTGGAAATATTGGAAAAGCTTTTGCTAAAATTGCTTTAGGTTTTGGCTGTAAGGTTTTAGCCTATGATATTGTTACAAATGATGAAATGATAAAAGACGGCGTTTCTTTTGTAACGTTAGAAGAAATCTTTAAGTCTGCAGAAATAATTTCACTTCACTGTCCGTTAAACGATCAGACAAAACATATCATCAACGAAACATCCATTTCCTTTATGAAAGATAATGTTATGATTATCAATACAAGCCGCGGCGGATTAATTGAAACGGCTTGTGTAATTGAAGGTTTAAAACAAGGTAAAATTGGATATTTGGGAATCGATGTTTATGAGCAGGAAGAAAAGCTGTTTTTTAGAGATCTTTCCGAAAATATTATTCAGGACGATAATATCCAGCGCTTAATGAGTTTTCCGAATGTTTTGGTAACAGCGCATCAGGCGTTCTTTACCAACGAAGCCCTGACGCAAATTGCTTTGGTCACTTTTAATAATATAAAATCATTGCTGACAGAAAATGATATAGAAAACAAAGCTGCATTATTGGTTTAGAAAAATCTGGTTTTTGGTTTTTATTATATGTAAATTTAAGTGACAAATTAAAAATTCGAAATCATGAAAAGTAAAATAACAATAGCAATAACCATTCTGATATTATATTCCTGTCAAAATAAAAGTGATCAAAATAAAGGGAAATCAAACAATATCATCAAAACAATTGCTGAGGATACATTATCTAAAACAGTCGCAGGAACAGCAAATTTAAGCAATGCACCTGTTAAGGATCGCAAAGCAGTGAAGTTGATTCAAAAGCAATTAAAGGTTTTACTAAAGAAAGATTTACCGGCAATGAGCAAAGAAGACCGATACTTTTACTATGAAGCTTTTGATTTAAACAACGATAAGAAGAACGAATACTTTGTAGGTTTCTCTAACTCGTATTTCTGCGGAAGCGGTGGATGCTCCGGTTATATTTTAAACAACGACGGAAGTTTAATTAATTCATTTACCGTAACCGATTTTCCTATTCATATAACTACATCAACGACTGAAAATTTTTATGATTTAATAATCAAAAGCGGAGGAAACCTGCATCAAATAAAAATGAAAAACGGAAAATACCCATCAAATCCATCTGTTCAGGAAAAATGGAAAGGTGATGTTCCGAAAGAAAGTACTAAAGTTTTGGATATTCAGGGAAAGAAATTGGAGAAGTATTCGTTTTAAAAGATAAACCTCGACAGGGTTTAAATCTGTCGGAGTTGTTATATCATTACCTCCTTAGTATTTTAGAAAGTATTTCTGGATTTTGCCTATTATCCCAAAATGCTATGACAATTAATTCTTTTGTAGTTATTCTATAAAATATATTATAATGCCCTAATGTGGAGGTTCTAATATCTGGAAAGGCAGTTTTAATATAAATTTCAGGATTGTTCGCTAGAAACTTAACTCTTTGTGTTATTTCCGTAACTAACTTTCTTGAATAAGTTTTTGATTTATTCCTTTTATTCCAATAATTCAGTATTTTTCTTCTTTGATTTACAGCTGTATTAGTCCAAGTTATTCTGACAGCCATTCCAAATCTTCTTTATCTAAATCTTCTTGAGAAATAACTCTTCCATACTTTATATCTTCTTCACTTTCTCTCAGCATATCCAATTCATATTGTTCAAATTGATAAACCTCTGAAGTGTCTGCATTTTTTAGAAGATTTCTAATTTTCTCTAACAGGCTAACATCTTCAACATTTTTTAGTTTATCAAATATTTCTAATTTTATTTCTAAAGTACCCATAATACACAGTTTTCATTAATCAAAGTTATGTAAATAAAACGAAAAACCCGATAAGTTATAAACCTATCGGGTTGTATTTATAATAAAATAAAATTACTGCACCAATTCCACAAATTTGAACTCACCTTCAACAGCCACTTTAGTCAAACCGTGTTTAGATAAATTTTTCATAGACGCATCCCATTTTTTACCGCTTAAATTTGCAGTAATTTTTAATTGCTGAAGATCCATTTTATTCTCATTTCCTTTCAGTAAATCAACGATAAATTTCTCTTCATCAGACAATTCAATCTGAGCTTGTTTTTTCTCCGGGCGCATTTGCGGGAACAATAAAACTTCTTGAATAGAGGCATTGTTTGTCAAGTACATAATCAAACGGTCCATTCCAATTCCCATTCCAGAAGTTGGCGGCATACCATATTCCAAAGCTCTTAAGAAATCTTCATCGATAATTCCGTTTGCTTCATCATCACCTTTTTCAGACAAACGCATTTGGTCTTCAAAACGCTCACGCTGATCAATCGGGTCATTCAGTTCAGAATATGCATTTGCGATTTCCTTACCACAAACCATCAATTCAAAACGCTCTGTAAGTTCAGGATTATCGCGGTGCTCTTTACAAAGAGGCGACATTTCTTTAGGATAATCAGTAATAAAAGTTGGCTGGATATAATTTCCTTCACATTTAGCTCCAAAAATTTCATCGATCAATTTTCCTTTACCCATCGTTTTATCCACCTCAATTCCCATTCCTCTGGCAGCTTCATACAATTCCTCTTCGCTTTTTCCGGAAATATCAAAACCAGTAAAATGTTTGATAGAATCTGTCATCGTAACACGAGCATAAGGCGCTTTAAAATTGATTTTGTGCTCACCAAAAGTAACTTCACTTGTTCCGTTTACGGCAATCGCACAATGCTCAAGCAAACCTTCTGCAAATTCCATCATCCAGTTGTAGTCTTTGTAGGCTACATATATTTCCATAGCGGTAAATTCAGGATTATGCGTTCTGTCCATACCTTCATTTCTAAAGTTTTTAGAGAACTCATAAACACCTTCAAAACCACCAACAATCAATCTTTTCAAATACAATTCGTTTGCAATACGCATGTAAAGCGGAATATCAAGCGAATTATGATGCGTTGTAAAAGGACGCGCCGCAGCACCACCCGGAATAGGCTGTAAAACCGGAGTTTCAACCTCAAGATATCCTGCATCGTTAAAATAACCACGCATAGCGCTAAACAGCTTTGTACGTTTGATAAAGTTTTCTTTAACTTGCGGATTTACCGTTAAATCTACATAACGCATTCTGTAACGCAATTCAGGATCATTAAAAGCATCGTGTACATTTCCTTCTTCATCAACTTTTGGCAATGGCAGCGGGCGCAATGTTTTACTCAAAAAAGTAAAACCACTCACTCGAATACATTTTGCACCAACTTGTGTGGTAAACAATTCTCCCTCAATACCAATAAAATCTCCTAAATCGGTTAATTTTTTAAAAACCTGATTGTATAGCGTTTTATCATCACCTTCACACAAAACATCACGATTAACGTACAATTGTATACGGCCTTCGCTATCCTGCAATTCAGCAAAACAAGCTTTACCCTGATCACGAACGCTCATTAGACGTCCCGCAACGATAACCTTCTTACCTTCTTCAAAAGACTCCTTTATTTGCTTAGAAGTATGATTTACAGGAAAAAGATTAGCAGGATAAGGATTGATTCCTAAGTTGCGTAAGTTTTGAAGTTTTTCTCTTCGAATGATTTCTTGTTCAGATAAGGCCATTATATACTGTTTTTTAAGTGCGCAAAGATAAAGAAAAGAATGTAGATTTCAGAATGCAGATTTTAGATTTTTTCAAGACCATTTGTCACGCTCCCGAAGCTTCGGGACACTATATCTTTTTTGTCTCGTTCTCCAAACGAGACAAAAAAGGATACCTCTTCTATCGGGGCTATGTTAGAGGTTTTAGTTTTTAAAAGAAGTTATAGATGGGGATGTTGACACAATCTTTGTCATCCTGGGGAACGAAGAACACACGCGAAACTCCGCATGCAAAATCGCCAATTTTTGTCGAGCTTCTAAGTGATCCTTCGTTCCCCAGGATGACAAGATTATGTGCAAAAAATATTTCTGTAAGAAAATTAAAGAAAACCTAAGTATCTTAGCAACTCAGAACCCTTCTCAAAAAATGAAATTCATAAAAGCCTTTTTACTTCTGTTTTTAGTTTCAAGCTGTCAGGTAACAGAAACCATTACAATAAACGCAGACGGAAGCGGAACTATTGAAGCTGTTGAACTTCGTGAAGAGAATAGCTACATGCAATTGGCCGGAGATCAGTATTCCAGAGAAGATGTGTTTCAGGATACAACTTATATATTTAAAGATTACATTAAAAAATACAACGAAACATTTTTAAAATACCAATTAGCAGAACAGCAGTTGTTTGAAAAATATCAAAATGTAAAAGTTCAAATCAAAAAGAGTTCTTTTGAAAAGGAATTCAGAACGGTATTTAATCAAAATTTCAATACAGTTTCTGAAATCGCTGATTTGTATAAAACGGAAGATTATGCTGATGATATCAGAAACAATTATGCTTTAACGGCTGAAAATCATTATTATAAAATTGAATACAATTTTAAGGAAAAAGTTTTTAGACGATTAGTTTCAATTACAAATCCGATAGAGTTTCAAAATGCAAAAGACTGGTTTGCAAATATGGATCCTAAATATAAATCTTTAAAATTGACACAAACCTATACATTACGCTATCATTTTCCGGGAAAAATCAAATCCGTTTCAAATGAAAAAGCAATTCTTAGTTCTGATAAAAAATCATTAATCTTAGAATTTCAGCTTTCAGAATGTTTGCAAAATCCTGAAATGACGAGTTTGGAAGTGGTTTTAGAATAAAATCGGAATATAAAAAGAGATCTGTAGTCAATCGACAAACCTGCAATAAAAACTCAAAGTCTTAAAAATAAAATACTCTTCGTATCTTTGATAAAAAATAAAACCATGATAAAATTATATAAATTACTTAGTTTTTCTTTTTTATTGGCAGCGCTTACAAGCTGCACTTTCACAGAAAACATTTATATCAACGATAATGGCACCGGAAAATTTTCTGTAGACATGGATGGTTCTTCTTTAATGGCAATGGCCGGCGACCAGATAGGAGATCAAATGGGAGCTGCTGCCAAAAAGGATATGGATTCGACTTTTACTTTCAAGCAATTATTTGAAGAGAAAAAGGATAGTATTGCAAAGCTTTCTCCTGAATCTCAAAAAGAGCTCAAAAAGATAGAAAACTTCGTAGTTCACACCAAAATGAGTGCTGAAAAAAAAGAGTTTGTAATGAACCTTTCTACAGATTTTAAAAATGTAAACGAATTACAGGATATATTACAAACCCTGAGCACTTTTCAAAAATTAGAAAGTGGCGGTAAAAGTAATCCTTTCGGAAGTAATTTTGGCAACAATAACAGTAAACTGAGTTATACATATAACGGAAAGAAATTTGCACGTACGGCAGTAATCGACCAGCAAAAACTGGCAGAAAAAGCCAAAGACACTGCGCCGGATATGTCTAAAATGATTTTTGCATCGTCAAATTATGTTATAAAATATCATTTTCCAAAAAAAATAAAAAAAGTTTCTAATCCAAATGCTTTATTTAGCGAGGATAGAAAAACAGTTACAATTCAATACCCTTTTACGGATTATATGGAGAATCCTGACAAACTTAACTTTGATGTGGAGTTTGAAAAATAATTAAAATGAATAAAACAATTCAACTTCAAGATTTAGGAAGTAAAGATTATAAATCGACCTGGGAATATCAGGAAGAACTTTTTAAAGACATTGTCGATTTAAAAATAAAAAACAGAAGAGAAGAACTTGATCTGCCAACGCCAAATTACTTGCTTTTTGTAGAACATCCACATGTGTATACTTTGGGAAAAAGCGGTGATTTAGAGAATCTTCTTTTAAACGAAAAACAATTGGAAGCTAAAGGAGCAACCTTTTATAAAATCAATCGTGGCGGAGATATTACGTATCACGGACCCGGTCAGATTGTTGGTTATCCGATTTTGGACTTAGAAAATTTCTTTACCGATATTCATAAATACCTGCGTTTTCTGGAAGAGTCTATTATCCTGACTTTGGCAGAATATGGCTTGAAATGTGGGCGCAGCGAAGGCGAAACAGGCGTTTGGCTGGATGTCGGAACTCCGTTTGCCCGAAAGATTTGTGCACTAGGTGTGCGTGCTTCACGCTGGGTAACCATGCACGGATTTGCGCTAAATGTAAATGTAGATTTAGGCTACTTTGATAATATTATTCCGTGCGGAATTCGTGGAAAAGGAGTTACTTCCTTAAACGTAGAACTTGGTGTAGAAAAAGTAGATGAAGAAGAAGTAAAGTCTAAAATCTTAAAACATCTGACTGAATTGTTTGAAACAGAATTTGTTTCGAAATAATGCATTATAAATAGAAATAGAATGAAAAATTCTGAAGAAAATAACAATTACAGAATTGCTGTTCCTTCAGAATTTGAATCTGTTTTTTCGCATTTCTATTTTGCCGAAAATAAAACAGATCTTGCAATTACAAAAACTTTATTGCCAAGCTTTCAGACGATTTTGATTTTTACTTTTGGAGCAAAAGCCTATTTAAAATCACAAAACAATACTGTTCTTGAAGCAGAAAAATGTCTTGTTTTAGGACCGATAAAACAAGCTTTTGATTATACGTTAGAACCCGGTTCAGAAATTCTTGTGGCAAATTTTAAAGAAGATGCCTTCTATCGCTTTTTTGGGAATGCCCTTTTGATACATTCACTGCCCGTTCATCCTGATGCTTTAATAGCCGAAAATTGTTTTCATGCATTGTGGGAAGAATTAAAAATGATCCCGGATGCCAGACAACGCGTATCTGTTATATTAGACTTTTGCAGGCCCTATTTGAGGGAACAAAATGCAATTACCACACTTTTGGCCGATTTTAAAAATGAGTCTCTGAACCCCATCAAGGCCATTGCCTCACAAACCAACCAGACTGAACGAAATATTCAGCTCAATCAAAAAAAGTTTTTTGGTTACACTATAAAAGAAGTTACCAGATATGAGCGTTTTTTAAAAGTGATTGAACAGATTCAGCAAAATATTCAGAAAAAACAAAAAACAGACTGGCTGCAAATTGTAGAAGAATGTGGGTATTATGACCAGAGTCAGCTTATTCATGATTTTAAATATTATATGAATTTGTCCCCAACCAAATTCCTCAAATTTCAACAAGAAATTTGCAGCGCTAAATAAATAGAGTTTGTTTGAATTTTGTAACTTTGTGACATGGAGAAAACAGAAACTATAGAAGATTTTTACCGTTCCAAGCTCAATTTTATGCCCGATAATCTTAAAAAAGAAATCGGTCATTTTAATATATTTAAGCTGGATGATTTTGTGGGCTGCAATGCAAAACCTATTCCGTACAGCCGTAAAGATTATTTTAAGATCAGTTTGATTATCGGTAAAAACAGAGTACACTACGCTGACAAAATTGTTGAGATCGAAGAGCAGGCTTTACTCTTTGCAAATCCTCAAATTCCGTATAACTGGGAACAGCTGGAAGAACATCAGACCGGTTTTTTCTGTGTGTTTACCGAGGCATTTTTTCATCAGTTTGGGAATTTAAAAGAATACCCGGTTTTTAAGCCAAACGGAAATTTTATCTTTGCTGTAAATAAAGAGCAAACAGAAAAAATAAAGCTGATTTACAAACAGATGATAGAAGAAATTAACTCTGATTATGCCTATAAATATGATGTTTTGCGTAACCTGGTTTTTGAATTAATTCATAGTGCAATGAAAATGCAGCCCGCAAATCTTTCTGTAAATCAGCATTCAAATGCTTCGAGCAGAATTTCCTCCTTGTTCCTGGAATTACTGGAAAGACAATTTCCGATAGAGAATTCAAGACAGCGTTTTACCTTGCGTTCGGCAGCAGATTTTGCCAATCAATTAACCATTCATGTCAATCATTTAAACAGGGCTTTAAAAGAAACTACTCAAAAAACAACTTCAGAAGTAATTGCAGAACGTCTTTTGCAGGAAGCCAAAATACTTCTAAAACATACCGACTGGAATATCTCTGAAATTGCTTATAGTTTGGGATTTGAAGAGCCAACACACTTTAATAATTTTTTCAAAAAAAATATTCAGCTTACTCCGAGACAATTCAGAACTGTTTGAATTTTGTAATTAAACGTTTGAATTTCGTTATCACGGGCCTTTACTTCTGACCTAATTTTGCCTTGTAATTAAAACAATAATAAATTATGGAAACTAAAAAAGTATGGTTTGTAACAGGAGCTTCAAAAGGTCTGGGGTTAATCCTGGTTCAGAAATTATTAGCAAATGGTTACAGAGTTGCGGCAACATCAAGAGACATAAATGCACTGACTAAAGAAGTTGGCGTAACATCAGATCAATTTTTGCCGTTAGAAGTAGATCTTGTAACCGAAAGCAGTGTTAAGGATGCGGTTGCCAAAACAATTAACCATTTTAAAACAATTGACGTTGTAGTAAACAATGCCGGTTATGGACAGGTGGGCACACTTGAAGAACTTTCTGATGAAGAGTCAAGACGCAATTTTGATATAAATGTGTTTGGTTTATTAAATGTCATTCGTAACACAATGCCAGAGTTTAGAGCCAATAAATCAGGTCATTTTTTTAATATTTCTTCTATTGGAGGATATCACGGCGGTTTTCCGGGCTGGGGAATTTATTGTTCAACTAAATTTGCTGTAGCAGGTCTTACAGAAGGTTTAAGGGCAGAAGCAAAAGCATTTGATGTCAATGTAACTTTGGTTTATCCGGGTTATTTCAGAACCAGTTTTTTAACAGGAGATTCTATGGGATTGCCAAAAAATCCGATTGCAGATTATGAAGAAGCGCGTCAGTCAGTAATAGCGCATCAGAATGAAATTAACGGTAATCAGCCCGGAGATCCGGAAAAAGCTGTTGATGCCTTAATTCAAATCAGCAATGAAAAAAATCCACCATTGCATTTATTCTTAGGAGAAGATGCCTATAATATGGCAAATGTAAAAATTAAGGAAGTTGAAGCTGATTTAGAAAAATGGAAATCAGTAACAATAGCAACTGCTTTTTAATTCAAACTAAAATTTTCAAAAAATTCCTGATCATTTGGTCAGGAATTTTTGTTTTAGAGAATCACAGATTTCGTTTTCTTACAATTTTGCCCGAGACTGGCATTTTACATTTGTCATGTTAATCTTTAAAACTTAAAACATGAAAAATTTAATCATTTATGCACATCCAAATTCAGGTAGTTTAAATCATTTTTTCAAACAAACTATTCTGGAAACCCTTCAGGAGTCCGGAGAAGAAATTGAAGTTCGTGATTTGTACGAAATTAATTTTAACCCTGTTCTCTCTTTGAATGATATGAATGGGCAACGAATGGGAAAGGTGGCGCCGGAAATACAGACAGAACAGGATTTTATTACCTGGGCAGACCGAATAATTTTTGTCTATCCGATTTGGTGGACCGGAATGCCTGCCATAATGAAAGGATATATCGACAGGGTTTTTAGCTACGGATTTGCTTACCGTTATGATAGTGGAGTTCAAAAAGGATTGTTGACCGGCAAAAAGACTATAATTGTAAATTCTCACGGAAAATCAAATGCAGAATATGAAGCATCGGGAATGGATAAGGCTTTGGCACTGACTTCTGATACCGGTATTTTTACTTATTGTGGCTTAGACATCCAGGCTCATTATTATTTTGATAAAGCAGATCGTGCTTCTGATGAAAATATAGAAGAATGGAAAAATCAGATTCAGATCGCTTTTGCCGCAGTTTACGAAAGCTGAATCTTTGTTATTGATGTAAAGGTCAAAAAGTGTATTTTTATTCGTAATTAAAAAAGAATATTACTACTTGATATTTATACGATAGATGGAATTTACAGATCGAAAATCAATCTTAAAGTGTTTGGCCCTTCCAGAAAAGGAACTCGAGGAATTGCTTGATATTTCGTCACATAAAAAAATCAACAAAGGAAGCTGTTTTATTACTGCAGGACACATACCCCGAAAGATGGCTTTTGTTGTCAAAGGGTTATTTAGATATGTTTATGTTCATGAAAATGGCAATGAATTTACTAAAAGTATTATTACTGAAAATAATTTTATCAGTTCTTACTCAGCTATGATTCATAATAGTACTTCTTATTTTTCTATTGAAGCTCTGGAAGAAGCTGAAATTTTAGAAATTGATTATCAATGCTGGTTGGAAGTAAAGGAAAAGAATCCTTTTTGGAATATTTTTTTGCTCAAAATCCTTGAAAAAGCTTTTTGCATAAAAGAAAAGAGAGAAAGAGAATTGCTTCTTTTGGATGCTGAAAAAAGATACAATTTATTTATTACCGAATTTCCAAATTTAGAAAATCGAATTTCACAGCAAATCGTGGCTTCATATTTAGGAATTCAGCCAGAGTCGCTTAGCCGGTTGCGAAGAAAATATAAAACTTAACATAGGTCAATGTATGGCCATCGTACAGCTATTATTTTTGAAACATAATTTAAAATTAAAAGTTATGGAAATTTCAAATAGTACTGTTGTTGTTACAGGAGGAAGCTCTGGTATTGGACTGGAAATGTGCAAACAGCTGATCGAAACAAAAAACAAAGTCATAGCCTGTTCGCGTTCTTTAGATAAGCTCGCTTTGGCAAAAAAATTACTGCCGGATTTGATTATTTATCAATGCGATATTTCGCAAGAGCCCGAATGTGTTTCTTTTGTAGAATGGATAAGAAAAAATTATCCAGAAACGAATGTTCTAATCAATAATGCTGCAATTGTAAGCAATACTCATTTTACTGAAGATGAAATGATCCTGGAAAAAATGAATGATGAGATAGAGACAAATTTAATTGCACCAATCCGTTTGATAAAACTATTATATCCGATATTAATTAAAAGCTGTAATTCTAAGATTATAAATATTACGACAGGATTAATTTACGTACCGAGAACAATTTATACATTTTATAATGCAACAAAATCGGGCTTGCACTCCTTTACACAAGTTCTGCGCGATCAGCTTAAAAATGAAGAAATTCAAATAATTGAAGTGATGTTTCCTGCAGTCGATACTCCATGGCATAAAGGCAATCCTCCCAAGATCGCAATAACACCGGAAAGAGCTGTTTCTGAAATGCTAAAAAAAAATGCCGATGGTAAGACAGAGATAAGAATTGCTAAAGTAAAACTGTTGTATCTGATTTCCAGAATAGCCCCTAAGTTTGCTTTGAAAAAAATAAATAATATAAGTTAAGATCTTATTGTTTTTATTCAATCCGGAGATAAAGATGTTTCTTAAAATGCTAAGATTTTCAATTGAACCACAAATTATAAAAAAGCTGTTATTTTCTAATGTTTTTATGGTAAATTTGGTTTTATACTTTAATAAAAATCTTAACTAAATCTAATTTAGCAGCTTATGAAAAAAATCTACTTTATCTGCTTCCTTTTTGTGCTTAATAATCTTGTGGCTCAAAAGAAGGATAAATTATATCCGATTTCGGTTTATGAAAAAGTATGGCAGGAACGTAATAGTGACACAAGATTAAAACTGATAAAAACAATTTGGTTAGAAGACAGTACCTTCGAAGATCCTTCTGCGTCAATAAAAGGATCATCAGCATTTAATAATGTTATAAATGAGTTTTACAAAAAAAATCCGAATGCTGTACTTACTTCAGGTCCAAAAGTCGTTAAAGATAATTATGTAAGCTGGGACTGGAAAATTTTTGATGCAAACAATAAACTGATTATGACAGGCCGCGATTTTGCCAGATTAAATGGTAAAGGGCAGGTGGCAAAAATTATAGGTTTTTGGAATTCTGAAGTTGTACAGCCGGAAGTGGATACTTTGAAAAATCTTGAAGCTGATAATTTTAAAGTAGTTGCACAATATTTTGAATGCCTGTTTAAAACCAGAGATTTTACAAAAATGGCAACTTTGATTGAGGATGGGGCGATTTATAACCAGGCGGAAGGATTGCCTTACGGCGGAACTTATGTGGGGTTTAATGAATGGACAAAAATGTATGCAAAATCGGCGGAGTTTTTTGAACTGCAAATAGAAAAAGAGCCTGTTTATTTTAGCGATGCTACCAAAAATGAAGTAATTATATATTTTACCATAAACTGCAAGGCAAAAAAATCAGGCAAAAACCTTTTGATGCCAATTTCTGAACATTTTGATTTAAAAAACGGAAAGATTACTGCCATTCGTCCATTTTATTTTGATACGAAACAATTTGCAGAATTCTTAAAAAGCAGGAAGTAATAAGTCAAATTGGTTTCTCACCTGATTTTGGATATAAATTCAATTTCGTTCTGTATAAGTACAAAAAAGACTTATCGTTGGATAAGTCTTTTTTTATTGGCAGAAATCAAGTTCCAGTTGCTCAGGCAAGAGCCTAAAACTCATTCGGTGATATTTTGTAGTTCCAAATTCTCTAATCGCTTCGCGGTGTTCCCTCGTTGGATACCCTTTATTTTGTTTCCAGTTATACATCGGGAATTCTTCATGAATACGGTCCATATATTCATCACGATATGTTTTTGCCAGAACAGAAGCTGCGGCAATACTTAAAAATTTCGAATCCCCTTTTATGATACTTTGGTTGGGAATTGATTTTAATAATTCTATTTCAGTTATAGAAAATTGTTTTCCAAAAGAATTTTTCATTCCCAGTTTTGCATTCAGGGCACGATTACCGTCCACGATAATAAATTCGGGTTTGTGATGTAATTTTAAGATGCATTCCTGCATTCCCTTCATAGAAGCGTTGAGAATATTGATTTCGTCAATTTCTTCTGCATGCAAGTGCGTCACAGAAAAACAGACAGCATGCTGTTCTATAATAGGTTTTAGCTCCTCCCTTATTTTTTCAGACAATTGTTTACTGTCATTTAATATTTCATTATTAAAATCAGGAGGCAAAATTACTGCCGCAGCCGTAACAGGACCTGCTAAACAACCACGTCCGGCTTCATCAGTACCCGTTTCTAAATGATATCCGGAAAAATTTAACTGGAGCATTCTTCTTGAATTTAAAAAAGCAAATATTATAAAATTTTCTGTAAAAACCTTCGTTTCATACTATTTACTATTACAATAGTATAAATTGTAGTGTTTTTTTATTTATACGTTTTTATCTTTTACCTTTGCTCAACAAATTTTTGCCGAATAACTATATATAAAGCTATCAAATGAGAATATTCTTTTTTCTATATCTATTAGTCGTACCAACATTATTATTTTCTCAGGAAAAAAATACGTCTAAAAACAATTTGGATATGAATACAAAATATTCAAGTATTACCGATACCTTAAAAAAGAAAAAAGCTAAAATTGCTACTATAGATCAATACCAGATCATTACTCTGGAGCATGACACAACCTATGTTGATACATCTTTGACCATAAAAAGTGCTTACAGACAAAACTACCTGAGAAAAGACAATTTTGGACTTCTGCCTTTCTCTAATATCGGACAAACCTATAATACATTACAATATAGCCTGACTGATTATTCTCCTTATCCTGAAATTGGATTTAAGGGAAAACACTTTAATTTTTTAGAAGCAAACCAGATTCAGTATTATTCAGTAGCAACTCCCTTAACAGAGCTCTTTTTCAATTCAACAATTAACAAAGGGCAGAATGTAGACTCTTTTATTACATTAAATACCTCAAAAAATCTTAATTTTTCTTTGGCATACAGAGGTTTACGATCAGAAGGTGATTATATAAACCAGCTGACCAGTACAGGGAATTTTAGGATGACAACCAGCTATTTTACAACTGACAGAAGATATATTCTAAATGCACATTATACTTATCAGGATATCCTGAATGAAGAAAATGGAGGAATAACAACGCCTGAGGATTTCGAAAGCGGAGACAAGAATTTTGCCAATCGTCAGCGATTGCAAGTATATTTAACTGATGCTGAATCTTTTTTAAAAGGAAGACGTTTGTTTTTTGATCATGGTTTCAGAGTAAATCCAAAAGAAGGAAGCAATAATTTGTACGTAACTCACCAGTTCAACTACGAAAATAAATTTTATGAATACAATCAGCCAACTGTAACTTCTATAGCTGACAATACTACAATTCTGAGATTTGGAGAATCGTATGTTACCAGTGGCATTAAGGATCAGACCCGTTTTGAAAAACTATACAATAAAGCAGGTCTTGCTTACGAAAATATACTTTTAGGTAAATTTAATTTTTTTATTGACGATTACAGATCAAATTATAAATACAACCGTATTATATTGGGTGACGAAGGCGTTAGGATACCTGATAATTTGTTCCTGCAGATTAACAACGTAGGAGGGCAGTACGAGTATCAAAAAAATAAATGGAATGGTCGTTTTTTGTATACCAGATCAATTACAAACCAGTCCCTGTCAGATTTAGACGCAAAATTGAGATATGACTTAAATGATAAAATCAAATTCGACTTTAGATACAGAAACATTAATAAGCTGCCAAATAACAACTATAACCTATATCAAAGCAGCTTCTTAAAATACAACTGGTATAATAATTTTAAGAATGAAAAAATAAACACCCTTAGCGCAAATGTTTTTACGCCATGGTTAAATGCTGAGGTTCAGTACACTGTTTTAAAAGATCATCTTTATTTTGCAGATGTTTCTAATCCGGCAGAAAAAGATACCCTTACTCAGATTATAAATCCTGCACAATACGGGAAAGTGATAAATTATTTATCTGTAAAAGCAAGCCGTGAATTTAGATTCGGACGTTTTGCCTTAGATAACACACTTTTATACCAGAAAGTAGATCAGTCAGATTTAATTTTAAATGTTCCTGATTTCGTTACAAGAAATACCTTTTATTATTCAGGATACTTTTTTAAGAAAGCATTATATATACAGACGGGAATTACTTTTAACTATTTTACAGAATATTATGGTAATGACTATAACCCGGTTATTGGAGAGTTTTTTGTTCAGAATGAGAAGAAAATCGGAAACTATGCCAACTTTGATTTTTTTGTGAATGCAAGAATTCGCCAGACAAGATTTTATTTAAAAGCAGAACATTTTAATGCTGCTTTTTCAGGAAACAACTATTACTCAGCTCCTAATAATCCGTATCGTGATTTTGTTATCCGATTTGGTTTAGTTTGGAATTTCTTCCAATAGTCTAGGTACTGTTTCAGTTTTAAAAACCAAATATTAAATTTAAATACAATGGACTTTTCAAAAAATATTTTAGAAACAATTGGTAATACGCCATTGGTGAAGCTCAATAAAGTTGTTGCTGAAATTGATGCACTGGTATTAGCAAAAGTCGAAACTTTTAATCCGGGAAATTCTGTAAAAGACAGAATGGCCGTAAAGATGATTGATGATGCAGAAGCAGATGGCCGCCTTAAACCCGGAGGAACTATCATTGAAGGTACTTCTGGAAATACAGGAATGGGATTGGCACTTGTTGCAATTGTAAGAGGGTACAAATTAATTTGTGTAATCTCTGATAAACAATCAAAAGAAAAAATGGATATCCTTCGTGCCGTAGGCGCAAAGGTAGTGGTTTGCCCAACAGATGTTGAACCAACAGATCCAAGATCATATTATTCAGTTTCAAAACGTTTGGCCGAAGAAACACCAAATTCATGGTATGTAAACCAATATGATAATATGTCAAATTCTTTGGCACATTATGAGCAGACCGGACCGGAAATCTGGAAACAGACAGATGGAAAAATCACACATTTTGTAGTTGGAGTAGGAACAGGAGGAACAATTTCCGGAGTTGGAAAATACCTGAAGGAGAAAAATCCAAACATCAAAATTTGGGGAATTGATACATACGGTTCAGTTTTTAAAAAATACCATGAAACGGGAATTTTTGATGAAAATGAAATTTACTCTTATATCACAGAAGGAATTGGAGAGGATATTTTGCCTAAAAATGTTGATTTTTCTTTGATTGACGGATTTACAAAAGTAACAGATAAAGATGCAGCTGTTTACACCAGAAAAATTGCATTGGAAGAGGCTATTTTTGTGGGAAATTCTGCCGGGGCCTGTATAAAAGGATTGTTGCAGCTTAAAGAGCACTTTAAACCCGATGATGTGGTTGTTGTACTTTTTCACGATTCAGGAAGCCGTTATGTAGGTAAAATGTTTAATGACGACTGGATGCGTGAACGCGGATTTTTAGAAGAAAACGTCACAAAAGCAGAAGATGTTATAAAAGATCATATTGATAAAGAATTAATTGTTGTTCGTACAGAAGAACTGGTTTCGCACGCAATTGAGCGAATGCGTAAATATAAAATTTCGCAAATCCCTGTGGTAGATATTAATGGATTTGTGGGTTCTGTTGATGAAACAGACTTGTTTAGAAGTTATGTAGCAGATAAAAATGTTGCCGAAAAACCAATTAAGGAAGTAATGGGAAAACCTTTTCCTATTGTTAAAATGGGAACTCCGATAGAAGAAGTTTCAAAATTATTTACAAAAGAAAATGATGCTGTTTTAATTGAGCTCGAAAATGGTAATCACCATATTATCACTAAATATGATATTATTGGATCTATAAAATAAGATTACGTTTAAATAAACCTTTTAATCCATAAATCTAATTAAAAGTTAGGTTTATGGATTTTTTTAGCTTCTCATAAAATATGAATTTTATTGCCATAGATTTCGAAACTGCAACAGCTTATCATCCCTGCTCAGTTGGAATTGTCACTGTAGAAAACGGAATGATAGTAGATGAGTTTGTGAGTTTGATCAAACCGCCCAACAATGAATACAATCCTTTTACAATTCGTGTACACGGAATTTATCCCAGAGATACTGTAAATGCAAAATCTTTTTTGCAGGTCTATCCAGAAATTGAGAAAAGACTAAGAAATAAAGTTATTGTAGCACATAATGAAAGTTTTGACCGCAATGTTCTTATTAAATCAATGGCGTTACATGGCTTGCAATACGAAGATTTAAATATTGCCCCTAAATGGGAATGCACGGTTAAAATTTATAAAGCAAGAGGGCTAAAACCTACTAAATTAAGTGATTGCTGCCGTGAAATGAATATTCAGTTAAACCATCATGAAGCACTTTCTGATGCACGTGCCTGCGCAAAATTATATATGTTGAAATAATTCCAGATATATTTTGTAAGATTAATATTATTTTATTTATTTTTAAGTTTTTATGAATTAATATATAAAGGCCTAAAAATGAAAGAAGATTTTCTTCATTATATCTGGAAGTTCAGGAAGTTTGAAACGTTGAACCTGAAAACTACTCAGGATGAATCGCTCACAATTATTAAAGTCGGTGAATATTTAGAACTTTCGGGTCCTGATTTCTTTAATGCACAAATTATTATAGGAAATCAAAAATGGGCTGGGAATGTCGAAATTCATTTAAAATCATCTGATTGGTATCTGCACGGTCATGAAAAAGATCCTGCCTATGAAAATGTGATTTTGCACGTCGTTTGGGAGCACGATACAGAGATATTTAGAGAAGATAATACTGAAATACCTGTTTTGGTTTTGAAAGATTATATTTCTTCTGAAACAATAAATAGCTATTATTCATTAGTAAGCCCTAAGTCCTGGATTTCATGCGAAAAGGAAATTTCCCGAATAGACAGTTTTGTTTTTGGGAATTGGCAGGAACGTTTGTTTTTTGAACGCTTAGAGCGCAAATCAAAATTTGTATATGATTTGCTCGAAGAAACAAATCAGGATTGGGAAGCAGTTTTATTTTGCTTGCTTGCGAAAAACTTTGGCTTAAATACAAATGGAAATACTTTTCTGCAAATAGCAAGATCAATTCCATTCTCTTTTATAAGAAAGGAAAGTTTTGAAATCGAAAATCTGGAAGCATTACTTTTTGGAACTTCAGGATTATTAGATGCCGATAAACAAGATGTTTATTTTAACGATTTAAAATTCAGGTATTTTTATCTGCTCAATAAATATCAGTTAGAAAAAGTGTATATAAATCCGCTTCAGTTTTTTAAACATCGCCCTGATAATTTTCCCACAATCAGACTCTCACAATTAGCAGCCTTATATAGCAGCCATCAGAATTTATTCTCCAAAATAATTACGTTAAAATCGGTTAAAGAAGTTTATGAATTATTAAACGTGTCTGCAAGTCTGTACTGGAGCAACCATTATCAGTTTGATAAAGAAAGCCCAAAAAAAGCAAAAGCATTATCAAAAGCATTTATAGATTTGATTATTTTAAATACAATTATTCCGATTCAGTTTGCTTACTCAGAAAGAATGGGAGAATCAGTTTTTGAAGATCTGATTGCTTTTATGAAAGAAGTTACTCCTGAGAAAAATTCGATAATAGAAAAATTCGATTCATTTGGAGTTGTATCTAAAAATGCATTTCAAACCCAGTCCTTATTACAGCTTAAAAATGAATTCTGTAATCTGAAAGGATGTTTAAAATGCGCAATAGGAATGGAATTACTCAAAAATGATTACTCATCTATGAATTAGAAATAAAAAAATAGCAGAAGTAGATAATTAGATAATTTGTATTTTTGTCATC
This sequence comes from Flavobacterium sp. 1355, assembly GCF_017833415.1. Lineage (GTDB taxonomy): Bacteria > Bacteroidota > Bacteroidia > Flavobacteriales > Flavobacteriaceae > Flavobacterium. The sequence goes on along the minus strand of NZ_JAFICC010000007.1, from coordinate 57,545 downwards.
TTGAGTAAAATAGGAAATCTAAAATCTAAAATCAACATGTCAGCTATTATAAAACTTAAATTCTTTTTCGAAAAATATGGTTTTCACGTATCTTCCAGATTAGCTGATAAGCTGGGAATGCGGGTAACTAGTGTGAGATTGTTTTTTATCTACATTTCCTTTGTGACTGTAGGTCTGGGGTTTGGTGTCTATTTGACACTGGCATTTTGGATCCGGTTAAAAGATTTAATAAGAGCAAAAAGAACTTCGGTTTTTGATTTATAAAAAAAACTCCAAATTTTCATTTGGAGTTTTTTATGAAATAACACAATTTTTTATTCAATATTGTTAAGCTTTGATCTTTTCTTACTATAGCAAAAATAAACCAAAATACCAATTGCTAACCATCCAAGTGACAGTAATTGAGCATCGTGGCTTAAATTAATCATTAAATAAGTGTTGATAGCAATACCTAAAACTGCAATAACAGGCAATGCTGGAACCTTAAATGTTCTTGTTAAATGAGGCTGTTTTACTCTTAAAATCCAAACCGCAATACAAACCATTGTAAAGGCGAACAAAGTTCCAAAACTGGTCATGTCAGCTAATTTATTGATTGGTGTAAAAGCAGCAACTGTAGCAATAATACCACCCAAAATAATTAAATTCGTTTTTGGAGTTCCCGAAAGAGGATTTACTTTAGAAAATACAGCAGGAATTAATCCATCTTTAGACATCCCAAGGAAAATTCTTGATTGGCCCATAATCATTACCATTAGTACAGAAACTAAACCAACAGTAGCAGCAATAGTAATAATTAATCCTGCCCATCCTTGTCCGGCAATATCAAATGCATAAGCAACAGGAGCCTTAATAGCATCAGGATATTTACCAAGCGGATTAAAATCTTTATAGTTCATCATTCCGGTTAACACTAAAGAAACAAGAATGTATAATGTAGTACAGATTAACAATGAAGCAATAATGGCAAACGGAACATCTTTTTTAGGATTAACAGCTTCTCCGGCTTGAGTAGAAACTGCATCAAAACCAACATAAGCAAAGAAAATAGCGGCAGCACCAGATACGATACCAGCTATACCGTAAGCATTATGAGTAGTTTCTTTTTCAACTATTTTAGTCGCCTCTGGAATAAATGGAGTCCAGTTAGCAGTATCAATAAAGAAAAGACCAGCAATAATTACAAATATTACAGCAGAAACTTTAAGGACTACGATAAAATTGTTTGCTTTTGCTGCACTTTTTGTTCCTTTAATAAGTAAAGAAATAACCAAAAGAACAATTAAAAAAGCAGGTAGGTTCATAGAAAAACCTTCTCCAGAATAACTAGCAGGATCAGTTGTAAGCCAGTCAGGCAAATGTATATGAAACATTTTGAGTAATTTATTAAAATAACCCGACCAGGAAACAGCCACTGTCATGGATCCCATTGCATATTCAAGAATAAGTCCCCAACCAATTATCCAGGCAAAAATTTCTCCAATAGTACCATAAGCATAAGCGTAAGCAGAGCCCTCAACAGGTAAAATAGAAGCAAACTCAGAATAACAGAGAGCTGCAAAAACACAGGCAATACCTGCGATAATAAAGGAAACCGCCAAGGCAGGACCCGCATGGTAATATGCTCCGGTACCGGTAAGAACAAAAATTCCTCCACCTATAATGGCACCAACACCAATTGCAGTAAGGCTCCACTTTCCTAAAACCCTTTTTAAATCACTTTTTTTCATATCAGCTTCAAAAGCCGATATTGGTTTAACTCTCATTATTGACATATATAATATAGGTTTGTTGTTATTAAGCTCCAAATGTATCGTTTTTTATAAAAAATAAAAACAATTATATAATTTTAAGTTATAAAATATTTAATGTTTGTATAATATGTACTAAAAATATTGTTTAATCACGAATTGCGATAATTGATTTCTATTTCTTTTGAAAAAAAACAGGAACAATGTTAAATAAAATTTTATAAATATTTTCCTATAAAATTAATATTATTTTTGACTTTATTAATAGCAATTAAATTAAATGACCTTCAAAACAATAACATCCTATTTTAAGTTTACAAATCATCAGCGTAAGGGAATCATTTTCCTTTTTGGCCTGATTATAATACTCCAAATCCTTTATTACTATGTAAATTTTTCTTCTCCTGACAAATTTTCCCCGGAAAAACAAGAATGGCTTGCCCTGCAAACTGAAATTAATTCTTTAAAAAAAGCAAAATATAAAAACAAACCACAAGTCTATTTATTCAATCCCAATTTTATCACAGATTATAAAGGATATAAATTAGGAATGTCAATAGAGGAAATAGACAGATTAATGGCTTTTAGAAAAGAAAATAAATATGTAAACTCTCCAGAAGAATTCCAGCAGGTTACAAAAATTTCAGATTCATTATTAAAAGTTATTTCCCCTCTTTTTAAATTTCCTGACTGGATTAAGAATAAAAAAGAATTTGCAGATAATAATAGTAGCAGAGAATATAAAAAATACCCTGAAAAGACATTTACCAAAAAAGATAAACCGGTACTGATAGATATAAATCAGGCAACACAGGAAGATCTGGTTAAAATTTATGGTGTTGGTGAAGCTATATCATTGCGCATATTGAGGCAAAAAGAAATTCTGGGAGGTTTTGTGTCAATGGATCAGCTAAATGAAGTTTGGGGACTTTCGCCAGAAGTCTTATTTGAACTGAATAATCATTTTAAGATTTATACGCTGCCAAACTTTAAAAAAATTGCAATAAATGATATCTCACTAAAAGAATTAGCTCAATTTCCTTATTTTAAATACACATTAGCAAAACAAATCATTACTTATCGAAGTATGAATGGAGATTTTAAAAATATTGAGGATTTAGCAAAAATTAAAGGTTTTCCTGTTGAAAAAGCAAAAATAATTAGTTTATATTTGGAGTTCTAAAAATAACCGACTACAATGAATTTTGATTATAACGAAACACAATCGATGATTGCACAATCGATTAAAGAATTTGCAGAAAAAAATATCCGACCAAACATAATGGAGTGGGATGAAGCCCAGACTTTCCCAGTGCCCTTGTTTAAAAAATTAGGGGAAATGGGGTTTATGGGTGTCTTAGTACCGGAAGAATACGGGGGAAGTGGTTTGGGATACCATGAATATATTACTGTTGTAGAAGAAATCTCAAAAGTTGACCCTTCAATTGGACTATCAGTTGCGGCTCATAATTCATTATGTACTAACCATATTTTAACTTTTGGAAATGAAGAGCAAAAAAGAAAATGGCTTCCAAAATTGGCAAGTGCTGAATACATTGGTGCTTGGGGTTTAACGGAGCATAATACGGGTTCTGATGCGGGTGGAATGAATACTACGGCTGTTAAGGATGGTGATTCCTGGGTTGTAAATGGTGCAAAAAACTTTATAACACATGCCATTTCTGGTGATATTGCTGTAGTAATAGTTCGAACCGGAGAAAAAGGAGATTCAAAAGGGATGACCACATTTGTGTTTGAAAAAGGAATGCCGGGATTTACATCAGGAAAAAAAGAAAATAAATTGGGAATGCGCGCCAGCGAAACTGCAGAGTTAGTTTTTGATAATTGTCGCGTTCCTGATGCAAATAGATTAGGAGAAGTTGGACAAGGTTTTGTGCAAGCAATGAAAATACTAGATGGAGGAAGAATTTCTATCGGTGCTTTATCGCTGGGAATTTCAAAAGGAGCTTATGAAGCCGCATTGAAATATTCAAAAGAAAGACATCAATTTGGTCAGCCAATTGGTAGTTTTCAGGCGATATCATTTAAGTTAGCAGATATGGCAACTGAAATAGAAGCTTCAGAATTATTATTGCATAAAGCAGCTTATTTAAAAGAGCAGCATAAGCCAGTTACCACAAGCGGTGCAATGGCAAAAATGTATGCATCTGAGGTTTGTGTTAAAGTAGCCAATGAAGCTGTTCAGATTCATGGAGGTTACGGTTATACAAAAGATTTTCCTGTTGAGAAATTTTACCGTGATTCAAAATTATGTACCATTGGGGAAGGAACAACAGAAATTCAAAAACTAGTTATTTCCAGAAATTTAATGAAAGAATAAAGAATAAGGAATAAAGCTTAATTAAGTGTTATCTAAATGATTAAGTTAAAATCTATTCTCTTTTTCTATATTCTATGGTTCTAAAAAAAAAATAATCCAAAAATTCATCGTCATATTCAAAAATAATATTTACTTTTGCACCCTTAACGAGAGGAGGTGTCTATATTATGTTAATTATACCAATTAAAGACGGAGAAAATATCGATAGAGCATTAAAGCGCTATAAAAGAAAATTTGATAAAACAGGAACTGTTCGTCAACTAAGAGCACGTACTGCTTTTATTAAGCCTTCTGTTGTCAAAAGAGCTCAAATTCAAAAAGCTGCTTACATTCAAAACTTGAGAGATAGTTTAGAAAGTTAGTATTTAGCTTTACTAAATAATTACCGTTAGTCATCAAAAAATTATAACTTTGATGCTAACGGTTTTTTTATGCATAATTCTGAAGTTTTGTATAGATTAAATTATTTTTAGGTACAGGTTAAATAGGAGATGAGATATTGTATAATGTAAACTTAATATGAAGACAAATAAAGAAGCGTTTAGTGATTATCTTTTGTTGGAGAAAAAATATTCTCCACATACCGTCACTGCTTATTTGAATGATATTGTTTTTTTTGAATTATTTAATAAGTCTCGTTTTGAACAGGAAAATATCGAACAGGTAAATTATAGTCAAATTAGAAGTTGGATTGTTTCTTTGGTGGATCAGAATATTTCTAATGTTTCTGTCAATAGAAAAATGGCTTCATTGAAGGCTTATTATAAATTTCTGTTAAAAACAAAACAAATTGAGTTGAATCCAATGCTGAAACATAAGGCTTTAAAAACGCCAAAAATAGTTCAGATTCCATTTTCTGAAAAAGAACTGACGGAATTAATGGAAGAAGTAAGTGATCCGGTTGGTTTTGAGGAAATAAGAGATAAGTTAATTGTTGAAATGTTTTATGCTACCGGGATACGAAGAGCAGAATTGATAAATCTGAAAATTAATAATGTTGATCTGTCTTCAAATGTAATTAAGGTTTTAGGGAAAAGAAATAAAGAACGAATTATTCCTGTTTTGCCGGTACTGCTGAGGCAATTTAATTCTTATTTAAATGAAAGGGCGATTGTTGATAATATAGTTGATGGGGAATATTTTTTTATTTCAAAAAAAGGGTTAAAATTGAGCGAATCTTTTGTGTATCGATTAATTAATTCATACTTTAGTAGGGTCTCTGAAAAGGTAAAAAAAAGTCCTCATGTCCTTCGACATACTTTTGCGACTCACTTATTAAATAACGGAGCAGATTTAAATTCAGTTAAAGAGTTATTAGGACATTCTAGTTTGGCATCTACGCAAGTTTATACTCATAATAGTTTAGCAGAGCTTAAAAAAGTGTATAGTGATGCGCATCCACGGAATAAATAATAGTTCTGAAATGTTAAACCCTAAAATTTATATTATGAAGGTAGATGTTCATGCGGTTAACTTCACTGTTGACAGAAAGTTGGTAGACTTTATTCAGGAAAGAATGGATAAATTAGAAAAGTACTACGATCGTGTTGTATCGGCAGATGTTTTTTTAAAAGTTGAAAGAACAAGTGATAAGGAGAATAAGGCGGTAGAGATTAAGATTAATGTTCCTGGGGATGAATTTTTGGTTAAAAAACAATGCAAAACATTCGAGGAGGCAGTAGAGCTTTCGGCAGAATCTTTAGAACGTTTGCTGGTAAAAAGGAAAGAAAAAATAAGAGCACACATATAATTGAAAATTTTTTTCAAAAAATGTTTTGATACAAAGATAAAATAGCTACATTTGCAGTCCGTTAGAAATAGCGGACTTTTTTATTGATATTGCCAGCGTAGCTCAGTTGGCTAGAGCAGCTGATTTGTAATCAGCAGGTCGTGGGTTCGAGTCCCTCCGCCGGCTCTAAATATTTCAAATACGATTTGAAATTGTTCATGCAATTATTGATAAAAAAAGGGGAGATACTCAAGCGGCCAACGAGGGCAGACTGTAAATCTGCTGTGTGAACTTCGCAGGTTCGAATCCTGCTCTCCCCACAAAAAAAAAAGAAGTTAAGATTTCGGATTGTAGGTTTTGGATTTGTAAAATCTGAATCTAAATTCAAGAATCTAAAATCAGAACTCTCTGCCGACTTAGCTCAGGGGTAGAGTGCTTCCTTGGTAAGGAAGAGGTCACGGGTTCAATTCCCGTAGTTGGCTCAAGTAAGTAGGAAATTGAAAATTAATATATAACTAAGATTAAAAATTAAGTAAAATGGCAAAGGAGAATTTTAATCGTTCCAAACCGCACTTAAACATAGGTACAATTGGACACGTGGATCACGGAAAAACTACATTAACTGCAGCAATTACAAAAGTATTGTCTGATGCTGGTTACTGTCAAGCAAAATCGTTTGATCAAATCGATAACGCTCCAGAGGAGAAAGAAAGAGGTATTACTATTAATACATCACACGTAGAGTATGAAACAGCTAACCGTCACTACGCTCACGTTGACTGTCCAGGTCACGCGGATTACGTAAAGAACATGGTTACTGGTGCTGCTCAAATGGATGGAGCTATCTTAGTAGTTGCTGCTACAGATGGTCCAATGCCACAAACTCGTGAGCACATCCTTTTAGGTCGTCAGGTTGGTATTCCAAGAATCGTTGTTTTTATGAACAAAGTGGATATGGTTGATGATGCTGAATTGTTAGAGCTTGTTGAAATGGAAATTAGAGATTTATTATCTTTCTACGAATATGATGGAGATAATGGTCCGGTTGTTCAAGGTTCTGCTTTAGGAGGATTGAATAATGATCCTGCTTGGGTACCAAAAATCATTGAATTAATGGCAGCTGTTGATGCTTGGATCGAAGAGCCAGTGCGTGACGTAGCTAAACCATTCTTGATGCCGGTTGAAGATGTATTTACAATTACTGGTCGTGGAACTGTTGCTACAGGTCGTATCGAAACAGGTATTGCTAATACAGGAGATCCAGTTGAAATCATTGGTATGGGAGCTGATAAATTAACTTCTACTATTACAGGAGTTGAGATGTTCCGTAAAATCCTTGATAGAGGTGAAGCTGGAGATAACGTAGGTTTATTGTTAAGAGGTATTGATAAAGAATCTATCAAAAGAGGAATGGTTATCATTAAGCCAGGATCAGTAAAACCACACGCTACTTTCAAAGCTGAGGTTTATATCTTGAAAAAAGAAGAAGGTGGACGTCATACTCCATTCCACAATAACTACCGTCCACAGTTCTACGTACGTACAACTGACGTAACAGGAGTTATTACTTTACCAGAAGGAGTAGAGATGGTAATGCCAGGAGATAACTTGACTATCAATGTTGCTTTATTAAGCCCAATCGCAATGAGCGTAGGTTTACGTTTTGCTATCCGTGAAGGTGGTAGAACAGTAGGAGCAGGTCAGGTGACTGAAATCATAGGATAATCCTATAAAAAACTATAAAAAGCCAGTTGATTTTCTTAACTGAAATCACTGGCTTTTAATTACGGGCGTAGTTCAAGGGTAGAATAGCGGTCTCCAAAACCGTTGATGGGGGTTCGAATCCCTCCGCCCGTGCAATAAAAAATTTATCAAATGACAAAAGTTACTAATTATTTATCAGAGGCTTTCGAAGAGTTAAAGTCAAATGTTACTTGGCCAGCTTGGGCTGAAGTTCAGAAATTGACAATTGTTGTGGCTGTATTTTCAGTTCTATTTGCTTTGGCTACATGGGGAGTAGATGAATTTTTTGCAAAAGCTTTAGCTGGATTTTTTAACTGGTTAAAAGGATAATTTTTTTGTGATGGCAGATAATAATGTGAAAAAATGGTATGTAGTTAGAGCTGTAAGCGGACAAGAAAATAAAGTCAAAGCTTACATCGAAACTGAGATTGCCAGATTAGGTATGGGTGATTATGTTTCCCAAGTTCTAGTGCCTACAGAAAAAGTAGTTACTGTAAAAGAAGGGAAAAAAATGTCTAAGGATAAGGTTTATTTCCCTGGATATGTTATGATCGAAGCTAACTTAGTTGGTGAGATACCTCATATTATTAAATCTATTACAAGTGTAATTGGTTTTTTAGGAGAAATCAAAGGAGGAGAACCTGTTCCATTGAGAATTTCTGAGGTAAATCGCATGCTAGGAAAAGTAGATGAACTGGCTGTAAATACTGATACTCGTGCAATTCCGTTTAACCTGGGTGAGACTGTTAAGGTAATTGATGGACCATTTAATGGATTTAATGGTACGGTTGAAAAAATCAATGAAGAAAAGCGTAAACTAGAAGTTATGGTTAAGATTTTCGGAAGAAAAACACCATTGGAATTAAGTTTTATGCAAGTTGAAAAAGTATAATTTTTTGTTACATATATAATATCCATTGTAATCGCTTCCATTGATTGCAGTGTTAAATTTTTTAAAAATGGCTAAAGAAATTAGTAAGGTAGTTAAACTACAAGTTAAGGGAGGTGCTGCGAATCCGTCGCCACCGGTTGGACCTGCTTTAGGAGCTGCTGGGGTTAATATCATGGAGTTCTGTAAGCAATTTAATGCTAGAACTCAGGATAAACCTGGCAAAATTTGTCCAGTGCAAATCACTGTGTACAAAGACAAATCATTTGATTTTGTTGTTAAGACTCCTCCAGCAGCAGTTCAGTTAATGGAAGCTGCAAAGCTAAAATCTGGTTCTGGTGAGCCTAATCGTAAAAAAGTAGCTAGTGTTACTTGGGAACAAATTAGAGCTATTGCTGAAGACAAAATGCCTGACTTAAATGCTTTTACAGTAGAAAAAGCAATGAGTATGGTTGCTGGAACAGCTAGATCTATGGGTATAACTGTATCAGGAGATGCTCCTTTTTAATTAAGAAAAAGACATGGCAAAATTAACAAAAAAGCAAAAAGAGGCTGCTTCAAAAATTGAAAAGAACAAATTATACTCTCTAAAAGATGCTGCGGCATTATTGAAAGTTGTTGCTTCTGCAAAATTTGATGAGTCTGTTGATATCGCAGTTCGTTTGGGTGTAGATCCAAGAAAAGCGAATCAAATGGTTAGAGGTGTGGTTACATTACCTCACGGAACAGGAAAAGACGTTAAAGTATTAGCATTGGTTACTCCAGATAAAGAAGCGGAAGCTAAAGAAGCTGGGGCTGATTATGTTGGTCTTGACGATTACTTACAAAAAATTAAAGATGGTTGGACAGATGTTGATGTTATCATCACTATGCCGGCTGTTATGGGTAAATTAGGTCCATTAGGTCGTATTTTAGGACCTAGAGGTTTAATGCCAAACCCTAAAACAGGTACTGTAACTATGGATGTTGCAAAAGCTGTTCAAGAGGTTAAAGCTGGTAAAATTGACTTTAAAGTTGATAAAACTGGTATCGTTCATGCAGGGATTGGTAAAGTTTCTTTTGGAGCTGAACAAATTGTTGACAACGCACACGAAATTATTCAAACATTAATAAAACTTAAACCAACTGCTGCTAAAGGTACATACATCAAAGGTATTCACCTTACAAGCACTATGAGTCCTGCTATTGCATTAGACCCAAAAGCAGTATAATTGGTAGTTAATAATTTTTAGTATGACTAGAGAAGAAAAATCAATCGCGATTGAAGATTTAACTGCACAGTTAGCTGGTACAAACATTATTTATGTAGCAGATATTTCTGGACTTAATGCAGAAACAACTTCAAGCTTAAGAAGAGCTTGTTTTAAAGCTGGTATCAAATTAGAAGTTGTTAAAAATACTTTGCTTGCAAAAGCAATGGAAGCTTCTGATAATAATTATGGTGAATTACCTTCAGTATTGAAAGGAAATACATCAATCTTTATTTCTGATGTAGCTAATGCTCCTGGAAAAATTATCAAAGATTTCCGTAAGAAATCTGATAAGCCAATTTTAAAAGGTGCTTATATTAATTCTGAGATATATATTGGAGACAATCAATTAGATGCATTAGCAACTATTAAATCTAAAGAAGAACTTCTTGGAGAAATCATTGGATTGTTACAATCACCAGCTCAAAGAATTATTTCTGCTCTTCAAAACAAATTCGCTGGCGAAGAGTCAGAAGAAGCATAATATAAAAGACGAGTGTCTTTTGTGTTATTAAATTCGCACACACAAATAAATTATAATTTTTACAAATCATTTTAAACGATAGAAAAAATGGCAGATTTGAAACAATTCGCAGAACAATTAGTTAACCTAACAGTTAAAGAAGTTAACGAATTAGCAACAATATTAAAAGATGAGTATGGTATCGAGCCTGCTGCTGCAGCTGTAGTAGTTGCTGCTGGTGGTGGAGAAGGTGCTGCTGAAGAAGCACAAACTGAATTTACAGTTGTATTAAAAGAAGCTGGTGCTTCTAAATTAGCAGTTGTAAAATTAGTAAAAGAACTTACAGGTTTAGGTTTGAAAGAAGCTAAAGATGTAGTTGACGGTGCTCCAAGTAACGTTAAAGAAGGTGTTTCTAAAGAAGAGGCTGAAGGTCTTAAAAAATCATTAGAAGAAGCTGGAGCTGTTGTTGAGTTAAAATAACAAAACACAGTTTAGAACTAGGTTTAGACCTTGGATGGGATCATCCAAGGGTCTAAACCATTTTTCGTATAATAAAATATATCAAGTTTTATTATCAAATAGTTTAAAATACGAAAAAGTTTTTGATCAATACGAAGAAAAAAAATAGCACTTACTTTTACAGTTTATTTTTAAAGATGTATTGATTATAATAAGAAAGTATAGATTAAACAATGTGTTTTTACACAAAAAAATTACTTTTTTTTAATCAAAATTTTGTCCATTGATGATAACAAATCAGACTGAAAGATTGAATTTTGCCTCTACAAAAAATATTCCTGACTATCCAGATTTTCTAGACGTTCAGGTTAAATCTTTTAAAGATTTCTTTCAATTAGAAACGAAATCTGACGAAAGAGGCAACGAAGGGTTATACAACACCTTCATGGAAAACTTTCCAATCACAGATACAAGAAACAACTTTGTATTGGAGTTCCTAGATTATTTTGTTGATCCGCCACGTTATACAATTCAAGAATGTATAGAGAGAGGTCTTACTTATAGTGTGCCTTTAAAAGCTAGGTTAAAACTATACTGTACAGATCCAGAACACGAAGATTTTGAAACAATTGTACAAGATGTTTATCTTGGAACAATACCTTATATGACTCCAAGTGGTACTTTTGTTATCAATGGTGCCGAGCGTGTAGTAGTATCACAATTACACCGTTCTCCTGGGGTTTTCTTTGGACAGTCATTCCACGCAAATGGAACTAAACTTTATTCTGCAAGAGTAATTCCTTTTAAAGGATCTTGGATAGAATTTTCTACAGATATCAATAGTGTTATGTACGCTTATATCGATAGAAAGAAAAAATTACCTGTTACAACTTTATTCCGTGCAATTGGTTTTGAAAGAGATAAGGATATCCTTGAAATTTTCGACCTTGCTGAAGAAATTAAAGTTTCTAAAACTGGTATTAAGAAATATATTGGAAGAAGACTTGCTGCTCGTGTATTGAACACTTGGCACGAGGATTTTGTTGATGAAGATACCGGAGAGGTAGTTTCTATCGAACGTAACGAAATCATCCTTGATAGAGATACTATTATCGACAAAGATAATGTTGAAGAAATCATCGATTCTAACGTTAAATCTATTTTGTTGCACAAAGAGGATAATAATCAGGCAGATTATGCTATTATTCACAATACATTACAAAAAGATCCAACAAACTCTGAAAAAGAAGCTGTAGAGCACATTTACCGTCAGTTGCGTAACGCTGAACCGCCTGATGAAGAAACTGCTCGTGGTATTATAGATAAATTGTTCTTCTCAGATCAACGTTATAACTTAGGTGAAGTTGGTCGTTACAGAATGAACAAAAAGCTTAATCTGGATATTCCAATGGAAAAGCAAGTGCTTACCAAAGAGGATATCATTACTATTGTAAAATATTTGATCGAATTGATCAACTCTAAAGCAGAGATTGATGATATTGATCACTTATCAAACCGTCGTGTTAGAACAGTTGGAGAACAATTGTCTCAACAATTCGGTGTAGGTTTAGCACGTATGGCCAGAACTATTCGTGAGAGAATGAACGTTAGAGATAACGAGGTGTTTACACCAATCGATTTGATTAATGCTAAAACATTATCATCGGTTATCAACTCTTTCTTTGGTACGAACCAGTTGTCTCAATTTATGGATCAAACGAATCCGTTAGCTGAGATTACACACAAAAGAAGACTTTCTGCACTTGGACCTGGTGGACTTTCGAGAGAAAGAGCTGGTTTTGAGGTTCGTGACGTTCACTATACACACTATGGTCGTTTATGTCCGATTGAAACTCCTGAGGGACCAAACATTGGTTTGATTTCGTCTCTTGGTGTTTATGCAAAAGTAAACGGAATGGGTTTCATTGAAACTCCATACCGTAAAGTAACTAATGGTGTAGTTGATTTAGAAAGTACTCCAATTTACTTAAGTGCAGAAGAAGAAGAAGGAAAAATGATTGCTCAGGCAAACATTGAAATGGATGCTACAGGTAAAATTACAGCAAGCAATGTAATTGCTCGTGAGGAAGGTGACTTCCCGGTTGTTGAACCATCTGTGGTACATTATACAGACGTTGCTCCTAACCAGATCGCTTCGATTTCGGCTTCATTGATTCCATTCCTGGAACATGATGATGCGAACCGTGCGTTGATGGGATCAAATATGATGCGTCAGGCGGTTCCTTTGATCCGTCCGGAAGCGCCAATTGTTGGTACAGGGCTAGAGCGTCAGGTAGCTTCAGATTCAAGAGTATTAATCAATGCTGAAGGGCATGGTACTGTTGAATACGTTGATGCTAACATCATTACTATTAAATACGACCGTACTGAAGATGAAAGAATGGTTAGTTTTGATGCTGATGAGAAAACGTATAACTTAATTAAATTCAGAAAAACCAATCAAGGTACAAGTATTAACCTGAAGCCAATCGTAAGAAAAGGTGACAGAGTTATTCCTGGGCAAGTATTGTCTGAAGGTTATGCTACTCAAAATGGTGAATTAGCTTTAGGTAGAAACTTAAAAGTTGCGTTCATGCCATGGAAAGGGTACAACTTCGAGGATGCGATTGTAATTTCTGAAAAAGTAGTTCGCGATGATATTTTTACTTCTATCCACGTTGATGATTATTCATTAGAGGTTAGAGATACTAAGTTAGGAAATGAAGAGTTAACAAACGATATTCCTAACGTTTCAGAAGAAGCTACTAAAGATTTAGATGAAAACGGTATGATCAGAATTGGAGCAGAGGTTAAACCTGGCGACATTTTGATCGGAAAAATTACACCAAAAGGAGAATCAGATCCTACTCCTGAAGAGAAATTGCTTCGTGCAATCTTTGGGGATAAAGCAGGAGATGTAAAAGATGCTTCATTAAAAGCTTCTCCATCTTTACATGGTGTAGTTCTTGACAAAAAATTATTTGCAAGAGCCGTAAAAGATAAACGTAAACGTACTCAGGATAAAGATGCTTTAGGCGCTTTGGAAATGGAATTCGAAACTAAATTTGTTGAATTAAAAGACAGATTGGTTGAAAAATTATTCCTGATCGTTAACGGAAAAACATCTCAGGGTGTAATGAATGATTTGGGTGAAGAGGTTTTACCAAAAGGTAAAAAATATACTCAAAAAATGCTTTACGCAGTAGAAGATTTTGCTCACTTAAGCAAAGGTCAATGGGTTGCTGATGATGCTACAAATAAAATGGTTAATGATTTGATTCATAACTATAAAATTAAGCTGAACGACTTACAAGGATCTTTAAGAAGAGAAAAATTTACTATTACAGTTGGAGATGAATTACCATCTGGAATATTGAAATTAGCTAAGATTTATATTGCTAAAAAACGTAAACTGAAAGTAGGGGATAAAATGGCAGGGCGTCACGGTAACAAAGGTATTGTTGCAAGAATCGTTCGTCATGAAGATATGCCTTTCCTTGAAGACGGAACACCAGTAGATATCGTATTGAATCCACTTGGGGTACCTTCACGTATGAACATTGGTCAGATTTATGAAACTGTTCTTGGTTGGGCTGGACAAAATTTAGGTAGAAAATTTGCTACTCCAATTTTTGACGGTGCTTCTTTAGATCAAATTAATGAATTAACTGATGAGGCTGGAGTACCACGTTTTGGACACACTTATCTTTATGATGGTGGAACTGGAGAACGTTTTGCACAAAAAGCGACTGTGGGTGTAATTTACATGCTTAAATTAGGACACATGGTTGATGATAAGATGCACGCACGTTCTATCGGACCATACTCATTGATTACGCAGCAGCCACTTGGAGGTAAAGCTCAATTTGGAGGTCAGCGTTTTGGAGAGATGGAGGTTTGGGCACTTGAGGCTTATGGAGCATCAAGTACTTTACGTGAAATCTTGACTGTTAAGTCTGATGACGTTATTGGTAGAGCGAAAACTTACGAAGCTATCGTTAAGGGAGAAACTATGCCAGAACCAGGTTTACCAGAATCATTCAATGTATTAATGCACGAATTGAAAGGTCTAGGTTTAGATCTTCGTTTGGAAGAATAAATAAAATTTTCAGTAACAGTCTCAGTATTCAGTTAACACTGAAAGCTGAGGCTGAAGCTGTTTATTGAAGTAAAGTTTTTAGGATTTATACCCGTAACCCGTTCCGATTTTTTATTTAAACCAAAAAAGTTTTATAATTAGCACTTCAAAAATAAGTTTTGAAGTTTAGAGAAGTAATCCGTGGTAGCGACTTAGTGATTTGACCTTTTAAAGGGAAATTATAAGTTAAAATCAATTTTTTAATTGCAGATAAATCAATAGTAAAAACTATGATGAATAATAGAAATAATAAAGATAAGAATCCGGTAAAAAGATTTAACAAAATCTCTATTGGATTAGCTTCACCAGAATCTATCTTGAAAGAATCAAGAGGAGAGGTGTTGAAACCTGAAACAATTAACTACAGAACTCACAAACCAGAGCGTGACGGACTTTTCTGCGAAAGAATCTTCGGACCTGTTAAGGATTTTGAATGTGCTTGTGGTAAATATAAAAGAATTCGTTACAAAGGTATCATCTGTGACCGTTGTGGTGTTGAAGTTACAGAGAAAAAAGTACGTCGTGACAGAGTAGGACACATCAACCTTGTTGTGCCTATTGCTCACATCTGGTATTTCCGTTCTCTTCCAAACAAAATTGGTTATATCCTTGGTCTTCCATCTAAGAAATTAGATATGATCATTTATTACGAAAGATACGTAGTAATTCAGGCTGGTATTGCTAAAAATGCAGATGGAGAATCATTACAAAGATTAGATTTCTTAACAGAAGAAGAATATTTGAATATTTTAGATACTCTTCCGCAAGAAAACCAATATTTAGATGATATGGATCCTAATAAATTTGTTGCCAAAATGGGAGCAGAGTGTATTATGGATTTATTGGCTCGTATTGATTTAGATGCTTTATCTTATGAATTAAGACACAGCGCTAACAACGAAACATCTAAACAACGTAAAACTGAAGCTTTAAAAAGATTACAAGTTGTTGAGTCTTTCCGTGAGTCTAACTTAAACCGCGAAAATCGTCCTGAGTGGATGATTATGAAAGTGGTTCCTGTTATTCCACCAGAATTACGTCCGCTTGTGCCACTTGATGGAGGTCGTTTTGCAACTTCAGATTTAAATGACCTATACCGTCGTGTAATCATCCGTAACAACCGTTTAAAAAGATTAATGGAGATTAAAGCTCCTGAAGTTATCTTGAGAAACGAAAAACGTATGTTGCAGGAATCTGTAGATTCATTATTTGATAACACTCGTAAAGCTTCTGCTGTTAAAACAGAATCTAACAGACCATTAAAATCATTATCTGATTCCTTAAAAGGTAAGCAAGGACGTTTCCGTCAAAACTTACTTGGTAAACGTGTGGATTATTCTGCTCGTTCGGTAATTGTTGTTGGTCCTGAATTGAAATTATTCGAATGCGGATTGCCAAAAGATATGGCATCTGAATTATACAAACCTTTCGTAATCCGTAAATTGATTGAAAGAGGTATTGTTAAAACAGTAAAATCTGCTAAGAAAATCATAGACAAAAAAGAGCCAGTAGTTTGGGATATCCTTGAAAATGTAATTAAAGGTCACCCGGTATTACTTAACCGTGCTCCTACATTACACAGACTTGGTATTCAGGCTTTCCAGCCAAAATTAATTGAAGGAAAAGCAATCCAGTTGCACCCATTAGTATGTACGGCTTTCAACGCCGATTTTGATGGGGATCAGATGGCAGTTCACTTACCATTAGGACCAGAGGCTATTTTAGAGGCACAATTATTAATGTTGGCTTCTCACAATATTCTTAACCCTGCAAATGGTGCTCCAATTACTGTACCTTCTCAGGATATGGTCTTGGGTCTATATTATATGACCAAAGAGCGTATCTCTACACCAGAACATGTAATTTTAGGTCAGGACTTAACTTTCTATTCTGCTGAAGAAGTAAACATTGCATTAAACGAAGGAAGATTAGAATTGAATGCTCGTGTGAAAATTAGAGCAAAAGATTTTAATGAAGCTGGAGAATTAGTGTATAAAATTATCCAAACAACTGCAGGACGTGTGTTATTTAACGAAGTAGTACCAGAAGCAGCCGGATATATCAATGATGTATTGACTAAGAAAAACCTTAGAGATATTATCGGACACATTTTAAGTGTGACTGATGTACCTACAACGGCAGCTTTCTTGGATAATATGAAAGATATGGGTTATAAATTCGCATTTAGAGGAGGTTTATCTTTCTCTCTTGGTGATATTAGAATTCCAGAACAAAAAACAAAATTAATTGCAGATGCCAGAGAGCAAGTTGAAGGTATTTCTGTGAATTATAACATGGGTCTTATTACCAATAACGAGCGTTACAACCAGGTTATTGACGTATGGACTTCAGCAAATGCACAGTTAACAGAATTAGCAATGAAAAATATTAGAGAAGACCAACAAGGTTTCAACTCTGTATATATGATGCTTGATTCTGGGGCGAGGGGTTCTAAGGAACAGATTCGTCAGTTAACAGGTATGCGTGGTTTGATGGCTAAGCCTAAAAAATCTACTGCTGGTGGTGGAGAAATTATTGAAAACCCGATTCTTTCTAACTTTAAGGAAGGTCTTTCGATCCTTGAGTACTTCATTTCTACTCACGGTGCTCGTAAAGGTCTTGCGGATACGGCTCTTAAAACGGCCGATGCCGGATACTTAACAAGAAGGCTTCATGACGTTTCGCAAGATGTTATTGTTAACATCGAAGATTGTGGAACTTTAAGAGGTGTTGAAGTTTCTGCTTTGAAGAAAAATGAGGAAATCGTTGAATCATTAGGAGAAAGAATTTTAGGACGTGTTGCATTGCAAGATGTTATAAATCCACTTACTAATGAAGTAATGGTTCAATCTGGTCAACAAATTACTGAAGCAATCATGAGAACTATCGAAGCTTCTCCGATTGAGAGAGTAGAGGTTAGATCTCCATTAACTTGTGAAGCTTTAAAAGGTATTTGTGCTAAATGTTACGGTAGAAACTTAGCTACCGGAAAAATGACACAAAGAGGTGAAGCTGTCGGAGTTATTGCAGCTCAGTCTATTGGAGAGCCAGGTACACAGTTGACACTTCGTACGTTCCACGTTGGAGGGGTTGCAGGAGGTATTTCTGAAGAATCTAGTATTGTTACAAGATTCAACGGTAGACTTGAGATTGAAGATTTAAAAACTGTTAAAGGTGAGGACAGCGAAGGTAATGCGGTTGATATCGTAGTATCACGTTCAACTGAATTAAAATTAGTTGACGAGAAAACTGGAATCGTTTTAAACACACACAATATTCCTTACGGATCTAGTATTTTCGTTAAGGATGGTGAGTCAGTTACTAAAGGGTCTGTGATCTGTAAGTGGGATCCATATAATGGTGTAATTGTTTCTGAATTTACTGGTAAAATTGCTTACGAGGATTTAGAACAAGGACAATCATTCATGGTTGAAATTGATGAGCAAACAGGTTTCCAGGAAAAAGTAATTTCTGAGGCTAGAAACAAAAAATTAATTCCAACTTTATTGGTTTACGGTAAAGAAGGTGAATTGATTCGTTCGTATAACTTACCAGTAGGAGCCCACCTTATGGTTGAGAACGGTGAGAAAATTAAAGCAGGTAAAGTATTAGTAAAAATTCCACGTCGTTCTTCTAAAGCAGGCGATATCACGGGAGGTTTACCAAGAATTACTGAGTTGCTTGAGGCTCGTAACCCTTCAAACCCAGCAGTTGTTTCTGAAATTGATGGTGTTGTTTCTTTTGGAAAAATCAAAAGAGGTAACCGTGAGATTGTTATCGAATCTAAATTTGGTGAGATTAAAAAGTATTTAGTTAAACTTTCTAGTCAAATCTTAGTTCAGGAAAATGACTTCGTAAGAGCAGGAGTACCATTGTCTGACGGTGCAATTACACCAGATGATATCTTGAGAATTCAAGGACCGGCTGCTGTTCAACAGTATTTGGTAAATGAAATTCAGGAGGTATACCGTCTACAAGGGGTAAAAATTAACGATAAGCACTTTGAGGTAGTTATTCGTCAAATGATGCGTAAAGTTAGAGTTCAGGATCCGGGAGATACATTGTTCTTAGAAGATCAATTAATTCACACTAAAGATTTCATCGTTCAGAACGATAAATTATATGGTATGAAAGTAGTTGAAGATGCTGGAGATTCAGCTGTATTAAAACCAGGTCAGATCATTACACCTCGTGATTTACGTGATGAAAATTCATTATTGAAACGAAATGATAAAAATCTTGTTGTTGCAAGAGACGTAATTACTGCAACTGCAACGCCAGTTCTACAAGGTATTACAAGAGCTTCGCTACAAACTAAATCATTCATCTCTGCGGCTTCCTTCCAGGAAACAACAAAAGTACTTAACGAAGCTGCTGTAGCTGGTAAAGTAGATGATTTAGAAGGATTGAAAGAAAATGTAATTGTTGGACACAGAATTCCTGCGGGAACTGGTATGAGAGAGTACGATAATACAATCGTAGGTTCTAAAGACGATTACAATGAAATGATGGCTAATAAAGAAGAATACATTTATTAATTAGGAAATTATGAGTAATCCGAAACAACAACAAGAGCAAATTAATATTGAGTTAGACGAAACTGTCGCAGAAGGAATTTATTCTAATCTTGCGATCATTAATCACTCTTCATCAGAGTTTGTTTTAGATTTTGTAAGCATTATGCCGGGTATTCCTAAAGCCAAGGTAAAGTCAAGAATTGTCTTGACACCACAACATGCTAAAAGATTATTGAAGGCGATAGGTGAAAATATTCATCGATTTGAAGCAGCCCACGGCGAAATCAAAGAAACTGAACAAGCACCAATACCACTTAATTTTGGTCCTGCGGGACAAGCATAATTACTAAAGCCCCTTTTTTAAGGGGCTTTTTTTGTAAATATATAAGATGCCGTTTGTCTGATTTTATTTCAGTTCGTCGACTATTTTTTATTAATGAATTCTATTAGTCTAATTTAGCAGCGCAATATCAAAAGAATTAATTTTAGAATATAATGACTTAGTAAGGTTGATTAATTCACATTAAAAATAAAAAAGCGCTAATGAAAATTAGCGCTTTTTTTATGAAATATTTTATGTATAGATATTAATCAAATTCTGAAGTAAAATATAATTTCACACTCGGATATTTACTCTGAGTCATTTGAATTGTAAAGTCAGAATCTGCTAAAAATACTAATTGACCATATTTGTCATGTGCCAGGAATTTTTGTTTGATTCGTTTAAATTCTTTAAACTCTTCATTTTTTGCATCATCCGGTTTTACCCAGCAAGCTTTATGAACAGGGAAGTTTTCGTAAGTACATTTTGCGCCATACTCATGTTCTAAACGATATTGTATGACCTCATATTGAAGTGCTCCAACAGTTCCGATAACTTTACGATTATTCAACTCTAGAGTAAACAATTGCGCTACACCTTCATCCATCAACTGATCTACTCCTTTTTCTAATTGCTTAGCTTTCATTGGATCAGCATTGTTGATGTATCTAAAATGTTCTGGCGAGAAGCTCGGAATTCCTTTAAAACTCATTACTTCGCCCTCAGTCAAAGTATCTCCAATTTTAAAGTTTCCAGTATCATGAAGACCAACAATATCTCCAGGATAAGAAATGTCAACAATTTCTTTCTTCTCTGCGAAAAACGCATTCGGACTTGAGAATTTTAAATTTTTCTTCTGACGAACGTGATAATAAGGTTTGTTTCTTTCAAAAGTTCCAGAAACAATTTTTATAAAAGCTAAACGATCACGATGTTTTGGATCCATATTAGCGTGGATTTTAAAAACAAAACCGGACATTTTTTCTTCAGCAGGGTCAACTAAACGAGTTTCGGAATCTTTTGGTCTTGGCGAAGGTGCAATTGCAACAAAGCAATCTAACAACTCACGAACTCCAAAATTATTCAAAGCCGAACCAAAAAATACGGGCTGAATTTTTCCATCTAAATAATCCTGACGCTCAAATTTTGGATAGACTTCATCAATTAATTCTAATTCTTCACGAAGTTTTTCAGCAGCTTTTTGACCAACAATTTTATCCAGTTCAGGATTGTTTTGAACATCAGAAAAAGCGATAGTTTCTTCAATGTTTTTACGGCTGTCTCCGCTAAACAGGTTAATGTTTTCTTCCCATAAATTATAAATTCCCTGAAAATCGTAACCCATTCCAATTGGGAAACTTAGTGGAGTAACTTTTAGACCCAGTTTTTGCTCTACTTCGTCCATAAGGTCAAAAGCATCCTTTCCTTCACGGTCTAATTTGTTGATGAAAACAATCATAGGAATGTTTCGCATTCTACAAACGGCAACCAGTTTTTCAGTCTGTTCCTCAACCCCTTTTGCAACGTCAATAACAACAATTACACTATCAACGGCAGTTAAAGTTCTGAATGTATCTTCGGCAAAATCCTTGTGTCCAGGTGTATCAAGAATATTGATTTTTTTGTCTTTATAATTAAAAGCAAGTACAGAAGTCGAAACCGAAATACCTCTTTGGCGTTCAATTTCCATAAAGTCACTCGTCGCTCCTTTTTTAATCTTATTATTCTTTACAGCTCCGGCTTCCTGAATAGCACCTCCAAATAATAGCAATTTTTCAGTTAAAGTTGTTTTACCGGCATCGGGATGCGATATAATTCCAAATGTTCTTCTGCGTTGTATTTCTTTTAAAAAGCTCATATTTTTGTATAAATAGGTTTGCAAAAGTACTATTAATTAATGCTTAATAAAAATATTAACTTCTTAAATTAAAGACTCCCATTTATAATAGTAATATCAAATAAAAAAGGCCGCCCTTTTTAAGGCAGCCTTAGCCATTTTTTTAAATTACTGATTAATTGACCAAACTGAATATCCTTTTGGAGGGCATTGTATTTTTACCCATTTATCTGCCTGAGTAGTAGGATACCAGGTTGAATTTCCTGTAAAGTCCTTAATTTGAGTGCTAGCCCAATTTGTCTGAACCCATCTTTCCTGCCAAACATCAGAGTTATTAATGTAAACTACTAATCCTGGATTTCCATTATACCCGTTTCTTCTTGCTACATATTCATCGTTATCAGAATATAAAATAGAAGTTGTTCCGGTGGCTTTATTATTATGAATCCAGATTAGGTTATTTAATTTGTTTTTATCTAACCATTCTTCATAATCCCTGTAGAAAATTGTTGGATAACCTTCGTGGGTTAATATATAGGAATAGGCAAGCATTTTGCTCCAAATTTCATCTGTATCATGATTAGTTACAAAAGTTACAGCTTTGTACGGATTTCTTTTCCACATCATATCATCATTCAAAAGCGCAAGATTATTTCCATCAAAAGCGTCATTCATTTTGTAGTAACAAGCAAAATCAAAAACAGAACTGTTTGCATTGTTTGCCCACCATTCTAATGTGTTTACATTTGAGTCCCAATATTCTCCAATAGAGAATCCGCCAACATTAGCGTTCCATGCATTGACAACCCATGGCCCAAAACCTTTAACGTAATCAAATCTCCAGCCATCAAATTTCATGGTGTTTTTATAATATTTACCAACACCATCGGTTCTTAGCCAGAGCCAGTCCTGCACGTTTGGCGCAGCGTGACATAAATCAGGAAATCCTCCAAAGGCTCCTTCATCATTATTGCCGTAACTGTTTTTGTAAAAATCATTATAAGTACGCTTAAATTTTCCTGAAGCAATCCCTGTAAAATTCGTCCATGTGTTAGTACCTGTAAATGGATTCGCTTCTGATTGGCCTCCGCTGTTATGATTGATTACAATATCAGCATATACTTTCATATTTTGAGCATGTGTATTTGTAATCAGAGTTACCAATTCGGTTTTTGAACCAAATCTTGTTTCAATACTTCCATTTTGGTTGTAATCTCCAAAATCGAAATAATCTGTCGGATCATAACCCATCGAAAATGCTCCGTTTTGTGCTTTTGATGCAGGAGGGAGCCAAATAGAGCCAATTCCCGCATTACCCCATGCAGTCACTTTACTGCTTACAGTATTCCACCATGTCCCGCCGGCCGGTACGTCCCAATAAAAAGCCTGCATCATAACGCCGCCTCCGGGATTATCAACATATTTTCCAGTAGCAGATGATTTTGTATCCCCGGTACTAAATGGCTTCCCATCATGGTGCGTAACATTTATGATTTTAAATTGTTGACTTTCAGCTTTTGTGTCATTTTTTGTTATTTCATCCTGTGCACAGGAAAAAAATGCTGTAATGGCTAAAATGGAAAAAAAATTTGCAATTGGTTTTTTCATAATAAAGACTTGGTTAAGGTTAGATAAGTAAAGTTGTAATAATCAATAAATCGATATTAGAACAGATATATTCTTAATTTTAATATCTTAAAAAATAAAAATTACTCAACTAAAGTATATAAATTTTAAACATATCTTATTTATAAGAAAATATTTATCTAACGAAAACGTTGTAGTGTTGAAAAGTTTTTTTTATTTATATGATTGATAGAGTTTTAGATTCTTTTTAGTAAGAAGTTGAATGATACATTTTATGATATTCTTTTAGAGGTTCTGAATGTTTTTTTAAACTGGAACAAAACTTTACTTTGTTGTATTTAAAAACTATCATATAATTTTTTGTTAATAGTATAGTCGATAGTTGTATTATGTAATTGAATTGTTATTTTTGTGAGTTATAAGTAAAAAGAAACCAAGTGTTATTTTTAGGATTCATAAAAAATGAATACAGAGATTAGAGTAGTGTTTGGTTTTTAAAGAATTCTAAAGCAAGATTTTTACATTCAAATTAAATTTAAAATAATGTTATTAAAAAAATTACAGCTAAAAACAATTGATTACAGATTAGGGTTAACAATGTGTTTTTTACTTTTTTTCAACTCTCTTATTTCTGCCCAAGAAATAATTCCGGATGTTGTAGCTGAAAAACCAGTTGAAGCACCATCAGGGCAAAGGCAAAAAATTGATGGTATTATTGCTACAGTTGGAGATTATATTGTTTTAGATTCAGACATTGATAAAGGATTTTTAGAAATAACTGCACAAGGTGGTTCTGTAAAAGATATTTCAAGATGCCAAATGCTGGGTAAGCTTTTAGAAGATAAATTGTATGCACACCAGGCGATTCAGGATAGTATCATTGTAAGTGACGCCGAAGTTAGAAGCATGATGGAAGAGCGTTTGAATTATATGACGCAACAGGTTGGAGACATTAATAAAGTAGTAGCATATTATAAGAAAAACTCTGTAGAAGAGTTTAAAACTTATTTCGCAGATATCTTAAAAGAGCAAAAATTAGCATCAGAAATGCAAAAGAAAATTGTGGATGCTGTAGAAATTACACCAGAAGAGGTTCGTAATTTCTTCAAAAAAATACCAAAAGAAGAATTGCCGACTTTTGGAGCCGAAATGGAAGTTGCACAAATTGTTGTTGAGCCAAAAGTTTCTGCAGAAGATAAACAAAAAGTAAAAGATAGATTAAGTGCTATAAGAAAAGATGTTCTTGAAGGTTCAAGTTTTGCAACAAAAGCAGTATTGTATTCTCAGGACCCGGGATCTTCTCCAAATGGAGGTTATTATAAAATGACCAGAAAAACGCCTTTTGTAAAAGAATTCAAAGATGTAGCGTTTAGTTTGCAGGAAGGTGAAATTTCTGAGCCGTTTGAAACTAATTTTGGTTTCCATATTATTATGGTGGATAAGATAAAAGGACAGGAAGTAGAATTAAGACACATTTTAATTGCTCCTGTAGTATCTGAAACCGCTTTGAAAGATGCTAAAGAAAGAATTACGAATATCAGAAATAAGATAATAAACAAAGAAATCACATTTGCAGAGGCTGCAAGAACAGAATCTGATGAAAAAGAAACGAGAACAAACGGAGGAACTTTAGTAAATCCAAATACTCAGGATACTCGTTTTGAATTAACAAAAATGGATCCTACCTTATATAGTCAGGTTTCAAATTTAAAAGATAATGAAATTTCTCAACCACTTTTGAATACAGACGAAAAAGGTAAGAAGACATATAAATTAATTACTGTAACCAACAGAATTGAATCTCATACAGCTGATTATGGTAAGGATTATACTAAAATTAAGGAATTAGCATTAAAAGAAAAACAAATCAACGCTATAGCAAAATGGTTTGATACGAAAATTAAAGACACTTATATTAAAGTTATAGGAGAATATAGAGATTGTGCCTTTACTAATAACTGGTTGAAAAAATAATTTTTATTAAATAAATAAAAAGAGTTAGTTTTATGATTTCATAGACCTAACTCTTTTTAATTTTAAAATATATTTAAATGTCTGACGTAACGGCAATTCATAATTTAGTTCAAAAAAGAAATGAATTAAAAATCGAAATAGCAAAAATTATTGTAGGTCAGGATGAAGTTGTTGATCAAATCCTGATCTGTATTTTCTCTGGCGGACATGCACTATTAATAGGTGTGCCAGGATTAGCAAAAACTTTATTGATTAATACCTTGTCGCAGGCACTGGGGCTGGATTTTAAAAGAATTCAGTTTACCCCTGATTTAATGCCTTCTGATATTTTAGGAAGTGAAATATTAGATGAAAACAGAAAATTTAAGTTTATAAAAGGACCTGTTTTTTCTAATATAATTTTGGCAGATGAGATTAACAGAACGCCACCAAAAACTCAGGCCGCTTTGCTTGAAGCTATGCAGGAACGCTCTGTGACCATTGCAGGTGAAAACCATAAATTAGATTTACCTTATTTTGTTCTGGCAACCCAAAATCCAATCGAACAAGAAGGAACTTATCCATTGCCGGAGGCGCAACTAGACCGTTTTATGTTTGCCATAAAATTAGAGTACCCTAGTTTTGAAGAAGAAGTGCAAGTTGTAAAACGTACCACATCTGATGTTAAGACAAATATTAATCCGTTATTTTCTGCACAGGAAATTATTGATTTTCAACATTTAATCCGTAGAATTCCTGTAGCTGACAACGTTATTGAATATGCTGTAACACTAGTTAGTAAAACAAGGCCGGATAATGCCTTGACAAATGATTTTGTGAAAAATTATTTAGATTGGGGAGCAGGACCAAGAGCTTCACAGAATTTAATTTTGGCAGCAAAAGCGCATGCAGCTTTTAACGGTAAATTTTCTCCGGATATAGAAGATGTAAAGGCTGTCGCAACCGGAATTTTGAGACACAGAATTATCAAGAATTACAAAGCTGATGCTGATGGAATTACTGAAGAAAAAATTATTCAGAAGCTGATGTAAAATATATTAAGTTGTAAAGCCGGAAAGATTTTTAAAATCTTTCCGGCTTTTTTATTTCTATATCCTGATCGTTTCATTAATTAAACGAACCGATTTGTTATAAAACAATTTTATTAACAACACATCTGTCAGAGAAGTGTATTTTTTGTTATCGCATTCGTACCACCAAAAAGAAAGATAATGAATGTTGTTTTTCTCCATTTTAACCTGCCATATTTTTTCGTTATTTGTTTTTATTTGTTTTGATTCGGTTATAGTGTAGCCGTCTCCAGTCCAGCAAATTAGGGGCTTGTGGATAGGCGTTTTAATATAAATAAGTTTTTTAGGAGTGGAGATTTTAAAAACTTCTTCGTCAACCCAGTTTCCTTGCTCAATAGGATATTTAGGATTCAAATTTTTTAAGATATCATAGTTTTGATCTGTTTTGATTTTTAAACTAGTTACAAATAATAATCCTACAGCTATTAAAGCTGGAAATAGTGAGGCATAACTGTTTTTGTAAACAAGTTCTTTTTTTTCAGGCTTAAAAAAGCGAATTAAAAGCAACATCGGAATAATCTGGTAAAAAACAAAACAAAGGATTCCGATACTGTGATGCAATATGTTTTCTTCTGTACAGTTGAATAATATTAAAGTTATGATTCTGAAAAAATTAGAGACAATATTGAGCACAATTATAATAAAACAAAAAAGAATAATTTGCTTAATGTTAAAATAAGCCTGCTGTCTTCTTTCTTCTAAAGTCAATAAAAATGCACCGCTGAGTAATCCTGTTTTAAACAGCGAAAGTCCCATACATGCTGTATCTACCGTGATTTTTGAATTATTGATGTAGAAATTTACGCCTTCGATTTTATCTATCGTAATAAAAAATTTTAAAGCTAAATAACTGGTATAACACAATGTTTGTTTTATCTCAGTAGTTAAATAATTAAAAAAGGTATTAAAAAGTGATGAAAAAAGTATGATGCAAAAAAAAGCAATAAATGAAAATTTTCCGATAAAATTATAGTATACCAAACACGTAAATACAGCCAAAGCCAAGAAATGCAGTGATTTTGTATGCAGGCGAAAACTTATAAACTCTAGTATGAAAATTAGTCCAAATAGTGGATAGTTTAAATTAAAATTAGTTTTTCTGCCTCCAATAGTAAATAATGCGATTGAGAATAAAATCCCAAAAAAATTAGTGTCAAAGCCATTTATAAGAATGCTGTAATTGAACAATAATAATAAGATAGTGATTGCGATAAATAGATTTTTCTTATGCTGTACTATAAAACGTTTCATTGACTTATCTGTTTTTTACTTTTTCTGTAATAAAAGAATATAGTGTATGCAATAAAAATTAATGCCCATTCATGCGGTTCAGGAACAGCACCATCATTATTTATAGAGGCATTTGCTAAAGTGTCTACATTTTTTTCAATTCCATTTTTTTTGTAATCCTCGTCAGTTTCAAGAACAATTAAAGAGGAAATAGGCGTAACGATATTGGCATCTTTGGCAAGCGTTACATATTTGTTAGCGGCTAAAGTATCTTCTTGAATTTTAACCTGTTCTTCAAGTACTTTTCCAAAAGCATACATTCTGTAAATATGATTTGAGCCAGTACTTTTAGAAATATTGTCTTTCGAATTTTCCTGAATAGAAATTTGTGCCGATTCGATATTGACTAGATTTTCGGCTGTTTTAAAAGTTATAAAATGATTTTCTTTTACCATTTTTAAACTATTGCTTAAAGTTGTCTGGTAATACTCCACATATTTTTGTTCTTTTACAGTTTGCCAGAAAGGATTAATTTCTGCGGAGATATTTATAACTTTTAAATTTTGCGTCTTAGTTTTGGCTCGTATTTTCTTTAGGTAATCAGATTCTTCAAGTTCTTCAAAATTGGCGGAGAATGTTCCGCATTTAGTAATGATTAAACTGTTTTTTGTAATTTTATAAAGTGGCAATAAGGAATAGTGTAAATTTTTAAATTCATATTGAAGATCTTTGTAATTTTCTTTATTGATTTCCTTTTTTTCTTTGTCCCTATAAACATAAAATTGTTTTCCTCTTAAGTCTAAAAAAGATTTAATTTCTGAAATTGTCCAGTTACTGTTAAGGTCTAAAATAATTTCAGAAGCTTTAAACGGTACATTTGTTTTTTGAATGTCTTTTACCTCATATATTTTATCCTTCCAGACAAAAGAATTCTCATGCAGTGTTTTATTTAAAGCTATAACTGCCTCCCAGCTGTCAAGTCCAGTTGATTCGTTAATGTAAGCGTTATTTTTTAAATCAAAATCTTTACTGGTTTGGACTTTGGCATTGCCTGTTAACTGAATCCTTGAAACAGTTGCAGCATTTGAAATATTAGGGCCTTTTATAGAAATGCTTTGATATTTCATTTCATTGTCTTCAACTTTTAGCGGTGTTGTGAAACCACATTTAAAGGTGCGTGGTGTTTCATAATTGACAGGAAAAACCCTTACGACAACTTTATTTCCTTCTTTCCATTGCAGTAATGAAGGGTCACGGTTTTCAACTCCAACAATTTGTTTGTAAGCAAATTGTGCTTTTTCTTTTGTTGTTAAAACTCCTTTTCGCTCAATGCCATTTACCCATAATGAAAGTGATGTAGCGACAGATCCTTCTGGTAACTGAAAAGAATAAATAGCTTCCCTGTCTTGCCAGGTGTCTTTTTCGCAGGCAATATTCATGGTAATTTCTGTATAAGCTAATCTTGATTCAGGATATAATTTTACATCTTCCTTAATGTTTTTGGTAAACAAATCTTCACCACTCCATAATTGTTCTTCGGTTTCCAGACGTGTGTTAAAATTTGATTTCAAAATATTTATTCGATCATCGTTAGTTAAATTAAGATCTTTACAAAATAAGTAAGCTATCGTTATAAACGGGTTGTGGATTTTTGTTTGATTAAATTGTTCGCTACCAAATGAATTTAAATCTCTAAAACTGAAAAAATTTTCAGGGCCTTTATAAACAATATCTTTTTTTAATAAAATTTCATTAAAAAAATTAGGCTCCAGATTTTGAGAAATTTTTATATAATTAGGTAAGTCATCATTATAGTCGAAAGAAGTAATTATTTCGCTTTTAATTATTTTTTCACTCTCAATATTCAGTCGTATTATAAAAGCGGCTAAACTAATGATAACTATTAGAAATCCGAAAGCAAATGAATTGAAATACTTTTTGTTTTCCCGAAAAGATTTAGTGATGCTTAGTAAATGAATAATTGAAATAACTAGTGGTACTAATCCGTAGAATCCTATCCCTAGAAGTATAATTGCGAGAATTGAAAATGGAATAATGGGTAAAAGATATATGGTGTAATATAATATAACCGTATAAGAAACTCCATTTACAAAAAATAACGCAAGGGTAATATAGTTTTCTTTTAATTCTTTATAGATAAAAAAATTTGTGATGCAAAAAAGCAAGGTTGCCATATAAATCCAAACAGGTAAATCTTCAAAAATAGAAATAGAAGTATTAAGACAGAAACAGCCTATCAGCCAGTTTAGTAAAAGGAAAGGAAGCAGATGAATGTATTTTTGTCTTTTTCTGAGGATAAGAAAAGATAATACAGTACCAAATATGAATTCAATTATTAAAGATAATGTTGCTAATGGAGCAGCAGCTTCATTTGCTAATACAATGACAAGAATAAGCATAGTAATAATACTAACTATTGTACTGATAACAACTCCTGTTTGTTCAAAATAAGTATTTGCATTTTGTAATTTGTAATTCATAGTATTGTGTTTTTAAAAGAACTTTGAAATACAAAGTTAAAATAAAAATTGAATTACCAATTTTTTAAGGTATTTTTTTAGTCAATATTTTAAAATAAAAAAGGAATTATTAAAAACAGGATTTTATGTCAACAAACTTCAACTATAACGTTGTAAATCTTAATTTAGAACTATTCTTCGTTAAAACATAGGTAAAATCCTGCTTAGTTTGCAACATTTAATTCCGACTTTGTTAAAGAAAAGATTTTAAAATACCAATAATTCATTTATTTAATTTAAAATTGATATTTTGGCAAAAAAATACATTCAAAATCGTTTTTTAATAATAATAATTTTTGAAAAGACGGCATCCATTATATTTTTTTTAGTTCTCGGCATTAATTATTAAATTTGCGAACAAAAAAATAAAATACCTAGAAATACCTCTACTATGAACATTTATAAGGATTACATCCAAGAAATTGAAGAAAGAAAAGGTCAAGGGCTTCACCCGAAACCAATTGATGGTGCTGAATTATTAAGCGATATCATTGAACAAATTAAAGATTTGAATAATGAATACAGAGAAGATTCTCTTAAGTTCTTTATTTATAATGTTGTACCGGGAACGACGAGCGCAGCTGGTCTGAAAGCTAAATTTCTAAAAGAAATCATTCTTGGTGAATCCGTAGTAAAAGAAATAACACCTGCTTTTGCTTTTGAGTTACTATCACACATGAAAGGTGGGCCTTCGATTGAGGTGTTACTTGATCTGGCGCTTGGTAATGATGCTGCTATTGCAAAAGAAGCTGCAAATGTTCTAAAAACACAAGTTTACCTTTATGAGGCAGATACGGATCGTTTAAAAGAAGCATTTAAAAATGAAAACCCAATTGCCAGAGAAATTCTTGAAAGTTATGCAAAGGCAGAGTTTTTTACTTCATTGCCAGAAGTAGCAGAAGAAATTAAAGTAGTGACTTATATCGCTGGTGAAGGAGATATTTCTACAGATTTATTATCTCCGGGTAACCAGGCTCACTCTCGTTCTGATCGTGAACTTCATGGGAAATGTATGATAACTCCGCAGGCACAAGACGAAATCAAGATGCTGCAGGCTCAGTATCCTGATGCAAGTGTGATGTTGATTGCAGAGAAAGGTACAATGGGTGTAGGTTCGTCAAGAATGTCAGGTGTAAATAACGTGGCACTTTGGACAGGTAAACAAGCAAGTCCGTATGTTCCATTTATTAATATTGCTCCAATTGTTGCAGGAACAAATGGTATTTCTCCAATTTTCCTAACAACTGTTGATGTTACTGGTGGAATTGGTTTAGATCTTAAAAACTGGGTAAAAAAGCTTGATGCAGATGGAAATGTTATTCGTAATGAGAATAATGAACCTATTTTGGAAGAAGCATATTCTGTTGCTACCGGAACTGTATTAACAATAAATACAAAAACGAAGAAGCTTTATAATGGAGATAAAGAGTTAATAGATATTTCAAAGGCATTCACACCTCAAAAAATGGAATTCATTAAAGCCGGAGGGTCATATGCAATTGTATTTGGTAAAAAACTTCAAACATTAGCAGCGAAAGTTCTTGATATTGAAGCTCCTCTTGTATTTGCTCCGTCAAAAGAGATTTCTATCGAAGGACAAGGTCTTACAGCAGTAGAAAAAATCTTTAACAGAAATGCTGTTGGTATCACTCAGGGTAAAGTACTACATGCTGGCTCAGATGTTCGTGTAGAAGTTAACATCGTAGGTTCACAAGATACTACCGGTCTTATGACTGCTCAGGAATTAGAATCTATGGCTGCTACAGTAATTTCGCCAATTGTGGATGGTGCTTATCAATCTGGTTGCCATACAGCTTCGGTTTGGGATAAAAAAGCGCAGGCAAATATTCCAAAATTGATGAAATTTATGAATGATTTCGGTTTAATCACAGCTCGTGACCCGAAAGGCGTTTATCATTCAATGACTGACGTAATTCATAAAGTGCTTAACGATATTACAATCGATGAGTGGGCGATCATCATTGGTGGTGACTCTCATACAAGAATGTCAAAAGGTGTTGCTTTTGGTGCTGACTCAGGAACAGTTGCTCTTGCACTTGCTACTGGTGAAGCTTCAATGCCAATTCCGGAATCTGTAAAGGTGACGTTTATTGGAGAGATGAAAGATTATATGGACTTCCGTGATGTAGTTCATTCTACACAATCTCAAATGCTTAAGAAATTTGGTGGTGAAAACGTATTCCAGGGTAGAATTATTGAAGTTCATCTTGGGACTCTTACCGCAGACCAGGCATTTACATTTACAGACTGGACTGCAGAAATGAAAGCAAAAGCTTCTATCTGTATTTCTGAAGATGATACTTTGATTGAATCACTGGAGATTGCAAAAGGCAGAATTCAGATTATGATCGACAAAGGAATGGACAATCATAAACAAGTTCTTCAGGGATTGATTAATAAAGCAGACAAGAGAATTTCGGAAATTAAATCAGCTGAAAAACCAGCTTTAACTCCAGATGCAAATGCTAAATATTATGCTGAAGTAGTTGTTGATCTTGATCAGATTATAGAGCCAATGATTGCAGATCCAGATGTGAATAACGCTGATGTTTCTAAAAGATATACGCATGATACTATACGACCTTTGTCTTTTTATGGAGGAGAGAAAAAAGTAGATCTTGGATTTATCGGTTCTTGTATGGTTCACAAAGGAGATATGAAAATCCTTGCTCAAATGCTTAAAAATATAGAAAATTTGCATGGTAAAGTTGAGTTCAAGGCACCGCTTGTGGTAGCACCTCCAACTTATAACATTGTAGATGAGCTTAAAGCAGAAGGTGACTGGGAAGTTTTACAAAAATATTCTGGTTTTGAATTTGACGACAATGCGCCTAAAGGTGCTGCACGTACTGAATACGAAAAAATGTTGTATCTAGAGCGTCCGGGATGTAATCTTTGTATGGGTAACCAGGAAAAAGCGGCAAAAGGAGATACTGTAATGGCGACTTCTACACGTCTTTTCCAGGGAAGAGTAGTAGAAGATACTGAAGGTAAAAAAGGAGAATCATTGCTTTCTTCTACGCCAGTAGTAGTTTTGTCTACAATTTTGGGTAGAACTCCTACGTTAGATGAATATACAGCTGCGGTAGAGGGTATTAGTTTAACCAGATTTGCACCTTCTCATAAATTGTTAGTAATGTAATTACATGATTATTCAAATATTAGAAAAGCCCGAGTATAAACTCGGGCTTTTTCTTTTCTGGCTACTCTATTTTTTGTACCTTGTCGTGTTAAAAATAAAAACAAAACAAACAATTATAACTTATGGCTTTTGATATTGAAATGATAAAAAAAGTGTATGAGAACATGCCTGGTCGTGTTGATAAAGCACGCGAGATTGTTGGTCGTCCACTTACTTTAACGGAGAAAATTTTATACAATCACCTTTGGGATGGAAATCCAACAAAGGCGTTTGGAAGAGGAGTTGATTATGTAGATTTTGCACCAGACCGTGTTGCTTGTCAAGATGCAACAGCTCAAATGGCATTATTGCAATTTATGCATGCCGGAAAGAAAACAGTTGCTGTTCCTACAACAGTTCACTGTGATCACTTAATTCAGGCAAAAGTAGATGCAGTAACCGATTTGGCAAGGGCAAAAACACAAAGTAACGAAGTTTTCGATTTCTTATCGTCAGTTTCTAATAAATATGGAATAGGTTTCTGGAAACCAGGAGCCGGAATTATTCACCAGGTAGTACTTGAAAATTATGCTTTCCCGGGCGGAATGATGATTGGTACCGATTCTCACACTGTAAATGCAGGTGGTTTAGGTATGGTCGCTATTGGGGTTGGTGGAGCAGATGCTGTAGACGTTATGTCTGGTATGGCATGGGAACTAAAGTTTCCGAAATTAATCGGAGTAAAATTAACTGGTAAATTATCAGGATGGACTGCTCCTAAAGATGTTATCCTGAAAGTTGCCGGTATTCTTACTGTAAAAGGTGGTACTGGAGCTATTGTAGAATATTTTGGCGAAGGTGCAACTGCTATGTCATGTACAGGTAAAGGTACTATTTGTAACATGGGAGCAGAAATCGGAGCAACAACTTCGACTTTTGGTTATGATGATTCTATGAGTCGTTACCTGCGTTCTACAAACAGAGCTGATGTTGCTGATGCAGCAGATAAAGTAGCTTCATACTTAACCGGAGACCCGGAAGTTTATGCTAATCCGGAACAATATTTTGATCAGGTTATCGAAATCAATTTAACTGAGTTAGAGCCACATTTAAATGGTCCTTTTACTCCCGATTTAGCTACTCCAATTTCTAAAATGAAAGAAGCTGCAATCAAAAACAACTGGCCATTACAAATTCAGGTTGGTTTAATTGGTTCTTGTACGAACTCTTCTTACGAAGATATTTCGCGTGCCGCTTCTTTAGCAAAACAAGTTGCAGATAAAAATTTAAAAACTAAATCACAGTTTACAATTACGCCTGGTTCAGAAGTAGTTCGTTCTACAATTGAAAGAGATGGTTTTATCGAAACTTTCCATAAAATTGGTGCAACGGTATTTGCTAATGCCTGCGGACCTTGTATTGGTATGTGGGACAGAGAAGGAGCAGAGAAAGAAGAAAGAAATACGATTGTTCACTCTTTTAACCGTAACTTCTCAAAACGTGCCGATGGGAATCCAAACACTTTGGCTTTTGTAGGCTCTCCGGAATTGGTAACGGCCTTGGCTATTGCTGGTGATTTAGGTTTTAATCCATTAACAGATAAATTAATCAACGAAGATGGAGAAGAAGTAATGCTTGATGCCCCAACAGGAGATGAGCTTCCGTCTAAAGGTTTCTATGCCGAAGACCCTGGATTTCAGGCTCCGGCTGCAGACGGCTCCGAAGTTCAGGTTGTTGTTAATCCAGCTTCAGAACGTTTACAATTGTTAGCTCCGTTTGATGCATGGGATGGTAAAAATATAACTGGTGCAAAATTGCTGATCAAAGCTTTTGGAAAATGTACAACAGACCATATTTCTATGGCAGGACCATGGTTGCGTTTCCGCGGACATTTAGATAATATTTCTAACAACATGTTGATTGGTGCAGTAAATGCATTCAATCAAAAAACAAATTCAGTCAAAAATCAATTAACCGGAGATTATGATGCAGTTCCTGCAGTAGCCCGTGCTTACAAAGCAGCCGGAGTTCCTTCTGTTGTTATAGGAGATCACAACTATGGAGAAGGCTCATCTCGTGAACATGCTGCTATGGAACCACGTTTCTTAGGGGTTAAAGCAGTGTTGGTAAAATCTTTCGCTCGTATTCATGAAACAAACCTTAAAAAACAAGGTCTCCTTGGTTTAACTTTTGCTAATGAAGCAGATTATGATAAAATTCAGGAAGACGATACTATTAACTTTATTGACTTAACAGAGTTCGCTCCTGGAAAACCATTAACGTTAGAGTTCGTTCATGCAGATGGTACAAAAGATATTATTTTTGCTAACCATACTTACAACGCAGGACAAATAGGCTGGTTCGTTGCAGGTTCAGCATTAAACCTGATTGCTGCCGGAAAAGCTTAATCTTTAGCACTCCCTTATATTTTAAACGCTCTGTGAAAACAGGGCGTTTTTTTATTACAAAGGGAAAGAAAAGACAGACATAAAGCAATCTTTTCACAATATTTACACATTATAATTCGTTTTATTCAAAAATATAATTCCTCGGATAAAAAGCATGTTTTCAAAGTATTGAGGCAACTTCGATGTATTAGGCTGTTAATTCGAACTAAATTAGATGTTAAAAAACGTGCAAATTCTACTTTAAAAATTTAAATTCGCTTTTTACATAATATATTTTGACTTCTCTAAGTTATATAATTTAGGTTTAAAGTTATATTATTTAAACTTAAAGAAGTATTCATTAAACTTTAATAGGTATGATTTTTAGATTAATTATAGTAGTGTTTTTATTTAGTGTAAGTGTTTTTTCTCAGGAGAAATTCATCAAACATAAAATTTCAAAGGGAGAAAACCTTACTGTAATTGCTAAAAAATATGGTATAAAAGCGAAAGATATCAAAGATGCTAATCCGGATGCTCCAAAAGTCTTAAAACTGAATTCAATTTTATTAATTCCGGGTACAAATAAAAAAGCTACTACAACAAAAACAGAAACAGCTGCAAATATAACCTCGCCAGCAAATTCAAATTCAGGTTTGCACGAAGTAATTGAAAAAGAAACACTGTGGGCGATCTCAAAAAAATATAATGTTTCAGTTGAAGACTTAAAGAAAGCCAACCCTCTTTTAGAGACAGAAGACTTGAAAATAGGACAGAAAATTACTATTCCTTCTTTTAATAATACTCTAGCCTCTGCAGATAAAGCATTAGATGACCTTAAAATCGTAGACGTAGTTGATTATGTAGTTGAGGTAAAACCAAAGGAAACAAAGTACTTAATTGCAAAAAAATACGGGATAACAGTTGCAGAATTAGAGCGCCAAAATCCGTTTATTAAAAGAAAATTACCAGTAGGATATGTTTTAAACATTAAAACTTCTAAAGGTAGGGTAAGCCCGGAAATAAAACAGATGGATGTTACAAAAACTCCCATTGTAGAAAAAGCAGTTGTTACTTCAGATAATTCTATTAAAACTACTGAAATAAAACCAGAAACCGAATTGGCAAAAACTACTGAAATTGTTGTTGAGGTACAGCCAAAAGAAACAAAATATGCTATTGCAAAAAGATACGGAATTACAGTAGCAGAACTGGAAAGACAAAATCCTTTTATAAAGGGGAAATTGCCGGTAGGTTATGTTTTGAAAATTAATACATCAGGCGAAAGAGGAGTTTCTGCAGACGGACAAACAACGGCTCCTGAATTGGAAAACAGCACATCAGCTTCAACTCAGGTTGCTTATAACTCAGGAATTAAAAAAGATTCATCCAGTATACATTCTCCATTTAGAGTTAGCAATCATTCAGAGCTAGTCGAACAATTGATCGTAAACGCAACCGAAAATATTGGAACCCGTTACAGATCTGGCGGAACCACAAAAGCAGGTTTTGATTGTTCTGGCCTAATGATTTGTACCTTTAATAATTTTGATATTAAATTGCCAAGAAGTTCTATCGAGCAATCAAGGGTAGGTACTAAAGTAGATTCTAATGAAGCTCAGAAAGGTGATTTAATTTTCTTTAAAACAAACGGTAGACGCCAAATCAATCATGTTGGAATGGTGGTAGATGTAGCCGACGGAGAAATTAAATTTGTACATTCTTCGACGCACGGCGGTGTTATGATTTCTTCAACCAAAGAACCTTATTATCAAAGAGCCTTTTCTCAGGTCAATCGTGTTTTAGATCAGATTAATTAAGATTTGATCATTTGTACTAATTTATTTTCTCAGCGTATTTCTTTTTAATATTTGTACTGATATATGTACTAAGCCCTTTTCCTTTTAGCGCTAGTTTTTTCATACGTTCTACATGTGAATTGCCCGGAATTTCATAATTGTACAAATAACTTCCATCGTTTTTAAATTGAACAATGATAAAATCTGAACCAATTTCATAGGATTCAACACCTGAATCTCCTTTTAGATTTCTATATTTTTCCATTTTAAGTCAATAGTTGGATAATTATTTAATTATCAGATGTAACTTACTGAAATATAATAATTTTATCGAAAACAATTATAAATTGTTATATAAAATACTGTTCTCATGAAAACGAAAATTGCATGAGGGATAGAGGCGGTATCCTTTTGCCAGCGGAGCAAGGTAAAAGATATAGCCGAAAGCCCGACCCGAAGGGACATGCCCAAAATAATGTGGAAATCTAAAATCCCGAATGTAAAATCTAAAATTTCAGAAAAAAGTATATCTTTAACCAACCCTAAAACCAAAAAAAACAAAATAATGCAAGACGACAACCAAGAACAAGAACATTTTAAAAGAGAACTCGGATTACTAGACGGAACCATGCTTGTTGTAGGTTCTATGATTGGCTCGGGAATATTTATCGTAAGTGCCGATATTGCCAGACAGGTAGGATCTGCCGGATGGCTCACGCTAATATGGCTTATATCAGGTTTGATTACAATTATTGCTGCTGTTAGTTACGGAGAATTAAGTGCAATGTTTCCAAAAGCAGGGGGACAGTATGTGTATCTAAAAGAAGCTTACAATAAACTGATTGCCTTTTTGTATGGCTGGAGTTTTTTTGCTGTAATACAAACCGGAACAATTGCCGCTGTCGGTGTGGCTTTTTCTAAGTTTGCAGCTTATCTTTATGAACCTTTCAGTGATGAGAATATATTGTTTGAAACGGGGTTCTTTAAACTCAATGCAGCTCAGATTGTTTCAATTTTTACAATTATTTTGCTAACATACATTAATAGCCGTGGAGTAAAAAACGGAAAAATTCTACAGACTATTCTAACGATTATTAAGATATTATCATTGCTTGGCTTAATTGTTTTTGGCTTAACGCTTGCTGCAAAAGCATCAATCTGGGATGCTAACTGGGCAGATGCATGGACACCGCGTGCATATAATCCTCAGGAGGGATCATGGCTGCCTATTGGTGGAACAGCATTAATTACTGGTATTTCTGCTGCGATGGTAGGATCTTTATTTTCTAGTGATGCCTGGAATGGGGTAACATTTATAGCTGGCGAAATTAAAAATCCAAAACGTAATGTTGGTTTCAGTTTGTTTTTGGGAACTTTTATTGTTACAATTATTTATGTATTAACAAATTTAATGTACCTGGCAGTTATTCCTTTTGACGAAATAGCAACTGCAAAATCAGATCGTGTAGCTGTTGTGGCTTCACAATATATTTTTGGCAATAGCGGTGCATTGATTATTGCAATCATGATTATGATTTCGACTTTTGCGTGTAATAATGGATTAATTATGGCTGGAGCCAGAGTATACTATACAATGGCAAATGATGGTTTATTTTTTAAAAAAGCTGCGGTATTAAACAAGTTTAGTGTTCCTGAATGGGCACTTTGGGCACAGTGTTTTTGGGCTTCTGCCTTATGTTTGACAGGCAAATATGGAGATTTGTTAGACTTTGTCATCATCATCGTTTTGATTTTTTACATTCTTACCATTTATGGAATTTTTATTTTAAGAAAAAAGATGCCTGATGTAGAAAGACCGTACAAAGCTTTTGGATATCCATTTTTACCAATGCTCTACATTATAGTAGCAACCGCAATTTGTATTTCATTGCTATTTACAAAATTTTCGACCTGTGGTTGGGGGGTTTTGATTATGTTAGCCGGAATACCGGTTTATTATCTAACAAAACCTAAAGAATCTTAAAAAGTCATTAAGACTTATAATGAAATCCTTATAAAGAAAAAACGTCTTGCTATGCAAGACGTTTTTTTTTGAAAAATTATTATTTTACTGTAAAAAGCTTAATGCAAATTAGATCTCCGTTTGCTGCAACGCCGGATGTATCATTTCGTTTATTATTGACAAAGTAAGCGTATCAAATTTTCCGGAGAAAAAAGTATCCAATACCTCCTGAAAAACTGGATCTGTATTATTTGTTAAGCTAAAAAGTGTCATGCATGACTGTAATTTAAGTGCATCCAGATCACCAAATATCGCTTCAGCCGATTTCATTTTAAAATCTAAAAGAACTTTGGAAACTTCTATGAGATGTTTTCCAAGAACCGGGTGCGCAAGAAATTCTTCGCTTTGCTGAAGATTTTCTATGGCATACAATTTAGACATTTCACTTTTACCTAATCCTTTTATCTGAGGAAAAATAAACCACATCCAATGGGTTTCTTTTTTACCCTTTTTTAGTTCAGTAAGAGCTGTAAGATAGAGTTTGTTTTGTGCCTCTAAAAAACGGGTTAAATCATTGTTTAATTTTGCCATTGGGTAAAATATTATTGGAAAAAAGTTGAAAAATACTAAAAAAGATAAGTGTTGCCTAATATAAATTGATAAGAAGCGATTATTTTATTTTGTACGCTTGATTTTGAGGTTTTTTCTGACGTGAAACCCATCTCTCATTGTGTTTAAATATATTTTACATTATTCTGTTTTCCTGTCTGTTCTTCTAAAAGTTAAATTTATTCTTGGTAATACATCTCGCGCAGTTTTTGGAACCTGATGCTGCCAAAAGCTATTTGTTGTTCCGGCCATTAACAAAAAAGATCCATGATGCAGCGGAATTTCAACCTGTGCTACATCTTTTCTAAATTTATGGCGAAGTCTGAATATTCTTGTATCTCCAAAAGTTACTGACGCAATTATAGGATCTTTACCTGTATTGTTTTCTTTGTCGCTATGCCATCCCACACCATCTTTTCCGTTTCGGTACAAATTCAGCAGCAGACTATTAAAATCCAGCTGCGTTTCTTTTTCTACACGGCTCCTGATAGTGAGAAGATCATAAGTCCAGTCCGGACCATTTGGATCTGCACCGACATTATTTTTATCTTCATACCAGGCAATCATTCTGGGAGCAGTAACAGTCTTGTCAAAAATTTCCATTTGATATCCCCTCCATTTAGTCTGATGAAGTAGTTTTTCATAAAAATGATCAGATTCTTCTTTAGTAAAGAAATTATCTATCAAAATAAGTTCTGTATCAGGCAGGTCAAATATTTTTTTTCCTCCTGAACCTGTGGTAAATAATTCAGTGTCGTTAAATAGTGTCATAACTTTGTTTTTTAGGTTTGTTATAGCGGTATATTTGGATAATCTGATTTAATAGTTTGATTTAATGATGTACAGGAATTTTAATTTTATAATTTTTAATGAAATGAGTGATCAGACCTTAACAATGATCACATCTTTCAGGCAAGTAGAAAATTTTGGCGATAGCCTGTCCTGTCGCATTTTCCATTGTCGGCCTAAAGACTGTACTCCGAATTTAATTTTATTCTCACCATAACATTGATTCATTTTGTCAATAACACTCATTAAAGGCTGATGTTTTGGATTTGAGGTTTTGAACAAATTGAGTTGTGTTTCATTATTTGATGTTAAACCCATTACAATTACTCCTGCTTTTTTATAACGATATCCTGCTTTGAAAATGGTGTTAAAACCTTTTTGTGCCGCCTTGTTAAGTTCAATGGTCGAATTGGTCGGAAAATCAGTTGTAATTGTAATACTTCTCGAATATTGAGAGTTCTCACCACCCAAAAAATCAGTCTGAATAAAAACCGTAATCATGTTACAATGACAGTTCTGACTGCGCAATTTCTCTGCACAAGAAGCTGTGAATGTGCTGATACGTTCTGAAATTTGTTCAAATGAAGTATACCTTCTTTCAAATGATCTCGTAGTAGCAATCATTTTTCGGCCTTTTGCTTCTTCTAAATCTAATGTTGGTTTTCCTTCCAGATCATGTTTTAACCTAAGTCCGACAACGGCCATCTCTTTTCGCACCCAGGCATCCGGAAGTTGTGTGAATTGATAAGCAGTGGTAACGTTTTTTGACTTGAGTCGTTTAGCATGTTTTCTCCCGATTCCCCATACATCCTCTATTTTTGTCCATTTTAAAGCTTTAATTCTTTTTTCTTCTGAGTCAATTAAATAAACATTTTGCGTACGATCGGCAAATTTTCGCGCAATTTTATTGGCCATTTTTGCCAAAGCTTTGGTAGGTGCAATACCAATACTTACAGGAATTCCGGTTCCCTGTGTTATTTCTTTTCGCATTTTTAGCCCAAGTGCGTTTAGATCAAATAACTCATAACCCGAAAATTTCAGGAAAGCTTCATCAATGCTGTAAATTTCAATTTCTGTTGTATACGCCCGAAGCATGTTCATTACCCGATTGCTCATATCGCCATACAGCGGATAATTAGAAGAATAAACAAAAATGTTTTTCTCTTTAAAAACAGCTTCATACTTAAAAGCAGGAATAGCCATTGGTATGCCCAAAGCTTTCGCCTCATCAGAACGCGAAATAACACAACCATCATTATTAGAGAGGATAACTATAGGTTTCCCTCTTAATTTTGGCTCAAATACCCTTTGGCATGAAGCATAAAAATTGTTACAATCGACTAAAGCAAACATTTCTAAACTATTATTTATCCTAATTTTTTTATTTTAAAAAGACTTTATACTGTGAATCACAATTCCCCAAATCATGAAATTATTTTCGGAAGTTACTTTTATAGGTTCATAATCTTCATTTTCGGCTATAAGCCAAACAATATCTTTTTCTATTTTAATTCGTTTTACAGTAAATTCGCCATCAATCTGGCAGACAGCAATTTTATTGTTTTGGGGCTCGAGACTTTTATCAATGATAAGTAAATCACCATCAGTAATACCTACATTTTTCATAGAATGACCTTTAACCCTGGCAAAATAAGTTGTGTCTTTGTGTTTAATAAATTCTCTGTTGAGGTCAATTGTCAACTCGATAAAATCATCTGCTGGCGAAGGAAAACCTGCACTTATGCCTACATCAAAGAAAGGCAGCTCAATTTTGGAACTATTATCCGGAATATAAAATTCCAGTGTTTTTACTCTATTTAGATTTATCAATTTCATAATCACTCAGATGGCATTTTTAAACAAGACAAAATTAGCACAGACAATAACATTTTTTTGTATATTTGCTGTTCCAAATTATAACAAATTAATCTATGTCTTTATTTTCAGATAATATTAGAGCACTAAGGGTTAAGCATAAAATATCACAAGAGAAATTAGCTGGAAACCTTAAAATTACCCGAGGAAGGTACGTTAAGTACGAAGACGGAACTTCAGAAGCACCGTATGATATTTTAAAGCAGATTGCTTTATATTTTCATATGAGTATCGACTTATTGTTATCGGTCGATATACGCAAAATAGATGTGGAAAATTTAATAAAATTAGAAGGTAACCGACTCATCCTGCCGATACAAGTTGATCGATTCGGCGAAAATTTTATAGAAATTGTAAGTCAAAAAGCAAAAGCGGGCTACTTAAACGGCTATGCCGATCCTGAATATATTGAGAGTTTACAGCAGGTTTCGCTTCCGTTTTTAGGACCTGGCAAGCATCGAGGTTTTCCCGTAGAAGGTGATTCAATGCCGCCACACGAAGACGGTTCCATTATTATTGGCCGTTATGTGGAAAGTTTAGGTCAGGTTATGGATGGCAAAACTTATATCCTGATTACCAAAAATGAAGGTATGGTTTATAAACGTCTCAATAAAAACAAAAAGAATGCTTTAGTTCTGGAATCAGATAATCGTTTTTATCCAAATTATGAAGTAAAAGCTTCAGACATTTTAGAAATCTGGGAATACGAATGTAACATTGGCCGAAGCGACAAACGTCATGAATTGTCTGAATCTCAATCGATGAAAGAATTGCTTTTGGAAGTGAAAAGAGAGGTGATGGAAATTAAGAATAATACGTTAGGGACGAGTTAAGTTATTTGATCTTTCTGTTTTCTGTATTTTGTCTATTATCCCAAAAAGATAATATTTCGATTTGATCTCCATTGATTTCATAAAAAATCAAATAAACTTTCATTAGGATAACACGAGTGATTTTATTAGAAGTAAGTCTTCCGATAAATTCATTGTTGAAAGAGTCTCTAACAAATCTTCAACTTTTCAAGAATTTTTAAACTATAATGTGAATTCTCATTTCTAACAACATAGAATTCAAGAACATTGTAAAATTCAAGTTTGGCTAGTTCAGACCAAATTATTTCTTTTTTAGCCATTCTTTCATTTCTGAGATTACATCTTCGTTTTTATGGAATTTGCCATCTTTTATTTGATTTCGGCTCTTTGAAATAGAAGGTTGTTGCTCAAGATTTAATTCATATAAAGCTTGTTCAGAGGAATCAAGAATAGTTTGAAGAGCTTTTAAAAAAATCATATCCTTTGAATCTCTAATTCTTGAAATTAAATTTTCTTTTATTTGCGCTGTCATATCCATATCGATTCATTTTAATATTCAAAATTAAAGATTTATTTCCAAAATAGTATAAAAAAATTAAACCTTCAACGAAAACCAAAACGTACTTCCCAATCCTAAATTACTTTCAACCCCAACATTTCCATTCTGGGCTTCAATAAATTCTTTGCTGATCGCCAAACCCAATCCGGTTCCGGATTTTTGACTTCCGGGAACCTGGAAATATTTGTCGAAAACTTTGTCTTTGTATCTAGCGTCAATTCCTTTTCCGGTGTCGATAACCTGAAATACAATCTGATTGTTTTCTTTTTTTAATTGAATGACAATCGTGCTTTTTTCAGAAGAATATCGAATTGCATTCGACAAATAATTAATCAAAAC
This sequence comes from Flavobacterium sp. 1355, assembly GCF_017833415.1. Classification (GTDB taxonomy): domain Bacteria; phylum Bacteroidota; class Bacteroidia; order Flavobacteriales; family Flavobacteriaceae; genus Flavobacterium. The sequence goes on along the minus strand of NZ_JAFICC010000007.1, from coordinate 13,431 downwards.
CCAGCCTGTTTTTTCGCTGTCGGCTTTTACGTCCTGAAGATTTTCATCAGCATGAATAACCAATTGAATTTGCTTTTGATCTGCCTGAACTTTTACGGCTTCAACGGCGTAATTTACAATTTCGTGCGGATTGCTTTTTTCGATATTCAGCTGAATATTTCCGGTTTCTAATTGTGATAAATTTAGCAATTCGCCTGTAATTTTCAATAAACGCTGACTGTCATCTTTTATACTTTCGACCAATTGTTTCTGGTCGTCGTTCATGTCGCCGGTTTTGGCATTTTCAAGCAATTGTAAACTCAGTTTTATAGATGCAATTGGCGTTTTTAACTCGTGTGAAACGGTGGCAATAAAATTGGTTTTGGCAAAATCCAGTTCCTTAAACAGTGTAATATTTCTCAGAATAATAACGTCGCCAATATTGATTTCTTTTTCTTCGCCTGTTGGAATTATGGTAATGTTCAGAATTTCCTTTTCAAAATAGCTTTCTTTGCCGTGTGCATAAATTTTTAGCGGTTGTTTTTTAGGAGAATCAGTATCATTTTTTACAATCAAGGAACGAATCAAATCATTAGAATGGGCTAGGGCAGAAGCCGATTTTCCGATAACATCTTCCAATTTTAAACCGATAATTTTCAGTGCTTCATCGTTTACAAACAGAATAATGCCGTCGTTATCCAAACCAATAATAGGATCATTCATATTATTGATAAGCGTTTCTAATCGTTTCTTTTCGAAAAACAACTTATACAAATTACTGTCGCTGTATTCCTGAAGTTTCTGCGCCATCGTATTAAACGATTTGGCCAAATCGCCATATTCGTTATGATTGGTAAAATGTACGCGCTCTGAATAATTTTTGTTGGCAATTTCTTTAATACTCTCAGTTAATTCCTTAATCGGATTGGCAATATTATTTGGCAGATTCACCAATAAGTTAAAAGCAATCAAAAAGCATAAACTGCCCACAATCGCAATCCATAAATTGGCATTTTCGGCCGTATGTTTGGCAATATCACTTTTCTGTTTTATGGCATCCAGATTCAGTTTCATAATCGCAAAAATGTCTTGCCTGATTTGTGCTTTTATACTTTCATCAGAACTGTTTTTTTCTAAAAGTAAAAAATCATTTTCAAGTTTGGCTGTTGCTTCTTTTTCGCCGGGCTCGGTAACATTTTGCGTCTGTTTTTCAAGATATTCCTTGAAAACAGAAATCTTATTATCGGGACTTTTCTTAATTTCATCCAAAGACAAAATCATATTTCGCGAATATTCCAGCGTATTATAATTCGCTTTCAGAATATTCTCTGTGTCTGCTTTTATCAAAAAAACAGAATAACCACTTACTAACGAAAGTATAATGATCATTAAAAATAATAAGCCAACACCCAGATTCAATTTGGTTTTAATTCTCATATTTTTGTTTTTTGGTAAAATGTGAGTTGTGAGATCTAAAATGGGTTTCCCTAAAACATCTAACATTTTACATAAATCATTTTACACTTAAGATAAAATAACAAGATCCACATTCGATAAAGACAGGCGATTTAACAAACGTCTGAAAATTGTTGTAGACAAAATTACTTTAAATAAATTCAAATGCGGTTTTCCGATGCAGACAGTTGTAATTTGTTTTTCTTCAACAGCCATCAAAATCGCATCGGCAATATTTTTATGTTCAATTTTAATTACTTCGGCACCCAGTTGTACGGCCAGTTTAAAGTTATTAATTAAATGCCTTTGTTTGTCTAAGGCAATTTTGGTACTGCTTTCTTTTGGCGTTTCAACATACAAAACATACCACGCTCCATTATAATAACTCGCTAATCGTGCCGTTTTTCGAATCACAATTTTTGCCGTTTTATCGTTACTGCTAATACAAGCCAATAATTTTTCGTGTTTTAAAGCATTAATTTGAGGTACTTCATTTTCAACTTTTCGAACCACCTGGCTCGCTACTTCTTTCAAAGCCAATTCACGCAATTGCAGAATTTGTTCCGATTTAAAAAAGTTAGTCAAGGCGGTCTGAATTTTGTCAGCCGTATAAATTTTTCCTTCTTTCAAACGTGCAATCAAATCTTCAGACGTCAAATCGATATTAACCACTTCATCTGCCAAACGTAAAACATTATCCGGAATTCGTTCCTGAACATCAATTCCTGTAATGCGCTTCACGTCTTCATTTAAACTTTCAATATGCTGAATATTAACTGCCGAAATCACATTAATTCCCGCTTCCAGAATCTCTAAAACATCCTGCCAGCGTTTTTCATTTTTGCTTCCTTCAACGTTTGTATGCGCCAATTCATCAACAATCACTACTTCAGGCCGAAGGTTTATAATAGCCTGTACATCGAGTTCTTCGAGCTGTTTTCCTTTGTAGAAAATAGTTCGCCTCGGAATCACACGCAAACCAGCTAAAAGCTCATGCGTTTCCTTCCGCATATGTGTTTCGATGTAACCAATTTTTACGTCAATTCCGTTTTTCAACAACGAATGCGCTTCCTGAAGCATCCGATAAGTTTTTCCCACACCTGCGCTCATCCCAATGTAGACTTTAAACTTTCCTTTCCGTGATTTCTGAATTAAATCGAGAAAGTGTTGTGCGTTATTTTTTTCTTTCTGTTCCATATGGTTTTGCCACGAAGGCACTAAGTCGCAAAGTTTTTATTTTTTTAGCCACAGATTTCACAGATTAAAAGGATTTTTTTTAGCCACGAATTACACAAATTTTCACAAATTTTTATTTGATATAATTCGTGGAAATTTGTGTAATTCGTGGCGAATAAATCAACATAAAGAGATATAGAAATCCTTTTAATCTGTGAAATCTGTGGCAAAATAATTTTAAAAAGAAATCGCCAGCGAAGTCGTCACAAACGTATTCGTATCCGTTGAGAGATTATCTTTTGTAAATATTTCATCTTTACTCGAAAGATTTCTGGCTTCAATTCTAAACATTACATTATCAGTAACTAGATAATCAAAGTTAGCCGAAAATCCGTAAGTTTTAAAACCGTTTTCAGTTTCTGTTGCGATAATTACACCTTTTTCATCGCTATAATATTCTCCACGCATTGCTATCTGAATCTTATCAATTGGTTTGTATTGCAGAATTAAAACAGGCGAAAACCAAGTGTCGTATTTGTTACTACTTTTAGCCGATTGTTGCGAACCAACATCAACACCAGCCGTAATATTTGTTTTGTCTGTTACTTTAAATTGCCCGTAAAAGTTATTGAAATAACGCCATTTTTTGTCGATATCAGGCTGTTCATTTCCAACATACGTACTCCAGTTCAAAACCACTTTATCAGTTGGTTTATACGTAATTTGCGTTCCAAATGCAGGCGTATGGTTTCCGTCAATTTTCTGAATTCGCTGCCAGCCGTTCAAATACATTCCGGCCAAATACCATGCGCCAGATTCAGAGGTGTAACCAATTTTAACTCCCGCTTCATAATAAGGAGAATTCTCAGCCAGAATACTTCGGGTTAAGGTCTGGCAATCTTTTCCAATTGCACTTTCAAAACCAATATGCGCTGGCATAATTCCCGCATCAACCCACAAATTATGACTTTGCGAAATCTTGACACCAACATTGGCTTCATAAACATTTTTCAGTAAATCCTGCTCCGCCGACATATTATATTGCGCATACGTTCCGGCCATCAAAGCAAAATTTCCCCGAATATTATCTTTCGAATAATTCACTTTTGCCATACCCAAATTCAGATTCACTTCGTTGCTTCGGTTATAATTATAAAAAAATCCCGGGCGTGTATGATTCTCCGGTTTCCCAAAATCATAACTATAATAAGTTTCTAAATATCCTGAGAACGTCAACGGACTTTTTGATTCTTCTTGCGCCTGTAAATTGCTAAAACCAAATGCGATTAAAGCAGTAAGTATTATTTTTTTCATTTTGTTTGTCATTGCGAGGAACGAAGCACTCGAGCGCCAGCGAACTGAGCGTAAGCTAATCTCATCCTCATTATTTATTTAGATTTTTTTGGGTAAAAAAGGCGTATTAATTTTATTAGTAGGTTTTTAAGGAGCTGTTTCCCGCTATCCGTTTCAATCTTTTCCTTTTTAAAGAAAAAAGAAAAAGGATTTCCACTACTATCGGGGCTAGGGCATTCAGGGTAAAAGGAAGTTTTTTTTCCTGCAATCCCGAAGCTTCGGGACAAAACCTGTTAGGTATTATTTAAGTTTCAGTTTTCTATTCCAATTCTCGCTTCAGTTTGTCATCCTGAGGAACGAAGGATCACACCAGAAAATCGACAAAGATTGGCAACTCTGTTTGCGGAATTTCGTTTGTGATCCTTCGTTCCTCAGGATGACAAACAGAGTGGTTACTCTATGATTACTGGTTGATGTAGATTATCATACCTAACAGGTTTCCAAAACCTGTTAGGAGAAAAACTGAGAACCTTAGCGACTCAGTTCCGAAGCTTCGGGATCAGAACCTTTTTTAGAAAGTTCATCCAGCGCCACATTCAATTCCAAAACATTAACCGTTTCAGGACCAACAACAGCCGTATTAATTTTAGATTCAACCAAAGCCTTTACTTTAGATTCAGTTAATTTTCGTTCTTGAGCAATACGTTTTACCTGAATCAAAGCCCCTTGCGGAGAAATATTCGGATCCAATCCACTTCCTGAAGCCGTTACCATATCTGACGGAATCTCAGATTTTTTTAAGTAAGGATGAACGACTAAAAACGTATCAATTCTTTTTTGAACCAAAGCTAAATAATCAGCATTGCTTGGTCCTTTATTGCTTCCGGCACTTCCTGCAGCATTATAATCTACAGCCGAAGGTCTTCCCCAGAAATAATTTGGCTTATCGAATTTCTGACCAATTTTTTGGTAGCCCACGACTTTCCCATTAACCAAAATAGTTTCTCCTTTTCCCTGATTCGGAGCAAATTGTGCAATTCCATAAATTGCAAGAGGGTAAATAAGTGCAAACAAGATTAAAGTAAGCAGTGTCAATTTTAATAGTGAGAATATATTTTTCATTTTTTGAGGTTCTAAGGTTCTGAGATGCTAAGGTTCTAAGTTTTTTTTTCTTTGAAGCTACTAATCAAAGTCCGTGTTTTTAATTTGAGTTCTTTTTTAAAGTTCTAAGAGACTAAGGTTCTGAGGGACTAAGAAGAAAATCTTAGAACCTTAGCATCTCAGAACCTTAGAACCTTTTTTACATAAATAAAGCAACAAGTAAATCAATCAATTTAATCCCGATAAATGGAATAATCAATCCGCCTAAAGCGTAGATCAACAAGTTTCTTTTAAGAATTGCACTTGCTCCAATAGGTTTATAATCAACGCCTCTCAGCGCAAGCGGAATCAAAATCGGAATGATAATCGCGTTAAAAATAACCGCTGATAAAATCGCGCTCTCAGGACTATGCAAATGCATAATATTTAAACCTTGGAGCGCAGGAATCGCAGTAATAAAAAGAGCAGGAACAATGGCAAAATATTTCGCAACGTCATTTGCAATAGAAAAAGTAGTTAAAGTTCCACGAGTCATTAAAAGCTGTTTTCCAATTTCGATAATTTCGATTAATTTCGTTGGATCATTATCAAGATCGACCATGTTTCCTGCTTCTTTGGCAGCCTGAGTTCCGCTGTTCATCGCGACACCCACGTTTGCTTGTGCAAGGGCAGGAGCGTCATTAGTTCCGTCGCCCATCATGGCAACCAATTTTCCTAAGTTTTGCTCATTTTTAATGTAGTTCATTTTGTCCTCAGGTTTCGCTTCGGCAATAAAATCATCAACACCGGCAGCTTCTGCAATAAACTTGGCCGTAAGTGGATTATCTCCCGTAACCATCACAGTTTTTACACCCATTTTTCGCAATCGGTCAAAACGTTCTTTCATTCCGGTTTTAATAATATCCTGCAATTCGATAACACCCTGAACCTGATTGTTTTTTATCACCACCAATGGCGTTCCTCCGTTAGTAGAAATATCAATTACTTTTTGAGCTGTATCTTCAGGGAAATTATTTCCTGCCTGAACAGCAATGTTTTTTGCCGCATCCTGAGCACCTTTTCGAATATTGGTACCGTCTTTTAAAATAACTCCGGAAGTTCTGGTTTCTGCGGTAAATTTGATTAAAGTAGCACCTTCAATTGATAATTTATTGGCAGTTTCGGCTCCCGCCAATTCCACAATACTCTTTCCTTCCGGAGTGTCATCTGCCAGTGAACTTAACACAGCAGATTTTATAAAATCTTCTTCTGAAACGCCTTTTGAAGGATAAAAATTGGTTGCTTTCCTATTTCCTATTGTGATGGTTCCGGTTTTATCCAAAAGCAAGACATCAATATCTCCGGCAGTTTCTACCGCTTTACCAGATTTTGTAATTACGTTGGCACGCAGTGCTCTGTCCATTCCCGCAATCCCAATTGCAGAAAGCAAACCGCCAATTGTAGTTGGAATCAAACAAACAAACAACGCAATAAAAGCGGCAATCGTTATAGGTGCATTCGCATAATCTGCAAAAGGTTTTAGGGTAACACAAACAATCACGAAGATTAAGGTAAAGGCCGCTAACAAAATTGTCAAAGCAATTTCGTTTGGCGTTTTCTGACGGCTGGCACCTTCAACCAAAGCAATCATTTTATCCAGGAAACTTTCTCCAGGTTCTGAGGTTACGATTACTTTTATTTTATCAGACAGTACTTTTGTTCCTCCGGTAACGGAAGATTTATCACCGCCGGCTTCGCGAATTACAGGAGCACTTTCGCCAGTAATAGCACTTTCGTCAATAGTAGCCAAGCCTTCGATAATTTCTCCGTCAGTTGCAATTAAATCTCCCGATTCGCAAACGAAAATATCTCCTTTTTTCAATTCAGATGAACTGATATTTTTGATTTCTCCGTTAGGTAAAATCTGTCTGGCCGGAGTTTCTTCACGTGTTTTTCTTAAACTGTCGGCTTGCGCTTTTCCTCTGGCTTCAGCAATAGCTTCCGCAAAATTGGCAAACAAAAGCGTTGCAAGTAAAATCAAAAACACAATTAAATTATAAGTAAAACTGCCCTGATCTGTTGCTCCCATTAATATGGAAATACAAACGGCAAACATAATCGCAGTTCCTATTTCTACGGTAAACATTACCGGATTTTTGATCATCAGTTTTGGATTCAGCTTCACAAAAGACTGCGCTAAGGCTTCTTTGACCTGTTTGCTTTCAAACAATGATGTTGATTTATTAGTTGTCATTTTCTTGTAAAAAGTTAAATGTTATTTGTTAAATGTTATGCGTTGGAAAACAAATAGATGATAAAAACATAGCCAGCGGTTTCAACCGCTAGCGCAACGCATATTACAATCTGTGCCCCCGTGGTTGAAACCACGGGCTATGTTTGTTGGGCACTATTTTAGTGTAAAATATTCTGCCAATGGACCTAAAGCCAACGCCGGAAAGAATGATAAGGCAGCAATAATTGCGATTACAGCAAAAACCATAACTCCAAAAATAGAAGTGTCCGTTTTTAAAGTTCCGGCACTTTCAGGAATGTATTTTTTGTTTGCCAGTAATCCTGCGATTGCCAATGGCCCAATAATCGGAATGAAGCGGCTTAGTAACAATACAATTCCTGTAGTAATATTCCAAAACGGATTATTATCTCCCAGACCTTCAAAACCAGAACCGTTGTTAGCAGCACTCGAAGTATATTCATATAACATTTCAGAAAATCCGTGATTTCCAGGATTATTTAACCAGCCCGTAGCATTTCCGCTAAACCAATAACCCATTGCCGTGTCATTTGCAGCAAAATAAGAAGCTAAAGCTGTTCCGGCTAATATTAATAAAGGATGAAGAATGGCAATAAAAGCGGCAATCTTAACTTCTCGCGCTTCGATTTTTTTACCTAAAAATTCTGGTGTTCGACCCACCATTAAACCCGAAATAAATACAGCCAGAATGATGAAAATATAAAAGTTCAGGATTCCAACGCCGCAACCTCCGTAAAAGGCGTTGACCATCATCGCAAGTAATTCCATCGCTCCTGATATCGGCATAGAACTATCGTGCATACTGTTTACAGAACCGGTAGAAATTACAGTTGTAGCAATACTCCAGAATCCTGAGATGGCGGGGCCAAAACGAACTTCTTTTCCTTCCATTGCTCCCGTTGTTTGCGCTATTCCCATTTTTTCGATAGCAGGATTTCCGTTAAGCTCACTTGAAATCGTTGGAATCACTAAGAGTAAAAAACCAACCGTCATTACACCAAAAATGATGTAAGAGAATTTTCTTTTGTTGAGGTAAAATCCAAGTGCAAAAATCATCGCAAACGGTACAATTAATTGCGCCCAAAGTTCAACCGCATTAGTAAAATAAGTTGGATTTTCTAATGGATGTGCTGAGTTGGCTCCAAAAAATCCACCCCCATTTGTACCAATATGTTTAATAGCAATAAAAGCTGCAGCCGGTCCGCGTGAAACTTGTACTGAATCGCCTTGTAAAGTTGTAATGGTATCCTTTCCTTCAAACGTCATAGGAGTTCCGCTAAATAATAGAGCAACTGCTACAATTGTAGAAAGAGGTAGTAATATACGAGTACAGCTTTTAATGAAATAGTTATAGAAGTTTCCTAGCTTATCGGTAGTTCTTTCTTTCATTGCATTAAAAATCATTGCAGCAGCGGCCATTCCGACACCAGCAGAAACAAATTGCAAAAACATTAAAACCATCTGTGACAAATACGAAATTCCGCTTTCGCCAGAATAGTGCTGTAAATTACAGTTTACTACAAATGAAATAGCCGTATTAAATGCCAAATCTGGCGTCATGGATGGATTGTTGTCGGGATTTAAAAATAAAGATCCCTGAAAAAGCAAAACAAAAAAGCAGAGAAAGAACCACACCATATTTACACTCAAGAGTGCTTTTAAGTGCTGTTTCCAGTTCATTTCTTCAGCAGGATTAATTCCGCTGATTTTAAAAATAAATTTTTCAATTGGATTGAAAATCGGATCAAGTAATGTTTTGTCTCCCAGAAAAACTTTAGCAATATATTTCCCTAAAGGAATTGCTAAAACAATGGTGAGGAGAAAAATACCTATGATACCTAATAATTCTGTGTTCATATATTGAATTTTAGATTGTTGATTTTAGATTTTAGAATTTTTCAGGTTTGATTAATACATAAACCAAATACACGAAAACGGCGATTGAAACAATAAATAGTGCTGTCATGATTTAGATTTTTTCAAAGAATTCAACAGATTTAAAACAAATCGCAAACAACACAACGGCCAATGCGAGTAAAAGAAAAGTGATCATATGATTTATTTTAGATTTTAGTCCCGAGGCTTCGGGATAGATTTTAGATTGTCATGCGATTAAACAATTAACCGATTGAGCTTTATACGCCCGAAGTATTAACTTGTTTGATATATTCCGCTTTAAGCGTTTGAGGGAAAAGATGTGAAATGTTGCAGTGACGCACTTCCATAAAAGAAGAAACAGAGAAAATGTACACGTTTGAAATGGCATTTTTAGTTTCGATACTTCCGGAAATAAATAAGCGTTCTGCAAGTGCCAGACATTTTTTTGCACGCACGATATTTCCAGAAATTATAGATTTTTTGGTGATCTCGGCAAAGCGTTCGGCTTGTTTGTAGATTGAGGTTACTTGAGTTTTCATGAGAATGAATTTTTTGTTCTTTCTCCTTATGCCAAAATATGTTCCGAAAAAGTTGGGGTGTAGCTAAAGTGTTGTCAATAAAAGGAATGTAGTTTCGTGCCAAAAATTAAGCATAAAAAAAGCCTATCAAAATGATAAGCTTTTATTGAAATGATAAGGTTATTTAACTTTGGCATTTAAGTCCCAGCGGGACGATATGTTTATAGAAATTACAACGTTCGTTAAAAACCCCATCGGGGTGGTATGTTAAATTATAAGGAAATATTAAGATGTCGCTCCGATGGAGCTTTGACTTAAAAACCGATTACATTCTTCTATAAACATCTTGCTCCGCTGGACCTTTAAAATAGGAATTTGGAATTTATCCCTGTAGCTGTCTGGATTGGAATTTAATTTATTATTGAATTCCGTACTCTTCCAACTTTCGATACAACGTCGCAATTGCAATTTCTAATAATCTTGCCGTTTCAGCCTTATTGCCTTTGGTATAATTTAAAACTTTCTGAATATGCAGTTTTTCAATACTCTGCATCGAAAAAGCCGACATCGATTTTGTTGCTTTTTCAGGTTGATGCTGCATTTCATAAGGCAGCACATCCGAAGTTAAAGTATTCCCATTACTCAGAATAACCGATCTTTCGATAATATTTTTAAGCTCACGGATATTTCCCGGCCAGGAATAATTTTCTAGTTTCTGCAGAAAATCATCTGAAATAGCTAAAGTTTTTTTATTCGTTTTTTCAGAAAATTGCTTAACAAAATGCTGTGTAATTTGCGCAATATCTTTTACTCTTTCGCGCAAAGGAGGTAATTTTATTTCAAAAATATTCAAACGAAAATATAAGTCAGAACGAAAACGGTGTTCATCACTTTCTGTTTTTAAATCTCTATTTGTTGCAGCAATTAATCTGAAATTTGATTTTTTTGGAGTGGTGTCGCCAACCATAATATATTCACTGGTTTCTAAAACACGTAATAATTTGGCTTGAAGTTCGATTGGCATTTCACCAATTTCATCCAGAAATAATGTGCCACCATTCGCTTCTTCAATAAAACCTTTTTTATCTTTCAAAGCTCCTGTAAAAGCCCCTTGTTTATGACCAAAAAGTTCGCTTTCTAAAATTTCTTTGCTGAAAGTACTACAGTTCAAAGCCACAAAAGATTTGCCAACACGATTACTGTTTTCATGAATTGCCTGTGCAAAAACCTCTTTTCCGGTTCCGGTCTCTCCAGTAAGTAAGACAGTCGAATCGGTTTTGGCGACTTTTTTGGCAAGATCAATAATCTGTTCAATTCCCTTAGATTTTCCAATAATAGTATTAAAAGAATATTTGTCGTTGATACGTTTTTCGAGTTGCTGAACTTTTTTCTGCAATTGCACTTTTTCTACAGCTTTATAAAGAAGCGGAATAATTTTATCATTATCATCTCCTTTTACGATATAATCAAAAGCGCCATTTTTCATCGCCTGAACACCATCCGGAATATTTCCGAAAGCAGTTAACAAAACAACTTCAACGAAAGGGAAACTTCCTTTTATGTTTTGAAGAAAATCGACTCCGTTTCCATCAGGTAATTTTACATCACACAGAACAACATCAATTTCGGTTTGCTCCAGTTTTTTAAAACCCGATTTTAAATCTTTCGCCTCAAAAACTTCAAATCCTTCAGATTTTATAATTCTTGCCAGCAGACTTCTAAGTTTTTCTTCGTCGTCTATAATTAAAATTTTGTGCGTCATTTGAGGAAAGGCTAAAATCGAAAGTTGTTTTTAAAATACAAATTTAGACTTAAAATTAGTTATCTTTTTATTTCATGTGAAATTGTTGATTCAAATAATTTCTGTTGTTGTTTGAGTAGGAAGATGAAACTGATATAGAAGCAATTCCTAAAATCTTATATTAAATTACATAATACTTGTATCTACAAATATTATAATTCTATTAACATTAGAAAACAAAACGTATCCATATAAATGAGTTAATTTTGTAGACTAGCATTTTTTATATGAAAAACCCAATTTCAATCTCATTATTAGACCTCGCTATCATCACTCAGGATAGCAATGCCACAGAAACATTTCAAAAAACAAAAGACATAGCGCAATTAGCAGATAATTTAGGATACAAACGATTTTGGCTTGCCGAGCATCACAATATGGCACACGTGGCCAGTACGGCAACAGTTGTTTTGATTGGTTATGTGGCAAGTCAGACAAAAAACATTCGCGTAGGTTCTGGCGGAATCATGCTTCCGAACCATTCTCCTTTAGTAGTTGCCGAACAATTCGGAACTTTAGAAACACTTTACCCCAACCGAATTGATTTAGGATTAGGAAGAGCGCCGGGAACAGATCAGCCAACCGCCGAAGCAATCCGAAAAGACTTTTTTGATCAGGCACAGCGTTTTCCGCAAAATGTGAGTAAACTCCAAGAGTATTTTTCAGCCGAAAACGCAACAGGAAAAGTACGTGCATTCCCAGCCGAAGGTTTAAAAGTTCCAATTTGGATCCTGGGATCAAGTATGGACAGCGCAGCTTTAGCAGCAGCTTACGGATTACCTTATGCTTTTGCCGGACACTTTGCACCAAAACTAATGATTCAGGCATTTGAGTTTTATCGCGAAAATTTTCAGCCTTCAGAATATTTAGACCAACCCAAAACAATGGCTTGTGTCAATATAATTGCTGCAGACACAAACGAAGAAGCAGAGCTATTATCTACCAGTTTGTATCAAATGTTTCTTAACTTAATTAGAAACGACCGCAAAGGATTACAGCCGCCAGTTTCGTCGTTAGATGATATTATGAATGAAGCAGAACGTTTCCACGTAAATCAGATGACAGCTGGAACCTTTACAGGAAACAAAGAACAATTAATAACCGATTTAAAAAAGTTCATTGATTACGCAAGAATAGACGAACTTATGGTTACAAGCCCAATCTTTGATCATCAGGCAAAACTAAAAAGCATTCAAATTACAAAAGAAGCAATAGATAGTATCAACAACTAAGTATACATCTTAGAGAGTGTTTTTTTATACTATATTATATAAGAGTAAATCCCGACCGTTTCAAAACAGTCGGGATTATTTGTTTTAAGGTAACCCACCAATTCCATTCACATCCTAACAGGTTTCCAAAACCTGTTAGGTTTATTTTTTACACATATATATAAAGGAGAAAAAAAAACTATCAGGCTGAGCAAAGCGAACATTACTATTTATTGAAACCTGAAACCTGAAACCTGAAACCTGAAACCTGAAACCTGAAACCTGAAACCTGAAACCTGAAACCTGAAACCTGAAACCTGAAACCTGAAACCTCTAATTTAATCAGGAGCTAATCCCGCTATCCGTTCCAATCTTTTGTGTCTCGTTAAAGAAACGAGACACAAAAGGATTTCCACTACTATCGGGGCTAGGGGAGCTGTTTTCAGAAGAAGATAATCCGTTTTGAGGAAGAAAAAGTGAGGCTTTGCGACTTCGCGACTTTGCGAGAACCAAACACAATCAAGGAAAATCCAGCTTTGTGTCGCTTTGAAAAACAAGTAAAGCCGAATAAAAAGGGAAAAAGCAAACTTTGCGTCCTGGTGCCTTTGTGGCAAAAAGCACGGCGAACAGGCAAAACCAGCCATAATTTCAAAATACTCAAAAAAACTTTTCATTATAAAAACCATCAGACCAGTAACTTATAAAAAAGATTGAAATTATATAATAAAAACCCTTGTAAATGTAAATAAAGGTGCTACTTTTGCACCC
>NZ_JAFICC010000006.1 GCF_017833415.1 Flavobacterium sp. 1355 | reverse complement strand
CTTACGATTCCATTACTCTTATTCTTTTGTCTCGTTGTAAAACGAGACGGCTGTCAATTCAATATGTCTACGAACGTGTATTTCTTTTTTGTTTCGCTTGTTTCTCAAAGCGGGTGCAAAAGTAGAAAACTTATTTCAAACCGGCAAATGTTTTTTGAAGTTTTTTTTTAGAAAATTTCTTTTCCTTTTTCTTCTCAAACCTTACCAATCTCTCAATGAACTTTCCGTGTTTTGCGGGGTGCAAATGTAACATCCGTTTTCTAATCTCACAAGCTTTTTTGAATCTTTTTTTGAAAAATTTTTTCAGTCTTAATTCGTATTGCTTGTCAGTATATCAGGGAACGTGTGTCGTTGTTGCGGGTGCAAAAGTAGCACCTTTATTTACATTTACAAGGGTTTTTATTATATAATTTCAATCTTTTTTATAAGTTACTGGTCTGATGGTTTTTATAACAGAAAGTTTTTTTAGCCTTTTCAGGATTTGGCTCTTTGGGGCGATTTTACCGCAAAGATGCAAAGTTGTTTTTCTTTTTGAACCTGTATCCGCAAAGGTCGCAAAAGCTGGATTTCGCTTATCGTTGATTCTCGCAAAGATGTCAAGGCGCAACTATTCTTCCGGAAAAGATTATCTTCTTTTGAAACAGCTTCCCTAGCCCCGATAGAAGTGGAAATCCTTTTGTGTCTCGTTTCTTTAACGAGACACAAAAGATTGGAACGGATAGCGGGAAATAGCTCCTTATTAAAACCCAAATTTAATAATGTGTAAATATCCAATAATACTGTTATTATAGCATATAGTATACTTATACATCAGACATAAAAACAATCCGACAGGTATAAACTTGTCGGGTTATTTATAATAAATGTTATATTTAATTTAATCGAAGCGTATTGCTTTTACGGGAGATATCTTGGTAATTATATAGGAAGGAATTAATAGCACCAGGAAACAAACAGTTATTGTAAGCAAATTGAGCAATATGACATACACCCAATTTATATATACCGGAGCCTGATTAACATAGTAATTTTCTGGATTGAGCTGAATAACGCCAAATTGTTGCTGAATTAACAATAATGAAATTCCAATTAGGTTTCCCCAAAAAAGTCCTCTCATTATTAGATAAAAAGCATTATATAAAAATATTTTTCTTACTGTCCAGTTATTTGCTCCCAATGCTTTTAAAATTCCGATCATTTGTGTTCGTTCTAAAATAAGAACCAACAATGCTACTACCATATTTATAGTTGCTACTAAAATCATTACTGCAAGAATAACAATAATGTTAAAATCGAAAAGCTGAAGCCAATCAAAAATATAGCTGTATTTCTCTATTATGGTCTTAGTGTCTAAATCTGAAGAAGTTTGTTCGTAGATTTGGTTACCGGTCGTTTTGATATTATTAAAGTCTTTGACAAAAACCTCAAATGCACCGACCTGATCTGGACTCCATTTATTTATACGTTGTATATGGCGAATATCTCCTATTATATAAGTTGCATCAAAATCCTGAAAACCTGAATTAAAAATCCCGGTTATTTTGAATCGACGGCTATTTGGCATTTTACCTTGTTCTTCTTTAATAAAAAAGGTATTAAAATTATCACCAATTTTCAGATTAAGCCTATTGGCCAAAAATCTGGAAATGATAACTTCTTCATTTAAATTTTTGGAGAAATCCGGTAATTTTCCTTCTACTAAATATTCTTTAATATTATTCCAGTCATAATCTGAACCTACTCCTTTAAAAATTATTCCTTCAAAAGCATTTTCGGTTCTGATGATTCCAGCTTTACTAGCGATAGCCTGAATATGACTAACTTCAGGGACTGATTTAAAATCAGGATAAAAATCTTGGTTTTTAGAAATTGGAACAAGAGTTACTTCAGAATTATTGTTGTCATAATTGGAAATAATAACCTGACCATTGAAAGCAGAAACTTTTTCGCGTATCTTTTGCTGCAAGCCTATTCCTGTTGCAACTGAAACCAACATCATGATAATACCTATAGCGATAGCCGAAATGGCAATTTTTATAATTGGAGCCGAAATACTGCTTTTGAAATTTCTGGCAGTAATAAGTCTTTTGGCTATAAAATATTCTAAATTCAAATTTGGTGTCTTATATTAATATTGGATTTTATTAAGATTCAAAATTACAGCTAAAAAAGCAATAATGATTTGTTATTAAAACAATTTACAAAATATTTAATTCTACAAGGGCAATTTCTTTTTCATTTCTTCTACAATATTGTATGCCGCTGGACAGATTGCAACGTTCTTAAGTGTCAGATCTGAAATTTGATGAAATTTTTTGCGATCTGTATGTGGAAATTCTCTGCATGCTTTAGGCCGAACATCATAAATCATACAATAGTTTTCATTGTCTAAAAAAGTACAGGGCACACTTTTTAAGACATAATCTTTGTCTTCGTCAATTCTTAAATATTGGTCAATAAATTGTTGTGGCTTTTGTTTAAATGATTTGGAAATTCTTTCAATATCTGCGAGGGTAAACAAAGGCCCGGTTGTTTTGCAGCAATTAGCACATTTTAAACAGTCTGTTCGCTTAAATTCCTTATCATGTAATTCCTGCATGACATAATCTAAGTTTTTTGGCTGTTTCTTTTTAAGCTTATCAAAATACTTTTTGTTTTCGATATGCTTATCTTTGGCTAACTTATTTAAGTTATTTAAAATTTGTTTCAAGTTTAAAATTTAAAGTTGATGTGCAAAATTAAGCAACTTTGAACTTGAAACCCTAAACTTTGAATTAAAATACGATGAAAGATCTTTTTGGAAAAGCAATGTATGATTTTCAGACCAATAATTCTCCTGAGGATATTATTACAGAAACTTCAATTTCGGAAGAAGATGAAATGAGTGTTGATTATTTATTCCGCTCTTATAATGAAATGCCCAAAATTGAGCAAAAAGCCTTGCAATTGGCGAATGGAAAAGTTCTGGATGTAGGATGCGGAGCCGGGAGCCATAGTTTGTCACTGCAAAATGATCGCAATTTGGAGGTAACATCTATCGATATTTCCAACCATGCTATAGAAACCTGCAGGCTACGTGGAGTAAAAAATGCTAAAGTTCAAGATATTCTGGATTTTGAAGGTGAAAAATTTGATTCAATACTTTTATTAATGAATGGTGTTGGTATTTTTGGAAAATTAGAAAATTGTAATCAATATTTATTAAAACTAAAATCATTATTGAATCCTGGCGGTCAAATTTTATTAGACAGCTCTGATATTATTTATATGTTTGATGAAGATGAAGATGGCGGAAAATGGATTCCCTCGAATAATGATTATTATGGGGAACTTGTTTTTAACATTTCATACAAGGGAGAAAAGGAAGAACCTTTTAACTGGTTATATTTGGATTATAACACACTTCAGAATGCTGCTATTGCAAATGGCTTAAAGTGTGAACTTATAACAGAAGGAGAACATTTTGATTATTTAGCGAGACTTACTATATAAAAGCAGAAAAAATATGGAAGAATTAGATTTAGAAAAATTAAAATATCCAATAGGAAAATTTGAAGTGCCTTCAACCTATACATCCGAGTATATTTCAACTAAAATTGAAGAAATTAGAATTTTTCCTGAAAGAATTAAAAAGGAAACTCTTCATTTAAGCGATGAACAATTAGATACACGATATCGTCCAGGCGGCTGGAGTCTACGACAGCTTATTCACCATTGTGCCGAAAGTCACATGAATGGTTTTATTAGAACAAAATGGTCTTTGACTGAAAATATTCCGATAATAAAAGCGTATGATGAAGTAAT
The DNA here is from genome assembly GCF_017833415.1 of Flavobacterium sp. 1355. GTDB lineage: Bacteria > Bacteroidota > Bacteroidia > Flavobacteriales > Flavobacteriaceae > Flavobacterium. Next base: position 285,121 of record NZ_JAFICC010000006.1, on the reverse strand, counting down.
ATGGGCCGAATTGCCTGATAATCTAAAAATGCCGATTGCTCCTACCCTAAACTTATTAGAAGGATTGCATTATAGATGGACCTTTATTATGCAAAACTTATCAGAAACTGATTTACAAAAATCATTTATACATCCCGAAAATAATACTGAATACAGCATTAAACAAGTTATCGGAACATATGCCTGGCACGGAAATCATCATCTGGCACATATTACCAATTTAAAAAAATACAAAAACTGGAAATAAAAAGTTGTTTCATTTTTATACATGGTAAACACTTAATAAACAAAAAGTCTCTTCAGTTGAAGAGACTTTTTGTTTATGGTATATTTAAATATTTATGTGTCTGTAGTGAAACTCTCCATTTTGGATTATTCATAACATAATCAACAATTAATGGTGTCATTTCTTCTTTTTTGCTCCACTCTGGCTGAAGGAATAAAATTGCGTTACTATTTACAAGTTCAGCTTGTTCTTCTGCAAAAATGAAATCGTGTTTATTATGAATTATCACTTTTAGCTCATGTGCATTATCATATACCGTTTGAGTTGGCAATTTATTCTTTTTTGGAGAAAGGCAGATCCAATCCCAAGTTCCAGATAGTGGGTATGCCCCTGAAGTTTCAATATGAACTTTTAAGTTTTTTTCTTTTAATTGTTGTGTAAGCAATGTCATGTCCCAAGATAATGGCTCTCCTCCGGTAATTACTATAGTATTAGCATAACTTGCTGCATTTTTTACAATTAGATCTATACTAGTTGGCGGGTGTAATTCTGCGTTCCAACTTTCTTTGACATCACACCAATGACAACCTACATCACAGCCTCCTATACGTATAAAGTAAGCAGCTGTTCCTGTATGAAAACCTTCTCCCTGAATCGTATAAAACTCTTCCATTAAAGGCAACATAGCACCTTTATTCACTTCCAATTGTATTTCTTTTGATAACATTCTTTTATTTTAAAGTGCAAAGATAGTCATTTAAATACGGAACATAAAAAAACCGATAGTTCAAAGAAACTATCGGTTTGTATTTTTAATGTAAAACTTAATTATTTTAAAGCTTTTATAGATTGTGCAGCGTAAGTATTTGCTGGGTCTAAAACTAAAGTTTTATTGAAGTATTCAATTGCTTTAGCTTTATCTGTATTAGCATAACTTGCACCAATACTATTGTAAGCTTCAACTATTTTTTTAACTGTAGCTGGTTTAGCTAATTCCTCAGCACCTTTAGCAGTTATGTTAGTAACATACGTTTCATAGTTTTTGATAATCTGATCATCTTTTGACAACAAATTATTAATTCTTCCTTTATAAAGGTAAGCTTCATCATATGTAGGAGAAGCAACTAGCACTCTGTCAAAGGCAGCATCAGCTTTACCCAAAGCAGCAATAACATCCGGAGCAGTAGCAGTTTTGTTTACATTAGCATAATAAAGTGAAATACCATAGTAAACATTATCAGTCAAATAATTTTTTGATTCGGTATTAGCCGAACTTAATTCATATAATGCAGCAGCTTGCGCAAATTGCTTTTTACTAAACAATTCTTTACCGAAATCACCAAGGTCTTCAACTACTAAAGGCTCCAAAGCTACAGCTTTTTTAATTTCAGCTACACCAGCATCAAAAGCAGCAGGATCTACCACACCTTGCGCATCAGTTCCTTTTTTGATTTTAGCAAGACCTAAATATAAATAATCTCTTGCTATTATTTTATTTGTCGGCACTTTAATGTAATCTTCTAATGATTTGATGGCTACATCATAGTTTCCATTCTCATAAGCTGAATAACCTAAATATCTATAAATTCTCGGATTAACTTTATCTAATTCGATCATTTTGTTAGCTTCTGTCTCAAGAGCTTTATAATCTTTTACCAAGATTAGAAAATCAGCATGACGCATTCTAGAGTTAAGAGAATAGTCTGTAAGACTTAAATATTTTTCGTAATTTGTAATTGCTTTTTGCAAATTAGCAGTTGATGTCGAAGGTTTATTTCTTGCCCATTTGTAATAAGTTTCAGCAAGCTCTCTGTAAACAGGACCGTAATTAGCATCAAGTGCAATAACTTCATCAAAAGCTTTAATCGCTTCTTCATAAGATTTTGCTCCTTTTAACAATACACCTAATTGCATTTTAGCTCTTAATAAAGTTTTATCAGCTGTAAATGCATCACGATAAGCTTTGTAAGCATCATTTTGGTTATTTGCTCCATAATATGCATCCCCAATGGCTAAAAGAGCCGTAGCATTTTGCGGTTCGATTGCAAGAGCTTTTTGCAAGCTTGCAATTGCACTTTTATAATCAGGATTCACAGAATTCATATAAGCTCTACCAATGTAGATGAATTCGTTTACATCTTTCTTTTTAATATCTTTTGTAGCCAGACCAAAATTTGCCTGAGCCGCGGCAGTATTTTTATTATCAAGATCGATTTGACCTAATCCGATATAATTTAAGTGTTTTTTATCAGCTGCTTCAATTCCATTTAAGTAATAAATTTTAGCAGAATCAACAATAGCCTGATTTAGATACACATTACCTAAAACAAAATTAGCCTCTCCATCTGATGGCTTAGCTTTAATTATTGATTTTAACAATGACTTAGCTTTTTCAAATTGTTCAGCGTCGATTGCTTTTTTAGCTTGGTTGATGTCCTGCGCTTTTGCAACAGAAACTGAAGCAACTAAGGCAAAACTAAAAATTTTAAATTTATTCATCTTTATAGTAATTAATTTATTCTTTATCATTTATAATTTCACTTCTAATTTTAAGCTTTCTACTTGGAGTTTTTACAGGTAATAATCCAGATTTTAAAACTATTCGCTGTCCGATTTCACCAGCAATGAATGAAGCAAATCCCATTCCTAATCCGGTATATCCCTGACAATTTATAATATACAAATCACGTGCCAAAGGATATTTTAATTCTGCAAGATCATTTTGTGTTGGGTAATAATACGTATCATCTTTAAGCCCTTTTACACCCAGAACGTTAATTTTCTTCACTACATCAACCATATTCGGCGATGGTTGAGATAGCCAATTTACACCGACAACACCAATCATTCCGTCATTCTCTGAAACGAATTTTATAACTTCATCGTTTGTTTTGAATGAAAAAATACCTTTAGCAGGAATATTTTTGACTTTAGCCAAATCTTTCATGTAACGTACTGTACTTGAATTTGGATTGTCAAAAACTAATCCCTTGATTTTAGAATCAGCATTACCCTGAATAAAATCAATTACAGATTTTAACGCAATTAACGTATCATTATTGTTTTTATTCGAAATCAATGCTATCGCGTCTTTAGCAAACGGTGTCACCCTAGGATTTATTTTACTCTTGTCAAATCTGCTTTTTTCTTCCTGTGTCAAATCTCTTGTAGTTACGACTACTTTAGCTTTCTGATTTAACAAATCATTTATAAGTTCAGCTTCAGATTTGGGCTTAATTGAAATTTTAGCATCATAATAAGTTCCTTCAAATACAGCAATCTGATCTTCTACAATTGGCTTTACAGTTTCGTCAACAGTTATATCTAAAGATCCTTTTAAAATTGTTTCTCCATTAGATTCATTCTTGCTTGTTTGGTTACACATGGCAAACAAAAAAACAAAAGCAATCACTCCAAAAACTTTACTATACTTTAACATATTACTATTCTGAATTTGAATTAATTAATCTCAAAAATCGGATTGCTGAATATATAATCAATAGCCCTCCGAAAGCATATCTATATTTCCACTCCATGTCTAATGGTAATTTTTTCCAAAACATTATCATTAAACCAAGCACAAGATATATTAAAAAAAACAGTATTCCTAAAACAAGAAGAAATCGCTCTTTGAGCGATTTCTTCTGAATATTATTAAGCATATCTTTTAACATTATTCTGCAGATTGAATAGTAATAGGCAGTGAGTAAAGTACCCTAACTTTTTTACCATTTTGCTCGCCAGGAGTCCATTTTGGACATTTTTTAAGAACACGAATTGCTTCTGCTCCTGTACCGTAACCGATATCCCTTAAAACTTTAATGTCGGTTAATGAACCGTCTTTTTCAACTACAAAAGTAACGTAAACTTTACCTTTTAGACCTTCTTCTTCAGGAGTCTTATAATTGTTTCCTACAAATTTGTAGAATTTATCAATTCCTCCAGGAAAATCTGGTTTTACTTCGATACCAGCCGTGTTATAAACGTTGTTATCTTCTTCTACTACTGCTGCAACTGGTCCAGTTCCAACTGGTTCATCGACAGTAATTTTAGCATTCGGATCACCTTTAATAGTTTCAGAACCAACTTTCTTGTCTTTAATTTCTTCAATTTTTGGTGGTTCCTCAGTTACCTCTTCTGCTTTTGCAACTACAGGCTTCACAAACTTCACCTGATCCTGTTTTGGAGGTGGCGGAGGTGGTGGAGGCGTATTTGGTTTTACCTCTTCTTTTTTAGGAGGCATTTTTACCGTCGCAATCTTAATATCATTATTTACTTCTTCTTCACTAGAATCTGGTAAAAAACTAGCAATAAGAGGAGCTGCAACAGCAAAGCTGAAGATAATAGAACCAATGATAAGTGCTTTTACAGTCGTCTTACCGTTTGATTTTCTTAACTCATATGCACCATATATCTTATTACGTCCTTCAAATACGATATCAAGCCACTGATTTTTTATAATATCTAATTTCATTTTTCTTGATTATTAGGTTATTGACAAATAGATCGCTCTTATTTTGGCTCTAACAATTTCATTTCTTCAGGAGAAACATCATTTACAATAGCGTATGATCCAGTTTTACCAACTCCCACAATAGCCATTTCATCTAAAATATCAACTAAATTTCTGTATGTAGATTTTTTAGTTGGTTTGATGATAACTATAATACCGTCTTTAGGTTTTCCTTTAGCGGCAGAATATTCAAGAACTAATTTTCCTCTGGTCATTAATTCTCTGCGAATTCCGTCTTTACCATAAGTAAAATCTTTTGGTGCACCTCCGGCAACTGGCGCTTCCAATCTACCAACGTAACGCACCAATTTATTGTTTTCCCCTAAAAGAACAGTCATCGTACGATTCTCATCAACTTTTATATCAATGTTCTTGTCATCTTTTTCATCTTTATCTGGTAAAGATAAATCCATCGATTGAGGTTTTGACAACGATGTGGTCAACATAAAGAATGTGATCAATAAGAATGCCAAATCCACCATAGCCGTTAAATCGACTTTTGAGTTCTGCTTTTTACTTCTTACTTTACCACCTTTTCCGCCTCCACCGTCGCCGGTATTTAATTCAGCCATTTTAGTGTATCTTTTTTAATTAAAAGTCTTTTCCTCTCATACCTGTAACTAAGTTAAAGGAATTGATTTTTTGATCTTGTAAAATATCCATTATTTTTTTGATTTCAGGATATTCTTCTTTAGCATCTCCTTTTATTGCAATCTGCAATTCTTTAGTTCCACCACTTAAATCAATTGCAGCTCTTCTTGAAACTAAAAGCCACTCTTTTAATTGGTTATCTGTCGAATCGGTTGGAATACCAGGTTGATTTGCTTTTGTTCTATCACTCGCTTTCATATCAATGATTTGCTTTAGACTTGCTAATGGAACACCAAAGTCATCCATTAATGCAAATTTAGCCTGATCTTCTTCTGAGAAAGGAACGCCTAATTTATCGCCCATTCCTTCCAGAGTTTTTTTACGAAGATCTCTTCCTTTGATATCAAAAAATACTTTAGTTTTTCCGTCAGCACCTTTACCTACTGTAATAATAGCCAAATCTGTATCTGGCAATTTACTTTGTACAGTAGAAGAAGGAGTGTCAACTGGTAACGCCTCAGGTACTTTAGCAGTAGCGGTTAAGATAAAGAACGTAAGCAAAAGGAACGCAACATCACACATGGCAGTCATATCTGTCGATGTTGACTTCTTTTTCATTTTTATTTTAGCCATTATCTTTTATTTTTATAATTAATTGTAATTATTTAATAATTAAAAATTAATTATTGTTTCAAACTTCCTCTGAATCTTCTGTAAGTGTTTACAATTGTAGTACCAGCCTCATCAATTGAGTAAGTTAAATCATCAATCTTAGCAGTAAAGAAGTTGTAAGAGATAATTGCTAAAACTGAAGTAGAGATACCTGTTGCAGTGTTGATAAGTGCTTCAGAGATACCTGTTGCAAGAGCAGCCTGGTCTGGAGTTCCAGCAGAAGCTAACGCACCAAACGCTTTAATCATACCAGATACAGTTCCTAATAATCCTCCTAAAGTTCCTAATGATACTAAAGTAGAAATAATTGTCATGTTTTTTTCTAACATTGGCATTTCTAATGAAGTTGCCTCTTCGATTTCTTTGTGGATTACTTCTGCAGCTTCTTCACTGTTGAAACCTTCTTTTTTAACATCTTGGTATTTAATCAAAGCAGATTTAATTGCATTTGCTACAGAACCTTGTTGTTTGTCGCAAGCAGCAATTGCAGCTTCGATGTTTCCTTCTTTAATACTAGCCTGAACGTTTTTCATGAATTTATCCAAATTAGCTTTTCCAGCTGCTTTTCCGATAACAATATATCTTTCAATAGAAAACACAACCACCATTAAGAACATCCCTAATAATGCCGGTACAATGAAACCTCCTTTATATACCATCCCTAAAGTATTGATTGGGTGGCCTGTTTCAGGATTTCCACCTTCAAAGTTAGCAGGAGAACCCATAACGAATTTCCAAATTAAAAACCCAACTAAGATACACGCTACAATTATGATTCCAGTAATCATTCCTCCTCCATTTGAAGTGCTCTCTTTTTTAACTTTAACGTTTGCCATTTTTTTAAATTTTAATAGTTTTAAATAATTTTTATTTTTTAGTTATATTTAACTTGTAGAGGAGCAAATTTATACGTTTAGTTTAAATAAAAAAACTTTTTTTAATTTTATTGAAGGAAATTTAACGTCAATTTAAAAAATATCTCATTAATTTGCCGGCGTTCTTTTTTAGATAAAACAAAAAAAATAAGTATTTCTAGGAAAATTACAACGTTTTAGTCAATATTCAAACATTCCTTTGATATCTTCTTAAAAAGTTGCGAATTTTTTTTTTATTACAATTTTAATTGTAAAAAGCTTTTTCCTACTAAATAAAATTTTCAAATTGTTAAAAAAGAAAATAATACCCTTATAACCATCTAAATTACAAATAAAAACATGAGTAGGAAAGAAAATTTCATCCAGGATATAAACAATGGTTATTTATCTAAAGGTGACAGTATTATTTTAGGAGGTGCAATTCTTGACGGTGAGCCGCTTGGCGAAGCACATGTAAAGGTGCCTCTGAAAACTTTGAACAGGCATGGATTAATTGCCGGTGCAACAGGTACTGGAAAAACAAAGACAATCCAGGTTTTTTCAGAACAATTATCAAACTTGGGAATTCCTGTCCTGATGATGGATATAAAAGGTGATTTTAGCGGTATTGCAAAAGAAGGAAAAGAGGAAGGTTTTATTACAGAACGGCACGCCAAAATTAATATACCTTATAATATAGCTGCATTTCCAGTGGAGTTAATGTCTTTGTCAAAACAAAACGGGGTCCGCCTGCGCGCTACGGTTTCTGAATTTGGCCCAGTATTGTTTTCACGAATTTTGGATCTAAATGATACCCAGGCTGGTGTTGTATCTGTTATTTTCAAATATTGTGATGATAATAACATGCCGTTGCTGGATTTAAAAGACATTAAAAAAGTTATCAATTATATTACAGAAGAAGGCAAGGATGAAATAACAGCGAGTTATGGTAAAATCTCTACTGCAACCACGGGAACAATTCTGAGAAAAATAATTGAACTGGAACAACAGGGTGGTGATTTGTTTTTTGGTGAATTATCTTTTGAAATTGATGATTTGATGCGTATTGATGAGAATGGAAAAGGGTATATTAATATTATTCGTCTAACTGATATTCAGGACAAACCAAAATTATTCTCCACTTTTATGCTGAGTTTATTGGCAGAAATTTATCAGCAAATGCCTGAAAAAGGTGATGCAGAACAGCCGGAGCTTATAATTTTTATTGATGAGGCACATTTAATTTTTAATGAAGCTAGTAAAGCTCTTTTAGAACAAATTGAAACTATTGTAAAACTAATTCGCTCAAAAGGTGTTGGAGTGTATTTTGTAACTCAAAACCCTATGGATGTTCCGAGTGGTGTTTTGGCTCAGTTAGGTTTAAAAATTCAGCATGCTTTAAGAGCTTTTACTGCAAATGACAGACAGGCCATTAAAAAAACAGCTGATAATTATCCAACTTCAGCTTATTATAAAACTGATGAACTGCTTACCAATTTAGGAATTGGAGAAGCCTTAGTAACAGCACTTAACGAAAAAGGAGTTCCTACACCTCTTGTTGCCACGATGATGCGGGCACCAATGAGCAGAATGGATATTTTATCTCCTGAGGAAATCGAATCGATTAATAGTAAATCAAAACTGGTAAAAAAGTACAATGAAGAGATTGACCGCGAAAGTGCTTACGAAATTCTGACCAAAAAAATAACAGATGCCCAACAAGCAAGTGCAGAGAAGGAAGAAGAACAATCTCCTCAAAAACAATCTAAGTCAGAACCAAGCACAGCAAGTGTTGTAGGCAAATCTGTTTTGAAGGTCGTGACAAGCGCTACTTTTATAAGAGGTGTTTTTGGAGTGTTAACCAAAATATTCAAAAAATAAAATTATTTACCTATATAAGTATATAAGTTCATTAAATAAAGTTTACATGAACTTATATACTTATTGGTTTAGAACTATTTTTCAAGCAGTTCTAAAATTTTATTATCGATTTCGGGAGTGTTCCAGATATTTTCAATATTATCGATTCTTAAAATCTCTTCCATAATTCCGTTTTGGAAATCTCCTATTGCTAATGCCTCAGCATAAGGGCGGTCACTAAAGGTTACGCGACTGTATAACGGAATCCATTTGTCGGGGAATTTATCTGAAAATGCCTTTTCTATTTTCTTCTGAAGCAGGAATTTCTCATCGGCGGTTTTAGTGCTCATTTCCATGAAATTTCTATACGAAAGTTCTGCAATAGCATCGGCATTTGGTTTGCGTGAGATCTGATACTCTGAGAAAATTTTCTTCCAGTCATCTCCATATTTTTCAATCATTTCATTCAAAACCGTAATGTCCTCAAAACCGGCATTCATTCCTTGTCCGTAAAAAGGAACAATAGCATGACAGGCATCACCTATCAAAGCAATTTTATCTTCGTATGTCCACGGAAAGCATTTCATGGTAACCAGTGTACTGGTTGGATTTTTAAAGAAGTCATTTGCCAGTTCGGGAATTACTTCAATCGAATCGGGGAAATTTTTCTCAAAAAAACTCTCCACCATTTTGCGGTCCGTCAAAGAGGCAAAAGAGTTTTCTCCTTCAAAAGGCATAAATAATGTACACGTAAAACTTCCGTCAAGATTAGGAAGCGCAATCAGCATGTATTCACCACGCGGCCAAATATGAAAAGAATTTTTATCTAATTTATGTGATGCATCAGAATTTGCCGGAATATTCAATTCCTTATAGCCCATATTCAAAAATTCCTGAGAATAATTAAACATGCTCTGACGCTGCATTCTGTGTCTTATTCTTGAAAAAGCACCATCGGCACCAAAAACCATATCAAATTTTTTCTCCTCCCACTCTCCTCTTTCTGTTTCGCCAATATGCAAAGTGGCATCACTCAGCGTAACATCCCAGATTTTTTGCTCGAAGAAAAATTCAGCTCCGGCCTGCTCGGCAAGATCAATCATTTTCCTGTTTAACGTTCCTCTTGAGATCGAATAAATTGACTCGCCTTCCTGTCCGTAATTCTGGAAGTTTAGCTTATCTACCAAATGAATCGCGCGTTTGTCCATCGGAATTGCAATTTCCCGAACCGAATCACCGACACCAACACCATCAAGCGCTTTCCAGCCACGATTGGACATTGCCAGATTAATAGAACGGCCAGAGAAATTTATATTTCTGATATCGGGACTACGATCATAAACATGAACGGTATGCCCGGCTTTTTTAAGATAAATTGCCAGCAACGATCCTACAAGTCCAGAACCAACAACAGCAATTTTTAATGAAGTTTGCATCGAGGAAAATCTAATATATTGGGTCGTAAAAATAAGTAATAATTATTCATAAGCTTTAAAATAAAGCAATTATTTGCCCTAAAACCTAATATTTACGTGGGCATGACCCGCCGAAAAGCGGGCCGGATTATCCATTATATTCCCAATTAACAAAAACTATGGCTAAAAACCCTGGTTTTCTAAATCGGGAAATGCCGTTTCTATACCTCATGCAAGACTCGTTTTCATAACAAAATCCTGTTTTTATAAATTTATTAGGAATATAAAAAGGACTACTTTCGTTGAAGAAATAATCTCACAAAGACGCAAAAACACAAAGTTTCACGCTTGTCATCCTGATGGAATAAGGATCACAGATATAACTCTACAAAGATTGGTGAATTTCGGTATGGAGGTCCAGTGTGATCCTTCCTTCGTCAGGATGACAAAAATGTGAAACTTTACGGCTTTGTGACTTTGTGCCCAAAACTTTAAACCAATGAATAGTGAATTGTTACAATCAAAAATCATTCTGGAAAATGAAAAAGCTCTATTAATTCCTTTTGAAAACGAAAGAAACACCGAACTCAAAGAAATTATTTTTGATGATGAAATCTGGAAATATATGGGAATGTATGTTCGAAACAATGAGGATTTTGAAAATTACATCCAAAATACATTAATGTAAAAAGCAAACGGAATTTGTTATCCGTTTTTAATTATTGATAAGGCTACAAACCAAGTTGCCGGAAGCACGCGTTACGGCTATTTAAATCATGCGAGCCAAAAATGCGAAATTGGCTGGACCTGGTACGGCAAAGATTTTCAGAGAACTGGTCTAAACAAAGCCTGTAAATATGAATTATTGAATTTTGGTTTCGAAAAAATTCAGTTTAATAGAATACAATTCAGTGCCGATCTTGAAAATACAAGATCCCAAAATGCTATTGAAAAACTGGGCGCCGTAAAAGAGGGTTTATTTAGAAACAATTATATCGATTCTGAAGGAAAGAGCAAAGACGATGTCTATTATAGCATTATTCTTGAAGAATGGGAGAATACAAAATGTGAATATTTCGGGGAGTTTGTTTGAATATAATAACTAAAAAAAAAGCTTATTTTAATCATTTTTAAGACAATTAAATTTGTTCATAATTGGAAAAGAAATAGCACCGATTAGAAATGAAAAGAATTGTTAAGTTACGAACACAGACCTTATAAAAACTAGTATTTAGTGTCTGTTCGGATATTTTTTCAGGAAAGTGATAAAAAAAATGGCTCAAAGTTGAAACCAAATCGCAATTCAGTCGTCTAACATTTTAACACCTGGATTTATTCAAGTAAAAAAAATCGTACTTTCGATTTAGTTTATTGAATTTCTAATTGTTACAAGGTTTCAGTCATCAATCAAAAACGAATCATTTCACTAATCTTAAACCCATAATTATCAATCAGTATGAAAAAATCAATCAAACTAATCGTGCTTTGTGTACTATTGCAGCTTGCTTCAGTCAGCATTTTTGCACAAGACAAAGCCAGGCAAATCGACGATCTTTTAAGTAAATACAATGAATACGGACAATTTAATGGTTCGGCATTGGTTGCTGAAAACGGAAAAATTATTTTTAAAAAAGGTTTTGGCCAGGCTAATATGGAATGGAATATTTCAAATCAGCCCGACACCAAATTCAGACTAGGATCTATTACAAAACAATTCACTGCTTTTTTAATTGTAAAACTGGCCGAAGAAGGAAAACTAAAACTTGATGTTCCTATCACAACCTATCTGCCAGATTATCCAAAAGAAAATGGCGATAAGATAACCATTCATCATTTAATTACACATACATCCGGAATTCCCAATTATACTTCTGCGCCAAACTTCCTTAAAGAAAAAAGCCGCAACCCAAGTACTCCTGAAGAGTTTGTAAAAACGTTTAACAAGTTGCCTTTGGATTTTAAACCGGGTGAAAAATTCAGTTACAGTAATTCCGGCTATTTTTTACTGGGTTACATTATCGAAAAAATAACAGGCAAAACATACGAGCAGTACTTACAGGAAACTATTCTTACACCTTTAAAAATGGCAAACACCGGTTTTGACCATAGCGAAGTTATACTTAAAAACAGAGCCGCAGGTTATGAGAAAAAAGGAAAAAGCTATGTTAACTCTTCTTTTATTGATATGAGTATTCCGTATGCAGCAGGATCTTTATATTCAACTGTCGAAGATTTATATCTATGGGACCAGGCTCTTTATACTACTAAACTGCTTTCAGAAAAATCAATGGAATCTCTGTTTAAATCTTATATCTCTTTTGGAGATGAATCATATGGATACGGATGGTTTTTATCTGAAGAAAAAATTGGCGATAAGCAATATAAAATTATAGAACATGGCGGGGGCATTAACGGATTTAATACGATTATTTCCCGCGTGCCGGCTGATAAAAATTTAGTTGTTTTGCTAAATAATACTGGCGGAACAATTTTAGGCGAAATGAATGAGGCTATTCGTGCTATTTTATACAATCAAACTTATGACCAGCCTAAAAAATCAATGGCGATTGAACTTTTAGATGTGTTTTCAGAACAAGGTGTAAAAGCCGGTACAGAATTGTATGAAAAACTAAAAAAAGATCCAACATACAGCATCAAGGAAGGCCATATAAACAATATTGGATATCAACTGCTTGGAAGCGGAAAAAAGAAAGAGGCTATAGAAGTTTTTAAGATTAATGTAGAAACTTTCCCGAAATCTGGAAATGCTTATGATAGTTTAGGGGAAGCGTATTTAGCCGATGGTGATAAAAAACTGGCGATAACTAATTATTCAAAATCTGTTGAACTGGATCCGACAAACGAAAATGGAAAAAAAATATTAGAAGAAATATCTAAGAAAAAATAATCTCTAAATAATAGTATAATAAACTCCGACAATACAGATTTTGAATTTGTTTGGCGGAGTTTTTATTTGAAAAGCATTATTTTAGCTAAACAATTTTTATGCCTTAAACTGATTAAGATGAAAGTTCATACCACCAATTACGAGAATACTTTTATAGAAGTTGCAGAAGATTGTCCTGCAATAAGCGGCGAGGTTCCCAAACAGAAAGGTGATGCAAAAACTGTAGCCTCTATTGCGTTTGAAATGATCAGTCAAAATCCTTATAAATATACTTCAGATGATGTTTTGTTTCAGGTTTTTGCAGACAAAAATGATTTAACTAAATCAGAATATGAAGATGCCCGAAAAAAATTCTTTTCCAAAGGACAAGCGTGTTTAAGAGCTTCGCCTTTGACAAAACGTTACGGCTGGGGCATTCACAATAATGAAAAAGGAAAAATTGCTCTTTTTGGCAGAGAAACAAAAGAATATGAGGAACTCTCAAAAGATCAGAATTTGAAAGTCGTAAAAGCAATGAGGACTTCAAGAAAATAATGCAAATACAGATAAATTTTACATAAACAGTAATCGATATCTTACGAACTCTGACAATACAAATTCAAAAGTGTATTCTCAGAGTTTTTTTGTTTGAAAATTATTTTTATCCTAAAAATTAAAGCAAAAAAATACTATTTTAGCCGTGCCCAAAAACATTTTTTATAATCCCAAATCAACTCTATTTACGTCAGGTAAAAGTTGTGAGCAATTTTGAAAACCTATGAAGAATTTAAAAAAGTATGCCTTTTTAGTTTTAGTATTATCTATGTTTATTCCTTCTGTTTGTACTTCACAAACTTCTGCCGCAAAAGCACCAATGCCTTCCCAACAAAATACTATTATAGTCAACAAAATTATTGAAGCTACTAATTATAAAACTTATTTTGTTGATTATTGCTTAAGTAAAGTAAATGAAACGGCTTCTAAGGAGAATTGGAATGATCAAAAAACCATGCAAATTACAGAAACCATCAATTTTAAAAATTTTAGAGACGCTGTTTATAATATGTTTGCTTTTTATAATGAGGTAGAATTAGAGACTTTATTAAAAGCTTACGAGAAAGATAGTGCATATCAAAGTACAAATGCGATGACAACAAACAAAGTCCTTCTTAACAATCTGGACATTTATGCCAGGGATGTGGTTATGGGGAAATATTTAAATATCAAGTAAAAAAAAGGGAATAAAGTTTTAGAACTTTATTCCCTTTTTTTTTAGGTTCAGAGTTACAGAGGAACAAAGGATCAAAGGTTTAACTCTGAAAATTGAAAACCTGAACCTGCACTTATTTCTTTGGTTTAAAAACCAGTTTTGTTGATGTCTTTATGATTTCTTCTTTGTTCAGTTTCATTTTTCTGAATTTTCCGGCGTTATACATTTCTGCCTGATCATTGTAATGTTTACTAAACTGATTTCCGGATTGTCCGGTTGGGAGAATGCTCCAACTGTTTTCGATATCCGAAAAATCTACGATTCTTCTTGTTGACGGTCCTCCTTTTACATAATATCTCCCATCATCATTATAACCAAAGAACTGGTTATTAATTACCTCATTTGAGCCTGGGGCTGCAAAAGGTCCAACATCAAATAATTTTCTCAGAGCTGCTACTTTTCCCAACGGATGTTCGTGCTCTACAGTGTGAACTTTCCCCCAATTCCATTCCATTATCGAATTTCCTAATTGTTTTTGAAGTTCTGTAATTGCCTGATGAAATGATTTTGAGATAATTTCTGTTCTGGTTTCCTTTACATTTTTCGTTTTGATATTATCCCACCAAACAGAATTTTCATTAGAGACTTGTCTGGCAATAATTTGTTTTCCTAAATGTGTACCCAGAAATAAATTAAAATTATCTTCACCCATTTCATCTTCAAACGTATTTTTCAGATACAAATAAATCCATTTGCTGTATATTGTTGGTGCAACGTCTTCTATATTATGAGTTCCTTTCCATGATTTTAAAACTGAAATTGCCTTTTTTTCTTCGTCAGAAAGCGAATTATTATTCACATTAGAAATTAAACTTTCTACTGTTCCTGTGACAACCGGAGACGTATTGTCATAAATCATCTTGCTGATTTCTTCTTTATCCCAATCTGATTTTGGTTCTAATAGCGCAGAAATCCTTTTCGCACGATCTTCAGGCAAATAGTATCCCGGATATAAATAACCATCAATAGCTTCCGGCTGGTTATTGGCAGAATAAACATAGCCCCATTCTGGATTTTCAGCCGATGGATTTTTAGAAAAATCCAGATACTCTGTTATATCATCTTTACCGCTGGCGCCATCCAGAATAAAAAAAGAACTAACACCTTTATTGTGTTTATAAAGTTTTCCTGTTGCCCACCATGCTACATTGCCTTTTGCATCTCCATACATTACATTCAATCCGGGAGCTGCAACCAATTTTACGGCATTTCTAAAATCGTCTTTGCTTTTAGCATGCGAAAGCCCGTAAACGGCATCCAGAATCTGAATGGGCTGTTGGGTATAAATCCACGACATTGCAATTGGGTTTTTACGATCTAATCTTTCGAGTAAATCATTCATAATTGGTCCATGACGGCTGGATTTCAGTGTCAGTACAACATCAGATGTGTCTTTTACTTTAATGGTTTTCTTTCTTATTTCATAAGTACTAAAACCGGTCGGAGTATAATATTGGTTTGGATCCCCTGCTTTATTCTTTTCCTGATAAAAATCGATATCATCATTTTCAAACATGGTTAATCCATATGCATAATCGCGATTGTGGGCCAATAACGGAAATGGAGTTCCGGCAAGATAACAACCATACAATTCATATTGGGGCGTGACAAGATGTGCCTCATACCAGGTTCCGGGCTGTGAAAAACCAATATGCGGATCATTGGCAAAAATTACTTTTCCTGTTTTTGTTTTATTTGGCCCGACAACCCAACTGTTACTTCCTACAAATGGTGGAATCGGTGATTGCTCCAGTAATGCTGCAACCGATTTTGAAATTGTAGTGTATTCTTTCAGGTTTTCCTTTGCGCTTTTAAGCTGTGTTGTATTAAACTTCCCTTCAATTCCTAAATCCTTTAAATATTCAGCCCCGTATTTATTGCGAATGTCTGTTAATAAAGGATCTGTTTTTTGAGCCATTGCAAAACTGAAAGACATATATCCAAAAATATTATAAACATCCTTTATGGTAAATTTTTCTTTTTTCACACCAACCAACGTAAATTCAAGTGGTGTTGTACCTTCTTCCAAATACTGGTTAATTCCGTCCAGATATGCCATTGTCAACTGATAACTCTGACTGCTTTTATCTAATTTAGAAATGGCTTTTGCCGAAGCTTCTTCGATGCCAATTCCAGAGAAAAATTTATCATTTTTGAGCGCAACCGATCCGAAAATTTCAGACAATCTTCCTGGTGCGATGCGTCGCAATAATTCCATTTGCCATAATCTTTCCTGTGCATGTACATAACCTAAAGCTGTCATGGCATCTTTTTCTGATTCGGCATAAATATGAGGAACTCCAAAATCATCAAAATAGACTGTTGTTTCTTTCTGTAGATTTTTCAGCTCTAACTCTCCGTCATATTTGGGTTTTAGATGAAAGATATAGCCGCACAGAGCAATTCCCAGAACTACAATTAACACCACTAAAACCAAAAGGATTTTTTTAATTTTTTTCATATTTAAAATTGAATCATAAATAATGTAATTTCATAACAGAATCATGTAAAAACATATTCTTTTTAAAAGCCTAAATTTATGTATTTAAAACCAATACCATAAATGTCTATCTATAAAAAAATAGCTATAGGAATAATTTCTCTATTTGTTTTTGTAATTTTAATCAATATCGGTCTCAATTATTGGATAAAAAAACAATTGCCAATAATCATACACGAGAAAAATAAAACTGCCTACAATATTAATTACGAGAAAATTGAAGTGTCACTTATTTCTCAAAATATCTACGCAACAACTTTGCTTGTTCATCCAAAAAATGAACCTAAAGACAGTAAAAACGGGTTGTTTACAAAAATAGAATCAGTCACAATTAAACATTTTAATATCTGGGATCTGGCATTTCGCGATATCATTCAGGCCGAAAGTATTATCATAAACAAACCCCGGGTAATTTTATACAAGAAAGGTGAAAAATTACTGAACAACAGCAAAAGCATTAAAAGTGAAATAGTAGACCCTTTTCGAAAAATAATTGCTGTTCGAAATATTTACATAAACGACGGTGCTGTTGATGTAGTTTCATTAGATACAAACAAACCGATACTGAATGTCAAAAAAATTATCCTAAAACTTGAAGGAATCCTGATTACAGATACCACTCTAAAAGAAAAAATTCCGCTTCAATATGAAAAATATACCTTAGTTTGCGATAGCATTTATTATAAACCAAGTCAGTTTTACCATTTTAATATTGGAAAAATCGCTACTGAAAATAATTATTTAAAAATCAATAATTTTTCATTTCTTCCAGAATATTCAAGAAAAGTTTTTGTACAAAAACTTGAAAAAGAAAAGGACATCTATACTATAAAATTAGATTCTGCCGAAATCAATAAAATGGACTGGGGTTTTAAAAATGATCGTTTTTTCTTTAAGGCAAATTCGATTGTTATGAATCACGTTGATGCCAATATTTACAGAAATAAAATACCAAAAGATGATCTGAGCAAAAAACATCTTTACAATGCTTTGTTACGTAAAATTAAATTTCCGTTGCAGGTCGACACTTTACAAATAAAAAAATCAAAATTGGTTTATGAAGAAGAAATTAATTTTACGAAAGGTCCGGGTGTTTTAAATTTTGACCACTTTAATCTGCGTGCCTTAAATCTGAAAAGCGGCTTTGGGCTAAAAAAAACAGCGGATGTGAAGATTAAAATCAACTGCCTGTTTATGAAAGATTCCCGTCTCGATGTAAATTGGAATTTTAATATTCTGGATCTTAAGGACAGTTTTCATATTGAAGGAGTTATTTCGAATTTTAACGTCGCGGCGATGGAAAGATTTTCAAAGCCTTATATGAACACCACTTTTTCGGGAACTTTCAAAAAATACCATTTTAACTTTTATGGTAATGACGATGTTTCTAAAGGAAATGCCTCACTGGAATATGATGATTTGAAGGTGAAATTGTTTAAAAAGAAAAAACCGGAAAAAGAAGCCAAACTGAAATCTGCGATTGTTAATTTACTGGTCAAAAATGATTCTGACGAAAAACCAAAAAATGCAGATGTTGAATTAGAAAGAATTAAGGAAAAGTCGTTTTATAACTTTTTATGGCGAAGCATTGCAGAGTCTTTGAAGAAGATTTTGATTTAGGGTTATTTACTTTCGCCACGAATTACACTAATTTTTAGTATCATAAAATTTTTAATTCGTGAAAATTAGTGTAATTCGTGGCAAACAATCTTTCTAACCTGACAATTATCAGGTTTTGAAAAAATATTTTTCTTTTCATTTGTTTTTATTTTAATCTGAAAACACATGACAAAAAATCCTTTACACACTTTTCATATTCCTGTAATGGGTCTTGCCTATACGATAGATAGCCCGATACGAGTGGCACAATACGGAATTTCGTCTGTTGTATCAATTGCAGATGATGATTTAATCGAAAAGATGCGTAATTTTTACAGCACTAAATTCAATATTCCATACGAAGAAATAAGTCAGAAATTTCACGATTATCGCGCCGAAAGAATTACTTCATATCTAAACCTGGTTGACAAAATCGTAAAGCAAAAATTTGAAAGTTTTAAAACTGAATTAACAGAAAGTAAAACCGCTTTGGAGAACTTTATGTCGATGCTGCCCAATTCTTCAGACATTAAAAAAGGTTTTCAAAACTTACTGGATGACGGAATTTCTTTTAAAGAAAATATTCAGCATTATATCGAGTCACACCTTTTCCCCGGTGAAATTGATGTAAATATTATGACGAAATTAGACAAGGATAATTTCAAAAAAAACGAACAGCTTCCAATTGAGTTTAATGATGCACATGCTGCCTTAAGAGGATTTGCTCATAGCAACCTTACTTCTTCTGTTGTTCTTTCTGCCGGAATGAATCCCAGACTTTATAGTTATTTTGAAAATTTTAAAGATTTTTATCCCGACATGAATAATAAGCTTAAAAAGAAAATTATTCTTAAAGTAAGCGATTTTCGATCTGCTATGATTCAGGGTAATTTCCTAGCTAAAAAGGGACTTTGGGTTTCTGAATACCGAATTGAATCCGGATTAAACTGCGGCGGACATGCATTTGCAACAGAAGGATTGCTTTTGGGGACGATTTTAGAAGAATTCAGGCAAAAAAAACAAGAATTAGCACAATCATCACACGAATTGATGATTAAGGCGCTACAGCTAAAAAATATGCCTTTTCCCGAACAGCCGCTGGCTACAAAAATTACCGTTCAGGGCGGAATTGGAACTGCGGAGGAACATGAATTTTTATTAGAGACCTATCAAGTAGATTCTGTGGGTTGGGGATCTCCTTTTTTATTGGTTCCCGAAGCTACTTGTGTAGATCAGGAAACAAGAAATTTATTGATGAAGGCCAAAGAAGAAGATCTATACTTAAGTAATATCTCTCCATTAGGAGTTCCTTTTAATTCTTTGAAAGGCACATCAAATGAAATCCTCAAGCAAAAACGAATTCAGGATAATAAAGCGGGGAGTTCCTGCCCTAAACGTTTTTTGGCTTTAAGCAAAGAGTATGACAAAACAGGAATCTGTACGGCTTCAAAAAAGTACCAGGATATAAAACTACAGGAGTTAGAAAATTCAAAAGATACCATTTCAGTCTCTTATTATGAAAAAGTAAAAACACAGATTACCGAAAAATCCTGTCTTTGTGTTGGTCTTGCTAACGCTTCATATCTCGAAAATAATATTAAGATAAAAGGTCAGGCGCAGGGCGTGGTAATATGTCCGGGACCAAATATGGCCTATTTTGACCAGGAAGTTTCACTAAAGGAAATGATACAGCATATTTATGGAAAAAAATCTGTTCTTTGTGATTTCGACCGGCCAAATGTTTTGGTTAAAGAATTAAAAATGTACGTGGATTATTTTAGAAATGAAATTGAAAGTATTTCGGGAGAAGTGACTTCAAATCAGCTAAAAAAATGGAATACATTTAAATCCAATCTTTTTGAAGGCATTGAATATTATCAGAATTTGTTAGAATCAACATTCTATTTTAAAACTGATCTCCACAAAATTAAAGAACAATTCAATTTCTATAAATCGGAATTAACAGCGATTAAAATTCCGGAAAATTGCTAAAAACTAAAACCCCGGGAACATGTGTTTCTGGGGTTTACTAATTCAAAATATTTTATGTTTATTCTTTTTTCTTATTGTTTTCGTCAATAACAGCACCTGTTCCAGTACCTAAAGCTGCTCCTGCAAGACCACCAATAATAGCACCTTCACCTTTTTTCTTACTGATAATAGCACCTGTCGCTGCTCCTACACCGGCTCCAATTACAGCACCTTTTGCTGTAGCACTCCATCCTTTTTTCTTGGCTGGTGCTGCAGTCGCAGTACCGTCATTTTGATGTACTACTACCACTTTTTGCTGAGCTGCTTGTTCCGCTGCTTTTTGTTGAGCTGCTTTTTGCTCTTCTAAAGCTGCCATTTCAACTTTCATTGAATCAATAATTCTTTGCTTATTAATTTCAACTTTCATTGAATCAATACTAGCTTGTTTTGCTTTATTTAATTCTTCTTTATTTTGATTCTGGCAAGAAATGATAGACAAGGCTGCGATAAATATATATAAGGCTTTCATGATTGTAGCTTTTAAAAAATTGTACACTACAAATTAAGTAATAAGAGACTTATAAGTTATTACAACATTTTTGTAAAAGGTTACAGAATTAAAATAATGACTCACAAATTAATTTATTAAAACCTGGACGTAGCAATTACTTTCCTAAAATTCCTTTTTTTAGAATCTGTCCAAAATCATACATATCTTCATAAGAGCAGTATAAAGGAACAGGAGCTAAACGAATAACATTGGGTTCACGCCAGTCAGTGATAACTCCGTTTTTCATTAAATATTCGAATAAGCTTCTTCCCTCTCCATGCAAAAAGACAGATAACTGAGAAGCCCTTTCTTTTGGATCTGAAGGTGTAATTATTTCAAAAGTACTGTCAACTTCATTGTCAATTTCGTGAAGAATAAATTCTAAATAGGCTGTAATGTGGTCTCTTTTGGCGATTAGGGCATCCATTCCAACTTCAGCAAACATTTCTACAGAAGCCAGATACGGTGCTAAAGAAAGTACAGGCAAATTACTGATTTGCCACCCTCCTGCTCCATGAACGGGATCAAAATTTGGCTCCATTTTAAAGCGACGTTCCTTATTATGTCCCCACCATCCAGCAAATCGTGGTAAGTCAGGATCGTTATGATGTCTTTCGTGGACAAAACATCCGGAAGCATTTCCTGGTCCCGAATTCATATATTTATAACTGCACCATGCAGCAAAATCTACATTCCAGTTATGAAGTTCTAATTTGATATTTCCTGCAGCATGTGCTAAATCCCAACCTACTTTTGCTCCGGCTTTTTGTCCGGCTGCGGTTATCGTTTTGATATCAAAAACCTGTCCGGTATAATAATTCACTCCGCCGATTAAGACCAAAGCAAGTTGATCACCAATTTCTTCAATTTTAGCCAGCACATCTTCAAGCCGAATATTGTGTTCGCCTTCGCGGCGTTTAATCTCAACAATTGCGTCTTCTGGCTTAAATCCATGAAAATGAACCTGGCTTTGAAACATATACTGATCGGAAGGAAAAGCTTTTTCTTCGCAAATAATTTTAAAGCGTTTTGCTGTTGGCCTGTAAAATGAAACCATAAGCAAATGAAGATTTACTGTCAAAGTATTCATTACAGTAACTTCTGATGGTAAAGCTCCAACAATTTTGCTCAAAGGTTCGGCAAATCTTTCCTGATAATCCCACCATGGTTTTTGTGCATAAAAATGACCTTCTACAGCAAGTTCTGCCCAGTCATTCATTATTTCATCTATATATGCTTTGGTACGTTTTGGCTGTAATCCTAAAGAATTTCCTGTGAAATAAATAACCCGTTTATCATTTACTTTCGGGAAAATAAATTGATCCTGATAATGATTTAAAGAATCTTGTGAATCAAGTTGTTTCGCAAATTCGCGCGTATTTTGAAAAGTCATTTTATTTTGTTTTGTCTGCTAAAATAACACCTTTTGAAATATAACGGTTAAATTTAACAATTAGCATTTTCTTGTTTCAGGTTTCAAGTTTCAAGTTTTAGAAAAACCCAAAACAAAAAAAACCTGCCATTACTGACAGGTTTCTTTATATGAATCAATTTACCTTTTGTAAATAATTAGATAATTAACATTGCATCTCCGTAAGAATAGAATTTATATTCTTCTTTGATTGCTTCATCGTATGCTCTTTTCATTAAATCATGACCACAGAAAGCAGAAATCATCATTAATAAAGTTGATTTTGGTGTGTGGAAGTTTGTAATCATACAGTTTGCAATACTAAAATCATGAGGAGGGAAAATAAATTTATTTGTCCAGCCTTCATAAGGATTCAGCGTATTCTGAGAAGAAACTGAACTTTCGATTGCACGCATTGAAGTGGTTCCAACAGCGCAAATGCGTTTTTTGTTTACTTTTGCAGCATTTACAATATCACAAGCTTCTTGTTTGATAATCAATTCTTCAGAGTCCATTTTGTGTTTAGACAAATCTTCAACCTCAACCGGATTGAAAGTTCCTAAACCAA
This sequence comes from Flavobacterium sp. 1355, assembly GCF_017833415.1. Classification (GTDB taxonomy): domain Bacteria; phylum Bacteroidota; class Bacteroidia; order Flavobacteriales; family Flavobacteriaceae; genus Flavobacterium. The sequence continues at coordinate 262,234 of NZ_JAFICC010000006.1, read as the reverse complement.
CATGTAAAGTAACCTCAGCAAAATTTACCCCTTTGATTTCTAATTTTTTCAAAAGATGTTTTGAGAAGTGCAAACCTGCAGTTGGTGCTGCTACAGCTCCTTCTTCTTTTGCATAAATAGTCTGGTATCTTTCTGCATCTTCAGCAGTAACCTCTCTATTGATATATTTTGGGATTGGAGTTTCTCCAAGCTCCGTTAATTTGTTTCTGAATTCTTCATAAGAACCATCGTATAAGAAACGTAAAGTTCTGCCACGAGAAGTTGTATTGTCAATTACCTCAGCTACTAAAGAATCGTCGTCTCCAAAATAAAGTTTGTTCCCAATACGAATTTTTCTGGCGGGATCTACCAAAACGTCCCAAAGACGCTGCTCAGAATTTAATTCCCTTAATAAGAAAACTTCAATTCTTGCTCCTGTTTTTTCTTTATTTCCATACAAACGTGCAGGGAAAACTTTTGTATTATTTAGAATTAGAACGTCACCGTCATCAAAATAGTTGATAACGTCTTTAAACATTTTATGTTCGATAGTTTGTTTTTGACGGTCAATTACCATTAAACGAGATTCATCTCTATTTTCTGCTGGAAACTCAGCTAAAAGTTCTTTCGGTAAATTGAAATTGAAGTGTGATAATTTCATATTTGAATTGTTGATTTTAGAGTGTAGATTTTAGATTTTTTTATCTAAAATGTTAAATCGGTTGCAAATATACGATTGTGAGATAGGCGTTGTCAAGTGTTTTGACGTTTATTTTCAAAAGCCCTTGATTTTGTGGGGATTCTCATTGTTTAAAAAACATATTATTTAAGTCAATTTTAACTTTTCAAACCGTAAAGAGATATAAGTCCCTATTAATTGGTTTTTAAATTTGACTAAAGCCAAAAAACTTATGCATAAAAAAACCTCTGGTTAAAACCAAAGGTTATGTTTTTGAATTTTTAGCCAGGAATTCAGATTTAATAAAATTCGTGGCTATTATTTTAATTACAATTCTGAAATTTGAAAGTTTAGCGCTTTTAAGTCGTTCCAGAAATCCGGGTATGATTTTGAAACTACTTCTGCATCATTAATAATTATCGGTACTTTGACCGCAAGTGGTGCAAATGCCATTGCCATACGATGATCGTTGTAAGTCGCGATATGTATATTATGATTAATGTTTTGAGAAGGCACTAAAGTCAGGCTATCATTTGTTACCGAAATATTTGCTCCCAATTTTGTAAGCTCGATTCTTAGTGCTTCAAGTCTGTCTGTTTCTTTAATTTTTAAAGTATGAAGTCCTGTCAAATGACATCCGATTCCTAAACCTAAACAAGTTACTACAATTGTCTGAGCGATATCGGGCGTATTGTTCAATTCAAAAGTTACATCTTGATAATTGAATCCGGCCACTTTTTCCAGAGTCATTTTATTGTTCTGAAAAGTCGTTTTCACTCCCATTTTCTCATAAAGAGAAACTAATTCTGAGTCTCCCTGCAAACTATTTTCCTTGTAACTGCTCAAAGTTATTTTTGCAGCATCTGCCAGCGCCACAAGACTAAAGAAATACGAAGCTGAACTCCAGTCAGATTCTACAATCATTTCTTTTGTTTTAACTGCTTCTTTTGGATAAACCTTAATTACATTTCCTTCAAAACTAGTCTGAATATCTAAATCCTTTAAAAGAGCCAAAGTCATTTTAATGTATGGAATAGAAGTAATTTCTCCTTCAAGGGTCAATTCTAAACCGTTCTCTAATTTTGAAGCTACTAATAAAAGTGCCGAAATATACTGGCTGCTCACATTGGCAGCTAAATTTACTTTTGAAGCTGTAACTTTTTTTCCTTTAATTTTTATAGGAGGATAACCTTCTTCTTTCAGGTATGAAATCTCAACCCCTAATTGTGCCAAAGCTTCTACTAAAATTTTAATTGGCCGCTCCTGCATTCTGCTTGAACCTGTCATTACAACTTCTCTGCCTTCATTCACAGCAAAATAAGCTGTTAGAAAACGCATAGCTGTTCCGGCGTGGTGGATATCAACAATTTCGTCATTTCCTGCAAGTGCTTTCTGCATTACTTCACTGTCATCTGAGTTTGAAGTATTGGCAAGAGTAATATTTGGAAATAACGCTTTTAACAACAATAAACGATTAGTTTCGCTTTTTGATCCTGTAATATTTAGTTGGGAATTATCAATAATGTATTGCGAATTCGTGCTTAATTTTAAATTCATGATATTAGTTATGTGTTGCAAATTATGAGTAACATAATTCGAACGCGCAATTTACCACTCCTCATTCATAATTCAAAATCAGGCTTTGATATTTCACAATTATTTCAATTTATCGTTGTTTTTATGACGATCTTTATCTCTGACAGATTTTAAATCCATTTTTTTATCAAAAGCTGCCTGTAAATCTATTCCCGTTTGGTTGGCCAGACATAACACAACAAAGACAACATCTGCCAGTTCTTCGCCCAGGTCTTTATTCTTATCACTTTCTTTTTCAGATTGCTCACCATAACGGCGCGCAATTATTCTCGCAACTTCCCCTACTTCTTCGGTAAGCTGCGCCATGTTTGTTAATTCATTAAAATAACGAACTCCGTGTTCTTTTATCCAGGTATCAACATCAAGTTGTGCGTTTTTCAAATCCATGATTATATTTTTTTAAGTACGATTTTTTCATTTTGGCTCACGATCATTTTTTGGAAGAGGTCTTTTAAACCATCATATTGATCTGCTGCAAAAATACTATTGTAAATTTCTTTTGAACAACTAATCTGAATTTTATTATCGACATTTGAGGTAATGAATGTAAAAACAATTTCTTTATTTTCTGATGAAATTCTGATTGACTTTGGCATGGATTCGACTGAATATCCTTCGGGGATTTCAATATTTAAGTTGAATTTTTCCTGCGAAGGATATCCAAAATAAATTGGATTTTGTCTTTTTTCCTGTGTAAAAGGATTTTTGCTTCTTGTGAAAAACAATAATGCATTGACTAACATTTTATCTCCGACAATTTCTGTTTGATTTTCTGATGTAAAAGAGTAAGATTCAGAAATGGGGTTTATCAAATTTGTTTTTCCATTTTCTATTTTATAATCTGTAATTTTTAGGTCTCCAAGCTGCTGTTCTAATTTTTCAAGATAGTTCTCTTCATTTTTACTGGCATTTTGAACTCGGAAATCATACGCATCATAATCTGTTTTCTGAATTCTGACCTTACCCTCCATTTTTCCTGAAACATCCATCTTAACCAGAATGTTTGAATAATCCCTGGACAGTGTTACAGGCATCAAATCAATTTCCTTCGAAGTTCCGTCAATCTTAATAAGTCTGCCTTTCCAGTTTAAAACATTTAAAGGCAAAATATTTGGAATCGTATATTTATGCGTTGCATCCAGCAGAATTTGTTTTCCGTCAATTTCTGCAGCAGCGATAACGTAATTAAAACCTGTTCTGGTAGGATAAGCAGGTACGCCGTTTTCTATTGTACTAACTAAAACCGGATTTGCTTCTATTCCTGCTAATTGCAGCATATTGATCAGGATAAAATTAATTTCTGCTACATTTCCTGTTTGGTCAAGATACGCCTTTTCAACCCCTTTTTCAGTATCATAATCATTAACTTCGTTCCAGTTCATTTTGTTTTGAACGAATTTAAAAATAATGTTTAATCTTTCATTTTGAGATTCAACATTTTGCAATAAACGTTTTACATCTTCTAATAAAAATTTCTTTACATTAAGCTCTTTTCCGAATTTATCATTTTTAAAAATATTTGTTGCAACACCTTCCCAGGTAACTGTAAAATCTTTGTCTGGTTTGTCGGTATAACGAATTCTTTCCAATTCATGCTGAATTGTGCCTTTGTAATTTTCAACATTACTAATATAGGGTTCATTTACTAAGGCCGGAATGTCTTTCCCTTTATAAACTGAATTAATTTGTCGGTATGAAAGTGAACTGGACTGATTGTGCTTGTTTTCATAAGTCTGATGTCCATTTACCAATTTAGCATCGGTTTCTATGGAATAACCACCTATCAAAATTGGTTTATAAATATACACTTCCGGGATTTCCATTTTATACTCAAAGTAATTTACCGGAATTTGATATTGAAACTCAAAATCAGGAAATCGAACAATATTTTCTGATTTTAAAATGTATTTGTATTCGATAATTGAACCTACTTTTACACTGGGTAATGTTATTGCTTTTTCGTTCCAGTATTTATTTATCTTTTTTTTAAAAGATCCCTGATTATCGAGTTTTGTTTTTACAATTTTTCCATTTTCGAGATTATAAGTGATCCCATCCGAAAATTCTAATCTGTCCTCACTTATATTTTCATACCCTATATAATATCGCACTTGCTGATTTGCCCAGCTTAACCCCTCTTTTTTATAAATTTTGATTTTAAATTCATAGACATGATTTGCTATAAAACCTTTATCTTCATTATAGGTAAAGAAAGTTCTTCCTTTTTTAAAAAGTATTGCAGCAGGCGCAGAAGTATCTTTTTGATTTACTTTTTCCTGTAATTCCAAAAGGGTTACTTTGCCTAATTCATAACTTTGTGCTTTTATTGAAAAAAAGTTCCAAACAAGAAAAAACAAAGTACCGATGATGCGTAATTTCATATTTTAGATTCTTTTCAGAACAATTTTTTCAGATTCTTTAGCAATCATTGTCTTGTAATATTCCTTTAGCATCTCATACTTTTCTGCAGAAACAATCGCCTCGTTTATTTGATGAACGATAGCCAGCTGAAGCGTATTCCCGCTTACGGCAATATTAAATTTAAAACTCCCTAGGTTATCCTCCATAGAAACTGCAGCCGGGGCAGGTAATGTTTCTACTGCAAATCCTTCTGGTATCTGAATCGTAATATTATATCTATCAGAAAACGGATATCCAAAATCTACGGGATATTCGCGAACATCTTGTTTAAACGAATTACTTGTATTGGCATAAAACAACATCGGATTAAGATATATTTTACCTCCTATTACTTCCGTTAAATTTTCCCCTCTGAAAGAATAAGTTTCTATGGCCGGCAATAAAATTTCTTTTTCATTTGTTCTGCTGTATTCGCTGATTTCAATTTTATTGTTTTTATTCTCAAGCTTTTCAAGATATGAATCTTCTTTAACCCCGTCGATGCTACTTCTGTAAGACATCGCATTATAATCTGTACATTGTTTTCGCGTTTTTCCGGAAACTTTACCGTCTGCATCTACAGCGTAACTCATAAAAATAATATCGTTAGATACTTTTTCCGGCATTAAATTTATTTCTTCTGAAGTTCCGTTTTTACGAATTAATCTTCCTGACCAGTTTAATGTTCTGAAAGGCAGAATATTTGGAACAGAAAATCTATCAGAGGCATCTAATAAAATATTACCGTTCTGAGTTTCTACAGCGGCAATCACATAATTGAAAGCTGTTCTGTTAGGAAAAATGGCAATTCCGTTGGAACGCGTACTAACCAACACAGGGTTTGCTTCTAAGCCAGAATAACGCAGCATGGCTGTAAGCATCAAATTGATATCACCAATATTTCCTGTTTTTTCTTTGTATGCTTTTTTGACTCCCAGATCGCAGTCATAACCATGGTAGCCGTTCCATTTTACGGTTGATTTTACATAGTTTAAAATAGCTAATATTTTTTCTTCTGGTGAATTTAGACCCGCCAAAATTGCCTTTACGTCATTTTCAAAATACCCTGTTTTATTTAATTCAGGACCAAAACTATCATAATCATAAATTGTTTTTACAACAGAATTCCAGTCTGTAGAAAACAATTTACTGGGCTGATTAGGGAATTTAACCATTGATAATTCGTGCTGCACGCTAGATGTATAATTATCAATATTATTTACAAAAGCTTCGTCTTTCATTGCCGGAAAATTTTCGGCAGTATAAGTTGTTTTAGTTTCCATATAATCTACTTTATCAGAAGAATAAGTAGTTGTTACTGCGCTAAACCCTCCGGAAGATTGTCTTTCTTTACTTAAAAAATTTATAGACTTGTTGTTTTTTTCACTCACTACTTTAGGAAAAACGTAACCCTTTTGTCTTGAGTTATAAACATAATATTCAGGGACGTACGTTGTAAATTCAGAAAAATTTACCGGAATACTGGTTTGAAAATCCCAATCCCTGATTTCTCTAAACTCAGATCTTATCAAATATCTAAATTCAATTACAGATCCTTCTTTTACATTAGGCATCGCTATTTTTTTTCTGCTTCTGTATTTGTTTATAGTCTCATCAAAAGTTCCGTCACTTTGAAGTTTTGTTTTCTCGATTTTACCGTTCACCAAATTAAATGTGTTTGCATCAGAAAACGAAACTTTTTCACGCCCGCCTGTTCCCGAATAGTATACAACTTCCTGGTTTGCCCAATTGTAACCGTCTTTTTTATAGATTTTTATTCTGGTTTCAACCTCAGTCAGTGTAACAAAAGCCCCATCAGTCTGATCGTATTCAATTCTGGATTTCCCTCTTTTGTATAAAATAGCAGCTGAAGCCGAAGAATCCTTAGGATGTACTTTTTCCTGTAGTTCTGCAATAGTTACTTTTCCAAGCTTAAATTCCTGGGCAGTAAGATTAAAAAATGAAAAGAAGAAAAAGAAAATAACTGGTAATTGATTAATTTTCATTGGTTTGAATTAATTCTTAGTTAATATAATTTTGGCGTTATCGTTTCTTGATATCTGCTCCATAAAAAGACGGTATTCATCATATTCCTTATTTGAATATTTTCCTTTATTTAAAAACATAGAGCGTTTGTAGGTCAGTTTATTATTTTCCTTTTTGATGATTTCGGTTTTGTACTCACCAAATTTTCCTTTCAATTCAAAATCTGAAGGTAAAAACTCAATTGTAAAACCTGACGGAAGGCTGATTTCGATTTCGTCTGTATCTAAATAACCGCGTTGGATCTGGAAAGGATTTTTCCTGTTTCTGATTCTTTTTATATTTGTGCCATTTTGATTGAATGCATCAACAGGAAAAATCATTTTATTAGCGGCAATCGAAGCATAATTTATTGCGCTGAGCTGCACATCTTCGGTAAAACGAATATTTTCCTTGTCATTTGTAAAAGTTATTTTTCCCAGTTTCAAATTATTGATATTATCCCAATAGTCTTTGTAGTGTGCTTCCTTTTCTGTAGGCTGTAAATGCTCCACTCTGGATTTTATACTATATTGAGTTCCCTCAGAAACTATAAAAATTGATCCCGAAAAATTTCCGTTTTCATCAATTGTATAACTTCCTTTGTCTTTTTGAGTATTTGTTTTGTCTTCATATATAGTAGTCCGGACAATTTCTCCTCCTTCTGGTTTTACTATCAGAACATCTCTGTCATCTGTAAAAATTCCCTGATAACCAAAAGGATCATCCTGACTTGTACATTCTAACCATGTGTATCCATTGTTTGTAGGGATAGACAAAATCATATGATTTCCCTGCATGGAAACAAAATCAGACTGAATGTTTGTTTTATAGGTATCTCCATATAAGATTGTATTGTATGACGGAACATCTACTGCTTGCAAAAGTGCTTTAGTATAGTTTGTCAATGCCTTACAATCTCCATATCCAAGACGATCAACATCTGTTGCAAGCATTGGTTTCCAGCCGCCTATACCGATCGCAATATTCACATACCTGGATTTTTTCTGAACATAGTCATAAATGATTTTTGCTTTTTTTACCGGATCTTTTTCATCGCCCACTAATGCTTTTATTTTCACTTTAGTTTCTTCCGGCAAGATTGTAGTCCCTGTCAAAATCTTTTCGCCATACCATTTCCCGAATGCTTCCCATGTGGTAGCCGTTCCGTCATAACCTTCCAAATGAAATTTTTCTAAGCCTAACATTACTTTAGGAAAAAGGTCTTTGTAAGACGGGCTATAATCCTCTTGCTTTTGAGCCGGAATATTAATTGCTACATAGGATAATTTTGTATCGCTGTCTTCCGTTTTTTTGATGTTGTAATCTGAAAACTGAAATTCTTTCTTTTTGAATCCAAGATTGTTTGGAAAGGTTACATTTAGGATACTTTTTTCTACGCCTAAATAATAACCTTGCAACGGAAACCACTGAGGAATAAATGCAGTATTTGAAGTTTCAACTTCATTATTATATATAATGGTAAAAGGATAGGAAATAGGAGTATAATCCAGAAATAAAACACGGCTATCTGAGAAAAGAGTACTTCCGCTTACAGCGCTTTGGTCTTTGAAATCTTTTCGTTTAATTTTTTTAATTTCATTACCAAAAGCATCGTAAACAACTGCTTCAATATTTTTTATCGTTGTGGTTTTGTCATAATGCTGATAAGCATCAATTTCACTCATTCCTTTTTCGTTCAGAACCGTTACAACTCTTTGTGCTTTAATATTCATGCTTCTTTGTGAGGCTATCACAATATCAACTTGGTTAAGTCGAACAACAGCATTGGCATTTTCCTTCAGAGTATCGTTAATTGAAGATATAGTATATTCGCTCTTTTGAGCAGAAGAAATAAGCGTAAAAAATAAAAAAAATAACGCAAAAAAAGGGCTTTTCATTTAGTAAGTAATTTCGTCAAATATATATTATTTTTAGAAATCCTTAACATATCTTTAAGAAATTTTATTCTCTATTTTTACTATCCATCAAAATGGTTACCGGACCATCATTTAACAGACTGACTTTCATGTCGGCACCAAAAATTCCGGTTTGAATTTTCTTTTGAAATTCTTTTTCTAAAGCTTTTACAAAATTTTCATACATCGGAATTGCAAACTCTGGTTTTGAAGCTTTTATATAAGAAGGACGGTTTCCTTTTTTTGTAGAAGCATGAAGTGTAAATTGACTTACTACAATTATATCGCCATCAATATCCTGAACCGAGCAGTTCATGACATCATTTTCATCGCTAAAAATCCTCATTTTAATGATTTTTCCAGCAAGCCATTCAATGTCTTCCTGAGTATCGGCATCTTCAATACCTACTAAAACTAATAATCCTTTTTGAATGTCTGCAGTTTTGTTTCCGTCAACAGTAACAGATGCTTGTGAAACTCTTTGAAGAACAACTTTCATTTATTTTTAAGCTTAAAGTTTTTAAAGTTTAAAGTCTATAAGTATCACTTTTGATTGACTTTCGTCTTATTTTTTTATTTCCTTGTTTCATCACTCGCCGCACGGTCTTCCCCGTAAGTATCCGTTCGATAATGCTCATCATCACCCTCGAGAATCTTAAGATAACTATTATAACGGGACCAGGCGATTTCGTCCCTTTCTAAAGCGGCTTTGATAGCACAATGCGGTTCTTCTTTATGCAGACAGTTGTTAAACTTGCATTGATCTTTCAGCTTGAAGAATTCCGGAAAATAACCGCTGATTTCTTCTTTTTCCATATCTACAATTCCGAAACCTTTTATTCCCGGAGTATCGATAATTTTTGCATTAAAAGACAAATCATACATTTCAGCAAAAGTAGTTGTATGCTGACCTTGTTTGCTGGCCTCTGAAATAGTTTTGGTTTTAAGATGCAGAGAAGGTTCCATCGCATTTACCAAAGTTGATTTCCCAACACCTGAATGTCCTGAGAACATACTTACTTTGCCAATCATCATTTCTTTTAGCTCGTCAATACCTTTCATTTCTGTTGAAGAAACACGAAGACATTTGTAACCAATTTGCTGATAGACATATTGCATATACAATTGATCTTCCAAAGTGGGCTCATCAAAAGTATCTATTTTATTAAAAACCAAAATAGTTTCAATGTTATAAGCCTCGGCAGTTACCAAAAAACGATCTATAAAGTTAAAGGTTGTTGGCGGATTATTAATCGTAATCAATAAAAAAACACGATCAATATTCGACGCAATAATATGCATTTGATGCGACAGGTTAACCGATTTACGAACAATATAATTCTTTCTTTCGTGAATATTAAAAATCGTTCCCGTAAGAGCATCTGAAGTTTCCTCAAGTTCGTAATCTACAATATCGCCCACAGCAATAGGATTGGTACTTTTAATACCTTTCATCCTAAACTTCCCTTTCATACGGCATTCTATAAAATCGCCTTTTTCAGATTTTACAGTGTACCAGCTTCCTGTAGATTTATATACGAGTCCTGTCATTCTTTAATTTTATATTGTTGTCCCGAAACTTCGGGATTAGATTTCAGATTCAAAACCGAAATCCTTACAAAGATAAATGAATAATTTTAAACATAGCTCACGGTTTCAACCGTGGTGATGATAAAGATTATAAATCCGTCTCCACGGTTGAAACCGTGGGCTATGTTATATAAAACAAAAATCCCCAAACACTTTTCTTCAAAGTGATGGGGATTTTAAAAAAACAATCATTTTTAATATATGATATAAGAAAATTAAATTTCACATTAGCAAAAGACTCAAATTTACTTATATCACTTATAATGGTTTAATTCCAATTATGCATTGAAGATTTTCTCCTGGTGACCAATACTTTCCTGGTGAATTGCTTTGAACATTCTCAGAACAAACTCTTCAGTAAGACCTTTTTTCTCACCTTCTAAAATCATTTTTCCTAAGATTTCATTCCAACGATTGTTTTGAAGAATCGCTACGTTTGCATCTTTTTTCACCTGCCCAATTTCGTCAGCAACTTTCATACGTTTTCCTAATAACTCTAATAAGTTAGCGTCCAAAACGTCGATGTTAGCTCTAAGTTTTGTCATTTTTGAACTGTACTCATCTGTAGTATCATCTGTTTTTCTGATTGTCAAATCTTTAATGATTTGTTTCAAAGCATCAGGAGTAACTTGCTGCGCAGCATCAGACCAGGCATTGTCCGGATCGTAGTGCGTTTCGATAATCATACCATCGTAGTTCAAATCTAAAGCTTCCTGTGTTACTTCGAAAATCATTTTACGATCTCCTGTAATGTGAGACGGATCGATGATTAATGGTAAATCAGGAAATTTATTTTGCAATTCGATAGCAATTTGCCATTCCGGAATATTTCTGTATTTTGTTTTTTCGTAAGTAGAGAAACCTCTGTGAATAACTCCCAATTTCTCAATTCCTGCCATATGTAAACGTTCAACACCACCTAACCATAAAGCTAAATCAGGGTTTACAGGGTTTTTAACCAAAACGATTTTATCAGTTCCTTTTAAAGTATCAGCAATTTCCTGAACTGCGAATGGATTTGCAGTTGTACGTGCACCAACCCATAAAACGTCGATATCATGTTCTAAAGCCAGTTTACAATGCGCTGCAGTAGCAACCTCAGTACCCATTAATAAACCAGTTTCTTTTTTAGCTTTTTGCAGCCATTTTAAACCAATTTCTCCAACACCTTCAAATCCTCCCGGACGCGTTCTTGGTTTCCAGATTCCGGCTCTGAATACACTAACTTTTGAATCTTTTAATTCGTGAGCAATTTTCAAAACCTGATCTTCCGTTTCTGCACTACAAGGTCCAGCTATCACAAGTGGGTGATTTAAATTGAAATCTTCTAACCACTTTCTCATTTCTTTCTTATTTTCCATCTTAATTCTAATTTACTTTTTAGTTGTTGTTAATCCGTTTAGTATTTCTTTTATTTTATTTGTGCTTTCCATTTCTTCAAAAATGGCGTTGTAATTATCTTCTTTTAGCAAATCCCTAAACCGGCTGAGATTTGAAATATATTCTTCTAAAGTTTCAATAACGTGTTCTTTGTTTTGTTTAAAAATCGGTGTCCACATTGCGGGAGAACTTTTTGCTAAACGAACCGTACTTTCAAATCCACTTCCCGCCATATCAAAAATATCCTGTTCATCTTTTTCTTTGTTCATCACCGTTTTTCCGAGCATAAATGAACTAATGTGCGACAAATGCGAAACATAAGCAATGTGTTTGTCGTGTGAAGTCGGGTCCATATATCGAATCCTCATACCGATTTCGCTAAAAAGCTGTAACGCCTTTTCCTGCAATTTAAAAGTGGTTTTTTCCACTTCGCAAATAATGTTTGTCTTTCCTTTAAACAAACCTCTTATCGCTGCTGAAGGTCCGGAAAATTCTGTTCCTGCAATTGGATGCGTGGCGATAAAATTTCTTCTTTTCGGATGACTGGCCACTGCATCGCAAATTGGTTTTTTAGTGGATCCGACTTCAAAAACAATTGTTTTGTCTCCAACCAAATCCAATACTTTTGGCAAAACAACCAGTGCCACATCAACAGGAACCGAAACAATTACAAAATCGGCTTCAGCCAAATCCTCAAAGTTCCCTGCCTGATCGATAACACCCAAGTCAATTGCTTCCTGCAAATGTTTTTCATTATTATCTATTCCAAAAATAGTCGAATCAGGATGTTTCTCTTTGATGTCCAGCACCATCGAACCGCCTATTAACCCTATTCCTATTACGTATACTTTCATATTTATTTTTATTTGAAGCTGATACCTGCTATCCGCTGTATCTTTTATGGTGACCCCACCATAAAAGGATGCCGCTTCTATCAGGGCTAGAGCCTCTCGTTTTCATAAGAGCTTTACATCTCCTGCAAGGTTTTCAAAACCTTGTAGGTGTTTTATATTAAGACCTTCAAACTCATACCTACAAGGTTTTGAAAACCTTGCAGGAAATCTAAAATCTGTCGATCGCCTCTTGTACTTTTTCTTCTTTCACACACAACGAGAATCTGATATATCCTTCGCCATTACTTCCGAAGATTGTTCCCGGTGTGATAAAAATATGTTTCTCGTATAATATTTCGTCAATGAACTTTTCTGCTGATTCGATTCCTTCCGGCAATTTTGCCCAAACAAAAAGTCCAACTCCATCCTTATAAACTTCGCAGCCTAATTTTTCTGCAAGCTTTTCGGTCAATTCACGACGGCGTCTGTAAATTTTGTTCTGATCTTCGAACCATGATTTATCACAATTCAAGGCTGCAACTGCACCTTTTTGAATTCCGTAATACATTCCGCTGTCCATGTTGCTTTTTACTTTCAGGACTGCATCGATAATTTCCGGATTTCCTAAAACCATTCCAACTCTCCAGCCTGCCATGTTGAAGGTTTTGCTTAATGAATTCAATTCCAGAGCCACTTCTTTAGCTCCCTCAATCTGCAACAAACTCATCGGATTATCATTCAAAACAAAACTATACGGATTATCGTTTACCAATAATATGTTGTGTTTTTTAGCAAAAGCAACCAATTTTTCAAATAACGCTAAACTTCCTCTCGCTCCTGTTGGCATGTGCGGATAACCCAGCCACATTATTTTTACTTTCGAAAGATCCAGTTTTTCCAAAGCTGCAAAATCCGGTTCCCATGCATTTGCTTCTTTCAGATCATAATAAGCCGGAACAGCTCCTACCAAATTGGTTACCGACGTATAAGTTGGATACCCCGGATTTGGAATTAAAACGTGATCGCCTTCATTTAAAAAAGCCAACGAAATATGCATAATTCCTTCTTTCGAACCCATCAAAGGCAAAATCTCATTATTCGGATTTAATGCAACACCAAATTGATTCTGATAAAAATCTGCCATTCCCTTTCTCAATTCCGGCAATCCCTGATAACTCTGATAACCATGCCCGTTTTCATCCTGAATTGCCGCGGTAACCGCTTCAATTACTGCTTTCGACGGACTCAAATCAGGGCTTCCGATTCCCATATTGATGATAGATTTCCCCTCAGACTGCAGCTGACGTACTTCTCTCAATTTTGAGGAGAAGTAGTATTCTTCAACTGTATCTAATCTTTTTGCTGTTGTAATCATTTTTTCTAATTTTTGCTTTACGCTTTAGGCCGTAAGCTTTAAGCATTCTTCTTAAACTTCTAACTTTTAACAAATAACCTCTAACCTATGTAAGGTTTAGTATTTTTATATTCTCCTAAAACCTTAAAATATTCTGCCATTATATTTAATAACGTTTTGGCTTTTGCAAAATCTTCGTATTTCTCAAATGTTACATCTACGAAAAACGAATATTTCCAGGGCGTTTCAATTTTCGGAAGCGACTGAATCTTTGTTAAATTCAGTTTGCAGTCGCTCATTACATTTAAAACTGCTGCTAAACTTCCTCTTTTATGATCTAATTCAAATTTAATTGAAGCTCTGTTAATTTCGCTTTCCGGTAAAAATGAATTCTGTTTTTTAATAATTACAAAACGAGTCATGTTGTTTTTGATCGTTTGAATCTCTGGAGCGATAATTTCTAAATCATACATTTCAGAAGCCGTTCTGCTTGCAATTGCGGCGATTCCTGTCAATTGTTTTTCCTGAATTCTTCTGGCAGTTTCGGCTGTATCTTTATCTTCAACCAATTTGATGTTCGGATATTGCTTCAGAAAATCCATACATTGCAATAGTGCCATTGGGTGCGAATGAACTTCTTTTATATCTTCAATTTTCTGACCTTTTAAAGTCATTAAATTTTGGTGAATGCTCAAATAATGCTCTCCAATAATGTGTAAATTATTCTTGTCAATCAATGCATAATTCGGAATAATTGGTCCTGCAATCGAATTTTCAATCGCCATTACTGCCTGATCCGATTTTCCCGAAATCAGACTGTCGATCAATTCTTCAAAAGACAAACATTCATCAATAACCACATTTTCAGAGAAATACTCCTTAACCACCTGATGATGAAAAGAACCTTTTATACCTTGTATTGCAATTTTAGTTGTCATATATTCAAAAAAAAATCCTGATTTGCATCAGGATTGTATATTAGTTTTATTTGTCTTTTATATTTTTCAAATAACCATAGCACAATCCTCACTTCTACTAAAGAAGAAATAAAAAGAGTTGCTAAAATAAAAACGGTTAGTTGCCATTTTGTTTGTGTTATTATTTAAATTCTCTGCGAATGTATAAATTATTTTTACCGCACCAAAAAAAATATTGCATTTTATGAAACAAAAAAGGATTTCTTAACAAATTGCCTTGCTTTTGTATGATATTGCAAAAAAATGGGGGTGAAAATGTGATTTGGAGAAAAAGGTTCTGAGGTTGAAATACTACGATTCTCCTTTCTTTGGTCTTTACACAAATAAAGCAATCTCATCTCGTAAATCAAATTCGTAAATCCATTTTAGTGTGATTGCTTCGTTCCTCGCTAAGACTTGAACACAAAAAAAGCAGCTATCATTACAATAACTGCTTTCTATTTTCTAAAAATCTAAAATCTTAGATCTGAACTCTAAAATTATTAAGACCCACACATTTCACAATCCTCAGGATCTGCCGCTTGAGCTTTCAAAAGCATTGCTTTATAATCCTCAACACTGATTTCTTCGGTTGCTGCAACTAATGTTGGTGTTTCTTCTTTTTTATCATTGTTTAACGTGAATTTAATCGCATCAACGGCCGATTTCGTTCTTAGGTAATACATTCCTGTTTTTAAACCTGATTGCCAAGCGTAGAAGTGCATTGACGTAAGTTTAGAATAGTTTGCATCTTGCATGAACAAGTTCAATGATTGCGATTGATCAATGAAATAACCTCTTTGACGAGACATATCGATAATATCCTTCATCGACATTTCCCAAACTGTTTTATACAATTCTTTCAGGTCTTGTGGAATCACATCAATATTTTGAACAGATCCGTTATGACGCATGATTTCTTGTTTCAAAGTCTCATTCCACAAACCTCTTTCTACTAAATCATGAAGTAAGTGTTTGTTTACTACAATGAACTCCCCAGACAGTACACGACGTGTGTAAATGTTTGATGTATATGGTTCAAAAGCTTCGTTGTTTCCAAGAATTTGCGAAGTCGAAGCAGTTGGCATTGGCGCCACTAATAATGAGTTACGAACTCCGTGTTCCATTACTTCTTTTCTTAATGAAGCCCAGTCCCAACGACCAGATAATTCTTCATCTTTCATTCCCCACATATTGTATTGAAATTCTCCTTTAGACATTGGAGATCCTTCAAATGTAGAATATGGCCCTTCTTCTTTTGCCATTTCCATAGAAGCGGTTACGGCTGCGAAGTATAATGTTTCGAAAATTTCCTGATTTAAGGTTTTTGCTTCATCACTTGTAAAAGGCATACGCAACATGATGAAAGCGTCTGCCAAACCTTGCACACCCAATCCTACCGGACGGTGACGCATATTTGAGTTTTCTGCTTCTTTTACAGGATAGTAGTTTCTGTCGATTACTTTGTTCAGGTTGCGGGTTACACGTTTTGTAACATTGTAAAGTGCTTCGTGATCAAATTTTCCGTTTTCAATAAACATTGGCAATGAAATAGAAGCCAGGTTACAAACCGCAATTTCATCTTTAGAAGTATACTCCATAATCTCTGTACACAAGTTTGATGAACGAATTGTTCCTAAATTTTTGTGGTTCGATTTACGGTTTGCTGCATCTTTGTACAACATATAAGGTGTTCCGGTTTCGATTTGTGACTCCAGGATTTTCTCCCATAATTCACGTGCACGAATGGTTTTTCTGCCTTTTCCTCTAAATTCATAATCGGTATACATTGCTTCGAATTCTTCTCCGTAAACATCATATAGACCAGGACATTCGTTAGGACACATTAAAGTCCATGTTGAATCTTCCTGAACACGTTTCATGAATAAATCTGAAGTCCACATCGCGAAGAATAAATCTCTTGCACGCATTTCTTCTTTTCCTGTATTTTTCTTTAAATCCAAAAATTCGAAGATATCAGCATGCCAGGTTTCGATGTAAATCGCAAAACTACCTTTACGTTTTCCACCACCCTGATCTACGTATCGAGCCGTATCGTTAAACACTCTCAACATTGGTACGATTCCGTTTGAAGTTCCGTTTGTACCACGGATGTAAGATCCCGTCGCACGAACGTTATGAATAGAAAGACCAATTCCTCCCGCTGACTGCGAGATTTTAGCCGTTTGTTTTAATGTATCATAAATACCATCAATACTATCATCCTGCATTGCCAAAAGGAAACAAGAAGACATTTGAGGTTTTGGAGTTCCGGCATTAAACAACGTTGGCGTTGCATGCGTAAAGAACTTTTTAGACATTAAATCGTAAGTTTCGATTACTGATTTTAAATCGTCTAAGTGAATACCAACAGAAACACGCATCAACATATGTTGTGGTCTTTCTACGATTTTTCCGTTGATTTTCAATAAATACGAACGCTCCAAAGTTTTGAAACCAAAGTAATCGTAATTAAAGTCTCTTGTATAAATGATATGAGAATCTAAGAAAGCTGCGTTTTCCTGAATTACTTTAAATACTTCATCCGAAAGCAATGGCGCATCCTGACCATTTCTTGGATTTACGTAATGGTACATATCTTTCATCGTCTCAGAAAACGACTTTTTAGTATTAGAGTGTAAGTTTGAAATTGCCACACGAGCTGCCAATTGTGCATAATCAGGATGCGCAATAGTCATAGAAGCCGCTGTTTCTGCTGCAAGATTATCAAGTTCAGATGTAGAAACTCCGTCATACAATCCTTCGATAACTCTCATCGCTACCTTAACAGGATCTACGAGTTCATTTAACCCGTAACACAATTTTTTGATTCTTTCTGTAATCTTATCAAACATTACGGGCTCTTTGTGGCCATCTCTTTTTACTACATACATAAGCTTACTATTTTTTGGTTTATTGAAAAAATGAAAGTCTCTTAGAAAACGAATTCCAGTACTTAAACATTGCGTATTTTTAAATTATTTTTTGAGAATTACAGCATTCTCAATAGCTGCCCTATTCCAATCTGAAATCAGACCGAAAAAGCGTTGAAAATTATTGAATCTGCGATTTGGGAAAAGAGATTCTAAAATGTTTTGTTATAAAATTGTAATTTTAATTAATGTTCATTTGGGGTAAAACACTAAACTATTTTGTTGTCTAAAAATCTGCATCGAATGAAATTTTCTGAGCATCACTATCGGTGTTCATTACACCAGATTTTTGATATTCTGCAACACGTTTTTCAAAGAAATTAGTTTTTCCCTGAAGAGAAATCATATCCATGAAATCAAATGGATTCGCTGATCCATAAACACGCTCACAACCTAATTCTACTAAAAGCCTGTCAGCAACAAACTCCAGGTATTGTGTCATTAAAGTTGCATTCATACCTATTAAACTTACCGGAAGGGATTCTGTAACAAATTCTCTTTCAATATTTAAGGCATCTACAATAATTTCTTTAATTCTTTCTTTTGATACTTTGTTTACCAAATGATGATTGTGCAGGTGTACTGCAAAATCACAATGTACACCTTCGTCACGAGAAATCAACTCGTTAGAAAAAGTTAAGCCTGGCATTAAACCACGTTTTTTCAACCAGTAAATGGAACAGAAAGCACCAGAGAAAAAGATTCCTTCAACGGCAGCAAAAGCAATTAATCTTTCGGCAAATGAATCAGACTCAATCCATTTTAAAGCCCATTCTGCTTTTTTGCCAATAGCAGGAAAAACTTCCAAAGCGTTGAACAATTCTGCTTTTTCAGCTTCATCTTTTACGTAAGTATCAATCAATAATGAATATGTTTCACTATGAATGTTTTCCATCATGATTTGAAATCCGTAAAAAAACTTCGCTTCAGCATATTGCACTTCGTTTACGAAGTTTTCAGCAAGATTTTCATTTACGATTCCGTCAGAAGCAGCAAAAAACGCAAGAATGTGTTTAATGAAATATCTTTCGTCATCATTTAACTTATTGTTCCAGTCTGTTAAATCCTGATGCAAATCGATTTCTTCTGCAGTCCAAAAACTAGCTTCCATCTTCTTATACCATTCCCAAATATCATGATGTTTGATAGGAAAAATAACGAAACGGTTCTTGTTTTCTTGTAAAATTGGTTCGACTTGCGACATGGCTTTTATGTTTAATTTTTTTACTGATTTTTTGCTTTTTCAGGGTAGTACAAAGATTGTCATTTGTTGCCAAAAATGAAAGCCAAACTTATTCACAATTTGACGTAGTTTTTAACAACGGGGAAAAAGTGGTCAATTTTTCAGACAATAATTAAAATACTGTAAATGAGCATTTTAAAATTATCATTTACTCGTTAAGTGCCGTAAAATATAGACTTTTTAGAATAAAAAGCAAGAAATTTTAAATTGTTTTTAAAAGTTTTTTTTGAGTCAAAACTTTAATCTTTTGAGTTAAAAAATACAGCCTTAGAAGTGTATTTTTTAAACTTATTTTTTTAGGAATTTTTGAGTTCCTGAGCTACTTTTTCAAGTTCCAGATACCAATCTTCGCCAAAGCGACGGATTAAAGCTTCCTTAACAAATTTATAAACCGGAACCTCTAATTCTTTTCCTAATGAGCATGCATCATCGCAAATATCCCACTTATCATAATTGACTGCGGCAAACTCTGTAAAGTCTTTTACACGTATTGGATATAAATGGCATGAAACCGGTTTTTTCCAGTCTATAATTCCTTGATTATAGGCCTGTTCAATTCCGCAAAGTGCTGTTTTTCCATCAAAAATAACATAGGCACAATCTTTCTCGTCTATTAAAGGTGTTTCAAGATCACCATCAGTTCCTTTTACCCAGGTTCCCTGTGCTTCAATAGCAGCAATCCCTTCCTTGCGCAAAAAAGGTTTTACTTTTGGATAAATTTCTTCCATGATTTTAGTCTCTGCTTCACTCAAAGGTGCGCCGGCATCTCCGTCAACACAGCAGGCTCCTTTGCAGGCTGATAGATTACACACAAATTCTTTTTCAAGAATATCTTCTGAAATAATGGTTTTACCTAATTGAAACATGACCTAAAAAATACTAAATTTATTAAAGTGCAAAGATAGTCAAACTATATACATATATAGGAGATAAAAATTCTCCTCAGAAAATTTGCCTGATTACTACAGAAATTAACAACGAAACACAACAATTGTTACAAAAATCACTTTTTTAGTCGTTATTACATGTTTTTATAACAAAAGTGAAGGTTTGAATTTTATATCTAAAAAAGGCCTAACTTTATTATTTACCTTTGCACATCTTTTAAATACTAAATTAGAAAAACATGTTAGAAATTGATTTTAAGGAAATTATCACTGTCGGAATGGTTCTTTTTGCAGTAATTGATATCGTAGGATCAATTCCGATCATTGTAAACCTTCGAGCAAAAGTGGGTCACATCGAATCTGAAAAAGCCTCTATTGTTGCCGGAATGATTATGATCGTTTTTCTTTTTGTTGGAGAAGGCCTGCTAAACCTTATTGGTATAGATGTACACTCGTTTGCTGTTGCCGGATCTTTTGTTTTATTTTTTCTGGCTTTGGAAATGATTTTAGGAATCAGGATCTATCGTGATGAAGAACCAGGATCTGCTTCGATTGTTCCGTTAGCTTTTCCATTAATTGCCGGAGCAGGAACAATGACTACCTTACTTTCACTTCGATCTCAATTTCATACTATAAATATTATTATTGCCATTTTATTGAATATTATATTGGTTTATGTTGTTTTGAAATCGTCTAAAAAAATAGAAACTTTATTAGGAGAAAACGGACTGGGCGTAGTTCGCAAGACATTTGGAGTAATACTTTTAGCAATTGCTGTTAAATTATTCGCTGCTAATGTTAAAGGTTTGTTTGTCTAACATTTAATTTTATAAATTTACCCCCATTAAAATTTCTAAATACAACTTTAGGTTTTATGGCCAGAGTTTACTTTATTATTTTAGACAAACAAAAACAATCTTATGAAAATTTTCACTTCAATCTTAGTGCTTTTGGCATTAGCTTTAATTGTTTTTAATATTACGCTGCTTGACTTTAAAAATCCTTTTCAAGGGGATAGTGCAGTAGCTTTTATTGGAATCGCAGCTTCGTTTTGTGCTGTTTTGATTCTTTTGATTTTTAGAATTTCAAAAAAAATCGAAGAAAAAACGAACGGAAGATAATATGTTTGACACTTTAATTATTGGCGGTGGTGTTTCAGGCATGTCTTGTGCGCTGGTTTTAGGTTCCGCTAAAAACAAAGTTTTTGTAACCGACAAAAAAATCGGAATTTTTACCCACCAAAAGAATTCGTCTTTACAAGAAGCAGTTTTCTACAATGCTTATGGCATAACACCGGGAAAATTAGGATCAGAATTACTTTTTGAAAGTACTCAGGATTTAGCCCAAACTTATCCTCACATTGTCCAGATTCCCAATGAAAAAGTAATCAAAGTTGAAGGAGCTTTTCCTGACTTTACGGTTACTACAAACAAAAATTCGTATAAAACTAAAAGTATCGTAATCGGAATTGGTTCTGCAAATACTTTTGATATCGAAGGTTTAATGCAATACATTGAACCACACAAAAAGGCACTTCCTGAAAAACAACGTATTCAGCTAAAGAATAACGATCATAAAGTAGCAGAAGGAATTTATGTAATAGGGACTTTGGCAGGCTGGAGAAGCCAGCTGGCAATTGCTGCAGGAAGCGGTGCTGCTGTCGCAACTGATATTCTTACCTTATGGAATAATGGCGTACAGACTCACTCACACGACAGTATTCGATAATTTAAGAATAAAAAAACAAGGCTGTCCCAAAAACAGCTACAGCAATTATTCTCAAAAAACTTACAACAGCAATACGTTTTAAGGAAGCAACGTTTACTTTTTTCTCAACAATTTTGCCATGAAGAAAATTAACGAGAAGCAAAATAACAATTCCTATTGACCCAATAATTGAAGCTCCAATGGCATGTTTAACAAATGAAAAAGGAAGTTCAGCAATTAGCCGCATTTTTTGTTCATAGCTTCCAATCCAAAAAAAGCTAAAAAAAGCAGTTATTCCAATTATCACAGCAGTAAGGATTCCATTAATTATTCTCAAAACGTTATTCTTTTTTAATTATCAAAAACGAGATTAAATAAAAATTCCCGCAGTTAATTGCGGGAATTTTTTATTTAATCTTATGTATCTATTTAACCGAAACAATTTCTTTTACTTTGATGTGTTTTTCGGTATCTGTTTTCCAGAATTCTCCTTTTACAGTAACCTCATCACCTTGTTTTAATACTTTATAATTCTCAGGACCTCCAACATTTACAATACTGATTGTAGCAAAATAAACTTCATTTTTATCAGTATTAATTTTTGCTGTATAACCGTCTTTTCCAAACTCTACAGATTCGACTTTTCCGGAAATTGTATTTTTATCTTTCATACATGCGCATGATATAACAAAAGTCATTAAAACGATCAAAGCTCCTATTCTCTTTAAATTTTTCATAATTTATATATTTAGTATCTGCAAAGCTCGCGAAGATTATGCTAGTTTTGTTATACTTTCTTTTAAAAAATTATTATTATTTCTTTTAAACTGATACACAGCTGCCTGCAATTACCTGAATATTTGTTTCTGATTTTTTCCAGACACGCAGATAACGATAAACACCATTTACAGGCTGGTTGTCATAATTGCCTTTTAACAAAACCAAAACGCTTACAACTGCAGTATCACCAATAATATTAATTAATTGATCTGAAGCTTCAAGTGCTTCAATCTTCATTTTTCCTGAGCGGTAAGAATCTAAATCAAACTGTTTGGTAATAGTTTGTCCATCAGGCATATTAAAAAGTAAATCAGGGTGTAGTAATCTTTCTAAGGCAGGAACATCTGCATTTTTAATTGCAGTCAAAAGTTCTATTTCTGCATTTATAACGGCATTTATATCCATTTGAAAAAAATTTAAAATTACTTTTTAGGTTTTAAAACTGCTTTTACCATTGCATCCTCTTTTAGAATGACATCATAATAATACAGTTCGCCATACAATTGTCTGGCAAATTCTGCAGTAATATGACGATTTACAAGTGATTTTGTTTTATCTAATTTTAAATCCAGACCCGTCATTAGAATATAGTCTTTAAACTTTTTAAAATAAAGATCTGAACTTTTCATTTTAACCAAAAACTCATTAAACTTAAGGCCTTCAAAAGCTTTTCTGTTTTTATCCAGTTCTTCAAAAACAAAATGTCCGACAATGCCGGTTTGTAGTAAATAAGCAACATTTTCATTTCCGTGTTCTGCTTCCATCGGAACAAAAACATCCGGAACAATTCCGCCTCCGCCGTAAACAATTTTACCTTTCGGAGTTTTAAACTTTAAAGAATCCGCTACTTTAATACTATCTTTTGCATAAAGTTCCCCAGATTTAATGCGGTCTTCAGATTCTTTATAATATTCTTCATTACCTTTTTTATAAGGTTTTTGAATGGATCTTCCTGTTGGTGTGTAATATCTGGCTACTGTCAATCTTACAGCAGAACCATCGGTAAAATCCATTTCGCGCTGTACCAGTCCTTTTCCGAAAGAGCGGCGTCCGACAATAGTTCCGCGATCATTATCCTGTAGCGCCCCTGCTAAAATTTCACTTGCCGATGCACTGTTTTCATTAATCAGCACATATACTTTTCCGGTTTCAAAACTGCCGCCTTCATTAGCAAATGTTTTATCTGTAGTGCCGTTTTTGCTTTTGGTAAAAACGATAAGCTGTTTGTCTTTCAGAAACTCATCGGCAACAGCCACTGCCTCTTCCATATAACCGCCGCCATTATCACGAAGATCGAGTATTAAAGACTGAATTCCTTGTTTTTGCAATCGGCTTAAACCTGTTTTGAATTCCTTATAAGTAGTTTCGGCAAAACGGTTAATTTTAATATACCCTGTTTTATTTCCTACGAGAAGAGAAGCGTCAACACTTTTTATTGGTATTACGTCTCTTTTTACTTTAAACTTGAGATTTTTTTGTTCTGATTTTCTAAAAACAGTCAGCTCAATTTCAGAACCTTTTATTCCTTTTAATTTTGAAAATAAGCTGTCTGAAGGCAATCTTCTTCCAAACAGTTTTGTTTTTCCTGCAAATAAAATTCGGTCTCCTGATTTTAACCCCGCTTTTGCCGAAGGGCCGTTCTCAAGCGGTTTTATAATGGCAACAGAATCTTTGTACATATAAAAATTAATTCCGATTCCGACGAAATCTCCTTTCATACTTTCGGCAACTTCAGCTTGCTCGCTTGGCGGAATATAAACAGAATGAGGATCTAATTTAGATAAAATATTATCGACTGTGAGGTTTACAATCGAATCGGTATTGACACTATCAACATATTCATTATTGATAAAATCAATCAATTTATTCAGTTTGGTTTTCGAGTAATTTTTAGCCAAAAGCTGATCCTCAACGGGAGCATTCATAAGGCTTCCGAGGACAGTGCCAAGAGCAAAAACAGCTCCTATTACAATGGGCAAATATTTTGAATTAAATTTCATCTATTCTTCTAAAACCGGAATATGTACAACTTCTATACCTGCTTTTATTAAAAACTGAATTCCTGAATCGTCCCGGTATCCGTCTTGGTAAACAACTCTTTTTATACCGGACTGATGTACTAATTTGCTACAATCTTTACAAGGAGAAAGCGTAATATACAAAGTCGCCCCTTCGCAGGATTGTGTTGATCTTGCCACTTTTAAGATTGCATTTGCTTCTGCGTGTAAAACGTCCCAGCGGGTTAACCCGTTTTCGTCTTCGCAGCAATTCTCAAAACCGGAAGGCGTTCCGTTGTAACCGTCAGAAATAATCATTCGGTCTTTTACGATTATGGCGCCTACTTGTTTGCGTTTACAATAAGAGAGCAAACTCCATTCTTTGGCAATTCTTAAATACGCTTTATCGTATTTATTTGTTTTATTTAATTCCATTTATTTTATCTGTTCCAAATAGGGCTGTCGATAATCATCGGAATGACAACTCCTACAATAAAAGCTGACATTACAAGTGCCCAGTCTCGTTTTGAAAAACGAAAAACGGTCTGAACAATATATGATATTACGAGAACCACAAAAACAACAATTATCTGTGCTGTTTCAATTCCTAATGCAAATTCTCCCAAAGGTAACAATTTTGACGTTGCCGTACCTCCTAATATTGTCTTGAAATAATTTGAAAATCCAAGTCCGTGTATAATCCCAAAAAACAAGGTTACAAAAAACACCAGATTGAGTCCGTCGTTCTTGGTTGCTTTACCTGCTGTAAATAAATGATATAAGGCAGTTATGAGGATCGTAATCGGAATTAAGAACTCTACAATATTAACTTTCACAGCAATAATTCCAAAAACAGAAAGTACCAAAGCCAGCGTATGACCAAGTGTAAAAACAGTTACCAGGAGCAAAATACGCTTCCAGTCTTTGAAGGTGTAAGGAACGGTTAATGCAATCAGAAAAAGAACATGATCATAGGCATGAATATCTAAAACATGCTTCAATCCTATTTGAAAATAGATCCAAAATTGTGACATAGAAGTACTGGTATTAATTGATTAAGGGGTTGTAAACTTACGATTAATTTTGAAAATTAAAGAAAACCCTTTATTAAAACAACGCAGAAAAATAAGTTAAATTTTATGAGAAAATTAAATTTGTTAAATTAAAATAAGATTTATCTTTGCTCGATAAAAACGATTAATTATGTCATTTTCAGAATTATTTGATAACGAATTCAAACAAAGAAATAAAGGTCATTTCTCTGCAATTGTACGTGTAGCTTTTGCTGACGGAAAAATTAATGAAGAAGAGCAGGCCTTTTTGGATAAACTTGCAGCAAGGTTAGAGATCTCAGATGAAGAATATAAAGAAATTCTTTCTGATCCGTGGAAACATCCAATAAACCCTCCTTATTTGTATGCACAACGTGTAGAGCGTTTGTATGATTTGGCGAGAATGGTACATATTGATCACCACTTAGGAGACCAACAAGAAGTTATGTTAAAACGTATGGGATTAGCATTAGGCTTTACTCCAGGAAACGTTGATTATATTGTTTCTAAAGCTTTATCCCTTATCGATAAGAAAGTAGACTTGGACACTTTCTCTTTTGAAATGGAGAATATGAATAAATAAGAAAGTTTTCAGTTTTCGGCGACCGTTTTCAGTTTATGCTGAAAATAGTACTCAAACTAAAAAATAAAAACCCGATAGCGTAAAAAACTATCGGGTTTATTTTATGTACACATGAATGAAAACTGTCACTGTGACTGAAAACTGAGACTGAAAACTACTCAGCTGCCATGAACTCCTCTGCTTTTTCTACCATATTATAACTTCCGCAGAAAAACGGAACTCTTTGATGCAGTTCGGTTGGCTGGATCTCCATTATTCTACCGAAACCATCTGTTGCTTTGCCTCCGGCCTGTTCTGCGATAAACGCCATCGGGTTACATTCGTATAGCAAACGTAATTTTCCTTTTGGAGCTTTTGAACTTGTTGGATATAAATAAATCCCGCCTTTGATCATGTTTCGATGAAAATCAGCTACCAGACTTCCGATATATCTTGAAGTGTATGGTCTGTCTTCTTCTTCTCTCTGACAGTATTTGATATAATTTTTTACTCCTTGCGGAAAATGAACATAGTTCCCTTCATTTACTGAATAGATATTTCCGTCTTTTGGAAATTTCATATTCGGGTGTGAAAGATAAAATGTCCCGATTGCAGGGTTCAATGTAAATCCATTTACCCCAAAACCAGTTGTATATACCAACATTGTTGATGTTCCGTAAATCACATAGCCTGCCGCTACCTGATTTACGCCCGGCTGTAAAAAATCCTCGCTTGTTACCGGCGTCCCTATTGGAGTAATTCTTCTGAAAACAGAAAAAATGGTTCCGACAGAAACATTCACATCAATGTTTGATGATCCGTCGAGCGGATCCATTAAGATCACGTACTTGTTATTATGACAGTTATCGCTCCCCTGAACTGTAATAAAATCGTCGTTTTCTTCTGAAGCGATACCACAGACAATCTCACGGTTTATTAACGTCTGGATAAATACTTCGTTTGCATACACATCTAATTTTTGCTGGTCTTCACCCTGAATGTTTTGTTCGCCTGCTGCTCCGATAATATCGACTAAGCCGGCCTGGTTTACTTTATAATTTACGACTTTTGCCGCCAAACGTATAGAGTTGATAATTCGGGAAAGCTCTCCCGACGAATACTGAAATGCTTTTTGGTTCTCAATAATAAACTCTCCCAGTGTTTTATTGCGTTCTTCCATTACTATATCGTTGTAGTTTTATTTTTAAGTCACAAATATCGTTTTTTTTGTGAGAATGGTTTAAAAATTATTTCGTTAGTTTGCTACTATTGTAAATTTGACAATCAAACGCAAAAAGTACACATTAAAAACGTACTTTTTTAGCTAATAAACACTTAATAATACGAATACATGAATATTAGAAAAGGAAATCCTGAAGACATGAGGTCGGTTTTGGGATTAATACAAGAGTTGGCAATATTCGAAAAAGAACCAGAAGCTGTTGTTATTTCAGAAGAAGATTTAATACGCGACGGTTTTGGAGAAAAACCATTGTTTCATGTATTTGTTGCCGAAGTTGAAGAAGAAATTGTTGGCATTGCGCTATACTATTATCGCTATTCCACCTGGAAAGGAAAAACGATTCATCTGGAAGATTTAATCGTAAAAGAAAAAATGCGAGGCACCGGTTTAGGTTCAGCTTTATATGCTGAAATAATGAAACAGGGAAAAAGAGATAATGTAAGAAGAGTGGAATGGAATGTTCTTGACTGGAATACACCGGCTGTCAATTTCTATAAAAATTCCGGCGCAAAAATTCTTGACGGATGGCAGGTTGTTCAAATGGATGAAGCGGGAATTAATTCTTTCTTAGAGAAAAATTAAAAATATTCTGCTACAGATTACACGATTGAAATGATTTTAAAATCTTTGTCAGTATGCCACGAATTTCACGAATTGGCACGAATAAATTAGTGAAAATTTGTGAAATTAGTGGCTAAAAAATCTGGAGAATCATTTAATCTGTGGCAAAAAAACCATAAAAAATAGCAGATTTCATTCATCTGAAATCTAAAACTAAAAATCTAAAATTAACAATGAGAGTATTTAAATTTGGAGGAGCATCTGTAAAAGATGCAAATGGAATTAAAAACGTGTACGACGTTTTACAGAAAGTAGGTTATGAGGATGTAATTTTGGTAGTTTCGGCTATGGGAAAAACGACGAATGCTCTTGAAGTTGTTATCAAGAATTATTTTGAGAATCCTGTGGCGCTTAACGCTTCTTTGCAAGAAATAAAAAATTACCACAATCAAATAATATTAGATTTATTTGAAGATGAAAACCATGAGGTTTTTGCGGCAGTGAATTTTCAGTTTTCTGAACTTGAAAATTTCCTTGAGCATAATAAGTCACCAAATTACAATTTTGTTTATGATCAGGTTGTGAGTGTGGGAGAATTGATTTCGACTACTATTTTAAGTCATTTCATGAACTTCATGGGAATTAAAACACAGTGGCTTGATGTTCGTAACTTTATTAAAACCGATGCAAATTACAGAGATGCAGAGGTAGACTGGGAAGCTACTCAACTAAATATCAGTACAAATGTTCCGAGAAAAATATTAAATATTACACAGGGATTTTTGGGTGCCGATGAAAATAATTTTACAACTACGTTAGGACGTGAAGGGTCTGATTACACTGCCGGAATTTTTGCGTATTGCCTGAATGCTGAAAGCGTGACAATCTGGAAAGATGTTCCGGGAGTAATGAATGCTGATCCGCGTTATTTTGAAAATGCAAGTTTGTTAAACCAGATATCTTATCGTGAAGCAATCGAACTGGCTTTTTATGGCGCAACGGTTATTCACCCAAAAACATTACAGCCTTTACAGAAAAAAGAAATTCCGCTTTATGTAAAATCGTTCATTAATCCATTATTAAAAGGAACTTGTGTTTCAAAAGGGGTCGATTTAGAACCGCAATATCCATGTTTTATCGTAAAAAGAGAGCAACTTTTGATTTCTCTTTCGTCAATAGATTTCTCTTTTATTATGGAGGAAAATATCAGTGAAATTTTTGGCTTATTCCATGAATTCAAAATCAAAGTAAACCTGATCCAGAATTCTGCTATTAGTTTCTCTGTTTGTGTAGAAGATAAATTTGGGAATTTCAATGAACTGAACGCAATTCTGTCGAAAAAATTCAAAGTAGATTACAGCGAAAATGTGACATTATATACCATTCGTCATTTTACTGAACAAGCTGCTCAGACTGTTGAACAAAACAAAGCGGTTTTATTAAAACAGGTAAGCCGCGAGACGATGCAGATTGTAACAAAGGAATTAAATTAGTTTTTTTCGGTTAAAAAAAAATTAGTTCTGAAAGGGGTTTTACTTATGGTGAAACCCCTTTTTTTAATTTTTATCTCGCCCTGTTATTTTCACTTTGCTCAATTTCGGTTTTCTTATACGTTGTCTTTTTTGAATTTCCAAAACTATACGCTGCTACAAGTCTAAAGTAATTCATTGTATACGTTCTGTGATAATAAATTTCGGTTTGTCCGACATCATAATTTCCTGAAACGTTGAAGGTGTTAAAAATATCATTTGCAGTAAAGTTCAGTTTTAAGGCATCTTTAAAAAAGTTTTTCTCAATTCCTAACGTAACTACAGACCTGTCGTTATCACTTCGCAGTCCGTAACTTTTCTCTCCCAGATACCAGGCAAGCAATTGTATTTTGAACAGGTTTGGAATTGTAAAAGTATTGTTTGAGTATAAATAGATCTGAGGTTTTACAGGGCCTGTTTCGTATTCGTAAAAATTATCTGTTACTTTGGTAACGCTCATACTTAGCGTATTAACAGAATTCCACCATTTGTTGCTAATAGATCGTGATGCCGAAGCAAAAAAACTATCTTCCTTTTCCAGATTTAAGGAACGTAATACATAACTATTTGGTTTGTCCCCACGCAATGCCGCACCACTAATAGCATCAATTTTATAGGTGTAGCCCAGTTTGAAATCAAACTTTTTGAACATCGCTCCTATTTCAAAAGCATGAACTTTTTCTGGCAGCAAATTTGGATTTCCTTCTATAGTTGTAAACGGGTCCTGATAAATTACATACGGATTCAAAGCCTGATATCTTGGTCTTGTAATTCTTGAAACGTATGAAAAATGTCCTTTTAGATGATCTGAAATGGTAAAATTTAAAAGCAGGTTCGGGAAAAAATTGTTGTAGCTTTTTTCAAATTGCTGATTTCCTCTTGCTGTTGTCGCGAGATTATAGCGTGTCCATTCGCCGCGGGCACCAATAGAAATATCGAGTTTTTCGCTAAAAGTTCTGCCATAAGAAAAATAAACCGCTTTTATTTTTTCTTCATAACTAAAATCGCTCGAAAGTTCCTCATCTGGTTCAAAACCTGCTTCTTTATTTTCTGAAGTCAAAAAATCTGTTGCCGAATTTATATTGGCATAACTAAATTTTGCTCCGGCATCTAATTTATTTTTTTCGTTTATTTTTTTTGAAAGGTCGGCCTGAACAGTAATAATATCAGTTGTACTGCCTACAATATTCTTGAGATATTTGAGCGTATTTAAATTATTTACTACTCCGTTTTCTTCAATAAAATCATTTATGTTTCCGTTAAAATCAGAATATTGACCTGCTAAAAACAATGAAGACCCTTTTTTGTCTGTAATCAAATTATAATTTAAATTGACAAATTGATTGAGTAACACATCGTTTTTGGCAATATCGGTTGCATAAAAACTGGAACTTGTATTATCTGTTATTAAATTCCGGCTTGCTACAACTCCTCCTAAATCTTCAATGTTGCCACTGTATGCTAAAGAAAGGTAACTTTTTGGCGAGAATGTATATTGCAGTCCAAAACCAAAATTAGAATAATTATTAAACTGCCTTTTCCAGTCTGTGGTCAATTCTGACCTCATATATTCATCAGGATTTGGCCTTGTTCTGGTGGTAAATAATAATTCTCTTCCTTTTCCCAATTGCAATCCGTAATTGGTTACAAAGGAAAATCTCCCCTTGGTATAATTAAAATCAAATAATGTATTGGTACTTGTTCCTGCAAATTTAGAAACGGTAATTTGTTGTGTTGCCGAACCCATTATACCGTTTTCAATATTTTTTTTGGTAATAATATTAATGACAGCTTTTCCTTCTGCATCATATTTTGATGATGGATTAGCAACTACTTCAATACTGGCAATTTGCGAAACGGGAATAGCTGCAAAACGTTCATAATTAATCAAAATTCCATTTAAGTAAATTATGGCTTCGCCTTTTCCTAAAACACTGACTTGCCCTTCAGACACTACAACATTCGGCACACGTCCCAATAATTCATTAACGGAATTGCTGGTTGCAAGCAAAGTATTGGCCACATTTACGCTTATTGTTCCATTTGCAGCATATTTTAATAATGGCGCCTGGCTTTTTATGACGACTTCGTTTAATTGATTGTTTTTTTCAGAAATTATAACCGAACCCAGATTTACATTTTCCTTTCCTTCATAGGAAATGTGTAAAAACATATCGGCAAATTCTACCGATGTTAGTTTCATTAAAACTTCTTTTTGATTGATATTTGATAATTGAAACTCCCCTTCTAAAAAATCATGCTGTTTAATAATCACAGAATCCCGAACAGATAACAACAGTGCGCTACCCATCATGGGTTCATTATTCTGATTAACAACCTTACCTGAAATTGCTTTAATCGATTGTGCTTTTATCATGGAAGAAAAAAACAAACAATAAATAAAAATGAAAATTGAAATTAGAAACCTCATAAAATTTTAGGGTTAAGATTTGACTTTTGATTGGAGCAAAAGTCAGTCTTAAATCACTTTTTGAGGTCGTTGAAACAGAAATCCGGAGTACGGATTTATAAATTTGAACTTCTTTTTGGAGTCCAAAGTCTCGTAATGTTACATCCTTAAATCGATAATTTTTGCAATTGATAGTTTAACGGAGTAGTTCCGGTATATTTTTTAAAAGCAGCAAAGAATGTCGATTTCGAATTAAAACCAACATCATAACCAATAGATTCCAAAGTCTGTTTATCATTAGAAAGTATAATTTCACAAGCTTCCTTAATTCTTATCTCGTTTATAAAAGTGGTAAAATTTTTCCCGAGATTATTATTCAAAAACTGGGACAACTGATAGGACTGAATCTTCATTTCGTTTGATAAATCCTGCAAAGACAAATCGGAGTTCTTATATAACTCTTTTTCAACCACTACAGTTTTTAGTTTTCTGAGTAAAGATTCCACTTCAGAAACTTCCATTTTCTTTACCGAAGTTTTATACAGCAGAAACAAATCATCTGTCTTTTTTCGATTTAGCAGAATCAGAAAAATTAGATATAAAATAAAGGTAAAAGAGACTGCTCCTGTAAGGCACGAAACAAAAGGAACTCTGGCAAAGCCAAGAAAGTAAAAGATAAAAACAGCCGCATTACCAAAGAAAATCATTCCAAACCACATTTCTGCCGGAACAATTTCCTCTTTTTTATTTACTATTTTCTGAAGTAACTCTCTGCTATCAAAACCTGAAATAAAAACAAAGAAAAACCATTCTGCAAAAATAACCGCCACAATATACTCATTCCATAAAACAGGGTAATTCTGGTATGGAAATAAAAGTCCAAATATCAATATGAAAAGAAATAAAATCATAAGATTTCGTTTCCACAAATAGGGTACAACAGTTATTCCTTTGATTCCTGTTTTTAGAAAATAATATAAAAATGGTCCAATTAAAAGACAGGAAGAAAGCCCAATCTGAAGATAGGTCCTGGGCAGGGCATTATTAAAATAGACAAAAACCGTAACCGTAATCCTGATACTTAAAACTAAAAGCAATGCGGCCAGAAAATAATTGGTGAGGTATTTTTTTCTTGTAAAAAAGAAAAAATACAGACTTAGAAAAATTCCGTTGAAAGCTCCCAAAGCACCAAAAAAGAATAATATTTCTTTACCTATACTCATAATTATGTTTGTACTGCCTGCAATTGATAGTTTAACGGTGTGGTTCCGGTATGTTTTTTAAAAGCGGCAAAAAACGTCGATTTAGAGTTAAAACCAACATCATAGCCAATTGCTTCCAGAGTAATTTTATCATTGGATATTATAATCCTGCAGGCTTCACTGATTCTGAATTCATTTATAAAACTGGTAAAATTCTTTCCGACATTATTATTGAGAAATTGGGACAATTGATGACCCGAGATACTGAGCTCTTGTGCCAGATCCTGCAAACTCAAATTTGGATTTTTATAAAGCTGTTTTTCAGTCATTATATTTTCCAGTTTTTCAAATAAAATTGCAGCCTCAGATTCTTCTATTCTTTTTCCGGAAGGTTTCTGCCCATTTAATAAAAACAAATCGTCTGTTTTTTTCCTATATAAAAGAATCGAAATAATGAGATACAGAATAAAAGAAAAAACAACTGCGCCACTAATATATGTAACAGCCGGAGCGCGCATTAGGGAAAGAAAATAAAAAAGAAAAAGTAAAAAATTACCCAAAAAGAGCATTCCAAACCAGGTTTCGGCAGGAGTCGCTTTTAATTTTCTGCTAACGATTTTTTTCAGGACTTTTCTAATAGTATAACCGGATAAAACAATATAAATGAACCATTGGAAATAAATAACCCTCACAAAATAGTTGCCCCATAATTTGGGATATTCTTCATACGGAAATGCAATACCGGCACTTAATATCACGATTGCCCAAAAGATCAACGACCATTTCCATGATTTTGGCATAGTATTGACTTCGTCTGCTGCCGATTTTATAAAGTAAAATAAACAGGGACCAATAAAAAAACAAGCTGTGAGACCAAACTGCAAATACATTCTTGGCAGACCCGGGTGAAAATAAACAAAAACAGATTTAGCAATTCTAATACTCAAAGCAAACAAAAGGGCTCCAAGGAAATAGTTGGTCAGGTATTTTTTCTTTGTAAAAAAGAAAAAATATACCCCCAGGATAATTCCGTTGAAAGCTCCCAAAGCACTGAAAAAGAATAAAAGTTCTTTGCCGGTATCCATAATGTAAGATTCGTTTTTGTACTGACAAAGCTAAAAAAAAGAATGATGTATTGTAAGAATAAAATATCGAATCATTTAATAAATTATTAATTATCAATGTAAAACCGTTATTCAAATCTTTCTAAATCAAAACTATTACAAGTAAACCGGCTAAAAACTTCAAAACGCAAAAACGTCCTGATTACCAATTATAAATACTACTTTTGGCTTTTTGGAGTTAAAGTATTTATGTTGAAAAAATTACTGTTTTTTACGGTGCTTCTTTTTTATTCCGGTCTTCAGGCGCAGGAAACGGAATCATCGTACCAAACCAAAAAAGTAATTGTAACGCGTGATACTATCCATCTCGAAAAATTCAGCATCAACTCTGCTTTTTTTGAGTTGCTAAATACCAGAAACGAACCTGTTGATTCTACACTTTATACCATAGATTTCAAAAAAGGAACTTTACTTCTTAATGATAAATTCACTTCAGTTTCCGATACTTTAATTGTAAATTATTTGAGATATCCAGATTTCCTTACCAAGGAATACGGGCTTTATCAGGATAGCCAGGTGGTGAGTAATGATGTAGGTTCTGAAAAACTTTACAGAATAGAAAATACAAACGCCAAAAAAGTCACTCCGTTTGATGGGTTAAACACTTCCGGAAGCATTACGCGCGGGGTTACGGTTGGTAATAATCAAAACACCGTTCTCAATTCGAATCTGGATCTCCAGATTACCGGAAAGTTATCCGACAAAGTAAGTTTGAGAGCGTCATTGCAGGACAGCAATATTCCGCTTCAGGATGGGGGATATTCCCAGAAACTGGATCAGTTTGATAATATTTTTATGGAACTTTTCAGCGATGACTGGAACATTCGCGCAGGCGATGTTTTTCTGGAAAACAGGAAAACGCAATTTTTAAGTTTCAACAAAAAGGTTCAGGGGCTTGCCGCAAGTTTTGATTTTGATACCGAAAAAAGCAAGACCAATGTTTTTGCTTCCGTTTCTTTTGTAAAAGGACAATATGCAAAAAGTACGTTTACAGGACAGGAAGGGAATCAGGGTCCATATAAATTAAAGGGCCAGAATGGTGAATTGTATGTTTTGGTTATTTCGG
This sequence comes from Flavobacterium sp. 1355, assembly GCF_017833415.1. Lineage (GTDB taxonomy): Bacteria > Bacteroidota > Bacteroidia > Flavobacteriales > Flavobacteriaceae > Flavobacterium. The sequence continues at coordinate 227,230 of NZ_JAFICC010000006.1, read as the reverse complement.
GCTCTGAACGTGTTTATGTGAATGGTATTTTATTAAAACGAGGTGAAAACAACGATTATGTAATTGATTATAATGCAGGCGAAATTGTTTTTACATCCCTTTTTACGATTACGTCTGAAATGCGTATCAATATAGAATACCAATATTCTGATCGAAATTACAATCGCCTGGTGACATATGCCGGGGCTACTCATGAAAATAAAAGCTGGAGTTTTGGCGGTTATTTGTATTCTGAAAATGATATGAAAAACCAGCCTTTGCAGCAAAACCTTTCTACAGAACAGGTTCAGGTTCTGAGTCAGGCGGGTGATGATCAAAACTTAATGACAGCACCCTCTGCATATGAAGATGCTTATGCAGACAATAAAATTTTATACAAAAAGGTAATTGTAAACGGTATTGAAGTTTATGAATATTCAAACAACTCTGCAGATGTTTTATATAATGTAAAGTTTAGTCTTGTCGGAAACAATCTCGGAAATTATATCATACAGAACACTAATTCTGTCGAACGTATCTATGAATATGCTGCGCCTGTAAACGGTATTTTGCAGGGAAATTATGAACCCATAGTAAAGTTGGTTGCCCCAATGAAAATTCAGGTTGCTACTTTTTTAGGAAAATATAATCCGGATGAAAAGACTTTGGTTGATTTTGAAGTTGCAGTGAGTAATAATGATAAAAATTTATTTTCTGGTATTGATGATTCTGACAACAAAGGAGTTGCTGTAAAAACAAATATAAAAAAACGCCTTTTTACCAGAGACTGGACTTTGGATGCTTTCGCAAATTACCAATTTGTGCAGGAAGATTTCAGGTCTGTAGAACGTTTGTACAATATCGAATTTAATCGCGACTGGAATTTAAATTCAACTCTTTTAGGAAATCAGAGTTTGCTGGTTACGGGTTTAAATCTTGATTTATTTTCTAAAAAAGAAACTACCGATATTGGTTTATTTACGTATCAATTTGACAAACTGGATTTTACAGAAAGCTATACCGGTTCGCGCCACACGGCAAATGCATTTCTTAAACTGAACAAATGGACGATTGAAAATCATGGCAGTTTTCTGAATTCTGATGCGACAGCTTCAACTTCAAAATTCATCAGAAATCAGACCAAAACCAAATATCATTTCGGGAAAAACTGGGTAGGCGGAAGTATTCAGATTGAGGATAATCAGGAAAAAGATAAAGTTACCAATACGTTTTCGGCCCTGAGCCAGAGATTTTCTGAATATGGCGTTTTTGTTGGTCGCGGTGACAGTACCAAAGTTTTTGTAGAGTTGGGCTACTTACAGCGTCGTAATGATAGTTTGCAAAATGGTTTACTGCAACATGTCAATGATTCAAAAATGTATGTTTTGAAATCCAAGTTAATACAAAACAAAAAAACAGATCTGGCTGTTTATGCAAGTTACCGAACACTTGATTTTACAGATGCTTCACGAAAAAGCGAACCTTCATTAAACTCCAGAATTTTGTATAATGACCGGTTTTTTAATCAGTTTATGCAAATCGGAACGGCATATGAAACCAGTTCGGGAACTATTGCGCAACAGGAATTTACTTATGTAGAAGTCCCAACCGGGCAAGGTGTTTATACATGGAATGATTATAATGGAAATGGAGTTCAGGAACTGGAAGAGTTTGAAGTTGCTCCTTTTCCTGATCAGGCAAAGTTTATCCGTATCTTTTTACCAAATCAGATTTATATCAAAACCAATCAGAATAAATTTTCACAATCTGTAATTTTAAATCCGCTGCAATGGCAGAATCAAACAGGTTTCAAAAAACTGGCTTCTTATTTTTATAATCAGACTTCGTTTATAATGGATCGAAAAGTAAAAACCGATGGCGGAAATTTTGAACTGAATCCGTTTCATTCTTCAGATGAAAATATGCTGGGTTTAAATTCAAGTTTAAGAAACAGTCTGTATTTTAACCGAGGAAAACAAAAACATTCCGTAACCTATTCTTACCTTATTAATAAAGGAAAAAATCTGCTTTCGATTGGTTCTCAGGATGTCAGAAACAATTCGCATCAGTTGCAGTATACACATTTATATCAAAAAAGCTGGTTGTTTAATTTCTTTACCAAAAGCATTAAGACAACTTTGTTTTCTGAAGATTTTACTGAAAAAAACTATGATCTTGAAGGGTATCAGATTGCGCCAAAAATCAGTTATTTGTTTTCTAAAAATACAAGCCTGGATTTCTTTTATGAATTACAGAACAAAAAAAACCAGATTGGCAGCTTAGAAACTTTGTCTCAAAACAGACTCGGAACTTCGTTTTCTTATGCAGGTGAAAAAAAAGTGACAGTAAGCGGTGAGTTTTCTTTTTATGAAAATGAATTTACCGGGAATGAATTTTCATCAGTAGGGTTCCAGATGCTGGAAGGGCTTCAGGCAGGGAAAAATCTTGTATGGAAACTTCTTCTGCAAAAGAACATTACGCAGTTTCTGGATATTAATTTAAATTATCAGGGACGTAAAAGTGAAACCGGAAATACGATTCATACAGGCAATGTACAACTACGGGCATATTTTTAATATGTTGCGAAATATATTACAAAAAAATGATTAATTTTGATTAAAATTCTAACACCTTTTACTATGAGAAAATTATTAATGTTGTGTTTCATGTTAGCATTGTCAGGTAATTTTTATGGACAGGAAACTGAAACTGCCAAAACTACTAAGGCAAAAACAGAAGCAAAAGCCAAAAAAGAAGCAAAAGAAAAAGCTGCTGACGCAAAGAAAACTGCAGACAAAACAAAAGAGAAAGCTGCAAAAACTAAAGAAAAAGCAGCTGACACTAAGGAAACTGCAGACAAGACAAAAGAGAAGGCTGCAAAAACAAAAGAAAAAGCTTCGAAATCAAAACTAAGCGCTGACAAGGCAGCTGCTAAGACAACAAAAACCAAAGAAAAAGCAGCTGAAACTAAGGAAACTGCAGACAAGACAAAAGAGAAAGCTGCAAAAACAAAAGAAAAAGCAGACAAGACAAAAGAGAAAGCTGATAAGGCTGCAAAATCTTCAACTAAAAAATTGAAGGAAACTAATGAAAAAGCTCCAAAAGTTGCCGATAAGGTTACTGGAGAATATAATGGTAAAAAAGTATATACAGGGCCACGTGGCGGTAAATATTACATTAATGCCAATGGAAATAAAACGTATATCCAGGACTAGAGAAAGGTACTAAGGTTCTGAAATACTAAGTTCCTATCCCGTAGCCTCGGGACTAAAATTTAGATACACGACTTTGAAGCCGAACTTAAGTTCGGCTTTTTCTTTTGTTAAATAAAAAACTTAGAACCTCAGAATCTCAGAACCTTAGTGCCTTAAATAAAATATAGAGTTAATAATTTAGTAATATGTCGGAAATAACATAAAAAACATATTTCTATATCTTCGTTTTTTAAAACGCGTTACATATGAGCATTGACTATTCTGCGAACAAAACTATTTTAGTGGCCCCGTTAAACTGGGGTTTAGGACATGCTACAAGATGTATTCCTATTATAAAGGCGCTTCAGGAGAATAATTATATTCCGATAATAGCTTCCGACGGTATTGCACTGGCCTTATTACGAAAAGAATTTCCCTATATAGAAACATTAGAACTTCCTTCTTATCATATTGAATATGCTAAAAACGGTAAAAACTTTAAATGGAAATTAATTAAAAATTTACCAAAAATGATTACTGCCATTCTTGATGAGAAAAAAATGGTAAAGTCATGGATTAGAAAACATGGTATTGATGGTATCATTTCAGATAACAGATTAGGGGTTTTCAGCAGAAAAATTCCTTCTGTTTTTATGACGCATCAATTGAACGTGATGACCGGAAATACAACATGGTTTACCAGTAAATGTCATCAGCATATTATAAAAAAATATTCAGAATGCTGGATTCCGGACACGAATGACACCTTAAATTTAACTGGCGAGCTGGGTCATCTTAAAACAAACGAACTGAATTTAAAATATATCGGACCCTTGAGCAGGATGCGCCAAAAAGATACACCAAAGGTTTATGATTTAATGGTTATTCTTTCCGGCCCTGAACCTCAACGTACTTATCTGGATGAAAAACTTCAGGAAGAAGTAAAACGTTATGATGGAAAAGTTGTTTTTGTAAAAGGTGTGGTCGAAAAAACCCAGACGAAACAGGAAATTGGAAATGTGACTTATTACAATTTTATGAATTCGAAACAACTGGAACAGACCTTTAACGAAAGTGAATTGGTTTTATGCCGTTCTGGTTATACTACTGTAATGGATTTGGCAAAATTGGGCAAAAAAGCTTTTTTTATACCTACACCGGGACAATACGAACAGGAATATCTTGCGATAAAACTTCAGGATGAAAACTTGGTGCCTTATGCAACGCAAGACGATTTTACTATTGAAGATCTTTCAAGAGTAAAATCGTTTAACGGTTTATCTCAATTTAAAAACAACATCGACTGGGATTCTTTGTTTTCTATTTTTGAAGATAAGGCTTAGAAATTGAACTGTGCCTGAAGTCGCAATAAATTACCTTGTTGTCTGTTTACCGGCAGAGCGCTGTCTTCAAAAGTTCTGTCGGCTACAACGTATTCTGCAGTGAGCTCAAAAGCTTTTATTGGCTGCCATTCTACACCAAACTGATAATCTCTTACAACATAACTTCTGGCATCTTTTTCATATTTTTTTCCTCCGTCATAATATTGAAATTTGGCAAAAGGATAAATATGTTGTTTTTTGATGTCCCATTTGTAATTCAACAATACATATCCTCCATTTAAATCTGTTTCATCAACAGTATTTGTTAGGGTATTGTATTTTGGACCTGTTCCGATATTATATTCTGTCTGGACTCCGAATGGTTTTGGATATAAAACAAAGGTTGCTCCTACTCGCTGGTCTTTAACATATTGCGGATCATTAACAATCACGCCAGATGAAATCTCACCCGTAAATGCCCATTTTCCGGTATATGCCTGAATTCCCGGTTCAATAATCTGATTACCGATTACGAATGGATATGTAACTCTTGCTACAACATTGAGGTCTCTGTTTCCGTCTATTTTATTGGCAATCTGTCCATTGTAAACTCCAAATGCAAATACACCAAAATCACCAGAACCTTTATAACCGTTTTTAACCAGCATTTCAAAACGCTCTCTGATTTCGGCCGGTGCCCAGTAAAAGAACATACCTAAATCACGCTCATTTGCTATTGAACTGTTTATTCCATCGGCACGGTCCAGAGTCAAACGTTGCGAGCTTGACTGCATGTTTTCAAAACCATACGGAATCTTACTCTGCCCTACACGTAAACGATATTCTTTTTTCTTATCAAAAGAAAGATCAAAATATAAATCCCTGATTTGTACAAAATTCTGAATTCCGGTACTTGGTGAACTGGCAAAATCCGGCTGGAAATAGAAAAATACATTTGGATGGACTTGGCCTGAAAAAACAAGACGTGCACGTCTGATAAAAAGTCCGTTGTTTGCTTTTGCGTCCGGAGCTGTAGATATAGTTCCCCAGGATTTATCACATTGATCACAGGAAACTTTGTCATTTGTAGAAAACAAACCATTGTATCTTATTTGGGCATAACCTCTTAACGAGATTCTGTCGTACCAGTGTTCTTCTCCGCTTACGCCAGATTTTGTATCTGGAAGTTTTGCCTGATTAATGGAGTCTAAAAGGCGTAAAACCTCTTTTTTTACATCTTCTTTTTTCAAATCTTGCGCATTTGCTACACAAGTAATTAGCAATAAAATTGCAATTATTTTTCTTTTTATCATCTTTCGCTTTAATGCACTAAAATTCAAGATGCAAAGATGTATCACCAATGTTAAGAAATCATTAACAGGATGTTACGATAATAAGAAGATTTGTTTAGAAATAGTTATGTAATTATGATTAAGTCTCTAAGGCCATGGTTAACGGTGCCTTACCGCGCAATAAGTTACAATTATTTAACTTCTGACTTTTGTACTTTATGTGCTTTTTCGAGTGTAAATGAGAATTCAGAACCAATTCCGAACTCACTTTCTACATAGACTTTCTCTTTGTGTGCTTCAATAATGTGTTTTACAATTGCCAGTCCAAGCCCCGAACCTCCTTCTGATCGTGTTCCGCTTTTATCAACTCTGTAAAAACGTTCAAAAAGTCTTGGGATGTTTTGTTTTTCAACTCCCTCTCCATTATCACTAATACGAATTAAGACTTTTTTCTTGGTTAGGTTTACTACGCCAACTTCTGTAAGTCCGCCTTCTTTGCCATATTTAATAGAGTTTACAATCAGGTTTTCCAGAACCTGTTGTATCCTGTCCTGATCTCCACGAATAATAACCGATTGTACATTTTTACTTTCAAAAGCCAATTTAATTTTCTTTTTATCGGCTTTCATTTCTAATAAGTCAAAGACATTCTGAATTAACTCCACAATATCAAAATCAGTCATGACCAAATCCAGATCGCCCGATTCCAGTTTGGTAATCATATCAAGATCTTCAACAATATAAATAAGACGTTCCACCCCCTTTTCGGCACGTTTTAAATATTTCTTTCGGATATGTTTGTCGTCCATAGCTCCGTCAAGCAATGTGGAAACATAACCCTGAACTGTAAATAATGGTGTTTTTAATTCGTGCGAAACATTCCCCAGAAACTCTCTGCGGTATTGTTCACGAATTTCGAGCATTTCAATTTCGAGTTTTTTATCAGTAGCAAACTTTTTCACTTCACGTGAAAGCGTTTCCATATCTGTAGTTATAGGCTGATTGATAAGCGTTGTAGATTCCAGTAAAGAAACATCGTCGTATATTTTTTTTACTCTTCTGTAAATAAAACGTTCTACCCGATATTGCAAAACTAAAAAGGAGAAAATATAAACTGAGATAATAAAAATTATTCCAAATGCAACCTGATGTTTTAGTTGACCTTTATAAAATAAGGACATTAAAATCAACACAAACCCAGTTGTAAAAAGACTTATATATAATGCCGATTTTACAGCAAATTTGTAGGTTTTTTTAAAATTAATTTTCATTTCAGACAGTTATTCTTTATAATAATGAACCATTAAGAGATTAAGAAAAATTAAGGTTCTCTTTTGAGTTATACATTTTTCTTTAAATTAACATTTGAACTAAAAACAAAGTTAACTCAAAAACCATATAAGAAATTAAAGTTCATAGGATCTTTAATTCTTATATGGTTTATTTTTTATAATCTGAAATTCGTTTGATCTTCAGAGAAATCAGTTAGTCACTAAAACCTTAGCAAATTAGAACCTCAGAATCGTAAAAAAACTAAACTTCAAATTTATAACCAACTCCTTTTATAGTTTTAAAAAAGTCTTCTCCGATCTTTTCGCGTAATTTTCTGATATGAACATCAATTGTTCTTCCTCCCACTACCACTTCATTACCCCAGACTTTGTCAAGGATTTCATCTCTTTTAAAAACTTTTCCCGGTTTAGAAGCCAGTAAGTAAAACAATTCAAATTCTTTTCTTGGCAAAGCAATTTCTACATTGCCTTTTATGATCTTATATTCCTCGCGGTTAATTTCGATTCCTCCAACGTTTAAGGTATCTGTAACAACTTCTTGTTCTTTTAACCTTCTTAACAAAGCCTTTACTTTGCTTACCAATAATTTTGGTTTTATTGGTTTGGTGATATAATCATCTGCACCTGCATCAAAACCAGCAACTTGAGAATAGTCTTCGCTTCTTGCTGTTAAAAATGTTATGATTACATTATTTAATTCAGGAATTTTTCTAATGTTTTCGCAGGCTTCCATTCCGTCCATTTCTGCCATCATTACATCCATAATAATTAGGTCGGGCAATTCTTTTTGAGCTTTTGCGATGGCATCTTTACCGTTTGACGCTGTTACAATCTGATAGCCTTCCTGAGCAAGGTTATAGCCAACAATTTCCAGGATATCCGGTTCATCATCAACTAATAAGATCTTGGTTTGTGTTTTTTTCATAAAATAGCAAAAATTGAGTTTTTTCATCAAATTTTTATGTCAAAAATCTAATGTTTTTTAATTGCGATGGTAAATATAATAATAAATCAACGGTTAAATTTCGCTGTTAACGGTAATTTAATCTCGTAACAATTTGATAATCTACAGAACACAAAAACATAACAAGTGCGTAACATGAACTTTACAGGGCGGTTCTTTCTTTGCAAAAAAATAAATTAAACACAACTAAAATGAAATTCAATCTTAAATTTCTATTATTTACATTATTTATCTGCACGATTTCGATCGCTCAAAACAAAGGTACAATTTCTGGTACATTAACCGACAAAGAATCTAATAATCAGCCATTACCTTTTGCAAATGTTTTACTTAAAGGTACAAATATTAGTGCAAACACCGACATTGACGGGAAATACTCATTAAGCGTAAATCCTGGAAACTATACTGTAATTTTTAGCTTCGTAGGTTACGAATCTGTAGAAAAACCTGTAACCGTTGCTGCAGGACAAACTGTAACTGCTAACCAGGTACTTTCTTCTGGAGGTTATACTTTAAAAGATGTTGTTGTAAAAAATACCACTAGCAGAGAAAAAGAAACTGCATTATTATTAGACCAAAAAAATGCAGTTGTTATTAAACAAAGTATCGGTGCACAGGAAATGTCGAGAAAAGGTGTTAGCGATGTGGAAGATGGATTAACTAAGGTTACTGGTATAACCAAAGTTGACGGGAGAGGTTTATTCATCAGAGGACTTGAAGATCGTTACAACAATTTATTGGTAAATGATTTACAAACGCCTTCAAACAGTCCTTTCAAAAAAATAATTCCTCTTGATTTATTTCCAACAGACATCGTTGGTGTTCTAAATATTTATAAAACCTTTAATCCAAATATCTCCGGTGACTTTGCTGGAGCAACTATAAATATTGAAACTACCCAGCCAAAAAATATTACAAAAATAAATGTTGGATTTGGCTACACCACGAATAATAATCTGAAAAAATTCCTTCTTTCTGATGATGCAAATACAACGGCAGGAACTTTTGGACTTCTTGGAAACAAAAGAGAACTTCCTGAAGTTTTTGGATCAGTTCCAAGCGGAAGAAAGTTATCTCCTGACGAATATCACAATGCATATGGTGACAGAAACTGGGATGTGGATCAGACTGCAAGCCCTTTAAATTCAAGTATCGGATTTTTACATTCGCAAAAATTTAACCTGGAAAAAGAAGAAAGAAGTATTAGTTACATAATGTCATTTAATTTTGATAATAAATACATTTTTAGAGAAGGGGTTGACAGAACTTTCAACCTAGGACAAGGTAACTACGACAACAACTTATACAATACACAATATGCATACCAAACTACGTTTTCTGGCTTAGCAGGTTTAAGATACAAAACAAACAGATTAAACTTAAATTTTAACTCCCTATTCATTCAGGCTACTGAAAGTAAAATTCAGGATCAGTTAGGTTACACCAACAGTTTGGCAAACGTAACCAACAATCTTATCAGAATGAATCAATTTGAGGAATCTAAATATTGGAATACGCAATTATTTGGTGATTACAAATTGACTGAAGACGGAAAACAAACCATCAAAGCAGGTGGTTCATACGTAAAAACAGGTTTTCAACAACCGGACAGAAAATTCATTACAGGTTTAAAACTGAATGATGACGAAATTAATATGTCTTATGGCGGTAATAATTTAAACCGACAGTATTTAGATGTAAGCGGAAACTTTTACTTCTCGGCTCTTGCGGAGTACAGCATTAAGTTTGGTGACAAAGAAAAGATGAACAACCTTACTGTAGGATATAATAATTTCATCAATGACATGGAGTCTAGTTACCGTTTTTTCTCTGGAAGAAGAAATATAGAGAAAAACTATACTGCCAATCTAAATACAATTAGTACCGAAATTAATCAGGATATTGATAACGGAATTGTATATGTTCAGGAAGAATCAAATGGAGATTATAAATTAAAATTAAATCAGTTCGTAAATGCTGGTTACTTTAATTTGTATTGGACATTTGGAGAAAAATTGGATTTAAATGTTGGAGTAAGAGCTGAAAGTTCAACCCGTGAAATTAAATTCAGACAATTAGGAGATCCTTTTGGAAGCCCTTACAGAACTAAAAATGACGACAAGCTGGATTTCCTACCATCTTTAAACAGTAAATATGCTTTAAACGAAAACAGCAATCTGCGTGCTTCTTTAAGCAAAACTATCACAAGACCAGTAGCAATGGAATTACTTCCGATCAACTACATCAATGCTGATGGAACTTCTGAAAGTGGAAATTCAGATTTATTAGACAGCGACAACTACAATGTTGATTTCAAATACGAATTATTCCCTAACAGTAAGGAAGTTTTTGCTATCGGCGCATTCGGAAAAATGATTGAGAATCCAATCGAAAGAGTTTTTAAACCAACTGCTAATAGTGGTGGACAAATCACAACTTTTAAAAATTCTGAGAAGGCTATAATTTACGGTGCTGAACTTGAAATGAGTTTACAACTAAGCAGAATTAACGAATCACTTTCTAACTTTACTTTCGGATTCAATACTTCTGTAATGAGTACCGACGTAAAAATTGATATCAAAAAACAAGGAAACGAATTAGAAAACAGTACAAATCGTCAACTTCAGGGAGCATCAAACTGGATTATCAACAGTGATTTAAAGTATGACTTCAAATTAAAAAAAGATTGGAAAAACTCAATGACATTAGTATATAATGTTTATGGAGACAGAATTTTCGCAGTAGGTTCTTCAGGAATGGATCACATTTATGAAAAATCATTTAGCAAATTAGATTTTATCTGGACAAGTAATCTTTCTAAAAATATCGAATTAAAATTTAGTGCAGAGAATATATTAAATCCATATTACAGAAAAGAATTAGGAAAAGACAGCACTATTGATATTACAGAAGATTCATTAGTACTTCGTGAATATAAAAAAGGAGTTGGATTCTCAGTTAATCTTGGATACACATTTTAATCAAAACAAAAAAGAGCCGTAGGGCTCTTTTTTGTTTTGGGCACATAACATAAAGTTTACATACAGCTAATTGTTATATAATGCTTTAGTAACAATTAGCTAACCAAGTTTCGAAAGCGCACTAGTACTTTTGAATAACATAAATAACACAAAAAAATAATTTAAAATCATTAAAAAAATGAAAAAATTAGTCTTAAGTTTATCTCTATTAAGCTTGATTTTCGCAAGTTGTTCATCTAACGATGACGATGTTGTTACACCTCCAGCTACTGGATCGGGAGAAATAACTGCAGAAAATGTTACAACTTCAAAAACATTTGTTAAAGGAACATATACTCTTAGTGGTACTGTAAGAATAAAAAGCGGCGTAACTTTAACTTTCGAAGCCGGATCTACAATTACTGCTGATGTAACTAACGGTGCAGATGCTTTATTAGTTGAAAAAGGTGGTATTTTGAACATTGCAGGTACTGCAGCAGAACCAGTTGTTTTTACAGAAAAATCTAAAACTCCTGGATCTTGGGGTGGAATAATCATTTTTGGTGATGCTCCAATCGTTTCAGGAAAAACTGCTGATGGAACACCAATTACTACTGCTACTTCAGAAGATGGAACAAACATCGTTTACGGTGGTTCTAATCCTACTCACAGCAGTGGTTCGTTAAAATATGTTCGTGTAGAATATGCTGGTAAAAAGATTCTTGACGGAAACTCAGAAATGAATGGTTTTTCATTTTACGCAGTAGGTTCAGGGACAGTTTTAGAAAACTTAGTTGCTTACAAAGGTGCTGATGATGGTTTTGAATTTTATGGTGGAACTGTAAGTGCTAAAAACTTAGTTTCATACGGAAATACAGATGACTCTTTTGACTGGCAAGACGGATGGCAAGGACAAGCAAATACTAACTGGTTTGCTTACCAAACAGGTGCTGGAAATTTCGGAATGGAAATTGAAGCAAAAAGTGTAAACAATTTGTTTTTTCCTAAAGTTTCTAATATTACTTTGAGAAGAGCGGCAGGAACAGTAACTGAAGCTGCAGGTTCTGTAGAATATGATGCAATCCAATTCAAAAAAGATGGAAACGGTGAATATTCAAATGTTGTAATATCAGGATTTACTACAACAGGATCTGTTGCAGTAAGAATTCAGGAAGCTGCTACAAATACAAACCAGGTTGCTGGCGGAAAAATTAAAATGTTAAATGTAAAAGTTGCTGATGCTGCAACTCCTTTGACAGGAACTGGTGCTGCCGGATTTACAGTAGCTTTCCCTACAGGAAACTTTACAACAAGCACAACAGCAACAGGAGCTGCTTTAACTCCTGGAGCGTGGGCAATTGTTGACGGTGTAAACTTATTAGAGAAGCTATAATCCTCTAACACATAAAATGTTAAAAACATCCTAAAATTTTAGGATGTTTTTTTTTGGCGTAATTTTTGTAATTTTTTTTGTATATTTACTTATCTAAAAAAATGCGATGGCAAAAAACTACTTTTATATTGTAATCTTACTGGCTTTTTTCTTTACTACGGGTGCTTCTGCACAGGATAGTAAACAAACGTCAAAACCTCAGGATGGTGTTACTATAGAGGGACTAAGCCTGTACCCTAATCCAGTCACAAGTGGCAAGGTTTACATTTCATCTAAAAATGATTTGGAAAAAGAAATTAGCGTCTTTGATCTGTTAGGAAAAAAAGTCATTCAGACACATTTAGTCTCAAGAGAACTAAACGTTGCTGACTTAACTCCAGGAGTTTATATTATCAAAATAAGCGAAGAAAATGCTTCGGCAACCCGAAAATTGATTATTCGATAATTTAAAAAAAAGCTCCTCTTAGGAGTTTTTTTAGTTTACAGTCACAGTATTCAGTATTCAGTTAAGCACATAGCGTATAAAACTGAGACTGAAAACTAAAAAACAATATCTTTGCACAAAAAAAGTTTTGATTACAGCCAACGATATATTTACCATTTCGAGTCAGAAACAATTTGAAAAAACAGCACTAAAAGTGTTTCGTTTTCAGCATGAGAATAATAAAGTATATCGTGATTTTTGTGATTTTCTAAAAGTAAATCCGCAACAGGTAAAATCATTACAGCAAATTCCTTTTTTGCCTATCCAGTTTTTCAAAAGTCATGATGTTGTTTCAAATAATGATCCTGCACAGGTTACATTTACCAGCAGCGGAACAACCGGAATGATTACCAGCAGGCATTTGGTAACCGATGTCACTCTTTATGAAGAAAGTTACCGAAAAGGATTTTCTGAATTTTATGGCAATATCGAAGATTATGTTGTTTTAGCCCTTTTGCCGTCTTATCTCGAACGCGACGGGTCTTCATTAATTTATATGGTCGATGATCTTATAAAACAATCCAATCAGCCTGAAAGTGGGTTTTATTTACACAACCACGGAGAACTTACCCAAAAATTAATTGAATTGGATAAATCCGGGCAAAACACCATTTTGATTGGGGTCACTTATGCGTTATTAGATTTAATCGAAAAACATCAGTTTGATCTTAAGAATACCATCATTATGGAAACCGGAGGAATGAAAGGAAAACGCAAAGAAATGATTCGGGAAGAACTGCACGAACAACTTTGCAAAGGTTTTGGCGTGAATGCCATACATTCTGAATATGGTATGACAGAACTTTTAGGACAAGCTTATTCTTTGGGCGAAGGCGTTTTTGAATGTCCGGGCTGGATGAATATTTTGATCCGTGATCCTGAAGATGCACTCACTTACGTGAAAGATGGAAAAACCGGTGGCATTAATGTTATTGATCTCGCCAATATTAATTCATGCTCTTTTATCGCAACGCAGGATTTAGGCAAAAAAAATCCCAACAACTCTTTTGAGGTATTGGGACGTTTTGATAATTCTGATATACGTGGTTGTAATTTAATGGTGATTTAACCGCAAAGACACAAGAAATTCGCAAAGTTCACTAAGAGTTTTCTATTTTACTTTTATTAAACTTTCATATTGTGGTTAAACCACTCTAATCACAAAATAATTTTTCTTTCCACTTTGCAATAACACAAACTGATTGTTTATTAGATCATTTGCAGTTAAAACAAAATCTTCTTTGATTTTCTCTCTGTTTACTGAAATTGAATTTGCAGTTAAAGCACGTCTTGCTTCTCCGTTTGATTTAAAGAAACCTGTTTTCTCATTTAAAACCGCAACGATATCCAAACCGTTTTCAAGATCTGCTTTTATAATTTCAGCTTGCGGAACTCCGTCAAAAACTTCCAGAAAAGTAGCTTCATCCAATTGTTTTAAATCTTCTGCTGTAGAATTTCCAAACAAAATATTTGATGCCTGAATTGCTTTTTCCAATTCTTCTTTGCTGTGAACAAAAATCGTAATTTCTTCAGCCAGCTTTTTCTGTAAAACTCTTAAATGCGGTGCTGCTTTATGCTCTTCTATTAAAGCATCAATCGTATCTTTATCTAGAAACGTAAAAATCTTGATATATTTTTCAGCATCAACATCTGTTGCATTTACCCAAAATTGGTAAAATTTATAAACAGACGTTTTATCAGCGTCAAGCCAAACATTTCCTCCTTCAGATTTTCCGAATTTAGATCCGTCTGCTTTTGTTATCAAAGGCGTTGTCAAAGCAAAAGCTTTTGCACTTTCTCCTCCCATTCTGCGTACTAATTCTGTACCTGTGGTAATATTGCCCCATTGGTCAGAACCTCCCATTTGCAAAAGGCAGTTGTTGTTTTTATATAAATGATAAAAATCGTATCCCTGAATTAATTGGTATGTAAATTCTGTGAAAGACATTCCTTCACCTTCTCCGCTAAGTCTTTTCTTAACAGAATCTTTCGCCATCATATAATTTACAGTGATACGTTTTCCTACTTCACGTGCAAAATCAATAAACGAAAATTCCTTCATCCAATCGTAGTTATTCACCATAACCGGAGCATTTTTATCAGTAGAATTAAAATCCAGGAAACGGGACAAAACACTTTTAATTCCGGCTACGTTTTTAGCCAGTGTTTCCTCGTTTAATAAATTTCTTTCGTCTGATTTACCAGATGGATCACCAATCATTCCGGTCGCACCTCCAACCAAAGCAATAGGCTGATGGCCGAAATTCTTTAAATGAACCAATAAAATAATCTGAACCATACTTCCGATATGAAGTGAATCTGCAGTTGGATCAAAACCAATATACGCTGTTGTTACTTCTTTCAGTAATTGTTCTTCCGTTCCAGGCATACTGTCGTGATATAACCCGCGCCATTTTAATTCTTCAACTAGATTCTTCATTTTTAAAATAATTTGGTGCAAATATAGGGATTGTCTACTGCAATATCAAAACCTGTTTGCCACGAAGACACTAAGACACAAAGAAATTAATAACATAACATTTGTATTATGATAGTCAACAAAAAATTGCGCCTTTGTACTTTGTAGCAAAAACAAAAAAAACGTAGTGTCTTTGTGCCTTTGTGGCAAAATCGGTATATTTACAAAATGGTATTAGTTACAGGAGGAACAGGTCTGGTTGGCGCACATTTATTACTTCATTTACTTGAAAATGGAGAAAACGTACGGGCTATTTACCGTAAACAAAATAACATACAAAAGACAAAATCATTTTTTGAACTATACAAAAAAGCTGATTTGTTTGAAAAAATAGAATGGCTGGAAGCTGATATTCTTGATATCCCTTCTTTAGAAATTACTTTTATTGGCATCGAATATGTTTATCATTGCGCTGCATTTATTTCTCTAGACCCAAAAGACGAAGATTTACTTAGAAAAACCAATATCGAAGGAACGGCCAATATGGTCAATTTCTCTATTGCAAAAGGAATAAAGAAATTTTGTTTCGTAAGTTCTATTGCTGCATTAGGAGATTTGGCCGCACATGAAACTATCATAACTGAAGAAACAGAATGGAATCCGGAGAAACCGCATAGTGATTACGCAATATCTAAATATGGTGCAGAAATGGAAGTTTGGAGAGGACTCCAGGAAGGCTTAGATGTTATTATTGTAAATCCGGGCGTAATTTTAGGCCCAATACCGAAAAGCAAAACCTGCGAACAGGGAAGTGCAGAGTTTTATGTAAGAGTAGCCAACGGGCTTTCGTTTTATACTTTGGGTTCTACCGGATTTATAACGGTAAATGATGTTGTGAGAGTTACATTTGAATTAATGAAAAGCGGCATTAAAAACGAGCGTTTTACTTTAATTGCAGAAAATATAGTTTTCCGCGATATTTTTAATACCATATCTGATGCATTAAAAGTAAAAAGACCTTCTATTCATGCCAAACCTATTTTAGTGAATTTTGCATGGATAGCAGACGGAATTTTATCTGCTTTATTTTTTAGAAAAAGAAGTATTACCAAAGCTACTGCAAAAGCATCTTATTCTAAAAGCTTGTATTCTAATGAAAAAATAAAAACCGCTCTTGGAACGGTTTTTCAAGATGTACATCAATACATAAATGATGTGGCAAAACTATAAAATCTATTTTTGCATTTGCATTCTTCTTGCCTGAATTGTTTTTCTTATCGAATCAACATTCGCTTTTTTAACAGGCGGAACTATAGTACCATCAGCCTTCGGAGCAGGTTGTGAAACTTTATTTTTTTTATTTGCTTTTGCCGCTTTCTTCTCTTCAATTTTGACTAATGAATCTGCTGCTTTTTGATTTTTTTCTAATCTTCTGGCAATTTCATCAAACATATCTTTATACGTGTCATAATCTGCAGCATAATAAATATTACTTTGTGCAAACTGAAGACTGTCAACTTTATATTTTTGCAAAACAAATTTCTTCTGATTGGTATCTATAGAATCTACTGACAACGGATTTTGATACTTTATTGCTTCCAGAATAGATAAATCATACATAATATCAATCATTTTTTCTTTCTCAATAAGTCGCTTTGGTTCTTTTACCAACTCTTTTTTACAACTTACAGAAAGAAACAAAACCAATACTATCAATATAAAATTCTTCATTTGTCTTTTATTATCTATCAAACAATAATCTTTTTCCGTTACGGATATCTTTTACTTTAAAGTTATTGTAAACCAATTCGCCATTTACAAAAGTGTGGGTTATTCTGGATCTGAAAGCATATCCTTCAAAAGGAGACCAGCCACATTTTGACAAAATATTATCTGTATTTACACTCCACGGCAAACTCGGATTTACAATCACCAAATCAGCAAAATAACCTTCTCTTATAAAACCTCTTTTTTCGATTCTGAAAAGTTTTGCAGGATTATGGCACATTTTTTCTACTATTTTCTCAATAGAAATTCTGCCCTGATGATGCGCCTCAAACATTGCTACTACAGCATGCTGAACCAATGGCCCTCCCGAAGGTGCATTTAAATAGGATTGTTTTTTCTCTTCTTTTGTATGCGGAGCGTGATCTGTTGCAATTACGTCAATACGGCCATCATTCAAAGCTTCCCAAAGTGCTTTTCTGTCGGCAGCGGTCTTTACAGCAGGATTCCATTTTATAAAATTGCCTTTCGTTTTATAATCTTCATCAGTAAACCATAGATGATGTACACAAACCTCAGCAGTAATTTTTTTGTCTTCTAATGGAATTTTATTAGTAAACAATTCCATTTCTTTAGCTGTTGAAAGGTGAAAGATATGCAAACGTGCGCCAGTTTTTTTTGCTAAGGCAACTGCTTTTGAAGATGAAATATAACACGCTTCTGCACTTCTGATTAAGTGATGAGCCGTTACCGGAACATCATCTCCATATTGTTCTTTAAAAGCAGTGAGATTATTTTTAATGGTAGTTTCATCTTCACAATGCACAGCAATTAACATTGGTGTACTTGAAAATATTTTTTCTAAAGTTGCTTCATTATCCACCAGCATATTACCTGTAGAAGAACCCAGGAAAATTTTGATTCCAGCAACATTTTTAGGATTTGTTTTTAAAACTTCTTCCAGGTTATCATTGGTTGCTCCCATCATAAACGAATAGTTCGCAAATGATTTTTGGGCTGCAATCTGATATTTATCTTCCAGTATTTCCTGAGTCACGGCATTAGGAACCGTATTTGGCTGTTCAATAAAAGAAGTTATTCCGCCGGCAACCGCTGCGCGGGATTCTGATTCTATATCTCCTTTATGTGTTAATCCCGGCTCTCTGAAATGTACCTGATCATCAATTGCTCCGGGCATTAAATAATTCCCTTCGGCGTCAATAACTATACAATCGGATGTTTTCAGGCTGATGCTATCTGAAATTTCGACAATTAAGTCATTTTCTATCAATACATCTCCTTCAAAAATTGATCCTTCGTTTACAATTTTGGCATTCTTTATTAATATCCTATTCATCACCGTGGCTTTATAATGTATTGAATAATTTTTTTAATCGAAGTGAAATCACACCAAGAATTGCTTCTTTTATAATGGCATTACTCATTTTCGAAACTCCTTTTGTGCGATCTGTAAAAATAATCGGCACTTCAGTAATTTCAAATTTACTGCAATACGTCCTATATTTCATTTCGATTTGAAAAGCATACCCTACAAATTTAATTTTATTGAGATTTATCTTTTCGAGAACTTCTCTTTTATAACAAACAAAACCTGCCGTTGCATCATGAATTTTCATTCCGGTAATAAATTTCACGTAAACAGAAGCAAAATAAGACATTAAAACACGGCTCAAAGGCCAGTTTACGACATTTACACCGGTAACATAACGTGAACCAATGGCCAAATCTGCTCCTCCAAAATGACAGGCATCATATAATTTCTCCAAATCATTCGGATTGTGCGAAAAATCAGCATCCATTTCAAAAATGAAATCATACCGGCGTTCCAAAGCCCATTTAAAACCATGAACATACGCTGTTCCCAAACCGGATTTTTTGGCTCTTTTTTCTAAAAACAGTCTTCCCGGAAATTCTTCCTGTAATGCAATCACCTTATTTGCAGTAAAATCTGGTGAATTATCATCAATGATTAAAAGATGAAAAGGTTTATGTTGAGAAAGAACAGCTCTGACTATACTTTCTATGTTCTCAATTTCGTTATAAGTTGGAATTATGACAATACTATCATTCATTTTTCTGGGTAATTTCATCGCAAAAATAAACTTTTTATGGCATTTGACTCATAATAAATCTATAATAAAAGTATTGATACAAAAAATTACTAATTTTGTAACGCTATGATTGAACAACTTCATCCCCGGATTCTGGAAAACAAAGATTGGGCAACACTTTTATTTGTGTTAGCCTTTGCTCTTGTTGCTATTACTAAATCTGCTTACGAGACAAGATTCAGCGAATTCAGCAAACTTATCTTCTCAGATAAATATGCTAAAATTTATCGCGACACAAGTAATCTTAAAGGCAGTTTTATTGTGGGATTGTTTTTTGTCCAGATTATCTCCTTTTCATTTTTCATTCTGCTTACCATGCATATTTTTGGATATGCCTCAAAAACAGACTGGGTTTTATTTATTCAGATTGCAACATTTTTACTTTATTTTATTTTGGCAAAATATTTAATCGAAAAAATCGTTGCAACTTCATTCAATATTGAAGACTTTATAGACACCCTTAACCTTCAGAAAGCGACATACAGGACTTATATTGGCGTATTAATCCTTCCGTTTAATGCTATTTTGTTCTATTATGACAATATTCCAAAAAGCGTACCGCTAACAATCATCGGGGTTTCACTATGTATAAGTCTATTCTCATACTTTATTTCGATTAAAACACATCAAAATATAATATTCAGCAAGTTATTTTATTTTATTTTATATCTTTGCGCTCTTGAAATAGCCCCTTATTATTTCCTGTATTATTGGATTACAAAAGAGGTGGCTTAGTAAAAGTTTATAATATGAAAGTGAAAACAATTTTGGTGTCACAGCCTGAACCTAAAGTGGAAAATTCTCCTTACTTTGAGCTCCAACAAAAACACAAAATAAAAATTGATTTCAGACCATTTATTCATGTGGAGGGGGTTAGCGCAAAAGAGATTCGATTACAAAAAATCGACCTTAATCATTACACTGCGATTATTTTGACCAGCAGAAATGCAGTAGATCATTTTTTCAGAGTAGCGGACGAAATGCGCTATAAAGTACCTGAAGGACTGAAATATTTTTGTCAGTCTGAAGCCGTTGCGTTTTACTTGCAGAAATATGTAGTGTACCGAAAACGCAAAATTTATGTTGGCGCTAAAGATTTTGCAGATTTATCTCCATTAATCAAAAAATACAAGGACGAAAAATTCCTGCTTCCGGCTTCTGATCAATTAAATGCTGATGCTCCCGTTACTTTAAACAACTTAAAGGTAGACTGGGCACAAGCCATTTTTTACAGAACTGTAATGAGCGATTTATCAGATCTTGCAGACGTTTATTATGATGTTTTGGCATTTTTTAGTCCAACCGGAATTAAATCATTATTTAAAAACTTCCCGGACTTCAAACAAAACAATACCAGAATTGCTGTTTTTGGAAGCACAACTCAAAAAGAAGCTTTGGATCACGGATTAAGAATCGATATTCTTGCTCCAACTCCTGAAACTCCTTCTATGACAATGGCACTGGAAAAATATATTGCAGAAGCTAATAAAGGAAAATAATTCCTTTTTAACATACAAATTTTTAAATTCCAAATTCCAACTTCCCTGTTGGGCTTTGGAATTTTTCTTTTTATCAATATTAACCCATAATTGAAATCATAAGCAAATTGGAATTTGGAATTTAAAAATTGGAGTTTTATTTTTTACAGCATTTTAACTACATTTGATTTCTATTCTTAACCAAACCACAAGAATTAGTTTCAAATATCAAGTTATGAAAATCAACTCCCTTTTAATTGAAATTGACGGTATCGACAAGGAAATACTTCGGTATCTTATGGATGATGCCCGAAAACCTATTTTGCAAATTGCCAACAAAATTGGTATTTCCGGAGCTGCTATCCATCAGCGTTTGAAAAAAATGGAACAATCGGGAGTGATATCAGGATCAAAATTTACTGTTAATCCAAAAGTTTTAGGATATAACACTATGGCTTTTGTCGGAGTTTATCTGGATAAGGCTTCTCGTAATTCTGAGGCTGTAAAAGATTTAAAGAAAATCCCTGAAGTATTAGAGTGTCATTACACCACAGGAAACTGGTCTGTTTTAATCAAAATCATCTGTCGCGACAACGAACATTTAATGCAGCTTTTAAATACCAAAATCCAGGCAATTGAAGGCGTTTCCAGAACAGAAACTTTCATTTCTTTGGATCAGCAGATTGACAGACAGATACAGCTTTAATTAAATTAGAGAATGTGCAATTTGATAATTAGATAATTTCAAAAAATACTTAATGAAAACGAAAAACCCGACAGGTTTTAAATCTGTCGGGTTTTATAAATTATCTAATTTACTAATTATCTAATTGTCAAATTAATTTCTCCTGCTTCCCGAATAAATCGAAATATAGTACAACAACGTAGCGATTGACCCCAGCGCCGCTACTACATATGTTCTTGCAGCCCATTTTAAAGCATCTTTTGCTCCTGCCTGCTCATCTTGTGTCAGCATGTGTTTATTCTCTAACCAGGCCAGCGCTCTGTTACTTGCATCATACTCTACAGGTAAAGTAATAATAGAAAACAAGGTTGTTGCAGCAAAAATAATTATCCCTATAAGCAACAACTGAGGAAAAGTACGAATCATTAAAATTCCGGCAAGTAAAATCCATTGCATATAATTTGACGCAACACTTACAATCGGTACTAACTTAGAACGCATAGTCAGCCATTCATAACCAATAGAATGCTGTACTGCGTGTCCACATTCATGTGCTGCAACGGCTGCAGCTGCCGCACTACGATGACTATAAACGGCTTCGCTTAGATTTACCGTTTTATCACTTGGATTATAATGATCTGTTAACTGACCCGGAGTCGAAATAACACGAACATCCCTAATTCCATTATCGGCCAGCATTTTTTCTGCAATTTCGGCACCACTCATTCCGTTTCTTAATTGCAGTTTTGAGTAAAGCTCAAACTTACTTTTCAGTTTAGAGCTTACCATCCAGCTTAAGAGCATAATTGCACCGGCAATTATTATATATCCGTATCCCATTTTTTTTAGATTTTAGTTTTTGAATTTTAAAGTTACGAAACAAACATCAAAATGCGAACCATTTTAACAAAATGACATTTTGACATTTTGTTACCTAATTTGTCTTAGCTTAATAAATTGTTTTTCAAAAGAAAAGCCATCAGTTCTGTTACATTTTTGGTTTTATACTTTTGAAGAATATTAGAATTTAACTAAAAAAAGCTTTGTTAAAATTTACAAAGCTCTTTTTTATTAGTGCAGCTGATTACTGACGTCTTCAAATTTTTCGATAAGACTATTTATTTTTGCCTGTTGTTTTTTAATTTGTTTTGGACGAATAAAAAACCAATTAATTCCCATCCAGAACAAAGTCATTGCATAAGTAAAAATCGCCCAGAAAACAGTCATTCTGCTTGCATATTCATACATATACAGACAAAGCCCGATTGTAAGCAAGACAAAGTACAAACTCAATATTGTTGATTGTAAGTAGTGCTGCTTCTTTTTGATTGAAATGAGGTTTTGCACATACTCCTGATTGGTTTGTGTCGAATCAATATTTTTATAAGCATTCAATAATCGGTTATAAATTGTCAGATACATCATCATTGTCAGAATTGTAATGATTATCCCAATTTTTGTCGAAACAAATTGCGGCTGATAATAATACCAGATAACCGCTATAAAAATACTAGTTGCGATAAGCAAAACATTAGTAATCCATAAACTGCGCAGAGCGGCTTTTTTGAATTGTTTTAATCTGGCCAGTAAATCTTCCAAATTGGGCTGACTTACGGATTGCTTTTTCCATAAATCCTTAAAGTCTATATTATTGTCCATTTTCTTTAAATTTTTGAGTCAGTTTTTCTTTGATCCTGTGGATTTTTACTCTTGTGTTTACTTCAGAAAGGCCAACGATTTTAGCAATTTCTGTTTGTTTGACATCTTCCAGTTCCAACGAAATAATAATACGTTCTGTTTCGGGCAATTCGGCAATACATTTATATAAAAACTGTATTTGTGGTTCTAGTGAGGTTTGTTTCTCTTCGGTTATATGTATCGGAAGTTCTGATTTAGGAAAACGTTTGTCTTTCTCAATCTGCCTCAGGCAATTATTTGATGCAATCCTGAAGATCCAGGTTCCGATACCGGACTCGTTTCTGAATGTGTCCAGTTTTTGCCAAACAATAATAAAAGTTTCCTGCGCCAGGTCCTGTGCAGCATCATAATCATTTACAAAACCCATACAAAGCCGAAATATCCTGTCCCAATATGTTTTGTAGATATTTTCAAACTCCATTATTTAACTTTTATAAAGTTATTTAAATGTTTGAAGTAAAACTCCTTGTCATCATACATTATAAAATGCAGCCCTTTTGTAGCGTATTGAAGATTGGCTGTTTTAAGATTTTTGTATTGTTCTTCTATGGCTGGTTTTATATTCGAAAAATACGATTCTAATAAAATCAGGGATGGGCATTTTATGGCGGCAATTTTTTCTCTTAAATCTGTATTTGCAAAATCACAATATACTTCTGCAAAAGTTTTTCTGTCTGATTTGGCACTCCAGCTCAACAATAAATCATATTTTGAAACATCTGTCGTTAGTCTGTCTACATATTTTTTCTGATTTTCGGCAAACTGCTCATCGGTCAAAGCGCTCATTTGATTTACTATCGGACTGCAATCATTATTTTCTTTTGATTTAAAAGAGGCATCCATTAACGCTGCAAGACAGGGTACTGCATCTACAACAACAATTCGGTCTGCCAGATCCGGGTAATCTGCTGCAATTGCCAAAGCCAGTGCACCGCCCATACTGTGTCCGATTATAATTGGTTTCTCTATTTTATTTTCTTTTAAATAAGCTGCAATTGCCTCTTCCCAGTTTTTAAAAGAAGCATTGGGCTGCGGTTTTACTCCGGCAAAACCGGCCATTGTAAGGGTATAACAAGTAAAATTCTTTTCGAAATTGGCTTTTGCCTCATTCCAGACTTCTCCGGAAGAAGCAAAACCCGGAATAAATACTATGGACTGTTTTCCTTTTCCTGATTTTATAACTTCAAAAGGATATGATTTTGTCTGAGCAAAAACATTTAGACATGCTTACGCCTGCGATCCTTCCTCCGTCAGGATGACAAATCGGTGCAAAAAAAAATTCCAAACTCCAATCGTAAAATTGGAATTTGGAATTTATCCCGAGGTTTCGGGATTAGTATTTAAAATTTTGGTTAACCTACCAAATTGATAATCTTACCCGGAACAATAATCACTTTATTTGGAGTTCTTCCGTCTAATTGTTTCTGGGTTCTCTCGTCTTTCATGATGATTTCTTCAATTTGAGCAGCAGTTAAATCCAAAGGCAACTCGATTGTGAAACGCATTTTACCGTTAAAAGAAACCGGATATTCTTTATTGGTTTCTACTAAATATTTTGCCTCAAAAACAGGAAAAGCAACTTTTGAAATTGATTCTTTGTGTCCCAATTGTGACCACAATTCTTCTGCAATGTGCGGTGCGTACGGCGAAACCAAAATGGCTAAGGGTTCAAGAATTGCTCTTGAATGACAATTTTGAGTTGACAATTCATTCACACAAATCATAAACTGAGAAACAGAAGTATTAAAAGAGAAACTCTCAATATCTTCTGCCACTTTTTTGATTGTTTTATGCAATGATTTTAAGTTGTCTTTTGTTGGTTCGTCGTTGTTTACGATTAAACCGTTATCATCAAAATACAATCTCCATAATTTTTTAAGAAAACCAAAAACTCCGGAAATTCCGGCAGTATTCCAGGGTTTTGCCTGCTCTAACGGACCTAAAAACATTTCGTACAAACGTAAGGTATCAGCACCATATTCATTACAAATATCATCCGGCGTTACAACATTGTATTTTGATTTCGACATTTTTTCGACTTCGCGGCCAACAATGTATTTTCCGTTTTCGTCTAAAATGAATTCAGCATCAGCATAGTCTTCTCTCCACGCTTTGAATTTTTGAACATCTAGTTCGTCAGAAGAATTAACCATTGAAACATCGGCGTGAATTGGCTGTACTTTCTGATCTCCGATTTTATTTTTAGATACAAAACTATTTGTCCCTTCAATTCTATAAACAAACGCACTAGTTCCCAAAATCATTCCCTGATTAATCAGTTTTTTGAATGGTTCTTCGGTTGGAGCAAAACCTTTGTCTTTTAAGAATTTATTCCAAAAACGAGAGTACAATAAGTGTCCCGTTGCGTGCTCGCTTCCGCCAATATATAAATCTACACTTTCCCAATAAGCCAAAGCTTCTTTGCTGGCAAATCTGTCTTTGTTGTGTGCATCCATATAGCGCATCCAGTACCATGAACTTCCCGCCCAACCTGGCATGGTGTTCAATTCCAGAGGAAAAATTTCGTTATTATCAACCAAATCAGTATTAACTACTTCATTGTTTTTGGTGTCCCAAGCCCAGATTGTTGCGTTTCCTAACGGAGGCAAACCATCTTCGGTTGGTAAATATTTTTCTACTTCAGGCAAAATAATTGGCAAGTGTTCTGCTGCAATCATTTTTGGCAAACCATTTACATAATAAACCGGGAAAGGTTCTCCCCAATAACGCTGGCGGGAGAAAACAGCATCACGCAAACGGTAATTTGTTTTTCCGGTTCCCTGACCAATTTTTTCTAACTCAGCAATTACTTTTTGAGTTCCTGTTTTATAATTTAATCCATTTAAGAAATCAGAATCTACTAATGTAAATCCTTCTTTGGCTCCAAAAGCAGCCTCAGAAATGTCTTTATCAAAAATATTCTTGATTTCCGGCATTCCGTTTTGACCTTTAAAGAAATTTGCAAAAGCATAATCTCTCTCGTCTCCACAAGGAACCGCCATTACAGCGCCAGTTCCGTAACCTGCCAAAACATAATCTCCTATCCAAACCGGAATTGGTTCTTTTGTAAAAGGATGTTCGGCATAAGCTCCCGTAAATACACCCGAAATGGTTTTTACATCGGCCATACGCTCACGCTCAGAACGTTTTGCAGTTTTTTCGATATAGGCATCAACGGCATTTTTTTGATCAGCAGTTACAATTTTTGCTACCAAATCATGCTCTGGTGCCAAAGTCATAAAAGTTACTCCGAAAATTGTATCTGGTCTTGTTGTAAAAACAGAAATCACGGGTTGCTCTTCGACTCCGCTCAGAGTGACATTCGAAGAAATAACTTTAAAAGAAACCATTGCACCAACCGATTTTCCGATCCAGTTTCTTTGTGATTCTTTAATACTTTCACTCCAGTCGATATCATTTAACCCCTGAAGCAAACGTTCTGCATAAGCAGAAATTCGCATGCTCCATTGTGTCATTTTTTTACGAATAACAGGAAATCCTCCGCGCTCAGAAACTCCGTTTACGATTTCGTCATTGGCCAAAACAGTTCCTAAACCAGGGCACCAGTTTACTTCTGTCTCTGCCAAATAAGTCAATCTGTATTGTAAAAGGATTTTTTCTTTTTCTTCTTCAGAATATGAATTCCATTCTGCTGCAGAAAAAATGGCAACATTATCATCGCAAACGGCTTCTACCAAAGCGTTTCCTTCTTCTGCAAAAACTTCAGTCAAAGTAGCAATATCAAATGCTTTTCCTTCTTTTCTGCAATACCATGAATTAAATAACTGAATAAAAATCCATTGCGTATGTTTGTAATAATCAGGATTTGACGTACGTACCTCACGGCTCCAGTCAAAAGAAAACCCTATTTTATCTAATTGTTTTCTATACCCGGCAATTTGTTTTCCCTCTTTATCTACTCCTCCGTCAATATTTACACGTGTTGTATCTTCCGGACGCTGCCCTGTCTGAATCGCATATTGTTCTGCCGGCAATCCGAAACTGTCATAACCCATTGGATGCAAAACATTGAATCCCTGATGTCTTTTGAAACGAGAATATACATCTGAAGCAATATATCCCAGCGGATGCCCTACGTGTAATCCCGCACCAGATGGATAAGGAAACATATCTAATACATAATGCTTAGGTTTTTCAGAATTGTTTTCAGCAGCAAAAGTTTGATTTTCTGCCCAATACTTCTGCCATTTGGCGTCTATTTCGTTTGGATTGTATTTCATTCGTTGTTTTATATTTTTATTTTAATGGAGTCATGCTTTCGCTTACTCAAGTCATTTTTATTTGAGTTGCTAAGTTACTGAGTAACTAAGGTTCTAAGTTTTAAGATCGCAAATTTACATTTATTGCGCATTGTACCAAAGCTATTTCATTGACAAACAAATAAAATAATAAATTACGTATTTTAGATTAAGTAAAAACACGTATTATTGTACAAGCATTATACTTATTTATCCTCAAAATAAATGGCAGAAAACAAGAAATACAATATTGAAGTCCGCGTCTGGATTGAGGAAGCTGAAGGTGCGTTTCTTGGAATTGGAAAAATCTGGCTTCTTGAAAATATCCGGAAAACGGGCTCAATTACCAATGCAGCAAAAGAAATGAAAATGTCTTATCGCCAGGCCTGGCAATTGGTTGAGGAAATGAATCAGCGTGCGGAAAATCCGTTGGTTGAAAAACTTCTTGGCGGGAAAGGCGGCGGTGGCGCAAGACTGACTGACGCCGGCGAAAAAGCAATTGCTGTTTTTTATGAAATTGAAAAACGTATTAAAGAATTTGCTGAGAAAGAAACGCAAAATCTGAAATTTTAATTCAGTATAATAAGGTTCTGAGAGATTAAGATTTTAAGGTGCTAAGATTTTCCACCAGATCATTATAAAACTAAAGAATAAAAAAACTTTGCTCACTTTGCGGTTAAACCTACTTTTTATTACAAGCAGAATTGTACATTTATAGTATAAAAGTTCGTTATTAACTTTAAATAAAGAAATTCTTTATTATTTTTACCACATAATTTAAGCAGACTATGAGTTCTAACTTTGATAAATTTCAAAAACGCAGGTTAATTTCCTCTTATTTTTCGGTTGTATTAAGTGTATTTCTGGTATTGTTCCTTTTGGGGGTGCTAGGCTTATTTATTATAAATTCTAAAAAACTGGCAGATGACTTTAAAGAAAAAATCGCAATGACAGTTTTCTTTAAAAACGAAGCTAATGATAGTGTTATAAAAGCATTTAATACCGAATTGAAGAGAGCGCCTTTTGCAAGATCTTATGTTTATGTAACTAAAGAAAGAGCTGCAAAAGAGCATACTGACATTATCGGCGAGGATTTTCTAACGTTTTTAGGAGAAAATCCTTTATTGAATTCTTATGATATTCATTTAAAAGCTGATTATGTTGAGAGAGACAGCATCGCTAAAATTGAGAGCCGTTTACGTCAAAACATTATGATTTCTGATATTGTTTACGACAAACAATTAGTAAATCTGGTAAATGATAATATCCGAAAAGTAAGTATGTGGATTTTGATCATCAGCGGATTTCTTACTGTAATTGCGGTGTTATTAATCAATAGTTCATTGCGATTATCTATACACTCTAACCGATTCATCATTAAAACAATGCAAATGGTGGGCGCTACAAAATCGTTTATTCGTAAGCCATTTGTTATGCGTAGTGTAAAATTAGGAATGCTGGGTTCCGGTTTGGCGATTATTGCCCTGATAGGAGTTTTATTTTATGTAGAAACTAATTTTCCGGGATTAGGAATTTTAGAGGACAAGGTTTTAATAGGATTGGTTTTACTGGCCGTTTTCGGATTAGGGATTTTAATTACCTGGGTAAGTACACACTTTGCTACACAACGTTTTCTTAATTTAAGAACAGATGATCTCTATTAATTTTAGATTTGCTGACTTTAGATTTTAGATTTTAAAAACAAAATGCCTTCGGCTTCGCTCAGGCTGACAAAAAAACAACAATGAAAAACAATAATAAAGAAGAACAACAACAAAAGCATGAATTCCTTTTTGACGGGATTAATTACAAAATCTTATTAATTGGAATTGGCGTTATCGCTCTTGGGTTTATTTTAATGTCTGGTGGAGGAAGTGATAATCCAAATGTTTTTAATGAAGATGTTTTTAGTTTTAGACGTATCCGTTTAGCACCAACAACTGTGCTAATTGGTTTTGGAATCACTATTTATTCTATTTTCAAAAAATCTAAATAAATAGATTTGTTAGATTTTAATTAAACAATCTGAAATCTAAAATCTGAAATCTAAAATTCTCCATGAACACATTACAAGCTATTATTCTTGCTATTATTGAAGGAATTACAGAATTTCTGCCTGTTTCTTCAACCGGGCATATGATTATTGCCTCTTCTTTTTTTGGAATTGCACACGACGATTTTACTAAACTTTTTACAATTGTTATTCAGCTTGGTGCTATACTTTCTGTTGTTGTATTATATTTCAAACGTTTCTTTCAGACGCTTGATTTTTACTTTAAACTTTTGGTTGCATTTATTCCTGCAGTAGTTTTAGGATTATTGTTAGGTGATTTTATCGACGGATTATTAGAAAATCCCGTTACGGTTGCTATTTCTCTTTTAATAGGCGGAATTATTTTATTAAAAGTTGACGAATGGTTCAACAACCCAAACACAGCCGACACTTCGCAGGAAATCACTTATCTGCAAGCGTTTAAAATTGGATTATTTCAGTGTATTGCTATGATTCCCGGAGTTTCCAGAAGCGGCGCGACTATTGTGGGCGGAATGTCTCAAAAATTATCGAGAACAACAGCAGCAGAATTTTCATTTTTCTTAGCAGTTCCAACAATGTTGGGAGCGACTGTAAAAAAATGCTACGATTATTATAAAGCCGGATTTGAGTTATCTCACGACCAGACTAATTTGTTAATTATTGGAAATGTGGTTGCCTTTATTGTAGCCCTTTTAGCCATTAAAACTTTCATCGGATTTTTGACTAAGAATGGTTTTAAAGTTTTTGGTTATTACCGAATCATAGCCGGAATCATTTTGTTACTGATTCACTTTTTCATTCACCCGCTTACCATTATATAATGACTCCTGAAGAATATTTAAACGGACAGGTTTTATTGATAGACAAACCTTTAAAATGGAGTTCGTTTCAAGCAGTCAATAAATTAAAATACCTTTTAATTAATAAAGTCGGACTTCCAAAAAAGTTCAAAATTGGTCATGCCGGAACTTTAGATCCTTTAGCCACTGGCTTATTGTTAATCTGCACAGGAAAATTCACCAAAAGAATTTCTGAACTGCAAGGACAAGCTAAAGAATATACAGGGACTTTTTATATCGGGGCCACTACTCCATCTTATGATTTAGAGACAGAAATCGATCAGACTTATCCAACAGAACATATCGATGAAAGCTTGATTCATGAAACTGTCAAACAATTTTTGGGCGAAATCGACCAGAAACCGCCAATATTTTCTGCTATTAAAAAAGACGGTGTTCGTTTGTACGAACATGCACGTGCCGGAGAAAGTATTGAAATTGAAAGCAGAAAAACTACAATTCACGAATTTGAAATTACAAGAATTGCATTACCGGAAATAGATTTTAGAGTAGTATGTTCCAAAGGCACTTACATACGTTCTCTCGCGTATGATTTTGGAAAAGCAATGAATTCTGGTTCTCACTTAACGGTTTTGCGCCGAACAAAAATTGGTGATTATGATGTGAAAAATGCTATTGACATCACATTATTTGAAGAAAGTCTTTTAGACTAAAAAAATTAAGCACATTACAAATAACCTTAGTAATGTGCCAACTCCTTAATTTGCTAATACCTGATTCTTACGGATTAATAATGTGGAATGTTTTTTCCTCCAAATAAAAATACCGAAAAATAATCATAAAACCTTTCGAATAACTTTTTCATAATAGTGCATTTTTTAATTGTTAAAGATTAAATAAACACCAATAAAAAGAGTAAATCAAAAAATAAATAATAGAGGTGGGATCTTCAGCAAGATACAAAATTTTACATTAAAAAAAATATTTTTTTAAATTTTTAATAATGTATAATCTTTGCTTTCAATGAATTACATCAAAAACCATTGTTTTTGATAAATTTATCACCAAAGAATTATAATCGATTATATTTTATTTTCTCCATAATTTCAAGTAATTCCTGCTGAACAGAAATTCCCTTGTCGGCCAAATACCATAATTGCAGATCGGTTTTGATTTTTTCATCAATTACACCAAATTCCTTTTTATAATTGGCCATTAATTCTGTTGCTCCTTTTGGTCTTGGTCCCCAGTCAGTTCTCACAATTCCGGCTTCTTTACAAATTACAATAACTTTAGGAATTGCTCTGCCGCCGTTTGTCAGGTACTGGCTCATTAAATCATCATTTTCATCTCTTAAAACAATTCGCAGATCGATTTTTTTATTGGAACCTGCAGCCATTTTATTCAAAATCGGAAGTATTTGAGCAGCATCACCGCACCAGCCCTCAGAAATAACGAGCCAGATATAATGATTCTTCAGGTTTTGAAGTTTCTCTAATGTCTCATCAGAAACTTTAATGGTTTTCTCGAGACGATTCATTCTGGCCTCATTCAAACTGGTGTAATGTGTCAAACTTTCAGATTGCTGCTCTCCGGTTGATTTTCCCTCAGACAACAAATCGGTAACTAATTTTCGGTATTCAGAATAAGAGTGACTATTGAATAGTGCTTTGGCTACAATACTTTTCATATTTTCTTGTTTTTTTGGTACAATAAAAATACACATTTTAGAAAGATATGAGAATGACTTTTGTCATATTCAGGAGAAATAAGCTCCAAAATTATTTTTTCAAAACATTATTTTTAAAAATCAGAATATGTCTATATTTGCACAAATTAACGCAACACACAAATGAAATATAAAAGAATTCTTCTAAAACTTAGCGGCGAGGCCTTGATGGGTGATTTGCAATATGGTATTGACCCAAAAAGATTAGCCGAATATGCTGAAGAAATTAAGCAGATTCATAGTAAAGGAGTAGAAATTGCTATTGTAATTGGAGGAGGAAATATTTTTAGGGGCGTTGCGGGTGCAAGTGCCGGTATGGATAGAGTACAAGGCGATTATATGGGAATGCTTGCTACTGTAATTAATGGAATGGCATTACAGGGTGCTCTTGAAGACAAAGGAATGAAAACCCGTCTTCAGACTGCTTTAAAAATGGAATCTATTGCAGAACCATATATTAAAAGAAGAGCAGATCGTCACCTTGAAAAAGGAAGAATTGTAATTTTTGGCGCAGGAACTGGAAACCCTTATTTTACTACTGATACTGCTGCTGTTTTAAGAGGAATCGAAATCAATGCCGATGTTATCTTAAAAGGAACACGTGTTGATGGTGTTTACGATTCTGATCCTGAAAAAAATGCTTCGGCTGTAAAATTTGATTTTATTTCTTTTGATGATGTTCTGAAAAAAGGATTAAATGTAATGGACACAACCGCATTTACATTAAGCCAGGAAAACAAATTGCCAATCGTTGTTTTTGACATGAACAAAATTGGAAATTTATTAAAAATCTGCGAAGGCGAAAATATAGGAACTGTAGTAAATATATAGTCATCAGCAACAGTTTACAGTCGCAATACCGAACTGAACTGAAACTGAGCATAAAACTGAAAACTAAAAAAAATGAGTGAAGAAATAGATTTTATATTAGAAAGTACTGAGGAATCAATGAATGGTTCTATTGCGCATCTTGAAAAAGAATTTCTAAATATTCGCGCAGGAAAAGCTTCTCCGGCAATGTTAGGAAGCGTTTTTGTAGATTATTACGGATCTGCAACTCCTCTTTCTCAAGTGTCAAAAATCAGCGTTCCTGATGCGAGAACAATTACATTACAACCTTTTGAAAAAAATATGCTGTCTGTAATTGAAAAAGCAATTATGGTCGCCAATATTGGTTTTAACCCAATGAATAATGGGGATGTTATTATCATCAGTGTACCGCCTTTAACAGAAGAGCGTCGACGCGACCTTGCAAAACAAGCAAAAGCTGAAGCTGAAGACGCAAAAATTGGTGTTCGTAATGTACGTAAAGATGCTAATAGCGATATTAAAAAACTAGAAAAGGAAGGAACTTCTGAAGATATTTGTAAATCTGCAGAAGAAGAAGTTCAGAACTTAACGAATGCTTACATTAAAAAAATTGATGAATTATTGGCTGCAAAAGAAGCTGAAATCATGAAAGTGTAACTCAATCGTCACAAAATATTAATCCGTTTAGTTAAATTGCACTAGACGGATTTTTTTTATTCTTATTTTTGCATACCTAAAAAATTTAATGTTTTCATTTTTTGAAACTATATCCCGCTGTATGAAGTTATTTTGTTTTCTGTTTTTGTTTTTCACGCTTAGTATTCAGGCGCAATTTCAAATCAACGGAATTGTAAACGACTCCAGCAACAAACCCCTTCCGTTTGCTACCATAAAAACTTCAGACAGTAATAGTGCTATTACGGATATTGATGGTAAATTTATTCTCACCATTTCAGCAAAAACTTCTTCTTTTACAGTTTCGTATGTAGGTTTTCAAAGCAAAACCATTGCCGTAGCAGATAACAAAAAATTCTATCCCGTTTCTCTTTCGCAAAAAAGTGATGACTTAAAAGAAGTTATTATTTCTAACGAAAACCCGGCTTTGGGCGTATTAAAAAAAGTAATTGCAAACAAAAACCAAAACAATCCGCAGAGAAAACTGCATAGTTTTGAATATAAAACATATAATAAACTTACCGTTACTGCAAATCCGGATTCGATTGATGGCCGTATAGATTCTTCTGCTGCTTATAAAGATTTAGACAAAAAAATTATCAATGTTGATTCTTCCGATTATAAGTTTAAGGAAATAATCAGCAAACAGCACTTATTTCAGACAGAAAAAATATCGCAGTACCAGTTTGGAAACAACAAACTGAAAGAGACTGTTCTTGGGACAAAAATGGCTGGTTTTAAACAGCCTGTCTATGAAATTATCGCCTTCAATCTTCAATCAATTTCTATTTATGACCCAAAATATGAATTGCTGGAAACAAAATATGAAAGTCCAATATCTAATAATGCCCTCGGAGATTACAATTATAAATTACTGGATACCGTAAGTATAAAAGGGCGTGATACTTACATGGTTTACTTTAAATACAAACAAAAAAGAAAATCAGGATTAGAAGGTGTTTTATATATTGATAAGGAAAATTTTGCCATTGCAAAAGCCGTTATGCGTATTAAAGGTGTTTTGGATATCAGCGGGATTCATGAATTTGAATATGATACTGCCGAAAAACTCTGGTTTCAGAGCAATACAACTTTTAAAATTGTAAAAGGAAAAAACAACGAAGATATCAAGATTCTTGGCGGGACAATTCAGTTTGATGCAGATTCTGACGAGGATGTTGAGCCGCGAAAAAAAGTAGCTTCTGATTTTACGTATTTAATTTCCGAAAGCAATAGTTTCGATGTCCATTTTAATACCAGTTCAGCTATAAAAAACCCGTCGCTTTATATCGAAATTAAAGAAGATGCAAACAAAAAACCTGAAAGTTTCTGGGAGGCCTACAGAAAAGAAAATCTTGATTTAAAAAGCCAAAGAACTTATTTGCTGCTTGATAGCCTTTCTATCGAAAAAAGAGTTGAAAAACGATTAGGCATCGGCCGTAAAATTATAAATGGCTTCTACCCGATCGGACCTGTTGATCTGGATCTGAAAAAAATTATCAGTTACAATAATTACGAAGGCTTCAGACTTGGACTGGGCGGCATCACAAATGATCGTTTTTCCAAAAATTTCCGACTTGAAGCTTATACCGCATACGGGACTAAAGATGGGGCTTTTAAGTACAGCTCAGGCGCAGGGGTTTTGCTTGACAAAAGCACTAATACCTGGATAAATGCCTATTATACAGATGATGTGAGGGAGATTGCGAGTACGGTTTTTGCTGTTGACAAACGTGTTTTTAAAATTTATGACCCTCGCCCGATCAACATTAGTACTTTTTATGAATATTCAGGCTGGAAAGCAAATGTTCAAACTAAAATTATCCCAAAGACGGAAGCTATTCTTGAGGTATCGCGAAACTTTATCGAGCCAAAATTTGATTATCTGTTTAACCTCAACGGAAAATTGTATTCAAGCTACATTATGACAACCGCAATGCTTTCTGTTGTTTGGGCACCATTTAGTGGTTTTATGCAGACTCCTACGGGAAGAACAGAATCTGATAAAAGGTTCCCAAGGTTTACTTTTCAATATACACAAACCCTGCCTGATGTTTTAGATAACGACTTTAATTTCGGAAAAATAGATTTCAAAACCGAATATGAAAAACAATATCTGAACGGCCAGAAAACAAGTTTATTGTTGCAGGGAGGATACGCTTTTGGTGATGCTCCAATTACGCATTTATACAATACGGCTCCAAATAATTTAACGAAAGAAACCATTGTTCAGCGTATAACGTTTGCGGGAAGAAATGCGTTTGAAACCATGTATTTTAATGAGTTTTTCTCCAGTCAGTATCTTTTCTTTCAAATCAAACATGGTTTTGACAGAATTACCCTTTTTAGAAAAGTACGCCCATCATTGGTATTAGTAACCCGAATGGTGTGGGGAAATATAGAAAACCCGGAACAGCATGTTGGGCCTGCTTATAAAACTTTAGACAAAGGTTTTTTTGAATCAGGAATTGAGCTGAATAAAATCTATAAAGGTATTGGTCTGGGTGGATTTTACCGCTACGGGCCAAATCAGTTAACGCGATTTGATGACAATATCGCGGTTAAGATTTCTTATGTCCTTGATTTAGGATTGTAAAATTTAAATTCCAAATTTTAAAAATCCCAAATTCCAAACGCTAGCTTGTATTGCGAGGAACGAAGCAACCGCACCAACAATACGACACAACTTCTGAATTAGCAAATGATGTTGCTTCGTTCCTCGCAATGACAATAAAACGAATAAAAAAATCCCAAACCCCAATCATAACAATTGGAGTTTGGGATTTTAAAAATATTAAATTTTAAAGTCTAAGGCTTAATAATCAAAACTGAAGGTGTGTTATTCAGCCATATACTTTGTGATTCTATCAGTTTTTTCCAGCTTTCTAAACTTATAATCATTAAGTTCTGACCGTCCAGAAATTCTTTCTTGATGGTTCTGTCGTGCATAATCATAATATGATTGGGCGCAATCTGTTCTATTGAACGAATCGTTTCCTGAATATCGCGGGTATTTTTAACATCGCCGCTCGCATCCAGAACCGTAATCTGCGAACCATTATTATTGATTAATTTCTTGGCATATTCAATTAAAAAAGCATCTTCTTTACTGAAAATCGGCATAAAAACCTGATCTACTTCTTCTAAATCTTTATCGATAAAAATTCCGACCGGCATTTTAGATTTGGTAATGATGTGGCGCGTTCTTTCGTCAAAAGGAGAGTTTTCGAACAAGCCTTCTTTTCCTGTAAACTTATCAATCAAACGGTCCGGATTTACAATTCTGGTTGTAAAACCAAGAATTTTACCCAGAAGTGTTCCATCAAAAATAGATTGCCCCAAACCAACCAGTAATAAATCGTATTCACCTTGGTTTGCTGTATCAATAATATCAATATCAATGTCATTTGAGACTTTAAAAAGACTAACTATATTCTGATTCAGTTTTTCAGATTCCTGAATAACAGGAACAAGCATTTTGCGTTCGTGGTCTTTTACATCAAATGAATGCACTTCTGTGCTCAAAGACAAATGCATCGCTGTGACGATCGAATTGTCCGGTTGTTTTTTTACTAAGCTATTGGCAATTTTCAATAACTTTTTGCCTTTTTCCGGAGTACCAAATGACAGCAAAATCTTGTATTTGCTTTTATTTCCAATTTCCTGCGGAATTATTGTTGCCTTATCTTTAAAAGCCCATCCGATAAAATCTAATGCCGGACCTGTCATAAAAGTTGTCACCAAAGCCATAATGACCATCATGGTAAAAATCTCTGTAGAAAGAACGCCAAGGTCATAACCAATGTTTAAAACAACAAGCTCCATCAATCCACGTGTATTCATCAAAGCTCCGATAGCTAAACTGTCTTTCCAGTTCTGACCTACGAATTTTGCTGCCAAGGCGCTTCCAAAGAATTTACCTACTACGGCAACCGCAATAATTAATCCTGTTATTTTCCATAATTCAGGATCGTTTAACAAACCAATTTGCGTACGCAAACCTGTAAAAACAAAGAATAACGGTAATAAGACGATGATAGAAACATCTTCTACTTTTTCGATAAATATATTTCTGAATTTATTGTTTTCCGGCATAATTGCTCCTGCTAAAAAAGCTCCGAATAAAGCATGAATTCCAATTAACTCAGCAGCATAAGCCGAAAATAAAAGTGTAATAAAGAAAATAGCCACTACCGGTTTATTTAAACTTTCTCTTGTTGAATTTAAATCTCCTACACGTTTTAGAAACGGACGAACGATTTTCAACATTATAATTACATATAAAATGGCCAAACCAATAACATACAAAGCACTGGTAAAAGAACCTGCTTTTACAATAGCAATTACTACAGCCAGAATACACCATGCTGTAATATCATCTGCAGCGGCGCACGTTATGGCAATAGTACCCAGTTTGGTTTTCTGCATGCCGCGCTCCTGAACAATTCTGGCAAGAACAGGAAATGCTGTAATACTCATCGCAATTCCCATAAACAGCCCGAAAGAAGAAAACTCAACTCCGATTGGAGCAAAAGTATGATAGATAAAATAAGCCAGTGTTAATCCTAAGGCAAACGGAATAACAATACTGGCGTGACTGATTACAACGGCATCATGTGCTTTGTTTTTTAATACTTTCAAATCCAGTTCCATCCCGATTACGAACATGAAAAGTATCAAACCAATCTGACTTAAAAATTGTAAATTTCCTAAAGATTCTTTTGGGAATAATGCTGCAGAAAATTCCGGGAAATACATTCCAACCAAAGAAGGCCCTAAAACAATTCCGGCAATCATTTCGCCAATTACAGACGGTTGTCCGATTTTTCTAAAAAACCATCCAAACAAACGCGCTACCAAAATTATAGTGACGATTTGAGCCAGTAAAATGGCTAAAGGATGCTGTAGATTTTCAACCATAGAATGCAGGAAATCATTCCAATGATTGCTTTCGATTTTTTTCTTAACAATATTGCGCCCTACTTCAAGCGCCGCGCCTTTTGAAATTACCCAATATATCAAAGCAGTAAAACCACCTATAATTGTAACGTAAAATACAGAGTTTTTAATATTATTCATAACTCGTTCTTTTGATTAAATTTGCCGCAAATATCAGAACTGCCATTTAACTGAAAAAGCAAATTTCCAGCTAATTTTCAATCTATGTAACAAGTCCGAAAAACTTTGTAATAAGTTATGAAAACGACTGTCATCGTGAGCGTCCGAAGCTTCGGGAGAAGACTATATTAGATAAAAGGGGCTTCTCCCGAAGCTTCGGACGCTCAGCCTGACAAACTTTTTACATCTATATTTTTACCTTTTTCAAAAATTCCGAACGATAGGTTTCGCTTAAAATCAAAGTCGTATTTTTATTGTTTTCCTCAAGATGATGCAGCACAATTTCGTTATGATTAAAGAATTTTATTGCTTTTACGGCAATGATTTCTTTTTTGTTGATACGGCAGAAATCCTGTTCGGGTAATTCGTTTAAAAGAGTATCAAATTTCACGTTTTTCAAATTCAGAAAACTTCCGTCAGTAAGTAAAACGGTTTTATCCCTGCTGTCACTAATGGCCGTTTTTATATATTGAATCTGGTTGAAATACAATAAGGTTTTTCCCTTATCGGTATTTAACTGTATGAACTTTTTAGCGGCATCCGGTTTATCAAAGCGATCAACGGCTTTGGAAATCGCTTTTTGCAGACGCTCTAACCTTACCGGTTTGGTGATATAATCTATTGCATCGATATTAAAAGCATCGGCGGCATAATTTTTATAAGCGGTACAAAAAATAACCATTTTATGCTGAAGCATTTCTGCAAGGTGTAAACCGTCCATTCCCGGCATTTCGATATCCGAAATTAAAAGATCAAATTCCAGATCCGGAATATCTGCCAATAATTTCTCAGGATTATTGAATGTTTTTACGATTTCCAGTTCCGGAATTTGTTCGCAAAGCATTTTTAGGTACGTTAATCCCGGGAGCTCATCGTCCAGAAGCAAGCATTTCAGTTTTGTATTCAAGGAGATCTATTTTTAGATGAGCAATATAAACATCGTTTTCTATAAACTTATCAAGTTTGAAATTATTCTTGTAAATAATGCGTAAACGGTGCTCTAATGTGGCATGACCAAAACCGCTGCGTTCTTTTTTCAAGACTTTCTTGTCTGAAATTTTATTCGAAACGGTCATAAAAAAAGCATTATCCCGAAACTCAAAAATAACCGAAATAAAGGCATCGGCACTTTGAAGATCTGCGTGTTTAAAAGCATTTTCAATTAAATCAATCGAAATTAACGGCGCGAGCAAAGGCTGTTCGTATAACTTATCTTCTTTGTTGATGTTGGTTTTTATCTTCAACTCAAAAAGCGGACTAATTTTGATTTTATTGATTTCGATAAGATTCAATGCAAAATCGATTTCTTCTTTTGCTGTCACAAATTTCTTTTTGCTTTCGTATAAAATATAATCCAAAACATTGGCCAGTTTATCCAAAGCAAAATAAGTTTGATACGCGTGTGACTGAATGGAGTTTAAAATATTCTTAAACAAATGCGGATTCAGT
Organism: Flavobacterium sp. 1355; assembly: GCF_017833415.1. Lineage (GTDB taxonomy): Bacteria > Bacteroidota > Bacteroidia > Flavobacteriales > Flavobacteriaceae > Flavobacterium. Next base: position 187,338 of record NZ_JAFICC010000006.1, on the reverse strand, counting down.
TTAGATTCTAAAGTTTCTAACTGCAAATCATTCACTTTCATTTCCAGTGCATAAAAACTTTTTTCGACATCGTCTTTTGCTTTTTTTGCCTGCAGTAACTGATACATCATAAAACAAATTATGACAATCAGCAGCAAAAGAATTGCCAAAAAAATAAAAGTTGTGGTATTGTTTTCCTGCATTGTTTGTGATGTTTAAAGTTTTTTGCCACTAATTTCACGAATGCGCACGAATTTATTTTTATTAAATCTGCAAAATCTGCGTGAATTTTTTTGCCACAGATTAAAATGATTTCAGAGATTTTTTAATCTTTTTAATCTGTGAAATCTGTGGCATATTTATTTAATGGCTTGAAACGAATTTCAAGCCAATAATTGAAGCGATTAATGTTGAAAGAAAAAAGATTCTCCAGAAAGTTGCCGGTTCCTTAAAAACCAAAACACCAACTAAAACAGTTCCTACCGCTCCAATTCCGGTCCAAACTGCGTACGCAGTCCCAATTGGCAAAACCTGAGTCGCCTTATACAATAAAATCATACTGATTGAAAGACATACAAAAAAACCAACCATCCAATAGGTTGAAATAATTCCTGTTGTTTCTTTTGCTTTTCCCAGACACGATGCAAAACCAACTTCAAATAGTCCGGCAATAATCAATAAAATCCAGTTCATTTTCTTTTCATTTTTAAATTAACTGCAAATATGAGAAAACCTAATGACTAAACAGCAAAAAGAAAGAAATTTATCACAAATACTACACGTGCCGATTTGTGTTAACATTAAGTAAAATACAATGGATTGTTTATGATTTTGAGCACTTTTCACTACATTTGCATCCATTTTTAAAGAATTTATGAAAAACGCTATTCAAGTTGGATTTTGGGAAAAATTGGCCCGAATCATACTTAAAAACAGAATAACCATTTTAGTTGTCCTTTCTCTTTTAACAATCTTCCTTGCTTTGCAATGGAGAAACCTTGCTATGACTTACACCGAAGCAAATTTGCTTCCTAAAGATCATATTGCAAATAAAGAATATCAAAAATTCCTTGATAAGTTTGGTGAAGAAGGAAATCTGGTGGTTATTGGTTTTAAAGATCCTAAATTCTTTACTCCAAAAAATTATGCCGCCTGGAATGAATTGATGACCGGCTTAAAAAAATCGAAAGAAGTTGATTTGGTTGTTTCCTTAAATGATTTAAAAAAGCTTGAAAAAGATACGGTTAACGAAAAATTCGTTTTAACTCCGTTTATTGACCAGAGCAAAACACTTGATCCTGCTTATTTAAAAAGCGTTCAATACGATTTATTTCATAATTTGCCTTTTTACGAAGGACTTTTATTCAATAAAGAAAGCGGAAGTGTCCGTTCTGCGATTTATATCAATAAAAAGCTGGTCAACACGGCAGAAAGAAAGACTTTTATTCTGGAGAATTTAGTTCCGAAAATCGATAAATTTGAAAAAACAACCGGAATTGATCTTAAAGTTTCGGGAATGCCCTATATCCGAACGATTAATGCAGCCGATATGAAAGGCGAAATTGGTCTTTTTATTGGTGCAGCTTTATTTACGGTTTCTTTGATTTTCTTTTTCTTTTTCCGTTCGTTCAGAGCAACTTTTATTTCGATTTGTATTTTAATAGTTGGTGTAATCTGGTCGTTTGGAACGCTTGGCTTATTTGGGTATAAAATCACGATTTTAACGGCAATCATTCCACCATTAATTATTGTAATTGGTATTACAAACTGTATTTTCCTGATTAACAAATACCAGCAGGAAATTAAACTGCATAAAAATCAGGCAAAAGCTTTACAACGTGTTATTTCAAAGATTGGGGTTGCGACCTTAATGACAAATTTAACCACGGCGATTGGTTTTGCAACGTTTATGATTACCGGAAACGATTTGCTTTTTGAATTTGGTCTGGTGACTTCAATAAATGTGATTTCGGTTTATTTACTGACACTCTTTATTGTGCCGATTATTTACAGTTTTATGCCGTTGCCAAAGGAAAAACATTTATACCATTTGACTAAAACGTATATTTCGACTTTGTTGAATGTGGTTGAAAATCTGGTAAAAACAAAACGCAAATACGTTTATATTATTTACGGTTTGCTTTTGGTTTTTAGTGTCATTGGAGTTTTGCAAATGAAAGTTTCAGGAAGTTTGATTGGTGAAATGCCAAAAAGTGCTTCTTTCTTTAAAGATATTTTATTTTACGAAAAAGAATTCAACGGGGTTATGCCATTAGAAATCATGATCGACACCAAAAAGAAAAAAGGTGTTATGAAGGCTTCGACAATTCGTAAAATGGATGAACTGCAAAATACAATTTCTGAAATGCCGGAATTGGCAAAACCAGTTTCGGTTGTAAATCTGGTAAAATATTCTAAACAGGCTTTCTACAACGGAAATCCGGAATATTATCAATTGCCGACTTCACAAGAGCAGACTTTTATTTTGAGTTATGCTAAAAACGCAACCAAAAACAGTAAAGAAAATTTAATGAAAGCGTATGTTGATTCGACCGGACAATATGCCAGAATCACGACTTTCATGAAAGATATTGGTACGGATGAAATGGCGAAAGTGGAGAAAAAGCTTCACAAAAAAATTGATGAAATTTTTCCTTCAGATCGTTATGAAGTTACCGTTACCGGAAAAGCATTGGTTTTCCAGAAAGGAACTTCGTATTTGGTTGACAATTTAATTGAGTCATTGATTTTTGCAATTCTAACAATTGCAGTTCTGATGCTATATTTATTCCGATCATTCAAAATGGTTTTGGCTTCTGTCATTACAAATGTTTTACCGCTTTGTATTACATCCGGTTTAATGGGTTATTTTGGAATTCCATTGAAACCTTCTACAATTTTGGTGTTTAGTATTGCCTTCGGAATTTCGGTTGATAATGCGATTCAGTTTATGGCAAAATACCGTCATGACTTGCTGCAAAGTGGTGGAAAAGTGAAAAAATCTGTTTTTAGTGCTTTAAGAGAAACCGGAATTAGTACTTTTTATACTTCTGTAGTTTTGATCTTAGGTTTTGCCACTTTTACGTTATCTAGTTTTAGCGGTACAATTGCATTGGGAGGATTAATTTCCTGTACTCTGGCTTTTGCGATGTTTGCTAACTTAGTTGTATTGCCTTCGCTGGTTATGACTTTTGAGAAGAAGAAAACTAAGAAAGAGGAATTGGAGAATTTAGAGAAATAAAGTTTCTGCCACGAATTTCACGAATTAGCACGAATTGACTCATAACCTTGTAAAAGTTGGAAACTTTGACAAAGGTTAACACAAAGTTTGTCATTCCGAGGAACGAGGAATCTCACTCGAAACTCGACAATGATTGGCGTCTTTCTTTACGAAATTAATAGTGCGATTCCTCGTTCCTCAGAATGACAACTGCCCTAGAAAGCATCTTATAACATCGACTGCCCTAGCCCTGATAGGAGCGGTATCCTTTTTCTTGCTCCTTTAGCAAGAAAAAGATATAGCGGATAGCAGGAACAGCTTCAAAAATTAATTATTATCGTTTATATTTGCAATTCGATATAAAACACTGATTCTATTTTAATCTAAAATCAGAAATCTAAAATCTAAAATTAAAATGAGACACACAAAGGTTAAAGACTTATTAAACAGTACTACGACGCTACAGGAAGTGAATGCAAAAGGATGGGTGAGAACTTTTAGAAATAATCAGTTCATCGCGCTTAATGACGGTTCTACCATTAATAATATACAATGTGTTGTTGATTTTGAAAATACACCGGAAGAGACTTTAAAAAGAATCACTACCGGAGCTGCGGTTTCTGTAATTGGAACTTTGGTTGAAAGTAAAGGTGCGGGGCAGAAATACGAAATTCAGGTTACTAAACTGGAAATTCTTGGAGATTCTGATGCGGAGAAATTCCCAATGCAGCCTAAAAAACACTCTTTGGAATTTTTACGTGAAAATGCACATTTACGTGTACGTACAAATGCTTTTGGAGCAATTATGCGTGTGCGTTCGGTATTGTCTTTTGCGGTTCACAACTATTTCCAACAAAAAGGTTTTGTGTATGTAAACACGCCAATTATTACGGGAGCTGATGCTGAAGGTGCCGGCGAAATGTTTCAGGTAACTTCACTTCCACTAGATAATTTACCAAAAAATGAAGAAGGAAACATTGATTTCAAAAAAGATTTCTTCGGAAAACATACGAACTTAACCGTTTCGGGACAATTAGAAGGAGAAACTTTTGCAATGGCTTTGGGACAGATTTATACTTTTGGGCCCACTTTTAGAGCAGAAAATTCAAATACTTCCCGTCACCTTGCTGAGTTTTGGATGATTGAGCCGGAAGTTGCTTTCAACGATTTGGATGACAATATGGATTTGGCTGAAGATTTTATTCAGTATGTAATTAAATATGCTTTAGACAATTGTCAGGATGATTTGAAATTTTTAGAAGGAAGACTTTTAGAAGAAGAAAAATCAAAACCTCAGGCAGAAAGAAGTGAAATGAGTTTGTTAGAGAAATTGAATTTCGTTTTGGAGAACAACTTCAAACGTGTTTCTTATACAGAAGCGATTGATATTTTAAGAGATTCAACTCCAAATAAAAAGAAAAAATTCAGTTATATCATTGAAGAATGGGGAGCTGATTTACAATCTGAACACGAGCGTTATTTAGTTGAAAAACACTTTAAATGTCCGGTAATTTTATACGATTATCCGGCAAACATTAAAGCGTTTTACATGCGTTTGAATGACAACACAGAACCTGGAAGAGAAACGGTTCGTGCCATGGATATCCTTTTCCCCGGAATTGGAGAAATTGTTGGTGGTTCTGAAAGAGAAGAGCGTTACGATGTTCTGGTGGAGAAAATGAAAGCGTTAAACATCGACGAAGAAGAATTATACTGGTATTTAGACACCAGAAGATTTGGTTCTGCGACTCACGCCGGTTTTGGTTTAGGTTTTGAGCGTTTGGTATTGTTTGTAACCGGAATGACAAACATTAGAGACGTAATTCCTTTCCCGAGAACTCCTGGAAGTGCGGAGTTTTAATCTAAGGTTCTAAGATACTGAGGTACTAAGACTCTAAGTTTTAATAAATAGTAAATTTGTTTCAGGTTTCAAGTTTCAGGTTGTTGGACGTTCCGCAACCTGAAACCTGAAACTTGAAACTTTTAACAAAAATAAATGCTAAAGCAATTTTTAAATTTAAAATTATCACAAAAATTATCTCCACAGCAAATTCAGCTGATGAAGCTAATTCAATTGCCTACGCAAGCTTTTGAGCAACGTTTATTAGAAGAAATGAACGAAAATCCGGCTCTTGAAGCTGGAAAAGAAGATGAATACGAAGCAGATGAATTTGCAAATGAAGATTACGATGATTATGATGATGCAGAATCGGACAGAATTGAAGCAGACGATATTAATATTGATGAATATTTAAGCGACGACGATACTCCTGATTACAAAACACAGGTTAATAATTACGGAGATGAAGAAGAGCGTGAAACTCCTTTTGCTTCTCCGATAAGTTTTCATCAGGATTTAATTAATCAGCTGAATACTTTCATTCTGAATGATGAAGAACGCGAAATCGCCGAATTCCTTGTCGGAAGTATTGACGACATGGGTTATATCCGCAGAAGCGTTCCGGATATTGTAGACGACATGGCTTTTACTCAGGGTATTTATACTAACGAAGAGATGGTCGAAAAAATGCTTCATGTCATTCACGAACTGGAACCTTCGGGAGTTGGAGCGCGCGATTTGCAGGAATGTTTGTTGTTGCAGTTAAAGCACAAAACACCGACCGAATATGTTGATCTTGCGATTGATATTATCGAAAACCAGTTTGATGCTTTTACGAAAAAACATTACGATAAACTTTTACAGAAATATGCGGTTTCGAACGAACAGCTTAAAAAAGCGATTCATGAAATCGAAAGACTAAACCCAAAACCAGGCGGCTCTTATACGGGAAACAATAAAGTAACAGAAAATGTGGTTCCGGATTTTGCGATCAGAATTGTAGATGGCGAATTGGAACTGACTTTAAACGGAAGAAATGCTCCTTCCCTGCACGTTTCTAAAGATTATCAGGAAATGATGCAAACGTATAAGGATTCTCGCGATAAATCGACAGCACAAAAAGATGCTGTTCAGTTTATAAAGCAAAAACTGGATTCGGCAAAGTGGTTTATCGATGCGATAAGACAGCGTCAGGAAACACTTTTTGTAACAATGAATGCGATTATGCATTATCAGGAAGAATTTTTCTTAGACGGCGACGAAACCAAGCTAAAACCAATGATCTTAAAAGACATTGCTGATATGGTTGGTTTGGATATTTCGACTATTTCACGTGTTGCCAACAGCAAATATGTTGAAACGCCATACGGAACAAAACTGATTAAAGAATTCTTCTCTGAAGCCATGAAAAATGATCAGGGAGAAGATGTTTCGACTTTAGAAATCAAAAAGATTCTTAAGAATACTATTGAAGAAGAAGATAAAAGAAAACCGCTTCCGGACGATCAGTTGGCCGAAATCTTAAAAGAAAAAGGATATCCGATTGCCAGAAGGACTATTGCTAAATACAGAGAGCAGCTAGACATTCCGGTGGCAAGAATGAGAAAGAAGATTTAATTTTTATTTTTTGTGACTAATAAGTTTATTTATATCTAATAGCAAACCTAACAGGTTTTGAAAATCTGTTAGGTTTTTTTATGCCTTGACTACAAACAACAAACCCGACAAATTTTTAAACTTGTCGGGTTTTTATGTATAGAATCTTCTAATTATTTATACTGATCTGGCATAATTGTTACTTTAAACAAAAAAACTTTCTTTTTGTCATTATAACTGTAAACCAAAGTAAAATCATTATCTCTAAAAACCTGCAGCCCGGGATTCGCTTTTGCTGTACTTATCAGACTTTTTTCTATTTCCTGCTTTATTACATCAACTTCAGCAGTTTCTTTTACTACATTCACTAAAGTCAGATTATACTGAGCAACTTGTTTTTCGGGCAAACTTACACTGTCTAAACGAATTCCTTCCTGAATAGTCAAAGGACAGTTTTTATTATATTTATCGACTAATTCTGTTATTTCAGAATTTACCTCATCTAAATTTTTGTAAAAATAAAATTGAATAAATCCAACTAAAATCAATGCGGCCCCAATTGTAACTAATAACCAAATATTCTGTTTTCTTTTACTTTTTTTTTCCTGCATGATAAATTTTAGCTAAAACTATTATTTAGAAATTAAATGGAAATTACTTTTCCTGATTTTTTTTCATCGCATTATAATATGCAGCACGGCTCAACGGCTCATATTCTTCGGTTTCACCAAGCATAACCAATTTGTCATTATCGGTTTTTCTAAAACTATAATTGGCGAGGTTTCCTGTTCTTGTGCAAACAGCATGAACTTTGGTCACATATTCTGCAGTTGCCATTAGTGCCGGCATTGGCCCAAAGGGATTTCCTTTAAAGTCCATATCTAAACCTGCAACAATGACACGAATTCCCTGATTGGCCAAATCATTGCAAACGGTAACAATTTCATCATCAAAAAACTGGGCTTCATCAATTCCGATTACATCGCAGCCTTGTGCTAAAATAGCAATATTGGCAGCTGCAGGAACTGGTGTTGAGCGAATTTCGTTGGCATCGTGTGATATCACCATTTCGTCATGATAGCGGGTATCAATAGCAGGCTTAAAAATTTCGACTTTTTGTTTGGCGAATTGAGCACGTTTTAATCTGCGGATTAACTCCTCGGTTTTACCCGAAAACATTGATCCACAAATAACTTCAATCCAACCAAATTGTTCTTTGTGATTTACTGTATTTTCGAGAAACATTTTGTATTTTTCTACCTTTAAAGATGAATAGTTTTTATTACTTTGTACTAGTAATAATTTGACGCAAAAAATTACTGTTTTTACGTTTTTTCAAAAGTAGAAAAATTTTATCAAATCGAAGATTCGCAAACGCTTATTAACAGAAATAAAAAAATATTTACGCGAATTTACTTCAACAATTAAGACATTCGAAAACACAAATATACTAAAGCACCGTATTCACTATAATTTCAACAGTTATGAAAAAAAAATTGGAAGCCGATTTAATCAGCATTGCTCATCGAATTTTAAAACTTAAAAATAAATCCGATATCAATCAATTGTATCTTGAAACACAGAAATTATATGAAAAACTGGCGGTACTGAAATTTGTTGATGAAAATTTCGACGAAGTAAAACCAACCATCGGACGTGGTGAAGTAGAATCTAAAATTGAAACCATTTTTGATAAAGAGGAAATTGTTCCGGTTAAGATTGAAACTGACGAAATAACTCCGGTTGAAGTTGAAAAAACAGTAATTGAGCCTGAAACTGTTTCGGAGCCGAAAGTTGCTGAAGAGAATCCCGTTGCTATTGAAGAAACACCCGAAGAAATAATTACCGAACCAGTTGCAGAAACTATTGCTGAACCATTTGCAGAAGAGATGCCACAACCAACTACTACAGAAAAAGAAGAGCCAATTGAAGAAGAGAAAAAAGAAAGTGCAGAAGAACTTTCGTTTAGAACAACAAGTGATTTGAAACCGATTCCGGATTTTAAACCTGCATTTGAATTAGAAACGGAAGAAATAAAGGAAGAACCAAAAGTGGAAACTCCTGCAAAAGCAGATGCTGTACATATTTCTTTTGAAGATATTTTGGGAGTAAATTATGTCGATGCTCAATTTGTAAAAGTAGACGATTTTGAAAGTGTTCCCCCTAAATCATCCTCTATAAATGATCTTAATGAGAAAAAGGTTCCTGTTGATACAATTTTTGAATCGGCAAAACCAAAGACAGTTCCGTTAAACGAAAAATTAGCAAAAGGTTTTCATATTGATCTGAATGACAGAATTGCTTTTACCAAAAATCTTTTTGGGAACAGTACAGAAGATTACAGCCGTGTTTTAAATCAATTATTAACTTTTGGCTCTTACAGTGAAGCACTAGATTTTATAGAAAATATGGTAAAGCCGGATTATAATAACTGGGAAGGAAAAGACGATTATGCAGAGCGTTTTCTGGGAATTATCGAGAAGAAATTCTCATAAACACAAATTTCACAGATTTACACTAATTTGTTTTCGTGAAATTTTCAGCATTTAAATATTCGTGCTAATTCGTGAAATCTGTGTTTAATATTAAAATTAAATATGTCCAAATTATATATAGTTCCCACGCCAATTGGTAATCTTGAAGACATGACTTTTCGTGCGATTCGGATTCTCAAAGAAGTCGATTTGATTTTGGCCGAAGATACCAGAACGAGCGGTAAACTCCTTAAGCATTTTGAAATCGGCACACATATGCACAGTCATCATATGCATAACGAGCATAAAACAACTGAAAATCTGATTTCAAGATTAAAGGCAGGCGAAACTATTGCTTTAATTTCAGATGCAGGAACTCCGGCCATTTCTGATCCCGGATTTTTATTGACGCGTGCCTGTGTCGAAAATAAAATCGAAGTTGAGTGTCTTCCCGGCGCAACAGCTTTTGTTCCCGCTCTGGTAAACAGCGGACTCCCAAACGACAAATTTGTTTTTGAAGGTTTTCTGCCTGATAAAAAAGGCCGTCAGACTCGTTTTCTGGCTCTGGCCGAAGAAACAAGAACGATGATTTTGTATGTGTCCCCGCATAAATTAGTCAAAACTCTAGCTGAATTTATTCAGTATTTTGGAGAAGACAGACAAGTTTGCGTTTCACGAGAATTATCAAAAATGCACGAAGAAAATGTACGCGGAACTGCAAAAGAAGTTTTAGCACATTTTGAAAAAACAGCACCACGAGGCGAAATTGTCGTTGTCGTTGCCGGAAAAACAATAACAAAAGAACCTAAGAAAAGTAAATTTTCTAAGGATGAAGAAGAATAAAAATATTTTCGCCACGAATTACACAAATTAGCACGAATTTAATTAGTGGAAATTTGTAATTCGTGGCAAAAAATTAAGCCAATAATTATGAGCATTCAAGCCTTTTTAGAAAAAGTAAAACAAACTCCAAACGAAATAACATTTCCTGAAACTATTGCAGTAATTGAGGAAAATTACAATTTTACGCCAACTGCTTTCCAGAATGGAACACAGCACAATACAGCCGGAGAAAATTCTGGTTCTTGTAAATTATTTTCTTTTGCCAAATTGCAAAACTTAAGCAAAGAAGAAACTTTAGCCTGCTTTGGAGCTTTTTATTTTGAAGAAGTTTTAAAAGATCCAAACGGAACAAATCACCAAAACATTAGAAATTTCATCAACTTAGGCTGGGACGGAATTCAGTTTGAAGGAAATGCGCTCGAGCTGAAGTAAAAAACAAATTTTGCCACAGATTTCACAGATTAAAAAAAAATAAATATCAGATAAACGATTTTGATTCTTCAATCTAAAATCTATCCCGATGCTTCGGGACTAAAATCTACAATAAAAAAATGCGTTGGACATTAAAACCAAAACCTTCTGAAGATAAAGTCAAACATTTGGCGCAGGCCTTAAATGTAGAAGATTTTGTAGCAACACTTTTGATTCAGCGTGGCATCGAAACTTTTGAAGACGCCAAAAACTTCTTTCGGCCTTCTTTAGAGCATCTTCATGATCCTTATTTGATGAAAGATATGGATAAGGCGGTTGCCCGAATAGAACAGGCGATTGAAAATCAGGAAAATATTTTGGTTTTTGGCGATTATGATGTTGACGGGACCACCGCTGTTTCGCTTGTTTCATCTTATTTAAAATCGCATTATCCAAATATTGCCACTTACATTCCGGATCGTTATGATGAAGGCTACGGAATTTCTTTTAAAGGAATTGACTTTGCCGATGACAATGGATTTTCTTTAATAATCGCTTTAGACTGTGGCATCAAATCTATCGATCATATCGCCTACGCGAAAGAAAAAAATATTGATTTTATTATTTGCGATCACCACCGTCCTGGAGAATTTCTTCCTGATGCAGTTGCGATTTTAGATCCAAAAAGAGAAGATTGTTCGTATCCGTATGATGAATTATGCGGCTGTGGTGTAGGATTTAAACTCATACAGGCTTTAGGAAAAAACCGGAACGAAACAATCAAAGATCTTGTTTCTTATCTGGATTTGGTAGCTACGGCAATCGCAGCTGATATTGTGCCTATGACAGGTGAAAACAGGGTTTTGGCCTATTTTGGATTACAGGTAATCAACAGCGATCCACGACCTGGAATTAAAGCTTTGATACATCAGGTAAAAAAGAAAGTTCTGGATATCTCCGATGTTGTTTTTATTATTTCCCCAAGAATAAATGCTGCCGGAAGAATAAAACACGGAAACCATGCTGTTGAGTTATTGACCGAGTTTGATTTTGAACAGGCACAGCAATTTGCATCAGATATAGAACATTATAATGCTGACAGAAAAGATTTGGATAAAAGAATAACCAAGGAAGCTTTTCAGCAAATTTTGCAAAATAATGAAGAAGAACGTTTTTCTACTGTTGTTTTTCAGGAAGACTGGCATAAAGGTGTAATTGGAATTGTAGCTTCCAGACTGATTGAAACCTATTATCGTCCTACTTTGGTTTTTACCAAAAGCGGTGACAAATACGCGGCTTCTGCCCGATCGGTAAAAGGTTTTGATGTTTACAATGCGTTGGATGCCTGTTCAGAACATCTGGAACAATTTGGCGGTCACATGTATGCTGCGGGAATGACTTTAAAAGCTGAAAATTATCAGCTTTTTAAAGACGCTTTTGAGAAATGTGTACAACAAACCATTCAGCCCGAAATGCGAACTCCGGAAATTGAGATTGATGCAGAAATAAATTTCAATGATATAACTCCAAAGTTAATCCGGATTTTAAAACAATTCGAACCTTTTGGCCCTCAGAATATGACACCGGTTTTTATGACTTCTGATGTAAAAGACACTGGTTATGCGAAAACTCTGGGTGCTGAGGAAGAACATTTAAGACTTTTCGTCAAGCAAAACAACTCCGAAGGAATTGCCGCAATCGGCTTTGGGCTCGGAAAAAAATTAGACATAGCAAAAAATCAAAATCTGTTTCAGCTCGCTTATACTATTGGCGAAAATGAATGGAACGGAACTGTTTCAACACAGCTTATGCTGAAAGACATTAGAACAAATGGAAGAGATTAAATCAAACAAGCGCGATCCGTATCAGGCACTGCGTTATAAAGAATTCAACGTATTTTTATTATTGCGTTTTGCAATGGTTTTTGCCTGGTCAATGCAGTTTATTGTAATTGAATGGGAGGTTTACAGTTTAACCAAAAATCCGCTTTCGTTGGGAATTATTGGGTTAATGGAAGTTATTCCTGCCGTTTCAATGGCTTTATTTGCCGGACATATTGTAGACCAAAAAGAGAAAAAAGGATTATTGATAAAATGTATTTTAGGATTTTCAGTAATCAGTTTTGGATTATTTTTATTGACCTGGCCTAAAGTGGTCAGCGGCTGGTCTTCAACTGTAATTTTATATTCAATTTATACATTAGTGTTTTTTGGCGGATTGGTCCGTGCTTTTCTTGGGCCAACTATCTTCTCTCTTCTATCACTGATTATTCCTAAAAAAGTATATCCAAATGCTGCAACCTGGAGCAGTTCGGTTTGGCAGATTGGGGCTGTTATGGGACCTGCGCTGGCGGGTTTTTCAATCAACTGGATGGGTGTTCACTGGTCAATGTGTATCGTATTCGGATTCTCACTTCTTTCCTTAATTGCTTTGTCGCAAATCAGTAAAAAACCAATCATAAATCCAAAAATCGGAGAATCAATAAAAGATAGTCTTACAGAAGGTTTGACTTTTGTATTTAAAAACCAAATTGTTTTAGGTGCTTTGTCGCTTGATATGATTGCTGTACTTTTTGGAGGTGCGGTAGCGTTATTACCTGTATTTGCACAAGACATTTTAAAAGTAGGTTCTGAAGGTTTTGGAATATTAAGAGCTGCTCCTGCTGTAGGGGCATTTATTACGATGCTCGTTTCTGCTTATGTGCCTTTGTACAAAAATGCAGGAAAGAAACTTTTGGTAGCCATATTTGTTTTTGGATTATCCATCATCTTATTTGGACTTTCTACGTCCTTCTGGCTTTCTGTTTTCGCTTTATTTTTAAGCGGACTTGCGGACGGAATTTCTGTAGTGATTCGCCAAACTATACTGCAGCTTAAAACTCCTGATCATATGCGCGGGCGTGTTGGTGCTGTAAATTCAATTTTTGTTGGATCTTCTAATGAATTAGGTGCTTTTGAAAGCGGTGCTACTGCCAAATTAATGGGAGCTGTAACTTCAGTTGTTTTTGGAGGAAGCATTACACTTTTGACCGTTATAGTGACAGCATTAAAATCGCCAACTTTTAGGAATTTAGATCTTCATAAAGATATGGAAGATCATAGCAAATTGGAATAAATGAAATCTTTTTTTCTTTGTTTATTTTTAGTAATGTCCCTTTTCGTAAATGGACAAAACCTTTACATCAAAACATACGGAAACGAAAAGAATAAACCTGTAATTTTTATTCACGGTGGTCCAAGCGGTAATGCCACTTTATTTGAAGGGACGACAGCTCAAAATCTGGCCGACGAAGGTTTTTATGTTATTGCTTATGACAGAAGAGGCGAAGGTCGATCTGTAGATCCTGACGCAAAATTTACCTATCAGGAAGCTTTTCTGGATCTAAACTCGATTTATAAAAAACATCACTTAAAGAAAGCAGTCCTTATCGGCCATAGTTTTGGAGGATTGGTTGCAACACTTTATACTGAAAAATATCCACAGAATGTTAGTGCTTTAGTTTTGGGTGGTGCCTTATTTTCGCAACAGGAAACTTATGATCATATTTTAAATTCCTTAAAAGCAAAATACGTTAATAATCACCAACAGCTAAACAAAATAAGTGCTGTAGAGAATTTAAATAAAAAATCAGCTGAGTACAGAAAAGGATGTTATGATTTAGCAGGTGAAAATGGTTATTTTAAAATGCCTAATCCTACTGAAGATTCAAAAAAATTATATGCTCATTATGAAGCAAGCGAGTTTTTTAAAACCAATATTCGAAATAAAAATGCTCCGCTTGTTTTTTATAAAAATGAAAAACTAAACAACATTGACAGCAGGCCTTTTTTAAAAAATATAAAAGCCAAAGGCGTTCCTGTTTTTGCAATTTATGGAAAAGATGACAGAATTTTTTCGTCGGCACAAATTGATTCAATGAGAAATTTAGTTGAAGAAAATCATTTTGCATTTATTGAGAATTGCTCGCATTATTTGTTTGTAGACCAACAAAATGTGTTTATTTCTAATTTTAAAAACTGGGTTGGCAAAAATTGATACAAACTTCACTCTGTTAACAGCAATGTGTTTATTTACAGTTAATTATAATTTTACAATAACGTAATGATATAAGCAAAATTAAATTCATGCAATATTACGTTCGCAATTTACCTTATACCATCGATCCAAATCGCCAATTTTTTAACTGTTTTTATTATCTTTTTATTTAGAACTAATATAAATAATAATTATATTTGTTGAAATATAAAGATATACAATGAGAGAAATTGAACAAATATATCATAACAATTTAGGGATAGCCTTTTACTGGAAAAATGGAAAAGAAGTTATATCTGAAAAAGTACAGTTGGTTTTTAAAGAAACCGGTTTTTATTTTACTGTTCAGGAATTGATTCAGTTTTGTGATTTGATAGAAGACAGTATGATAGAAAATGCATGCTGTGAAGCGTGTGAATTAAAATATTCCTGCCATAAATTTCTATTAAAAACACCTTGCCCTCAAATTGATTTAGCCGTTTCTATGACAGAATTAAAATCTATTAAGGATTTGATAGAAGGTTCAATATTCAGAATTGAATTAGATGAATATGTTTACGGCGCAGGATTAAACTAAGAAGCATTCTAAATTATTTAACACTAACTTTTCATTATATAAATATATTTTAGATTTACACTAAAAAAAGTATATTTACCTTAATGAAAAAAACCGGATTTCTATTTGTGATCGCTTTTTTGGCAGTTCTCCTAACAAACTGTACCAATAAATCTGATGAATATATCGACCCACGAGGGACTGATTATGCAGGTTCTGAAAGCTGCATTCAATGTCATCAGACACAATATGACATGGCTTTAAAAAGTTCCCACTTCAAAGCAACTGCTCCCGCCATTCCAGGAAATGTTTTAGGAGATTTCGATAAAGGAAATCACATTTTCATTTATGATAAAAATACCAAGTTAGCTATAGAAAAACGCAACGACAGTCTGTACCAGGTTTTGTATAAAAACGGAAAAGAAGTTGAAGCCCATTCATTTGACATTGTATTTGGAATTAAACATGCCCAAACTTCTGTTTTCTGGCGCTACAGTAACACTTACGAATTGCCAATATCCTATTACCACTCCATAAAAGGCTGGGCAACAAGTCCGGGTTTTCCTGCTGACAAACCTTATTTTGACAGAATGGTGGTTAAAGATTGCTATTCTTGCCACGCTTCAAATGCCAGCAGCCGCAGTGTTGAGCAAAATTCTGCTGAAAGAAATTTTATATCAATGGATGTTGAAGATATAATTGATCCTAAAACTATAGTTTATGGAATTGATTGTGAACGCTGCCATGGTCCGGCTAAAAAACACGCCGAGTTTCATCTTAAGAATCCAAATGTAAAAGTTGCCAATAGCATCACTAGTTTTAAAAATTTAAGCAGACAACAAAAATTAGACGCCTGTGCGCTTTGCCATGGTGGAAATGACGGAATGAAAATGAAATCGCGTTTTGATTTTAAACCTGGGGATAATCTTTCAGAATTTTACAGAAGTACAAGAAGCATAACGGACACAACAACTTTTGATGTTCATGGAAATCAATTCCGTTTGATGGCACAAAGCAAATGTTTTGTCAATAGCGAAAAAATGGATTGCATTACGTGCCACAATCCACACGAAAATGCTTCTAAAAACTTAACTTCTTATTCTAAAATTTGCATGAGTTGTCATCAAACTGGTATAAAGCATTCTGAGAAAACACTTAAAACAATGTCGGGAAGTTTATTGGCCAATAATTGTGTAGAATGTCATATGCCGAAAAAATCATCGGGTGCGATTAAATTTCAGCTTTCTGATAGTAAACAATTGTCAAATTATATTTTGAGAACACACAAAATCGCAATTTATCCGACAAAATAAAAAGCAACTATTTTTCGAATTTTTTAAGTTCAAAAGTTTCGCCATCAAAGACACCGTAAGTAAAGTAACCAATCCAGTCACCAAGATTTACATATTCTGAATGATTCCCGACAGGAATAATCATTGGTAAATGGCGGTGCCCAAAAATAAAGTAATTATAATGTTTGGTTTCGAGTTTACGTTTGGCATACAGAACCAGCCACTCATTTTCTTCTCCTAAGAATTTTACATCTTCGTCCCCCGAAATCAATTTATTTTTTACCGAAAGATATTGTGCCAAACGAACACCAACATCCGGATGAAGCCAACGAAAGAGCCATTTTGAAAACGGATTCGTAAATACCTTTTTCATTCTTTTATACCCTTTGTCACCCGGCCCTTTTCCGTCACCGTGCCCTATTAAAAAGGTTTTTCCGTTAAAAGTAAATTCCTTATTATCATGATAAACCGGAATATTCAATTCTGTTTCAAAATAATCATTCATCCACAGATCGTGATTTCCAACAAAAAAATATATCGGAATTCCGCTATCGCGAATCTCAGCCAGTTTGCCCAAAACACGAACAAACCCTTTTGGAACAACCGTTTTATATTCAAACCAAAAATCAAATAAATCACCCAATAAAAAGATTGCTTCTGCATCTGCTTTTACCTCATCAAGCCAGGCAACAAATTTTTGTTCGCGCGGAAAACTCAACTCAGAAGTTGGAGCACCAAAATGTTGATCTGAAGCAAAATATACTTTTTTCATGGGAGGAGTTAAGAGTTATGCATTAGGAAGTTAAGAGTTATTAGTTAGGAGTTGTACGTTACGACGTGTAACTTTCAACATTTACATCTAACTTTTTTTTTACTGATTATCACTTGCATACCATTCTGCAAACGAAGATTCTGTTTCCTGTAGTTTAAGTGAGAAAAGTGAAATTCCATCAGGAAGGCGTGCTACAATTCTTTCGGCAAAATCAACCACCATATTTTCGCTTGTTGGCTGATAATCTACTAAGATAACATGGTGACCACGATTTTTCAGTTCATTGGCCAATTCGATATGTGGAGTTGTTTCATTAAAAACCGTTGCGTGATCAAACTGATCTACAATTTCTTCTTTAACAATTTTCTTCAAATCCGAAAAATCAATTACCATTCCAAATTTTACATTATTCCGATCTGTAATTGGCGAACCAATAACCGTTACCGATAATTTATAACTATGCCCGTGAACGTTTTTACATTTTCCGTCGTAGCCGTACAAAGCGTGCCCGGTTTCGAAATTAAATTGTTTTGTAATTCTGATTTTACTCATCGATTGAAATTTAGGTTGCAAATTTACAAATTAATAACCGTTTAAATAATAAATTCCAAATAAAGAAAAATCCCAAATTCCAATACTATGAGTTCATATTGGTATTTGGAATTTAAATATTTGGATTCCTTTTTTTACTTCTTAAACTGCATCAAAGCCTCTCTTGCAAAATCAGATAACACTAATTTACCTGTAATGGCAGCTCTTTCAAAAAGTATCGATTCCCATTGTTCTGTTCCTTCCCAGATAATCTTCTTCATTTCGTACAATCCTTCGGGATTATATGAACTTAATTTTTTAGCAAAATTCTGAACGTCATTATCTAAATTATTGGCATCGCTCAAAACAGAATAAAGCCCTTTTTGCAAAGCCCATTCTGCCGATTTCCAGTCCTGTGCTGCTAATGTCATTTCTGTCATAGCTGTTTTACCAATTTTACGCGAAACCGCCGGTTCGATAACAAAAGGCCCAATCCCAATTGCAAGCTCAGACAATTTTACATCGCTTTGCGGAGTGGCAAACACATAATCGCAAGTGGCAATAATTCCGACACCGCCCCCAACAGCTTTTCCCTGCACGCGGCCTATTATAATTTTAGAACAGTTTCTCATTGCATTAAGCAAATGCGCAAATCCTGAGAAAAATTCTGTTCCCTGTTCTTCATTTTCAACAGCAAGCAGCTCATCAAACGAAGCTCCCGAACAAAAAGCCTTATTGCCTTCACTTTGCAAAACAATCACAGAAATTGTTTCGTTTCTGCTTAACGAATTGATTTCTAAAGTAAGGCGGTCCAGTAATTCTCTTGGAAAAGAATTGCTGGCCGGATGACCAAACTGAACTGTTGCAATAGCATTTTGAATAGTAGTTTCTAAAGATCCTTTCGGGTTTTCTGAACTCATAAAATAATTTTAATCGTAAAGTTACGATTTTGTAAAATATTTTCCCGCAATGCGATTTGAAATTTGTTTTTTGAAAATTAATTGACTTAATTTGCTGTCAGTTATGGGGGATTAGCTCATTTGGCTAGAGTATCCCGATTGATCGGGATGGTGACGGTTCGAACTTCATAACTAAAAAAAAGGGGGATTAGCTCATTTGGCTAGAGTACTTGCCTGGCAGGCAAGGGGTGACCGGTTCGAATCCGGTATTCTCCACAATACAAAACCCTTGTAAACTAATTTACAAGGGTTTCTTTTTTACATTTGACTTTTACTATTTCTCATTAGCCGAATCCTCAGCATTAATCTCGTCCTCATTTTCTTTCTTGAAATCATTATTCAATAAATCGGTCAGTTTCTCTTTTTCACGCTGATTTTTTCGAATTGTAATCACAACTATTATCAAAACAATCACTGCCACAACCCCTAATATTCCCCAATTGATATCCATAACTTTAATTTTATATTAAAAATAACGTTTTTGATATTTATACACATTATCAAAAGGTTAAGAGTTATTTTTCTTCCTGAACGAACAAACAAAAAATACCTTATTTTGACATTATAAAACCTGCTGACAGCTAAATCTCATAGCGTCTTTTATTTCTTTTGCACCCAAAAAGTTTTCTTGAATTTAGTTTCATTTTTAAATATTTCTGAATTAGTACACTGAAATTATAAGACACAACATTCATAAAAACAATTCTTTTAAGCTGTAATTAAAATTACGGCTTTTTTTATTTTAAACTTACCCTTTCGCTTTTAATCTTCCATAAGTTATTTCTCCCCCAACTTTTAGTAGAACCCAATTAAAATTTATATTTTTAATAAACGTAAATTTTAGAGGTATTCAATACCAAACACTAAAACGACACCAAAAACCACAACATAATGAAAGTAAAAACATATGCACTATTGGCTGCCATTCTTTTATTAGTTTCTGCCTGCGATAAAAAACCACCTCCAAAAACAACTAAATCTCTTGTCTATAAAAATACCGAAATCAAAACCGATTCGATTCAGGAAGAAGAGCAAGAGCCAAGAAAAGAAAGCATCAACTTATTTACTTTAATGCCAAAAGACAGCACCGATATTGCTTTTGTTTCCATGTCTGACATTTATAATTTAGACGGAGGCAATGACACAGTTGCAATGCCCATTATCGCAAAAATGGACAAAAAAGCGGCAGAATATTTTCTATTAGAAAACAAATACAGAAAAAAATTTCTGTCTCAAACCCATATTTCAGAATACGATTCTCTTTTTGTTTATGATTATGCCAAAAACAAATTGGCTTCTTTTCCTGTAAAAAGCCTAAAAACTACTGCCATGATAAATGGTTATGCATCCTCCGAGGATTTCCCTTACTCCCCTTCTGACTACATGCTTGGCTTTGAAATTAATAAAAAACACCTCAACGAATTTAGCGAATATTACAGAGATGCCCTTGTATATGTGGGCAAAGAAAATCCGTTTGCAAAAGAACGATTAACACCTATTGCCTGGAAAAAAATTACAGCAAAAGAATATCCTTCAAGACCAGTAAAAAAAGAAGACCAAAGATTGCTCAAAAAGACTGTTCCCGGCAATACCTATTCGTTTAAGACAAACAGCTACCAATATTTTCTACAGAATTATGTAGACAATCGCAAAAATCTTTATGCCAGACGTCTGCTGGTTGTCGATTCTAATACAAAAGACATAATAATTGAAAAACTCTACAGCCAGAGCGAAGGTACCTCTCCTTCTCCTCTAAACTACGAAGAAGGCGAAGATACTGTTAACCAATGGACTGGCAAACTTTTTAAAGATAAACCGCAGGTCGTTTTTGGCTTTCTGTACGAATCATTCGGATGTCCGGGAATTTCAATTATCGACAAATCAAACGAAGAAATTTATCTGCAATGCGACAACCGCCATTAATTAATTGAGAAAATAAGAAGCAGAAAATCTTCGTTTTCAAAAGACCTTTAGTCCCGCTGTACACTCTATCTTTTATGGCTCCCGAAGCCTCGGGAGCCATAAAAGGATGCCGTTTCCATCGGGGCTAGATTAGAAATTTTGTTTTCAGAAGTGGTTTAGAAAAACCGTTTACAACATAACTAAATTTTCAAAATACCAAAATTAACCTTAATTGAAAATACTATGAAAGTATCTTTCTGGCTTTATTGTTCTGACCTAAAGGTGTCATTTGATTTTTATCAAAAAGTTTTTAATCTCAAAAATGATACTTTCATAAATAACACAAAAACCTTCTTTGCGCCTCTTGGCAATCATGCAGAATTAAAAATTAGCACGCTGCAAAAACCCAGTAATGAACAGAATATCGAAATAAACGAAGCCCCTGTAGAAGATTTGTACGACATCTTTATAAAAAACAACCTCCTGCAAAGCGAAGAATCTGACATAGCAAAAATGCCCGCAGGTACATTTTCAGGTCCTTGGGATTTTCCTGGAGGAAAAGCACTTTTCTTAAAAGATCCCGATAATCATTTTATAGTTTTTATGGAATGGTAATCTAAAAAATAAAACAGATGTTGTAGACTTTTCAAACTTGCCAGATTCTTATTCTTCGAAATAAACCAAGTATTTAAATTACTAAATTGTATGAAAAATTGTATTTTTATCGTTTGCAAACGCTATAACGTATTTTGCAGAAACAAGTCTGTTTTTTACTTAAAAACAATTTTGTAAACGTTTTTTAAATACCTTTGAATTATGAGCACAGCAACAAAACCAAATCATATCGGGCGAAAAATAAGCCGTATTCGTGAACTCCGTGACATGAAACAAGAAGCTTTGGCACAAGCTTTAGGAACAAACCAGCAAGCAATATCGGCTATAGAAAACAGCGAAACTATAGACGAAGAAAAACTTGTAGAAATAGCAAAAGCTCTTGGCGTAACTCCGGAAGCAATAAAAAGTTTTTCAGATGAAAATATGATCAATTATTTTAACACATTTCATCATAGTCAAGGAAATTTTCAAAGCAATCATTGTACTTTCAATCCTCTTGACAAGGTTGTTGAACTTTATGAACGTTTAGTTCAGTCTGAAAAAGATAAAGTTGAATATTTAGAAAAATTATTAAAAGGGAAATAATTCTCCAATTATATATCAAAAGCCATTCTAAACTAGAGTGGTTTTTTTTAGTTTAAAGTTTTTAAACTCTTAGTCAACTAATCTTGCCAATCATTATCACTAAGAAGTGGAGAGATTTTCCAAGTCAGAAAAAATGCATAAAAGTTGCGATAGTTTAAATTGTAATTTGCATTAAGTTAAAGTCTTAATATAGTTTTTAACCAACATTAAATTTTGAAATTGATTTTGTAACGAATTTGACATACTTGCAATTATTGGTCTAGTATAAATATCATTAGAAAGATTTCCTTCATAGACTTCATCTGAAAGACACTCTTTATAATCATCTTTGACAAATTGTAAATAGTTAGAAAAAGTCATTTGTTGGAAAAATAATTCATCATGACATTGGTTGCTTTCAATATATTTTTCGAGCAAATCTTGAATTTCTAATGACATCTTTTGATTCACTTTAAAGCTAACTTTCAAACTTTCCATTTCTTCATTTGGCTCGCTAAACTTTATCTCTTGTGGCTTCTGACTTTGGACATATGTCGCAATAGCAATAAAGAGACCAATTAGACCAATAATAATTTCAACAGTCATATTAAGATATTTTTATTCTAACAATAAAAGCGTTCTATTTATTAATTCATTTTTGTATTTCAAAACGTCATCTACACTATTTAATAAATATTCATTGTTTTCGATTACAATTTTCAATTTTGCATCAGTAAAAACCAATTTACAAATCACCTTTTTTAAATTATCATCAACGCTGATATTAAAAAAACTTTTAAAATCTTTAAAGAAAATTCTTTGACTCGGAATCTTTTTATTTTGTATTAATAAAGTTCGAATAGTATGATAAGCCTGAATCTCTGTTTCAGTTGTTATAATTCCACCAGTATTTGAGGTAGACTCATTAAGAACTTTTTTTTCATACAATGACTTTAATAATGCTGAATTGATCATTTTTATCATTTTAACCTGAGTTTCTTCGGTGAATTTTGTTTTAAAATTCATATCCCGATGAATGATTTTCAAAAAATCTTTTGAAGGAGCAATTAACTCTTTTAGCAAAGTAGCTTCAAAATCTTCAGCGAAAACACATTCCTGAGCCGTTTTTATAATTTCTGTAACAACAACATATCTTTTATCAAACTTAACTAGAGTTTCTAAGTCTTTATCTGAATAATTCAGTAAATTAAAAACAAAAAAAGCTTTATTATCAATTACATTTGGCTGCAAAACATCCGAATAAAATCTATACTCAATTCCGTTAGTTAGTACAGCTATTCTGGAATTTTTAGTATTGTTAAAATATCCATTCAACTGTCCGGCTTCTTTGTCACTAAGTCTGCTATTATATTTTTTTGCTTCAATTAAAATTGTATCCTTTTTGTTTAATAAAATAGCATAATCAATTTTCTGACTTACACGCTCTCCAAAATCTGCATTGTATTCTGGAATTAAATCATTAGAAACATAATTTAGAAGATGAAAAAAAGGCTCAATTAGAAATTTACGAGTTTGAGCTTCGTTGGTACATAATTCTATTGCATCATCAATTTTAAAATTTTCTAGTATTTTTTTCAATTGATTAATGGATTGTCTCGGAATGTTCGTGGTCATGTTTTGGTGATTTGTTAGTTAGATAAATTGAAACTAAGCTAATGAAAATAAAGCAATAGTAATGTTTTAAAAATCATTACTTTAAAACGAAACAAATATCTTCATTTGTCTGATAATCCTATTACGGAAAACCACATTACTAAAGTCTGGATCAAAAGTAATATTTTATCAATCTAATAAGCTGCGTACTTTTACCTGAAAAACAATTCTTGTAGAGCTGCTTACGAAGATTTCTCCTTTCGTCGAAATGACAATATTGAGTAAAAAACTCAGAACCTTAGCACCTTAGAATCTTAGTATCTTAGTACCTTAAAAAAAACCTACCTCAACAAAAAGCCCAATCTTATTGACCCAAAGAAATATCCTGAACTTGTATCATTCACATCGCCTTCTAATTCTCTGCCGCGGTAGATAAAGGAATATGACATATTGAAGTTATTGTGGCGGTATTTTAAACCTGCTTCGGCATTGAAACGAAGTGGTACCAAATCAAAAGTGATTGGACTTGTATCGTTAAACATGCTTCCTTCAATTGTTGCATCATAAAACTGATAATTGACGCTTGGCATGGCGTAGAAATAAAATTCCCTGATATTGGGCTGTGCCTCTGCACTTACAGAAGCATCATGAAGATTAGAATCATAAACCGGCAGCAGTTTCTTAAAACCAATTCGGGTTAAAAATCCCGTTGAAACGCCTGTAAAAATAGTTCCAAGATTTGCTTCTGACTGAAAATGAAGATCAATAAAATCATTGTGTTTTGACGGAAACATTTTTTTGGAATACACTACATGTGCCTGAACCGCAAAAGCATTATGAAGCTGGTTTTCCCAGCCATATACTTTTTTATAGCCTATAAATTTATGAAATCCAACTTGTGTTTCTTCACCCAAAGCATTTGGCCCTATAAAACCCAATTGAAAATCGGTTTTTAAAACAGATTCACTTTGGTAAAAAAAACTTCTTCCGGCTTCTGCAAAAAGATAAGCTGTAAAGGGGCGATCGTTTACATCAACCGCTTCTTTATTTATAAATCTTGGATTATAAATATATTGCCCGATACGAAATTCAGTAATTTTTTTATTGATTTTGGTATTTTCATTTTTGGACAAAAACCGATAAAAAAATTCCAGACCATTGGTATAATACATGTCATTCTTAGACGATGTATATAAATCGTTGTCGGTTATAAAACCTATTTCAGTAGTTTTTCCTTGT
Source organism: Flavobacterium sp. 1355 (assembly GCF_017833415.1). Lineage (GTDB taxonomy): Bacteria > Bacteroidota > Bacteroidia > Flavobacteriales > Flavobacteriaceae > Flavobacterium. The sequence continues at coordinate 162,896 of NZ_JAFICC010000006.1, read as the reverse complement.
CCAAAAATAAATGTCGATGTCAATATTAAGAGCACAAGAAAGGCTTTTTTATTTCCCATCATAATTTATTTTTCCGACAGCGCGCATTTCACGAACAATTCTTTCCTTACGTCTGTTGATATAACTTGAAGACCCTGTTGCTTTAAATTTTCTCGGATTTGGTAATATAGCGGCAATTCCGGCTGCCTGCATTGGGGTTAAACTAGAGGCATCACGGCGGTACCAGTGTTCAGTTGCAGCATATGCTCCGTAAACCCCGTCTCCCATTTCGATGCTGTTCAGGTAAACTTCCATGATACGTTCTTTGCCCCAGATTACTTCAATTAAAACAGTAAAATAAGCTTCTAAACCTTTCCGAAAATAACTTTTTCCCTGCCATAAAAAGACATTTTTGGCTGTTTGCTGTGAAATCGTACTCCCGCCACGAATTCTGCGGCCGCGTTCGTTACTTTTATATGCTTTTTGAAGTGCTTTAAAATCAAATCCATTGTGAGATAAAAATGTTCCGTCTTCACTTGCAATGACTGCTTTTTGCAGGTTCTTAGAAATCTTATCGATTGGTTCCCAGTCATGATCAAAATAGACTGTTTTTCCGTCTAATTTATTTTCGATTGCCCGAATCAGCATTAGCGGAGTGAAAGGAACTGGTATATATTTGAATAGTATAACAGACCCGATGGAAAGTCCGAAAAACCATAAAAATAATTTTATAAAAAGCCATTTTACTTTATCTCCAAAAGATCGATTTGATTTCTTTGGGGAAGATTTTGGCTTAGGCTTACTTGATGTTGTTTTTGGTGCTGGTTTTTTTACTGCCATTATATTAAATCTGCTAATTCTGTTCCTATTAAACTTCCAATTGCGACTCCCATGCCGCCCAGGCGTACTCCACAAAATACGTTTTCAGACAATTGTGTCACTACAGGATTTTTACTATTTCCTACTCCCATAATACCGCTCCAGCGGTGAGCGATCTGAAATTCCTGATTTGGTAAAATTACGTTTTTCAGCAAATCTTCCAATTTATTTTGAACAATTTTGGTTTGCCCAAATTCGGTTGTGGTTTCTGTTTCAAAATCCAGGTTTCGTCCTCCGCCGAGTAAGATTCTGTCGCCGATGTTTCTAAAATAATAATATCCTCTGTCCAGATGAAAAGTACCTTTTATATCCAAATTCGGAATTGGTTCTGTAATTAGAACCTGTGCCCTGGCCGGCAGAACGGCTCCTTTTGTTAGAGCATTTGCAAACCCGTTTGTTGCAAAAAGTATTTTTTTTGAAGTAAAGCTAAAATCATTCAAAACCACTTCTACCCCATTTCCCTTATCCAGATAAGAAGTAACAGTTTGCTGATTTAAGATTAGGATATCTGCCGCAATAGCTTGTTTTAGCAACTCCTGCATCATGTTTCCCGTATCGATCTGGGCTTCAAAAGGATTAAAAATTAAATACTCCTCAATATTTTTAAAACCAAACCTATCAACCTCTTTGCTAAAAACATCTGCTTTAAAAAGTGGTTTCAGGATTTCGTTTATAAAAGGTAATTTGCTTACACAGTCATTAAAACCTATTTCATCTTCTTTCAGAAATACTTCGTATCCTCCGTGGGGTTTAAAATCGATTGCTATATCTCCTAATCTTTTTCGCAGCAATTGCAGACCCCGCCAGCGCTTTTCGATTAGCTGTACTACGTCTTCTTCAGAATGTGTTTTTAGATCATCTATAATTTCAGAAAGGCTTCCAAAACAGGCAAAACCGGCGTTTTTTGTACTTGCTCCCTGTGGCAGCATTCCTTTTTCTAAAACCAGAATTTTTGCATTCGGAAATCTTTCGCGCAGGCGTAATCCTGCATGCAGGCCTACAATACCACTTCCTACGATTGTGTAATCTACATTTGTAAACCAATTTTTAAGTTCCCAGTAACTTAATTCCATCTTCAGACATTTTTATAAAAATAATGATTTTTTGCACCAAAAATAAATTTCAATTTTAAAATTCCAAATTCTGAATTCAGGTTTTTAAATTAATTCGTGAATCAGTGGCGGAACATTCACCGAAAAGTCTTTGGGATTTGGAATTTAAGAAAATTGGAATTTAAAATTCGTACTTTTAACGCCACAAAAAATAGAATATCAATATGAAAAAAGTATTATTTACAACCCTAATGATGATGAGTTTAAGCGCTATCGGACAGAATGTAATGTCACCGGAATTGTTATGGAAATTAGGAAGAGTAACCCCGCTTGGTCTTTCAAAAGATGAAAAAAACATTGTTTTTAAGGTTACAACTCCTTCTGTTGCAGAAAACAAATCAAGTTCTAAATTTTACATTTTACCAGTAAATGGCGGAAATGCAACTGAAATCAAGGACACTAAAGAAGTATTGAGAGACAAAAATATTTCGCCAGACGGAAAATTTTTGGTTTACAATGAAGAAGTAAAAATTGATAAGGTTTTAGGAAAAGATTTTTATCCGGCTTTAGATAAATCTGATGCCCAAATTTATGACGGTCTTGATTATCGCCATTGGGATACCTGGAATGAAGGGAAATTTAACCATGTTTTTTATAAAGAAAATAAAGATGGTGCTGTAGGAATTGACATTTTAAAAGGAGAAACTTTTGACAGTCCGCAAAAACCTTTTGGAGGTGACGAAGATTATATCTGGTCTCCCGACGGAAAAAGTATTTTGTATGTGTGCAAGAAAAAAGCCGGAACTGCGTATGCTATTTCTACTAATACTAACATTTATGAGTACAATTTAGAAACTCAGAAAACAGTAAACAGAACCGAGGATAATTTGGGTTATGATACGGCTCCGCAATTTTCACCGACAGGAAATCTTACCTGGCTTCAAATGAAACGTGATGGCTATGAAGCTGATAAAAATGACATTATTGTTGATTTTAAAGGATTAAAAATAAACCTGACTGCAAATTGGGACGGAACTGTTGATCATTTTATCTGGAGTAAAGATGGTAAAAAAGTATTTTTTGCAGCTCCTGTTGACGGAACTAAACAACTTTTTGAAGTTAATTTTCCCGGGCTGACTAAAATCGCAATTCAGGTTCGTCAATTGACAAATGGTGATTTTGATGTTAATGATTTAGTTGGTTTTTCTGGTGATGACATTATTGTTACGAGAACAGATATGAATCATGCTGCGGAGATTTTTTCTTTTAATTTGAAAAAAAATACCTGGAAACAATTATCTAATATCAACACTGATACCTACAAAACGCTTACGCTTAGCAAAACCGAGAAACGTTACGTAACGACTACAGATGGCAAGAAAATGTTGGTTTGGGTTATTCTGCCTCCAAATTTTGATGCATCAAAAAAATATCCAACTCTTTTATTTTGTCAGGGCGGACCACAATCTGCATTGACACAATCGTATTCTTTCCGTTGGAATTTCTCTTTAATGGCTGCCAAAGGTTATGTTGTCGTTGCACCTAACCGCCGCGGTATGCCAGGTCATGGTGTGGAGTGGAATGAACAAATTAGTAAAGACTGGGGCGGACAGGTTATGGATGATTACCTTTCTGCAATTGACGATGTTGCAAAAGAAAGCTATGTTGACAAAAGCCGTTTAGGTTGTGTTGGTGCCAGTTATGGAGGATATTCTGTATTTTACTTAGCCGGAATTCACAACAACCGTTTCAAAACATTTATAGCTCATGATGGTGTTTTCAACACACAAAGTATGTTCGGGACGACCGAAGAGGTTTTCTTTAACAACTGGGATTTTGGAGGGGCTTATTGGGAGAAAGATAATGTGGCTGCCCAAAAAACATATACTACTTTTAACCCTGCAAGTTTAGTACAGAACTGGAACAAACCTATTTTGATTATTCAGGGAGGAAAAGATTTTCGTGTGCCGATCGGACAGGGACAAGAAGCTTTTCAGGCGGCACAGCTAAGAGGAATCAAAAGTCGTTTCCTGTATTTTCCTGAAGAAAATCACTGGGTGCTAAAACCTCAGAATGCACAGGTTTGGCAAAGTGAATTTTTTAAATGGCTGAATGAAACGCTATAATTAAAAAAGCTTTGAAAGCTATTAACCACAGATTTTTAAGATTTATCCTATGAGCCTTAAAAATCAGTGGTTTTTTTGTAACTTTTCCATAAAATTATATAAGATATTGATATTGCATTATAAGCACTAATCAGAAAATTTTAAATAAATTGCGGCATATTCACGCCTAAAAAACTTCCAAATTCTATCATTGTATGGAAAGTAAAAAAAGTTACATGCCAATCAAAGTTCTCTTCAGTTACATTGTCTTACTGGGCCTCGTAATTACTGTAGGATGGTTTTTATACTCTGAAAATGTTGTTTATAACAAACTTGAAGATAAAATTGCATTTGAAAAAACAAAGATCTTAAGAGTCAGCAAGCTTTTTTCGAATGTTTACAAAACCGAAAGTCTCGCAAGGAAAACAATTCAGACCAACTCCGAAAATGATTTTAAAAGTTACCTCATTGAAACAGATTCCTTAAAATCAAGAATTGATACTTTAAAACAAATTGTTACCACAGAATATCAAAAAGTATTATTAGATAGTGTGACCTATTTATTATCTGAAAAGACAGATAATATTAAGCAGTTAAAAACTATAAAAAACAAGGCTGAAGATGAAGTTTCTGTTAATACAGCTATTGAAGAAATAACAAAAATGGAGTTTAAACTCCGAAAACTGGAACTTCAGGATTTTACCAAAAGTCCTAATGATTTGGGCAGTTATCAAAGAAATGTGCTTCAGAAATATGTAGATTATCTCAACCAGAATATTCCCGATGACAGCACAAATACGTTGAGTAAACAGGCTTCTGATTCTATATTGGCCAATTCAAAAAAACTGCTGAGCAATGTAAAACTAAAAGCAGAAAAAAAGAGAGAATCCCTGAATTTTGAGGAAAACAAACTGCTCAAAAATGAAATTGCGATCTCTGAACAACTTAGAAAAGTCCTTCGGATTATTGAAAGAGAAATCATAATCAATTCAATAAAAAACAATTCCTTAAAAGAGAAATCGCTCAAAAAAGTAAATGAGATTGTAACGGTTTCTGCCATAATTGGTTTATTTCTTACGGTATTTTTTTCTATTTTGATTGTGAGCGATTATTCGAAATCCCAAGTTTATAAAAAACAACTTGAAATTGCGAATTTCAAAACCAAAAACCTGCTTAAAAGCCGTGAACAGCTTATATCTACGGTTAGCCACGACCTCAAAACCCCTTTGAGTACAATTGTAGGCTATACTGAACTTCTGGGCAATTCTGATGTGAATACGAAGCAATCTTATTTTATAAAAAATATTAAAAACTCCTCTGATTATATATCACAGCTTGTACAGGATTTATTGGACTTTTCTCAGATCGAAGCCGGAAAAATCAGCATTGAAAAAGTTCCTTTCTCTTTACCGGAAGTAATTGAAGATGCTGCCAAAAATATTCAGACTGTTTATAAAAACAAACCTATTGATCTTATAATTAATGTCGATGAAAAACTGAATAGAAAAATAGTTGGAGACCCGTTTCGTCTGAAACAAATCCTGACTAATATTGTTGGAAATGCTTATAAATTTACAGAAGAGGGCTTTATAAAAATCAGCACATACGCCACGGAAGATGATTTTTTTACCATTACAATTGAGGATACCGGGATTGGAATTGAAAAGGCAAATCAGCAATTGGTTTTTGAAGAATTTGCGCAGGCAAATGAAAACATTGAAAAGAAATATGGCGGAACCGGTTTAGGTCTTTCTATCTGCAAAAAAATAATTTCTATTCTTGGCGGAACTTTAAACCTTGAAAGCGAATTTGGAGAAGGAAGTACTTTTAAAATCACGCTTCCGTTATTATTTGACAATAGCGAAAATAATACTGTTGAAATTAAAAAACCTGTCCGCATCAATACCAAAAAGCAAACATTTATTGTTATTGATGATGACATCAATTTATTGAATTTGACAAGCGGAGTTTTAAGGCAGGAAAAACATCATGTATTATCTTTTGACAGAGCTGCAAAAGCTTTGGATGCGATTGTCGCAACCAATTTTGATTTTATCATAACAGACATTCAGATGCCTGAAATGGATGGATTCATGTTTATTGAGAAATTAAAAAACGCTGTTAACGTATATAAAAACCAGCCGATAATTGCACTTACGGGCAGAACTGATCTGGACTTTTCGGTTTACAAAAAGGCTGGCTTTACAACCGTAATAAAAAAGCCTTATTCGCCTAAAGTGCTGTTGGAAACGATTCATAATATTCTGGAAAATGAGGAAATTTCAATTGACGAGATAAAATCAATCGAAACTATTCCTCCTGCTCAATTATATTCTTTAGAAACCTTAAAAGAATTTTTGGGGAATGATAATGATGCCCTTCGGGATGTTATAAATTCATTTATTGAAAGTACAGAGGAAAATCTTGTCTCTCTTAATAAAGCGATAACAGAAAAAGACATCGCCGAAATAAGTACAATTACCCACAGAATTGCACCAATGTTTAAACAGATTCAGGCAAATGATATTGCAAACACTTTAAAAGCTTTAGAAAAAAACGAATTTAAAGAAGAAGATCTCGCTACTGTTTTTGAAGGTTTAAAAACCAAAGTCGAAATACTTTTTACTTCTTTAAAAGAAGACGCGGTCTAGTCTATATTATACTGCTTCAATTTATTATAAAGTGTTTTTCTGGTAATTTTAAGCAGTTTTGCAGCTTCTGACTTATTATTTTGTGCTTTTGATAAAGCATGGATAATAGTTTCTCTTTCATTTTCTGATAAAGAAAAAGTACTTGCTGAATTCTGCTGTTTTTGGATTTGAAAAAATTCTGCCGGTAAAACATCGCTTTCGATATAATCGCCACGTGTTAATAATGTAGCACGTTTTACGCAGTTTTGTAATTCACGTAAATTTCCAGGCCAGCTATAATTCTGGAAAATTTTGACAACATCAGGAGAAAATCCGATGATTTCTTTGTTTAATTGCTGGTTGGCTTTTTCTAGGAAATAATCGGCGAAAACCATTAAATCTTCCCCTCTTTCTGTTAGCGAAGGTGACTGAATAGAAAACTCGTTAATTCTATGGTATAAATCTTCACGGAAATCACCGTTTTTTACCGCTTCGCGTAAATCTTCATTTGTGGCGGTAATAATCCTGATATCTACATTTATTTCTTTATTGCTTCCGACCGGTTTTATTTTTCGTTCCTGAAGCGCTCTTAAAAGCTGTATTTGATTTTCGTATGAAAGATTCCCTATTTCATCTAAAAAAAGAGTTCCTCCGTTAGCGGCTTCAAAATAGCCCATTTTATCGCTTATAGCTCCGGTAAAAGATCCTTTCAAATGTCCGAAGAATTCACTTGCTGCTAATTCCTTCGGAATCGCTCCGCAATCAACGGCTATAAAATTGTTGTTTTTCCTATTGCTTTGCTGATGGATACTTTTTGCAATGATTTCTTTTCCGGTACCACTTTCACCAATTATCAAGACCGACATATCTGTAGGGCTAACCAACTGAATATGATCGAGCAATTTTTTTGAGGCTACGGAAATGCCTTTTACAAATTCATTTTCAGTTGCAGGAATTTGTTTTTTTGCAGGTTTATTTTCTTTTGCAGGTGATTCTGTTTGCGGGGTTTGCAAAGCATTTGTAATAACCAATAAAACTTCATCGGGATTAAATGGTTTCGAGATATAATCTGAAGCGCCATTTTTTATCGCTTTTACTGCAGTATTTACATCTGAATAGCCTGTCATTAGTATAACAGGTATTTCCGGATATGCATTTTTAAATTCGGCCATAAGGCCTATACCATCAGAATCAGGCAAGCGAAGGTCGGTCAAAATTAAATCAAACGATTCTTTTTTAACGGCTATTCTTGCTTCTGCTGCAGAAAAGGAAATAGTAACTTCATATGCTTTCTTTACTAGAAATTTCTCTAATAATTTGCAGAATGAAATATCATCTTCTATTAATAAAATCTTAGGCATTTGTTTTTACTGACTTTTTTGCTAAAATAACACTATTAAACTTGTATTCTCACAAAATTTTGCAAAAAAAAAGAGATTGTTTTATAACAATCTCTTTTTCACCAAAAACATAAATCTAATTCACCTAATTATATTTTTAACCAATTGCCATTGACATCTGAGTAAACAGTAGCCTTTTGGTCACCAACTGATATATCTAATTTATATTCCTTTTTATCGTTTACATAAGCCTTTACTAATTTGGCCCCCGGATAAGCAGTTTGCAAAGCTTTGGTTACTGCTGCCGGTACAGTATCTGTACTGATTTCAGTATATTCAGTCTGTGCACTTGCTTCAATATTCACTTCTGGCGAAGGTGTAATTGTAGTGGCATAAATTGATAAACTTGCTAAAACGATTGCTGCTGAAAGAACTATCTTTTTCATAATAAATTATTTTTTAATGATATTTCCTGAAGCATCAGTGAATATAGTGTACTTAGTTTCCCCTTTAGAGATTTCAAGTTTATATTCTTTCTTTTCGTTTACATACGCTTTTTCAAGCTTTGTACCCGGAAAAGATTTTTCAATTGTTGATTTTACTGCTGCCGGAACAGCATCTGCAGTAACCTCAGTAAACTCATCCTGAATTGTTACTGATTGATTCATTGAATTTTGTATTATAGGAGCTGCTGCATTAACAGTTAGACTTCCTAAAATGATTGCTGTGGATAATAGTAACTTTCTCATAGTGATTTGTTTTTATGGGGTTATTTGACAGTTTATTTATTATTTTTTAAGAATGTTTCCTTGAGCATCAGTGTAAACTGTAGATTTTACATCTCTTACAACAATGTCAATTTTGTATTCTTTTTTATCATTTACATATGCTTTTTCAAGCTTTACTCCAGGATACGCATTGTCTAAAGCTGTTTTGATCGCTGCCGGAACAGCATCTACTTCTTTATATTCATCCTGAGTTACTGTTTGAACCATTGGATTTTTTACTAAAATGGTTCCTGCCTGCGCTGAAAGTGTTCCTAGAACAATTGCAGCTGATAAAATTAATTTTTTCATAATTTATAGTTTTACGGTTACTTTTGGTTATTTTTTGATCCAGGTTCCATCTGCGTTTGCAAAAAGGTTTCCTGTTTTATCTCCAACTGTAACATCTAGTTTGTATTGTGAGTTTGCATTTTTATATGCTTTAGAAAGTACTGCATCCGGATAAGCTTTTTTAAGAGCATCGGTTACTGCTGCAGGAAGTTCTTCTAATTTTATCTCAGTATATTCATCTTGAACTGAGACTGTTTTTACGATTGTATTTGTTATTGGCGAAGTTGAGGCAAATGATGTTAAACCTCCCAAAACGATTGCGGCTGATAAAAATAAATTTTTCATGGTAGTTATATTTTAAAATAGTTAATTTAATTTTAGTATTCTTGATTTGAATTTTCACGGGAATATTGATTATTTTTTAATCCAAGATCCATCTGCATTAGCATAAAGATTCCCAACTTTGTCTCCTACTGCAACATCTAATTTATATTCTGATTTTGCATTTTTGTATGCTTTAGAAAGTACAGCATCCGGGTATGCTTTTTTCAAAGCTTCGGTAATTGCTGCCGGTACTTCTTCTAATTTAATTTCAGTATATTCATCCTGAATTGAAATTGTTTTTACTATTGTATTAGTTATTGGAGAAGTTGAAGCAAATGAAGTTAAACCTCCCAAAACGATTGCGGCTGATAAGAATAAATTTTTCATGATGTGTATATTTAAGTTATATAATAGTTTTGTTTACACTTTAAGTAATGAAATTATTATGCCGTAACTTGAAATAAACCTTCAAAACACTACAAACCCCTATAAATAAAGCCTTTAACCGTATCGTGCCAAAACTCGCACACTACAAAAAGTGTGTAATGGATTGAAAAAGTGTGTAAAAAGTATACACTAAATGTGTTTACTTGCCATTATTGACAAAAAAACCCGACAAGTATTTCAAACCTGTCGGGGCTAAATTTGAGTTTTAAAAAAAAAGCTGTCGATTTCGACAGCTTTAATATTATTCCTCTATAGGTTTCATTTTAAATGTATCCATAAATGCAGTTGTATAGTCTCCTGCAATATATTTTGGATCATCCATTAATTGTCTGTGGAAAGGTATTGTAGTTTTCACACCTTCAATAACGAATTCATCTAAAGCTCTTCGCATTTTACTGATTGCTTCTTCACGAGACTGAGCTGTTGTAATTAACTTAGCAATCATAGAATCGTAATTTGGCGGAATGCTGTAACCAGAATAAACATGAGTATCTAAACGCACTCCGTGTCCTCCTGGCATATGAAGCGTAGTAATTTTTCCTGGTGAAGGACGAAAATCATTATAAGGATCTTCTGCATTAATACGACATTCTATAGCGTGTAATTCCGGTAAATAGTTTTTTCCTGAAATCGGAATTCCGGCTGCAACCATAATCTGCTCACGAATCAAATCATAATCAATAACTTGTTCTGTAATTGGATGCTCTACCTGAATACGGGTATTCATTTCCATGAAATAAAAATTTCTGTGCTTATCAACCAAAAATTCTACCGTTCCTGCTCCTTCATATTTAATAAACTCAGCAGCTTTTACAGCAGCCTCACCCATTTTAGTACGCAATTCATCAGTCATGAATGGTGAAGGTGTTTCTTCAGTAAGTTTTTGGTGACGACGCTGCACAGAACAATCTCTTTCAGAAAGGTGACATGCTTTACCGTAAGAATCTCCGACAACCTGAATTTCGATATGGCGTGGTTCTTCAATAAGTTTCTCCATATACATACCGTCATTTCCAAAAGCTGCAGCAGCTTCCTGACGTGCACTTTCCCAAGCTTTCAAAAGCTCTTCTTCTTTCCAGATCGCACGCATTCCTTTTCCACCACCACCGGCAGTAGCTTTCATCATTACTGGATAACCAATTTCTTTGGCTGTTTTTTGTGCATGTTCAAAAGATTCTAATAATCCGTCTGAACCTGGTACACATGGTACTCCTGCAGCTTTCATTGTAGCTTTTGCAGAAGCTTTATCTCCCATTCTGTCGATCATTTCAGGAGCGGCACCAATAAATTTGATTCCGTGTTCCTGACAAATTTTAGAGAATTTGGCGTTCTCTGAAAGAAATCCATATCCCGGGTGAATTGCGTCTGCATTTGTAATTTCTGCAGCAGCAATAATATTTGACATTTTCAAATACGATAAGTTACTTGGAGGAGGACCAATACAAACCGCTTCGTCAGCAAACTTAACATGTAGACTTTCTGCATCGGCTGTAGAGTAAACTGCTACAGTTTTGATTCCCATCTCTTTACATGTACGAATTACACGAAGTGCAATTTCTCCTCTATTCGCAATTAATATTTTTTTAAACATCTTATTTTAATTAGATAATTAGACAATTTGATAATTAGATAATTCTAGATGATATAAATCGATCTAAAATCTAAAATCTAAAATCTAAATTTTTATGATGGATCAACTAAGAATAAAGGTTGGTCAAATTCTACAGGCGACATATCGTCTACAAGAATTTTTACAATTTTACCTGAAACTTCTGATTCGATTTCGTTGAATAATTTCATTGCTTCAATTACACAAAGAACATCACCTTTTGCAATAGTGCTTCCTACTTCTGTGAAAACTGGTTTGTCCGGAGACGGTTTTCTATAAAAAGTTCCAATAATTGGAGATTTTATAGTTATGTATTTAGAATCGTTAGCCGCTGGTGCTTCTGGAGTTACATTTACAACTGTTGGAGCTGTAACTTGCGGAACTGTCGCCTGAGGTAATGCTTGCTGAGCAGGCAATTGCTGTACGTAAGTTGCTTCTGTTACATTTGTTTCCAAAGTTGTTCTGATCGTGATTTTTACATCATCCATTTCTAACTTAACTTCTGCAACTCCCGAATTTGCAACAAATTTGATTAGGTTTTGAATTTCTTTTAAATCCATAATGATTCGTTTTTAGTTTAATTTATTTTTTATCGTAAGCCCATTTTAGGTAAATAGATCCCCAAGTGAATCCTCCACCAAAAGCGGCAAAAATAATGTTATCTCCTTTTTTGAATAAGTGCTCAAAGTCGTTTAGCACTAATGGCAAAGTTGCTGAAGTTGTATTACCATATTTTTCAATATTCATTAATACTTTAGAATCTTCAAGTTCCATTCTTCCTGCTGTTGCATCAATAATACGTTTGTTTGCCTGATGCGGCACTAACCAGTTAACATCTTCATTAGTCAAATTGTTTCTTTTCAGAATCAATTCGCTGGCATCTGCCATATTCGTTACTGCATATTTAAAAACGGTTTTTCCGTCCTGAATAATGTTGTGTAGTCTGTTTTTTACGGTGTCTTCTGTAGTTGGTATTAAAGAACCGCCGGCAGGAATTTTAAGAAAATCGCGTCCTACACCGTCGCTGCGTAAATATTCATCTTGTAAACCTAAGCCTTCGTGATTTGGTTCAAATAAAACTGCACCTGCTCCATCGCCAAAAATAATACAAGTTGCACGGTCTGTATAATCTACAATTGATGACATCTTATCAGCACCGATTAATAATACTTTTTTATATCTTCCTGACTGTACATAAGCTGCTGCGGTAGACATACCATATAAGAAACTTGAACATGCTGCCTGCAAATCGTATGCAAATGCATTTGTAGCTCCAATTTCTGTTGCAACATAAACTCCTGTAGAGGCTACCGGCATGTCTGCTGTAGCTGTTGCCATTATAATCATATCAATCTCTAAAGGATCAATGTTAGCTTTCGCTATTAAATCTTGTGCTGCTTTTATAGCAAGAAACGATGTTCCTTTATCAGCATCTTTAAGAATTCTTCTTTCTTTTATTCCGGTACGAGTGGTAATCCATTCGTCATTGGTATCAACCATTGTTTCCAACACCTTGTTTGAAAGTACAAAGTCAGGGACATAAGCTCCAACAGCGGTAATTGCGGCTGTGATTGTATTCATTATATTCTATTATTTCCTTCCAAATACTTCTATTTGAAAAATTTTTAAAAGACTTGAAAATTACAAAAAAAAACAAAGCAAATTTGTATCTATTTTCTTAAAAAACGAAAAGTATAACCAACAAAAAAAACTCTCACAAGGTGAGAGTTCCAATATTTTTTACAAAAACGTATTAAGCAACCGCTTCAGATTTATCGATAACAACTTGTCCTCTGTAATACATTTTACCTTCATGCCAGTAAGCTCTGTGGTATAAATGTGCTTCTCCAGTAATTGGACATGTAGCGATTTGAGCTACAGTAGCTTTATAATGTGTTCTTCTCTTATCTCTTCTTGTTTTCGAGATTTTTCTCTTAGGATGTGCCATTTTACTATATTATTTATCCGTTAATAGTTTCTTTAATTTTTCCCAACGCGGGTCAATATCTTCTTCTTCTTTATTCTCAACTTTTTCTTCTTTGACTCTTAATTCATTCAGCTTGGTTAAGGCTTCCGTTTGCAAACTTCCGTCTTTAACTCCTGGATGAACTCGTTTCAGCGGCACAGAGAGAGCAATCATTTCATAAATGTATTGTGCTACATCTATCTCAAACTCGCCATGTGGCAAAATCAGCAACTCTTCATTATCGTTGTTGAATTCTTCTCCAAAACGAACAATCAATTTCATTTTACCTTTTAAGGGAAGATCAAAATCTTCTCCAGTTAGATCACAAGGTACGTTTACAGTTCCTTTGTGTTTAAAATCTAACTCCAGCATAGTGCTTTTCTTATCTAAAACTAAACTTACTTTGATATCTGAATTTTGAAATTCGTCATACTCAAAGTTCTCAAAGAACGCATTATTTATCTGATACTCAAAATGGTGTTTTCCTAGTTTTAATCCTACGAAAGGAATTAAAAATTCTTTTGTTTTGCTCATTTCAACATCAATTTGACCAATTCGTTTCTGAAAACAGATATCTGAATTGGGGTGCAAAGATATAAAATTATTATAAATCTAATAATCTTATTCACCTTTTTTTGTTTATAACTGTTTTTCTTTTATTTTAAGAGGTTTTTGACTAATCTCCTCATATTGATTACGCGAGCGAAAAATATCAATTGCCAGATAAACAGCCTCTTTAAATGAATTGTAATCTGCTTCATCTTTTCCGGCAATATCATAAGCTGTACCATGGTCCGGGGAAGTTCTTACCTTGTTTAAACCTGCTGTATAATTCACTCCTTTACCAAAAGACAGCGTCTTAAACGGAATAAGTCCCTGATCGTGATAAGCAGCTACTACAGCATCATATTTCTCGTATTGGCTGCTTCCGAAAAAACCGTCTGCGGGAAATGGTCCAAACACCATAGTTCCATTATCAAATATTTTTTTCAAAACCGGTTTCAAAACCAAATCATCTTCTTTTCCAATCACTCCTCCATCGCCAGCATGCGGATTTAATCCCAAAACAGCAATTTTAGGTCTTACGATACTAAAATCTTCAATCAATGATTTTCTTATCGTTTCTATTTTTCTTGTAATCAATTCTTCCGTCAGGTGCGAAGAAACTTCATTTAAAGGAACGTGGTCTGTCAATAAACCAACTCTCAGATTATCCTGCACCATCATCATCAATGCATTTCCTTCTAATTCCTGATCTAAATAATCTGTATGTCCCGGAAACTTAAATTCTTCTGACTGAATATTATATTTATTGATTGGAGCTGTAACCAAAACATCAATCTGATCTTCTTTTAGGGCTTTTGTTGCGGCCACAAAAGATTTTATGGCATACTCACCAATCTTCACATCATTTACTCCAAAATTGATATCAACACCTTCGCGCCAAAGATTAAAAACATTCACCTTACCCGGTAAAACCTGATCTAATTTATCAACTCCATGAAACTGAACTGTTGAAGTAACGCTTTTTTTAACAAAGGAAAGAATCTTCGCATTTGCAAAAATAACAGGCGTACAGAGTTCCAACATACGAGGATCTTCGAATGTTTTTAGTATAACTTCGCTTCCAATACCGTTTAAATCTCCTATTGAAATTCCAACAATTATATTTTCTGCTTTTTTATTCATGAGCTCAGTTTATTTATTACTAATTTTGATGTGCAAATTTAGTAAAATAAAACTACAATGTTCACAGGAATTATAGAAACACTAGGAAGGGTTCACAAAATAGAAAAAGATCAAAACAATCTTCATGTAACGGTTGAGTCTTCTTTCACAAACGAGTTAAAAATTGACCAAAGCGTATCTCACAATGGAATCTGCTTAACTGTTGTTGCTATCCAAGACACTTTTTATACGGTAACAGCTATTGATGAAACTATTTTAAAAACTAATATTGGAGACTGGAAAGTAAATGATATTGTTAATCTGGAGAGAGGCATGAAACTTGGTGACCGTCTTGACGGACATATTGTACAGGGTCATGTAGATCAAACCGGAACTTGTATCGGTATAGAGGAAGCAAACGGAAGCTGGAATTATACTTTTGAGTATGACGAAAAACTAAACAACATAACGATAGAAAAAGGTTCTATAACAGTAAACGGAGTAAGCCTAACTGTTGTAAATTCTAAAACAAATCAATTTAGTGTTTCGATAATTCCGTATACTTTTGAAAATACAAATTTTAAAAACTTTAAGGTTGGAACTAAAATTAATTTAGAATTTGATGTTGTAGGAAAATATATTTCCAGGCTTTATTCTATAAACAAATAATTACAAATTACTTAAAAAAAGAAAAGCTTCAGTTTAAACTGAAGCTTTTCTTTTTGAGTTATATGTATATATAGTACAAGTTCCGAAAATTAATGCGCTTGCAAATAAAATAAGCAAATGCTGATCGATTGGCGCTCCCGGTGGCGCAACTGGCCCAGCAGCAGCTGCACTAGATCTCGCCATTTCCGGCGACGGAGGTACTGTTTCAGCTTTAATATTTGAAACATTTATCAATATTAAAAAAAATACCAACAATAGGCTCTTAGATACTTTCATAAATTCCAGTTTATTGAAAATCATTTAATTACAATCTTCAAAATTACTTCTCATATTATAATTCCCACAAAGAAAAACCTTTGTGAATTCCTTCCGCAAATGTATAAGAATTTCATTCAAATACAAGTTTTTTGAGCAAAAAAAAAGCTTCATAAAATTTATGAAGCTTTTTGTGGTCCCACCTGGGCTCGAACCAGGGACCACCTGATTATGAGTCAGGTGCTCTAACCAGCTGAGCTATAGGACCGGTTTGAGGATGCAATATTACTACTATTTTTTGTTCACTCCAAATATTTTAAGGTCTGATTTGTATTTAATTTTAAATACCCGTAACTATTTTTTAAACTTAATTGATTTTCAATAGCTTATTTCGGAGATAAAAAATGTTTTTTTTTATTTAATTTCCTGACAAAGCTCTACCAAAACACCATTTGTGTTCTTCGGATGCAGAAAAACGACCAGTTTATTATCAGCTCCTTTCTTCGGAACTTCGTTTATCAACACAAAACCTTCTTTTTTTAAACGTTCTATTTCTGAATAAATATCTTCTACATCAAAAGCAATGTGATGAATTCCTTCGCCTTTTTTCTCCAGGAATTTCGCAATCGGACTTTCAGGATTTGTTGCCATCAAAAGCTCAATCTTACTTTCGCCAGTTTGAAAAAATGATGTCAAAACGCCCTCACTTACCACTTCTTCTGATTTATAAAATGTTACTCCCAATAATTTTTCAAACAAAACATTAGCGTCCTGTATATTTTTTACTGCAATTCCTATATGTTCAATTTTATTTACCATTTCATTCAAGTATTAAATCCCTTTATTGGTTTACATATGTATTAAAGTAACCACATTCTGCTATTACGTCCTGATAGTATTTTGTATCTGAATACTCTTTTTTTAATATCTTAAAACCATTCCAGGCGATGAAATTTATTTTATCATCCTCAATCTCCCAATACCTTTTGATGTTGTTGTATTTCTTATTGTAATACTCATTTCTTTCGCACTTTGCGATCAAATAGATACATTTTGCTTTTTGCTCTTTGGTTGTGGCGGCCTCAAATGCTTTTTGATAATACATTTTTGAAACATTACAATTGGTAATCATTTCCCGCATTTTATCTCTAAACGAATACGGACTTGATCCATAACCTACAATACTGATTTCATAAAATGTTCTGCCGTTTCCAAAATGAGTGATATTATAGAATGCATTTCCAAGCAGCAAACTATTGGTATATACGTCTTCTTTTTGAGCTAATTTATCCTGCATGTCTTTTATCGTAGTCAGGAATTCTATCTGAGAATATTTTCGCTTCTGATATGCTGCATGATCACAGTCGTGACAATCTTTAATACTTCCGTTAAACGGATTTCCTAAAAAAGTATAATATTGTACAGAATCTGTTTGCTGTAAAAAGGCAATTGCTTCCGGAATTTTATTTTTAAAAGTAGCCTGAATTGCCTGAAAGTTGTTAATGTCTTTTAATTTCAAGTTATAGATTCCGGCGCCTATTTGCTCAATTTCTGTTTTGTTTGATTTGGCTAAAAATGCTTTCATATTCAACAAATCCTTTTCATTGTCATAAAAAGAATTTCCTGCATTCCAATATCCATACGGCGAAGTACCAAACAATTCGGCCATTACAGGATCTGATTTTGCTCTGTAAAGTACCGCCAGATAATTCTTGCTCCATTGTGCAGCATTTTGATAACGAAACTCCTCTCCTTTATATTTTTTCGGAAGTTCCTGATACAGCCAGTTCAAATCTGCCAAAACAGTTTTTACATTAGAATCTGTAAGCTTGTCTATTTTGCTCATATTGTTTACAAAACGCAGTAAGCGCAGCTGGTTTGCTGCCAACTCTGTTTTAGGAAGTGTTTTTTCGGCTTTATCAAAATTCTTGTCTGCATTGGCAAAATTGCCTTCTAAAGTTTGCAGATATCCAAGTGCCATATCCCACAAATAAGGCTTTTCTGTATTTCCTGCAACGGAAATTTTCGCAATCAGATCGACTGCTTTTTTATCGATTTTAGCTTGATTTTCTATTCTGTTTTCTGCAATTGTCTGTGCTTTTACAGGAAGATTATCTCCTTGATTTTGCTGAAATGAATTATTGATTTTTTGTTCAAGAGAATTAACAAGTCTCGTTGCCAGATAATTTAAATGTTCACTTTTCGGATTCAATCCATAAATTTTCTCAATAGCCTGTCTTTCGTCTTTATAATATCCGTGTATCGCCCAAAGTGCAGCTTTCTCATCATTATTTTTTGCCATTGCCAGTGATTTTGTCCAGTCACTTTCGTTTTTTGGATGAAAACTATAGGCCGTTACCACTCTCATTTGAGGGCATTTGTCAAAAACCTGAGCATAGATATAGTTTGATATTGCATATTTTTTCTGCTGATAGTTTACTCCTGCTACATAAGCAAGTGCACGGTAATATAAAATGTTTTTGGGCACGAAAGCTTCTGTTTTATTAAAAAACAAAATTGCTTTTTGCTTATCATTGCTATAAAAACGGGCTTTCATTGTGAGGAACCAATAACGATTCTTTAAGAATGGATCCGATGTCATATTGTATACGTTTTCAATAGACTGAATCATTTTTGCGTCATTAAACGTTTTGGCCACAACAGGATCATAACTCCAGTAGTCTTCTCCTATAGAAACTGTTTCTATTTTTTGCGCCAAATACAAGAACTCGATAAAAGCTTTTACTCTTTCTTCTTTTAAACTAATTTTTTTGCCCCATTTTAAAGAGGTATTATTATTCTTTTTAGTTTTTAAAAAAATATGAAGCTGTTCAATTTCTGTTTTATTAGCTGCAATTTTATCTCTCTCTTCATAATATTTTGGCGATTGATCACCTATAAGAAAATAATTAATTGTTGCAGTATCTGCTCTCCCTTTTAGATAAACTTCCCAATCTGATTTTATATTTTCGTTGAAACGGGAATTGTGTTCTGTATCAAAACCAATTCCATAAAAAATCCCGCCCGATAAAAAAAGCGGCGAATATGATTTGTCTGCAAAAGTTTCTGGCGTAAAATTAGAATTGTAGCCAAAAAAATCCCAGTCATCGCCTCCTCCACAAGCATAAATTATTCCATATACAAAAAGCAATAACGTACTAAAAGCAAGAAACAACTTGTTCAAAAATATTCTTTTCATAATTTTTTAAATTGAATTGGTCTAAATCGTAAAATATAATTTCTTTCGGGGACTGAGCCAGGTTTTCATCCAGCTCATTTGCCATTTGTTTTAAATCTTCTGTAGTAATGCCTTCTATTTTTAGCAAATCATTTTCCTCATAAAACACTCCGTTTTTGTAGTTTGAGTGTTTTGTTTTAAAAAACATCACGCTTATCTGCTCGAAATTTTCATCTTTTTTAAGTTCGTTCACATACAACTTGGATCGTAATCCTATTACTTTCTTATTTCTAATATGAACTCCCCATGAATATATTGGCAATGCAACATCCAGATGCAGTGGGTATTTTTTTAAACTTTTTAAATATTTTGCTGCCACATTCTGGTCATAAATTGAATTTAAAGAATCTGCTGCTATCGCTCCCATATTATAATACATTAAAACCCCCGAATCTACATTGGGAATCTTCGTTTTCCTGAAGTATTTTACCTGATGTAAACGAATGGTTGCTGATAATGTTTTGCCCGAAAGCTTTTTAAACCGTTCTATAAATTTGAGGTAATTGTCTTTGCTGGTCAATGTCCAGTCGCAGTCTATCTGAATTTCTTTGCATTCAATTTTGTTTTTTTTATTTATCTGATCTACAAAATGAATTGTTTTTTTAGCCAGGTTTTCGATATCTAAGCCAGATTGCAACATTACTTTGTTCTGGATAAAAATGACCGGAACAATATTGAATTTACTAACATTTTCGTGAAACCGGATTGGACTAATCGGAATTGGTTCTTTGGTGTCTGCCTGCAGTCCTATATCAAAATATCTTACATATAATTTTTGAACAGCATTTTCACTAAGGGTTTCATTTTCACTTTTAGAGAATTTGAGTATTGTTTTCCAATAATAAAAAGAGATTTTAGGCTGTTCGCTCTTACCACAGGAAACCAGCAGAAAAGTCAGCAATACCAAATAAAATGTTTTTAACAAAACTGGGGAAATTATATTTAAAATCAAAAATAAGAAATTATATCAAAAGGATGGATTCAAAATTGAAAAAGCATTTATCCGTAATTCTAAAATCCTAATAAATGGATAAAAAATTTCAATTAAAGCAAATATAATCGTTATTTTGTGCAATCAAATTCAAAACTGTTATGTTGAAAAACAACTTCAAATATATTTCATTTTTACTGGTATTCTTAATGTTTGGATGTGCCAAAAGAGGCAGCATTACCGGAGGATTAAAAGACACATTGGCTCCGGTTTTAATATCAAGTACTCCAAAAAACTTAAGTACTGATTTTAAAGGAAATGAAATTACTTTGTATTTTGATGAATATGTAAAACTTAAAAACATCAACAAACAGCTTATTATTTCGCCTCCAATGAAATATGAGCCGTTGATAACACCTACAAATGTCAGTAAATTTATAAAGATTCAGATTAAAGATACCTTGCAGCCTAACACAACGTACAGTTTTAATTTTGGCCAAAGTATTACAGACAATAATGAAGGAAATGCGCTAAATCAGTTCAAATATATTTTTTCTACCGGATCATACATTGACTCTCTTACACTTAACGGAAAAATAAAAGATGCTTATGAAAAAAATGTAGATAATTTTGTATCTGTAATGCTTTATGAAGTAAATGATAAGTTTAAGGACTCTATGATTTATAAAGAAAATCCAAGATATATTACCAATACACTGGATAGTATGAGAACTTTTAAATTTGAAAATTTAAAAGCCGGAAAGTATCTTATGATTGCCTTAAAAGACAAAGGGAGCAACAATAAATTTAATCCTAAAGATGACAAGATTGGGTTTCTAAAAAATTACATAACCGTTCCATCGGATACTGTTTATGAACTGGAACTTTTTAAGGAAACGCTTCCGCTAAAGACTTTCAAGCCAATTCAGGCTTCAGGAAACAGATTACTTCTTCCGTATGAAGGAAAACAGAATTTTAAAAATTCTTTGCCAAAGATTGTCCTTAAAAACAATAATGAAGTATTAGAAACAATTGTAACGCAGTTTCCTAAGAAAGATTCGCTCCAGATTTGGTATAAACCTTTAAAATCTGATTCATTGTCTATTGAAGTTAACAAAGATAATTACAGCAAGAAATTTACTCTTAGAGTCAAAGACCAGAAAAAAGACACTTTAAACATAAAAGCTGTTCAGAATGGCATTATAAATTTTAGGGATCGATTCACATTAGATACCGAAACTCCATTGGTGAAATTTGACAAATCTAAGATCAGATTGATCAATAAAGATTCTGCTGCTGTTGAGTATACTACAGAATATGATGAATTTGATCAGAAACTGTATGTTGATTTTAAGAAAGAACCGTCTGAGAAATATAATATTACATTTTTCCCGGGCGCTTTAACTGATTTTTACGAAAAGACAAACGATACTTTATCGTACAAGTTAACCACCAAAGAATTGGCTGATTATGGAAATTTAGTTTTGAATTTAAAAAATGTTAAACGTTTTCCGATTATTATTGAGTTAACCAATAAAAAAGGAGACCAGGTTCTTGCGAGTGCTTATTCTGAAGGAAAAACTACTATTGAGTTTAATCTGGTACAGCCGGAATCATTTACAATTCGTGTTGTATACGATGACAACAAAAACAAATTGTACGATACAGGAAGCTTTTTAAATAAAACATATGCGGAGGAAGTATTCTATTATCAGGAAGAATATGATGTGCGAGCTAATTGGGATCGTAATGAAACCGTAGACTTAAGCATTCCTTTTAGTCCCGAAGTAGAAAAAAAGAGAGAAGATAAAAAGAAAAAAGAAGAGGAAAAAAAGCGGAAAGCTTTCTAGATCTTAATTTCAAAATTATCTTTATCACTTAAGAAATCCAGTTTTTTTCTGGTTTCCAACATTATACTTTTATCCAGTTCAACCACAAAAACACCAGCTGTTTCTTGTGGTTCAAGAATGTAATTTCCTAAAAAATCTACAACCTGAGAGTGACCTGTATGTTCGTAATTATGAATATCCTGTCCAATTCTGTTTACACCAACAACATAGCTAAGGTTTTCTATCGCACGCGCTTTGAGCAATGCGTCCCAAGCATTTGTTCGGACTTTAGGCCAATTGGCCACATACAAAAGCAAATCATAATTTTCGACATTTCTTGCAAAAACCGGAAATCTTAAATCATAACAAATTTGCAGACAGATTTTCCAGCCTAAGTATTCTACAATTACTTTTTCAGTTCCGCTGCTGTAAAACTTATTTTCGCCTGCCAATGAAAACAAATGCCTCTTATTATAATGTTTAATTTCTCCGTCAGGAAAAACAAATAACATCCTATTATAGTATTGATTGTTTTCGATAATAATCAAACTGCCTGTTATGGCGCAATTTCTTTGCTTTGCCAATGATTTCATCCAATTAACAGTTTCGCCCTGCATTGTTTCGGCTACAGCTGGAGCATTCATCGTAAAACCGGTAGAAAACATTTCAGGAAGAACAATTATCTCAACGCCGTCAATTATCGTATTGATTTTAGACTCAAAATTATTTCTGTTGGCTGAAGGGCTTTCCCATTGCAGATCGGATTGCATTAAGGCAATTTTCATGTTTGAAAAATTATATTAGACAATAAAACTGCTTAAATAAGAACCAAATCTGACTTTCTATACGGCTCTAATTCTTTACTATCCGGACTCAGTTCCGTAATTATATAATCAATCTCTGAAAGATCAGCAATTTTCATTTTTAAAACAGTATTCAGTTTTTCAGAAATAGTTAAAATCGAGGTTTTTCTGGCAGCCTGAATCATGGCCTTTTTTACCTGCACTGTTTCCCAGTCAGAATCTGAATAACCCTCGTCTACATCCAGGGCATTTGTACCTAATACTAAAAGATCTGCTTTAATATTTGCTAATTGATGAAATACTTCGCCACTGACACACATTTGACTATAAGAAGAAATACTGCCTCCAATCATAATCGTTTTAATGTTTGGTTTATCCAAAAGCTGGACGGCAGACAAGGCTGTAATCGTAAAAACGGTAAGATTTAAATCATTTGGTATTAATCGGATAAACTCTCTGATTGTAGTACCTCCATCAACAATAATAACCATTCCGTCATGAAGAAGACTTACGGCCTTTTGTGCAATAACCTGTTTTGCTTCGACGGCATATGTTTGATTAGAGGATGAATAATGATATCCCTTGGTCATAGCACCACCCTTTACTTTTATTATAAGAGATTCTGCATCAAGTTCATTTATGTCCCGACGGACAGTATCTTCTGAAACGCCAAGTTTAGCCGAAAGAGTTTCAAAACTTACACGTGTATGCAGATTGATTTCTTTTAGAATATGATTTTTACGCTCTTCCTTGCTATAATTTAAAACTTCATTTTCAGTACTCATGCCAATTCATTTAGTACTTACAAAAATAAACATTTCATTATTATTTCACCGAAACAAATCATGTATACTCTAAAAAAACATCAATATTTTCTTTTCACAGTGATTTTAGAACCTTTCAGAACTTTTTCGATTCATGTTTTAAAAAATACTTGTTTTTCAAATGATTACCAAATATTTCCTGCATTGTGTTATAAATTATTTTATAGCAAAATTGAAAAACGCATAAATAAATTTTATATTAAAATTTATTATCTTATATCGATTGTTTTTGAAAAGCTGAGATAAAGCAAAAAAACGCATTCAACTCAATGAATGCGTTTTTTAATATATAAGAGGATTATAATTATCCTTTTAAACTTGCTGCCAAATATTCACGGTTCATACGTGCGATATTTTCAAGAGAAATTCCTTTAGGACATTCAACTTCACAAGCACCTGTATTTGTACAGTTACCAAAACCTTCCAAATCCATTTGGTGAACCATGTTTAAAACACGGTCAGTTGCTTCAACTCTACCCTGTGGTAATAATGCATATTGAGAAACTTTTGCAGCAACGAATAACATTGCCGAAGAGTTTTTGCAAGTTGCAACACAAGCTCCGCAACCAATACAAGCCGCAGCATCAAATGATTTATCTGCATCGTCTTTTGGAACTGGAATTGTGTTTGCGTCAATTGTATTTCCTGAAGTATTTACAGAGATGAATCCTCCTGCATGCTGGATTCTGTCAAATGAGCTTCTGTCAACAACTAAATCTTTGATTACAGGGAAAGCTTTTGCTCTAAATGGCTCGATAAAAATCGTATCTCCATCTTTAAACATACGCATGTGTAACTGACAAGTTGTAACACCTCTATCTGGTCCGTGTGCTTCTCCGTTGATGAATAATGAACACATTCCGCAGATTCCCTCACGGCAATCGTGGTCAAATGCTACCGGCTCTTCTCCTTTGTTGATTAATTGTTCGTTAAGAACATCAAGCATTTCAAGGAAAGACATATCTGGTTCGATACCATCAATAGGATATTCTACAATCCCTCCTTTATCTTGTGCGTTTTTTTGACGCCATATTTTTAATGTAAGTTTCATAATTTTGTTATGGGTTATAAGTTAAGAGTTAAACGTCATAGGGTTACTACTCCATTTTAGTCCTAGCTAAATAATTTATATATCCATTTAATATTGCTTTGGTTCTTTCAAACCTTTCTCTAAATTTTTGCAACAAATCTTCTTCAATATAATTCTCATCTAAAGCAGTGATTACCTGATTTAAGGATTCGGTTAATGAACCTCGGGCAATTCTGCAGAATTGAATATTTTCTTGATAATGATATCTTCCAAATCCTTCGGCAATATTATCACTAACAGATCTAGAAGATCGTTTAAGCTGACTGGTTAAGGCATATTTTTCGTCAATTGGAAATTTCGGAAGAACATTCTGAGAAACAAAGATTCTTAATTCACGTGCTGCTTTCCAACACTCTAAATCTTCGAACGACTTTAAACTCATAACCCTTAACTCTTAACTTTTTTATTTATAACTTCTTTGAACTAATTTAATGTTTTCGTAAATAAGAGGTTCTTTGTGTAATACGGCGTCACTTGGTTTTCCTTTGTATTCCCAGGCGGCAACGTATGCAAAGTTTTCATCATCACGAAGTGCTTCTCCTTCTTCTGTCTGGTATTCCTCACGGAAGTGACCTCCACAAGATTCGTTACGGTGTAAAGCATCTTTCGCAAACAATTCCCCTAATTCTAAGAAATCGGCAACACGGGTTGCTTTTTCTAATTCCTGATTAAATTCGTTCGCGCTTCCAGGAACTTTTACATCTTTATAAAACTCTTCACGTAAAGCGGCAATTTCTTCGATAGCTTCGGTTAAACCTTTAGCATTACGAGCCATACCTACTTTATCCCACATGATTTTTCCAAGTTTTTTGTGGAAATAATCTACAGAATGTTTACCGTTATTATTGATAAATCTATCGATTTGATCTTTTACATTTTTCTCAGCTTCAACGAATTCTGGCAAATCTGTAGAAATTGGTCCCATTTTAATATCCGGAGCCAAATAATCTCCAATAGTATAAGGAAGAACAAAATATCCATCAGCTAAACCTTGCATCAAGGCAGAAGCTCCAAGTCTGTTTGCTCCGTGATCAGAGAAGTTAGATTCTCCGATTGAGAAACATCCCGGAATTGTTGTCATTAAGTTATAATCAACCCATGTTCCACCCATTGTATAGTGAACTGCAGGGTAAATCATCATTGGTGTTACATAAGGATCCTCGTCAACGATTTTCAAGTACATTTGGAATAAGTTTCCGTATTTACTTTTTACGATTGCAGTTCCTAATTTAGTTACTAAAGCTGCATCATTAGCATCTAAACCTTTTACATAAGCTTCTTCAGTTCCGTAACGTTTGATTGCTGCTGCGAAATCTAAGTAAACTGCTTCTCCCGTTTTATTAACTCCAAATCCGGCATCACATCTTTCTTTTGCAGCACGGGACGCAACGTCACGTGGTACTAAGTTACCAAAAGCAGGGTATCTTCTTTCTAAGAAATAATCTCTTTCCGCTTCAGATAAATCGGTTGCTTTTTTCTTTCCTTCACGAATTGCCTGAGCATCTTCTAATTTTGCAGGAACCCAAATACGACCGTCATTACGTAACGACTCAGACATCAATGTCAGTTTTGACTGGTGATCTCCAGAAACCGGAATACATGTTGGGTGAATTTGTGTATAACAAGGATTTGCGAAAAACGCTCCTTTTTTATGAATTTTCCAAGCTGCTGTTGCGTTACTTCCCATAGCATTTGTTGAAAGGAAAAATACGTTTCCGTATCCTCCAGAACCAATTACTACTGCGTGAGCAGAATGTCTTTCTATTTCTCCTGTGATTAAGTTACGAGCGATAATACCTCTCGCTTTTCCGTTTACGATTACTAAATCCAGCATTTCGTGACGGTTGTACATTTTGATTTTTCCACGGCCAATCTGACGGTTCATTGCAGAATAAGCTCCTAACAATAATTGTTGTCCGGTTTGACCTTGTGCATAAAATGTACGGGAAACCAAAGTTCCTCCAAAAGAACGGTTATCCAGAAGTCCTCCATATTCACGAGCCAATGGCACCCCTTGAGCCACACACTGGTCAATAATATTTGCAGAAACTTCGGCTAAACGGTGAACGTTTGCCTCACGTGCACGGTAGTCACCCCCTTTTACAGTATCGTAGAACAATCTGTAAACGGAGTCTCCGTCTCCTTTATAATTTTTTGCTGCATTGATTCCCCCTTGCGCTGCAATAGAGTGCGCACGACGAGGTGAATCCTGAAAGCAAAATGCTTTTACGTTATATCCTAACTCTGCCAAAGTAGCCGCAGCCGAACCTCCGGCTAAACCTGTACCAACAACAATAATATCTAAATTACGTTTGTTAGCAGGGTTTACTAAATTAATATGATCTTTATAATTTGTCCATTTATCCGCTATAGGACCATTTGGAATTTTTGAATCTAATGCCATTATAATTGATATTAATTATTGAAATGATGAAATAATGCGATGATTATGAAAGCAGCTGGTACTACAACTGCAAACCAGTAACCTACTTTTGCCAAAAATCTTGAATATTTGTTGTGCATTCCCATTGACTGAAGAGAAGATGCAAACCCATGCCATAAGTGAAATCCTAAAAGGACAAAAGACACACAGTATAAACCTGTACGAACCGGGCTGTGAAATTTGTGAATTAACTCTCCATAGTACCTAGTAGCATCTGGTGCAGTTCCGGCAATATATTTATAGCTTACCTCAGGAAACCAGAAATCATAAAAATGCAATCCTAAGAAAGCTAAAATAACCAATCCAGAAATAATCATATTTCTAGAACTCCATGAAGCGTTTGCTGCTCCATTGTATTTCGCATAAGAAATTGGTCTTGCCGCGCTGTTTTGAGCTGTCAGTACAAATCCCATTACGAAGTGGAAAATTACACCGAATGCCAAAACTGGCTGCATTACATATTGTATCAGCGGATTGTAACCCATAAAGTGAGAGGCTGTGTTAAAAGCATCTTCACCTAGAATAGAAATGAAATTTAAGGTAACATGCAGCGCTAAAAACGTGATTAAGAATATTCCCGAAAGAGCCATAGCTACTTTCTTTAAGATGGAAGCATTCAACTGTGCAGATTGTGCCATAAGTGTTAAGTAGTTTGTATTTAAAAATTAGACAAAAGTAACTGAATTACAAAAGAACTACAACCATTTCGTTGTTATTTATAATGATTTTAAAATAGACTACGTATACGTAGTTTTACTTATAAATTTCATTAAATATCAAATAATTTTGGTATAGGATTTTTTAATTACTTATTTTTAAGATGTTATTCACATATTTCTCCCTCGATCTTCTGACCTTAAATGTTTATCAAATTATTATTTTAAGTAAAGTTTTAATTTATTTTCTTCAAAAGTTGCTCTAAACCGAAATTTTATAAGGTTAAAAAATTGTCAGTCCGCCGCATAGTTTTACCTTTATCGGCTCAAAAAATTAAGAATGAAAACAGGAATTGATGCTATCTCATTTGATGTAGCAAACATACACTTACCCATAAAAACTTTGGCGAATGCCAGAAATATTGAACCAGAAAAATTAGAAAAAGGTCTTGGATTACTAAAAATGACTTTGCCGGACGTTCACCAGGACGCAGTGGTTTTTGGAGCAAATGCGTTAACCAAACTTTTGATTGAAAATAAAATTAACCTAAACGAAATAAGCCGAATATATGTGGGTACCGAAAGCGGCATCGACAGTTCAAAACCAATCAGTTCTTACCTGATTAGTTTAATAGAACAGAAATTCGGAGAAGATACTTTGGCAGAATGTGATGTTGTGGATTTTACTTTTGCCTGCATCGGCGGTGTAGATGCTTTGCAAAACTGCATTGATTTTGTAAGATTGAATCCGACTAAAAAAGCAATTGTTGTCACTACCGATTTTGCAAAATACGATTTAAATTCTACCGGAGAATATACGCAGGGCGCAGGAGCTTTGGCAATGCTCATAACTTCAAACCCGAGAATTATTGCTTTTGATGAAAATTGGGCAACAAGCACAAAAGGTGTTTTTGACTTTTTCAAACCTTACAGAACTATCTCGAAAGAAGCGATCACGAAAAATGAAAACAACGATCCGTGGTTTGACAATCTGGAAGCTGAAATCGAAATACACAAAGATCAACCGGTTTTTGACGGTCAATATTCAAATCAATGTTATATGGATCGTACGCGTAATGCTTACTTTTCATTCAAGAAATTAAAAAATACTACCGAAACCTTATATAATACCTGGAACAGCATTATAATGCATTTGCCGTATTCTTTTCAGGGACGCAGAATGTTATCAGAAATTTATGCTTTAGATCATTCTGATAAAATTATTACCGATAACATAGCAGCTGCAGATTATCAGAATAAAATTAAAGAAGTTGGAAAATCAGACGAATACAAAAAATTTGTAACTGAGAAATTACAGTCTGCTGAATTAGCTTCTTCTTTAATTGGAAATCTTTACACGGGTTCTATTTTTATGGGACTATTATCTACTTTGGCTCATTATTATGATACAAAGCAAGAAGTCGCCGGAACAAAATTTGGTTTCTTAGCTTATGGAAGCGGATCGAAATCGAAAGTTTTTGAAGGAACAATTCAGACAGAATGGAAATCGGCTTTGTTAAATGTAAAGCTTTTTGAAAATCTGGAAGAAAGCGTAGAAATTGATTTCAATACTTATGAAAGTCTTCATAAAAAAGAACAAAAACAAAGTGTGAGAACTCCGAAAAACGAATGGGTTTTAGACCGAATTGAAAAAGAGATTCCTGTTTTGATTGGGGCTAGATATTATAAATGGGTAGATTAATTTTCAATAAAAAAATCCAAATAAATAAAAAAACCGAAGCTGATTGCTTCGGTTTTTTTATGCTGTTTTTAGAATTAAAAACTATTCCGGGTCTCTTGCGTAATGACTTTGCATATGTTTTAAATTATCATAAATCACACTCATATTCCTTTCTTTATTTCTCCTTGCCCAAAAACTGTAAATCCATACTGTTGTCAATTGAGTGCTGTATTCATTTTCGGTATCTTCATCAGCATTTTTCTTAATTAATTGTAATACATCTTTTGACACATAAGGCTTAAGTCTCTCAAAATAGTAAGCAGGAAACTCTTTTTTTGTACCTGTAACCATAATTCCATAAATTTTATTTAATGCCTCGTCATCTAGATCATCATAACTTTTAATTAAAGCATCTACAAGAAAATTTAAATTGGAGTCATAATAAATTTTATCTGATACTATAGCATAAATTAAAGGATAACAACTATTAAATGCACTTTCTATGTCATTAGAATTATATCTCAGTACTTTAATTTTTTGAACAATTTCGGGATATTGTTTATGAGAAAGACCAACATGAATTGCTCTTCTTATCTCCATAAAAGATTGTCTTTTTTTAAGTCTTAAAAAATCGGACATAAAAAGTTTAAACAGCGTTTCTGTTTCGCGATACTTACCATCAAATACCTCTGTAGTATGTACTTCTCTTTCTAATTCGGGATAACTAAAATCCTTAATACCATAATAATCTTCAGGTTCTCCCAAATCTTCCATCGCCCTTTGTTGGGCAGTTCTTAAACTATCTACAGCAAAACTGTCTATAGCTACAGCAGTACTGTCAATTGATATAGATGTTTCGTCTACTTCAGGAACTGTTTTTATGGCTTCGATTACTTCATTTGAATAATATTGCAGCGTAATCATATTTTGTAATCCAAAAAACAAGGGACCTCCAGAAACAATCAGTGAAAGAAAAATCATTAATCCGCCAAGCAATTTACTTACTTCATTTACAGACTGTTTTATTCTTAAAAAAACACCAATTATAAAACTGGCGATAATTATAAGAGCCAAGAAAACAGAAAATTTAATTCCAAAATCGTAATTTCCTTTTATTCCAATTCCAAAATTTACTGCGACACAAAAAACAGACAATAAAAATACTAAAGCGCCAAAAACCACATTTGTAACAAAAGAAATCTTCCAAAATTGATCTTCACTTTTTTTCTCTTCATCATTTTCTGCAGAATCAGAATATATAATTGCAGCAATTAATCGTTGGATTAATATCGAAATTCCAAGCAAAATCAACGGAGACAAACCCATTAATAACAACGGGATTGTTGGAATTACTGCAAAATCATTACCATATTGTATTGTATAAAACACAAAAGCAAATACCGCTAATGCAAAAAACTGAGCTGTTAAAATTATTTTATAAGATTTAATCATTCTTTAACCGAAGGTATTTAATTGTAATGTTCTTTTATTTCTTTTAAAATTAATGCCACTTCTTTTGCGCAGCCGTCTCTGTTTCTTCTGGCCCAAAAACTATAAAACCAAACAATATCAGAATCGTAAGGACAAAAAACTTTATTACGTTTAAGTTCCCTAAGCGTGTAAGTAGAACAATATTTTTCCAACCCTGGCAAATATCCTCCAATATTAGCTTGTTCCGAGTCTGCAGGATCCATTTCCATAACCCTGTAAATTTTATTCAGCTGTTCACTATCTGTACCTACATCTTCATAAACCAACAATAACCCGTTTACAACTGTATCTAAATGATTATCGCGATATGTTTCTGCCGAAACGGTAGTATAAAGAATTGATTTATAACTTTCAAAAGCAGAATAAAGTTCCGCTGGACGGTCTTTTAAATTTGCCATATAATTGAGAAGATAAAAGTCATCCTCAAATGTTTGTGTGTTTAAAAGACTATACAAATAAGACCTGACGTATGTAAATCCATCTCCCCAGCCATTTTTCTTTACAAACAAATTGTCCATCGTAGATTCCAGAGAAGTAGTGAGTCTTGACTTATCAATTTCCAGAGGTTCTTTTTCTTCGACTTCTTCACTTTCTTGGTAATCACCTTCCTCACTTTCCTCATAACTATCATCACCATCATAATCGCCAAGTTGTTCTTCTCCCTCTGCCGGTATTCTTTTTTCGTTTTTAGCCATTTTATAGCTTTCAGATGCCTCATGAAATTTCCCCATAAAAAGAACGTCGCCAAAAATTGAAGCCCCTATAATAAAAAAGCTGAAAATTAAACTAATTACAGCAAGTGTTTTGTTTGTTTTCCAATTAATTCCGGCTGCTAAAAAGAACGAAGCCGTTACCAGACTTATCACAATAACAAGTAAAGCCCTTAAGACTATTGAACTATAAAAGAGTACTGGCTGATCTATAACAATGGGATCTTCACGAGAAATTACTGCAGAAAAAATACCAATAGCAGCAATGAAGAAAACATTACAATAAAATGCAAACTTCCAAAAATTCTTCTGACGTTTTATTTTCAAAATTTCCTCTTCATCATCTTGCGGAATGTCTTCCTGTTTTGAAAACAAGCTAAAAAGCGAAAGCATTAAACCAATACCAAAAACCAATAACGGAACCGCATATCCATAATTAAATTCATAAGGATGAAGCTGTCTAATTTTAAGTATTTTTTGTTCTCTGAAATTTGATGAGATTAAAATCCCTAGTAAAAGAATGGGTATAAATTGAAGGAGTAAAACGTTTTTAAAAAACCTGGTTTTTTTATTCATAAAAGGTGTAATAGTGTGTATAGGAATCAATCCAAAACTATTAAAAAAATTAACATTTTCAAGTATTTTTTTACTTTTTAAACAAAATTCAAATTTGATTTTCGACTTTTCTTATTTCAATTATTGATTCCACGCAAGATTTAACCTGTTTACAACTAGCTTACATCACTCAATTTAAGAATTTTATTGTCTATAAATTCAAAAATTGATTTTCCTTTTAAGTTTAATTCATCTCCAATCTTCATTCCGTTAGGAAAATCCATTGCCAGAACAACATGATAATCGATCTCGATTTCAGTTTTCAATTCAAGGTGATTAAAAGCTGTAATAGTTTGCTCTCTTTCTGAAAAATACATTTTCGCTTTTTCAGCTTGTTCTTTAAATTGATTAAGTCCGGTTAATGTCATATTTATTTCACCATCCTGAATATTTCTTCAAACAACAAGATTATATAAAAACTTTATGCCTTAGTGCCTTCGTGGCAAACCCCAAACAAATAAGAAAACTTTAATAATTCAATTTTGCGATACATCTTCAAAAATCACTAATTTTGAAAATCGAAGTTCAAAAATCAATTTATTATGAAATATCATCAAATAAACAGCGCTCTTTTTGTAAAAAATCGCAGAAAATTCACGGCAGAAATGAAACCTAATTCTGTTGCCGTTTTCAACTCAAATGACATTTATCCGATTAGTGCCGACAGTACATTGCCGTTTGCACAACACCGTGATATTTTTTACCTGAGCGGTGTAGATCAGGAAGAAAGTATTTTGCTTTTGTTTCCGGATGCACCTTTTGAGAACCAAAAAGAAATGCTTTTTCTGAAAGAAACCAACGATCATATCGCAGTTTGGGAAGGCGAAAAACTAAGCAAAGAACGCGCATATCAGGTTTCGGGAATCAGAACGGTTTATTGGTTACAGGATTTTCATAAAATTTTGAACGAAATGATGACGTACGCCGATACGATGTACATCAATACTAATGAACATTACCGCGCAACTGTTGAAACAGAAACCCGCGAAGCCCGTTTTGTAAAATGGTGGAAAGAGCGTTATCCGGCTCATAATGTTGCAAAAAGCAACCCTATTTTGCAGCGCATTCGTTCTGTAAAAGAAAGCGAAGAAATCGATTTGATTCAACAAGCTTGCGATATTACAGAAAAAGGTTTCCGCAGATTGCTTTCGTTTGTAAAGCCAAATGTTACCGAATATGAAATTGAAGCTGAATTGGCTCACGAATTTATCCGCAACCGTTCTAAAGGTTTTGCTTATACGCCAATTATTGCTTCGGGAAATAATGCAAATGTTTTGCATTACATCGAAAACAATCAGCAATGCAAAGCCGGAGATTTGATTCTATTGGATGTTGCGGCAGAATATGCCAATTATTCCAGCGATATGACAAGAACGATTCCTGTTTCGGGAAAATTCTCTGAAAGACAAAAAGCAGTTTATAATGCTGTTTTGAGAGTAAAAAACGAAGCTACAAAAATGTTGACTCCGGGAACACTTTGGAAACAATATCATGTTGAAGTGGGTAAAATCATGACTTCTGAATTATTAGGTTTAGGCCTGATTGACAAAGCCGATGTTCAGAACGAAAACCCTGACTGGCCTGCTTACAAAAAATATTTCATGCACGGAACTTCTCACCACATGGGTCTTGACACGCACGATTACGGATTACTTCACGAACCAATGAAGGCTAATATGGTGTTTACAGTTGAACCAGGAATTTATATTCCGGCAGAAAAATTCGGAATCCGTCTGGAAGACAATGTGGTGGTTCAGGAAAAAGGCGCACCTTTTAACCTAATGCGTAATATTCCGGTTGAAGCGGATGAAATTGAGACTTTGATGAATGAATAGTAATATTGACGGATGGATTGATGCAGGGAAATATTCTCAGATATCAATTCTTTTTTTAAAATCATAAAAAACCAAAACGGCTTTCATTTCTGAAAGCCGTTTTTTTATATAATTACTTAAGCTCATTTAATTTGAACTCAATAACTTATATTTTAACTGAAATGAACTTATATTTCTTATATAATTTTTCAATTATTACCTTTGTATTTCACACTTTAAAAGTTCATTTTGAAAAATATTCTATATAAAAACACTAAAATATCTTATGCTGATTCTGGTAAAGGAACAGCAATTGTACTGCTTCATGGCTTTTTGGAAAACAAAATAATGTGGCAGGAGTATGTTGATTTTTTCTCAGAAAAATATCGCGTTATTACTATTGATTTATTAGGCCACGGTGAATCAGACTGTCTGGGTTATGTCCATGAAATGGAAGATAATGCGGGTGCTGTTAACGAAGTTTTGCAACATTTAAAAATAGAAAAAGCAATTATTTTAGGGCATTCAATGGGTGGTTATGTTGCTTTGGCTTTTGCCGAATTATACCCGGAAAAAGTTCAAAAGTTAGTTTTACAGAACTCGACTTCTAAAGAAGACAGTGCAGACAAAAAATTAAACAGAACCCGGGCTATAAAAGCGGTTAAGCAAAATTATGTCAGTTTTGTAAGTTTGGCCATTGCTAATTTATTCAGTGAAAATAACAGAATCCGATTAGCAGATGAAATTGAGAAAGTAAAAGAACAGGCTTTAAAAACACCTTTGCAGGGAATCATAGCTTCCCTCGAAGGTATGAAAGTGAGAAAAGACAGAGAAGATTTGCTCCATAAAAACCTGTTTCCGGTTTTGCTGGTACTAGGCAGAAAAGACCCTGTTTTAGACTACGAAGAAAATAGTACTCAAATCGAAGATACAACCGCAGAATTAGTTTCTTTTGATGACGGCCACATGAGTCATATCGAAAACAAGGAAGAACTAAAGACTATATTGTCCGGTTTTTTCGAATAAATGGAAAATCCCCAAAAAGTAAAAAAAGGCTGCTCAAAAATTTGAAACAGCCTTTTCTCAATATCAGGGCAAGTTATTATAGTTTTAAAATAATATCTTTTTATAGCTAATTTATTTTTTCTTCGAAAGGCTTATTGACATCAAAAATTTCTTTTAATAATAAGGCAATTTCATTCAAATAATTGTTCAGTATTTCTTTGGTAACATTTACAGTCAGTTCTTTCTCTTCTTTAAATCCAAAAGGAAGAAATCCTGATTTTAAATTCTTGAATGAAATAATACCAACTTCCATCGGAACATCTTTTGCAAAAGGTTCAAACATAAACGCATAAGCAAGAACCTGAATTATTTTGTCATTTTTAAGCTCGTCAGTCAATCCATTCCATGATTTAAGAGTAACACTTGCTTTTTCTACTTTTCCAGTCTTATAATCAATAATTCTTACCTTTCCATTACGTAACTCAATTCTGTCAACATTTCCTTTAATCAAAACGGGAAATGGTAAGTCCGGGTGATAAAATTCCCGTTCAAACGTTTTTTCCAAAGCAATGATATTAATTGAATCGCCATTTTTTATAGACTCCAATTCCATTCTCAGGAAATTAGACACATTTCTTTTCGCCACTTCAAACGCCAAAAGGTTACGCCCTTTTTTAATTTCTCCTTCTTTATAAACCAATTTAAATTGTTTCAGAACTTCGTCATCCAACAATTTAAAACAATTAGCAATATCATTTTCAGAAATAAATTTATCTACAAATGGATCATACAAAGCCTTAAGAGTTTCATGAATAATAGTCCCTAATGTGTTTAAGGCAATATTTTCTTCAACTTCTTCAACTTCACGAATTCGAAGAATCTTTTGAAAATAAAATTCAATCGGATTCCGGATATAACTCGTCAAAGCCGATGGAGAAAAACCGGTTGCTGCAATCTCTTTTAATCGCTCCATAACCGCATCAGATTTGGGAACTACCATTGGCGTATATGCCGAAGCAGGCAAAAGCGGATTATAAATATCAAAAGTAAGATTGTGTGCAGATTGTTTTTCAACTTCCAGCTGCGTGATAAAACGGCTACGTTCTCCTGCATCCAAACCATCATTCTCTGTGTTATAAATCAGATAGATATTTTTGGCCCTTTGCAATAAATGATAAAAATGATAGGTATAAATAGCATCTTTTTCTTTGAATGTAGGCAACCCCAATTCTTTTTTAACATCATAAGGTATAAAAGAATTTTGAGATTTCCCTGCAGGGAATTTCCCTTCATTCATAGATGTCACAATTACGGTTTCAAAATCCAGAACACGGCTTTCTAAAACTCCCATAATTTGCAGTCCCTTCAATGGCTCTCCTTCAAATGAAACTTCGGCAACATCAATTACCTGTTTATAAATTGCATATAAGGTATCAATGTTATCAATATGTGCATGCTTAGAATAGTAATTTATAAGTTTATTGATGACTTTAAAAACAGCAAACACAAAAGACTTGGCAATTTTTTCTTCTTCATTGTCATTGCTAAAGTTTTCTTTAATTAAAAGCAAAAGAGCTGATATATTTTCAAGAACCGCTATTGAACTGCTCTCCCATTTCTGAAATAATAATTGAAATAAAACAGAAGGATTTGAATTGAGCTCAAACAATCTGTTATGGGTAATAAAAGTGTAATTATTCTCCTTTATAATTTTTACTAAATTATATGTATTTGCATAAGGCTCCACTAAAGGATGTGTCAGAATATCGAGAACATCTTTATAATAAAAAACATAACTATCGCCTTTTCTCGAAAGTGTATTAGTATGCATTTTGAATAATTTTGCAATCAATATTTGCGATGGATTATTCTTTCCTGAATATCCCATAGTTATATTTAACGCCCCTACAGTTGATGGCAAAGAATACAAAACGGGCATTAACAAATTTTCCTCGCCCAAAACGATGGCAACTTTGTCTAGAGATGTTGTTGGATTTTCTGAAATTATGTTTTCAATAATACTACCCGCTAATTTGGCCTGACCAATGGTTTTTGGAGTTCCAATAACCTGAATGTTTTTTGACTGAGAAAAATCATTCACAATCCATTCAAAATGATTTGATTTATAGTGTTTCCAGTTTTCTTTAAAACGTCTAACAAAAAGTCCGGCATCATGATAAGGATCATTCAGAAAGACCTGATCTACATCCCAATAAATTTTAGCCTGATCTAAAGCAAGAAGGTGCTGAACGATTTTTTCTTCTGCTGCATTTAAGGCATTGAATCCGGCGAAAATAAAAGTTCTATTGGATATAGTGTTTGAAAAGTGATTTAAATTATTTACAGCTTCACGATAAATCAATCCTTGATAACCAATTCCTTTATTAAGCAAATGACTATACAAAGATTCATAATACAAAGGAAGAAGTTTCCAGAAATCAATATAGTTTTCTAAAAGTTTGGTTTTATTCTCTACTTCTAATCCCCATTTTTTTATATCCTCAATATCTTTTAAATAAGACAAAACATGGGAAGGCTCTAATAAATAACGGTCTATTTCATTAAAATCCTGAAGAAGTGTTTTTGCCCAATTTGCAAATAGTTCAAAAGATTGCTGATGTTGTTTTTCAGTGACTGAAAGATATACTTCGTAAAATTCAAATAAGAGCTCAATTGAATCGACAGCTCTTATTGCTGCCACATCTTGTACAAAGTCTTCAATACTGATAATATCCGGAGAAAGTATGGTATGTGTAGTTTCTTTTTTCAAAGCTTCTATTAAAAACACTCTGGCTCTTTTATTTGGCAAAATAATAGTCGTCTCAGCGAGTCGGTCTGAATAATCCTGAATTATAACAGTTGCAATTTTTTCGAGAAAAGAAGTATTTATCATTTGATAAAAATAAAAAAAGCCATTCAATTAAGAATGGCTTTTAGTAATTTATTTAAAAGGTAGATTATAGTTTACCTTCGTATTTAGAACCAATATGTTTGATTTCAGTTCTTCTGTTTTGTGCTTTACCTGCAGCAGTTTTGTTACTTGCAACTGGTTGAGACTCACCGAAACCTTTAGATACTAAGTTATCAACATTTACTCCTCTTTCGATCAAAGCGTTCATTACAGCAGCAGCTCTGTCTTCAGAAAGTTTTTGGTTCAATTTGTCAGAACCATCGCTATCTGTGTGACCTTCAATGCTGAATTTCGCGTTTGGATAGTTTTTAAGGATTTCTTTAATAGCATCTAATCTAGCTGGAGTTTCTTTGTCACCAGTTTTGAAAGTAGCTTTACCTGAGTTAAAGTAGATTGCTCTAGCTTGAACTTTAAGGTCTTCTAATGCTTCAGAAGTTACTTCTGGACATCCTCTGTTACTAGCAGGACCAGCAACTGTAGGACAATCATCATCTTTGTCTAAAACACCATCTTTATCAGCGTCTAAGAAAGGACAACCACCGTTTTCTTTTGGACCAGCAACTGTAGGACATTTGTCATCTTTATCAGCGATTCCGTCACCGTCAGCATCTGGACAACCTTTTAAAGCAGCTAAACCAGCAACATCTGGACAAGCGTCATCTTTATCAGCAATTCCGTCACCGTCAGCATCTGGACATCCGTTTAATGCAGCTAAACCAAATACATCTGGACAAGCGTCAGAAGCATCAACGATTCCGTCTCCATCAGTATCAGGACATCCGTTGAATTGTTTCAAACCAGCAACATCTGGACAAGCATCATCTTTGTCATAGATTCCGTCTCCGTCAGTATCTTTACCTCCGAATTTGAAAACTAAACCTGCAGTGTGTTGAAAGTGAGATGGAGCATCTGGAGTTCCAGAAGCATCTTCTCTATCACCACTAACTGACCATTTGTATCTTGTAGCAAGCTCAAGACCAATAGCATCAGTAAACCAGAAAGTTATTCCAGCACCTGGGTTAACTGTTCCGTAGCTGCTATCTCCGAAGAAAGTATAACCTCCACCAACAGATAACGAAGGATCAACAACTTTAGATTTGATTAATTCCTGGAAGCTGTACTTAATAGTAGCATCAATTCCGTAATACATCAAATCACCTGGATTTTCAACAATCATTCCTCTTCCATCATGCCCTGGAGCATCTGGAGCAAAACGAACATATTTGTCAATTTTATTCACAGACCCTTGTAAACCAACAGAAAATCCTGAACCTACATATCTAGACACTCCAATGTAAGATAAAGATGGAAGAATATTCCAGTTATCTTTTACATCAAATGGCTGAGAGAAATGCGCCGGGAAAAAGTCAACATGATCTGGACTTGCACTAGTCCTAGTATCCACGGCATTCACTCCAAAAGAGATAGCCCATGGATTGTTACTGTCTTGCGCGTGTGAGGATAAACCCATCAC
This sequence comes from Flavobacterium sp. 1355, assembly GCF_017833415.1. Classification (GTDB taxonomy): domain Bacteria; phylum Bacteroidota; class Bacteroidia; order Flavobacteriales; family Flavobacteriaceae; genus Flavobacterium. The sequence goes on along the minus strand of NZ_JAFICC010000006.1, from coordinate 123,403 downwards.
CATCATTACAGCAACTAAAAGTTTGTTAAGATGTTTCATACTTAATTTTTTTAATTACAATTTAGTTAATTACAAGCAAAAGTAACACCAAAATTTTTAAATACAAAATCAAATGTTAAAAAAAACCTACAAAAATTAAATAAAATGGGAATTATATAACTTTTAACATTTTACCAACTGATACGAAAGCACTTACGGCTTTATCTAAATGCTCTTTTGTATGCGCGGCAGACAATTGTACGCGAATTCTTGCTTTATCTTTTGGCACCACGGGAAAAAAGAATCCGATAACATAAATTCCCTCTTTCAAAAGCTCATTTGCCATTGTCTGTGATAATTTTGCATCATATAACATAACAGGAACAATTGCAGAATCGCCATCGATAATATCAAATCCTGCTTTTTTCATTCCTTCCTTAAAATAATTTGTATTCCATTCTAATTTATCTCTTAAAGAAGTATCTTTTTCTAATAATTCAAAAACCTTGATCGAAGCTCCAACAATAGCAGGAGCAAGTGAATTGGAGAATAAATAAGGTCTTGAACGCTGACGCAGCAATTCTATGATTTCTTTTTTTGCCGTTGTATAACCTCCCATTGCTCCGCCTAATGCTTTACCAAGAGTACCTGTTATAATATCAACTCTTCCCATCACCCCTTTTGCTTCAAGAGTTCCTTTTCCGGTTGCGCCAATAAATCCTGCTGCATGGCACTCATCAACCATAACCATAGCATCATATTTATCTGCCAAATCACAGATTTTATCTAAAGGAGCTACAAGACCATCCATTGAAAAAACCCCATCAGTTACAATCAGTTTAAAACGTGCACCAGCTTCGTTTGCTTTAATTAACTGCTGTTCTAAATCTTCCATATTACTATTTTCATAACGATAACGGGCAGCTTTACACAAGCGAACGCCGTCAATAATAGAAGCATGATTTAAACTGTCTGAAATTATAGCATCATTTTCTCCCAATAGCGGCTCGAAAACACCACCATTTGCATCAAAGGCTGCAGCGTATAAAATAGTATCCTCAGTACCATAAAAGTCTGCAATCTTTTTTTCTAAAGTTTTATGAATATCTTGTGTCCCACATATAAAACGAACTGACGACATGCCGAAACCATGAGTATCCATAGCATCTTTTGCTGCCTGAACAACTTCAGGATGTGACGAAAGTCCTAAATAATTATTAGCACAAAAATTCAAAACTGTTTCACCAGTAGAAATAGTAATTTCAGCACCCTGGGCCGAAGTTATAATACGTTCTTTTTTAAAAATTCCGTTTTCTTCAATAGTCTGCAACTCACTTTGCAAATGCTCTTTAATTTTACCGTACATTTTTATTTATTTAATATGTTAAATATTAACAACTTGGAGTCGTTATACGCTTTAACATCTGATTAATTTTATCACAAATTTACCACATCAATTTCCGAACCTATGTACACCAAAGCTCTTTTTAACACTTTATATCCCAAATCTTCAATTGCATCCTGATATTCTTGAATTTGTCGCGTGTATTTTGCATTACTTACTCCGGTTTTATAATCCAGAAGATATGCTTCTTTATTTGCGGTTAGAACAATTCGGTCGGGTTTTAAAATTTTACCTTCTTTCTGGACAATAGTCTGTTCGTTCAAAATTTTGTTTTTTCCATCAAAACAAACAAGCAATTCAGCATGATTGACAATTTCCTTCAACGTAGACAAAACTTTTTCTGTCTGATCGTATGTTATTAGGCCATTTTCTATTGCTTTGGTAACAGCAAGATCAACATCTGATTTGTCTTTGACAAAAGCCAGGATTTCATGAATTATATTTCCGTATGAAATTGCTTCCTGTTGGTGCGTGCCCCACATTAAAGCTTCTCTTTGGGCAATTTTTATGTTTTTTGGATTTAAAACTTGAGAAACAATCGGAATCGCTTTTACCAAATCAACAGAATGATGTGAAGGAGAAAGTTTAGTCTTATTTCCAAATTCATATTCTAATTTTTCAGAATCATATATTCCTTTATTCATTAGATATTTGATAAAAAATGAAGCCATATTATTTGGAAACTCACCATCTTTCCTCTCTTTTAAAGATTGAGAAATAACATATAGCTGTTCTTCTGCACGCGTTAAGGCCACATACAAAACATTGATATTATCCAACAATTCTTCCTGCTTTTTCAAATTAAAAACAGCCGAGGCACTTTCACCAAAACCTTCAACGGCACTGCTATTATCAATTAAGGCTTTTGGCACTCCTAAGTCGGATTCTTCTGTGTCGAGCCAAAGTTTATCTTTTGGTTTTCTATTATAATCTTCCTCTGCAAAAGGCATAATAACAACTGGAAATTCCAGTCCTTTAGATTTATGGATAGTCATAATGCGAACCGCATTATTCCCTTCCGGCGATGGGATACTGAATTTCTGAGCGTTCTTATCCCAAAAACTTAAAAAATCGGCTATTCCGGCCTGATTTCTAATATCTCGTTCTAAAACAATGTCCAGAAAATATTGCACATAAGCATTTCCTTCTGAAGGAAAAACAAATTTTGTTATAATGATTTCAACAGCTTCATACAAAGATTTTTTTCTGACATCATCAAAGGAAAATGAAACATCAAATGAGAGAAGCCAGTTTTCAAAATATTTTTCAAATTTATGCGACATTCCAAGTGCAATAAAATCATGTATTGGCATTTCCACTTCTTTGGCCGTGGCTAAAAAATGCAGGAAATTAGCTTTTGCGTCTAAATCAGCACTATTATTTAGATATCTCAATAAATAAACAATTAAACGGACTTCTGTAGCATTTTGGATCATCAGGGTTTCTGAAGATAAAAGCGGAATCTTTTGTTCTGTCAGATAATTGGCAATAGCGATTCCCTGATCTCTTTTTCGGGTCAGAATTACAATATCTTTATATTCGAAACCTTCACGAATTACATTCATAATCGTATTTAGAGTTGCCAATACATATAAATCTGATTTTTCTACAACTTCATCTTCATCGGCAAAATCATTTTTTTCTATTATCGGAAGGAAAGAAATATTTACATATCCCCCTTTTTTAGAATTTGTATTCTGAAAACTATGATTTTCATAAAGGTCTTTATAGTCAGCATTTGAAAATTCAGCAGAAATCAGTTTAAAAAAAGCATTATTAAAATCAATTACTTCGCTGTAGCTTCTGTAATTGGTATTTAAATGTTCGATTTTTTTATCCGGATTTGCAAAAGGGTTTCCTTCTTTACTAAGTTCAATAAATTGCTCTGCCTTTCCTCCTCTCCAACGGTAAATCGATTGTTTTGGATCTCCAACAATCATTAGTGTTCCCTTATTTCCAAAATCGTCCTGGCCAGCCAGCGCATTATCAAGTAAGGGAATCAGATTTTGCCATTGCATTTCGGAGGTATCCTGAAATTCATCAATAAAAAAATGACGATAACGTTCTCCTAAACGCTCATAGATAAAAGGCGCAGGCTGGTTTTGAATTTCACGGTGAATTATGGCATTGAATTCTGAAATTGACAGAATATTTTGTTCTGACTGAATTTTGGCCAATTCGTTACTAACTGTGTTTAAGAGGGAAAGCGGTGTTATATTTTTAAGAAAGGCTTTGTAAAAATCCCTTTTCTCAAAATTTTTATAAATTTTATTTAAGGCCTGAAGAAATTCAGGAATAAGGTTTTCGATTAACGCTTTGTCTTTTGCCGTTTTATTAATCGCTATATCTTCAAATTCATGAAAAGTTTTATTTTTCGGATTGAATTTTCCATCGCGAATACTTTCCAAATGATTAGGAAAAGTTCCTCTTGAAAATGACTTTAGATCGATTCCGTTTTTATCAATTAAAGCGAGAAGCTCTAAAGAAAAATCGGCATTTTCTTTTTCTAACGCTGCACAGAGGGCCGACATTTTCTTTTTTATTTCAACAAATTCTTCAATGGATTTATCCTGAAAATGAGAAATTTCATTTCGATTATTTTCATTTAAGACCAATCTGCCTGTTTCAAGAATTTCCCTGGAAACATCCCAACTTTTATCGTCGTCGGTTTTTTCCATCGTAAAATCAATCAGTAATTTGGTCAGTGTTTCATCCTGACCTGCCTGGGCAATGATGGCATCTACGGCTTCTACCAATAAATTTTCGGTATCCAATGTTACTTCAAAAGTCATTGGCAAATTAAGATCATGGGCAAATGCGCGAATTACTTTGTGAGTAAATTTATCAATGGTAGAAATATCAAATGCTGCATAATTATGAATAAGATGCTTGATGATACTTTGTGATTTTGTTTTGATTTTAATGACAGACAAACCGGTTTCTCTCGAAAGATCTTCCATTAAATCAATTGCTTTTGCAGAGGGGTTGTCTTTTGCAAATTCAGACAGACTGCCAACAATACGGCTTTTCATTTCATGAACGGCTTTGTTGGTAAACGTTATCGCCAGAATATTACGATAGGCATCATTTTTGGGAGAAGAAAGAATAATTTTAAGGTATTCTTTGACCAAAGTATAGGTCTTTCCAGATCCTGCAGACGCATCATAAATAGAAAAAGACGAGCTTTGCATAAGCATTTGTTTTGTATTGTAAAAATAGCACATTAATTATCAATACCAATGCTGAAAAATTCCAATAAAAATTCTAAATTTCAATATCATCATTAAAAAAGAAAAATTCCAAATTCCAATATCGGTACACAAAGAGTGTCTTAATATTGGAATTTGGAATTTCTTTATTGTGGAATTTAAAAAAAAATTATGCTGATTTCGGAAATGCTCTTTTATTGAAAACAAGTAAAATCCCTACACCTGTAGAAATTGCCATATCGGCAACATTAAAGATTGCATTAAAAAACATGAAATGCTTTCCTCCAAAAAAAGGCAGCCATGATGGCAAATTTCCTTCCCAGATAGGAAAATAGAACATATCTACAACCAAACCATGAAACCATGTTCCGTAAGGGGTTGGTGAAAAAAGTGTTGCTAAATTACCTTCACTTCCGTCAAAGATAACTCCATAAAAAACTGAATCTAAAATATTACCGGCTGCTCCGGCAAAAATTAATGCAATGGATACAATCAAATATCGGGAGTGACGTTTTTTTATGGCGTCTGCCAGCCAGTATCCAATTCCAAATACAGCAAAAATCCTAAACACCGTGAGAATTAATTTTCCGTATTCGCCCGGAATTTTAGTCCCCCAAGCCATTCCTTCATTTTCTATGAAATGAATTCTAAACCAATCAAAAAGAACTACTTCCTCACCTAAAACAAAATTTGTTTTTACGTAAATTTTAGAAAGCTGATCAACAAGTAAAACTAAAAATATAAGGAGGTACGCTTTTCGTAATGACATTTTATGATTTTTTGATGGGCAAAAGTAATAATTTAATCAAAAAGAACGCCCCTAATGGAGCGTTAATTCTTTTGTAATAAAACCAAATATAGCATTATTTTTTCAAACCTGAATTTGCAGGTGTTTTTGGGGTATCAGCAAAAAAATTTGAAATCGATTTTAGCAAACCTCCTTCTTTTCCGGCACTGGCTTTTTTGGCTTCTCCTTTTTTAATATCTGCTTTATATTTTATACGCATTTTTTCAAACTCTTTCAATCTGCTTTCGACATCGGAGTTCACATCTTTGAATTTCAGTACTTTAGCCATTGTGTAAGGTTTTTATGGTAAAAAATTTAAATTATTAACTATTTAGTCTTACAATGATACATAATTTAATTTATATTTGTTAAATAAATTAACAGTTGTTTAGTATAAACACCACCATCACCCCTATAAAAATACCAAAATGAACTAATTTTAACAATTATTCAAAATCTTACAAATCATGACCGAAATCACAACTACTTTAAATGATTTTCTGGTAGACACAAAATCTACTGCAGCGCTAATCGTAAACGGAAAGGGTAAATTAATCACTTCCCTCAATATCGATTATGGTGACAGTATCGCAGCAATGAGTGCGGCTATATTATCTATGAGTGAAAAATTCCTGGCAGATCTTGAAAAAGGTGTATTAAAACAACTTTATCTTAAAACCTCTGATGGTGTTGTAGTGGGAAATAAAATCAGTGGTTCCAATTTTATTGTCGCGTTTTCAAAAGAAGGGAGCAATCTAGCTTTACTAATGAGGTCTCTCGAAGAAGTTTCTTCGGAATTAAGTAAAAATTCCCTGTTAAAATAACATACATCAATTAACAACTAATACCAACAAACTATGAGTAATGATTTTTTAAATGTGTTTTTAAATGAAATGAAAACCAACGTAAATGGCTTTATAGCTGTAGCTGTAACGGAAATTGAATCGGGATTAAGCTTTGGAAATTTAACTGTTGACCCGGCTTTTGACCCTGAACTGGCTGCTGCTTATAATCTTGAAGTAGTTAAGGCAAAATTAAACGCTGTAAAAGCTTTAAACTTAAATCAGGATATAGAAGATATTTTGATTACGCTTTCTAATCAAATTCACATTATCGACATTTCACCAAATAAAAAATTCATGATTTATCTGGCTGCAGATTCTACTAAGGCAAATCTGGGAATGACGAGAGCCATTTTAAGAAAACATAAATCAGAATTAGAAAAGAATTTAGCCTAATCTGTTTTTTAATTAGAACCATCTTGAGCACAAAGTTGGTTCTAATTAAGATTTTATTTAAATGCAAAATCAGGTTATTTATTTTACTTACAAAAACAATACTGTTTTATTTAGGGCGATTCTTTTTAACCAGAGAAGATTTCTTTCAAAATCCTGAACACTCTGTCACATCCTCTTCCATTAAAAGTTTAAACAAAAAAAAAAAAACGCCCCTTAATAGGAGCGCTTATTTTTATTTATCTCTGCAAGTTTTTAGCTTCAATACTCATTGTAGCATGAGGAACAATTTTAAGCCTTTCTTTGCTTATCAATTTACCTGTTACTTTACAGATACCGTATGTTTTATTTTCAACACGGAATAATGCATTTTTTAGATCTCTGATGAATTTTTCCTGTCTGATAGCCAACTGTGAGTTTGCTTCTTTTGACATTGTTTCACTTCCTTCTTCAAAAGCCTTGAATGTTGGAGATGTATCATCTGTTCCGTTATTTAAATCATTCATGTAAGCACTTTTAATTAAATCCAGATCGGCTTGTGCTTTTTGTATTTTATTTTGAATTATTTCTTTGAACTCTGCCAAGTCAGCGTCAGAGTATCTTGTAATTTCATCTATCATGGTATTTATATTATTTTGAAATTATTATCGTTGTTTTAATATCATCAAACTCAATTTCTGTGCCGTTTTCTAAAGCGTCAACAAAAACCAGGCTATCTGTTAATGTCTCTGATTTGATGTAATCTTCATTTTTAAGAATTGCTTCTTCCAAAAGACCACTTCTTTTTATTTGTACTTTAATTTTATCAGTAACCTCAAATCCTGAATCTTTACGGATATTCTGAATTCTGTTTACCAACTCACGCGCAATACCTTCGTTTTTTAATTCTTCGGTGATTGTTATATCAAGCGCAACTGTGATTCCGTTTGAATTTGCAACCAGCCATCCTTCGATATCCTGTGATGTTATTTCGACGTCTTCTAATGATAAAGTTACATTATTTCCAGCAATTACAATATCTAACGTCCCCTGCTTGTCCAACTGATTAATCTGATCTGCAGAAAAAGCTTGTATTTCTTTGGAAATCAGCCCCATATCTTTTCCAAAACGCGGTCCTAATGTTTTAAAATTAGGTTTAATTTGTTTTACCAGGATACCAGAATCATCATCTAAAAGTGTGATTTCTTTTACGTTTACCTCAGCTTTTACAAGGTCAGAAATCGCTTCAATTTCAGCACGCTGTTTCTCGTCAAGTACCGGAATCATTACCTTTTGCAAAGGCTGACGTACTTTTATCATCTCCTTTTTACGCAATGATAAAACCAAAGATGAGATCGTCTGCGCCTTCTGCATTTTGCTTTCCAACGTTTTATTAACAAAGTTTTCGACAAATTTTGGAAACTCAGCCAAGTGAACACTGGCAAAATCCTCGGATTTTGTAGAAGCTGTCAAATCGCGGTATAATTTATCCATGAAAAAAGGAGCGACCGGAGCACTTAATTTACTGATTGTAAGCAAGCAAGTATAAAGTGTTTGATAAGCTGCAATTTTATCTTTGGCATATTCACCTTTCCAGAAACGACGTCGGCATAAACGAACGTACCAGTTACTCAAATTTTCCTGAACAAAATCAGAAATCGCCCTTGTTGCTTTTGTCGGCTCATAATCTTCGTAGCATTCGTCAACAAACTTTATTAACGTATGTAATTCAGATATAATCCATTGATCTATTTCTGGCCTTTCATTTAGCGGGATTTCGTCTTCAGCGTACTTAAATCCATCTATGTTAGCATATAACGAAAAGAATGAATAGGTATTATATAAAGTTCCGAAAAATTTACGGCGAACCTCAGCAATTCCTTCAAGATCAAATTTTAAGTTGTCCCAGGGATTTGCATTCATGATCATGTACCAACGTGTGGCATCGGGTCCGTATTCTTCGATGGTTTTAAAAGGGTCTATCGTATTTCCTTTACTCTTAGACATTTTAATCCCATTTTTATCTAAAACCAAACCGTTTGAAACTACGTTTTTATAAGCTACTTTATCAAAAACCAAAGTTCCAATAGCGTGAAGCGTATAAAACCATCCACGGGTCTGATCTACACCTTCTGCGATAAAATTCGCAGGAAAGTCTTTATTGTCGTCAATTTTGTCTTTGTTTTCAAAAGGATAATGCCATTGTGCATAAGGCATTGCTCCAGAGTCAAACCAAACATCTATAAGATCGCTCTCACGTTTCATTGGCTGTCCTGATGCAGAAACCAAAGTAATTTGATCGACTACATTTTTATGTAAATCGATTAAATCATAGTTTGACTCTGACATGTTCCCGATTTCAAAACCTTTAAATGGATTTTCTTTTTGAAAGCCTGCTTCGATAGATTTTTCAATCGCATTGTACAATTCTTCGACAGAACCAATAAGAACTTCTTCTTTTTTGTCTTCTGTTCTCCAGATTGGCAATGGAATACCCCAATATCTAGAACGAGATAAATTCCAGTCGTTGGCATTTTTAAGCCAGTTTCCAAAACGTCCTTCACCAGTAGATTTAGGTTTCCAGTTGATAGTTTCGTTCAGGTCGAACATTCTATCTTTTACATCGGTTACTTTGATGAACCAGGAATCTAGTGGATAATATAATAATGGTTCATCTGTTCTCCAACTGTGTGGATAACTGTGAACATATTTTTCAACTTTAAAAGCTTTATTTTCTTCTTTTAAACGAATTGCAATTTCAACATCTACAGAACGTTCTGGAGCTTGACCCGCATCGTAATATTCGTTTTTAACATATTTCCCGGCCAGATCTCCCAAATGCGAAGTAAATTTACCTTGCAAATCTACTAGCGGCACAGCTGTACCATTTTCATCTAAAACTAACATTGGCGGAATTTCCGGTATCGCTTCTTTCGCAACTTTCGCATCATCTGCACCAAAGGTCGGAGCGGTATGTACAATTCCTGTTCCGTCTTCTGTAGTCACGAAATCTCCTGAAATTACTCTGAATGCATTTTCGGCATTTTGATATGGCAGGACATAAGGCAATAACTGCTCGTATTTTATTCCGACTAAATCAGTTCCTTTTGCTTCTGCTAAGATTATATACGGGATATTTTTATCGCCAGATTTATAGTTGACGAAATCTGCTTCATCAGTACTGGCAACAAATCCTTTTCCGAATTGTTTTCCAACTAAATTCTTCGCCAAAACAACATTGATTGGCTCAAAAGTATATTGATTAAAAGTTTTCACTAAAACGTAATCAATTTTTGGCCCAACAGTCAAAGCTGTATTTGATGGCAAAGTCCATGGAGTTGTCGTCCATGCTAAAATGTGGATATCTCCAAAACCTTGCAAAAAGGAAGGCAGTGTTTCTGGCAATGTTTTGAATTGCGCTACAATGGTAGTATCTGTAACATCACGGTAAGCTCCCGGCTGGTTTACTTCGTGAGAAGATAATCCTGTTCCGGCTTTTGGTGAATATGGCTGAATTGTGTACCCTTTGTACAACAAACCTTTATCGTAGATTTGTTTCAAAAGCCACCAAACAGACTCCATATATTTTGGTCTATAAGTCACATACGGATCTTCCATATCTACCCAATACCCCATTTTTTCGGTCAGATCATTCCATACGTCGGTATAACGCATTACGGTTTTTTTACACGCTTCGTTATATTCTTCGATAGAAATAGTTTTACCGATATCTTCTTTTGTAATGCCTAATTCTTTTTCTGTACCCAATTCTACAGGCAAACCGTGTGTATCCCATCCGGCTTTTCTTTTTACCTGAAAACCTTTTTGGGTTTTATATCTGCAAAAAATATCTTTAATCGCACGTGCCATCACGTGGTGAATTCCAGGTAATCCATTTGCTGAAGGCGGACCTTCAAAAAACACGTAAGGCTCAGCACCTTCACGGGTTGTTACACTCTTTTCAAATATATTTTCTTTCTTCCAAAAATCAAGAACTTCTGATGCTACTGTTGGCAAGTCAAGTCCTTTGTATTCAGTAAATTTTGTACTCATTTTATCCTTTTCTTAATCGAGGTGCGAAAGTAAGGAATTTTGGATTATTGTACACCAATTTCTTTAAATTTCACAAACTTTTGTTGAGAGAATAGATACAAAAACAAAAAATTTGATTAGTTTCCGATACTATTCTCAAAATATTGAGCGTATAGACCGAAAACCAATCAAATTTAATTTGCTTAATTCAGAGAAGCTGTAGATTATTTAAACCCTCCGAAATATACTTCTTTCATAAAAATCCTGTTTCCAAAAACAGGGTTTATTTCTATCTTTTCACGGTTTTCCTGATAAAGCGTTTCTCCATTAAAATCCTCGATTTCATAATTAATTTTATGCGGAATTTTTCCGGAATTTAATGCTGCAACAGGACGATAATCTCCAAAAAGTTTTCTTTCAAAAAAGCTTTTATTTCCATTATCAAATTCCGTTTTTTCCGTAGAAACGATATTATAATTTTCTTTATCGATAAAAACATGATAATCTGTTTTTGGGATTGTTCTGTTTCCTGTACTTAACGTTTTTTCAAAATAATTTAAGTGATAACATAATCTTCCTTCATACATTTCATCTTGTAAAACCTCAAGATTATTCCATAAATCAAGTCTTAAATCGGTAAGAAAATTTACTAAATCAACATTTTTAGACAAATTACCATAATCGTATGTTGACAATCTTGCCCATTTTGCGTTTACTCCGCTTTCGCGGTCATCATGACTCCATGCTTCGGCCCCGTTTACAATTTCATAATAGGTTTCAGGCATTTTTTTCTTTAAAAGATAATTAGATGTCGTTGCCCACTTTTCTTCCATTTGAGGAATATTGGTTCCTTCTATAGAAAGCTTCGACAGGAGATGTGCTTTTTCAATTTTTTTCAAAGCCTGACTTCCGCCTAAATTATCTACAATTTTTGCCAGTAAATTGGCATTTGCCTGATACGGAATTGAATCCAGCAGATTAAATCTCTGCAGTTTTGCTTTTTCTAAACTTGCTTCGCGATTTGATTTTTCAATTTCCCACGCTGCATCCTGCTGCTCTATTTTCTCAAAAAAGGCCAATCTTTTTTCTTCTTTTTCTTCGGCAATTTTAAGACCTAACTTTTTAAGATCAGCAAAACGTGTTGTATGGCTTCTTATCTTTTTATCTGCAAAAACACTGTTTTTTAATCTTTTAATAATAGCCGAACCTCTCGAGTCCTGTTTATCATTTTCAATAAGTAAGTTCGCATATAACAAGGCTTTTTCCTTATTCTCAAGCAGGAAATACGTTTCTGCCAAATTATTTGTAACTATAAACCGAATGTTTTCATTTGCCGGTGAAGGCGGATATTTAACCAACAGGCTTTCTAAATATTGCAAATGTGGTGTCAGCAGTTTTTCATCCAAACCTTTTTCGAGTGTCACTTTCTCCATTTGAGCTGTAATTTCAGTCTCAAAATCGAGCATTTGTTTATATTCCGGATGCCCTTTTGAAGTTACAAATTCAAATTTTTCTTTAGATTCATCTGTTGTGTAAGCTAACTTGTAGTTAAGATAGTTTTGAATTCTTTCTACAGAGTGGTAAATCATTTGATCGATTCCCAGTTCTGCAACAGTGTAGTTATCATCTCTTTCAGCATCTGCAACTCTTTTGTTATTTAATTCTATTACTGCTTTGATACTTCCTTTATTATATTCAGCACCAACAATATGTGATTCTATGCTATTAAAATCTTGTGATAGTATCATTTTATCAGCACATTTGGCTTCTACTTTTATCTTAACATCATAATTAGAATAGACCTGAAACTGCCATGCATTTTTTTTCTTATCATAAACACTATCAACTTTTGTTGCGCTGTATTTGGGCAATGCAATGGTTAAATAAATTCTAAGCTTCCCATTTGCCGGATCTTTTATATATCCTTCTATATTGAAGTATTTTTTCTTTAAGATTGCTTCTTCCTGAATTAACTGTTTATCCAATTGATAAAAAGTGGTTTGTGTTAATGCATTATCAAGAACAGGGAAATCTGAATATCGGATTACCGGTATATAGAACTTCTTTTTTTTGGAGCTTATTTTTTCTTGTGACTGAACTGAACCAATTACAAGTAAAGCGATTAAGAATATTATTTTTTTCATAGACATAAAAAAAGCCACCAGAATAAATCCTGATGGCCCTGAGATTTTTTATTTTTTACTTTTTGTTGAAAATCTGAATTGACTTGTCAGAAACATAAAAGATATTCTGAGTTGCCGGGTCAATTTCATAAACTGGCTGGTTGTTGTTGAAAATAATTTTATCAACCTCAACTCCATCAACTTTGCTTACTTTCACTAAAACTTTTTCTCCTGTATCTGCTTTTGCAAAAATATAAGAGTAGTCTCTGTTTTGTTTCATTGCTTTAAAACGAGAGTTAAATTTAGCTGCTACAATTCCAAGAGCCGCAGATCCTGCTGCATAAGCTTTTGCCTGATCCTGATTTGTCTTGTCTGCATCTTTGACAACCGAAGTTCTCATTTTACCTTCTGAGTCACGGTAAGTCATTGTTATTTCTGCTCCTTTTACTGAACTAACTGCTGAACCAACTCCTAAACCAATACTTCCTGCAATTGCTGCACTTTTTAGAAGACGTCTTGTACCTTCTCCTGGTTGAGAATAAATACGGTGGTATTTAATTGTTCCGTCCAAATTAACACCCATTACTTCAACAGGACCTGAAAGCACAACTCCCCAAGGAAATTGTTCTATACTGTTTAATTCTTTTTCTTTCTTGATATTTACTTTTGCAAACGGCTCTGGCTTATCGCTAATGCTTGGATCAAATTTGTATAATTTTTCATCATTATATACTACATAAGAATTAGTAGCTTCATCATAAGCAGGCAATACAGGACGGTCTTTATCAAACTGAATGTTACGTTTCCAAAGTTTAACTCCTGATTTATAGTCTACCATGTTTCCGTAAGTACCTGTAAGATACATTACTTTTTCTCCAACTTTTCCTAAATAATAAATTGGATCTTCTTTATCATCAGAAATTTCGATGAATTTTTTCCAAAGTTTTTCTCCGTCTTTATTAATCAGCATCATTTCGTTTTCAGCAACGTATAAGAAATCCTGCTCAATCGGAATAACTCTTTTCAAACCATCACCACGAGCGTCTTTTTTCCAGATTTTTTCTCCTGAGGTTAAATCATAAAAATTAAAGCCGCTATAGTGTGCCACTAATATTTTTGATCCCCAGTCTTCCAGATAAACAACTCTTTTTGTTTTGATAGATTCTTTCCAGATACTTTTTCCGGTTTCAGTATTTAATACATTTAAATATTGTTTTGTAGAAAAAGTTCCGGCATTATTAACCACAACAATATTTTTGTCATTTTGAGTTAAAAAGAATTTTGAATAATCTTCTTCTCCTTTCCAGTTTAATTTTCCTGAGGCTCTGTCAAACGAATACAATTTTCCGTAAAGTAAATAGTAAATAACAGATCCGTGTACTGTAGCAATATTTGTATTTGCAGATTCTTTGAAAGAAAAACTAAATAATGATTTTGCTTTATCTACTGTTGTATTCCATTTTAATTGTCCAGTTTTCATATCCAACAAAGCAATTGCCATGTCGCCATCTTTTTTCAAAGTAAGTAAATACTCGTCTGTTTCTGGAATAAAATCTGATTGTGTTACCCAAAAAGATTCTTTAGATGAATTGTAAACAATTTTTCCTGAATCTGTATTGATGATAATGTATTTGTTATTGATATAAGCCTCAACATAAGGACTTCCCGGAACACTTGTTAAAGCGCTTTTATCTTTGAAGACTTTTCCAAAGTCAGGATCGCTCAGGATATCTCCTGCTGATGTTGCTCCAAAATCATCTTTGGTTAAAGTCCATACAACTTTTTTAGTTTCAGGGTCCAAACCTTTTACAGTTCCGCCTTCCTTAAAAACTACAACCCCTGTGATTTCGTTTTGTACGAGGTCCTGTACATTATTCTCAGTAGTTACAATCTCGTCATATTTTCTTTGAGAAAATGCCGAAATACAAACTACAAGAATCAAAATAATAGAAAAAGTAAATTTCTTCATAGTAAATTTTGTTTTGAATTGGTAAATTGGTATATTTTGATTAAAATATTTGTCTGCGAATATATAGAAATTATATTCTATTTAAGAAAATATTTCTTTCAAAACATCTAAGGATTTAGGCTTCTTAAACCCCTCTAAATGAGAAGCATAATAATCTATTAATATTTTTAACAAAATCTGTCTTTCGATTACGTGAAATACTTTCTGATTATTATCAAATTTCAAATCAATGAGTTTTTTAAAGAGTTTTGTTTCGTGGTCTGTAAGTGTATTAAAACCCTGAAAAAGAGAAAAAACACCATTGTTTATTTCAAAATAAGGCAGATCTATTTCCGTTGTGTCCGGGTAGAACCCTAAATATTTTGTAATTTCTAAAAGAAGTATTAAATGAAAATTAGAAATATCGTCATGATGGTCCAGCCATGTCAAAGCGGTCTCCAGAAAGATAAAAAGTGATTCGTTTTTTTCTTCTTCCTGAATTGAATAATGAAGCATTTCTGACAGAAACATTACCATTGTACTTTTTATAATATCGGTATGAATACTCTGAAAAGGAACGGCGGTTTTTATTTCCTTGAAATTTTCTAAAGTCCCCTTGTTTTTATGAACTGCTTCTATCTCCAGAATGGATAATGGCTGAAAATAAGCAATTTTCTGGCTTGCTTTTCGGCTTGAAAAAGCATCACGGACGAAATAAGATTTCAGGCCGTTTGAAAGCGTAAAACATTTTACGATCAGGCTTTTTTCCTGAAATTTTAAGGATGAAATTACGATTGCTTTTGTTTTGACTATCATACAGCCGGAATTTGTATTGCTTTATTTTCTTTAAATCTGTCCAGAAAACGTTTTTCAACTATAAACCACGATAAAACTGCAAAAAGCAGCGAAACCAAAATCACAGCTGCACCCATAATAAAAGGATTATATTTTTCGAATAAGTTATATTGCCTGAAAAGCTGAATAACCGGAAAATGGTAAATATAAAGGCCATAAGTAAAATCTCCATACTTGCCGAAATTATTAAACCATCTAAAATTATACGCAAAGATGATCACAATTGTTCCAAAAGCTGCCGGATAAAATAAGTTTGCATAAGGAACTGAAAGATAATATGCCCCTAAAAACAAAATAGATAAAAAGAAAAGCTTGATTTTATGCAGCATTATAAACTCAAAATTCAAAAAGAGAAAAATTCCGGTTACAAAATACGAAAGGTATCCCGGAAGCTGCTTAGCCAAAACAGGTTTGTTAAAATAATCCATTACAAACCAATATAATAACGACAAAACATAAAGACTGATAAGAACCAAAGATATTTTTTTTGTTTTTCTGATAACATAAAATATCAACGGCAAAATAAGATAAAAACCTTCTTCAATTTTTAAAGTCCATAAGGCTCCGTTTACGGCACAAATCAGATTATTTTCAAACAGGCCCGGCAAGCAGGGCTGCATAAAATTCATAAAAATTAAATTCCAGCCTAAATATTTGTATGTAGCTGATGCTGAAAAATATTCTGAAAAGCTGTAAGTACTAAAATAAGCAAAAACAAAAACCGACAGCAGAATAACAACTACATACGCTGGCAAAATTCTTTTGGCTCTTTTAATAAAATATGTTTTTAGAGAAGAAGTATTGGCATAACTCTTTGCAACCAGAAAACCACTAATAATAAAAAAACCCTTGATGCCTATAATTGCATTAGAGAAATTAGACAAAAAATAAAGGCTTTTGTTTTGGGAAAGTTCACTAATATGTGCCAACAGAATATTTGCAGCAAAAAAGAACCTTAAAAAGTCAAAACAATTTTTATTATTCATAGTCGAACTGACAAGTGTCACATTACCTAATAATCATTACTTTTTTAACTTTTGTTTCGCCTCCATCCTGAGCCGAAATAAAAATCATGTAAACTCCTGATGCTACTTTATATCTCCCAAAAGCTGTTGTATCCCATTCTATTGTTCCGCCTTGCGAAGTCGTTTCATACACAAGGTTTCCTTCTATGTCTGTAATTTTTATATTAGCCTTATCGATTAAACCTGCAACTTTTACAGTTCCGCCATAATTGGGACGTACCGGATTTGGATATACATATACATTATTTAAATCATCATTTGCCGCAGTAGATGTTCCTTTAAATGAAATCAATCCTTTGTCTGTCGCGATAAAAACTTCTCCTGTTGCGCTATTGATATCAATATCGTTTATAGTATTACTTGGCAGTGGCGAATTGTTTATTGTAAAATGATATTTGGTTTCCTGTCCATCCGGAGAAACTAAAAACACACCCGAATCTGCTGTTGCAATCCATTTGTTATTTGCTCCGTCTACAACAATGTCTGTGATAAATTGTTCATATAATAATTCCTGGGCCAGGCCATCTTCAAGGATAATAATTGATTTTGTGGTCAGTTGGCCATCTGTTAAGAAAGTATTCACATTAGATAAAATCCTTAATCCTTTTGTAGTTCCTATCCAAAGCTGATTATTATTGTCCGGTGTTGCTACACGTGCATCTATAGAGGGAAGATTACCGGTATCTGTACCCAATGTGATTTTTTTTAAAAGATTTCCTTTTTCATTAAAGCCTACGATACCGTTGTTAAAGGTTGCCATCCATTTTGTTCCGTTTTTATCAATAGACATTCTGCCAAAAGGACAACTTGCTACATTGCTTATTATTGGTTTTGTCGGATAAACAACCCAGTCGCCATTTGGCTTAAGCACTTTTAGACCGTTATCTACCAAACTATTATTCATCCATAAATTTCCGGCATTGTCAAATACAGTTCCGTTTACCCAGACATCGCTTGTATTTGGAACAGCATCTAACTGGCTATTTTCTGTACCATACAGATACGTCGGAACATTATTTTCTACTTTTAGCAAACCTGCATCATAAGAACCTATATAAACTTTATTTTCATTGTTGGGATCCACAGCAATACGTACTAAAGATTTTGCTCCCAAAACTTCTTCATAAGGAATATTTGTCCATTGTGACTGACTAAATTTACTTATCCCGTAACTATCTTTTGGATAGGGATTGTATACTCCTGAATAATCTCCAAAAACTGTCCAAAGCGAATTTGTTGTGGCCTGAAGTGCAAAGACACTATTTCGGATAGGTCCGCTTGGCGTGCTATTCTTAAATGTAGAAACTGAGGCAAGGCTTGAAGAAAACATTCCATTTTCTTTTGTACCAATAAAAATTAAATCACCAATTGCTGTTGTGCTTGTAAAACTCAATTGATCATTGAGAACCTGGGTATTACTAATTTGGCGGCTTAGAACCATCTGATTGGTATAGATGAAAATCGTATTTGGAGTGGTCACCAATAGGCTATGATTTCTTGCCCGCATATCTGTTGAAGGCTGCGGAAGCTGCAAAAGGCCAATAAATGTATTTGAATTATATCGATGAATATAACCGGATGAGTTTATGGCTATTAATTCTGTATCGAGCGTTTCTACACTTGACCAATCCCCGGAATTTACCTGAATCCATTGGTTGAAATCTATTAAATTAGCATTGGTAATGTCTGCTCTTCTGATTCCGTTTGAAGTGGCGGCGTAAATAAATCCGTTAAAAAATGCGGTTTGTTTTACACTGATTTCTGCACCATTATCTCCTATAAAATAAGTATCGCCAAATTGTGATGTTTTTAGATTAAATTGTACAATTCCAAAATCACAGGAAACATAAACCAAATCATTATACTCCATAAAATGATTAATTTTTTTGAGATTTGGAGCTAACTGTTTATTGATGATATCTACTTTTTTTACCAAACTTCCATCACTTTCATTAATAACTATCAATAAACCATTCTCATAACCGACTAAGGTTTTTTTGGCAGTTTCACTGTGATAGATGGCAGAAATGGTCTGTCCCGAAAGCCCCTCGATAGTTGTCGTTGTTTTTAAGAGATTGGTAGCGGTATTTTTAGAAAACAATGCATTTTCTGAAGCGGCAAAAACAGTTGTAGGACTTTCTGAAATGTCTTTTATTTCGTTAAAAGAAAAATATCCCTGCCAGGACAATCCATTCTGAGCAAAACTGAATTGCGTCAGTAATAAAAACAAAATATAGAAAACCCTTTTCTTCATTATAAATATGTTCAGATAGACAAATATACTACAAACGCCAGTATTTGAATTTTCTTCTGAAATAATTCGATAAAATTCTGACCTGAATACACAAAATTCTCTTCTCCTCCTTAATGTACAAGAATAAAAAAGCCTTCTATTCAAGATGAATGAAGGCTCTTTTTATTGTTTTGCAAAAAGATTATACTACACCCTGAGCAAGCATAGCGTCTGCAACTTTAACGAATCCGGCTATATTAGCTCCTTTAACGTAGTTTACATATCCATCTTCATCTGCACCGTATTTTTTACATTGGTTATGGATTCCAACCATAATATCTTTTAATCTCAAATCCACTTCTTCACTTGTCCAGTTAAGACGAATTGAGTTTTGGGTCATTTCTAATCCTGATGCTGCAACCCCTCCGGCGTTTGCCGCTTTTCCGGGAGCAAACAATACTTTATTATCTAAGAAAAGTTTAATGGCGTCTAATGTAGAAGGCATATTTGCAGCTTCGGTTACACATAATACTCCATTATCAATTAGTTTTTTAGCATCTTCTCCGTTCAACTCATTTTGAGTAGCACAAGGAATAGCAATATCAACTTTTACTTCCCAAGGGCTTTTTCCTTTATGAAAAACAGCATTTGGGTATTTCTCTAAATATCTTTCTGCTCTGTTGTCTCCGGTTGCTCTCATTTCGACCATATAATCGATTTTTTCGCCAGAAATTCCTTCTTCATCATAAATATACCCATCAGGTCCTGAAATAGTAACTAATTTACCACCAAGTTCATTGATTTTTAAAGCAACTCCCCAGGCAACATTTCCAAAACCGGAAATCGCAACTCTTTTACCTTTAATCTCATGCCCGATTGTGCGCAGCATTTGATCTGTAAAATATACTACTCCGTATCCTGTAGCTTCAGGACGAATTAATGAACCTCCATAAGCCAAACCTTTACCGGTTAAAACTCCTGTAAATTCATTTCTGATTCTTTTGTACTGACCGAATAAATAACCAATCTCTCTGGCACCCACACCAATATCTCCGGCAGGAACGTCTAAGTCCGGTCCGATATGACGGCATAATTCTGTCATGAACGACTGGCAGAAACGCATTATTTCGCCATCAGATTTTCCTTCCGGGTCAAAATCAGAACCTCCTTTTCCACCTCCCATAGGAAGTGTTGTAAGACTATTTTTAAAAACCTGCTCAAAAGCCAAAAATTTCAATACAGATAAATTTACTGTGTGGTGAAATCTAATTCCGCCTTTGTAAGGTCCTATCGCAGAGTTCATTTGAATTCTAAAACCTCTGTTTACAATTATTTCTCCTTTATCATCTACCCATGGAACTCTAAAAATTATTGAACGCTCTGGCTCAGCAATTCTAAGAAGTAAGTTTTTTCCATCATACTTTTTTCTTTCTGCAATAAATGGAATTACCGTTTCTGCAAATTCTCTAACGGCTTGAAGAAATTCTGGCTCGTTTGGATTTTTTGACTCAACAAGAGCCATAAATTCATTTATTTTTTGTTCCATTTTTTAAATAAATTATTCTAGTAAATTATTTTATTTTCACTCCCTTAACTCAGAAAACACGTTTAAGAAAACGTTTTCGTTTTGACACACAAAGATATAGTAAAATGATAATCGAATGTTATTTTTTTTCGTTTTCCTGACCGATTTGTATATTTTTCAAACAATCGGAAAAATAGTATTTTACACTTCTGATATAACATATAAACAACCGAATTAAAGTTAACAAATTAAGTATTTTGATACTTATTTTCTAATAGCTTAATTTTAAATTTTGAATCGTATATGTTTTTTATATATTTGCCAAGATTTGAAAGCCCAAACTCATGTTTAAACCTATAGCACTCACATTATTCGCCTTTTTAGGATTCGCTACAACAATGTCTGCCCAATCAGACTTAGCACACGAAGTAGGAATAATATTCGGTCCCGTATCTTTTCAGTCTGATTATGGTGAACGCCACGACATGAACAACAATGTCAAAAACACAGGTTTCGGTGTAGGACTAGTTCACTTTATTAACTTTTCTGCCAATAATAACAGAGAAAGTTTCTTTACAGAACACTTTAAAGTTAGATCAGAACTGTCATTCAACAAAATCAATTTGCATCATTTTGGGGAATGGGTTGACAGAGAAAAACAAAAAGGAGTTGTCCGACACCTAAGGGCAATGAACGGAAAAACGACTTTAGTAAACTTCGGATCTCAATTAGAATTTTCTTTTATCAAAATTCACGATTTTGAAAACTCTGTTGGTAGTTTTAGTCCTTATGTAAGCTTAGGATTTCAAGCAAGTTATTACTCAACAAAAGCAGAATCACAATTAGGACCATTAGGGCTTACGGAAACAACTTTTCCAAAATACCTTACTCCATCTGACGGTCGTGCACACGGCTTCTCAAACGAAAACGGAGTTGTATTATCTGTAGTTACAGGTGTTGGAGTTCACTACAAACTAACCGAAATGAGCGATTTAATGTTTGATATTCGTTATCAGGGATTTAATTCTGACTGGGTTGATGGTTTAAATCCAAACAAAAAGATTTACAAAGAAAATAAATCAAACGATTCACAAGTTTGGTTCAACTTAGGATACATTATGTATTTAGAATTTTAAAAAGATATTAAAATAAAAAATCCCGAATTCCAAAATGATTAAGATTGGAATTTGGGATTTTTTTTATTCTGGGATTTGATTTTATGCTAATGCCTGTTCTAAGTCGGCTATTAAATCTTCAGCATCTTCAATACCTACACTCAATCGGACTAAGTCATCGGTAATACCAACTTCGGCTCTTTTATCTGCAGGAATAGAGGCGTGTGTCATCAAAGCAGGATGATTTGCAAGAGACTCTACTCCTCCCAAAGATTCTGCCAAAGTAAAAACTTTTAGTTTTTCTAAAAAAGCAATTGAATCTTCTTTTTTCCCTGAAACAAAAGTAAAAGATACCATTCCTCCAAAAGATTTCATTTGTTTCTTAGCAATTTCATGAAAAGGATGATTTGGCAATCCAGGATAATAAACTGTTTTTATTTTGGGGTGATTCAGTAAAAAATCAACCACTTTTTCCCCATTTTCACAATGTCTCTGAACTCTCAACGAAAGTGTTTTAATTCCTCTCAAAACCAAAAAACTATCCATTGGCCCAAGTGTTGCTCCTGTTGCAAATTGCTGAAAATGCAATTGTTCTCCCAAAGCTTCATCTTTTACAATTAAGGCGCCTGCAATAACATCAGAATGTCCTCCTAAATATTTTGTGGCAGAATGCATGACAATATCTGCGCCCAAGTCCAAAGGTTTTTGCAAATAAGGCGTTGCAAAAGTATTATCTACAGCAAGCCAAATTTTATGCTCTTTAGTAATTTTTGCAATTTCCTGTATATCGGCAAGTTTCATTAACGGGTTGGTTGGAGTTTCAACCCAGATTAATTTTGTATTTTCATTAATTAATGATTTCAATTTGGCGATATCGGTCATATCAACAAAATGAAATTTAATCCCTGAATCTTTATAAACTCTTGAAAACATTCTATATGTTCCTCCGTATAAATCATCCATTGCAATTACTTCATCTCCGGCTTTAAAAGATCTCAAGATACAATCTGTTGCTGCCAAACCAGAAGAAAAAGCCAGTCCGCGAGTACCGTTTTCAATACTAGCCAAAGCATTTTCTAAAGCTGTACGCGTAGGATTTGATGCACGGCTATATTCATAATCACCCAAAGGCTGCCCTGGGCTTGTCTGAACATAAGTTGAAGTTTGATATACCGGAGGCATCACTGCTCCTGTACTTGGATCATGATGCTGACCGCCATGTATTACTTTTGTATCGAATTTCATATTGTTTTATATTTTAAAAATCGTAATTTTAGATTACAAATTTACCGTTTAATTTATTTTTCCTGCCCTTATACCTCACATTTTAATATAATTAACACTTCAGACATGAAACTATATATATTTTTATTCTCTTTATTTTTAGCATTTGTAAGCTGCAACAAAGAGCTTTCGTTTGAGAATGAAACATTTAATAAAAAAACCTCTTTAGGCTGTGATAAAGATTGTCCTGAAATTTCTATTGACATCCCTATAGCAAAACAAAAAGGGCTTATAGCTGACAGCATCAATAAAAAAATCTTTTCTGTGGTAAAAGACATTGTTTATTTTGGAGAGAAACCGTTAAAATCAACTGATTACAATGTGCTGGTGTCATCATTTATTGCTTCATATGAAGAAATGCATACAAATTTTCCGGGTGAAACTTTTGGGTGGGAAGCCAAAATTACCGGAAATGTAGAATTTCAATCGGATCAGATTTTAAATATAAAAATAGACCATTACACCTTTACCGGAGGTGCTCACGGTTATCAGGGTTTCCGTTCTTTGTTATTTAACCCGAAAACGGGGAAAATAATTTTTAATGATCAGATCTTTAAGAATCCAAAAGATTTTAAGGCTTTCGCCGAAAGAGAATTCAGGGCAAAATATAATATTCCTGAAAAAGCAAACATAAATGCCACCGGATTAATGTTTGAAAATGATAAATTTCAATTGCCTCAAAATATTTTTTATACAGATGAAGGGCTGCTTTTATATTACAACGCATACGAAGCTGCTTCATACGCTGACGGCGCAAAAGAAATTTTATTTCCTTATGATAAAATCAGTCAATATTTATTGTATCAGTAACCTTTTGCTCTTCTACTTTGTACTTTCCTGAAAATCATATTTCATTTTTCTCAAAATACGCAATGCTTCCTTAAATGATAAATATACTTGCCCAAAAGGCTTCAAAAGTAACTTAGAATCGATTAATTTTTGTTTGGCATCATCAAACCCATTCAGATAACAAATCATAAAAGTAGAGGGAAGATTTTCCAGATCTGTCATTTCGCGTTCAGTAAGCGCGAACCCTTTCTGCAGTTTTTGGAGTAAGGCTATATTTGAATTGTAAATATGAAACAACATTCTTTTATTAAACTCCGGGGGCTGAAAAAGCATTTTACGGTCAATTTTATAATAACCATTATCAAAAAAACGAATCGTTTGCTCCTCAAGAGGATAATAACTCGTCTTATCATTTAATCCAAGCGGAACATATTCTGTTATTATAAAACTATCATCATCGTATGTAATAGTGACAACATCCTGAGCCGAATAAAAAAGCTTAATTTGTTCATTAATTAATTCAATATCAACACGGGACAAAAAGGTTTTATCTCTTGACTTTTTAGGAACTCCTGCCCAGCAAATCACAAATAATTCTTTGAATACATTGTATTTTGGCGACATATCCTTGTGACGGAAATTCATAAAATCAATAACGCCGTCAAGTGTATACTGAATACTGTTTCGGGAACTGTTTTCAATACCTATAACAGTTTCGGTATTCTGATAATTTTTTTCAAATTCACCTTCAACCGGAATAGAGTTACTGCCACGTCTTACAAAAACACTATTCGCGGGAATAGTATGAATGCCTTTTTTGAAATATGATATTTTGTTTTTGGGTTTTATGGTAACCAATCCGATTACTTTGTCTTTTGGAAGATTCGGAAAAGGAACATTTTCGTACTGAATTTTAGGGGGATTTTCTAAGAAGGCATTAACCAGATTCTGAATCCGGCTATCATCAAAGAAATCATCTCCAACAATTTCGTTATCCTGATCTTCTACTCCAACAACGATATACGAATTATTCGTCGGATTTGAATTTGACAATGCACAAATGTGTTTCAGGAATTTTCCTTTTCCCTCCCGGGTGTGTAGATTCAACTGTCTTTTTTTATCATAAAAACTACTCTCGTCGTTATGGGCAAGTAAGTTTTTGATTAAAAGACGTTTGTTGATCATTTGGACTTTTGATTATTTTATTTCTAATTTTTAAATTTAAATAAAAAACTCGCAAAACACTTTGAAAATTAGTGACATTGCGAGCATTATAAATAATTATAAATTTTTCTTGACAATCGTAGATGATGCCTGTGCCGTACTCATCACGACCAAATCAGCAATATTTACATGATAAGGCCTGGTCACCACAAAATGAATAATATCTGCAATATCTTCTGCCTGTAATGGATCAAACCCTTTGTAAACATTTGATGCTCTGTCTGCATCACCTTTAAAACGGACTTCACTAAACTCTGTTTCCACCATTCCCGGATGAATTGCGCCTACGCGAATACCAAACGGATTCAAGTCTATTCGCATTCCGGCAGTGATCGCATCTACAGCATGTTTGGTTCCGCAATATACATTTCCATTCGGATAAACTTCCTTCGCGGCTGTTGAACCAATATTAATAATATGTCCGGACTCTTTTGCAGTCATCTTCGGAATAATGGCTTTAGAAACATACAAAAGTCCTTTTACATTAATGTCAATCATCGCATCCCAGTCTTCTAAATCTCCTGTCTGAACAGGGTCTAAACCATGTGCATTTCCTGCATTATTTATCAAAACATCAATATCTGAAAATTCTTCAGGCAAAGAATTAATCCCTTCAAAAACTCCCTGTTTATCACGAACATCAAAACACAGCGTATGCACTTCTGTAAAAGCAGAAAGTTCTTTCTTGAGTTCGGTAAGACGGTCTGACCTTCTTCCGCAGATAATAACTTTAAAATTGTTTTGGGCAAATATTTGGGCCGTGGCTTTTCCGATTCCGCTTGTTGCTCCAGTAATTAAAACTGTTTTTTTCATGATTTTTAAACTAATTATTTCAATAAATAATCAAATTTTTCGCTTAATATTTGATTAATATTTTTCAAAAATACATTTTTATCATACTATTTTGAATTTAATCTGCGTTATTAATTTACTAATTTTTAAACTAGAAAGATATGAAAAAAGTAAATCTCAATTTAAGAATGTTTCTTTTAATGTTCTCATTATGTGTATTGGTAACAAGTTGCAATAACAGTGACGATAATGATTCTCAAACTTCCAAAATTAGTGTAAGAATGACGGATGCACCTGGTGATTATGATGAGGTAAACGTTGAAGTTTTAGACGTTAAGATTAAAAGCAATGCAGATACAAATGAAGAAGGATGGGTTAGTATAGGAAATATTAAACCGGGAATATACAACTTACTTGATTTAACCGGTGGTGTAAATGTACTTTTGGCAGATAACGAAGTGCCTTCAGGAAATTTGGGCCAAATTAGATTAATTCTTGGCGAGCATAATACTGTTGTTAAAGATGGTGTAACATATCCGCTAAAAACACCAAGTGCCCAACAATCAGGATTAAAATTAAAAGTCAATCAAACATTGACAGCTGGTGCAACTTATGATTTTTTATTAGATTTTGATGTAGAACATTCTGTTGTTGTAGAGGCAGGTAATTCTGGCGGCTTCAATTTACATCCGGTAATCAGAGTGTCTACAAACGCAACATCGGGGATAATTAAAGGAATTATAACTCCTTTCACTTTCCAGTCTGTAGTATCAGTTCAGGTTGGAGACACAACTGTGTCTGCTTATACAAATGAGTCGGGGGCATTTCAGCTAAACGGTATACCGGCAGGAACTTATTCTGTAACAATTACACCAGCTGCAAGTTCAGAATTGCCAGCTTTGGTAGTTCCTAATGTAGTCGTTGTTAATGGACAAATCTCAAACATGAACACTCTCGTTTTACAATAAATAAAACAATTAACCATAAAAAAAACAGCTATTCTATTTTGTAGTATAGCTGTTTTTTCATTATTAATTTAAAATTATTAAGGCACATCGTCGCCCATGCTTTCTGTCCAGACAGTAAACCAGTCTTCTTTATCCATTTCTAATTCTACCGCTTTCATTAAAGACTGAATTCTGGCAATATTAACTGTTCCGGCAATAGGGATAACTTTGGCCGGATGCTTTAAAATCCAGGAAAGCAAAAGTGTATCTGAGCCTAAATGATATTTTTCAACCAGAGCCGAAAGCAGTTTTTTCAGTCGGCGTGTTTTCTTAGTATCTTCTCTAAAAACAGTCCCAAGCGGATTCCATGACAATGGCCTGATGTTATGTGTCTGCATATAATCTAAACTTCCGTCTACCATTGGTTCAAAGTGGGTTGCCGAAAATTGTACCTGATTGTAACTTACTTCTGTTTTGCTTCGAATTAATTCTGTTTGTGAGCTGGTAAAATTAGAAAGTCCAAAATCAATAATTTTTCCTTCTGATTTTAATTTTTCAACCGCTTCTGCAATTTCATCTGCCTGCATCAACGGACTTGGCCTGTGCAATAAAAAAACATCAACATAATCTGTTTTTAATTTTTTTAATGATTCTTCAACAGACCAGACTATATATTCCTTAGAATATTCATAATGTTTGATTTTGTTTTCCGGACGTTTTTCAGCAATCATCTGAATGCCGCACTTGGTAATTAATTGTAGTTTTTCGCGATCAATTTTACTGGCGTGAAATGCTTTTCCAAAATCTGCTTCTGTGGTATAAGATCCGTAAATATCGGCGTGGTCAAAAGTGGTGATTTTATTTTCGATACAGACTTGTATCGTGTGTTCCATTTCTTTTGGTGTAAGATTTTTATCCCATACACCCCAATTCATAGTGCCCGAAATTATTGGCGATAATGTTGTTTTGCTCATGGTTGTATTATGTTATTTTTGGTATTAATTATGCTTTTGTAAAACATAATCACCAAAGTTCTTAAAAATATAAAAATAGATTCCCAATTCGTCCTTAAAATTAGGTCATTGGTCGAAGTTTTAACCATTCTTTAACATCTTACTTCTCAAAAAATATTCAATTTGCACTCTCAAAAGTTTGGCTTAAAAATCAACGTTTCAAAAAGGTTTTAAAAATATTTATATGGAAGAAAATACAACGACTTTAGACATTAGAGCGATAAATGAAAAAATTGAGAGAGAAAGCGCTTTTATAGACCTTCTTACAATGGAAATGAACAAAGTTATTGTGGGCCAGAAACACATGGTCGAACGTTTATTAATCGGGCTTTTGGGACAAGGACACATCTTATTGGAAGGAGTTCCTGGACTGGCCAAAACTTTAGCCATAAATACTTTATCACAGGCGGTACAGGGTTCTTTCAGCCGTATTCAGTTTACACCAGATTTATTACCTGCCGATGTTATAGGAACAATGATCTACAACATCAAGGCAAATGAATTCTCTATAAAAAAAGGGCCGGTTTTTGCCAACTTCGTACTTGCCGATGAGATAAACCGTGCTCCTGCAAAAGTACAATCTGCACTTTTGGAGGCGATGCAGGAAAAACAAGTTACGATTGGTGACACTACATTCAAGTTAGACCGTCCGTTTTTAGTTTTGGCAACACAAAACCCGGTTGAGCAGGAAGGTACATACCAGCTTCCTGAAGCTCAGGTCGATCGTTTTATGTTAAAAACGGTTATTGATTACCCAAAAATTGATGAAGAGCGTTTTGTAATTCGTCAAAACCTGAAAGGAAGTTACGAAAAAGTAAATCCGGTTGTTTCTGTAGAACAAATTTTGCGTGCGCAGGAAGCGGTTCGCGAAGTTTATATGGACGAAAAAATTGAAAAATATATCTTAGATATCATCTTTGCTACCCGTTATCCGGAAAAATACAAACTTGCAGACTTAAAACCTCTTATTAGTTTTGGAGCATCACCACGTGGAAGTATCAATTTAGCAAATGCTGCAAAATGTTACGCTTTCATCAAACGTCGTGGATATGTAATTCCAGAAGATGTCCGTGCAGTTGTACATGATGTTTTACGTCATAGAATCGGGATAACCTATGAGGCTGAAGCCGAAAATATTACTTCTGTAGACATCATCAACAAAATTGTAAACGAGATTGAAGTACCTTAAAAATTTGTTTCAAGTTTCAAGTTTCAGGTTGTTGTAAAGCAAACTTGAAACTTTTAAACTTTAAACTTTAAACAAATCAAATGGATACAAAAGAGCTTTTAAAAAAAGTACGAAAAATAGAAATCAAAACCAAAAGACTGAGCAATCATATCTTTTCCGGAGAATATCATTCTTCTTTTAAAGGGCGGGGTATGACATTTAGCGAAGTGCGCCAATACCAATATGGTGATGATATTCGTAATATCGATTGGAATGTGACGGCACGCTACAATGAAGCTCATGTAAAAGTTTTTGAGGAAGAACGCGAGTTGACCATGGTTTTAATGGTTGATATTTCGGGTTCTGAAAGTTTTGGTTCAAAAAGCCAGTTTAAAAAAGACATTGTAACCGAAATTGCGGCAACAATGGCTTTTTCGGCTACACAGAATAATGACAAAATTGGTTTGATATTATTTTCGGATAATGTCGAATTATACATTCCGCCAAAAAAAGGCCGTTCTCACGTTTTGAGAATCATCCGAGAATTGATTGAGTTTGAGCCTAAAAGCCAAAAAACTGATATTGGTCAGGCTTTGAAGTTTTTATCGGGAACACAAAAGAAAAAAGCTATTGTTTTTATGATTTCAGATTTTATGTCTGAGAATTATGAACAAACACTGAAAATTGCTTCTAAAAAGCATGATCTTACAGGTGTTCGCGTGTATGACATTCGCGAAGAAAAAATTCCAAATTTAGGAATGGTAACGATGCTTGATGCTGAAACCGGAAAAACACAATTAGTAGATACGGGCTCAAAAACAGTACGATTAAATTACGAAAAACATTATCAGGAAAGAGTAAATTATTTCAAGGAAACTTTTAGTAAATCCGGAGCAGGCGTCGTAAATACGAGGGTTGATGAAAATTACGTTACTAAATTATTAGGTTATTTTAAATCGAGATAAGAACAAATTTAGATTGCAGATTCAGAGTTTAGATTTTTTTTAAATCAAAATTTAAGATTTCTGCTTTACCCAAATAAACCCGCTTAGATATCATCTGTTCATATTTAAGTATTCATTTTAGAATAAAATCTGAAATCAAAAAAATCAAATGAAATTAAAGTTTTACATATTTTTATTTTTACTTTCTTCTGCTGTTTTTTCACAAAAACCAGTGGAGACAAGCATTGATACAACAAAAAATAAAATTGGAGCCGAATTTAAGTTAACGCTTAAAACGGTTGTAAGCTCAAAATCTAAGGTAGTTTTTCCCAATCCAAAAACCATTGGCTCATTAGAAGTTATTCAATCTTACCCGGTTGATACGGTTAAGAAAAACGACACTTATGAACTTATCAAAAAATATGGTTTAACTCAATTTGATTCAGGAAGATATACAATTCCGCCGGTTAAAATTTTGATTGACAAAAAACCTTTTTTATCCGATTTTGTTACAGTTGAAGTTACCAATATAAAAGTAGACACCTTACAACAGAAAATGTATGACATTAAAGACATTACGACTGTTGAAAGCGGTGCGGGCAATTGGTGGATATACGTTTTAGCTATAGTTCTGATAATCGCTATAGGTATTTTTGTTTACTGGCTTGTTAAAAAAAATCAGAAGAAAAAAATCGAAGAAGAAGTTTACAAGACGCCTATTGAAAAAGCAACAAGTTTGTTGAACAATCTGGAACAAAAAGAACTTTGGCAAAAAGGTGAGATAAAAGAATATTATAGTGAATTGACTGATATTGCAAGAAATTATATCGAAGAAGCTATTCATATTCCAGCAATGGAAAGTACTACTTCTGAATTAATTCAGGCAATCAGAACTGCTTCTGCCAAAAAGAAAATGGCACTTACTCCAGAAATTGTGGAGAATTTAGAGCGTGTTTTGCGTCAGGCGGATTTAGTGAAATTTGCAAAATCCAAACCTTTGGATTTCGAAATTACCGAAGACAGAAATAAAATTCAGAAAGTAATCTTAACGTTTGATAACGCAATTCCGGCAGAAGTTCCTAACGAAGAAGACGAATTGCTGAATGAAGCACAAAGACAAAAACAAATCAAACTTCAATTACTAAAAAAACGCAACAAACGTATTGCAATTGCGGTTGGAACTGTTTTCCTTTTATTATTGGGAACTACAACTTTCTTTGTCATTACTAAAGGTTTCAACTACGTAAAAGACAATCTTATTGGTCATCCTACTAAAGAATTATTGGAAGGAGAATGGGTTAAAAGTGAGTACGGAAACCCCGGTGTTCTAATTGAAACACCAAAAGTATTGAAACGTATGGATACTCAAAAAGTACTGCCAAAAGAAACTATGGCTTTGATTAAGGAAATGCAGCTTTTTGTGTACGGAAGTATGATTGACGATTTTTATATCGCAGTTTCTACCAGTAAATTCAAAAATCCTGTTGAAATAGATTTAGCAAAAGCATTAGAAGGTTCATTAAAAGTTATTGAAGTTCAGGGCGGGCAAAATTTAATTGTAAAACAGGAAGATTTTCAAACTAACGAAGGTGTTCAGGGGCTAAAAGGCTACGGAACAATGACAGTCTTAAATCCTGTAGATAAAACAAGTAAAAAGGCTTATTATGAAATTCTGCTTTTTAAACAAGATCAGGGATTACAACAAATCATAATCCTGCATGAAGAAGGTGACACTTATGCAAATGATATCACAACCCGAGTTTTAAATTCTGTTGAACTTAGAAAAGCTAATAACTAATGAGTAAAATAACTTTTTTAAATCCGGAATTTTTTTGGTTGTTTCTGTTAATTCCAATTGCAATCATTTGGTTTTTACTAAAACGCAACCAACAGTCGGCTACCTTAAAAATGAGTTCTACTCAGGGTTTTAAGAATAGTGAATCGCTGCTTGTAAAACTAAAACCTTGTTTATATGTTTTCAGGGTTATTGCTTTGTCATCTTTAATCATTGCACTGGCAAGGCCAAGGACTGTAGACATCAGCAATCAGACAAAAACGACAAAGGGAATTGACATTGTTATGGCAATAGACGTTTCGGGAAGTATGCTGGCAAAAGATTTGAAGCCAAACCGTATGGAAGCTTTAAAAAGAGTAGCAGCCGATTTTGTTGAAGAAAGACCAAATGACAGAATAGGATTGGTTTTGTATGCTTCTGAAGCTTATACAAAAACGCCTGTTACCAGTGATAAAGCCATCATGCTTGAGGCTATAAAAGACGTTAAATATGACACCGCTTTGCAGGACGGAACAGGAATCGGAATGGGACTGGCAACAGCTGTAAACCGCCTTAAAGACAGTAAAGCAAAAAGCCGTGTAATCATCCTGATGACAGACGGTGTTAACAATGCCGGTTTTATTGAGCCGGAAACGGCTGCAGATATTGCAAAACAATACGGCATAAAAGTATATACAATTGGAATTGGAACCAACGGAATGGCCCCTTCTCCCTATGCATACGCTCCAAACGGAGGTTTTTTATTTAAAATGCAGAAGGTTGAAATTGACGAACAATTAATGAAAAGTATCGCCCGTAAAACCGAAGGAACCTATTTTAGAGCGACGAGTAATGACAGGCTGGCTCAGATTTATAACGCCATCAATAAATTAGAAACAACTGAAATTCAGGAATTAAAATTCTATGATTACGACGAAAAATACAGAGGTTTTGTTTTATTGGCAGCCTTTTTACTATTGTTAGAAGTTGGTTTAAGAAATACGGTTTACAGAAGCTTCATTTGATTTTTCAAATCAAAAAAATTCAATTTTAAAATTCCAATTTGAATTGGATTTAAAAATTGAAGACAAACAAAAAAGTGGAATTTGGAATTTATCCCCCGTAACGATCGGGATTGGAATTTTAAAAATTATATGGAATTAGACGAAAAAAAATATTTTTACCTTTTATTCTTACTCCCGATTTTGGTGTGTATTTTCCTTTTCAATATGTATTGGAAAAGAAAAAAGCAACGTGAATTTGGTGATATCGAAATGGTTAAAAGACTGAGCCCTGAACGTTCTGTTTTTAAACCTGTATTAAAATTATCGGTAATTCTTCTTGCCCTTGCCTGTTTAATTATCGGGTTAGTAAACCCTAAAATTGGGACTAAAATGGAAACCGTAAAACGCGAAGGTATAGATATCGTTTTTGCTGTTGACGTTTCTAAAAGTATGCTTGCCGAAGATGTGGCACCAAGCCGTTTAGATAAAAGTAAGCAATTGGTTTCGCAAATCATTAATAATTTAGGAAGCGACAGAATCGGAATTGTTGCTTATGCAGGCAGTGCTTTTCCTGTTTTGCCAATTACTACAGATTATAGTGTTGCCAAAATGTTTCTTCAAAGTATGACTCCGGATATGGTTTCTTCACAGGGAACTTCGCTTGACGAAGCGATCAGGTTGTCTTCTACTTATTTTGATGAAAAAAGCAAAACCAGTAAATTATTAATTCTGATTTCAGACGGAGAAGATCACTCTGAAGGTGCTCCTGCAGCTGCGGAAGAAGCCAATAAATTGGGAATGAAAATCATTACTATAGGGGTTGGAACTGAAAAAGGAGCTACAATTCCGTTAAAAGAAAATGGTGTTGTAAAAAATTATCAAAAAGATCAAAACGGTGAAACAGTAATTACAAAACTAAATCAGGACGGATTAAAAGCTATTGCAAAGGCTACTAAAGGTGGTTATATATACGGCGGCAATACCAAAGAAGTTTTAGAATATGTAAAAAATGCACTGAACAACATTCAGAAAACAGAGTTTGAAGCAACACAAATGGCCGATTTTCAATCACAGTTTCAATGGTTTATTGGCTTTGCTTTTTTACTGTTGTTTTTAGATATTTTCCTTTTAGAAAGAAAAACAAACTGGATCAAAGAATTGAATTTATTTAACGAAAAGAAATAATAAAGTTGCCACTAATTACACGAATTTACACGAATAAAATTATTAATAAGTATTCGCAAAATTCAGACACAATTAGCTAATTAGTGATAATTAACACAATTCGTGGCAAATAAAAAACATAAAAAATTAGAATGAAAAATTTACTTCTTTATATTTTACTAACGGTTTCTTTTGCGGTTTCTGCCCAGGAGAAAGACAAGACATTGCCTGATGCCAATGAAGAATATAAGCAGAATAAATTTGTTGATGCTGAGGCAAATTACAGAATTTCAGAATCTAAATTTCCAAACCGCGGTATTGCCTCTTATAATTTAGGAAATACGATTTACAGACAAAATCAGGCTTCGGAGGCTAAACTTGCTTACGCCAAAGCAATAAAAAATGCAAAAACAAGACCTGATAAGCATAAGGCTTACCACAATCTTGGAAATGTTTTTATGAAAGAGAAAGATTATACGCAGGCAGTTGAAGCTTACAAACAAGCATTGCGTAATGATCCTACAGATGATGAAACTCGTTACAATTATGCTTACGCAAAACAAAAACTAAAAGAGAATCCGCCGAAAAACGATAAAAACAAAGACAAAAATAAAGATAAGGACAAGGATAAAAATAAAGACAAGGACAAGGACAAAGATAAAAACAAGGATAAAGATCAAGATAAAAAAGACGACAAAGGCGATAAGGACAAGGATCAGAAAGATGGTAAAAATGATCCGAAGAAAGATAATAAATCAGACAATAACGGACAGCCAAAGCCAATACCTGGCGGAATATCAAAAGATCGTGTCCAAAATTTATTAGATGCCGTAAATAACGAGGAAAAGAAAATTCAAGATAAAGTTAACGCTCAAAAAGTAAAAGGAAATCCTAGAAAAACAGAAAAAGACTGGTAGTTTTTAGTTAAACCTTTAAAAACGATTAAACAATTAATGAAAAGATATTTAATTTTATTACTATTCACTTTTCAGGGGCTTTTGGCTCAAGTACAATTTGAAGCCAGAGTAAGCAAAAACACGCTTGGGTTAAATGAAAGACTTAGAATTGACTTTATCATGAATGTTGATGGAGACAATTTTGACCAGCCTTCATTTGACGGATTCAGAGTTGTAGCCGGGCCTAGCCAGCAGGTAAGCCAATCCTGGATAAACGGGAGAAGCTCTTTTCAAAAAATATATTCCTATATTTTACAGCCGGCTCAAAAAGGAACGGTTACTATTAAACAGGCATCGATTGAATTTAATGGCCAGATTTACAAAACCTCGCCAATAAAAATCGTTGTTACAAATGCTGTTGCACAGGAAAGAGATCCTAATGACAGACCTCAGGGGTCTGGAAGCGAAACGCTTAATCTGGTTGCGGAAATTTCTAAAACCAATCCGTACCTAAACGAACCTATTACAGTAGTTTATAAATTGTATTTCAATAATATTGGTGTTACCGGTTTTAAAGAATTGGCAAAACCAAAATACAATGATTTCTGGAACCAGAATATTGACATTAAACAATTGACTATTGAAGAAGGAAGCTATCAGGGTCAAAGGTGTTATTATGTGGTCCTGAAAAAGACTATTTTATATCCACAGAAATCAGGAAGACTCACTATTGAACCGCTTTCTTTAGATATTGGCGTTCAATTGCCAACAAATCGTCGTGATATGTTTGGTCAGATGATACTTTCTGATGACAATAAAATTGTTTCTGCAGGAGCTAAAACTATTAATGTAAGACCACTGCCAGAAGCAAGTAAACCGGAAGGTTTTAGCGGTGCTGTTGGAAAATTTACTTTTACAGTAACACCAACAAAAACAACGCTGAAAAATGGTGAGAGTCTTGACCTGATCGTAAGTGCGACAGGAGCCGGAAACATGAAATTATTTACTTTACCAAAACCTGTTGTACCAAATGCACTGGAAATGTACGATCCGGTTCATGATGAAAAAGTAACGACTTCACTGGCAGGAATGTCCGGAAGAATTTCAGATAAATACACCATCATTCCGCAATATAAAGGAAAGTATGCTATTAAGCCAATGCAGTTTTCTTATTTTGATTTAAATACAGGTTCTTATAAAACCATTACATCTCAGGAAATTATGATAGATGTTCTGGATGGCCCAATGCAGGCTGAAGCTAATACCACAGCAACTGCATCTAAAAATGTGATTTCAAAGACAGAACAATTCAAATACGTTAAGTTAAAAACAACACTGGTAAGTATTGAGAAAAACGATTTTTACGGCTCTAACCTTTATTATGCCTTATTGTTTGCACCCTTTATTATTCTGCCAATAATTATTTTGGCCAAAAAGAAAAAAGAAGCAATAGATAGTGATGTAACCGGTAATAGAATTAAAATGAACAACAAATTGGCTAAGAAATATTTATCTGAAGCCAGGAAACAACTTAATAACAAAGAACCGTTTTATATCGCGCTGGAAAAAGCAATGCATAATTTCCTAAAAGCAAAATTACATATTGAAACCTCAGAAATGAGTAAAGATAACATCAGGGAATTACTTTTATCAAGAAACGCAAATCCGGAAGCTGTACAAAGTTTTATTACGCTGACAGAAAACTGTGAATTTGCCCGATATGCTCCGGCATCAAGCGCATCTATTCAGCAGGATTATGATAAAGCTGTTGTAATTATTTCTGAATTAGAAAAACAAATTGTTTAAAATGAAAAATATATTATATCTCTTTCTATTAATCTCACAGGTTTTCTTTGCTCAGAACAGCTTTGAAAAAGGAAATACGCTGTATAAAAATGGAGAATATCAGCAAGCCATTGATGTTTATGAAAGTATTATAAAAGAAGAGAAACAACAGTCGGCAGAATTGTATTTTAACCTGGGGAACAGTTATTATAAATTAAATAAGGTTGCGCCTTCTATTTACAATTATGAGAAAGCTTTGGTTTTAAAACCTAATGATCCTGAAACATTAAATAATTTAAAGTTTGCAAAAAAACTAACTATTGATGAGATAAAAGAAGTTCCAAAAGTGGGTTTTGCAAAGCTGATTCAGAACTTTACCGGGATTTTTAACTACAATACCTGGGCAAAGATTTCTGTTGGAATTGCTTTTGTTTTTTTACTGTGCTTTATTGGCTATTATTTTTCGCAGCTCACACTTTCAAAAAGAATTTATTTCATTGGAATGTTTATTCTTTTGGTTGCATTATTTTTAAGCGTTGCCGCCGGAATGTCTGAAAAGGACCATTTTGATAATGACCGCCCTGCAATTGTTTTTGCCGAAATAAGTGAAGTTCGAAGCGAACCGCAAAAAGCCGGATCTCCTATTTTCTTATTGCATGAAGGAGCAAAAGTCTATGTGAAAGAAACTTTGTTAAACTGGAAAAAAATAGAATTAACAGACGGAACAGAAGGCTGGATTGATTCTTCGACAATTAAGGAAGTGAAATAAAGACTTTTAAAATTCAAAATATAAAATCCCAAATTTCAAATGGTATTTGGTTTTTTTCATTTATAAAAATTCGTCTTTAAATAACATATGATATAAATTTTTATTACATCATATATAAATTTATTTATAACACTGTTAATTCTTCAATCAAAAACTGTAGATTTTTAAGGGCGTAACGCAATAATCCAATTTTACATCAGATTCAAAAACATCTTCGATTTCATTTTCGGCTTCAAAGAATGAAAGTCCAATTTTTAACGTTTTCGGTTTGCATTCAGACAGGAATTTATCGTAAAATCCTTTTCCGTAACCTACGCGATTTCCAAAATTGTCAAAAGCCAAAAGCGGAACAAAGACAACTTCTATCATTTCTGGTGCAACGGGCAAACCATTTACAGGTTCGGGAATATTGTATTCGTTTTTTTTGATTTTAGTATTATCCGTCAATAAAAAATGAGACATTCCACGAGTTGCAAAATCACTTTTGGAAACTACAATTTCCTTATCTTTTCCGGAAAGCAAATGAAGGACATATTCTGTATTTACTTCTTTCTGTTCTTCTATCGGCAGAAAAACATGGTAATAAGTGTTATCCCAAATTGGCATTTGAATTAAATTATTGGCAATTGCCAGACTTTTATCTTCAATATCTTCTGGAGAAAATTCTTTTCTGAGACTTTTATATTGTAATCGTAATTCTTTTTTATTCTTCGGCATCTTCTTCTGGGGAGTTTTTAGAAATGTGATAAATAGCATCGCCTTCATAAACGATTGGCGAATGATTAGCATTAATCACAAACCCGTCGTGAGGCGCTTTTACTTTTTGTTCAAATTTACCAAACGGATCGGTTATTATGGCCAGGATTGTTCCTTTGGTAACAAATTTGCTCACCATATTAAAATCATGCAGCAAACCGGAACACTTGGCACGCAGCCAAACCGAATTTTTAATATAAATCGAAGGCTCTTTTGCTTCCTCAACAACTTGGTTGGGATCAAGCATATCGAGATAATTCAATAAACGCTTCACTCCCATCACCCCTTCGTTGGCAATTTCATTATTTATATCTAATGATTTACCACCTTCAAAAAGCAGCATCTTTACATTTGCTTTTTCTGATGTATTTCTAAAAGAACCGCTGATGTTTTTTGAATACAAAGTAAATGGAGCATTAAAAACATCTGACAAGATTTTGAGTTCAGGATTATTTTCTGTGATTCGAATCTGTGGCGCATTAAAGCGGCTCGCTCCACCGGCATGAAAATCGACAGCATAATCCAAAATCGGTAAAATCTCTGCCACTATATGAAATGCAAAACGGCTTGCCAGCGAACCTTTTTTACTTCCGGGAAAAACGCGGTTTAAATCCCTTCCATCGGGAAATTCACGCGATTTATTTACAAATCCATAAATATTAATAATCGGAATACAAATAATAGTCCCACGGGTTGGCCTGTTTATTTTTTTGCTGATAATCTGACGTACAATTTCAATTCCGTTTATCTCATCTCCGTGTATCCCGGCTGAGAACAAAACCACAGGACCGTCAAGTTTTGAGCGGCGTACGATAACCGGAATATTAAGCTTTGTGGTTGTGTGTAACCTGGCAATTTCAACGTTTATTGTTCTATGTTCTCCTGGCAAAATCGACTCGCCAAAAATAATCATGGGTTTGTTATTTTTCATATAGAATTATAAAATCTAAATATAGAAATTATTCTTTTGATTTCGTAAATTTGGAACTAAATCACTGTAAGGCAAATTATCAAAATCGGAATAGTTTTTGAAAAATGTTTTTCAGCTATCTTCAGAAACAAAACAGAATGTCAAAACCGTCTTTAGATCTTCAAATTCAAACTTTGCCAGACAATCCGGGCGTGTATCAGTATTATGATAAGGATGATAAAATATTGTATGTCGGAAAGGCAAAGAACTTAAAAAAAAGAGTCTCTTCCTATTTTAATAAAATTCACGATACCAGAAAAACAAATGTACTGGTTAGAAAAATTGTAACCATAAAACATATTGTGGTTCCTACTGAAACCGACGCACTTTTATTAGAAAATAATTTAATCAAAACGCTGCAGCCACGCTATAATGTATTGCTGCGTGATGATAAAAGTTATCCTTGGATCTGTATCAAAAAAGAACCTTTTTCGAGAATATTTTTAACGCGAAGAATGGTCAAAGACGGCTCTGAATATTATGGTCCATATACCAATTTCAAAATGGTTTATACTATTCTTGATTTAATTAAAGAATTGTATCCCTTGCGAACCTGCACTTACGATTTAAGCGAATCTAATATTAATGCCGGAAAATTTAAGGTTTGTCTGGAATATCATATCGGGAACTGCAAAGGTCCTTGTGAGGGTCTGGAACCGCTGGAAGATTATCAAAGACAGGTTGATGCTATTCGCGAAATCCTGAAAGGAAATTTTAAAGAAAGCTTAAAAGACTTCAAACGCTTAATGACAAAATATGCACAGGATTTACGTTTTGAAGAAGCTCAAAAAATCAAAGAGAAAATTGATATACTCGAAAATTATCAATCGAGATCGACTATTGTAAATCCGAAAATCACGAATATTGACGTCTTTTCGATTGTGTCTGATGAAAGTGCGGCTTATGTCAACTTTCTACAAATTTCACACGGCTCGATTATTCGTTCGCATACTTTGGAAATAAAAAAGAAACTGGACGAAAGTGACGAAGAATTGCTGGAACTTGCAGTAATTGAACTTCGTGAACGTTTTCAGTTATTGTCTAAAGAAATTATTGTTCCCTTCGAAATTAATTTGGGTGAAAATATCCGGACAACAGTTCCGCAGCTTGGAGATAAAAAACAGATTTTGGATTTATCCATCAGAAATGCAAAATTCTATCGAATCGAGCAACTCAAACAATTACAGATTGTAGATCCCGATCGTCATACCAACCGAATCATGGCGCAGATGCAGAAAGATTTGCGCCTTCAGGTTGAGCCCCGCCATATAGAATGCTTTGACAACTCTAATATTCAGGGAACAAATCCTGTCGCGGCCTGCGTTGTGTTTAAAGACGGTAAACCAAGCAAAAAAGATTATCGCCATTTTAATGTAAAAACGGTTGAAGGCCCTGATGATTTTGCTTCGATGACCGAAATTGTAGGCCGCCGTTATAAAAGGTTATTAGACGAAAATGAACCTTTGCCACAATTGATTATTATTGATGGTGGAAAAGGACAGCTTTCTGCGGCCCTAAAAAGTATAGACGAACTCGGATTGCGTGGCAAAATTGCTATTATTGGAATTGCAAAACGTCTTGAGGAACTTTTTTATCCGGGAGATTCTATTCCGCTGTATTTAGATAAAAAATCAGAAACATTGAAAGTTATTCAGCAATTACGAAATGAGGCGCATCGTTTTGGAATCACTTTTCATCGCAATAAACGAAGCAAAGCAGCCCTTAGTTCTTCAGTAGAAAGTATTCCGGGAATCGGCGAAAAAACAATGCTTACATTAATACAACATTTTAAAAGTGTTAAGAGATTAAAATTGGCTACAGAAAAAGAAATTTCTGATGTTGTCGGACTATCAAAAGCCAAAAAAATTGTCGACTTTTACAAAACCAACTAGTACTTTTTTTATGCGCCTAATCCAGCTGTCCATTTTTAACACTCAGTCAAAAAGATTTTTTTCTTTTTCAAAAAAGGGAACGTATGTTTCTGCTCTTTCTTTGCAGGAAAAATTATCTTTTTGTCTCCAGCAGTTTTCTATTTCCATCTGGAGCTTACAGTTGGTTCTTTTTCTACTTTTATTTGTAAATCCGCAAAATTCTTTTTCACAGGAAAATGAAAAAAAAGCCGCGCAGGATAGCGTCACAAGACCAAAAATAGGTTTGGTTTTAAGTGGCGGTGGTGCCAAAGGTTTTGCCCATATCGGAGTTTTGAAAGTTTTAGAAGAGGCCGGTATAAAAATAGATTATATTGGCGGAACCAGTATGGGGTCTGTAATTGGCGGTCTTTATGCCTCAGGTTACAACGCTACTCAAATTGATTCTATCTTCAAAAAAACAAATTTTGACGAATTGATAAATGATTATATTCCCCGTTCGTCTAAGAACTTTTATGGTAAAAAAAATGACGAATTATATGCCATTGCCTTGCCTTTTAATAAATTCAGGGTTGGTATTCCGGAAGCGCTTTCAAAAGGGATGTACAATTATAATTTATTGAGCAGCCTTACCCGAAATGTTCGTCACGTCCGTGATTTTAATAAATTGCCAACACCTTTTTTGTGTATCGCTACCAACATAGAAACGGGTGAAGAAGTATTGCTTAATAAAGGAAACCTGGTTCAGGCCATGGTGGCTAGTGCGGCTTTTCCTTCGTTATTTACGCCGGTAGAAATTGACGGAAAATTATTAGTCGATGGTGGAGTTGTAAATAATTATCCAATAAAAGAAGTTCGAAATCTTGGTGCTGATATTATCATTGGAGTTGATGTTCAGGACGATTTACTGAACAGAAAAGGGCTAAAAAATGCCACAAGAATATTGGTTCAGATTACCAATCTTCAGTCAATTGATAAAATGAAAAGCAAAGTAAAAGACACCGATGTATATATAAAACCTGATATTCGTGATTATGGCGTAATTTCTTTTGATAAAGGCGAAGAAATAATCAGAAAGGGTGAAGAAGCTGCTTTTGCCGTTTTTGAAAAAATTAAATCTCTTACAGATGAAAATCATTTTTATAAAAAACCAAAACTAAAAATAAGCACAGATACACTTGAAATAAAAAATATAAACAGTGACCGTCTGGAAAATTTTACCCGTGAATACATTCGTGGTAAACTTCGTTTTAAACCAGGAAGCACTATAACTTATGACGATCTGAAAACCGGAATAAACAATCTTAACGCTACACAAAATTTCAGTACAATTTCTTATTGTCTGCAGCCTAATGGCAATAAAGATGATTTGGATCTTGTCCTTCGTGAAAATCCAACACAAACATATTTAAAACTCGGACTGCATTATGACGGTCTTTATAAAAGTGGAATTTTATTAAATCTTACTCATAAAAAAACATTCCTAAAAAATGATGTTACCTCGGTTGATGTCATTTTGGGAGATAATTTCAGGTACGATTTAAACTATTATGTCGAAAATGGTTTTAATATTAGTTTCGGATTCCGTTCCAGATTAAATCAGTTTAACCGAAATGTGGCGAATAGTTTTAGCTCACTCATTTCGGAAAATCCAATTGGAAGTCAGATTAACGTTGATTTTCTTGATTTGACAAATCAGGCTTATTTTCAAACTATATTTGTTCAGAAATTCTTAATGGGCGGTGGTCTGGAGCATAAATATTTAAAAATAAATTCACCTACACTCTCAGATGAAGATAATGTAATCGAGAAAAGCACCTATTATAGTGTTTTTGGATATTTAAAGTATGACTCTTTTGACAATAAAAGTTTTCCGCATTCGGGATTATATTTTTCTACAGACGTGCAAACTTATTTGGCATCATCAGATTACACAAACAAATTTAAACCATTCTCAACGGCAAAAGCAGAAATCGCATTTGCAAACAGGCTTTTCAAAAAAGCGACTTTTAAAATTGAAGCAGAATCAGGGTTCAACATTGGCAGTGACAGTGTTCCGTTTTTTGA
Source organism: Flavobacterium sp. 1355 (assembly GCF_017833415.1). Lineage (GTDB taxonomy): Bacteria > Bacteroidota > Bacteroidia > Flavobacteriales > Flavobacteriaceae > Flavobacterium. Next base: position 80,739 of record NZ_JAFICC010000006.1, on the reverse strand, counting down.
TTACATTTTGGGTGGATATGGCTATAACAAAATCAACAACTTCAATTATTTTTATGGATACGATTTTCTGAGTATCTCGGGAAACAGTTACATAAAAACAGGTCTGACACTGGATTATGAAATACTTAAAAAAAATCACGTCAATATTTCTGCAAATTATGCCAATCTGGGCGATGACATTTTTAGCACTGTTGACTGGATCTCAATGCCTAAATATTCTGGGTATGCTGTAGGTTACGGACTCGAAACTATAATTGGGCCAATTGAGATTAAACATTCGTGGTCTCCTGAGATGTCAAAAAGTTTTACATGGTTTAGTATCGGATTTTTGTTTTAATTTGTAATTTAAATCAATAAAAATTACGACATTTGTTATAATGAAAACAAAATGGACAGGTTTATTGGAGTATCTTCAATTTCTCATTAAGAGGAATCCGGAGTAATGCTATCGAATTGAATAATTAGCCAATTTAGAAAATGGGCTGATTATCTGTTCACAATTCACATTTTCTAATTATCTAATTTATAAATTATCTAATTGAAAAAGCCATGCCATTATATCATAAACTTGGAGATTTTCCTCAAAAAAGACACACCCAGTTCGAGAAACCAAACGGAGGTTTTTATTACGAACAATTATTTGGAACAGAAGGTTTTCACGGACATTCGTCATTATCTTACCACGTTCACAGACCAACACAGGTAAAGGAAATTTTAAATTCTTATTCTGTTGAGCCTAAAATTGCAATCGGAAAGAACATAAAATCATTATTGTTTAAAGGTTTTGAATTAAAGCCTGAGAATGATTTTCTGGACAGCCGAAAAGCAATGCTGGTCAACAAAGACTGCATTATTGGTCTGGCCGCGCCAAAAGAATCGCTTAGAAATTACTTTTATAAAAATGCCGATGCTGACGAAATGCTTTTCATTCATAAAGGAAAAGGAAAGCTTCGTACCATGCTTGGCAATATTCCTTTTGAATATGGAGATTATTTAATTATACCAAGAGGAATTATTTATCAGATAGAATTTGAAACTGAAGAAAACCGACTTTTTTATGTAGAGTCTTATTCTCCATTTTATACTCCAAAACGTTATAAAAACCAATCAGGCCAGCATTTAGAACATTCTCCATTTTGCGAGCGTGATTTTATTTTGCCAAATGAATTAGAAACACACGACGAAAAAGGTGATTTTTTAATTAAAATTAAAAAAGAAGGGATGATTCACGAAGTGGTTTATGCCACACATCCTTTTGACGTTGTAGGCTGGGACGGTTATAATTTCCCATACGGATTCTCCATTCATAATTTTGAACCTATAACCGGACGTGTTCACCAACCGCCACCGGTACACCAAACATTTGAAACGGCCACTTTTGTCGTTTGTTCATTCTGCCCAAGACTTTATGACTATCACCCTAAAGCAATTCCGGCACCTTACAATCACAGCAATATAGATTCAGACGAAGTTTTGTATTATGTTGATGGCGATTTTATGAGCCGTAATAATATTGAGCAGGGTCACATCACTTTACACCCAAAAGGAATTCCACATGGTCCTGCACCAGGCGCCATGGAACGCAGTATTGGTCATAAAGAAACCCAGGAATTGGCCGTTATGGTTGATACTTTCAGGCCTCTTATGGTTACTGAGGAAGCTATGGGTCTTGATGATGGACAATACTATAAATCTTGGACTGAGTAAATTATTGGCATCGATCTAACCGCAAAGTCCGCAAGGATTTTACGCAAAGATCGCCATAATCAACTTTGCGAACCTAGCGTAAAATCCTTGCGGACTTTGCGGTTAAAAAAAACAAATCTTAAAACAACACTTCGGTTCATCAAATAAACGATTAACCGATTAAACAAATAAACATCATGAGTAAAGAAGTTAAATCAGTAGAATACGGATTAGAAAAAATATTTGAAGGAGCACAGGATTTCCTTCCTTTATTAGGAACAGATTATGTAGAATTCTACGTTGGTAATGCAAAACAATCTGCACATTATTATAAAACTGCATTTGGATATCAGTCATTGGCTTACGCCGGATTAGAAACCGGAGTAAAAGACAAGGCATCTTATGTTTTAAAACAAGATAAAATAAGAATTGTTTTGACTACGCCATTAAATGCTGATTCTCCAATAAACGATCACCTAAAAAAACATGGCGATGGTGTAAAAGTGGCAGCACTTTGGGTAGAAGATGCAAGAAGCGCTTATGAAGAAACGATCAAACGTGGTGCTCGTTCGTTTATGGAACCAACTGTGGAATCTGATGAATTTGGAGAAGTAGTTCGTTCCGGAATTTACACTTACGGAGAAACCGTTCACATTTTTGTAGAAAGAAAAAATTACAAAGGAATTTTCCTGCCAGGTTACAAAGAATGGAAATCAGATTATAACCCGGAACCAACCGGATTGAAATATATTGACCATATGGTAGGCAATGTGGGTTGGAACGAGATGAATACGTGGGTAAAATTTTATGAAGACGTAATGGGATTTGTGAATTTCTTATCTTTTGATGACAAACAAATTACCACAGAATATTCTGCATTGATGAGTAAGGTAATGTCAAACGGAAACGGAAGAATTAAATTCCCAATCAATGAACCGGCAGAAGGAAAGAAAAAATCGCAGATTGAAGAATATTTAGATTTTTATGGTGGTCCCGGAATTCAGCATATTGCTATTGCAACAGATGATATTATCAAAACAGTATCGCAGTTAAGAGCACGCGGTGTTGAATTTTTATCGGCTCCGCCTCATACTTATTACGAAGCAATTCCGGAAAGACTGGGAGTGCATATGGATATGATGAAAGAAGATATTAACGAAATTGAAAAATTAGCCATTATGGTAGATGCCGATGAAGATGGTTATTTATTACAAATATTTACTAAGCCAGTTCAGGACAGACCAACATTATTTTTTGAAATTATTCAAAGAATGGGTGCAAAAGGATTCGGCGCAGGAAACTTTAAAGCACTTTTTGAGTCAATTGAAAGAGAACAGGAATTGAGAGGAACTTTGTAAAATCGCAATATTTTTACATAATATAGAAAAATTCGCGGTAAAACGATGCTTTTTATGCAAATGTTATGTTAAACTCACTTTTTGCTATTTATTTTCTGAACTTTGTATCTATCTTTGCACTCGCAAATCAGGAAGGGGTGGTTTCCTTCCGAATTGATATAAATTTCATAATTTATAGTTTTTTGGTTAGTTAATAGCATAAAAACTCAGTCATTATTTGACTGAGTTTTTTTGTTTTAGTAACTTTTGGAATAAAATTTGTCATTATCTTTATATATATAACTGTCAAAATTGTCCTATGAAAAAAATTGCTCTATTCCTTATAATCCTCACAACCTTAAGTTTTGATACTTTTAAAGAAGATGCATTCGATGTAGGCGAGTATTTTAAATTTCGTATTCATTACGGAATTGTAAATGCCGGGTATGCAACATTGGAGGTAAAAGAGGCTACAATAAATAATAAAAAAGTCTTTCACGCGGTTGGTAAAGGCTACACTACCGGCATGTCAAAATTTTTCTTCAAAGTAGAAGATTTATACGAAAGTTACTTTGACAAAGAAAATGGAAACCCATATCGTTATATCAGAAAAATTAACGAAGGTGGTTACACCAAAAATCAGGAAGGTATTTTTAACCAGAATGAAAACAGAATTTTGGTTAAGGATTACAAACGAAAATCAGAAAAAACAATTTTAGTAACCGAAAATGTTCAGGATATTGTTTCGTCTTTTTACTACTTACGAAACCATCCGAATATCGATAAACTTAAATCAGGAGAATCAATTACTATTGACATGTTTTTTGATGAGGAAATCACAAAATTTAAGTTAAAATATATAGGTCGTCAGGATATTACAACTAAATTTGGAACCGTTACAACGATGGTTTTTAAACCACTGGTGCAAACAGGCAGGGTTTTTAAAGAAAAAGAAAGCTTAACACTCTGGATAACAGACGATGACAACAAAATTCCTGTTAGAATAAAAGCAGATCTTGCTGTCGGATCGTTAAAAGCAGATTTGGATGAATACAAAGGATTGAAAAATCCATTTAAAGTAAAAAAATAATGAACACCACAGATAATTCTGAATCAATTTTAAAAGAAATTGACCTTAAATTTCAAGCTATAAATCAAAAAACAGATGTTCAGCTTGAAGGTTTGCTTTGGTCAAAACCAATTACTTATTGGGATTATATTCAGACCGATGCTCTTTTAAACCTTCAGATACAACGTACTACTCTTCCGGACGAAATGGTGTTTATTATGTACCATCAGGTAAATGAGTTGATCTTTAAAATGATTTTATGGGAAATTGATCAGATTGCTGATACTGAAAATATTCAGGTTGATTTTTTTAGTGAAAGACTTTCCAGAATAACACGCTATTTTGATATGCTGACCAATTCGTTCAGTATTATGGAAAACGGGATGGAAATAGATCAATACATGAAATTCAGAAATACGCTTACTCCTGCAAGTGGTTTTCAGAGCGCACAATACAGACTGATTGAATTTGCATCTACTGATGTGATCAATTTGACCGATCATAGATATAAGGCAGATTTTGATGCAAACACAGATCCTGAAACCAGTTTTGAACATTTGTATTGGCAGGCGGCCGGAAAAGATTATCAAACCGGACAAAAATCATATTTACTTAACGAATTTGAAAAAAAATATAAAGGTCAGTTTTTAAGACAAATGTCATCGTTTAAAACGAAAAACATCTGGCAGAAATTCACACAGTTACCAATTGAAGACCAGCACAATGAAGAATTAATTTCTGCAATGCGCCACTACGATAAAACGGTAAACATAACATGGGTAATGCAGCATCTTAATACGGCTAGAAAATACATATTGGAAAGCGGAAAAGGGAATGGTGAAGCGACCGGAGGAAGTGACTGGCAAAAATATATGCATCCAAAATACCAAAGACGCATCTTTTTTCCTAAATTGTGGACCGAAGAAGAATTGTCCAATTGGGGAAACGAGACCGCTATATAATTTCCCAACAAAAATTTTAAGAGTTTGAAAAGAGCAGTTGTAATTTTTATAATATTGTTTTCAATATTTTCATGTAAAAAAACGGAAGAAAAAGTAGAAACCAAAATTACCAAACCAAAAACTAAAAAAGTAGAATTTGGTTTTAATTATGCTGATTTTAATGTTGTTCAGGACACTATAAAAAAAGGCGATTCTTTTGGATCAATCTTTGAAAGCCAGAACATCGGAGACAAAAAAGTTTACGATATTGTAGAAGAGGTAAAAGACTCTTTTGATGTAAGATCTATTCGATACAATAAACCTTATACATTACTTCGCTCAAAAAACAAAACCAACAAACTTGAAGTTTTCATTTACCAGCCCGATGCATTAACTTATTATGTTGTTGATTTCAGGGATAGTATTGCAAAAGCTTACAAAAAAATAAAACCCGTTACATTTAAACGTAAAATTATTGGCGGGGTTTTAAAAAGCTCGTTATCTGAAACTTTAGGAAACGAAAGTGTTGAAACTGCACTTGCCAACAGAATTACTAAAGTGTTTTCATGGTCAATTGACTTCTTTAAACTTAAAAAAGGAGATCGTTATGGCCTTATCTTTACTGAACGTTTTATAAACAACAAAGTTTATGACGGAGTTGAAGATCTTCAGGGTGCTTTTTTTGAATATAAGGGCAAAATCATCTATGCTTTTCCTTTTGAAAAAGATACACTTTCCGGGAAAATAGAATATTATGACGATCAGGGAAAAACTTTGAAAAACTTCTTTTTAAAGACACCAATCAAATTTAGCCGAATCACCTCACGATTTACAATGAACAGATTCCATCCTGTACAACACACCTGGAAAGCACATAAAGGAACAGATTATGCTGCACCAACAGGAACTCCAATCTCAACAACTGCTTCTGGAGTTGTAGAAGCTACAGGCTATACTGCCGGAAACGGAAACTTTGTAAAAGTAAAGCACAACGGTACCTACTCTACACAATATTTACATATGTCCAGAATTCTTGTTCGCCGAGGTCAGCGTGTAACACAGGGACAGACTATTGGCTTAGTCGGAAGCACAGGATTAGCTTCTGGTCCTCACGTTTGTTATCGTTTCTGGAAAAATGGTGTTCAGGTAGATGCACTTCGTCTTAATTTACCAACCGGAGAATCTTTAACGGGAAATGACAGAACCCGTTTCATGAATCAGATCGAACCTTTGAAAAGAGAATTGGATAGCATTGGAAATTTATAAGATTTGTTTAGAAACTTTTTCCTTAATCTGACGGATTAATCCCTTATGTCTTTTCCAAAATGACTTTTATTTAAAAATAAAGGTGTATTGAAAAAATTGAGGCAAAATAATTGCATTTGCACCTTTAAAAGCTTCGCAAACGTTTCCGTCACTTTTTGTTATATAATTGTGAACCGGGAGCCTATTAAAACTAATTTCAGTATTTTTGCTTTTCATAACCACTTTTATAATTTAACAAACAAATGGCTTTAAACACAACAAACCCAACCGGGACTGAAGCGTGGAAAAATCTGCAAAATCACTATAACGCAATTCACGAAACAACAATACAGCAATTATTTCAGCAGGATTCTGCACGTGTTGAAAAATTCAATTTACAATGGAATGATTTTTTATTAGATTATTCTAAAAACAATATCAGTCAGGAAACTATTTCTCTTTTATTGGAATTGGTTAATTCTATCGGATTAAAAGATGCAATATCTCAATACTTTGGCGGAGAAATCATTAACCAAACAGAAAACAGAGCAGTTTTGCATACTGCTTTGCGTGCGCCTGAATCTGCAACTATAAAAGTTGATGGCGAAAATGTAATTCCTGAAGTTTATGAGGTAAAAAACAAAATCAAAAACTTTACGCAAGAAGTTATTTCCGGAGAAAGAAAAGGTTATACCGGAAAGGCTTTTACCGATATTGTGAATATTGGTATTGGAGGTTCTGATCTTGGACCTGTTATGGCAGTTGAAGCTCTTCAGTTTTATAAAAATCATTTAAACGTACATTTTGTGTCGAATGTTGATGGTGATCATGTAAATGAAGTAATTAAGAAATTAAATCCGGAAACGACACTTTTCCTTATTGTGTCAAAAACATTTACAACACAAGAAACTTTAACCAATTCTGAAACTATCAGAGCATGGTTTTTGAAATCTGCAAAGCAGGAAGATGTAGCAAAACATTTTGTGGCTGTTTCTACAAATATTCAAAAAGTTACTGAATTTGGAATTAATCCTGGCAATGTTTTCCCTATGTGGGACTGGGTTGGAGGAAGATTTTCTTTATGGAGTGCCGTTGGTTTGAGTATTGCACTAGCAATTGGTTTTGACAATTATAATGATTTATTGAATGGGGCTTATGAAACAGACGAACATTTTAAATCGGCAGAATTTGATAAAAATATGCCTGTTATTCTGGCTTTATTAAGTGTTTGGTACAATAATTTTTTTGGAGCAGAAAGTGAAGCTTTGATTCCATACACACAATATTTGCAAAAATTGGCTCCTTACCTGCAACAGGCAACAATGGAAAGTAACGGGAAAAGTGTTGGCCGTGACGGAAAACCTGTAAACTATCAAACAGGAACCATTATCTGGGGAGAACCAGGAACAAATTCTCAACATGCTTTTTTTCAATTGATTCATCAGGGAACAAAAGTAATTCCAACAGATTTCATCGGATTTGTAAAACCTTTATACGGAAATGAAGATCATCATGATAAGTTAATGTCAAACTTTTTTGCTCAGACAGAAGCTTTGATGACCGGAAAAACAGAAGCTCAGGTTCAGGCAGAATTTGACAAACAAGGATTATCTCCAGAAAAAGCATCTTATTTACGTCCTTTCAAAGTTTTTACAGGAAACAAACCAACTAATACCATTTTGATTCAGAAACTTACGCCAAAAAGTTTAGGATCATTAATTGCCTTATATGAGCATAAAATTTTTGTACAGGGTGTGATTTGGAATATTTTTAGTTTTGATCAATGGGGAGTAGAATTAGGAAAACAATTGGCAAATTCTATTTTAGAAGAAATAAATACTAAAACAGTTAAAACTCATGACAGTTCAACTTCATTTTTATTGAATCATTTTTTGAAGAATAAATAAATTATATCCTCCTAAGTTACTCAAACCGCCTTAATTTAACAGAAATTAAGGCGGTTTTTCGTATAAACAACTATCTTTTTAACCTAAATCAATTAGTTTTTGCACGTTTAAGATTACAAGCCTGTTCATATTATTATGATTTTAACAAAAAACATGCGCTGAAATTTAAAAAAAAGATGTTTTATATAATACAAAAAAGGAAAATCATTTTAATGTTTAACAGATTAGGCAAAACTGTCTTTTCTTAACATTTTGATAACATTATCTGATTTTAATGTTATAATTTTGCCAAAAACAATAAACTAAATAACAAATGAAGACAATGAAAAATTGGTTACTAACTGGACTATTGTTCATGATAGTTTCAACCGCATTTTCTCAAGGTAAAATCAGTGGTACAATTACCGATGGTTCAAATTCCTTACCTGGTGCTAATGTCGCCATAAAAGGATCGTCAGATGCTGGTTCAAGTGATTTTGATGGTAAATTTACAATTTCAACTTCAGTAACATCTGGAGAAGTTGTTGTATCATACTTAGGATATGAAACAAAAACAATTTCTTTTACTGTTGCAAATGGAGGAACTGTTAACTTAGGGGTTATTACTTTAGATTCTGATTCTAACCAACTAGAAGAAATTGTAGTTATGGGTAAAGGAATTATTGACTTAGCCAAAGACAGAAAAACTCCTATAGCCGTTTCTACAATTAAAGCAGCAGAAATTCAGGCAAAAATTGGTACTTCAGATATTACACAAACAATGGTGAATACACCATCTGTATACGTAGCTGGGCAAGCAGGAGGTTATGGAGACTCAAGAATTACAGTACGTGGTTTTGCACAAGACAACACTGCTTTCCTATTAAATGGCCAACCAATTAATGGAATGGAAGACGGAAAAATGTACTGGTCTAACTGGTCTGGTATGTCTGACATTGCTAATGCTGTACAAATTCAGAGAGGTTTAGGATCTTCAAAATTAGCTATCTCTTCTGTTGGAGGTACTGTAAACTTCATCACTAAAGCTACTGACAAAAAAGAAGGTGGTTTTGTTTCTTTGGGTGTTGCTAATGATAATTATTTCAAAACTACAGCAACTTACAACACAGGAATGAGCAAAAATGGGTGGGGAACAAGTGTTATGCTTTCTCACTGGCAAGGTGATGGTTACAACGACGGAACAAGAGGCGAAGGACAAACTTATTTTGTTTCTGTTGGATATAAGGCTAATGACAAACACAGTTTTAACTTCTTGTTAACTGGTGCACCACAATGGCATGATCAAAACTTTACAAAATCGGTAGATAGTTATTTAAAATACGGAAGAAAATATAACAACAACTGGGGTACTCAAAACGGAGAGTACAAATCTGAGAGAACAAACTACTACCACAAACCAGTGGTAAACTTAAACTGGGATTACGACATTAGTGATAAGACACAACTTTCTACTGTACTTTACGGATCTTGGGGACGTGGTGGAGGTACTGGAAACTATGGTACTAAACCAACTACTCCCGCAGGAGGTCAAATAAATTTTGACGGTATACTTGCCAGTAATCAAGCTATAGTAGACGGAACAGGTAATGGTGACGGAAGAAGCACAAACGGGGCATACGTGATTAGATCAAGTGTAAACAATCATGCTTGGTATGGTTTAGTATCTAACTTAAAAAATCAACTTACAGATAATTTAGCTTTAAATGTTGGTATTGATTTAAGAACTTACAAAGGAACTCACTTCAGACAAGTTTCTGATTACATGGGATTATCAAGCTGGACAGACACAAGAAACCTTAAAGGTGACGATGACAAACCAAGTGGTACTATGGAAAGCACTAAAGTAACTGAAAGAGGAAGAGCATTACCTTGGCCAGCAACTTTTAATACACTTGCTGAAAACCAAAGGATTGACTATGATTACGGTGAAACTATTTCTTACGGCGGTGTATTCAGTCAATTAGAATATTCTAATGAAAGCTTCTCTGCTTTTTTCCAAGGATCTCTTTCTAATCAATCACACCAAAGAACAGATAGATACGATTACTTACCACAGTTTCAAGAATCAGATAAGGTTAACAACGTAGGATATAATGTAAAAGGTGGTACAAGCTATAAATTTGCTGAAAACCACAATGTATATCTAAATGCTGGTTACTATAACCGTCAACCATATCATGATAACATTTATCTAAATTTTACAAATCAAGTTAATCCATTTACTGAAAACGAAAAAATTCTTGGTTTGGAAGCTGGATATACTTTCACATCTAAATTTTTAACTGCAAGTGTTAATGGTTATAGAACTTCATGGAAAGACAGAGTAACTACAACTACTAATGTTGCAACTGCAGGACAAGTTATTGGAGGTACAACTCTACAGGCTGGAGATTTAATTTTGATTACGAATCAAGGTGTCGAACAAATTCACACAGGTATTGAATTAGATTTAATTGCAAAGCCAATAGACAAACTTGATGTAACTGGATTCCTTTCAATTGGAAATTATGAGTACAAAGGTGAAGCTTTAACTACTAGAAGAGACGAAAGTTTAAATACTTTAGACGAAGCGGTAAAAGATGTTGATGGAGGGAAAGTAGGAGATGCTGCCCAAGTAACATACGGTTTAGGTTTCAAATACGAATTCGTTAGAAACTTATCGTTGGATGCTGATTGGAGATACTACGATAAATTGTATTCAACAGTTGTTACTAAAGACAATATTGAATTACCAAGTTACGATTTAGTAGACGCAGGTGTTTCTTACAGATTATTTATCGGAAAAGGTAAAAAAGACTCTATAAACTTTAGAGTTAACGTAAACAATCTATTTGATGAGGTTTATCTATCTGAATTAACATCCGCTACAGCTGTAACACCGACTTCAGTTAACTACAAAGGAATCAATGTTGTTAATAATGGTTTCTTCGGTTTAGGCAGAACTTGGAACTTTAGTTTACGTTACAACTTCTAATATTTAGAATCTAAATAAATACCAAAAACGGCATTGACTTTTAAGTTCAATGCCGTTTTTTTATACCCTTTTTTGCTATATTTGTTTCAAACAAAATAATAATTTATGTACCATTTTATACAAAAACTCCACTCGGGCTGGGCATATTTAGCATTGCTGCTTTTATTAATTGCGGTTGTAAATGCCATCATCGGATTAACTTCAAAAAAAGAATTTACTGCAAAAGACCGTAAACTTGGTTTATTTGCTTTGATCGGAACACACACGCAGCTTTTAATCGGGATAATACTTTATTTTGTATCTCCACTAGGAAAAGCTGCATTCGGGCAAATGTCAAATGCAGAATTGAGATTAACTTCCTTAGAACATCCTCTTATTAACCTTATTGCTATAGTTTTAATTACTATAGGATGGTCAAAACATAAAAAGCTGATTAATAGCGAAGCTAAATTTAAAACATTCGCTATTTTCTATGGTTTGGGATTATTATTAATCTTGAGCAGAATACCGTGGAACCTGTGGTTTCAATAAAAACAAAGTCCTAAAATTGTAGGACTTTTTTTATCTCGGCATATTATTTGTACAAACTCCCCAAGTCTGAAAAAAATAAACTATGAGAATTAAAAAAAGCATTTCAACCAACCTATTTACATTGATCTTTTTAAGTTGTTTTACTTATGTAAGCAGTCAGAACAAACAAACAGCAGAAGCACCTAAAATTATTCAGGATACTGTAAAAGGTATTAAGCCAAACATTATTGTGATTCCAATTGATTCTGTTTTTACAGACAACGGCTTAAAATTAAAACCTTACAAAAAAAATGCGCATGCTTCTTATTACGCTGATAAATTTACCGGAAGAAAAACAGCAAACGGAAGCAGGTTTGACAATAACAAATACACCGCAGCCCACAAAAAGCTCCCATTTGGCACCAGAATAAAAGTTACCAATGAAGCAAACGGGAAATTTGTAATTGTAAAAATTACTGATCGTGGTCCGTTTGTAAAAACGCGTGAATTAGATCTCTCAAAAAGAGCGTTTATGGAAATAACAAAAAGCAAAGGTGCAGGCGCGATGAAAGTGACAATAGAAAGAATAATAGAATAATAAAAAAAGTCCCAATTAAGGGACTTTTTTTATTTAAACAAACTTTCGAATACTCATTATAATTCCGGTATGAATTCCTTCATGGTAATTCACAAAATCCAACGCATCCTGAACATTTGTGAGTTCAAACCCCATACTTGTCAAGTACGTTGTATAGTTGAGAAAAATGCCATCATTAACATCTTTTTCAGTTTTATCTAAAGTTGAAAAAAGCAATCCTCTGATTTCATCAACTTCTGCCTGCGAAACATCACCTTCCGGTTTTGTTCCTTTTTTATATTTATCAATAAATTCATCAGAAACCAGTATTGGCAAACCTGATAATTTATATACTAAAACTTGTTGTGCGGAAATGCAATGCGCCACGTTCCAAATTAAATTATTACTATATCCTGCCGGAATTTTATTCAATTGTTCTAACGAATGATTATCCAAAATCTTCAGAAGAATTTCGCGAATGGTTTTCTGTACTTTAAAAACTGAACTCATATTTATATTTTTTTATAAAATTAGTCATTTTTATATTTCAAATGGATTTTCTTTGTATTCTAAAATTTCAAAAATCATGAACAAAATATATTATTTAGCATCTTGCGATACCTGCCGAAAAATTATAAAAAATTTGCCTGAAAACGATTTGGTTTTTCAGGATATTCGTCAGAATCCAATAACAGAAGAAGAATTGGAAGAGATGCATAAACTTTCCGGAAGTTATGAAGCTTTGTTTAGCAAAAAAGCACAATTATATAAATCAATGGATTTGAAAAATAAATCATTGACAGAGGCTGATTTTAAAAAGTATATTCTGGAACATTATACCTTTTTGAGCCGTCCGGTTTTTATTATTGATGGTGAAATTTATATTGGCAACAGCCAGCAAAATATTCTTCAGGTTACAAAAGCATTACAAAAATAAAAATCCTAAGTTGTAAGGAACCTGCTTGCGTTAGGGATTACTTCCTATAATTCTATTTTAGTCTTCAACGAACTTCGTTTGAAGTGGAAATTCTTTTTTTGAGCTTTTTCTGCTCAAAAAAAGATTGTAACGGATAGACCGACCGAAGGAAACGCCCAAAAGCTTTTTAAAAATCTGAGCGCTGCAAAACTAGAAACCTTCACTGTTAAGTTTTTTAGTATCTTTGCGCCTTTATATTCATTATATGATACAATCTATGACAGGGTTTGGTAAAGCTTCTTTGCAATTGCCAACAAAAAAAATTACAGTTGAAGTAAAATCTTTAAATAGTAAGGGTTTAGATTTGAATGTCAGGATGCCGTCTGTTTATCGTGAAATGGAATTGGGATTAAGAACTCAGATTTCGACCAAATTAGAAAGGGGAAAGATTGATTTTGGGATTTACATTGAAAGCACAGCCGAGCAAACCTCAACGAAAGTAAATGTTCCTGTTGTAAAAAATTACATTGCACAGCTTAAAGAAGTTTATCCTGATGCAGATGAAACTGAATTGATGAAAATGGCCGTTCGTATGCCTGATACGCTAAAAACTGAGCGTGAGGAAATTGACGAAAATGATTGGGAACAGATTCAGGTAATAATAGAGGAAGCTCTTCAAAATATCTTAAATTTTAGAAAAGACGAAGGTGAATCTCTTGAAAAAGAATTTAATCTTAGAATTGGTAATATTCGACAGTATATGAATGATGCTTTGGCATTGGACCCAGAACGCGTTCAGGCTATAAAAGATCGTCTGCAAACTGCAATTTCGGAATTACAGGTTAATGTTGACGAAAATCGTTTTGAGCAGGAGTTGATTTATTATCTTGAAAAACTGGATATTACTGAAGAAAAAGTTCGTTTGACCAATCACTTAGATTACTTTTTGGAAACTATTAAAGGAACGGAAGCTAATGGTAGAAAACTTGGTTTTATTACTCAGGAAATGGGACGTGAAATCAATACAATGGGTTCTAAATCTAATCATGCGCAAATGCAGAAACTCGTTGTCATGATGAAGGATGAACTGGAAAAGATTAAGGAACAGGTTTTGAATGTACTTTAAAACATGAAGCTTTATTTCATTTTCTTTTTTCTAATTATATTCAATTGTTTTGGACAAGAAATATCTGAAATAAATAAAGTTTTAAAAATACCTGATACGTTAGGATTTGAAAAAGAAATTCGCATTTATAAAGATTATTCCATTAAAAACTCAATGGAAATATTTAGAATGTATGATGAAGGAAAAGACAATTGGATTGTATATATTTTTTCTTTTTCTAAAAAAGATAAAGCCGTAACTAAAATTGATCAAATACAATTTCCTAAAGAGGTTATTGGAAAATTAAAGCCTAAAAACGCATATCTGATTTGGTTGAATTTACTTCTCTGTGATGTGGAATATTTACCAAGTCAAAAAAATATTGATTATAAACTCAAAGCTACCAAAGTAATATCAGAAGATAGAGAATATGGAATATCCAAAAAACGAAAGCGTGCAGTAGATGGTGAATCATATCAAGTATTCATCAAAAACGGAATCATTAAAAATGATTTTTCTTTTGTCAATCCCGCTATCTATTTAAAATTTTATCCAACAGTTGATGAATTAATCTCATATAATGAATTATTATCAATCATTAAAAAGGAGTTTAACCTCTGGAATGATTGATTACATATAAATAAAGAATGAACAAAGGAAAATTAATTGTTTTCTCGGCACCGTCAGGATCAGGAAAAACAACTATAGTAAAACATTTACTTGGGAAAGAAGATTTAAATTTAGAATTTTCGATTTCTGCGGCTTCACGTGACCCGCGTGGTGAAGAAGTACACGGGAAAGATTATTATTTTATAAATCTTGAACAGTTTAAAAAACATATTAAAGCAGAGGATTTCCTGGAATGGGAAGAAGTTTATCGCGATAATTTTTACGGTACTTTAAAATCTGAAATTGAACGTATCTGGGCTCTTGGAAAAAATGTTATTTTTGACATTGATGTCGCTGGCGGATTGCGTATCAAACATAAATTCCCGGAACAGACTCTGGCTGTTTTTGTGAAACCGCCAAGCGTTGACGAACTGAAACGCAGACTGAAAGAACGCTCTACAGAAAGTGATGACAAAATCAATATGCGAATCGCAAAAGCTTCTGTAGAACTGGCAACTGCTCCGCAATTTGATACGATTATCAAAAACTACGATTTGGACACTGCAAAAGAAGAGGCTTATCAATTGGTAAAAGACTTTGTAAACAAGTAGTTATTACACGGAGATTCACAAAGTTTTAATAAATTACTTTGTGTATCTTTGAGAAAACTCGGCGAATCTCTGCGAAACAAAACACAAAATGAGAATAGGTCTTTATTTCGGCACTTATAATCCAATTCATGTTGGTCATATGATTATTGCCAATCACATGGCAGAATTTGCCGATTTAGATCAAATCTGGATGGTTGTTACGCCTCATAATCCGTTAAAAAAGAAATCTACTCTGCTGGACGATCATCAGCGTTTAGAAATGGTTTATCTGGCTACAAAAGATTTTCCCAAAATAAAGCCGTCTGATATTGAATTTAAACTACCTCAGCCTAATTATACCGTAAATACTTTGGTGCATTTGCATGAAAAGTATCCAAAACACGAATTTTCTTTGATTATGGGCGAAGACAATCTTAAGACGCTTCATAAATGGAAAAACTACGAGGTATTATTAGATCATTATAACATTTATGTGTATCCAAGAATTTCATCTGAAGAGGGAAATACGGAATTAAAGTCACACCCAAAAATTCATATCATTGATGCACCGATTGTAGAAATCTCTTCTACTTTTATTCGTAACAATATCAAGGAAGGAAAAAATATTCAGCCTTTATTACCTCCAAAAGTTTGGGAATATATTGATCACAATAATTTTTATAAGAAATAGAAATTATCACAAATAAAGAAGCCTAAATGCATAAACATTTAGGCTTTACTTTTTTAAGCTATTGTAAGCTCTTTTTTGACATTATTTCTGATTTCAGAAAGAGATTGGTCGATTAAGAGTTTTCCGTCTCTGAAAACTTCCTTAAGTTCTCCTTTCTTTTCTTCATCCCAGGAAACATTATCTGTTAAATAATAAGCACCGTCGACTAAATCAATCTTCATTAATCCCTTGGCTGATTTTTTTGTTCCGTCATCTGTAATCGGGTTTTTGAAAATTGCTCTTCCTTCTCCGTTTACTTCTCCATAAGTCGCCTTCATAGCAAAACCAAACGTATCTCTTGTATTATATTGATATGTAAAAGATCCGATTCCTAAGACAACATTCGTAGAGGCAAAACCTTTTAATTTCAATCTTTCGCAGATTTGAGTAGCTCTTGCTACAGTAATACTGTCTCCGTAAATAGCACCAATCTGGGGCACTAATTCTTTAAATCCTTTATCGTTTGTACTTCCTCCGAATACATCCCAAAGCAATTCAATAACACCTTTCTTTTCCTCTTCTGTTTTTCCTTTCGGATTTCCGCAGATAATATCTACCGGGTCACCACTGTCAGGGCGAATTACAACTTTACCTTCTCTTGAAACGATTTCGTTTTTTAATCTCGGAAGATAATCGGTTAATACTTTCCATAAATCCCATGTATCAGAAACGATAGAAACAATTCCTTTTGGGTAAACATCAGAAATTAATCTTCTGAAAGTTTCGTATTCTCCTTCTGTCGTTCCCATACACATTACAGAATGTTCTGTAGCAGCAACTGAACCCGCAATTAGTTCTTTATCTGAATCGGCTTTGTAATATTCCTCCATAAAATCAATTGCAGGGATTGTATCAGAACCTGTAAAACTCAATAAATGCCCTGCAGAAGAAGTCAAAGAAGCTTCGATTCCGCCCATTCCTCTCATTGAAAAATCATGTGCCTGCCAATCTACGAATTCCGGAACTGATGACGTTTCGTCTGCGTATTTGTCAAGAACTTTTCTGTACTCTTTAGCAATTGTAGCAGAATTACAAGGAAGCCAAACTACAGCAGAAAGCAATGTTTCAAAATAATTGGTCAGCCAGAAAAACTCCGGAAGCGTATTGTACATCGTAAACATCGGTACTCGGATTGGCACGCTTGTTCCTTCTGGCAAAGCTTTAAAAACCATCGGAATATATCCTAAATCATGTAGATCTTCGATATGTTTTGTTCCGACAAGGTTTTCTCCCAAATAATTATTGATTCTTCGGGCGTATTTTTTTACTACTTCTTCTTTTGGCTGTTTAAAAAAATGCAGTTCAAAATCCTGAATAATATATTTTTTAATGAAATATTGCAATCCGAAAAATACAACTTCATTTACTCCTTCGATTCTTGATTTTCTTGGCGTCCAGTTTGAGTACACTAATGTAGTTCCGTCTGGATATTGTCTTCTGTGGTCAACTTTGTAACCGTCTGTTAGTAAAAGTGGGTTCATATATTTTAGTTATTTAAATTCTCGTAAACTTTGTGTTTCACAGAGATTCACAAAGTTATCACAGAGACTCACAAAGTTTTAATTTTCTTTGTGCAGTTTTGTGTTTTTTCTTCGTGTGTCTTTGTGTATTATTCTTTATATCTCGATCCTATTTAGAACTACTTATTTCTTCCTTTTTCATTTATATAAAATGTCTGCACAACATCACTTTGCCAAAATACTTTTGTAGTAACATCAATACAGCTTAACTTTCCATGAAAACCTGCTCCGGTATCAATATTCCAAACATTACAGCCTTGCATAGGGATTTCGATATTGTAATGAAGTGTTGGCGTATGACCGATGTAAATTTCATTATACAGCAATAATCTTTTAGGATAGGAAAGTGAATCTTTTTTGATTCGTTTGTCCATTGTTAAGGCCATTTCCCAAAGTGTTCTGTCCCAAGAATAATTTGTCTTATAATGCTCCTTCTCTGGACCATGCATTGAAGAAAAACCAGCATGAATAAACAAATTGTTACTTTCATCTACAAAATAATCTTTCATATTGACAAAAAAATTAAGATGTTTCTCTTTTTCGAAAGCATCAATGCTCTGATAACTTTCTATAGTTGATTTTCCGCCATGCAGAAACCAAATATTATTTACAACATCATTCTTCAACCATTCATGGCACCAAACATCATGATTTCCGCGTATAAAAATGCATTCTTGTTTTTGAGACAAATTGATCAAAAAATCAACAACCTATGCCGATTCACTCCAGCCATCTACATAATCTCCCAGAAAAATAAGTCTATCATTTTGGTTAAGGACAATTTTTTCAAGCAATTGAATCAAAGCTTTTAAACCTCCATGGATGTCGCCAAAAACTAATGTTCGTTTCATGATTTAAACTCTATATATTTTGCCGGAATTTCATCTGTTAACCAAACGTTATTTTCAGACAAATAAAATTTAAATCCATCCCGATGCATTTGACCGCTTCTTACGGTTAAAATTTGAGCAACTCCTCTTCTACTTCCTACTTTAATCGCCGTTTCACGATCTTTAGAAAGATGCACATGCTGACGGCTCATTTTTTGTAAACCTTCTTTTTTAATGCTTTCCATAAACTTGGCAACCGTTCCGTGATATAAAAACTCAGAAGGTTCTCTTTCTGCTAAATCTAATTCAACAGAAATAGAGTGTCCCTGACTTGCTCTGATTTTTGTTTTATCTTCGTTAAAAGCAAAACGCTTTTTATCGTTGTTTTCTACTACGTAGTCCAGAAGTTCTGAATTTAAAGTTTTTTCTTTCTTATTACATTTTGCAATTAATTCCGCAACATCTGCCCAACCGTTTTCGTCTAATTTTAATCCGATTTTTTCTGGTGAATGTCTAAGTATCAAACTCAGGAACTTACTTACATCTTTTGTTATTTTCTCATTCATTATTATTATTATTTTCTAGAAGTCATATACAACAACTTCAACATCATTATTTGAAAGTGTTTTGAGAATAATCGGTTCCATCATCTCCCACTTTCCGCCAGCTAAGCCACAGCCAATCCTTGGCATATGAATACTAGCATTATTTTTGATCGCAAAAAGAGCAACTTCTTTCAAACCTTCTTCAACAGCATCATATCGTATTGGCGCATTTCCGTTTTCATCTTTATTGATTTTATGCTGACCAATTAAATTTGCTATCCAAAGATCTTCTTCTACCTGAACAAACTGAACTTTCCCCAATTCAAAACCATCTTTAGATTTGAACCATTCTCTATATTGATTTTCTGGTTTTTTCCATCTTTTCGAGATTGCCATTACAAATCCTTTTCCCCAACCTCCAATATCGTTACAGATATGTACAATTACTTTATTATTTTCTGATTGAGGAGATGTTGCATCGCCTTTTGTATATTGAATGCCTTTCATTTCTTTTTTATTTTACCTTTAATGACAATCGCTCGCACAAATCATCAATATCGTTTTTTCTTGCCAATGTGGCAATCCATTTTTCAGGAATATTGTCCATTCCGTAATATACTCCTGCCAATCCTCCGGTAATAGCTGCAGTTGTATCGGTATCTCCGCCTAAATTCACTGCCTTTAAAACAGTTCCTTCATAAGTATTCCAATTCAAAAAACACCATAAACTAGCCTGCAAACTATCTAATACATACCCAGACGAGTGAATGTTTTCTTCCGGATATTCAGCTATATTGTTTTTTAAAATCCTATCAAACAACTGAATTTCAACAGGATTAAATTTCTTAGCACTTAAAAAATCAGAAACAATCTTTTGCATATTCTTATACGCCTCTATTTTGTCCACTTCATTTAAAATTTCTAAGCAATAAATAACATAAATAAAGCAAGCAAATCCCGATCTAAAATGCGCGTGAGTAATTGATGATACTTCTTTTACTTTCTGGTAAATAACCTCAACATCTTTTTCCTTATGAAGATGGAAAACCAGAGGCAGAATTCTCATTAGAGATCCGTTACCATTATCTTCTTCAAAAAAATTACCTGAAGTTCTGGCGGGTTCTCCTTTTAAAACTCTTGCTAAAGAGTGCCTAGTTGTCCCTCCGATATCAAAAACTTTATGATGAGCTCCCCAATATCCTTCTTCCATCCATTTCACAAAAGTTATTGCCATATCTTCAATATCAAAACCTTTGCATAAACTTTCGGCAGTACAAAAAGCCAATGAACTATCGTCACTAAACGTTCCAGGAGGTTGATGCCAACACATAAATCCCATCATATCCTGAACAGGATTACTTCTTAAATAGTCTCTGGTTTTAAACTCTACCGGAACACCTAATGCGTCACCAATTGCAACTCCAAATAATCCAGACTTTATTTTGTTTTCCATAATTAATTTATCTCAATTCATCCCTAACCTCCATCAAAGCAAAACCCAAAAGGTTTAACCCTTGCCATTTTTCGGGATTGTTTACCTCTTTATGATCTGCAGCCATTCCGATTCCCCAAATAGGATCTACAGGACTTGCTTCTACCAAAATTCTTTCATTTGTGTTTAACAAAAATTCTTTTAAATCTTTGTTTTGGCCGAATTTATACAGATTTCCTTCTTTTACAATCTCAAAACGATTTGCAAGCCAAACCATATCGACATAATTTTTAACTTCTCGTCCTAACTTCTTGGCTTCAGCTGGAGATTTGGCCTGAATAATTTTTTCGAAAATTTCCTTGTCATTAAATAATAATGCTTTTTTGGCCATCATCCAGTGTTCTGCTGTTTTATAAGTTATCCCGTCAACATCAAAAGAACTTAACCACCACTGACTGAAACAAGTTTTGGAAATACTTCCGTCTTTATTGGGCTGGTGTCCCCAAAAAAACAAGTATTTATTTTCCTGTTTTTCGGTTGTGAGTTTTTCTATATTATATTTCATTTCAATTAATTTTAATTTTTAATGCTGTAATAAAGCATCTAAACGTTTCAAAGTCAAAATTCCTTTTCGCCTGCAAACAATTGGTAAATTTTCTCATATCAATCGGTCCAAACCAACCACCTCAACTTTTTCATTATCAAAATCTTTAAAAGAATTCGTAGTAAATATTTTATCAAAACAGTCTAAAACTTCAAAACCTTTGTTAAAAATTCCGTGGCTTACGGCCAAAAATAATTTTCCGGCATTTTTGTTTTTCAATTCTTCGGCTAAGCCAACAAATGTACCGCCTCCGTCGCAGATGTCATCTACAATTAAACAATCCATTCCGTTTAGATCCTCTTCATAAACTTTAAATCCAGATAATTTTCCGGTTTTTACATCACGGCTTTTACTGCATTCCACTACTTCTACTCCTCCTAAAAATTCAGAAACTTTGTATATTTTCTTTAAAGCACCACCATCGGGAGAAATCAGTTTTACATCGTTGCCAATGCTTTTTATTACTTGCTCAATAAAAGTATGATTAGGAATCACTTCGCAGTTATTTACCAAAGCCGGCGTCACCTCAGAATGCGCGTCAAAAACATAAACTTTATTTAACTGCATCGCATTTAGAATATCTGCATAAACTTTTACAGACAATGGTTCTCCTTTTATCATAACTCTGTCCTGGCGCGCTGCCGGAAAGTACGGAATGAAAAGATCAATAATCTTAACATCCATTCGTCTTAAAGCATCTACTGCAAGACACAGCAATCCGAAATCGTTAAAAGAATTTAATCTGTGTGTAATGGTTATTTTTTGATTAACATTAAAATCAGGATTAATTTTGATGTGTGGTTCTCCTCCTGAAAAAGTAAAATTTTTGAATTCTATCTCTTTTTGATTTGGAAATGGTCTGAAATTTTGGTCTAAATTAAGTATCATAGTTTTTTTAGTTTGCGTTAATTATACGCAAATATAGATCAATATTTTTATTAAACAATTTATTTTGTGTAAAAATTACGCAAACTTTATTTCGAAGTGAAAACCTTCTTTGGCTAAATCATTGTATTTCTGTTTATTAAACCTAAATAATTTAGCTGGGCGCCCGGTTTTTATCGGCGAATAATTTTCAGTTTCTTCTACAATTCCGAAACTTAGGATTTTTTTTCTGAAATTTCTACGCTCAATTTCTTTATCCAAAATGGTACAGTACAAGTTTTCCAGTTCCGAAAAAAGAAACTCTTTTGGGAGTAAATCAAAACCAATTGGTTCATAAGTTAATTTTGCTTTTATACGCTCCAGAGCTTTTTTGAGAATTGAATTGTGATCAAATGCCATTGTCGGAACTTCACTTATCTTAAACCATTGCACATTTTCTGCATCAGAATCGGCTTTGATCTCTAATTTTGAAGGATTTACCAAAGCAAAATAGGCAACTGAAACTACACGGTTGCGAGGATCCCGAAAGATATCATCGCCAAACGTAAATAATTGTTCAAAATAATCTACCGAGACGTTGGTTTCTTCTCTTAACTCTCTTTGTACGGCATCTTTTAAAGATTCATCGTTTTTTACCAGTCCGCCTGGTAAAGCCCAGTATGAATCACTTGTGCCGAATTTCTGCTGAATCAAAAGCACATATAATTGACTATTTTTATATCCAAAAACAATTGCATCAACTGCGATTCTAATATTTTGTAATTTTTCCATACCCTTAAATCATTTTCAAATCAGAACATAATTGAAAAATAAATTAGAAGTTCCTGTTTAAACTTCGATTAATTAAACTCGAAAAGCCTGTCTTAATTCTTCAGACATAATTTTAAAAACGGAACTTAAGTTGTTGTGTTTTCCCGTCAATAAATACACACTTTCTTCCGGAACATAAAAACTGTTCCAAACCAATTGCAATTTATTTTTCTGGATGAACCTTCTTGCGTTACAATTCCACGTTACCGCAATTCCTGAATTTTGAGAAAGTATTTCCAGCATTTCATATTCTGAGGGAATAATATAATTAGGAATCATAGAGGGTCTCTTTTTATTAAAAGCATGTAGCCAGAAAAGTTTTATATGCGGAATACGGGCTTCGTGACTATACCATTTTTGTTCATTTAGCCATTGTTCAGCTTCTGTAAAATTATCCGATTTTATTTTTTGACGAAATTCTGTTATATCCAAATCTACTGGTGCGACCATAACCAATTTAATTTTCGCCACCATTTCCTGAATCGTATCAAAAGTGTCATATCTTTTGGTCACAATAGCAAAATCTAATTTCTTCGAATCGACTAAACTAAAAAGTGCATCGTTTTCAGCAAAAGTAAAATCAATTAGTGCATACTTGGAAATTAATGCATTGCCAATACTGCTAAAAAGATCTTTTGAAATCCCTACAGAAATTAAACGATTGGCATCCTGAGCTTTTGCTCTAAATCCAACTTCCACATTTTCAAGCCTTTCAAGAGCATCAATAATTAAATTATTCAGTAACTTAGCATATTCTGTTGGTTCAACTCCTTTTGATTTTCGATTGAACAACTTATTTCCCACATGTGCCTCTAACATAGATATTTGTTGACTCACAGCAGGCTGGCTCATAAATAGCTCTTTTGCAGCTAGTGAAAAACTTCCGTTTTTATAAACCGATTTAAAAGTTCTGTACCATTCTAAATTTACCATGATATAAATTATTTTATAACAAACATAGTTTATTTTATTTTTACTAATATCACTTAAGGTGTAAATTTGTTAAAAATTTAAACGATGAAAAAAATAAAATTACTTGGAATTACATTATTAACGGCAATTAGCTTTTCAGCTATTGCCCAAAAATCAAATAAAAAGATGAAAAAAGTATTATTTGTTGTAACGAGCAACGATAAACTGGGCAACACTGGAGAAAAAACCGGTTTCTGGTCAGAAGAACTTGCTGCACCCTATTATGAATTGTTAGATAAAGGAGTAGAAATCACGATTGCTTCTCCACTTGGAGGTCAGCCGCCAATTGATCCTAAAAGTTCAGATCCGTCGTCTGCAACAGAAGACACAAAAAGATTTGATTCTGATAAAGCCTTACAGGAAAAATTAAAACATACACAAAAGCTTTCGACAATCAATCAGGCAGATTATGATGCAGTATTTTATCCAGGAGGGCATGGTCCACTTTGGGATTTGGTAGAAGATAAAAATTCAATTGCCTTGATTGAATCCTTTTATAATCATAAAAAACCCGTTGCTTTTGTTTGTCACGCCCCAGCTGTTTTGAAAAACGTAAAGGTAAAAGGCGAATATTTGGTAAAAGGTAAAAAAGTTACCGGGTTTACAAATGACGAAGAAGAAGCGGTTGGTTTGACAAAAGTAGTTCCATTTTTATTGGAAGATGCCTTATCATCAAACGGAGGGATTTTTTCTAAAGGTCCAAATTGGCAGCCTTATGCGGTTGAAGACGGACTTTTAATTACAGGTCAAAATCCGGCTTCATCTAAATTAGTTGCCGGGAAATTATTAGCACAATTAAATAAATAAAAAAAATGCTAAGTTTCTAAGGGACTAAGATGCTAAGATTTTAAACTTAGTAAAAAACCTTAGAATCTCAGAACCTTAGCATCTTAGAACCTAATAACAAAAACATGTTAAACTTTGAATTATATAATCCTACGAATTTGATATTCGGAAAAGGACAAATAAAAAAACTTTCAACTTTAGTTCCAAAAGAGGCTAAAATATTATTGGCTTATGGCGGTGGAAGTATTTTTAAAAATGGAATTTACGATCAGGTAATCAAAACTCTGGAAGGTTTTAATATTGTAGAGTTTGGAGGAATTGAACCAAATCCAAGATTCGAGACTTTGATGAAGGCTGTTGACGTAATAAAAGCTGAAAAAATTGATTTTATTCTTGCTGTAGGCGGCGGATCTGTAATTGACGGGGTAAAATTTATTTCGGCGGCGGTTCATTTTGAGGGAAATCCGATTGATATTCTTCAAAAAAAGATTCTAATTAAAGAAAACGCTGTACCGTTTGGAACTGTTTTGACACTGCCGGCAACCGGAAGTGAGATGAATTCGGGATCTGTTGTTACTATTAATGCAACTCAGGAAAAACTGGCTTTTGGCGGAAGTGCATTGTTTCCTAAGTTTTCAATTTGCGACCCTGCAGTTATTGCTTCTTTACCAAAAAGACAAATTCAAAATGGTGTCGTAGATGCTTATACGCACGTTATGGAACAATACTTAACGTATCCGCACGAAGGATTTCTTCAGGACAGAATTGCCGAAGGAATTTTGCAGACTTTAATTGAAGTTGGCCCGGGCGTTGTCGAAAATCCGACAGATTATACTTTGGCCTCTAATTTTATGTGGAGCTGTACAATGGCACTTAATGGATTAATTCAAAAAGGTGTCCCGACAGACTGGGCCACACATATGATTGGTCATGAACTAACTGCTTTATATGAAATTGACCATGCAAGAACTTTGGCAATTATCGGACCTAGTTTATACAGCGTAATGTTTGAAACCAAAAAAGGAAAATTAGCACAATACGGAAGAAGAATTTTCAATTTATCCGGTTCTGATGATGAAGTTGCTAAAGAAGCAATTAACCAGACTGTTGCATTTTTCCATAAAATGGGAATGGACACTAAACTCTCACAATACACAAATGACTATGATAAAACTGCAGATTTTATTGTCAAGCGTTTTGATGAAAGAGGCTGGAAAGGGCTTGGAGAAAATCAACTTGTAACTTTGGATAAAGTAAAAGCAATTGTTGAGATGAGTTACTAGTAAGTATCAGAAAAAATTAAACGAAAAGGCGTTCTTAAAATGATTTTAGGAACGCCTTTTCAAAATACTAAAACAAAACTAACTAACTCAATTTTTGCTAAACTCATTAAAATTCTAATTTACAAATACTTATAACGTAAGGTTTACAATTTTATTGTATCTCTGCTAAATATTTTATATTTTTTTGGAACTACCTGAAAACCATTATAATTCAAGGCAGTTTTTAAATTTCTTAAATCAGATTTTGTGTTATTACTACATTATTAAGTACTTTTGTTTTAAATTATTAAAATAATGAGCGAAAATTTAAAATTTGCAGTAATTGGAGGAGGGAGCTGGGCAACGGCAATTGCAAAAATGCTTTGTGTAAATCTTTCTGAAATTTCGTGGTACATGCGCAATGATGCTGCTATAGAACATCTTGAAAAATACAAACACAATCCAAATTATTTGAGTTCGGTAGAATTTGATACCAGGAAACTTAAATTAACGAATAATATTAATGAAGCTGTTGAATATGCAGATTATATAATTTTTGCGATTCCTTCTGCTTTTTTAAATACGGAGTTACAAAACTTAACGGTTTCTCTGGCTGATAAGATTATTTTTTCTGCTATTAAAGGTATTGTTCCGGAAACAAGTTTAATTGTTGGAGAACATTTTCATATTCAATACGATATTCCTTACTACAATATAGGGGTTATTACAGGCCCTTGTCACGCAGAAGAAGTAGCGTTAGAGAGGCTTTCCTATTTAACTATTGCTTGTGGAGATCCTGACAAAGCTTGTGTTGTTGCCAAATCACTTTCCGGAAATTACATTAAGGCCAAAATCTCAGACGATATTATCGGAACAGAATATGCTGCAATGCTTAAAAACATTTATGCAATCGCAGCCGGAATTGCACATGGTTTAGGTTACGGAGATAACTTTCAATCTGTTATGATGAGTAACGGAATTCGTGAAATGAAAAAATTCATTAGAAAAGTCCATAAAATGAAACGTAATATTAATGATTCGGCTTATTTAGGCGATTTGTTAGTTACAGGCTATTCTGTTTTCTCCAGAAACAGAATGTTCGGAAACATGATTGGAAAAGGATATACCGTAAAAAGCGCCATGATGGAAATGAGCATGGTTGCAGAAGGTTATTATGCTACAAAAAGTGCTTATAAACTAAATCAGGGTTACGGAGCAAAAACGCCAATTATTGATGCGGTATATGCCATATTATATGAAGGAAAAGATGCAAAATCAGTTTTTAAGAAACTGACTGAATCTTTGGATTAGTTTTTTTTATTAGAGTAAAAAATAGAGTAAAAGAGAATAGACTTCTCTACACATAAAAAAAGAGTCAAGATGAAATTATTCAGTCTTGACTCTTTCTTCTTTTATCTATTTTCTATTCTCTTTACTCTATTTTTTCTCTTTACTTCACCATAATTCCTTCAATAAACAAAATCGGTACTTCTTCTGTGTTATTCTCGTTAATTAGGTTTGATTTAAAGATAAATTTCTTGTCATAAAGTGTATTTCCAATGAAGAACGTTACCATAAATTCGTTATTCATAACCAAAAGACTCTTTTCAATCATTTCGATCTTTACTACAGAAACAGCAGGAACTTCGACAAAAGCATGACGAAGAATGGACGTTTTTTTCATTTCTCCATCAATGGTACCAAATGCTTTGGAAACGACCATTACACTGTCTAAATTAAAGTCACTATCGTTTACTAAATAAGCATACCACACTTTTTCCATAAAATCGTCACTCCATTCCTGAACAGCGGCAAGAAATACATTTTCGACTTCTGGAATTACTATATCTTTTTTCATTTTTATTAAAAGCTTTAAAACCTTTGTCAAAGCCAAAACTTCAACAAAGGTTTATTTATTATAATCAATGGATTTAAGTCTTTAGACCATTCTTAATTCTAAAATCTTCAATCTACAATTAGTTTATATATTAGATTTAAATTGCTCTAGGAAACGCACATCATTTTCATAAAACATACGAATATCACCAATTTGGTATAAAAGCATTGCAATACGCTCCACTCCCATTCCGAAAGCAAAACCGTTATATTCATCAGGATTGATGTCGCAATTTTTAAGAACGTTTGGATCAACCATTCCGCAACCACCAATTTCTAACCAGCCGGTTCCTTTTGTGATACGGTAATCCGTTTCGGTTTTTAAGCCCCAATAAATGTCAATTTCGGCACTTGGCTCTGTAAATGGAAAGTAGGAAGGGCGAAGACGGATTTTTGATTTTCCGAACATTTCTTTAGTGAAATAAAGTAATGTCTGTTTTAAATCTGCAAATGAAACATCCTTGTCTATATACAATCCTTCTACCTGATGGAAAATACAGTGAGAACGTGATGAAATTGCTTCATTACGAAAAACACGTCCCGGAGAAATAGTACGAATTGGCGGTTTATGGTTTTCCATATAACGAACCTGTACTGATGATGTATGCGTACGCAACAATACATCAGGATTTGTCTGAATGAAAAATGTATCCTGCATATCACGTGCCGGATGGTATTCCGGCAGGTTTAATGCTGTAAAATTATGCCAGTCGTCTTCGATTTCAGGGCCTTCAGAAACATTAAAACCAATATTAGCAAAAATATCAATAATCTGATTTTTAACTATTGAAATAGGATGACGAGAACCAATAATTACCGGTTCTGCCGCACGTGTTAAATCTCCAAAAATACCTTTAGATTCTTCTTTACTTTCTAAAGCCTCAACAGTTGCTTTAACTTTTTCTTCCGCAGTATTTTTTAAAGCATTTATAACTTGTCCGAATTCTTTTTTCTGATCGTTTGGCACGTTTTTAAATTCGGCAAAAAAGTCATTCAAAACTCCTTTTTTTCCTAAGAATTTAATACGGAATGCTTCTAGTTCAGCTGCATTTTCTGTTGAAAAAGCTTCTGCTTCACTAATATAATCTTTTATCTTATCTATCATTTTCCTTCAATAATTGAGAGTACAAATTTAAGTAAAAAAGTGAGACGTTAGATGTGAGATATAAGAAGTATTTCTAAACTTCTGTTATATTTTCAATCCAAAATCTAAAATCTGCTCACGCTCTCTAAAAATTATTCTATGAGCTTTCTGTCTAAAAAATAATTTACAATTGCTTCTTTCATTAAAACGGATTGCTCTCCTGCTCTTAAAGGCGGCAGCTCTTCTTTTACTTTGTAATGCGGCCAGCCATCTTCATCAAAATATTCGAATTCATAAAACCCGTATGGTTCCAATAATCTGCAAATAGCAATATGCATTAAATTTAATTTTTCGTCTTTTTTATATTCGCGGTGTATTTTACCATATTCCTGAACTCCGATTAGGTAAATAATGGCATCTAAATCAAGATCTTCTCCTTGCGAAAATTGATTTGAAAGTATATCGACAAGCTTTTCCCAACGCTCTTTTAATTGTGTATCTCTGGACATTTTATATATGATTTTAGATTTAGATTTCAGATTGCCTCATGATGATTTAAGATTATTTAATTTAAATCTGCAATCTGAACTCTAAAATTAGATTTGCAAAGATACGGAGTTGAAATTAGAGAACATATCCCTGATAATTCTTTTTATATTTGCGCCCACTAAACACAAACAAACATGAGTTTTTTAGATATTATTTTGGGAGCGCTTTTGGCTTTCAGTTTATACAAAGGTTTTAAAAACGGCCTCTTTGTAGAAGTTGCTTCTTTTGTTTCATTATTATTAGGAATCTATTTAGCGATAAAATTTTCTTCTTTAATGAAAGATATTATTGCAAAGCATGTGAGCTGGAATCCGACTAATATTCAGGTTACTGCTTTTATACTAACTTTTATTCTGGTGGTTATTGCAGTTTATTTGCTGGCAAAATTTTTAACCGGAGTTGCTGATTTTGCACAACTTGGTCTGATTAATAAATTGGGCGGTGCTTTTTTCAGGATTTTAAAAACAATCTTAATCGTAAGCATTTTTATTGCGCTTTTTGAAAAAATAAATTTCGATAATACTTTTGCCAAAAAAGAAACTTTAGACCGATCCATTTTTTATAATCCGATTAAGAAAGTGGCTGCTTTTGTATATCCTTCAATTGAAAAATGGTATGAGACTTTTAAGGAAAGCCAGAAGGAAAAGAATAAAGAAGAAGCCAAAGATTCTGAAAAACCCGAAGAGGATTCTAAAAAATAAGACATTGCATAAAAAACCTAACAGGTTTTGAAAACCTGTTAGGTTTGATTTAATCTGGTTTTATTTTACCAGTTTATCTCTAATTTCTGCCCTTTTTTCAAAACAACTTCTTGCTTTTTATCTCCAAAAATCAAGATTGTTTTGCCTTCTTTTTTAGCAGAGATAATTACTTTCTCTGGTTTTTTATTGTTCCAATTCATTTCTATTTCAAAGCCGCCTCGTGCGCAAAGACCTTTTACAGATCCTTTTTCCCAGGCATCTGGCAAAGCTGGAAGTAATCTTATTTCATTTTCATCCGATTGTAACAACATTTCGGCAACGGCAGCAGCGCCTCCGAAATTACCGTCAATTTGAAATGGCGGATGTGCATCGAATAAATTCGGGTAGGTTCCTCCTCCTCTTCTTGTTGTTTCTGTTTTTTTGCCATCCGGATCGACATAACGCAGTAATTCGCGGAACATTTTATAGGAACGGTTACCATCCCAAAGCCTTGCCCAGAGATTTATTCGCCAGCCTTTTGACCAGCCAGTGGTTTCATCTCCCTTAATTTCTAGTGTTTTTTTTGATGCCTCTGCCAAATCGGGAGTTTTTAAAGGTGTAATATGATTGCCGGGAAAGAGCCCGAATAACTGTGATTGATGACGGTGTTTAGGATCTTTATCTTCCCAATCGAAATACCATTCCTGCAGATTTCCTTTTTTACCAATTTGATATGGATGAAGTTTGGCAAATGCTTTTTTAAGTTTTTCTCTAAACTCTGCATCAATATTTAAAACTTCTGATGCTTTTATTGTTTTATCAAGACATTCGCGAATCATGGCCAAATCTGCTGTTCCTCCATAGATAGTGGCTCCCACAAAACCGTCGGGAGTGATATATTGATTTTCTGGCGAAGTCGATGGCGATGTAATTAAATCTCCTTTTTTATCGGTTATCATCCAGCCAAGGCAGAACTCGGCCGCGCCTTTCATTAATGGATATCCTTCTTTTTTTAAATATGCTGCATCCTGCGTAAACACATAATGTTCCCAAATGTGTGTACTTAGCCACGCGCCTGCCATTGGCCAGCACGCCCACATAGGATCTTCTTTTCCAAATTGGCCTACGGGATTGGTCATTGCCCAAATATCAGAATTATGAGCTGCTGCCCAGCCCTGATTTACGCCATAAAATGTTTTAGCAGTTGTTTTTCCGGTTACTGACAGGTTTTTTATAAAACTAAGTAATGGCAAATGCATTTCTGAAAGGTTGGTGTTTTCTGCCAGCCAGTAATTTTCCTCAACATTAATATTCATGGTATAATTACTGCTCCATGGCGGATTAAGATGTGGATTCCAGATTCCTTGCAAATTTGCCGGAACTCCCAATGTTCTTGAACTGCTAATGAGTAAGTAACGTCCGTAATTAAAATACAAAATTTCTAAGTTTTTATCTTCTTTTCCTTCAGAATAGCGAAGCAAACGTTCATCTGTTGCCAGATCCGGCGCTGTTGTATTTCCTAAATCCAGACTTACTCTGTTGTAGAATTTCTGATAGTCGGCGACGTGATTTTCTTTTAATTTATCGAAGGGTTTTGTAAATGCTTTATTTAAATTTTGCAATGCCATTGCGACATCATCGATCCCTTCGGTTGCAGGATTTTTGTCAAAACCATTAAAACTTGTGGCTACTGAGATGTAAATAAAAACTTCTGAAGCATTTCTTAAAGTCATTGTAGCGTTTGAACTTGTCACTTTTCCGTCTGTATTTTTGACCTGAAGTAAAGTCGTAAACCTTGTTCCTCTTTCCTTTATTTCTAAGTATTTTGGTACAACTGTATAACCTGTATTTTCATGAATTGGCGCAACGCCATTCATCATCATTGTGTTGTTTCTGACTTCGACATTTGATTTTAAGAGACTTCTCAAATTAATATCAAAATTTAAAGCTCCTTTTTGACTGCTCGTTAGTTTGATTACCATGATTTGGTCTGGTGCTGAAACAAAATATTCACGCGTATACTTTACGCCGTCCATTTCGTAACTTATTTTTGATGCTGCATTAGAAATATCAAGTTCTCTATAGTAATTGGTCGCTTTGCCTTTTTCGTAATTACTGATTTCTAATGTTCCTAATGGCGCGTACGATTCTGAGTTTTTACCCTGAATTTTTTTGTTTAATTCCTCTGCGAGTTTGTAATTTTCATTTTGTAAAGCTTCGCGAATTGCCGGTATGTTTTTGTAGGCTTCGGGATTCATATTTGCGTTCACGGGTTCTCCTGACCAAAGTGTGACATCGTTCAGATAAATTTTATCTGAGTTAACGCCGCCAAAAACGGTTGCTCCCAGTTTTCCGTTTCCTAAGACCAAACTTTCCTCAAAAAATTCTGCCGGCTTATTGTACCATAGCTTTTGTGTGGATTGGGCGGTTACTTTGATACAGAAAGAAATAAAAAGTAAACTGACAAATATTTTTTTTATGGCGTTTGAATTCATCTTCTGTGTTCTTATGAAATTGATTGCTTCTAAAACTTGAAACTCTTTGGTTGTAATTATTCTCCGTCTCCTAACAGGTTTTTTAAACCTGTTAGGTATTTATATCTTTCTTTCTTTTCTTCCCTTTTCCTAAGATTATACCTAACAGGTTTAAAAAACCTGTTAGGAGAAAAAAACCTAATATACTTTCGCTTGCGTGAGGGATAGGAGCTAACTACCGAAGTAGTGCGGATAGCCCGACCGCATCCCGATAAGAGGGCGTATAAGCGGAATGTAAATTTGCCCTCTTATCGGGTTGTGGTCACGCCCAGATGTTATTTACTTACTTTATATTTCTCATTTGCTGTGATCATTTCCCAATTGTCTGTTCTGAATGGCGATGCCGGAAATTTTTCTTTGTTGTAAAGATTGATATTCGTGTCATCGTCTGCCCAACCGTAATGAACAGCTACTGGATTTTGAACCTGATCGCTTGAAACGATTATTTTATTGTCTTTGATTATGGCTTTGGCAGCATGAAAAACTTTGTCTGTACCGGCAATTTCGAAACCTTTTAACTCTGTATTTTCTGGAGTTGATAATCCGCCACCGATATGATTAAATGTTAGGATAATCTGGTTTCCTTTTATTTCCTGAGATTTATAAACAGGACCACTGAAAACTTGTTTTTTGTTGTAAACATTATGCAACGCAATTGCTGCTAAACGTAAACCTACGTCTTGTTTATTTGTTGGGTGAATGTCTTTTGCGTTCCCGATATCGGTTGTTACGGCCATTCCGGTATTTGGTAATTTTAAGGTTTCTGATTGTGCTTCGCGCAGTTCTGCCCAACGGCTTCCTTTTGCACTGTTTCCGCCAAATTCATCAAAAGTAGACAATTGTACAAAATAGAAAGGAAAATCTCCTTGTTTCCATTTTGTTCGCCAGTCTGTAATCATAAGCGGAAATGCTTTTTTGTATTCTTTTGCTCTCGAGACATTGGCTTCGCCCTGATACCATAAAACGCCCTGAAAGGCATATGGAACTAACGGATTTACCATCGCATTGTACAATAATGATGGGTAACTGTTTGGTGAAACTTCGATTCTTACTTTTACTACATTAAATTTCCAAAGCCCTTCAAGAGGCAGATTTGAATCTTTTAAATCAATTTTTAAATCGGCGGGATCACCGTAAATTCCGCCTCCACCGCTATAATCTGTAATTCTGACTGCTATTGTGTTTGCTCCTTCTTTTAGAACATTTGCAGGGATTTTGTAGATTCTTTGTTTGTCCCACAGCTTGTTTGTCCCCACTTCAATTCCGTTTACAAAAGTCTGATCTTCATCGTCGATTTTTGATAAATATAAAACGGCTTCTTTTTTGGCCTGGTCTGCTGTTAAAACAATTGTTTTTCGCATCCAGACAATTCCGTCCATATTTGCAAGTTGTTGATTTTCCCAAAGTGAAGGAACTTTTATTTCTGGCCAGGTTTTATCATTGAAATCCGGATTTTTAAACTGGGCTTCGTTTTCCATTGAAACATCGAAACCCTGAACTTTTCTAACATTTTCTAAAACTGATTTTTTATAGATTTCAAAAACCTCGTCCATGTTAACAACCTGAACATTGGCAATCATCGCCTTAAAGTCTTCACTGTTTTGAAATGCTTCACGGCTTGTCCAGGTTTCTACATTTGTTCCTCCCCAGGATGTGTTTATGATCCCGATTGGAACTTTTATTTCGGCGTATAATTTTTTGGCAAAATAATAACCTACTGCTGTAAAATTACCAACGTTTTCTTTGTTTGAAACTTCCCATTTTGCAGATTTCAAATCGTCTTTTGGTGTTCCGCTTAAATCTTGTGCTACACCAAAATGACGAATCATAGGATAATTTGAATCTTCAATTTCTTTTTCGGCATTTATAGTTTTGTAAACCTGAAATTCCATGTTTGATTGTCCGCTGCAGATCCATACTTCGCCAACCAAAACATTTTTGATGGTGATTGTATTTTTTCCGGTAATGGATAATTCAAAAGGTCCGCCCGCTTTTTCTGCATTTAGGTTTACACTCCATTTTCCGTTTTGGTCGGCTGTGATCGTTTTGGTTTGTTTGTTGAATCGAATTTCTACTTTTTCATTTGCATCTGCCCAGCCCCAAACCGGAATTGGTTTATTGCGCTGCAGCACCATTCCGTCAGAAAAAATTAAAGGCATTTTTACATTTGCATTCAATAAAACGCCAGTCAACAGAAAGATAAATATTAAATTCTTTTTCATTTTTTTTTAATTTAAATATTTTTAAACTATTTGTGATATAAGTAAATATAAATTTAAACCGTGATAAGCAGTAAATTAACTTATATCGCTCATGTGGTTTTTGTTTATTTTCTATTGTAATCCTTCAATTAAAGCATTTAAAGCTTGTGTGTCAAAAACCGAATTATCGCTTCTTTTAAAAATTCCGAAACCATTATTTCCTGTACTTCCTTCATCCCAATAAAAAGGTAATAATCCGTTTGCTCTGGCTTGTTTCACAACTGTCTTCAAATAATATGCTCGTGAATTTAAATGTAGAGCCAAAGCATCGCCCGTTAAAGTTGTTCTGCGGATGGCTCCAAATTCTCCCAATAAAACCGGAATTCCTTTGTCTACAAACTGTGTTTTCATTAATCTGAAGTTTTTTTGCAAATCGGCTTCTTCTCCCCAAGTTGCATTGCGCTCGGTATCGCTTGACGAATGGAAACCAGCTCCCCAATAATAAAACATTTTACCCCAAGTTTCGTCTTTGGTTAAACCTGCAAAATTCCAAGGTGAATAATAATGTACTTCGACCATCATTCTGCCTGCAACTTTATCTACAGGCAATGTAGTCATTAATTTGTTTGTTTTTTCTATATCTGTTGTTGGGCCTTGCACGACTAAAACACGGGAAGCATTTTTACCTCCAGTTGATCGAACAGCATCAATAAATGTCTGGTGATACGAGGTTAAAACTGCCATTTGTGCTGCATCTTCAACCGCTGGTTCATTGGCACTTGCAAAAAGTAAATGTTCATCAAATCCGCGTAAATGTGTCGCGATTTGTTCCCAGAAGGCTTTTTGTTTGGCGTTGTTTTCTACTTTTTTTGCTTCAGAAATATTATTTTCCAGCCAGCCGCCGTCCCAGTGAATATTTATTACCACATACATATCATTCTCTACACAGTATTGCACTACTTCTTTTACTCTGTTAAGCCATTCGGTTTTGATTTTTGCTGTTGCACTGTTCTCCAAATTCTGATTCCAGGAACACGGAATTCTAATGGCATTGAAACCATTTGCTTTTACTGCTCCAATCAGCTCTTTAGTGACTTTTGGATTTCCCCAGGCCGTTTCGCCTCCGGTTGCTTCCAGTGTATTGCCGATATTCCAGCCTAGTTTAATTTTTGCAGCCAGTTCAACTGCTGAGCTTCCCATTCCCGAACCATCTGCTGCAATTGGATTTGTATTGTAACTTGGATATAAACTTTTTGTTGCCGCAGCCTGTGAAATTGTAATTTCTGAAGCAGCTGCTTCACTAGAAGTTAAAGTCAATACTGCATTTCTTACTGAAGTATCTGCATTTTCTGATGCCGTAATTCTGACAACTGTACTTCCAGAAGTGCCAACTGTCTGACTTACTTTTATCCAGCTCGCCGGATTACTCAAAGTCCAGTTTAAGGCGCTGGAATTAATTGTTATCTCAACGGTGGTTTCTTTGCTTTCAAAATCAATTTTATTTGTACTGGCTTTTAGTGTTTTTATACCCTCAGAAGTGTTTTCTTTATCTGAACTGCAGGCTAAAACTCCTAAAAAAGCAAAACATAAAACAAAAGTCAACAAGTAATCTATTATTGGTTTTTTCATGTTATTTGGTTTAATTTTTAACATCAACGCCAGCTTTTAATAGGCTGGCGTTATTTATTGTAGATATATCAAAAAGAACAGTTTGGTTATTTAACTGTTATCTGAATTTCTTTTTTGATATCTCTGGACGAGGTTCCAATTTTCAAAGTATATTTCCCTGGTTCAACTGTCCATTTTTTTGCTGCAACGTCATAGTAAGCCAATTCCTTTACAGGAACTTTTATTGTAACTGTATTTGAGTTTCCTGCTTTTACATCTGTTTTTTTGAATCCTTTTAGTTCCTGTGCCGCGCGCGTAATTTTAGAATCTGGTTTAGAAGTGTACAATTGCACTACTTCTTTTCCGTCTGTTTTTCCTGTGTTTTTTACCTCAACAGACACTTCTATAACGTCGCTTTGCGCATATGATGTTTTATCGGTTTTTGCATTTTCAAATGCAAAAGTGGTATAGGATAATCCATATCCAAAAGGGTATAATGGCGCTATATTTTTAGTATCAAACCAACGGTATCCTATCAAAATTCCTTCTGCATAATTAACGGTTTTTCCACCTGGGAAACTGTTTGTAGCATGTGCGGGAGAGTCCATAATGTTTTTAGGCATTGTCCATGGTAATTTTCCTGACGGGTTTACTTTTCCTAACAAGACGTCTGCCAAAGCATTTCCTCCCTCTGAACCATTAAACCAACTCCATACTAAAGCTGACGTTTTTTTGCTTACTTCATTAACATCAAAAGGTGCTCCTGCAATCATAACCACAATTGTTTTTGGGTTAACGGCTAATACTTTTTTGATTAATTCTTCCTGACCAAATGGTAAGTGTAAATCTCTACGGTCTGAAGCTTCTGTTTCGTAATCGCGGTTTGAGCCTGCAAAAATGATGGCTACATCAGATTTTTTTGCTGCTTCTACTGCTTCCTGAACTTTTGCAGGATCTAATTGATCGATAGTTACCGGGCCTGTTGAAGTAATATTTCCTAAGTTTCCTTTGTTTTTTTCTTCATAACGTTCCAAATAGCCTTCTGCGTAATTAATTTTGATTGAGGATGGAAGTCTGTTTTTCAAACCTTCAAGAGGTGTAACTTCTCTTTTGGTTTTTACACCCGCACCAAACCCGCCTAATGCATTTTTCTTAGTAGCATTGTTTCCGATTACGGCAATAGATTTTACTCCATCCAGTTTTAACGGAAGTGCATTATTTTCATTTTTTAATAAAACTACAGATTCAGCCGCAATTTTGTAGGCATCCTGATAATGTGCTTCTGTCGCAATGCTTCCTTTTGCACGTGTTCCGCCCCCCATTGCTTTAACCTGAAATAAAACACGTAGAATACGTTTTACATGCAGATCAATTTCTTTTTCTGAAACTTCACCAGATTTAACTGCCGCAATCAATTTATCTGCTAAGAAAAATTCGTTGAACGGTTTTGGAGTTCCCATTTCAATATCTAAACCATTTTTTAAAGATTTTCCTGTTGAATGAACCGCAGCCCAATCTGAAACTACAATTCCTTTAAATCCCCATTCGTCACGAAGAATTTTATTCAGCATATAATCATTCTCACACAAATATTCGCCTCTGAATTTGTTGTAAGCACCCATAATCGAATATGATTTTGCTTCTTTTACTGATGCTTCAAAAGCCGGTAAATAAATTTCACGAAGTGCACGCTCATCTATCTGAACGTCTACAAAATCACGATTTGTTTCCTGATTATTTGCCGCGTAATGTTTTACGCAGGCCATAACATCTTTTTCCTGTAAACCAACAATCAAAGGCACGGCAATTTTCTTGTTCAAAAACGGATCTTCAGACATGTATTCGTAAGTTCTTCCTCCAAGTGGGGTTCTTACCATATTGATGGCTGGCGAAAGCAGCATGTCTTTATCTCTTGCGCGTAATTCTTCTCCTAAACTATTTCCAAAAGTATGCGCCATTTCGGTATTCCAGGTTGCGGCCAAACCGCCTCCGGCCGGATAATAAGTAGCAAAATCATTTGTTAGCCCTGCAGGTGCCCAGTTGTCACGCGAAATTTCTTCACGAACTCCCAATGGTCCGTCTGCCATTTTTAGTTCCGGAATTCCAAGACGTTTTACACCTCCATTGCTAAACATACTATTACCGTGTAACATTCCTATTTTTTCCTCAATTGTCATTTGAGAAATTAGCTTATCAATTTCTGCATCATGTTCGGTACTAATTTCTTTTCCCTGGTATTCTTCTGTCTGAGCCGAATCATTAACTGTGCTCTGAGTGTCGTTTTTACATGCAGTAAAAAACACAAAAGCCATAGCTGCTGAAAGATATATCATTTTGTTTTTCATAGATAAATAGTAGTTTTAGAATTAAAGATTTTTATCCTCACAGCAATCTTGTATTCTGGTTATTAAATTGTTTATGGTTATTCTGTATGTTTTAAAATTATTGTCTGATAAGATTTACCAGGATAACATCATTTTCATTGATTTTAAATTCCCTGTTAAAAGTTCCTTTGGCATCAACAGTGATTTTCTCTGTTATAATAGGTGCACCGTTATTTTTTGTTTTGATTGTATTTACCTGCTGGATTGTTAACTGACTTGGCTTGTTCAAAGCCAGATAAGCTGCATACGCATCATTTACTTTATAACCCACCTTGTAAATTTCTACAACATATTTTCCTTTTTGCAATCCGTCAACTTCAATTTTTACTTTTCCTTTTTCTTTGGATGGAAGATCCTGAACATAATAGGTCTGGTTCCAGACTTTTGCTCCCGGATGCGTATTGGTAAAGTCCCAGAATAATAATTGGACATCGCCATTTTTATTCTTAGCCGCCCAAGAAGAAGTATCTTTGTTTTGAAGTTCTGTATCGCCTAATTTGTTCATAAATGAATAAGAGAAATAAGCGGGTTTTTTGATTCCCTGCGTGTTTAATAAACCAAATCCGCCATGAAACGGTGTAAATCTTGGTCCCGGTTCCTCAAAAATATCCGTAAAAACCCAATAAGACATTGAGTTGGCTGCATTCCCGCTTTGTTTTAATTTATGCAATATATAAGCTGCCGAATGGTAACTGTCATGAATTGGGTCTGCAGGTGTATAAGACGAACTCCACTCTGTATAATGCAGTTCAAGATTTGGCATAGCCGAATTGGTTATTTGCTTACGCGAGTTAAGAACATCACCGCTTACACTATTGTCATCCGGACTCAATACGGTTCCGGAAATTCCGAATTCGTCTAAATATCCTTGATTTACTCCATAGGTGTGTGTCGAAATAAAATCCAGAGGCACTTTGTTTTTGGCACAAAACTCAATTGTTTCGGGTACCCAGGCTGCTCCTGCTGTTGCGGGGCCTCCTACTTTATAGGCTGGATTTACGCTTTTTATACCACGCGCTGCATGTTCATATAATTTAAAATATTCTGCCTGCGTTCCAGTCCAGAAGCCAGGTGATAAATTTGGTTCGTTCCAAACTTCAAAATACCAGGTTTTTACTTCATCGGCTCCGTAACGTTCTGTAAAGTGCTGCGTAAGGTTTCTAATTAAATCTTCCCATTTTTTATAATCTTTTGGAGGCGTAACATTACCTTTCCACCAAAAAATGGTTTCTTTTCCACTGGCCATTGCCGATGGCATAAAACCCAACTCCACAAAAGGTTTTACTTTGATACTCAGAAGAAAATCATACAAAACATCGATATATTGATAATTATATTCCGGGTTGCCTTTTGCGTCTTCTCTGTAAACGGCCATGTCATCTGACAATAAACCGTGCATTCTGATGTATTTAAAATCACATTCTTTTTTGGTCATTGCCAGTTGTTGCTGCCAGTCGGCCCGCAGGCCTTCATTTGCTCTTCCGGCTCCAACACATTCTTTGAACATTGTGTTGAGTTTCCCGGCAGTTTTGTTATAATCAACTTTAATAATCCTGGCATCAATAGCATTTTGCGCAAACAAATTGCCATTGACCAGAATTAATAAAACAAAAAGTGGTTTTAAATTTATTTTCATAATAAAACTTCATTTACTGATACCAGATTTATTCTGTTGTAATTATAATTGTAGATGGTTTTAATCCGTTTGCCTTCGCAGTTAATTCTAATCTACCGCTTTTATCGCCAGACTGAATAACTACCAGGCATTTTCCGTTAAGTGCCGTATGTTTTGCTCCTTTAAAGGATTCGTGACTAACAGGATCTCCACTTGAAACCCCAACAATTTTTCCGTTTCCTTTTAATGAAAAACTGATTTCATTATTTGCATTTGGTACCAGAGTTCCTTTTTCATCCAAAATATCTACAGTTACAAAAGACAAATCATTTTCATCTGCTTTTATGGTACTTCTGTCTGCTGTCAGTTTTAGTTGTGATGGGTTCCCGGCTGTTTTGATTTCGGTTTCTAAAACTGTTTTTCCATTTTTACGGGAAACTGCTTTTAAAGTTCCCGGCTTGAAAGGGATTCTCCACATTACATGCAAATCTTCTCCTTTTTTACTGCGAACTCCAACTGATTTTCCGTTAAGGAAAAGTTCAACTTCATCTGCGTTATTATAATAAGCCCAAACATCTACGGTTTGACCCGCTTTCCAGTTCCAGTGCGGAAAAATGTGCAGTACGGTTTTGTCTGTCCACTCACTTTGGTACATATAATATACGTCTTTCGGGAAACCGGCTATATCTACAATTCCGAAATAGGAACTTACTGATGGCCATTCGTATGGAGTTGGTTCTCCGATATAATCGAAACCTGTCCAAATGTACATTCCGGAAAGGAAATCATGCTTTTTAATTATTTTCCAGGTTGCTTCGTGAGTAGAGCCCCACGGCGCCTGCACCTGATCATAAGCTGAAACGGTATTACCGGGATTTCCTCCGGTAAATTTAAGATCCCATCTTACCGGCCATTTTTTTATGGTATCTGAAACGGCATCATAATAACCGCGTGTTTGTAACCCTGAAGTAGTTTCTGTTGCGATAAATGGTTTGTCAGGGAAATTTTTTTGATGATGCTCATAAGTCTGATGGGCATAATTGTACCCGATAAGATCTAAAACTCCCGATTTTGCAATGGCATTAAACTGAACATTCTTTTTTTCGAATTGTAACGTTACCTCATCAATATTCATGTTTACCGGTGGGTTCATCCCCGCAGTAAGCGGTCGCGTTTTATCATTCAGGCGTACAATTGCAGCCAATTCTTTTGCGATTTCAACACCTGTTTCACTCCATTGTTCCGGAATTTCGTTTCCGATACTCCATATAAAAATACTTGGGTGGTTACGGTCACGACGCAATTGATCTGTTAAATCTTTTTTATGCCATTTGTCCCAATCGTTTGCGTAATCGTATTTGGTTTTGTTTTGTTTCCACATGTCAAAAGCTTCATCCATGACAATGAAACCCATTTTATCACAAAGGTCAAGAAGTTCCGGAGCAGGAGGATTATGAGATGTTCTGATTCCGTTTACGCCCATTTC
Source organism: Flavobacterium sp. 1355 (assembly GCF_017833415.1). Lineage (GTDB taxonomy): Bacteria > Bacteroidota > Bacteroidia > Flavobacteriales > Flavobacteriaceae > Flavobacterium. The sequence continues at coordinate 38,860 of NZ_JAFICC010000006.1, read as the reverse complement.
TTTCAGTATTTCCAACTGGCGTTCGATTGCGCGTGTGTTGATTGCAGAACCTAACGGCCCTAAATCGTGGTGCATACAAACTCCTTTTATTTTGACTTGTTTTCCATTCAAAATAAAACCTTTATTCAAATCAAACTTAAAATCCCTGATTCCGAAATTGGTTTTGTATTGATCTACAATTTTATCATTTACCGAAATTTCTGTAACTGCTGTATACAATTCAGGTTTTTCAACTGACCATAAAACTGGTGATTCAACTTGTGCTTTTACATTTAATAATGTACCGCTTTTTGGAGTAAGAGTTATATATTGAGTGGCAGATGTTACCTTTGTATCTTCTTTATAAATAGTGGTTACTAATTTTAATTTTTTTGATTCTGAATGCTCGTTCTGAATACGGGTTTCAATATTCACTAAAGCACTTTCAGTTGTAACTTTTGGGGTTGTAACATATGTTCCCCAATTTTCAATGTGCAATTTATCTGTGGTTTCTATCCAGACATTTCTAAAAATTCCTGAACCTGAATACCAGCGTGAATTTGGTTGTTTTGAATTGTCAACCTTAACAATTATCTCGTTGTTTTTATCCCCATAATTCAAATATGGTGACATATCATATTGAAAACCTATATATCCGTTTGGACGTTTTCCTAAATAATGTCCGTTTATCCAGACTTCGCTGTTTTTGTAAACACCGTCAAAAGTTATTGATGTAATTTTTGTACTGTCTTGAGCAGCTACTTTAAATGTTTTTTTGTACCATCCAAGACCACCATTAAGTGATCCTCCTCCATATCCGGCAGGGCTTTTTTCATCAAATTCACCTTCAATGCTCCAATCATGCGGTACATTTAGCGTTCTCCATTTTGTTGAAGTTCCTATTGTGTCTTTATCTGCAATACTGTCGTTTAAGTGAAAACTCCAATTTGCATTAAAAGAAACTTTTCGGTTTACAAAAGGGTCGCCTTTTTTGGTGCAGGAGCCAAAAAATATTATTGCTACTAATGTTATTAAGGAAAGTGGACTGCGTAAATTCTTTCTTTTGTGCATTGGTACTATTTTTTTGTTTTGGGAAATTGAAGATAGAAAATAAAAACGGCTGCTTTATTTCTAAAAAAAATAATTTAAGTCTCAGTCTTAAAGAACATTAAATGTTTTTAAAACTGAGACTTTAGAATTAAATAATTATGGCTTTGGTTTGTAGTGGAAAATAATTTGTGCTTTTCCTTCGCCAGTTCTACTTTGATCGCGTAATACTGATAAACGTAATGAAGTCGCGGTAAGTTCGATTACTTTTAAACTTGACCAATTGCTTACATCCGGATAATAATTACCTCCATAAAGCAATTCTGCACCATTTAAAAACGACATTTTATTATTTACCATATCAAATGCAAATAGTCCGGCTTTAGTCGTTTGTTCATCTGTTGCCTGAGCGGTTTGTTTTACTGTAACATTATATCCTCCTGCAAGATCAAAACGCATTTCTCCCCAATCTTTATTAGGCATAACCCATGAATTGCTTGCATAATCAGGATACCAGTTCCAGTTATCTCCTTTATCAGAAGGAAAGTCTAAACCTCCCCAGCCTATAGGGCTTGCCATATCTAAAACCCATGTTTTACCAGCGGCTCCATTTGTAAGCATTGCCCATTTAGGATCACTGAAATAGGTTTCGTCATTTTTTGCAACGGTAACCGATACTGGAGCTGATGCATCTACGGCACCTCCTCTTGTATAGGCAGTGTAATAAACCTTATAAGTTCCTCCGAAAGGAAATACTATTTTATCATCGCTTTTGTTAGAATGTCCTAATTCATTTCCTTTACTATCAAAATATTTCCAGTACGGAATTACGTTCGGATCTTCATTTTTGAGAATTACTTCGTGATCATTTGCCGGATTTTGAGTAACTGAAAATTTTGTGTTTTCAGGAGTTAATGTAATGGCGTCTAAACTTTCGCGATCTTCAACAGGCTCACATGAAAATAATGATGAACCTACGGTTATTGAAGCTATTAATATATATAATATACGTTTCATAATCATTAGTTTTTTAGTTAGTTCCAACCTGGATTTTGTTTAATCGTTCCGTTTGAAAGTACTATTTGCGATTGCGGTAACGGGAACCAACCCAATGTTTCGGTTCTAAAAGTTACATCAAATTGAGTAGTTCCGGTTTTATCTATTGCAGTTTTAGCAGTTGTCATATCTTGTCTGATTAAATCGAAATAACGCTGTCCTTCAAGAGCTAACTCTAAACGGCGTTCTTCCATGATTATTTTCTTATTAAAATCACCAGCTAAAACTCTGTGTGCCGTATCTTTAAAAGCTCTGTCGCGAACTCTGTTTAAATCTGCTAAGGCCAAAGTAGGATTTGTATCTAAATTTAATTCGGCAGCCATAAGTAATACATCTGCAAAACGAATTACTGCATAATCCTGATAGTTATCGATTTGGAAATTTCCTCCATTTGCTTCAACAATAGCAACTCCTGCCTCATTGGTAATTGGGCAATATTTTTTCCATGAATATCCTGTGTATTGACGTTGATCTCTTGCCTGCGGATCAAAATTTAAAGGATTTCCTTTATAAGTTTCTGTATTATAACTTATGATTGTAGCATCTCTTCGTGTATCACCAGCTTTATAGGCGTCATACAAATCAGGATTCACCGTTGCACCTCCCCAGCCTGTAGCGTATGGTCCGATGTTACCTCCACGCGGTGCAATATTTACCTGAAAACGATTACCTTCATTTAGACCCCAATCTCCTTTTCCTGAACCGTTAAAACGAACAGCCCAAACCATTTCTGTATTATCTTCTCCGGCAAATTTTTCAAAAGAAGCCGCTAACCAAAGATTAGCAAAATCAGCAACTAATCCGTGTCCGCTATTTGATACTGCATCGTTGATGTAAGTAATAGCCTGTGCTTTGTTTACAACACCTGCTAAATCAGGTTTTTCATAATAATCAGTATAAAACAAAAATGTTCTTGCCAAATAAGCTTCTGCAGCCCATTTTGTAATACGTCCGTAATTTGCGTTTCCTGTTTGTGAGTAGTTTTCTGGACCTAAATTATCTGCTGCAAATTTCAAATCGTTTGCAATTAAAGCATAAGTAACCTCAGCTGGCTGTCTTGGCAATAAAAATTCGCTTGTTGTTACTGTATGATCTAACGGTACAATATCTCCAAACATTTTTGCAGCCATAAAGTGGAAGTGTGCTCTCAAAAAACGAGCTTCTGCCTCATATCTTGTTTTTAAAGCCGTATTAGCTCCCCAATTTATTTTGTCAAGATTCTGAAGTAAAATATTAGCTCTGTAAATTCCTAAGTATGCAAATTTCCATACATCAGAATTCATGTCTTTATTGGTTACATATAAAAAGCGGTCCCATTCAATGTCTGACTGTGCATCGGCAGTTCCGTATCCCCCAAAACAATTATCAGATGCTTGTTCACTTATTAATAAAGGTCCTCCGTAAGCTTCGCGCTGTAAGACATCATAAATCGCTACCAATCCTTCATAAGCATCATCCGGCGTTTTGTAAAAATTACTTTCGTCCTTGTTTGTAGAGGATTCAGTATCCAGAAAATCATCAGAACAAGCTCCTAAAATAAACAAGCTTGAAACTGCTAATAATTTTATATATTTTTTCATCGTTTTCATAATTTAAAAGTTAACATTAAGCCCCATCATGTATGTTCTTGGCTGTGGATAATATCCAACATCAATTCCTCTGGCCCATGGCTGAGTCAAATTACCGCTGCTATCTCTGTTACTGTTTCCAAATCCAATTTCAGGATCCATTCCCTTGTATTTCGTAAAAGTAAATAAGTTATTAGCTGCTACGTACAATCTGAATTTACTGAAGAAATTCAATTTGTTCGTTAATTTGGTAATATCGCATCCTATTGTAGCACTTTTAATTCTGTAGAAGTCTGCATTTTGAACATATAAATCAGAGAATTTAGTGTAATTCCCGTTTGTATCAGCTCCATAAGTAACTCTTGGAACAGTGTTAGAACTTCCTTCTGTAGTCCATCTGTTTAAAACTTGTGTTGTATTATTTGTGTAAGGACGTGTTGGATCATGAACTCCAAAAACGTTTTGGTTTCCAGCTACTCCGTAAGTGTAAACAGAAAGGTCGAATGCTTTGTATGAAAGGTCAAAATTCAAACCGTAAGTAAAATCAGGATTTGGATTTCCGATTTTAGTTTTATCATTGGCGTCAATTTTTCCGTCATTATTTAAGTCAACAAAACGAACATCTCCCGGCATTGCATTTGGCTGCACACCTGCAGCAACTTCTGCAGCATTTTGAAAAATTCCTGCTGTTTTTAATCCATAGAAATAACCTATTGGTTGTCCAACCTCAACACGGTTCATCTCATCTGTTCCCTGAAACAATAAGTTTGTTTCTCCGTGAATAATTCCTTCGCTGTTAGCAACTCTAAGAACTTTATTTTCATTGTGAGAAATGTTTCCGTTTACAGAAAAATTCCAATCTTTTCCAAATTTAGTACGGTATGCAAGAGAAAGTTCAAAACCTTTATTTTGAATATCACCTCCGTTAATATAAGGAGCTGTTGCTCCTGCATAAACAGGAATAGAAGACAGCACTAACCAGTCTTTTGTTTTTTTATCGTAGTAATCAAACGTTAAAGTAAAATTAGTAAACAATGTCGCATCAAAACCTAAATCTGTTTGTTCTGAAGTTTCCCATTTTAAATCAGGATTAGAAAGCTGGTCCGGGCTCGCACCTGTTTGTAAAGTTCCTGTTCCAAAATGGTAGCTTTTATTGTATGTACTGATTGTAGATAAATAAGAAAAAGCAGGAATTTGGTCGTTACCATTTTGTCCCCAGCTTGCTCTAATTTTAAGGTTGTTTAATACTCTGTTTTCCGGAAAGAAACTTTCTTTATCAACATTCCAGCCTGCAGAAACTGAAGGAAAATTTCCATATCTGCTTGAACGTGCAAAGTTTGACGAACCATCTCTTCTGATTGTCGCTGTAAATAAATATTTGTTATTGTAGTCATATAACAAACGACCGAAGTAAGATTGAATAGCATAATCTGCACGGTTTCCTTTTACAGTATTTGATGTTTGATCTGTAGCATTGCTTAAATAAGCGTGATCAAAATCATCAAAAGTTAAGTTTTTACCAATGCCTTCCATAAAATCTGATGTATTCTTCTTAGCAGAAGTACCTACTAATATATCAAAATTATGAACTCCGGCTAGTGTTCCTTTGTATTGTACTGTGTTTTCAAAAATCCATCCTAATGATTTAGTAGCATTTTGGGTCACACTTGAAACAGTATTATTGTCTGTTGTTGAAAGAGAATAAACCGGTCTGAAAGAACGGTAGTTACTGTCTGTCATATCTACACCAAAACTCGTTCTGTAAGTAAAGTTTTTTAAGAATTTTAATTCTGCAAAAATGTTTCCTACATAACGGTTTGTTTTAGTTTCATTAAAATTATTATAGTATAATGATCCAACCGGATTACTAACATCTGGTGCTACAACTGAATGTGCAAAATTTCCATCAGCATCATAAGTAGCGTCAATTGGTGCTGCATTTAAGAAGCTTCTGATTGCATTACTGTAAATTCCCTGATCTGCAACTCCTGAACTTTTGATGTTGGCGAATGAGAAATTCTCTCCAATTTTCAAATGATTTTCAATCACTTCTGACGTTGAGTTTACATTGAATGTAATACGATCATATTGCGATTGACTTGTTGCGCCTCCAATCATACCTTCTTGTCCGTAATAAGATAATCCTGTAGCGATTGTAGATTTTTTATCTCCTCCACTAATAGTAAGTGAGTGATTTTGTTTTATTGCACCTTCTTTAAACAAATCATCCTGCCAGTCATGGTTTGGCATTGCTGCTACTTGTGCCTGTGTATATAAAGGTGTTAAACCAGAATTTACACGAGCTTCGTTCATAATTGTAGTATATTCCTGTGTGTTCAATAAATCAAGTTTTTTAGCTACATGCTGAAAACCTGTATAAGAGTTAAACGACACATTCATTTTACCATCTTTTCCTTTTTTGGTTGTTACCAAAATAACTCCGTTTGCTGCTCTTGCACCATAAATAGATCCTGCAGAAGCATCTTTAAGAACGTCGATTCTTTCTATAGAAGAAGGATCCAGATAACCAATTCCGTTATCGACAACTACACCATCAACTACATAAAGCGGTGTGCTGTTTCCAGCCGTACCAACTCCACGAATGTTTACTGCCATTCCTGCTCCGGGCTGTCCTGAAGTCGAGGTAACATTTACCCCTGAGGCCTGACCTTGTAAAGCATTTACAACATCAAGACTCGAAACATTTTGAATATCTTTTCCTGATACTAATGATGTTGCAGCAGTATTTACTTTTTTCTTTTGCGTACCGTAACCAATAACTACAATTTCTTTAAGTTCTGCAGTTTCGGACTGAAGTGTTACATTAATTTTTGTTTGCGTTCCTACGGTGATTTTTTGAGTTTTATAACCCATAAAACTGAATATCAATACATCTCCTGCTTTTGCTTCGATTTTGTATAATCCGTCAAAGTCAGTTGCAGTACTTGTTTTTGTTCCCTGTACCAGGACTGTGGCGCCCGGAACTCCCATGTTATCATCTGCCGATGTGACATTTCCGCTTACAAACCTGGCTTGTTCCTGTGCATAACCAGATTGCAATGTAAAGACGCTTAGCAGCAGCGCCATACAAAACGGAAGCATTGTTTTAATACAATATTTGCTTTTCATAATAATTAAGAATTGGTTTAAATTTATAGTTAGTTACCTGTAATTTATTTAATACGCATTCGAAATAATCTGTTCGAATAATTCTTGTTTGCCGCTTAATGGCTGAGGTTCTCCGTTTGCACGGGCAATTTTGCTTAAATCTTCCAGAGATAATTCTCCTTTTTCAAACTTAGCCCCGTTTCCGCCGTCAAACGAACTGTAACGCTGTGTGCGTAATTTTCTGTAATCTGTATTTTGTAAAATGTGATCTGCGCAGATTAATCCTCTTGCAAAAACATCCATTCCTGAGATATGAGCAATAAATTTATCTTCAAGATCTATGGAGTTTCTTCTCACTTTGGCATCAAAATTTACTCCACCGCCCTGAATTCCGCCACCTTCTAAAATCACTAACATTGCTTGTGTAACTTCCTGAAGATTAATCGGAAACTGATCGGTATCCCAGCCATTTTGATAATCACCACGGTTGGCATCAATACTTCCAAGCATTCCGGCATCAACAGCAACTTGCAGTTCATGTTCAAAAGAGTGTCCGGCAAGCGTTGCGTGGTTTACTTCAAGATTTAATTTGAAATCATCCTGAAGTCCATATTTATTAATAAAACCTAGTGAAGTTGCAGCATCAAAATCATACTGATGTTTGGTTGGTTCCATTGGTTTTGGCTCGATCAGGAAGTTTCCTTTGAAACCTTCTTTACGTGCATAATCTTTACAAGTATTCAAGAATCTTCCCAAATGGTCTAATTCTCTTTTCATGTCTGTATTTAACAAACTCATATATCCTTCACGTCCTCCCCAGAAAACATAATTTTCACCACCAAGTGCAATCGTAGCATCAATTGCAATTTTTGCCTGAGCTCCGGCGTAAGCCAAAACATCAAAATTCGGGTTAGTTGCAGCACCATTCATATAGCGCGGATTGCTGAATAAGTTTGAAGTTCCCCACAATAATTTAATCCCCGATTCCTGTTGTTTTTGTTTTGCGTATTCTACCATGGTCTGAATACGGGTTTCAAATTCTGCCAAAGTCGGCGCATCGTCAACCACATCAACATCATGAAAACAATAATATGGCAAACCTAATTTTGTCATAAATTCAAAAGCCGCATCCATTTTGTCTTTGGCTCTTAAAATGGCATTTTCATTTTTATCCCATGCAAAAGTTTCAGTAGAAGCTCCAAAAGGGTCACCTCCAGTATTGCATAGCGTATGCCAGTAAGCCATCGAAAATCGTAAATGCTCTTTTAGTGTTTTTCCTGCAACGACACGATTTTCATCATACCATTTAAACGCTAATGGGTTATCACTTTCTCTGCCTTCGAATTTAATCGTGTCTATGTTTTTAAAATAAGATTGTTTTGTTGTGCTCATTGTTATTGTTCTATTTTAATGTGATTCTTCCATTCGTGATACAAATCCTGATATTGATTCGTAAGGATTTTATTCGGTTCAATTCGCTCTAAACATTGCAATCCTGAGAAAGCTTCATCAAGTGAATTGTAATACCCGTAACCATAAGCAGCGCCTCTTGCAGCACCCTCTGCTCCTGATGTGTTGTATAATTCTAAAGTCGTCTCCGTAGTGTTGGTAAAAATTTCTCTAAAAACAGGGCTCAAAAACAAGTTTGAATTTCCTGCTCTTACCACTGTGCCGGAAACACCAACAGATTTCATAACATCAAAACCATAGTTCATAGCAAACACGATTCCTTCGCAGGCCGCGCGTACTAAATGTGAAGGCTGATGAATATTGAAATTTAAATTCTGAATTCCCGAAGTGGCATTTTTATTATTGAAAATACGTTCAACACCATTTCCAAAAGGATAAAAACGAAGTCCGTTGCCTCCCGCTTCAACCTTTGCAGCTTCGGCATTTAGTTTTTCGTAAGCAATTAAATCAGTTCTGTCGACCGACATGATTTTGCGTAACCATTGGTATAAAATTCCGGAACCGTTTATACATAACATCACTCCGTTATGTTTTTCAGTTTCTGTATTGTTTACGTGTAAAAAAGTATTGATTCTGTTTTGTTTGTCGTAAGCATCCTGATCGCTTACGGCATAAACTACTGCTGAAGTTCCGGCGGTTGTAGCAATTTCGCCCGGTTTTAAAACATTTAATGACAAGGCATTGTTAGGCTGATCTCCTGCTCGGTATGTTATTTTTACATCAGGATTTAGACCTAATTCCTGAGCTATTTCTGAATGAATTGTAGCCTGAATTCCAAAGTTGGAAACAATTTCAGGAACGATATCCGAAGACAATCCCATTTGAGAAAGGATTTCTGTTGCCAGTCTTCCTTCTGAAAAATTCCATAAGGCAGCTTCTGATAATCCTGAAGTACTGATTTGTGCTATTTTAGAAAGTTTAGCAGCTATAAAATCACCCGGCAGCATCATGTATTTTGCTTTCGCGAAAATTTCAGGCTGATTGTCTTTTACCCATTTTAGTTTTGAGGCCGTAAAATTTCCCGGACTTCCTAAAATTTGTTTCTGAGAATTTTCAGCACCTATTTTATCATAAATTTCATCTCCGATAATCGCAGCTCGGCTATCACACCAAATAATTGAGGAACGAACGGGGTTTAAATTTTCATCTGTCAAAACCAAACCGTGCATTTGGTAAGCAATTCCAATTCCAACAATCTTTTTTAAATCAATATTTGATTTTGAACCCAATTGTTTGATTCCATCTTTTACATATTCCCACCATAATTCCGGATCTTGTTCGGCCCAGCCAAATTTTGGGGCAATAATTGGCATTTCAAAATCAGGAACACTAACCGCACCAGTTGTTGAACCTTTTTCAGGATCAAAAACTGATAGTTTTATCGAAGAGCTTCCTAAATCAATTCCTAAAAATAACATCGTGGTATTTTATTTAATTAAAAGAATTATTGTTGCTTTGCAAATCTTATAGTCAAAATGAATTTATCTTATGGTAGATTTGACTACAAGTGTAAAACATTTTTTCTGTATTAACAAAATATTAGGGATATTTTTTTGCTATTACGAGTTATGCTTGCCGATTTTTATTAATACTTTAAAAAACAATGTTAAATCGAAATAAAAATTGTTGAAAAAATATCGAATTAGCGATTTGGCAATCAGACATTTAAGAATTAAAAAAATAAAATGAATAAATTAGCAGTTTAACAAACCGTTGATTATCAGAAATTTGTTACGTTAAAAAAAATATAAAATATTTAAGGCACCTATTATTCATTTTATTTATTTAATTTGTCAAAATTTAGAGCAGGATATGGTTAAAAATGTAGATGAGGATTCACTTTTGAAAAGCGAGCAGACCGCGATGAATGCAATCACAATTGACTGTGTCATATTTGGTTTTGATAAAGGAAGTCTTGAAGTACTTTTGGTACAACATGGAGAAGGAATCAGCAAAGGAAAATGGGGTCTTCCCGGAGGCTGGATATATAAAAGAGAAAGTACCGATAATGCTGCACATCGTTTATTAAATGAACTTACGGGTCTTGACAATATCTATCTGGAACAATTAAAAGCATTTGGAGATCCGGATCGTTTCCCGCTTCGCCGTGTTATCACTATAGGATATTATGCCTTGGTAAAACGTGAAGATTATAACATTAAGGCAGGTTTTACAGCTTCTGATGCCAAATGGTACAAAATCAACAACATTCCTGATTTAATTTACGACCATAACGAAATTTTATCTTACAGCCTGAAACATCTTCGAAACAGGGTTCGTCAGGCGCCGCTTGGATTTAATCTTTTACCCGAAAAATTTACTTTATTGCAGTTAATGCATTTATATGAAGAAATTTTGGGAGTCGAAATGGATAAATCAAATTTCAGAAGAAAGATCCTTCATATGAAGCTATTGGTTGCTCTTGATGAGAAGCAACAAGATGTTTCGCACCGCGCAGCCAAATTATATAAATTTGACCCTGCTATCTATCAGAAGCTTACAGAAAAAGGTTTCAATTTTGAGTTTTAAAACATATTTATCAAAAATGGAATCTTTACGCTCAAAAAATAACAAAAACACTTTAGATACTCCTGAAGAAATCAATGAAGATATTATAGAAGAAATTTCTATTGACTGCGTTATATTTGGTTTCAACAAACAAAATCTGGAGGTTCTCCTGGTTCAGCACGCAGGAGGAGAAAGTAAAGGAAAATGGGGGCTTCTTGGCGGACGGGTCAATATAAAAGAAAGTATTGATAATGCCGCTCACCGAATTGTGTATGAACTCACGAGTCTTGACAATATTTACCTTGAGCAGCTAAAAGCTTTTGCAGATCCTGATCGTGTTATTTCTGAGAGAGTTATAACTATAGGTTATTACACGCTAATAAACCGCGAGGATTATAATATAAAAGCCGGCTTAAAAGTTATTGAAGCCAAATGGCATAAAATTAATGAAGTGCCGGATTTGATTTTTGATCATAATGAAATTCTAAACTTTAGTTTAATGCATTTACGTAACCGGGTTCGCCAGGCTCCAATTGGTTTTAACCTTTTGCCGGAGAAATTCACCTTATTACAATTGATGCATCTTTATGAAGAAATTTTAGGTGTTGAATTAGATAAGTCTAATTTCAGAAGAAAATTTCTTCATATGAAGCTCCTGGCAGCACTCGACGAAAAACAGCAGGAAGTCTCACACAGAGCTGCAAAACTTTACAAATTTGATTCCGATATCTACAAAAAATTAACCGAAAAAGGATTTAATTTTGAATTTTAAGTCCAAATTTTATTTTCAGTACCGAACTATCGGCCAAACTACATTCCAGAATCCAAAACTTTGCGCTATCTTTGCCCCTTAATAACACGCTGTAAAGTATTTACAACAGCGCAAATTCATACCCAAAAATACTAAAAACTCGTATAGAGAATTGAATATATAAAATGAAGAAGATACGTAACTTTTGCATTATTGCACACATTGACCACGGTAAAAGTACATTGGCAGACCGTTTACTTGGCGCTACACAAACCGTTACAGCTCGTGAAGAAAAAGCACAATTGCTTGACAACATGGATCTGGAGCGTGAGCGTGGAATCACCATTAAAAGTCACGCCATTCAAATGGAATATACTTATAAGGGAGAAGAATATATTTTAAACTTAATTGATACTCCGGGTCACGTTGACTTTTCATACGAAGTTTCCAGATCTATTGCGGCCTGTGAAGGGGCACTTTTGATTGTAGATGCTGCACAAAGTATCCAGGCACAAACGATTTCTAACTTATATTTGGCTTTAGAGAATGATCTGGAAATTATTCCGGTCTTAAACAAAGTAGATTTACCAAGTGCTAATCCTGAGGAAGTAAGTGATGATATTATCGATTTATTAGGTTGTAAATTAGAAGATATTATTCATGCTTCGGGAAAAACAGGTTTTGGTGTTGAAAATATTTTAGCTGCCATTATCGAAAAAATTCCGGCTCCAAAAGGAAATAAAGACGAACCGTTGCAGGCTTTGATTTTTGACTCGGTTTACAATCCGTTTCGTGGAATCGAAGTAATCTTTAGAGTTGTAAACGGTGAAATCAAAAAAGGGCAAAAAATTAAATTCATGGCCACCGGAAATGAATATTTTGCTGACGAAATTGGAACGTTAAAATTAAATCAGGTTCCGAAAAATGTGATTTCTGCCGGAGATGTTGGTTATTTGATTTCCGGAATCAAGGAAGCAAAAGAAGTGAAAGTTGGTGATACCTTAACGGATGCAAAAACGCCAACCACAAATATGATTACGGGTTTTGAGGACGTAAAACCGATGGTATTCGCCGGAATTTATCCTGTTGATACTGAAGATTATGAAGATTTACGTTCTTCTATGGAGAAACTGCAATTGAATGATGCTTCGTTAGTTTTTACACCTGAAAGTTCCGCAGCGTTAGGATTTGGTTTCCGTTGCGGATTCTTAGGAATGCTTCACATGGAAATTATCCAGGAACGTTTAGAGCGTGAGTTCGATATGACTGTAATTACTACAGTTCCCAACGTTTCGTATTTGGCTTATACCAAAAAAGATCCTGAAACTCCTTTTATTGTAAACAATCCTTCTGATTTGCCTGAACCTTCTCGTTTAGACAGAGTTGAAGAACCGTATATTAAAGCGACAATCATTACAAAAGCTGATTTCGTAGGAAACGTAATGAGTTTATGTATTGAAAAACGTGGTCAGATTACCAATCAAACGTATTTAACGACTGAAAGGGTTGAGTTGAATTTTGATATGCCATTGGCCGAAATCGTATTTGATTTTTACGATCGTCTGAAAACAGTTTCTAAAGGTTATGCTTCTTTTGATTATTCTCCTATCGGAATGAAAACTTCAAAACTGGTAAAACTGGATGTTCTTTTAAATGCACAGACTGTTGATGCGCTTTCTGCATTGATTCACGAAGATAATGCGTATAACATCGGTAAAAAAATGACTGAGAAATTACGCGAATTAATTCCAAGACAGCAATTTGATATTCCGATTCAGGCTGCGATTGGGGCAAAAATTATCGCTCGTGAAACGATCAAAGCACTTCGTAAAGACGTTACCGCAAAATGTTACGGTGGAGATATTTCGCGTAAGCGTAAACTTTTGGAAAAACAGAAAAAAGGTAAAAAACGTATGAGACAGGTAGGAAACGTTGAGATTCCGCAAGAGGCTTTTATGGCTGTTTTGAAACTTAACGACTAATTTTTATTTTAGAAAATAGAAGAAAGAGAAAAGAATATAGATAGACCCGATGACGAAAGTTGTCGGGTTTTTTGTTTATTTTTGATAAAAAGTTATGGAAGCAATAAGTGGTGAAGAGTTTCAGAAAATAATTTACTCAGATTATGTAGAGACGATTTCTGATCTTGTAGTTGAAATTACCAAACCTTTAAATATTGATTTAGAAAGAGTCAACTTATTAATAATTTTTTCTCACATAAAGTTTTCGGGAAAGCAAATACAATTTTATAAAAATAAAAAAGAATGTTTACATCGACTTAGATTTGAAGAATGCATTTTTGAATCCAATATGTTTTTCGAAAGTGATTTAGAAGACCTTACATTTATCTCCAACACTTTTACTTGCGATAGATTCCATATCCGTAAATCAACCATTGGAGTTTTAGAGTTTTCGAATCACGAATTTAATACTCATAATAATACCCCTAACATTTTCATAAAAGGAAATTTCAAAATATATGAATGCAGTTTCGATTCAAATTTGTGGTTAAAAAATGCTCAATTTTTGAAAGAAACATCTTTCGACATTAGTAGTGTTAATTTTTTTGAAGGATGCTACTTTGATTCTGTTTCATTAGACCAAATAATGTTTTACAATTGTAATTTTTCCAAAGAATTTAGATATGATTCTATTTATAATATTTCACAATTTAAAGAATGCTCTTTTACAGGACTAGCAACATTCTCTGGCTTACCATATTTAAATTCTTCTTTTCTATGGTTTGAAAATTGTCACTTTTCTAAATTAGCAAATTTCAACAATTATTGGTTACATAAATTAAGAATTGAAGAAACCACTTTTTCTGATAATGTTTCCTTCCAGCAAACATATTTTGATATAGTCTGTTTTATAAGAATTATTTTCGAGAAAAAGGTGTGGTTTGATGATATTCGAATTACGAAAATAGATGAGTGTGACAGAATAACTATTAGAACAATCAAACAAGAGCTTCAAAAGGCTGAAAACCGAATTGATTTCAATAAATTTAGAAATTATGAATTGGCTGCTCATTATAAAGAATTAAATTTTAAAATAGATTTTAAAGACAAAACAATTTTATGGGCAACAAAATGGTCTTCAAATTTTGGAAGTTGGACTTGGGCTTTTTGGTTTACTATAATTATTGGACTGATATTCTTCACTCCCTTTTTTATATTTGAGAACTTTAACAAAACTATTAATTTACAAAACTGGCAAGATTTCATTTATGGCTATTTTAGATTTTTCTTAATTACCGATTTTAAAAATGAATATTATAAAGCAGGAGAAAGTCTTTTGAAATTTAATTGCTTTCTAAGTTTATTTCCTTTCTTATTTGGTAAAATAACTATTGCTTTTGGTATTTATGAAATGATCCAGTCTTTCAGAAAATTTAAAGCTTAAATTATAGATAAACCCGATGACGAAAGTTGTTGGGTTTTTTGTTTAATTTTTAATGAATCATTTTAAAAACTCTCAACCTTTGTATCTTTGAATCTTAGAACCTCAGCCACTAAGAACCTTAGAACCCTAAAAAATGCTCGACGAATCTCCAAAACGCTTTGACCGAATTGTTGCTATTCTTATTCAACTGCAATCTAAAAAAATTGTAAAAGCACAGGAATTGGCAGATCGTTTTGACTGTAGTCTGAGAACCATTTACAGGGATATTCGAACTCTCGAAGCTTCCGGAGTTCCTATTTACAGCGAAGCCGGAGTTGGTTATGCTTTGATGGAGGGCTACAGATTACCGCCCGTTATGTTTACGCGTGAAGAAGTGAGCAGTTTTATTGCCGCTGAAAAACTAATGCAGAAATTTACTGACCCTTCTCTGGGAACACATTATGCATCGGCGATGTATAAACTAAAATCGGTTTTGAGGAGCGGCGACAAAGATTATCTTTCGAATATTGAATCCAGAGTTGTCATGCAGACTACAGAACCCTTGTTTAATGATAATTCTCCCAATACTCTGGCTATTCTTTTTGAAGCTATTGCCGAAAAAAAACAGATTCTTTTGACTTATAAAACTTTTGACAAAGAAGAAACTACGCAGCGAAATTTAGAGCCTGTGGGTGTATTTCACGATCATAACAATTGGTATTTTCTGGGGTATTGTCATTTGAGAAAAGATTATCGCCAGTTTCGTACCGACCGAATTCAGGAAATTAAAAAAACAGATCTTGATTTTACCATAGAACATGATTCTCTTGAAACGTATTTAACCAAAACAGAAACTATTCCGACTACCAAAGTCCGAATCCTGATTGAAAAAAAAATTGCGCGATATTTGGCTAACGAAAGAAAATATCATGGCTATGTTTCTGAAAAAGAAATAGACGGGCAAATCGAAATGACGTTCATGTGCCGCGATATAGAAAATGGTTTTCCAAGATGGTTTTTAATGTTTGGCGATTATGCCACAATTCTAGAACCTGAAATACTTAAAACCAAAACTTTGGAACTTCTGGAAGTAAACAGAAAAAGGCTTTCATAAAAAACTCCTCAACTGATTTTACATCAATTGAGGAGTTTTTGTTTACTGTGTTTTTACTACATTATAAAAATTATAATCTGTATTTGAGGCATCTGTAATTCCGATATTTCTGCCAATTGTTACAATCTGACCTCTGTGATATGTGCCGTGATTGACAACCTGGAGTAAATATTCACTTAAAGGAAACTCACACTGAAACCATGGATTTTCGATTTTAATTTCTTTAGATAATTCTTCTTCTGACAATGACTTTATGTAGCCAGCCAGTTTTGAAGAACTCTCTAGTAATCCTTCAAATATTTCTTTTGTGCTTAAAGTAACATTTTCCTTTCTCTCAAATGGAGCGGTTTCTGCAATCACCGAATACCAGTATTCTTCTGTTTCCAAAATATGGCGAAGCGTTTTGGAAATGCTCGAATAGCTCGACGGAACTTCCTGATTTAGTAATTCATCAGATTTTGCAGAAAGCCAGTTTACAAATTGCTGGTTTACCCATACATTATAGTCTGCATAGTTGGTCATTAATTTTTGTAAGCTCATAATGTTGATTTTTAAGTTAAATGAAATATTTAAGAATCATATTTATCTTTCCCAGAAGAATGGAGGTTCAATATTTAAAGCTCTTAAATAAACATAACCTTGTCCTCGGTGATGTACTTCGTTGTCAATAAAATATAAAATATTTTGAATAACAGGAAATTCATATTGTCCAAACAGATTAAAGTTTTCATTAAAATCTTCAATCGATAATTTTTCCCAATATTTATTGATTTCATCAGTTGCCTGATCCCATTTTTCAAGATATTGCGCTTTAAAAACCAATTTTTCCCCTCCTTCGTTAAAAGGCTCGACTTGTTTAGTCACAATCCCTTTAAGCCCCGGAACCGCAATAGCCAGAAGTTCGTCGGTTAATTTTGCAAATGTTCTCATTCCTCCAATTGAGAACTCGAAGAAATCTTTTTCAGGAAAAAATTCGATTACACGTCTTGTAAGGGCGCGGTGACCTTGCCAGTGTTTCAATAAATCTTCGGGAGTAATTACTTGTGCAGCTAATGTTTTCATGATTTTAAAGTTTTAAATTTTTTAATACTTCAAAAGTAAAACGGGCCGGTGACAACAGTTTGTCAGCAGTAAAATAAAAAATAAATATTTTTTTATTTTCGTAGGCATACACTGCTGTGCGCTCTACAATTTTAGATTGAAAACACTAATTCGCTGAAAACATTATTTACTCTTTAGCCATTCAAACAAACGATTCGCATCTTCATATTTAAATAATTGTGTTCCTTCATTCATTGTTGCTGCAGATCCGCACGCAACTCCCCAGCGAATTACTTCTTTCATGCTTTTGTTTTGAGACAATGCCCAAACCATTCCCCCTACCATACTGTCTCCTGCTCCAACGGTGCTTTTTTTGGAAACATTTGGCGCCGGCACAAATTCACAACTCTCTTTTGTGACCAAAACGGCTCCTTGCGGGCCAAGTGAAACCACTACAATTTCTGCTCCGCCTTTTGCTATGATTTGTTTTGCGGCATCATCTACTTCTTCTATTTCCAATCTTTCCATTCCAATGAGTTTGGCAAGTTCACCTACGTTTGGTTTTATGAGATAAACACCTGTTTCTAAAATTTTCTTCAAAGCTTCGCCAGAAGTATCCACAATTAATTTTGTATCTGACTTTTTTGCTATTTCAGCCACCTTCTGATAAAAATCATCAGACAGCCCTTCGTTTAGGCTCCCGCTTGCGACTAAAAATTTAGGTTTAAGATTTGAAATTGTTTCTAAAATCTGCTCAACTTCTGATGCTTCGAGAACATCACCGGCAAATCCGAAGCGGTACTGCGAATTGGTATTGTCATCGACAGCAATAAAATTTTCTCTTGTTGCAGTTTTGATATCAATGACTTCAAAATCTACTTTTTCTTTTTTTACTAAATCTTTGAGCATTTCTCCCACTGGTCCGCCTGCTGTAAACACTGCTAAAGAATTTCCGCGTAAGCGAGCAATTGCTTTAGAAACATTTATTCCCCCGCCGCCGGCATCAAACTGAGGCTCTTTACATCTTATTTTCTTTTCTGCAATTAATCCCGAAAAGTGGGTGCTTTTATCAACCGAGGGGTTTACGGTTAGTGTGACTATATCGAATGTTTTCATTTTTGCTGTTTTTAATTCTATTAAAGATGCAAAAAAAATGTCAATTTTAAAATTTGAATGGGTACAAATCAAAGTGATTTCGATCAAAAATGACAAAACCTTTGCTACCCAAGCTTCGGGATTGTACCTTTGTAACTTATAAACATTGGAACTTAGAAAAAATGATCGAAGATAAAAATCCGCAACGTACCAGTATTGCTCAATTAGGCGAATTTGGTTTAATAGAACATTTAACCAAAAATTTTGATGTTACTCAGGAGTCTACTTTAAAAAGTATAGGTGATGATGCTGCTGTCCTTGATTTTAAGGATAAAAAAGTAGTGGTTTCTACCGATTTACTAATTGAAGGGGTGCATTTTGACCTGGCTTATATGCCATTAAAACATTTAGGTTATAAATCTGTTGTTGTGAATGTTTCTGACATTTGTGCTATGAATGCCAAACCAACGCAAATAACCGTTTCTGTGGCCGTTTCTAACCGTTTCCCTCTGGAAGCCTTAGAAGAATTATTTGAAGGGATTACACACGCTGCAAAAGAATATAAGGTTGATGTTATTGGCGGGGATACTACCTCATCTCAAAAAGGATTGATTATCAGCATTACTGCAATTGGTGAAGCCAGTGAAGACGAAATCGTTTACAGAAACGGCGCCAAACAAACGGATCTGTTGGTTGTAACCGGAGATATTGGTGCTGCTTATATGGGACTGCAGGTTTTGGAACGTGAGAAACAGGTGTTTCAGGTTAATCCAAACAATCAGCCCGATTTAGATCCTTATACCTATTTGGTAGAAAGACAATTAAAACCGGAAGCAAGAAAGGATGTGCGCACGCTTTTGCACGCTCTTGAAATAAAACCAACTTCAATGATTGATATTTCTGATGGCCTTTCTTCAGAAATTATTCATTTGTGCAAACAGTCAAAAGTGGGTTGTAATTTATATGAAGACAAACTTCCGCTCGATCCACAGTTTATTTCGACTTGTGAAGAGTTTAATATCGATAGCACAACTGTCGCTATTAACGGTGGTGAAGATTATGAACTGCTATTCACGATTGACATTAATGATTTTGACAAAATAAAAGGCAACCCGAATTTTTCTGTTATTGGCCATATGGCAGACGAAAGTGAAGGAATCCATTTGATAACCCGTGCGAATACCAAAATTGCCTTAAAAGCACGTGGCTGGGATGCTTTGAGTGAATAAATATTAAAAATTTAAATATAAAAAATTCCAAATTCCAATAGTGCATCATGCCATTTGAAATTTGGATTTTTTTATTTGGAATTTATCTTTAAAAAAGCCCTTTGCTTTTGGCTTCTTTAACCAAATCCTCGTCAAGGCCTGATCTTATTTTAAGCAATTCTTTCAAATTGGATCTTCTCTTTTCTATGGCATTCAAAGATATTGGAATATATTGGGGCATTTCTGCTACCGGAGTTCCTTTTGATAAATGAAATAAAATCTGTTTGTCGAATTCATCCACTTCTATTGAGTGATGAGTGGACTGATTTAGCATTTTTTGTACTGACTGACTGTAATATTTCTCATTTTTCATCACTCTGTCAAATGCAAAAAGCAATTCATCAAAGGTTAAATCGTTTTTTATAATCAAGCCATTTGGATGTATCGTTCTGATGATTGTTTTTATTTTCAGCAATTCGGTGTACATCGTTAGTAAAACAATCTTGCAAAAAGGCATTTTTTTTGAAAGTAATTTTGCCAGGTCTTCACCCGAAAAAATATCTTTTTCTTCATAAGGCGGCATACTGATATCCAAAAAAGCAACATCAAAATTGGGTGCAGCTTCATCTTCTATCAAATCAAAGGCCGATCTGCAGTCATAAGCCTGAGAAATCTCAAACTCATATTGCTGAGGATTATACCGTGTTATAGCATTTTTGTATCCTTCGATTATAAACGGATGATCATCAACAATTAATACATTTCGTTTAATTAATTGAGAACCTGTGGTTTTTGGGTCAACTGTCATTTCTTTTGCAGGTTAATTTTTTGGTCAATTGGTATTTTTACAAGAAGCATCGTTCCTTCTCCCGGGGCCGATTTTATAATTACGCTTCCCTTACATTCTGCCACCCTGTATTCGATATTATGCAATCCGATACCGTTTTTGGTTCTCTTTGGGTTAAAACCAATTCCGTCATCAAAAACAGACAATATTAGGTGATTTACTTCATTTTTAAATTCAACTGTAATTATTTTTGCTTTCGCATATTTATTACAATTCTGAAGCGCTTCCTGAATAATCCGGTACAAATTAATTTTAACTGCATTGCTGACCAGTTCCCATTTGATTTGAGAATCAAATGTAGTAATCAGTTTTGAAGGATATGTATTTTGCTGATTTTCAAACAACTTATTCAAAATCAAAACAAAATTATTAATTAGTTCCGATTTTTCGCGGTTTAAATCATGCGAAATTTCCCGTATATCTTCTTCTATATTTTTAAGTTCGGTCAGGTATTTTTTCCTTTTTGGTGCTGCTTCCTCTTCATTAATTTTATCAAGGCTGTCCAAACTTATTCTCACACCGAACATTCTTCCCAAAACACCGTCATGCAGTTCCTGTGCAACTTTTTTCTTTTCTCTGATACGTGTCAGCTCAATATCATTTTGCTGTGAAATCATTAGGTTATAAATATCCTCATTGGCAATTTGCTGCTGCTGTTTAAAAAGTAATTCCCTGTTTTTGGCCTGTTGGGTTTTATAAACATAAAAAAACAAGCCTATCAGCGTACAAATACTAAAAACATATACTAATGTTTTATTCTTTTCCTGCAAATTAGAGTTTTGGTCTTTTATTTCATTTGTTTCATATTCAATTCGGGAAAATTTTTCTCCCATGTTACGCTCTGCCTTCAACATTTTATCGTTAAGACGAATGTATTCTTTAGAATATTGAGATGCATTTCGGGGATCTACAACTGCAATTTGTTTAAGAGCCAGTAAAGTATTAGTCAGTTTATCAGAAGAACGGGAAAGCAATAACGCTTGTTTTGAAAACTGAATGGCCTTAAAGGTATCTTTTTTAAAGGCATAATACTCCGACAAATGTATTTGATTTGATATTTTAGCCATCTTAAGGCCCAGGCTGTCCCGAATTTTTAAAGACCTGTAAAACTGATCCGGAAGCCCGTCCATTCTTTTAGACTTTAACTTAGAATAGGCCAGGT
This sequence comes from Flavobacterium sp. 1355, assembly GCF_017833415.1. Lineage (GTDB taxonomy): Bacteria > Bacteroidota > Bacteroidia > Flavobacteriales > Flavobacteriaceae > Flavobacterium. The sequence continues at coordinate 17,522 of NZ_JAFICC010000006.1, read as the reverse complement.
TGTCTAATAGCATGGCGTATAAAAATGTTTTCTCTTCAAAGAGATTTTTCTCGTTTAGTCCTTCTTCAAAATAAGCTATTGCCTGTTTAAATTTTCGCATTCGCATATAAATAAAACCAATATTGTTCAGCGATGTAGCTTTTAGCTGCAGGTCCGGCGGTATGGTCTTATCATTTAATGTAATCAAAGCTTTGTTTTGAAATTCTAAGGCACGGGCATATTCTTCTTTTTCGTTATAAAGAATTCCCAGTAAATTATAGCATTCGTAAAGCTGGTCGTTTACATTTTTTTGCTGTTTTAGTATGCTTAAAGCCTTAAAAACAGATATTTCACTCTCAAAAAAATCTCCTTCATTATATTGTAAACTTGCCTTGCTTAATAATGTTTTGGATAAATTATACTTATCATCAATTTGAAGATAAATTTTCTGGGCTTTAAAATAATTTCTGAACGCACTGTCTGAAATTATATGAGCACTATAATAATCTCCAAGATAGGTGTATGCTTTTGCTATACTTGAGGAATCTTTAGCGCTTACAGATTTGTCCAGCACTAACTCTGATATTTCACGATACGATTTGAGATCGTTCATATTATAATATCGATTAGCCACTTTAAACAAATTTGCTCTGCTGAGTGAGTCGTTTTTTTGATTTATGATAATGGAAAAAGCCTTTTGGTTGTATTTTTGTTTTAGATAATAATCTAAATTAATATCGTTTGCCAAAGATAAATAAACAGGAAGGCTATCTTCTGGAGATATGCTTTTATTCAGGTTGTTTTTCTTAGTACAGCTAAAAGAAAACAAAAGCAGGCACAATATTATTTGAGAATATTTTTTCAATGGAAATTTTGAATTTCATCAAAAATATAAAAAAAGGCTGTCAAAAATTTGACAGCCTAAAATATTTTGTAATTATTTTCTATTGGATTTAATCTACTTTTTTATTTCCTCCTAAAGATTGATTAATATTAGCAAAACCAAACTCATTGTTTTTTGTTTCCATTTCATCTTTTACTATACGATCTTGTTTTCTTCCACCGCCTGTAGCTCCATCAACAGGCAGTTCAATACTTGATCTGTGATTTGAAAAAATGGCTTGATTTGTAGGAGTAGCAGAAGAAGTTGCAACCATTGCTAAAGAGAATAATCCGAATGTTAGAGCTGTTTTTTTCATGATCTTAGATTTTTTTGTTTTATGATTTATTTGGGGATGTGATTGTTCTGTCAATCACGGTGTAAAACTAAGTCGGGAATGAAAAAAATTTATATAAAAAAATTGGTTTGTGGTAGAACATGCCCAATTGATAGTAGATGAGCGTGAATTTTACGTAAATACCTAATTTTTAGACTTCTAAGTAATTTCCTATAATAAAATCAGTAATTATGAGATCAATATTTGATTTATATGTTTTGGAAAAAGGTATTTTTTTGGTTGAATTTTTCAGGTAACAGATTGAATTTCCACTATGAATTCGGGCAATATAATTGCGATTAATTATGTAGCTGTTGTGGATCCTGAAAAAAGGATAAGTCAGCACATTCTCAAAATGTTTAAGCGTTTTAAAAGCAGTTATCATTTCGCCTGTATTGAGATAGATATCGGTCGAATTATTGTCTGCCTGAAAATAAGTAATATCGGCAGCATTCAAGTAGCGATAATCTCCATATGACTTTATACAAATAGTCAGGGGCTGTTCTGCAATTTGAGGCTTCTGCAGGACTGGGATAACAGCATTTATTTCATTTCTGATTTTAATAGATTCCGTTTCCAAAGTAGCTTTATCCAACTTCAAAACCGTTTTGAGCATATCAATTTGCAAAATGGGTTTTAGCAAATAATCAAAAACTCCATATTGAATAGCTTCGTAAGCAAGTTCTCTTTTAGAAGTAGTCACTATTATTTTTGGCATAACCGATAAATACCGATACAATTCATTGATGAAATAAAGGGATAAATTACTGGATAAATCCTTGGGATCTATTTCAATAAAGATAAGTGATGGTTTGTGTTCCAGAACTAATTGCAATGCTTTTGGGTAATTCGTAGCCGAAGCCAAAAAAGTTAACTCCGGAAAACCTTCTGCGATGGTTTTGGTTTCCAGAATACTTTCAGCATTATCATCAATGATAATATACGAGTACTTTTTCAATAGTAGTTTGTCTTAATTTTCGATGAAATCTAAGAAACTATTTGATTAGTTTTCTTATGAATTGCCTAATTTTTTTATAATTTATTAAAAATACAAATTTTACGAATGCAAATATTTCATTTTTAATATATTATAAACAATTGTTAAAATTCAGAAATGGAAATAAAAAAATCCCAAACTCCGATTAGATCGAAATTTGGGATATTATAAAGTTATTTGCAGAAAAATTACATCTTCATTAACCAGTTTTTCATTGAAACTTCGTTCTCAATAATATCTTTTAATTCAGCAATTTTTACTCGATCCTGTTTCATTGTATCTCTGTGACGAATTGTTACTGTTTCATCTTCCAAAGTCTGATGATCTACTGTTATACAGAACGGAGTTCCAAGAGCATCCTGTCTTCTGTAACGACGGCCTACGGCATCTTTTTCATCATAAGAAACATTGAAGTCCCATTTTAAATCTTCGATGATTTTTTTAGAGATTTCCGGTAATCCGTCTTTTTTAACTAATGGTAAAACAGCTGCTTTAGTTGGCGCAAGGACTGCAGGCAATTTTAGCACTGTTCTTGTAGAACCGTCTTCTAAAGTTTCTTCCTGCAATGATGTTGCAAAAACTGCTAAAAACATACGGTCAAGACCTACAGATGTTTCTACTACATACGGCACATAGTTTTCATTAAGCTCAGGATCAAAATATTGTAATTTTCTACCTGAATATTGTTCGTGCGCTTTTAAGTCAAAATCGGTACGAGAGTGAATTCCCTCCAGTTCTTTGAATCCGAATGGGAAATTAAACTCAATATCTGCTGCTGCATTTGCGTAATGCGCTAATTTTTCGTGATCATGAAAACGGTAGTTCTCTTTACCTAATCCTAAAGATAAGTGCCAGTTTAAACGTGTTTTTTTCCAGTGTTCGTACCATTGCATTTCTTCTCCCGGACGTACAAAAAACTGCATTTCCATTTGTTCAAATTCACGCATACGGAAAATGAATTGTCTTGCAACAATTTCGTTTCTAAACGCTTTACCTGTTTGAGCGATTCCAAAAGGAACTTTCATACGCCCCGATTTCTGAACATTTAAAAAGTTCACAAAAATACCCTGAGCCGTTTCCGGACGCAAATACAAATCCATTGCAGAATCTGCAGAAGCACCCAATTTGGTCCCGAACATTAAGTTGAACTGCTTAACATCTGTCCAGTTTCTTGAACCGGTTTCAGGATCAGCAATCTCTAATTCTTCGATTAAAGCTTTTACATCCTGAAGATCTTCGCTCATTCCTTTTGCCAGTCTTGATAAAATTTCTTTGTATTTTGAAAGATATTCTATAACGCGGGCATTTGTTGAAACAAATTCTTCTTCATTAAAAGCATCACCAAAACGAGCTCTTGCTTTTTCGATTTCTTTTTGAGCTTTTTGATTGATCTTTTCAGCATAATCTTCAACCAAAACGTCTGCTCTATATCTTTTTTTAGAATCTTTATTATCAATTAACGGGTCATTGAAGGCATCAACGTGACCTGAAGCTTTCCAGGTTGTCGGGTGCATTAATATTGCAGCATCAAGGCCGACAATATTCTCATTCATCTGAACCATTGATTTCCACCAATATTCACGGATATTCTTTTTTAACTCGACACCATTTTGTGCATAATCATAGACAGCACTTAATCCGTCGTAAACTTCGCTTGACGGAAAAATAAATCCGTACTCTTTTGCGTGCGAAACCACATTCTTAAATAAATCTTCTTGTTTTGCCATAGTGATGCAAAAATATAAAAAGTACTTTTAAAAAAAAGAAAAATAATTAAGATTGAAGGATTCATTTCGTTATTTTTGTAACTAAATTCTTTCTATTTGTGTTTAATTATATTATTGACCTCTTTTTTCCTAAAATTTGCTCCGGATGTGGTTCGCTCCTGGTTACTAACGAAACTGTTATATGTACCAAATGCCGACATGAAATGCCTCTGACACAATATCATCTTGATGATAAAAATGAAGCTGTCAAAAAGTTTTATGGAAAAGTAGATATTGAATACATTTCGGCATTATTATACTTCAATAAAAAAGGAATTGTTCAACAACTTATTCATAATCTTAAATATAAAGGTCAGGAAGAAATCGGTACGCTTTTGGGAAACTGGTATGTGAATGATTTGAAAAATTTAAACTTAAAAATACCTTTTGATGTTATAATTCCGGTTCCGCTTCATAAAAGAAAATTTAAAGAACGGGGGTATAATCAGGTGGCTACTTTTGGAAAAGCTTTATCTGAAGGTTTGAAAATTCCTTACGATGATTCTGTTTTATTCAGGAAAATTTATTCTAAAACGCAATCAAAAAAGAATCTTTCGGGCAGGTCTGAAAACATCAAAAATATGTTTGACGTTATTATATCAGAAGAAAATCACAATAAACATTTTGTAATTATTGATGATGTCCTAACAACAGGCGCAACACTCGAAGCCTGTTCGCGTGCCTTATTAAAAATTCCGGGTGCAAAAATCAGCATTGTCTGTATGGCAATGGCGTATTGATTTTTGTTTATTAATTTGAAAAGATTAGTTCACTACTATTTTCTTAACTGTTTTTCTGTCTCCATCTATAATAGTTACAAGATATATTCCGGATGAAACATTTAGAAGCTGGATGTTTTGACTAAAACTGTCTGTACTTACAAAAGAGTTAGAATAAACTGCTTTTCCTAAAATATCATGTACATAAATTTTAACTCCTTCTGCTGATTGTGGCGTGAATTGAACCGTAAAATTCCCTTTATTCGGATTAGGATAAAGAACGAAATCTATGTTTTCAAAATCATCTGTCCCTAAAGTATATTTTTGACTCTGAATTGTAATCGACGCACTATTGATTGTTCCTGTTTTTCCTCCATCAATATCGCGTACCATTAATGTCCAGTTCCCATAAGGGCTTTGATTATTAAAATCACTTAGTTTTCCGGCAGGGATAACTATCTGCAATGTGGTTATTCCACATTCAATTGTAGTTCCTGAATCGTCATATTTTAAAGACAATGTATTTGAAGTACTGCCACAGCTTCCGTCAAACAACGGTACAATTGTTCCAGTCGGGCTCATAATGCTTATCTGAACATCGGACAAATAAGTATGTGTAAAATTAATATTCAAATCTACATCTATAATTGCTGCCGGATCTGCAGTAACAGGAGCGGGAACGCTTATTATTCTTGTGGTATAAGTCATATTACCATCAGGAATTGTAACTGGTGCAGCAAAGGTATAAGTATTGGTATCAGAGGTAACATCGTATCCTATCGCAAACTGTTTTGAGTTTACAGCATAATAAATATTGTCTGTAGGCTCAATTAGTAATCTGCAGTTTGTGTTTTTTATATCTGCCGGAACAGTAATGGTTTCTGAACCATCATTTGGTGTGTTTAGAGCAAGGTTAACGGGATATGTCAAACCTCCGTCGGTAGAAAGTTTAATGTTTACATTTGTAGAACCTGCTAATGTATTGGTGCTATTAACACTCCAGGTAATGGTCTGCTGAGTTCCATTTGCCCAGCCAATATTATCAGTATTTTGAGAAGTAACTGCAAAAGGTCCAACGTTTTCGTTTACAGTAACAACCATTGCATCTGTATTTGTTTGTGCTGTTCCCTGAGCGGCATTATCACGGCCTGTCAGTGTAAAATTTAAAGTTCTTGCCACAGAAGAGACTGACTCCCAGGTAGAGGATAAATTATTTTGCAGCACTGCACTCAGTTGTGGCATATACCTAACGGGCGAAGTATTTGGCAAAAATGAACGAAACAAAGGCCCATCAGGTTTGGTTGGATAGGCTTTACTGTTTGCACCGAATGTTGTTATAGAACTGTCGTTTTGTTCCCAGCAATATGTTATTGTACCTCCTTCAGGATCAGAACCTGTTCCTTTTAGGATAAATGCTGTTCCTTTTGGAATGGTATAATCTTCTCCCGCATCAATAGCTGGTGGATTATTTGTTAGCGCTGTACTAACAGGACAGCTTACTCCGGAAAGTATAGTCTGAATCTGGCGAATGCTTACGTATGCAAAATAATCGTCTGAATTGTTCTGCACATCATAACCCTCAGAAACTCCTGCGTAACCCATGATGGTAGATCCACTTCCCGGCTCAACATTTACTCCTGTACTTTCGCCTGAATCGAATGAAAAAGTATGATAAGCCCCTAACTGATGTCCAAACTCATGAATTACAAAATCAATATCAAAAGTATCGCCTTCGGGTTTATCATTAGATGGAGAAGTATAAGCACTTCCTTTTCCTAGTGGTTCTGCGGCAGTAGGATTGGCACAAATACAGCCAATGCATCCGGCATTTCCTCCTCCTCCCGAAGCGCCAAATAAGTGTCCGATATCATAATTGCTATTTCCAATAACATTGGTAAGGGTTGTCTGAACTTCCTGATTCCATGCTCCATCTGCGCCGGCTGCAGCATCTGAATACGGATCTGTAACTGCATCAGTATAAATAACTGCATTATTATTGGCAATCAAAACCAGTTTAATAGCCAAATCACGATTAAAAATTCCGTTTACCCTTGTCAAAGTAGCGTTCATTCCTCCAAGCGCACCAGTTTTTGTGCCGCCAAAATAATTAGTATATTCACTTGTACAGGACAAAGCCAATCGGAGTGTTTTAAAAACTTTATTATTTGAAGCTTCTTTTGCAGTTGAAGCATTTTTTGACAACTTACTACCTGAAAGCTCTTTTGTAGAACATACCAATGTTGATTTTGCAAGAGTACTTTTTGACCCAAACACTACATATTGTGATTTATCATCGGGATTGGTTTCTATAAATTCCGGATTTTTATTTGTGCGAAGCACCATCGATTGTAATCCTGCCGGAGAAACACTAAAATGAATTTTTGCAGATTTATCATCAATTCCAGCTCCTTCGTATGCTCTAATATCCGGATATTTTGCCTGTAATTCAGGATCAAAATTTGAGGATTCCCAAACATTATATCTTTCCAAAACTCCTTCTGGATTTGGAAAGGTAATTTCTGAAGTGTTCTTTTTTGATTTATCTGTGATCGGGGAAAGCTTTGATTTTAGAAAATCTGAGTTTAATGTAAAGTATAAATTACCTGAATCCTGATCATTTACTTTTTTCTTCATTACTGAAGCTGAACTTGCTTTTTGCCACAATCCATCTGACTGAGCGTTCATATTTATACAGCAAAAAATGACTAATACGAAAAGTAATTGTTTTTTCATAAATCCAGAATTGTTTTTAAGCAATCAAAAATAAAGCAATTAAATCAAATTCTTACGAAGAAAAGACAATTAATCATTTTTCACCGACGAGTTGCCACTTTTTTCTAAAAAGAAAATCAATTTTCGTTAAAAAATCAATTGTGCTGAGTATCAAATTTAAAATAGATAGTATAAATTTGCACCATCTTAAATAATTTGCTTTGAAGCTCTTTCATTCTATAAACGATTTTCGGACAACCAAGAAAACTATTTTAACTCTTGGCACCTTTGATGGTGTACATATTGGTCATAAAAAAATTCTGGAACGAATTACTCAAAACACAGAAAATGGAAAATACGAGAGTTTGGTTCTCACTTTTTTTCCTCACCCAAGAATGGTTCTTCAGGAAAAATCAGAAATAAAACTTTTAAATACAATTTCTGAAAAAACCAAGCTTTTAGAACAAACGGGGATCGAAAATCTTGTTATTCATCCGTTTAACGAAAGTTTTTCAAGACTGACTGCAGAAGAATTTGTTCATACCATTCTTGTTGATCAATTTCATATTCATAAAATAATTATTGGCCACGACCATCGTTTTGGACGAAACAGAACAGCAAACATTGATGATTTAATTGCTTTTGGAAAAGAATATGGTTTTGAAGTGGAGCAAATTTCTGCTCAGGAAATCCAGGATGTTTCTGTAAGTTCTACCAAAATCAGAAAAGCGCTGGACGAAGGAAATGTAGCTCTTGCCAATGATTATCTTGGTTATTCTTATTTCCTGACTGGTGAAGTGGTAAAAGGCAAACAGCTTGGAAGAACAATTGGTTTCCCGACTGCTAATATCAATATTGAGGAAGAGTATAAAAAAATCCCAAAAAATGGTGTTTATGTCGTTAAAACAATCATCAACGAAAAAGAAGTTTTTGGAATGATGAATATTGGTTTTAACCCAACTGTCAATGGAGAAAAGAAAACTATTGAAGTAAATCTTTTTGATTTTGATGCTGACGTCTATGGCCATAAAATTGAGGTTTCCTTATTAGAATATCTTCGCGAAGAACAAAAATTCGGATCTGTTGAGTTGCTCAAAGAGCAGCTAAATCAGGATAAAAAAACAGCTTTGGCTTTTATCGCCCGCCTTTAGGAAACCTGACTTATAGTTTTCCTTTATTTTTAAATCATTATAGTTATTTTTTAGTAAATTTGATAGAGCACTGTTTATCAAACGCTTACTATTAACTTCTAAAAAAATAACCATTATGAAACTACCTAAAGAAATAACCAACGGTTTTTTGATATTCCTCGGAATAGGCATTTATTTTTTATTGATGAACGTATTAGGTTTAGCTGATTTATTTTACCTGCGTACTCTAAATGTATTTTTTATATTTTATGGAGTGAATAAAACAATGCGAATGAACCTGCAGGAAGGCGAAACCAATTTTGTATCAAACGCAGTTTCTGCAATGGCAACTTCGGTAGTTGGTGTAGCAATGAGTGTTTTCGGGTTATTGGTTTATAGTTATGCCAGAGGAGGCGATGCTTATGTAGAAACGTTGTCAGAAGCATTTATGTTTGGAGGAAATCCATCTGTGCCTACTTATTGCATTTGTTTGCTGTTTGAAGGACTTGCTTCTTCGGTAATTGTAACTTTGATGATGATGCTCTATTGGAATAATAAATATATTGCTGATTAACATTTCAAAATAAAACAAACATTTTGGCACTCTAAAATCATAAAAAAATATAATTCTATGATTTTAGAGTGTTTCTTTTTTGAAAAAAACTATCAAATATTCATTTACGGAAGACATCATTGGTTGATTAGAACAATTTAACTACTTTTGAAGCTTCAAAAACAATGTATCAATGAGCATTACAAAACACAACTGGACAAAAGACGAAATAATCGCCATATATAATAAACCTATGATGGATTTGCTGTATGAAGCAGCAACAATTCACAGACAAAATCATGATCCGAATGTAGTACAGGTTTCTACATTATTATCTATTAAAACAGGAGGATGCCCTGAAGATTGCGGTTATTGTCCGCAGGCCGCACGTTATAACACTGGGGTTGAAGGAAATGACCTAATGAGTGTGAGCCAGGTAAAAGCACAGGCTTTGCGTGCAAAATCAAGCGGATCATCACGTGTGTGTATGGGTGCTGCCTGGAGAAATGTAAAAGATGGTGAAGAGTTTGACCAGGTTTTAGAAATGGTTCGTACCATTAATAAACTGGATATGGAGGTATGCTGTACTTTGGGTATGATTACCGAAAATCAGGCACAACGTTTGGCAGAAGCGGGTTTATATGCTTATAATCACAACTTAGACACTTCTGAAGAATATTATAAAGATGTCATTTCGACACGTGGTTTCGAAGACCGTTTAGAAACTATTGAGAATGTACGTAAAACAAATGTTACGGTTTGCAGTGGCGGAATTATCGGAATGGGAGAAAGTATTGAGGACAGAGCAGGAATGCTTGTAGCTCTTTCTACATTGAACCCACAACCGGAGTCTGTGCCAATTAATGCTTTAGTAGCTGTTGAAGGAACTCCGATGGAAGATGAAAAACCAGTTGAAATCTGGGAAATGATCAGAATGGTTGCTACTACAAGAATTGTAATGCCGGATACACAAGTGCGTTTATCCGCCGGAAGAACAAATATGAGCCGCGAAGGTCAGGCAATGTGCTTTTTTGCAGGAGCAAATTCTATATTTGCAGGAGATAAATTACTGACAACTCCAAACCCTGATGTTCACGAAGACATGAAAATGTTTGAATTATTAGGATTGAATCCACAAAAACCATTTACTAAAGTTTCACAGCCAAAAACTGTTGAAGCTGCCGATTCTCAATTTGCTCCTTTAGGAGAAAAACCAAAATGGTCAAGACCGGGACATACCATTGAAAGAAACCTTGAAGCTTCGATTAAATCAAAAATTTAATCAATAGAGTTCACATTTCTCGATAAAATTTTTTAAATTGCTTATAACACACTGATTATAAGCAATTTTTTTTATTAAGAAATGAATTTAAAACAAATAGAAAGAGTTAAAAAAATCTCAAAAGATGATTTTGTAAACCAATATGTAAAAAAACAAATTCCGGTTGTCATAGAACAATTGACTGAAGATTGGCCTGCTTACAAAAAATGGAAGCTGTCCTACATGAAAGAAATTGCCGGTGATGCAATTGTACCGTTATATGATGACAGACCTGTAAACCATGAAGACGGATTTAATGAGGCGCATACTAAAATGAAAATGAGCGACTATATTGATCTTCTGGAACAAAAACCTACCAATTACCGTATTTTTCTTTATAATCTAATGAAAGAAATCCCAACCTTAAAAAATGACTTTTTATGGCCTGATATTGGGCTAAAATTAGTCAAACAATTGCCAATGCTGTTTTTTGGAGGTCAAAGTTCAAGGGTTTTTATGCATTATGATATTGATTATTCCAATATTTTGCATTTTCATTTTCATGGAGAAAAACAATGTATGTTGTTTGCACCGGATCAGTCAAAATATATGTATAAAGTTCCGCATGCCTTAATTTCAAGAGAGGATATCGATTTTGATAATCCTGACTATGAAAAATGGCCGGCCCTCAAAAATGCAGAAGGTTATATCACAAATTTAAAACACGGCGAAATGCTGTACATGCCAGAAGGTTATTGGCATTATATGAAATACTTAACTCCGGGATTTTCTATGAGTTTACGCTCATTCCCTAAAAACATTACCAATCTTTCAAAAGCGGCTTATAATGTTTTAATTATGCGCCATTTTGATATTTTAATGAGAAAATTCAAAGGACAGAAATGGATTGATTATAAAAACGAGCAAGCCATACGAAATACGCATCAGAGCTTATATAAAACTCTTTAAACAAAAAAAGCAGCTGCATAATTTTGCAGCTGCTTTTTTTTGTTTAAACTTTAACTTCTAAAACACTATTTTCTGTGTAGTTATATTATTATTCTCTAATATGACTCTTACTAAAAGAATCTGATTTTGAGATTCTAAATTTTCAATCTGAAATGCGACATCATTTAGATTGCTTTTATAGATTTCTTTTCCGGTAATATCATAAACGTAGATTTCATCAATTAAATTATCATTAGCATTAATCGTGATTATCTTATTTTTTACACTGATGAAAACTTCCTTCTCTATGTTTTCGAAAGTACCTGTTCCTAATGTATTGTTTGTATAACGTAATATAAAACGATCGTCGAAGGTGCCAATAACCGTAGAAAAAGTATAACCGCCTGTTTTTAAATTATGTGTTGCACCAGTTACTTTATCCTGTATATAAATATCCTGATTTATTAAATTCCCATCTGCCTGATCTATTGAAATAGTAAAGTCGCTTACAAGTGCCGAACGATATCCCAATGGTACTAAATCGGCATCTGAAAAAGGGAGTGCACGACCCTGAATTACATATTTTCTATCACCAATCATACTATAAAAATCAAGATATGGATTTGCATCCTGAGTCTCACCATCAAACATATTATCATGAGCGTTAGTAGCTCCTTCTATATAACCGACGAGTAATTGTTTAAAGGCACCTTGGGTATTTGCCATATTAAGCCAGACGCGATGGCGTTCTATATCATCTGCATTTTTTGATACAATTGTTCCTGCAGGAATAACTATTGACCCATTACTAGCAAATGGAGAATGTTGTGCCAAAAGCGAAAACCAAACAAATGAAAACAACAAGGAAAGTTTAACCTTTACATATTGACCATTTTTAGAATAATGATCAGAGAAAGAAAAACAACGAACTAAAAAGTGAGGCAAAGCCTGGCAGAGAAGTATTTTTTTTTTCATTACGTTATTTTTTTAAAATCAACAAAGTCAGACGAAAATCTGATCAAATTCTAAATACCTTAATAATTTGAGAACAGAAGAACAAACAGTAAATAAATACTGTTATACTTTCGTTGTGGTATTTAGTAAGTAATAATAATTTGGCGGTAGCAGGCTTATAAATTTGCGATGTACGAGTATCACAACAATATACGGTTTTATTTGAAGGAGTCAGAATGTTCAAAGCTAAAATATAGGAATTTAACATTTAAACACATTTTTTAATACATTTAAAATAAGATTTACCAGTAAAATAACGGCTTATAATGTAGGAGCAAAAACCTAAAGGAAGAATAAAAAATTAAAGAAGAAGCTGTTTTTTAAATATTTTTGAAGTAAATGTTAAAGGGAATTCCATTTTATTACAAAAATAAAATGGACAAACAGGCTTTTAAAAGTTGCTATATCTCTTATTGAAATAGAGTTTTCTGAGTGAATATATAATTAGTTAATGTAATTTTTATTATAAAAACCTGATTACTAAATGGCAAATTTGCTGTCTCATATTCTGCTGCATCAATTTTGTTTTTAGTATAAATAACTTTTCCTGAGACATCATAAATATCAATTTTCTGAATATTTTCTTTAGTGGAGATTATCTTAATTGATTTGTCTTTGACACCTATGAAAATAGTTTTTTCAATCTCTTCTGCATTTTTCCTGTTTAGTTTTTTGTCAATGTAATGCAAAACAAAACGATCATTAAATCTTCCTTTTGCGGTTGAAAATGAATATGGATTTTCTTTTAAATTCTGTATTTTATTTAAAACCTTATCTTCAATATAAATATTCTGATTTTCGAACAAACCATCCTGATGATCTAATTTTAAACTAAAATTTCCGTCAATACTTGTCTGATATCCAAGCAAAACTGAATCTGTTTCAGAAAATGGCATGCTTGTACCCTGAATTACCAGGTTTTTATTTTCTAAAATACTATAGAAATCTACAAACTGATTCGCATTAAAAGTTTCAGAATTATAATCTAATCCCTCTGGCATTCCCTGAATATAACCAATCAGAATCTGTTTAAAAACACCTTCTGAATTCTCTAAATTTAGCCAGAGACGGTGTTTTTTTATACTGGGTTCATTTGCATTTTTATTATTCTTTCCGGGTTTAAAAAAAGTAGTATTTTGACCTTGTATTCTCATACTATTATTAAACGCAACTGCTCCTGAATTTTTGCTCATAACAAAAAAGGCTTGTCCGGATGCAATTTTCCCATCAGGAATTATTTCATTTAATCCGGATGAAATAGAACTTCTGGTACCAACTCCACCCAATAAATTGTATACAGCATAATCATCTGATGCGTATATATTGTTTTTGAATGGTGTGTTGTGTGTCCAGAAATAAAGCGTCCCATTGATATTCTCACTGTTTTTTTCTATTAATAAATCAGCATCAATAGCAGACGGATAAGGGTTTCCAATTAAATTATAAGTGCGTGCGTTTCCTAATGCTAAATTAATAGCTCCGTTATTTGGCGTTCCCTTAAATATTGCCTCAAATCTGGCAGGAGATGTTACCGAAAAATCCTGAGGACCACGGATGATATATCCTTTTCCTAGTATCATATCGTCTGATGATTTTTCAGAATTCCAGTAACCCGATATATAATTAAATGAAAAAAATTTATCTGATGATGTGTTAGGAGAAACGTCAATCAATTTTTGATTTTGCACCGGCGAGGACCAATAGGTATAATCTAATCTTAAAATTGGCGATGATTTTCTTTTTACATGAACAATTCCACTATTTACAATTTCATCATCGTCCTGATATAAGCTGGCCATATCATTCAAAACTAAAGTTCCCGAACCATTATAATCAAATTCAATGTTTAGCGTATTTCCATCAAAAAGGGTTACTGTTTTTCCGCTATCAATTGTACAGCTGCAAATACTTGCAGAAGTTAAGTTTGGATAATCTGCCTTGAAAGTAACTTCTTTCCCGCCAGACGGTAAACCATTTGTCCAGGCAGTCCCATTCCAAACTGTCGATTCTAAACAAATTTTTAAACGTGCAATCCTGTGCTTTGAATTTCCTGACACAGAGTTAAAACTACCGCCAATTATTAACTTTTGATCAGAAGTAAAATTCATAGTGTATAGTTTTCCGTTTAAATTAGCCTGAAAGTTGGAGTCATATTCTCCTGATTTTAAAAGACGTATTAACCTTAATGCTGGTTTGGTTTTATAAGTTCCTGAAAAACTTCCTCCAACCAAAATTTTATCATCGGGTTGTATAAGAATAGTGAGAACATCTCCTTTATTAAAACCAGAACCGGATTCAAAAGTGGTATCCAGACTTCCATTAGCATCTAATCTTAGAATCTTTTGTTGAGAAATTCCATTATAATTTAAAAAAGATCCGCCTATAATTATTTTCTGATCAGATTGGAGCGCAATTGCATATACATTTTTATCAAAACCGGTTCCTGTATTAAAACCGGAATCGATACTTCCGTTGGCGTTTAACCTTACCAAACCTGAAAACAAATTGCTATCGAAAGTAGAAAATCTGCCTCCTACCAAAATTTTGCCATCTGGCTGAACGAAAACAACATCGATGATAGCGTTTGCTCCCAAACCAGGATTAAAACTGGAATCTCTTGATCCGTCTGGTAATAATCTAATTATTCTGGTGGCCGAAGAACCATTATATGAAGTAAAATTTCCTCCAACAATAATTTTCTGATCAGGCTGAATTGCTATTGAATATATCTGATTATTAAAACCTGTACCTGTATTAAATGATGCATCTATTCCACCATCGGGCAGTATACGAGCAATGCGGTTACAAGTTGATCCGTTATATTTTGTGAAACTTCCTCCAAAAACAATTTTACCATCTGTTTGTAAAACAGCCGATTTTATAAGATAATTGGCGCCAGACTGGCCTGTATTAAAAGTATCGTCTAAAGTTCCGGTTTCTGAAACTCTGGCAATTTTTGAAGAAAAAACCCCATTAAATTTATTGAAATTACCAAATACCATTGTCTGCTTATTTTCTAAAGTCAGAACTTTTAAAACAGAATTATCAAATCCAACTCCGGCAGACAAATATTCTGTATCGTATTCCCCATCAGCATTTATTTTTGCCAGTCTTCCCTGGTTCATACCATCAAAAACCGAAAAAGATCCACCAATAAACCAGGATCCGTCAGCACTATATTCTAAAGCCATAACAGATGCAGAACCCGGACCTGAGCCAATATCAAAATCATTTTTAAGAATTCCGTTTGCATCTAAAAGATGAACACGATTAACGCTGTTATTATTATACGTTCCAGTAAAAGATCCGCCAACCATAATGTTACCAAAAGCATCCATTTTAATAACCTGAACAGCTTCTTTACTGAATCCTGAACCCGAAGAAAAATCAGCATCAGGAGTTCCATCCTGATTTAATCTGATAATTCGATTAGCAGCAATTCCGTTATAACTTGTAAACTTTCCACCTAAAATAATTTTGCCATCAGGTTGCAAAACTGTTGCACTTACATCATCATTAAAAGCTATTCCCGTATCAAAACTTTTATCAATTCTGCCATCAGCAAATAAGCGCACAATTCTATGGGCATCAACTCCGTTAAAGGATGTAAAGTTTCCCGCCAGTAAAATTTTACCATCGGAGAAAACTTCAACGTTTGTAATATTTACCGCTGAACCTGCTCCTGTATTAAAAGTAGTATCGAGTTGACCATCAGACAGGAGACGGGCAACCCTGTTCACTGTTACATTATTGTATTTTGGAAAACTTCCAACAATAATTATTTTTCCATCAGATTGCGGACAAATCTTATAAATAATTCCAGTTACAGCCCCAATTGAAGTATTGAATGATGTGTCCTGTGATCCATCTGTATTTAGCCTGATTAATTTTCCTGCCGGGATTCCGTTAAAAGCTGTAAAGCTTCCACCAATAATTATCTTGCCATCTGGCTGAATATAGGAACAATAAACTTTTCCATTTAAACCGGTTCCTGTGTTAAAACTCTCGTCAATGGATCCGTCTGGGTTTAGTCTTGTTAAGTATGATGAAGGGATTCCGTTGAGATTTAAATAATCTCCACCTACAATTAATTTTTCGTCTGATTGTATTGATAACGTTCTGACAGTGTAATCAAAGCCATCGCCTATTGATCCGTCATCAAGTGTATTAAAAGTACGATCGATTTTGCCTTGCTGTGAATATATTTCGGATTTGCTGCAAAGGCCAATAAAAATGACAAGCAGCATTATTTTTTTTATCAAAATCTAAAATTAGTTTATGTAAGATTAAACTGCTAATTTAGATCCTGAACATAAATAATGCAATACCCACTTTAGGTGAAATTTTATCAATAAAAAAATCCATTTGTCTTTCGGCAAATGGATTTTTTTATTGGGCTCAAGCTAAAATATTTCTCTGTTATTGAAAGATAATCTTTTTGGCTGTAGTATAATTGTTGTCTAAGATTACCTTTACCAGCAGGACCTGATTTGCTGCCTGCAGGTTTGGAATCTGTAATTCTGTTGTTCCGGCTTTCTTCTTATTATAAAGAAGTTTTCCCGAAACATCAAAGATCGTAACCTCCTTAATGGTTTGCCTGGCCGAATTGACTTTGATTACCTTGTTCTTAACCGAAACCAAAATGCCGTTCTCCGTATCTTGAAAATCTCCGGTGCCCAGTGTTTTGTTGGTATAACGCAATACCAGACGATCGTTAAAGTTACCGGCTGCTGTGGTAAAGGTAAATTTACCGGCTTTCAGATCATGGATCACACCGGTTGTCTTGTCCTCGATATAAACAGCTTGGCTTGCAAGATCACCATCGGCCTGATCAATTGAAATGGTAAAATCACCTGCAATTGTAGTTCGGTATCCCAAAGGAACCACATCGGTATCTGCAAAAGGCAGTGAACGCCCCTGAATGGTAAATTTATCCTGGTTATTGACACTGTAGAAATCAACATATATGTTTCCGTCAAAAGTTGCTCCGTCATAGTTTTTGTCAAAATCGTTTGTCGCTCCGTCTACATATCCAACCAGCATCTGCTTGAAAGCCCCTTTGTCATTGGTCAGGTTAAGCCAGATACGGTGCGTGTCTGTTGCCGTTTCCTTGCCTGTTTTTCCGGGTTTGAAGAACTGGCCGTTCTCAGGTCCGCCTTCACGCATTCCGTTATTGAACTGAACAGTTCCGTCAGTAGCTGCGCTGGCAAAGAAGGATTGCCCAGC
>NZ_JAFICC010000005.1 GCF_017833415.1 Flavobacterium sp. 1355 | reverse complement strand
TAGTGTAGTCTTTTTGTGTACGCTTTATATAGCGTAATTCTTGATCTTTTTCCATAATGATACTTTTTGTGTATCGCTATTTCAGGACTAGACATAATGAGTAAAAAAAAAGCTCACTTTAAACAAGTGAGCTTTTTTTACAATTAGCTTTTTATTAAAGCGAAACGCCTCTTTTCCAAGGAATAAAATCGTTTTGATTTAAGATTGCTGCTTTTGTTTTAATTGTACCGCTGGCAACATTGATAATAAATTCCAACATTTCATCAGCCATTTCATCAATAGATTTTTCACCTGTGATAATTCCACCAGTGTCAATATCAATAATATCTGACATTTTTTTAGCTAATTCGGTATTTGATGAAATCTTAACAACCGGTGCAATTGGATTTCCTGTAGGAGTTCCCAAACCTGTTGTAAACAATACCATATTCGCGCCTGAGCCTACCATTGCAGTTGTACACTCCACATCATTTCCTGGTGTACAAAGCAAAGTTAAACCTGGTTTCGTTATATATTCACCGTAATCAAAAACTCCTGTAATTGGCGAAGTTCCTCCTTTTTTTGCTGCTCCTGCAGATTTCATTGCATCGGTAATCAAACCATCTTTGATGTTTCCAGGAGACGGATTCATATCAAATCCTGAACCTGCATCAACAACTGTTTTTTCATACCATTGCATTAAATCAAGGAAGCGTTTTCCGCTTTCGTCTTCTACACAACGGTTTACCAATTCCTGCTCTACACCGCATAACTCAGGGAATTCAGAAAGAATTGTAGTACCGCCTAAGGCTGCCAATAAATCTGAAGTAACGCCCAGCGTTGGGTTAGCAGAAATTCCTGAGAATCCATCAGAACCACCACACTCTAAACCAATTCTTAATTTAGACAATGGAGCCGGTTCTCTTTTTATTTCATTCGCTTTTTTAATTGCCTCAAAAGTATCTTTTACCACACTGCTCAGCATAGCTTCAATAGTTCCGATAGATTGCTGATCGTAGATTAAAACAGGTTTTTTACTATTCGGGTTAATCGCATCCAAAGCATCTTTAAAAATCTGAATCTGAAGATTTTGACATCCCAAACTCAAAACTGTAGCTCCGGCAACGTTTGGATTATTTACATAACCTGCCAACAATTTTGCCAGACTATGAGAATCCTGACGAATTCCTCCACAGCCACCCTGATGTGTAATGAATTTTACTTCGATGTTATTGAATAAATTAGCGTCATTTGAAGCTGCTTCATTTCCGGCACCGCCAGTTTCTGATTTCACTAAAGAACGCAACAATAACTGATAATCATTTTCTTTAGGCTTTAATAATTCCTTTTCGAAAATGTCTTTCAGAATTTCGATATTTCTGTTTTCACAAAAAACCAAAGGAAAAAACAACCACACATTTTCAGTACCAACCTGACCATCTTCTCTGTGATAGCCCTGAAAAGTTCTGTCTTTCCATTTATCAACATTTGGCTGAATCCAGCCAATTGTTTCCGTCTTTCCGGTTACTTTATCACTTTCATGTTTTACATTTAGAGTAGAAAGCAAACCACCTTTTTCGATTCTGGCGCTTGATTTTCCGACTAAAACACCGTACATAATAATTCTGTCTCCAACATTAAAAGGAACCAGAGCAATTTTGTGCTTCATTTTTACATCAGACTCAATTGTAATATCCTCTCCTTCAAAGTTAATCACTTCTCCGGCAACCAGATTTACTAACGCTACTGCTACATTATCAGTAGGATTAACTTTTATTAATTTCTTTTGCGTTTCCATAACTTAGTATGCGGGGGTTCTTGAATTATTTATTTTTAAAATTGGCAAAACCTTGTTCTACACCATTTTCATCTATTTCTTTTAATGCTAATGCTATAGATTCTTTTAACGAAGGAACCGATGTTAAATCTTCGTCCCAGAAACTTTTGTTTTGCAAAGTTAATTCAGCTATTTTATTATAATCGTTTGATTTCCAAACTTCATTAAAAAAAGAAACGATATCTGCACTGTCATTTATCGGTAAACTCTCCCCTTTCCATGTTCCTTTATAAAAGCGAATTAAACACGCAAATGCAAAGGTTAAATGTACAGGTAATTTTTTATGAATGGCAACATATTCTGTCAAGCTTGGCAAAACACGTACTTTGAATTTAGAAATCGAATTTAAGGCAATCGAAGACAGCAGGTGTTTGATAAATGGATTTCTAAAACGATCCAGAATTTCTTCAGAGAAACTTGCCAGCTCCTCTTTATCCATATTTAATGTTTCATTGATTTCATCAAAAACAGCTTTGTTTACAAACTCTCCTGTAAATGAATTATCAACTGTTTCCTTAACTGTTTCGTTTCCGTAAAGTAATGAAATTGGCACCATAGCGGTATGAGCCCCGTTTAGGATCCTAACTTTACGTGTGCGGTATGGCTGCATATCTTCGACGATTTTTACATCCAAATCGGTTTTTTCAAACGGAAGTTTTGCTTTTAATGCATCATCACCTTCAATAACCCATAAAAAGAAACTTTCGGCACTTACAATCAGATCGTCCTTATATGATAACTGACTGTTGTATTCTTCAATCTCATCTTTTGGATAACCGGGAACAATTCTGTCAACCAGTGTATTATGAAAAGAGCAGCTGTTTAATAGCCAGAAAATAAATTCCTGTTCCAATTTCCAGTCTGTACAGTATTTTAAGATAATTTCTTTTAAAGTATCTGAGTTATAATTAATTAATTCACACGGAATAATTGTTAAACCTTTTGCAGGCGCTCCTTTAAAATGCTTAAATCTTTCATACAAAAGTACGGTTAATTTTGCAGGAAAAGATACCGGCGGCTGCATTGTTGGCAAATCTGAAGCGATGTATTCAATACCGGCTTCTGTTGTATTTGAAATAATGAAAGCTAATTCTTCTTCTTTTGCCAAAGCCAGATATTCCTGAAAGGAAGCATAAGGATCAACAGCTTTTACAATATTGGTAATCAATTCATTTTCCTGAATTTCTTTTCCTTTTTTTACACCTTTCATGAACAAAGTGTACAAACCGTCCTGAGCATTAATCATATTCACCAAACCTTTGTCTATAGGCTGGACAACTGCGATCCCGGCATTAAAATCAGCTTCCTGATTTAATTTTTGAAAAGCATATTCTACGAAAGCTCTTAGAAAGTTCCCTTCTCCAAATTGTACAATTTTTATTGGAAGTTTATTTGAAAACTCCGAATTTGATCTGTTTATTTTTTCCATTATAAATCCTTTAAAGCATTATAAAAACAACCCTATAAATAACCCTCTGACTTGCATTTTTAAAATTGTAAAAGAAACATTACACCTGTATTAATAAATAAATTTTGCTGTGAGGAGTGACAAAATTTATTTTCCAAGCGTAATGCTCAATTACAATCTCTAAAATTTAAAAAAAACTGCAAGTCAAATAAGAAATTGGTATGATCATTTCTTATTTATTTTTAATATTTTTTATGATATCCAGCACCTGACTTACTTTGGTTTTCAAACCGTCAAAATCATTGTTATCAAGTATGTCTTTTGAAATTAATTGTGATCCTAAACCAACACAAAATGCACCGGCATTCAGCCATGAACTCAGACTTTCTACCGTTGGATAAACACCGCCTGTAGGCATTATATTTGTCCAGGGACATGGCCCTTTTATTGCTTTTATAAATTCAGGCCCGTAGATATCGGCTGGAAATAATTTTACAATTTCGCATCCCAATTCTTCTGCTCTGGCAATTTCAGTAAGTGTTCCACAGCCCGGAGACCACAAAACTTTGCGGCGGTTGCAGGCAATTGCGATATCTTCTCTAAAAACGGGTGTTACAATAAAATTAGCTCCCAAACTCATGTATAAAGATGCTGAAGCTGCGTCTGTAACAGAACCAACACCCAAAATCATTCCCGGCAGTTCTGCCAAAGCATATTTGTTTAAAGCTCCAAATACTTCATGAGCAAAATCACCACGGCTTGTAAACTCCATTAGTCTGGCACCGCCGTCATAACAGGCTTTTAGTACTTTTTTGCTTAACTCAATATCCGAATGAAAAAATAGCGGAACCATTCCGTTTTCTTTCATTTGTGAAGCCACTTCAATTCTTGAATATTTTGCCATTTTTATTTTTTTATCTTGATACTAATGCAGAACCATCACCATCAATCATATTCTCAACTTCTTTTAAGGTTACCAGATTATAATCTCCTGCAATAGTGTGTTTTAAACAACAAGCAGCAACAGCAAAATCAAGTGCTCTTTGGTTATTATTTTGATATTCTAATAGTCCGTAAATTAATCCTCCCATAAAAGCATCACCGCTTCCTACTCTGTCTACGACCGGAGTTACTTCTTTTACAGCTGCATTATAAATTGCTTTTCCATTATATAAAACACCCCCAATTCTTTGGTGAGAAGCACTTACAGAATAACGAAGTGTCGTAGCAGCAACTTTTAAATTCGGAATCAATTCAAACAATTTATCATATAAAACAGGAAGTGATTTTTCATCCTGATAATTCGGATTTACTTTCGGTATCCCCAGCATAAAATAGGCTGTATCAATATCTCCTAAAATTACATTGCTGTATTGCAGCATTTCCGGCATTACATCACTTGGTGTTTTGCCATACTGCCATAATTTTGACCTGTAATTTAAGTCGCATGAAATTTTAATTCCTTTTTTATGAGCGATTTTAATTGCCTCCAAACAAGCTTCGGCAGCACTTTGAGAAATTGCAGGAGTAATACCGCTCCAATGAAACCATTCTGCACCGTCTAAAACTTTTTCCCAGTCAACCTGACCTTTTTGAATAGTTGCCATTGAGCTGTGTGCACGATCATAAACAACATTGCTTCCGCGTGTTCCTGCTCCGGTTTCCAGAAAATAAATTCCTAAACGCTCTCCTCCATAAACTATGTTTTTAGATTCTACGTTCATTTTTCGCATTTCTTTTAATGCAGAACCACCAATCTCATTTTCAGGTAATCTTGTTACAAATTCAGCATTTATACCGTAATTCGCCAAAGACACGCAAACATTAAACTCGCCTCCTCCATAAGAAGCTCCAAATGCTTTTGCCTGCGAAAAACGTAAATGCCTTTCTGTCGATAAACGAAGCATGATTTCTCCAAATGCAACTACTCTACTCATATTATTTTATTGTTTTACCAGTAAAAGGTTTTATTTTTTTACCATTAAGAGATTAAGAAAAATAAGCTTTAGCTAAATATCTTACTGTTTATAAACTTTTTTAATTTACCACTACAACTTAATAATCTTAATATCTTAATGGTAAAAAAGAAATATTAGAATTTAAAATATTCCTTAGCATTGTTATATGAAATATCAGAAACCAATTTTCCAATCCATTCCATATCATTTGGAAGTTCACCTCGCTTGATTTCATCTCCTAAAAGATTACACAAAATACGTCTGAAATATTCGTGTCTTGGAAACGATAAAAAGCTTCTCGAATCGGTAAGCATTCCAATAAAACAGCTGATTAATCCCATGTTAGAAAGGGCGTTTAATTGTTTTGTCATTCCGTCTTTCTGATCTAAAAACCACCATCCGGACCCAAACTGAACTTTTCCCCTAACGCTTCCGTCGTTAAAATTTCCGATCATGGTTGCCATAACTTCGTTATCAGCAGGATTTAGATTGTAAATAATTGTTTTAGACAATTTATCTTTACTGTCTAATGCATTTAAAAAACCTGATAATTTCTGTGCCTGCGGATAATCTCCAATAGAATCCCATCCTGTATCAGGGCCTAAAATCCTGTGCATACGGGCATTGTTGTTACGCAAAGCTCCTAAGTGAAACTGCTGTACCCATCCAAACTCATGATACGTTTCGCACAAGAATATCAAAACTGCACTTTGGAATTTTAGTGCTTCTTCTGAAGATAATGTTCCGTTTTCTCTTTTCTTTTTGAAAATGGCAGTTATTTCGTTTTCTGTAAAATTTTCGAAGTAAATCTGATCCAAACCGTGATCACTTAATTTACATCCGTTTGCATTAAAAAATTCAATTCTTTTTCTCAATGCCGAAAGTAAATCAGCATACGTATTAATTGCAATTCCGGACACATCCCCTAATGTGTCCAGATATGCATTATAGCCATCATTAGCAATTAAGATAGCTTTATCAGGTCTGAATGCTGTACTCATTTTTATCCCTGTTGTATTATTTGAGAATTTCTGATGAAATTCTAAACTATCGATTGGGTCTTCTGTAGTACAAACTAATTCGGCGTTTACTTTTTTAAGAAGGTTTTGTGTGCTGTAAGCCTGAGAATTTATTTTTTCTGAAGTTTCGATATAAATTTTCTCAGCCGATTTCTCATTCAGTAAATCATAAATATCAAAATAACGGGCCAATTCTAAATGTGTCCAGTGGTACAAAGGATTACGCATTGTGTACGGAACTGTTTTTGCCCAGTTTACAAATTTATCTTTATCTGAACCATTTCCGGTTACAAACTGCTCATTGATGCCCAATGTACGCATCGCACGCCATTTGTAGTGATCTCCATTAATCCAAACCTGCGTAATATTATCGAAGATTTTATCTTCTGCAATAAACTGTGGGTTTAAGTGATTATGGTAATCAATAATAGGCTGATTTTTTGAGTAGTTATGGTACAACTCCTCAGCATATTTATTTTCTAATAAAAAATTATCGTGGATGAATGTGGTATTCGTGCTCATGTCTTTTAAAATGTAATTTTTAAAAATTATTCTTCGTTTGAAGGCTTTCCGATTGTGGCAAGAATTCCCCCGTCAACATATAGAATGTGACCATTTACAAAATCACTTGCTTTTGAAGATAAAAATATTGCCGCTCCTGCCAAATCGCCCGGATCTCCCCATTTTGCGGCCGGTGTTCTGCTAATGATAAAATCATTAAAAGGATGTCCGTCTACTCTAATTGGTTTTGTTTGCTCTGTAGCAAAATATCCAGGACCAATTCCGTTGATTTGTACATTGTATTTTGCCCATTCGGTTGCCATATTTTTGGTCAGCATTTTTAAGCCGCCTTTAGCAGCAGCGTACGCAGAAACCGTATTACGGCCTAATTCGCTCATCATAGAGCAGATATTTATGATTTTTCCCTGTCTTCTTTCAATCATTCCTCTGGCAACATGCTTTGAAACAATAAACGGACTAACTAAGTCAATATCAATTACCTCTCTAAAATCGGCAACTTCCATTTCAAGAAGCGGAATTCTTTTAATGATTCCGGCATTATTGATTAAGATGTCGATTGGTCCAACTTCGCTTTCAATTTTCTGAACAGCTTTTTTAACTTTCTCTTCTTCGGTTACATTAAATTTATATCCAACTGCATTTATTCCATCGCTTTTAAGGGCTGCCACAGCATCATCAATTTTTTGCTGAGAAGAATTTCCATTTACTACAATTGTAGCTCCAGCCTCACCTAATCCCTTTGCCATTGCCATTCCCAGTCCGTGTGTACTTCCTGTTATGAGGGCAACTTTTCCTTTTATGTCAAATAAGTTTGTCATGATTATTATCTTAAATCTGTGATTTTACAAACATCCATATCGCCGTAATCTAAATTCTCACCAGCCATTCCCCAGATAAAAGTATAATTACTGGTTCCTGAACCAGAGTGTATTGACCATGGAGGAGAAATAACTGCCTGATGGTTGTTCATCCAGATATGTCTTGTTTCCTGCGGTTGTCCCATAAAATGGCAAACTGCCTGGTTTTCGGGAATATCTAAGTAAAAGTAAACTTCCATTCTACGATCGTGAACGTGTGCCGGCATTGTATTCCATACACTTCCCGGTCTTAATTCCGTCATTCCCATTTGCAATTGGCAGGTTGTAACAACACTACCAATAATCATTTGGTTAACTGTACGGTGATTGGCCGTTTCCATCGTACCCAATTGCAATTTATTTGCTTCTGCCAAACTTACTTTTACCGTTGGGTAAGTAGTATGTGCAGGTGCAGAATTAATGTAGAATTTTGCAGGATTATTGCTGTCGTCACTTTTAAAAATTACTTCCTTGTTACCACTTCCAATGTACAAAGCATCTTTAAACCCAAGTTCATACGGTTTTCCTTCAACTATAACAGAACCGCTTCCTCCAACATTGATAATTCCGATTTCTCTACGCTCCAAAAAATAAAGCGCTTTTAGCGGATCAATAGTTTCTAAAGCTAAATCCCCTTTCACAGGAACTGCAGAA
The DNA here is from genome assembly GCF_017833415.1 of Flavobacterium sp. 1355. Lineage (GTDB taxonomy): Bacteria > Bacteroidota > Bacteroidia > Flavobacteriales > Flavobacteriaceae > Flavobacterium. The sequence continues at coordinate 312,108 of NZ_JAFICC010000005.1, read as the reverse complement.
CCGGTAATGTATCTGTCGTAATGAGAATAAACCAATACGATTTCGTCCTCCTCCATTAAATTATCAATCAGGAATTCATTTCTCAATTCTTGTGTATCGTATTTTTTAACAGCTTCTGGGCTTGACGCGTATCTTGAACTATATTTTGTCATAATTTTTAATTTAATGTAATCGATTGCACAAAATTATATTTTTATCTTCAAAAATCATAATGCAAATCAAAAATTATTTGTGTTGATTATACACTTATTGATTTTTTTAGCTCTAAAAGTAAACATTAAAGTTGAAGTAAAGAGACTTTTAATTTAATTTTTACTAATAAATTGGATCCTAAAAAATGCATTAAAGATTTGTAATTGGGCTGTATTTTGGCACCAATGATTTCATAACAATCCAACCCGTTAGATAGCAAACTGCGCAAATAGAGAAAATAATAAAATATCCAGCTTCAATACCTTTAAATCCCATAAAAGCCATATTGGTTTCTTTAGCATGATCAAACAAAACTCCAGATCCTTTATTAATCAATGTTGATCCGATTCCTCCTGCCAGACCACCAATTCCTGTAATGGTTGCAATGGCTTTTTTAGGAAACATATCTCCAACTGTTGTAAAAATATTTGCCGACCATGATTGATGCGCAGCACCGGCAATCCCAATAATAATTACCGGAACCCAGTAACTTATATAGCCTAATGGCTGAGCTATTAATGCTAATAGCGGAAAAAATGCAAAAATCAGCATAGCTCTCATTCTGCCTTCATACGGATTCATCCCCTTTTTTTCTACGAAATAAGTCGGAAGCCATCCGCCAATAATAGACAATAACGTAATCATATAAAGTACAAATAAGGGTAATGCTGCCTGTGTAGAATCCATTCCGTAAACAGAACTCAAATAGGCCGGTGTCCAGAATAAAAAGAACCACCAAACACCGTCTGTCATAAATTTTCCGAAGGCAAAAGCCCAGGTTTGTTTGTATTTAAAGCAATCTGCAAGCGATACTTTTGAATTTGTTTCAGGCACAAAACCTACAATTTTACTATCTGCAATTTCATCTTGTTGAATATAAGCTAATTCTTCCTGAGTAACTTTTACATGTCTTTCTGGTTTATCGTACATAAACATCCAGAATCCCATCCATACAAATCCTAATGCTCCAATGATTATAAAAGACATTTCCCAGCCAAAAGATTTTGCAATAAACGGAATTGTAATTGGTGCTGCCAGAGCTCCAACTGTGGCTCCTGCATTAAAAATACTGGTAGCAAAAGCCCTGTCTTTTTTAGGAAAATATTCTGCTGTAGTTTTTATGGCTGCGGGAAAATTTCCTGCCTCTCCTACTGCCAAAACAAAACGGGCAAAAATGAATAATGCAACACTTACATTAATTACCCTTGCCGTATCGTGCACATTTTCAATAACATTTTTTGCTCCTTCAAAGCCAACAAACCATTCACCTGAAATTATTCCTGAAGTTGCAATCCCGCAAAATGCATGCAGACAAGCACCAACAGACCAAATACCAATAGCCCACAAAAATCCCTTTTTTGTATCTAACCAATCGACAAACCTTCCGGCAAATAATAATGAAACTGCATAAAAAATAGAAAACAGAGCTGTAATATTTCCGTAGTCATTGTTTGTCCAATGAAATTCAGGAGCAATAAAATCACTCCATGTTAAAGAAAGTACCTGCCTGTCTAAGTAATTGATTGTGGTTGCAAAAAATAACAATGCACATATGCTCCAGCGATATTTTCCGACAGTAGTGCTTGTCTTATTCATTGTGACTGAATTTGTTTGGTTCATGGTAATGGTTTATTATAAATTTATAATTATCAGATGTTTAACTCTCAAAACTCTTATTGCATAAAATTGAAATAAAAGCAAAAAAATCAAATAATGTAATCGATTGCACAAATATAGTTTTTAATAGTTATAATCCAAAAAAATTAAATAAAAAATTATTTTATCAATATAAATAAATATATCATACAAAAAATACAATACTAAATTACATATTAAACAATATATATGTTAAAAGTCAATATACGAAAATCATCCGTTTTAGGTAATAAAATTGTACCGATTTGATTCGTTTTTGCTGAATTTTAAATGATACTTTAGATTCACTGAGAATGAAGCAATTTTTTGATTGTATGTCTCTTGTTCATCAAGAAATTTCTATTTTTGATTGTATTCAAAATAAACGCTAGCTAATTGTATTAAAATGAAAAAATTAAAAATCTCCATCTTAAAAAAAGTATTCTTAAATCTGTTTTTATGTTTAGGAATGATAAACCAACTTCAGGCTCAGAATCAGGTAATTCCGCTTTGGAATAAAATTCCGGGACAGCTCAAAGTCTCTGATTATAAAGAAAAAGAAGAAATAAAAGATGGAAAAGTACAAAGTACCTGCTTGGTTGCAACACCTACGCTTAGTGTATTTTTACCAAAAGAAATGAAACCAAACCAGACTGCTGTTGTTATTTTCCCTGGCGGAGGATACACTCATTTGGCTATTGACAAGGAAGGCACTAAAGTTGCAGAATGGTTTAATAATATCGGGATTGCGGCTTTTGTTCTAAAATACAGACTACCAAATGATAAAATCATGATAGACAAAACGATTGGCCCTTTGCAGGACGCTCAGGAATCGATTCGAATTGTGAGACAAAATGCTGCAAAATGGAATATTGATCCAAATAAAATTGGTGTTATGGGATTCTCTGCAGGAGGGCATCTGGCCTCAACCCTGTCTACACATTATGATGATAAAGTCTATGAAACGGCTTCTAAAGCAAGTGCACGCCCAGATTTTTCGCTTTTAATTTACCCTGTAGTTTCTATGCAGAATGAAATAACACATAAAGGGTCACAAATCAGCTTATTGGGAAATAATCCTTCGCAGGAATTAATTGATTCTTTTTCTAATGAGAAAAAGGTTACGGCTCAGACGCCTTCAGCGTTCCTGATTCATGCTACTGATGATGAAGTCGTAATTCCTGAAAATAGCATTAATTATTATTTAGCGCTTAAAAAAAATAAAGTTACGGCTGAATTACATTTGTATGAAAAAGGCGGACACGGTTTTGGATTAGGTGTAAATGATACAAGCAAATTCTGGACAAAACAATGCGAGGAATGGCTGAAAAACAACGGATTTAAAAATTAAATCACACAAATTAAAAAAGGCAAAACTCATAAAGTTTTGCCTTTTCAGTTATCAAAAAAAAAGAAGTAAACAATTGTAAAATCTTAAACAGCAACTTCTTTTTCTGCTATTGTTTTTATCTTAGTAACTGAAACTGATTTATCTGTTACTTTGGGTTTTGTGTTTGATTTTTTACCAAACTTCTGTTTTCCCCACCAGATTATAAATCCTGTTATAGGTAAACTGGCAGAAATAAGACTGGCAAAAAAAGCCAGAAACTTTCCTGTAAGTCCCAATACGCTTCCGACATGAATATCATAATTCATTCTTCTGATTTTATCGGGTAAATTGGCTTCTATATACTTTCCTGAAAAAGGTGTTTTTATAGAAATTTCTTTGAGTGTCTGCTGGTCAAAACTATAACGGTCCATGTTATAGAATGTATTTTTTTGTTTATACACAAAAGCGCCTATAGCATCTGAAGGTTTTTCTGGAATCGTGATCATAATTCCGGAAGCTTGTGGGTTTTCTTTTGAAATATTTTTTAGCAGTTTATCCACCGTTGTTATGTTAAATGCCGCAATATGTGTAGTATCTGATTTTGGTGATTCACGGCTTTCTATTAATGGTTTTCCTCCGGATGTTACCCAATATAAAGATTTACTCCACCAGTTAAAACTCCAAACCAAACCGGTTACAGAAATAAATAACAGAAAAATCATACTGTAAAAACCGAGTACATTATGCAAATCATAATTCAGGCGTTTGAATGTTGCTGACCATTTAATCTTAAAACTTTTATCGCGAATTGATTTGATCCATTTTGTTGGCCACCATAATACGATTCCTGAAATCAGCAAAAAGACAAAAATAAGAACTGCAACTCCAACAATTGGCCGTCCTATATCATACGGAAGCCATAAAGCGCGGTGCCCGTTAAGAATAAATCTGAAAAAATCGGGCGAATCACTTCTTGAAACAGACTTAACATTTAGCACTTCACCTGTATAAGGGTTCATGTAGACACTGGTAAAAATACCGCCTCTTCTTTTCTTGGTTTTTTCTTCTTTTCCTTTTTTCTTTTCTCCCTCTCTTTTTCCGTCACTGTTTTTAGCAGCTTCGGTCTGTTTTTTGTCTTTATTAATCTCTTTTCTGTCTTCTCTGCCTTTGTCTTTACCTTCTTTTTTTTCGGTAAAATACCCTACGATAGCCGCTTCATCTTTTGCTCCAAAAGTGACACTTTTGGCATGTTTGCCTTTCATCTCCTTATCAGCAATGGTAACTAATTGTGATGGTAATAAAAACGCCTGTTCCTGAGGTTTTACAAAACGCCAGTCTTCGGTAAAATCTCTGATTTCATTTTCAAAAACATAAATACAACCGGTTAAACTGACAATGACCACTATAATACCGGAAGCTAATCCGAGCCACAAATGCAGCCAGGCCATTATACGCTTAAAAAGCGATTTTTTACTTTTTTTCTTATTTGGTTTTGACGAAGAAGAAAACATATATTAAAGAGTATAAAATAAATAAAAAAACCGCAGGCCCCAGAGAGCCTTACGGTTCAAAAAAACAATTTTAGTATTTTAACTTAGCGATAGCAGTAATCTGACCGCCTTCTACTTTCATACCTCTTACAGCCACTCCTGTAGATCCGTTGATTGAGTAGATCCAGTTTCCGTCAGGAGTATTGATTCCGATAACAGAAGAATTACCATCTTCAGTTGTGATATTGTAACGTGTAGTTGCAAAAGTGATCGTTTCAGGTACATTTGTTACCCATTTAAAAGTCTGGTTGTATACATCTGCAACAGCCAATTTAGCAGCTCCGTTGTTTTTACCAGCATTTCCGAACATTACCAGTAAAACTTTTCCGTTTGAAATATAGCTTGAAGAAGAGATTTTGTATCCTCCTGATTTTTCTTCTACATCAAAGAAATAAGACTGGTCAAATTCTGTAGTTCCTTTTTTGATTTTTACAACTGCAGAATGTTTTTTAGACACCAAAACATTATTGCTTGTAGCAATTGCGCCAGAGAATCCGTAAGCATCTCCATTTTCGTCCTGAATTAATCCATTTGTAAAATACGCTCCTAAATAACTTGTACGGTTATCTTTGATTACTTTCTCTAATTTAAGTTCAGGATAATTATAAACCGCAACCCATGTACTATCCGGATTTACAGTTCCGAAGTTATCAACTCCGTCTCCTTTGATGCTCATGTATGGCATAAAAACTTTATCACCAACCTGAGTTGCCCATGTAAAGAAAGCTCTTTCTCCATTTCCGGCTAATTTCTTAGTATCTTGTTGCGCCTGACCTGTTATAAGTGACTTTTCTGCATCAATTTTGAACATCATAGCAATAGAAGCATCACCGCTTCTTGGTACTTTAACGGTTAAAATATCTTTATTTACAGCTGCAAAAACGTGAACAGTTTCTGCCTGAAAATTTGATTTTTTAACTAATTTACCTTCAGCATTTAAATTATAGGTTGTTACAGCTCCAGGGTTTCCTTGCCCGTAAAGTAAACTGAAAAAATTGTTTTGAGCTGTAATATAATAACGATATGTCCCATCCTGCTCCACTCCGTTTCCATTTGTAGATATTGTCCCTGTCGAGATATCATCGGCAGTTAATAAATAATCTGCAACTCCAGATGCACCAGTTGTGGCTGTAATGATATATTTTGTTTTTCCTGTATCAACTCCGCCTGTGTTATCTCCGGGTTTATTGTCATCACTACTGCAGGAAAATGCAGTAAAAGCTATTAAAGCTGAGAATAAAGCTAGTGTGCTATTCTTTTTCATGTTATTATGGTTTGAATTATTAAATTATTATTTCGATTTTGTGAAAAAATATCTGAATTTTATATAAAAAGCCCTGCTTGGCTTTTGCAGTGAAAAGTTATCGTAAAGCTTGTTATCCAATACATTTTTGCACTCCACTCCTATGTTATATTTACCATCAGCAAAAGTGTAAACAGCATTTAATTCGTGGTTAAACTGGTCGGGAATATCAAATTTATCTGCTCCACGGCTTGGCCAGTATAAATAGTAAGCATGTACATACAGAAGATTATATCCTACAGACAGATTATTTCCTTTTTTGAATACATCATAGAAAAATACAGTAGCATCGGTATTCCCAAAAAAGAATGGAATGTTTGGCATTCTGTCCTTATAATAATCAGATACATAATTTTGCTCAGGCTCATATTTGGTCATGTTTCTTAAATTCTGGTACGTCATATTTACACCTGCCGTAAACCTGTTTCTGTAAGAATATCGAATCTCTCCATCTACTCCGTAATTGTTAACACTGTCCTGGTTAAGCGTTAAGGTTTTATTCTGATTATTATTGAATGTCGTACGAATAAAATCATTTGAGTTACGATACATGAAATTGACATCAAATGTTAAGGCATTGACTTTATTAAAGCTGGTCTGATAACTTACACCTGCATTAAGATTATTACTGCTTTCTGGTTTTAAAGCAGTGTTTCCTTCAATATTATCATTTGGGCTTCCAAAAATTTCATCGGGAGTAGGAAGTCTGTAGGTCTTTTCAAAAGATGCTTTTATCTGGAGGTTTTGTCTCAAATAATAGCTGGTAGCGGCCCCATAGCCAAGATTGGTTCGGTTATCATTATATTCCTGATACGCGATATCGCCGGCATTTCCTGATGGATTATAACTTTGAGTATATTTGGTTTTCAAAAAATACTCTTTCAAAAATAACGAGGTCGTCCACTTTTCATTATAATCAAATTTATAGCCTAGTCCCAACACATTTCTTTGACTCTTTCTTGGCTGCTGATAAAGTAAGGATGTCGGAACTAATTCATCACTTTGCTTACGATTAAATGTATTAAAAGTATTATTCAGCATAAAAGAATGTCGTTCTCCAAGACTATACGTTATGTTCGCAGTTGCTATACCGCTATTGTTGCGTATTTTAAGTAAAGAGCGTCCGCCTTCACCACCCAATCCTTCTCTTTGGATATAGTCGCCCAGCCAGTTGTACACTCTGTTTACAGTGTCAATAGTCTGTTCCTCTCCCAAATTGATATTTCCTGAAACATTTATATTCAGACCTTTTGTAAAAAAATCTTTAACCTGATATTTTAAAGTAGGCATCAATACATTTCCCCTTCTGTATCTGGTACCAAATGGAGTTATCATTCTCGCCCCAGTCTGGATATCTGCTTTATTTTCTCCTGCTGTAAAACCAAATAATAATTTGTCAGCATATTTTTTTCCGGTAACTCCAATGTTTAGAATTACAGTTTCATTTTTGTATTTGTCATGAAATCTTCTTACCCGTGCCGATGGATAATATTCACCTGTAACTAAATCAGCTGTTTCTACATTAACCCAGTAATCATTATCAGAATAATTCTGGATAGCGTTAATTTCTGTTGTAAAACCACTTTTTGCTGTATAACCGGCATTAATATTAGTTCTGTGGGTATTAAAAGAACCAAATGAGTAGGACGCATCAAGATAAGTTCTGGGTTTACTGTTCGTTACAATATTTACAGCACCTCCCAGCGCATCACCTCCCAGCCAAACCGGAACAACTCCCTTGTAAACTTCAACACGTTCGGCAAGATTGATGGGAATATTATTCATTTGAAAAGAAGAGCCAAAGTTGTCCATAGGAACACCGTCAATAAAAACTTTTATCTGATTTCCGGAAAAACCATTGATCGAAAGATCTGATCTTGAACCTACTCCTCCTGCTTCACGAACCCGCACTCCTGAAACTCTGTCTAGTGCATGTGCTAAATCAAGGGTGGAATTGTGGAGTTTTTTTGCATCTATTGCTGTTACATTATAAGCTTGTTTGTTTACCTTATCTGTAGCAGAACGGCCCAAAACGGTAACACTTTCTAACTCGTTTAATTCGTTTTCTAACTGAACTGAAAAATCTATATCATTTTCTAAAACCTGAATATTTTTTTTAAGGTCAGAAAAACCAACTGCGGTAATTTTTAAGTTGTATTTCCCCGGCTTAACATTTTTAAAAATAAACTTTCCATTTTCATCAGAAATTAAACTTAAGTCAGTTTTTTCTATAATAATTGTAGCAAAAGGAATGCTTTGTCCTGATTTTTCAGAAACTTGCCCAGATACCGTAAAACCTTGATTTTGCTGTGAAAATGACAAGAAGGAAAAGAAGAAAAATGAAATAAAAAATAAAAATTTATGAGTTGACATATCTTTAATTAGACTAATTATAAATAACTTTGGCGCAAAAGTACCTTCATCTTCATCAAAAATGATAGGGAAAAACGGATTATTATTTTGTAAAAACGGATTAAATTTTGAAGATCACATCGAAACTTTTAGCGCGCAAAGAATTAATTATTAATATTGAAACTAGTAATCAATACGACCCAAAAAGCCTTTTAAAAGAAGAAAACATTGAAATAAAAAATGAAGGAATTGAGGAAATAAAAAGTCATCATTTAATATGTGACGGAATGGTTCTGCTTGATACTCAGCTATATTTTTTTACTCCGCAAACAATCGAATTTGAAATCGATGAAGAATCTGTTGTTATGAACTTTATAAGTTCAAATAATGTAGAAACGCATATCGAGGAATTAGAATCTGAAAAATTTTCTAAAGAGAACACACACAATATTTTTTACACTTCGCATTTTAATGCCACTTTTAAAATTCCTGCGTTTGAGAAAATCAACTATTTGTCCATCATTTTATCCAAAGAATTTTATTCTGCAATTATCAACGAAGACTGGAAGATTCATGAGAAATTCTCAAAAAATATATTATTTAAAAAATCCAGTTATTTAACATCCAAATACCTTCCGTTTACTCCTTCAATACAATGGATTATATCCGAAATAAAAAACTGTACCCGTCAGGGAGCCTTAAAAAAGATGTATATCGAAGCCAAAATCAAAGAACTTCTGATCCATCAGCTCGAAACACTAATTAATAATTCTCAGCAAAAAGAAACTATCATACCAGATGATTATGCCAAACTACAGGAAGCCAAACAAATAATAGAAAATGATTGCGCAAATGCACCAACATTAACAGAGCTTTCGCGTATCATTTCATTAAATGAATTTAAACTCAAGAAAGGTTTTAAAGCTTGTTTTGGCACTACGGTAAAAAGCTATATCATCAAACTACGAATGGAAAGGGCAAAAGAATTGTTTCAAAACAAAGCAATTACAGTAAGTGAAGTCGCTTATAAATGTGGTTATAAAGATGTTTCGCACTTTTCGGCAGCTTTTAAGTCTTTTTATGGATTTTCTCCACAAAAATTTAAAATGAACTGGGATATTATTCAGTTCTGGATTACCGGTATTTTATTGTTAGGATAAATCATAAGTTCTCACAAAAGCTGATGATCTTATTCAGAGAAATAAAATTCAAAAAATTATCTTTCTTGTCCTAGATTAAGTTGAACCTACGATTTAACAAATACATTTGCAATTTAAATTACTGATTATGAAAATACTTGAATTCTTAATACTCGGAAAAAATGAAGCAATTCTGCCCATTTTACTTAGACTTGTAAATGCTAATGAAAACTGGAATGCGGTAGCCTTTAATGATGAAAAATTAGCTCAGGATTATTTTCTAAAAAACAAAATTGATATGGTTTTACTGAGTTCCGGAATTGAAGACCATATCGAAAAAGATTTTACCCACTTTTGTTTAAAACATCAGCCGGAAACAGAAGTAATTGAACATTTTGGTGGAGGCAGCGGATTATTACAATCTGAAATTTATCACCGGTTACATCTAAAAGGAAAAATTTAGGTAGCGGGATTTTTCTTTTTTTTACATAATCCTTCATCGTTTTTGAAAAAGCAGGAAAAGATTATTTTATGAGCTTTGAAAGTGCAGTTTAAATTTAGAATTTAAAGAATCCTAGATTCTATCCATTTTTAGGGATGGATTTTAATCCGTCCAACGCAAAGATTATTTTTATTCTGCAATTACAGTTCATTTAAATTTTAAATTTGTGTAACCCAAAACGGTACAAATGGAAAAGAAATATTCTGTTGCTATTTATCCTTCGCAGGATGTTATTGATGCTGTCAAAACAATGAAGGATTATTTAAAAAGCAAAATAAATTGGTATAACAGCTGTAATTCTGTTGCTCATATTACAATTTGCGAGTTTACGATTTCAGAATCTGAGATAGACAAATACAAACAAAAGCTATTTAAAATCTGCGACACCTTCACTCCTTTTCAGGTCTATTTAGAGCATTTCGGAGCTTATGAAAATAGTGGCGCTTTTTTTATTTCTCCTAATGAAATTTCAAAGGATAAACTAAAACCTATTCTAAAAAAAACTCAGGAAACGCTTAAACCTTTGACCCTGAAAAAAAGTGACGATCCCCATTTGTCTATAGCCCGACGATTAACTCCAGAGAACCTTAAAATCGCATCACAGCTTTTTACTACAATCGATATTCATTTTTTGTGCTGCGAAATTGTTTTACGGGAATTAGATCCAATCAAAAAACAGTTTTTTGTAATTGATACTTTTTCTTTTGGAAGCAACCCTCAACCCGAATTAATTCAGGGAAGTTTGTTTTAAACACGACACAATCTTGTCATCCTGACGAACGAAGGACCACACAAGGAATTCCGTTCCTGGAATCGCCACGCTTTATCGAGTTACGGGTGTGATCCTTCCTTCGTCAGGATGACAAAAATGCGAAACTGAAACTTGAAACCTGAAACTTAAAAAAAAAACAATCTTTTATTTTTGTATATTTGAATTTTACAATTCGCGCATATGAAATCTCTCGATTCGTTTTATCAGGATATTACCGAAGGTTCAGACGTTGAACCAAATTCTTTATTACCCAATGGCATTAAAAAAGAAATTGGTCATTTTAATGTTTTTGATATTAAAGAACTTCTCGAAAGAATGCAGGGCAAATCTTTTATGCCTTATGACAGAAGGGCTTACTACAAGATAAGTTTAATTAGAGGTAAAAACAGATCTGAATATGCCGATAAAATAATCGAAATCGAAAAGCAGGGACTTTTATTTGCAACGCCAAAAATTCCGTACAATTATATACCGCAGGACACCAATCAATCAGGGCAGTTTTGTGTTTTTACCAGCGAGTTTTTATCCAAAACCAAAAGTGGAATTGATCTGGATGAACTCCCTATTTTTGCTTCAGACGGTTATCCTGTTTTTCAATTATCAGATGAAGAAGTTTTGGAAGTAGAATTGATATTCAATAAAATACAAAAAGAAATCAACTCTGATTACATTTATAAATATGATCTTATTCGTAATTATGTAGCAGAGTTAATTCACTTTGGGCAAAAATTGCAGCCTATAACCGCACTTTATTCCAAACACAATTCGGCTGCACGGGTTTCATCTTTATTTGCAGAATTATTAGAAAGACAATTCCCGATAGAATCTCCGCATCAGCGGCTGGCACTAAGAACTGCAAAGGATTTTGCAGACAGGTTAGCTGTTCATGTCAATCATTTGAATAAGGTTTTAAAAGAAAATACCGGAAAAACAACAACCGAATTAATTAGCAGCCGATTGACAAACGAAGCAAAAATTCTCTTAAAGCAAACGGATTGGAATGTCTCTGAAATTGCTTATGCCTTAGGTTTTGAAGAATTGGCGCATTTTTCTAACTTTTTCAAGAAACAAACTTCTTTAACGCCTTTGGCTTTTAGAAGTTAGATTATTTTAAATTTTAGATTGTAGATTTTAGATTGTAGATTTTAGATTGTAGATTTTGGATTTTAGATTATTACAAAGCTTGTCATCCTGAGCGAAGTCGAAGGATCGCATGCTGACTCCATGCAGTGTGTATTACTGTACGTGTCCTTCGACTTCGCTCAGGATGACATGAATGAGAATTGGAATTTGGAATTTGGAATTTTTGAAATTAGAATTTCTTCCTAATTAAATTCCTGATTTGAATTTCGCAAATATCGATTTGATATTTACAACCCTCCATCTCTGCTTCACTCCTACCTTTGTCTTATCAATTTAAAAGATAGAAAAGATGAATTTATCAAACAACAAAATTTTAATAACCGGTGGCGCAAGCGGCATCGGACTTGGGCTTACGCAACGATTTATCGAAGAGAACAATACGGTGATTATTTGCGGAAGAAGAGAATCTGTCTTAAATGATGTTAAGGCACAATTTCCATCTGTAATTACAAAAATTTGTGATTTAACAGTTGAAGCCGAGCGTATTGCCCTGTATGAATGGGTTAAAGAAAATCACAGCGATTTAAATGTCTTAATTAATAATGCAGGAATTCAGAAATGGGTTTCGGTTTCGGATGCCGGTTTTTATGAAAGTATGAAATCTGAAATCAATACCAATATTGAAGCTCCATTACATCTGACTTCACTTTTTATAGAGTTAAAATCGCTTACAACGGTAATGAATGTAACGTCAGGACTGGCATTTTCGCCTTTTGCAAAGATTCCGGTTTATTCTGCTACAAAAGCATTTTTTCGTTCGTTTACCCTATCGCTTCGTCATTTATTAAAAGAAAAAAATATTGAAGTGATCGAGATTATTCCACCGGCATTGAATACAGATTTGGGTGGAGTTGGTTTGCACGACGCACATCCAAGTGTAGCTGATTTTATTGTTGCCATTTTTGAGCAATTAAAAGAAGGCAGAAACGAACTTACATTTGGAACCAGCGAAACAAGATTAAACGCAAGTGTACCGGAATTAAAAGCACATTTTGAAGCATTACATTCTAATTAATTAAAAATTATTTTCTCACCAGATTTAGCCGATAACGCAGATTTTTAATTCTTAATTTTTAATTAGTTCACATAATTAACATTCAAAACCAATATAAAATGGCAATAAATACAAAAATAGCTCTGATTACAGGAGGAAGCAGAGGTTTAGGAAAAAATATGGCAATTGCAATTGCAAAAAAAGGACTTGACGTAATTATTACGTACAACAGTAAAAAAGAAGAAGCCGATGCTGTTGTAAAAGAAATTGAAAGTTTGGGCCAAAAAGCAGCTTCACTACAGTTAAACGTTGCTGATTCAGGCACTTTTGATTCTTTTTTTGAAGAAGTAAAAACAGCTTTGAAAGAGACTTTTAAAACAGATAAATTCGATTTCCTTATCAATAATGCCGGAATCGGAATTTACAATTCGTTTATTGGAACAACAGAAGCAGAATTTGATCAATTGAATAATATCCAGTTCAAAGGTCCGTTTTTTATTACTCAAAAAGCATTGGACGTAATGAATGATGGCGGTGGAATCATCAATATCTCAACCGGTCTGGCCCGATTTTCTTCTCCTGGTTATGCTGCTTATGCTTCTATGAAAGGTGCTATCGAGACGTTGACAAAATATCAGGCCAAAGAATTGGGCCAAAGACAAATAAAAGTCAATGTAGTGGCTCCGGGTGCAATTGAAACTGATTTTGGCGGCGGTGTGGTTCGTGATAACGAGCAGTTAAACCAAACCCTTTCTTCTATCACAGCATTGGGAAGGGTTGGTCTTCCTGACGATATTGGCGGCGTTGTAGCCTTTTTATGTACTGAAGATGCACGCTGGATAAACGCACAAAGAATTGAAGTTTCTGGTGGAATGAATTTGTAAATCGCCGGAAGAATTAAAAACAACAAAACCCGATAAGCATTACACTTATCGGGTTTGAAGTTTCAAAAATATTGAATTAGTAAAGCATTTATTGTATCTGAATTCTTTTGTAAAATTCACCTTTTTGATCAAAAATTATATTATAAAATTTCGAGCTTTTTATGGCACCTGCCTCATAGCTTTTTGCATTTAAGCCATTTACAACAGCAAAAAATGATTTGCATGACTTCACACCATAATTTGCCTTAAGGTACAGCTGCGCTTTTTGTGGCAGACTATTAAATAGTATTTGGCTTTTATAAGCTTTAAATTTGCCGTTTTTGTCATATCTGGCATACGCTGTTTTATTTGCTGTTTCATTAAATTTTGCCTCAAAAATAACATCGTCCCCTTTACTGCTATATTCTATATTCCATATAGGTTTCTTATTGGGATAGCGATTTTCAAAAGCTATTCTTATATTTTCAGGCGGTACTAAAATTGCGTTTTGTCCTATTAGAAAAGTACTGCAAGTAAAAAAAATCAATAAGTAAAAATTTTTCATGTTTTAGTTTTTTATTAAACATTAAAATTAAACATATTGTAGTTTTTTTCCTATATATTTTTTAATTTTTTTCTATTATGACATCAAAGCCTCCATTTTTATCAAAAACAACATCGTAAAACCTGGCTTGTTTTTCTACACCGACTTCGTAAGTAGTCTTATTTTTATAATCAACCACAACTGCTATTTCACGAATGGCACTGGCCGGATAATTTTTCTTTAGATAAGTCTGGGCTTTTTGCGGAAGCTGACTTAATGAAATTTGTGTTTCCAAAGCTTTTAAAACTCCAAGGTTATCATAAACTGCGAGCGCTTTAGCGTTATTATCAGCATTAAACTTAGCTTCATACCTGATTTCATCATTATCATCTCCTACATATTCTTCTGACCAGACAGGAATTTTATTTGGATATTCTTTTTCAAAAGCAAACTTTACCTTTTCGGGCGGCGTTACAACTTTCTTCATATTTGTCCCTTCCTGAGCAATCAAAAAACTGCTGAATAAAAAAGTAAAAACAACCAATACATTTTTCATGATTCCAATTATTAATTAACAATCTTTAAAATAACGTATTAAAATTACTACTTAAAAATGAAGACAAGATTAAATCTTATAAAAATAATTATACTACAAATCAAACTTTTTTAGCCTCTCAAGCAGTTCCCTTCTATACGTAATACCAATTGGCAGTTTTTCTTTTTTTATCACGACAAAATCTTTCTCAGTTTCCTCAATTTTATCAAGTGCCACGATATACGATTTATGAATTCGGATAAAGTTCTGCGGAAGGCATTTCTCAAATTCAGTAGTGGTAATGGAAGCCAGATAAGTCCTTTTTATGGTGTACAATTTTACGTAATTACCAAAACTCTGGGCGTACAAAAGCTGGTCTAACGCTATGTCTACAAAATATCCGTCTACTTTTACGCGTACAGAATTGACCACTTCTTCGTCTTTATGCACTGTATTTTCAGTAGAAAAAAAGCGATCGATAGCCTTTAGGAATCTTGGAAAATAAATCGGTTTTAAAAGATAATCAATTACTCCATAATCATAACTTTCAAGGGCAAATTCTGAATAAGCCGTTGTGAGTATCGTTTTTGGATGCACCTGAAGAATTTTTAGAAGTTCCATTCCCGAAATTTCCGGCATATTGATATCCAAAAACATCAGATCTACTTTATTTTCACGGAGATAATCCATTGCTTCTATTCCGTTATAAGCTTGAAAAACAAGTTCCAGATTTGGATTCTGCTTGATGTAATTGGCCAGAACGTAATGCGCTGCGGGCTCATCATCTACAATAATACATTTTTTGGATTCTTTCATTCTACAATCTTTTTCAGCTGCAATTTCAAATCTACAATATAGGTGTTTTTATCTTCCTGAATATTCAGTTTATAGTCTTTACCGTAAATGAGATTCAAACGTTCGATTGTATTTTGCAGGCCAATTTTAGTAGAAACTACATCTGTTTTTTTATTCGGAATTGAATTTACAACATGCAGGTGCAATAGGCCGTTTTCGACTGTTACAATGATACGTACAAAACATTTTTCGATGGCACAAGTCCCGTGTTTAAAAGCATTTTCTATAAAAGCAATCAAAAGCATCGGAGAAACTTTATAGGCATTTTCGTTGTCGATTTTACAATCGTAAGTAATATCACATCGGTATCCTACCCTTTCTTTTTCGAGCTGAACATAACTGTTTATAAACTCTAATTCATCCTCGAGAGTCACACATTTTTTGTTATTACTTTCGAGCTGATAACGCATTAACTGCGAAACTTTCATAATCAAATCGGGAGTTCTGTCCGGAAATTCTAAGCTGATGCCGTAAAGTGTATTAAAAGTATTGAATAAAAAATGCGGGTTCAATTGTCCTTTTAAGGAATTGAGCTGCATTTCGTTAAACAATAGCGTTTCGTTTGTTTGTTTTCGGTGAATTCTGTAGAACTTAAAAACAATAATCGGGCTCAAAATACAAACCAAAGTTCCCAATACACTGGCCAGTTGATACACATAACTTCTTTGATGTGAGTTTTGATACAGCCTGCAATTGCTAAACATATCCAGCATTGTAATTTTATATAAAACAACTGAAAAAACAAAGACACCAAAAAGAGTCAAAAGAATATACGTAAAAGGTTTTTTGGTCTTAAAAAGTATTGGCAACAGAAAAAAACGGTTAAACTGAGCGTGCATATATAATACGCAATAGAAAAACACACCCATCAATATAGAAGTAAAGGAGCTAAACAGCATCCAGTCGTTCTTAAGGGTATAAATCGTAAAGGAAAAGGCAACAACGGCAACCTCCTGCCACCACTTGTTATCCAATATATTATCAAATTTTCTGCTCATTCTTACTGCTTAAATAGTTTACAAAGTACGAACAAAAATTTAATTTTTATTTCTAATAAATGACCAATTGAATTGGTCATTTATTAGTGGCTTACATCATTTAAGATGGCAAAAATCAGGAGAAGTAAAATAGTTTTGCGCTATAATTTCACACTTTGAGTTTTATGTATTTCAAAAAAATTACTTTATTATTTTTCTTGATTTTTGCCGCTCTTGGTTATTCACAAACTCTGTCTTTAAAAGAAGCTATAAAAACAGGTCTTGAAAACTACGGTTCGATCAAAGCAAAAAACAACTACAGCAGCGCTTCCCGCGAAACGCTCAAACAATCCCGCCGTGATTATTTACCTAATTTAAATTTGTCTGCACAACAGGATTACGGAACTGTAAACGGACAAAATGGGCCTTTGTATGGTTTTGGAGGCCTTGGTGTTGCTTCATCAGGATTACCGCTTCCGCAGCAAAACTGGAACTCTGCTTTTGGAGCCCTGTATTTAGTCAACATGAACTGGGATTTTTTCACCTTCGGAAAAGCAAAAGAACGAATCAACCTGGCAAAAGTTGACGTTAAGGCCAAAGAAAATGAATTAAAACAGGAAATGTTTCAGCAGGAAATTAAAATTTCTGCCGCTTACCTTAATTTGCTGGCCAGCCAAAGATTACTGATTTCCCAGCAAAAGAATTTAAACCGTGCGGAGGTTTTTAAAAGAACAGCCGTTGTTCGCGTTAAAAACGGATTATTGGCAGGCGTGGATTCTACTTTGGCTACAGCCGAAGTTTCCAAAGCAAAAATTGCTTTAAATCTGGCGAAGAATTTCGTAAAAGAACAAAACAATAAACTTGTTGATTTGATGGGGGTTGCGCCTCAGGATTTTGTAACAGATACTTTATTTGTAACCAATATTCCGAAAGCACTTTTATTGGAAGAGAAAACAAGTGATAGCCTTCACCCATTACTGCAATTGTATAAAACCAGAATTGATTACAGCAATCAGCAGGTTACATTATACAAGCGTTTTTACTACCCAACAATGACGGCTTTTGGTGTTTTACAAACCAGGGCATCAGGATTTGATTCGGCGTACGCAGCAGACCAGACGGCTTTTACGAGAAATTACTGGGATGGTGTAAATCCGGACCGTACGAATTATTTAATAGGAGTTGGAATTACCTGGAATTTGACAACACCTTTCAGAATGAGTAAACAAGTAAGTGCACAAAAATATGTATCACAGGCCTTACAGGAAGAATACAATCAGGCCGACAGGGAATTAAAATCGCAATTGAATTTTGCCGAAGATAAGATAAGAATCACATTAGAGAATTATGCCGAAGCGCCAATTCAGGTAAATGCAGCCCAGAAAGCTTACTTGCAAAAATCGACTTTATACAAAAACGGTTTGACTGATTTAACTGATTTAACCCAAATTATGTACACTTTAAACCGTTCCGAAATCGATCGTGATATTGTAAACAACAATGTGTGGCAGTCGTTTTTATTAAAAGTTGCAGCAACAGGCAATTTTGACTTATTTATAAATGAATTTTAATTATAGAGCCTAATGAATTTAATACGTTTTGCACTCCGCAAACCCATCTCCATATTAGTAATGGTTGCTGGTTTATTTTTCTTCGGAATTGGTGCCATCAAAGACATTAAGGTAGATATTCTTCCAAAGATGAATTTGCCGGTTATTTACATCGCGCATCCTTTTGGAGGTTATACTCCAGACCAGATGGAAGCTTATTTTGCTAAAACTTACGTCAACATTTTACCCTTTGCAAATGGTGTAAAATCGGTTGAAACCAAAAATATTCAGGGGTTAATGATCATGAAATTAACCTATTATGAAAACACAAATATGGCTCAGGCTGCAGCCGAATTAAGTTCGCTTTCGAACAGGATCCAGGCGGCATTTCCTCCGGGAACCCAGCCTCCTTTTATCATTCGTTTTGATGCTTCGTCATTGCCAATTGGTCAATTGGTTTTGAGCAGTAAAATCAGATCAAATAATGAATTGCAGGATTTGGCCAACGTTTATGTTCGTGCTTCGTTTACTTCGATTCCGGGTTTACTTTCTCCGGCACCTTTCGGCGGAAGCCCAAGAACGATTGAGGTAAACGTTGATCCTGATTTGCTGCGTTCGCACAATATGACACCGGATCAAATCGTAGAAGCGATTCGCATCAACAACCAAACAGCTCCTTCCGGAAACGTGAGAATGGGAGATATTAACTATATCACGCCAACAAACAATACGATCAAAGAAGTTAAGGATTTTGAACAGATTCCGTTATTCAAAGGCGGTGTCCAGAACTTAAAATTAGGTGATGTTGCCAGTGTAAAAGATGGTGCCGATATCACAGCAGGTTATGCATTGGTAAACGGAAAACGCTCGGTTTATATCAGTATAGCAAAAGCAGGTGACGCTTCTACCTGGGATGTGGTACAGAAATTAAAAGCAGAATTGCCTAAAATTCAGAGTACTCTTCCGGAAGACGTTAAATTATCTTATGAATTTGACCAGTCGGTTTATGTAATCAATTCGGTAAAAAGTTTGATTACTGAGGGAATCATCGGAGCAGTTTTGACCGGATTGATGGTATTGCTTTTCCTTGGAGACAGACGTGCCGCATTAATCGTAATCATGACAATTCCGATTTCGATTATTTCAGGGGTTTTATTTTTAAAACTATTCGGACAGACCATCAACTTAATGTCTTTGAGCGGACTAGCTTTGGCAATTGGAATTTTGGTGGATGAAAGTACGGTAACCATCGAAAACATTCACCAGCATCTCGACATGGGAAAACCAAAAGCACTCGCAATCTGGGATGCCTGTCAGGAAATTGCATTGCCAAAATTATTGATCCTTCTTTGTATCCTGGCGGTATTTGCTCCGGCATTTACTATGGTCGGAATTCCGGGAGCATTATTCCTTCCGTTAGCATTGGCAATCGGATTTTCTATGGTTATTTCGTTTTTACTTTCTCAGACTTTTGTTCCCGTTATGGCCAACTGGATGATGAAAGCGCACCCAAAACATGCGCACGAACCAAACATTACAGATGATGAAGCCGAGTTTAATCAATGCGGATTAACACCTGAATCTGAGAAAGATCTGATTTCTCAGAAAAAAGTAATGGTCGAAAGAGAAGACACAAACAATAACGGTAAAATTGGCGCTTTTGAGCGATTCAAAATTCGATTTATGAGAACGTTAGATCGTTTGTTTGTTCATAAAAAAGTGACCAGTATCGTTTATCTGATATCTGCAGTTGTTCTTGCTGTTATTTTCATTTCTTTTATCGGAAAAGATGTTTTTCCAAAAGTAAACTCAAGCCAGTTTCAGTTAAGAATTCGTGCTGTTGACGGAACACGATTAGAACGTACCGAAGAACAAGCTGTTATAGTACTGAAGGAATTAGAAAAAATGGTCGGAAAAGAACATATCGGAATTTCGTCTGTGTATGTAGGACAGCACCCTTCCCTGTTCTCAATCAACCCGATTTATTTGTTTATGGCTGGTTCTCACGAAGCCGTTTTTCAGGTAAGTTTAAAAGAGTACCATGTTGATATGGATGACTTTAAAGATGATTTTAGAGCAAGGCTGAAAAAAGTGCTTCCGAATACTAAAATTTCTTTTGAGCCAATCGAATTAACAGATAAAGTTTTAAGTCAGGGATCGCCAACTCCAATCGAGGTTAGGATTGCAGGAAAAGACAAAAAACGAAATGAATTGTATGCGAATCAGATTGTAGAAAAACTAAAAACGATTTCTTATTTCAGAGACGTACAAATCGGGCAGCCTATTCATTATCCGGCAATGAACATTGATATTGACAGAACCCGCGCAGCAGAATTGGGAGTTGACATGAACGATATTTCAAGATCACTTATTGCTTCTACTTCATCATCCCGATATACAGAAAAAAATACCTGGGTAGACGAAAGAGCAGGATTGTCTTACAACGTTCAGGTTCAGGTTCCTTTGAATAAAATGAAAAGTAAAACCGATATTGGAGAAATTCCGGTATTAAAGAATTCGCTTCGTCCCGTATTAAGTGACGTAGCAAAAATTACACCCGCTTATGTAAGTGGTGAAAATGATAATTTAGGGGCTATGCCATACATTACCGTTACAGCCAACATCAGCCAGACCGATTTAGGAACGGCAGTAAAAGATGTAGATGCGACAATTAATTCCTTAGGCGAATTGCCACGTGGTTTGTTTATTACGCCAATTGGATTAAGTAAAGTACTGAGCGAAACATTAAGCAGTTTACAAGTCGGATTATTGGTTGCCATTTTTGTAATCTTCTTAATGTTGGCCGCTAATTTTCAATCATTCAAAGTTTCTTTGGTTATCCTGACCACGGTTCCTGCGGTAGTTTTGGGAGCATTATTAATGCTGACGATTACAGGTTCAACACTTAACCTGCAATCGTATATGGGAATCATCATGTCGGTCGGAGTTTCGATTGCCAACGCCGTTCTTTTGGTCACGAACGCAGAACAGCTCCGAAAAATAAACGGAAACGCATTAGAATCGGCTCGTGAAGCTGCAGCATTGCGTCTGCGCCCGATTATCATGACTTCTGTGGCGATGATTGCGGGAATGCTGCCAATGGCAATTGGTCATGGCGAAGGCGGCGATCAGGTTTCTCCGTTAGGAAGAGCCGTAATCGGAGGATTATTATTCTCGACTTTTGCAGTATTGCTTATCTTGCCTCAGATTTTTGCCTGGGCACAAGAAAAAACATCGACACAATCTGTTTCTTTAGATCCGGAAGACGAAGAAAGTATCCATTATATCTCATCATTAAAATCAGGAAATGAAATCGCCACTAAAAAATGATTTGTTGCAAACAAATACCAAACAAATAAGGCGATAACATAAATGACCGACATAAAATAAATTTTACATTTATGAAAAATAATATTATAAAATCAACTGCATTATTATTTACAGCTTTAGTAGTACTAAGCAGCTGTGAATCGAAGAAAAAAGAAGAAGCTACGCCAGAACTTCAGCCGAAAGTAGAAACTTTTCTTCTTGCAAAAGAAAAACTAACAACAGAATTGCGTTTACCGGCTGAGTTAACCGGTTTTCAACAAGTAGATTTGTATGCTAAAGTAAGCAGTTTTGTAAAAACACTAAAAGTAGATATTGGTTCTAAAGTGACCAAAGGACAGCTTTTAATTGTTTTAGAAGCACCAGAAATAAGTTCACAGCTGGCTGCAGCCGAATCGAGATTAAAATCGATGGAAGCTATTTATACTACGAGTAAAAGCACTTACAACCGTTTGTACGAAACCAGTAAAGTAGAAGGAACTATTTCTAAAAATGATCTGGAAATGGCAAACGGAAAGAAAAATTCTGATTACGCACAATATCAGGCGGCAATTGCAGCACATAAAGAAGTTTCGATTATGAGAGGTTATCTTGAAATCCGTGCGCCTTTTGACGGAGTTGTTGCAGCAAGAAATGTTAATCTAGGAACATTTGTCGGTCCGGCAGGAAAAGGTTCTGATTTGCCATTGCTGACCATTCAGCAGCAGGATAAATTGCGTTTGGCGGTTTCTATTCCGGAATTGTATACAGGATATTTGCATCAGGGAGACGAAATGAGTTTTTCAGTAAAATCACTACCGGAAACGTTTAAAGCTAAAATTACAAGAATGTCCGGTGCTTTGGATTTAAAATTACGTTCTGAGCGTGTAGAAATGGATGTGTTAAACACCAAAAAAGATCTTTTGCCAGGAATGGTTGCTGAAGTTTTGTTACCGCTTAACGCGAAAGACAGCACATTTGTAATACCAAAATCGGCTTTGATCAACTCGGCAGAGGGCACTTTTGTAGTGAGAGTAATCGATCATAAAGCACATAAAGTTGAAGTTAAAAAAGGAAGAGAAATCGAAGAAAAAATTGAAATTTTCGGAGATTTGAACCGAAATGATAAACTGGTAAAAATTGCCAGCGAAGAAACTAAGGAAGGCGATATCATAAACGAATAACCTGCGTTTAGTCTTCTGTAGTAGATTACCAAAAACTGTACGCAATTATTTAATGCGGCATTTTAAATCAGAAATGGTTTAATATGCAAATCTATTTGCCTTGAGGGCAGCACTCTGATAAAAAGTGCTGTCCTTTTTTTTGTTTTTGTAGTTTCGCGGAGATAACGCGGAGATTCGCTAAGTTTTTTTTAAACCCAATTGTCACCCTGAGCGTCCCGAGGCTTCGGGAGAACGGTTATAAAACCAAAATCATCTCGCAAAGTCGCAAAGTTTTTCCTCTTTAAAGTTTCAGTCTGAATAGCCTCCAGCTTTAGCTGGAGGTTTTTAGAATGGTTTGATAAGGGCTTTAGCCAAATGCGCATTTTTGGCTAAAGCCGATTGTGTGTATTGCATCATTGACCTCCAGCTAAAGCAGGAGGCAATTCAAAGATCTTTGAAGTTTTAAAAAATGCCTCTTTTTTTGTTATTTCGAGGCACGAGAAATCTTCGCAAGTAGCTCGACAAAGAATAGAAATTTGTATTTTATATTTTAAGGAGCTATTTCCCTCAGTTCCTTCCAATCTTTTGTGCCGAACCCCGGCACAAAAGGATTTTCCTTCCCATCGGGGCTAGGGGTTTTGTTTTCATAACAAATAATCAGGTATAAGTACTTGGTTGTTTATATTGGTAAATGGATACTTTTGAATAAAAGAAAATTATTTTTTTATTATTGTCTCGTCCTGAAAAAAGTTTATATATTTATACTTAATCCTAAAATAGATTTACAGACAAGACAAGAATAGCAACTAATTTATCTAAAAAATTAAATTATCTTATAAAAAGAACTCAAAAAAGGTTTTCCGTAATAATTAAGTAATGATTGGTTCTAAGTTTACTGATTATTAACTTAATTATTTAAATTATGGCATTACCATTAGGAACAACCCGCAAGACCGGTGAAACATGTCCTGAATCGGGAGTTTGGGAGGCACAGTCTTCCCCATCGACAACTATACCTTTAGCTAAAGGTAATCAATTTCCTCCTTACAACAACAAAGCTGTAACCTGGAAGTTAATTCGATATGCGTAACAGCTTATTGTTTATTTTTAAGACTTCCAGAAATGGAAGTCTTTTTATTGAAAATTATTTATAAATAAAAAAATAACTCTAATCATTTTTTTAGCAATGAATTTACTTTTTAGTTAGATTTGACACTTTAAATTAAGTTAAAAATTAGTAGTTCAAAAACTCTTTTTTTTAAACTTCGCCCGCTAGTGCGTCTCGTCCATGAACACAATAATCATAAAGTGATCAGTTTTAATGAAGCACCCAATTATAATCTAAAAATAAAATAATTGAAATATATAAATCGAATGTTTAAAAATATACTAGTCGTAATTATTATTATCTCATTTTCTTCCTGCAAAAAAAGTGAATTTGAAAATCAACTTATGAATGCAGATAAAAAATGGTGTTACATAAGTGATAATAAATATAATCCAAAATCAATAATTATTTTTTACATGAAATTTTATCCAAATGGTGATTTTGAAAATAGACATCTTTCAAGTAATGAAAAACATATGTTTATTGACGGACAAGTAAAAGATTGTTCTTGGAAATATTCAAAGAATGATAGTATTCTGGAATTATGTGATTCGAAATATAAGATTTTAAATTACGAGAAAGATACAATTCGTCTTTTAGCATTAAAAGACAATTTTAAATGTATGTTCATAAATTATAATCCAAGACATTAAAAAATAGCATTTTTGTCCGCTGTACTAAGTGTTCTTCCCAAACGCTGCGCGCACATCTCTGACTTCCCATCTGCAAAATAATTAAATCCTCAACCACATGAATTAAATAATAGAAAACACCGATAACTATTTATTACAAAAAAAAGCAAGACCAAAATTGATCTTGCATTTTTTATAATATGATAAATAAAAAAAGATTACACTGTCTGACGCTCGTGTATTCCTTCTTTAATTTCTTCCACCATTTTTTTATTAAAAGCAGGCAAATCATTCGGGTTTCGGCTGGTTACCAATCCATTGTCTACTACTACTTCTGAGTCTTCCCATTGTGCTCCGGCATTTTTCAAATCGTTTTTAACAGAGAAAAACGAAGTTACTTTTCGGCCTTGCAAAACATCAGCATCTACCAGAATTTGGGGGCCATGACAAATAGCCGCTACTGGTTTTTTACTTTCAAAAAAAGAGCGTACAAAATTTACTGCAGCCTCTTCTCTTCTCAATGAATCAGGGTTTAAAACTCCCCCCGGAAGAACCAAAGCATCGTAATCTGCTTCATTTGCCTGATCTAATACTACATCAACATTATATTCGTTACTCCAATTACCGTCTTTCCAGGCCTTGATAGTTCCAGATTTCAAACTGATAATATCTGCTTTCCAGCCTTGCTCTTCCAGATAGGCCTTAGGTGATGCTAATTCTGATTCTTCAAAACCGTTTGTGGCTAATATGGCTATATTTTTCATAATTTTAAATATTTAAAAATGTTATTAATTTGATTTACTTAAAATTAGTTATTTCAGACAGCCAGCGAAAACAGATGATGTTAAACCTTTCTTTAATAAAAGTTAATTAATTGAATATCAATTTTTTATTAAAAATTAAATTGAAATTATATAAAATTCATGTCAATTTAGCTTATTATTTTATAGGACTAAATCGAAGAAAATAATGGTATAAATTAGTTAGTACAAAATTTGTAATGTCTCATTGGAGCAGACTTCTTACAGTATAGCCTTCGACTTCGCTCTGTATGACAATTGGGTTAAGAAATTACCTCAAATCCTTTTTGATAACCAAATATTTCAAGTCGGTATTTCCAACATTTTTGATTCCGTGTTCCATATTTGACGGGCAGTAGAAACTGGTGTTTGGGCCGGCGGTTTTGGTTTTTCCGTCGAGGTAGAATTCGGCGGTGCCTTCGAGGATGTAGAAAAATTCTTCTTCGACGTGATGATGTGGCGCGTGGGTTGATTTTCCGGGCTCGACGATACTCATTTTGAGTGTGTTTTCCTGAGTGAAGTTTTTATCGGCAAACCAATATTGATAACCTACTTTTGTTTTGCTTGCTTTGTCTGTTTCAAAATG
Source organism: Flavobacterium sp. 1355 (assembly GCF_017833415.1). GTDB lineage: Bacteria > Bacteroidota > Bacteroidia > Flavobacteriales > Flavobacteriaceae > Flavobacterium. The sequence goes on along the minus strand of NZ_JAFICC010000005.1, from coordinate 286,277 downwards.
GTTGACACAGTTTTCGATTGTGTAATTGATTTCTGCAGGAGTTTCTTTTTTGGTTTCCTGAGAAAATGCGAACTGCTGAAAAAATAAAACAGCGATTGTCGTTTTTATGGTAGTTAGCGTTTTCATTTTTTATTGTAATGTTACGAAAAAATTCTATACGTACATTCTTATTCTCGTTTCGTCTTCCTGAGGAACGAAGGATCGCACTCAGAAATCTACAAAGGTTAGAACTAATCTTTCTCTATTTTGTCTCACGCAGATCTGGCAGATTCTGCAGATTTTTTTTGTTTTAAATTGTCGAATTTGATTGCGGGGCTTCGACTTCGCTCAGCCTGACAAGGGTATGGAATTTTACTGCGTAGTTTGTCTTCTTGAGGAACGAAGAATCGCACTCAGAATCTACAAAGATTGGAACTAATCTTTCTCTATTTTGTTTCACGCAGATCTGGCAGATTTTGCAGATTTTTTTGTTTTAAATTGTCGAATTTGATTGCGGAGCTTCGACTTCGCTCAGCCTGACAAGGGTATGGAATTTTACTGCTTAGTTTGTCTTCCTGAGGAACGAAGGATAGCACTCAGAAATCTACAAAGATTAGAACTAATCTTTCTCTATTTTGTTTCACGCAGATCTGGCAGATTCTGCAGATTTTTTTTGTTTTAAATTGTCGAATTAGATTGCGGGGCTTCGACTTCGCTCAGCCTGACAAGGGTATGGAATTTTTACTGCGTAGTTTGTCTTCCTGAGGAACGAAGGATCGCACAAGAAGCTCGACAAAGATTAGCACATAAGTGGTTCGACAAAGCAGGACAAATTACGTTGCGGAGTTTTGTGTGATCCTTCGTCCCTCAGGATGACAAACGAGACTTAAAAATCTAATAAAAAAGATACTTCTCGCCTAGCCCCGATCGAAACGGCATCCTTTTGTGGTCTCGTTTTTTTAACGAGACCACAAAAGATATAGTGAAGAGCGGGACAAATGGTCTTGAAAACCAAAAAATGTCTGCTTCCTGAAAAAATTAAAAAGTAATAGATACCAATAAAATAAGGGCTTTACGTGTCATTTTGAATCAGTCTATGACACGATAAGAAAATATTATGACAAAATTATTTCATAATCAGAAAAACGGTCATACATTTGCCTAACGGTGTTAAACAATTTAATACTCGAATAAAATGGCTAGCAAAGATCGAATTTTAAGACAAAAAGAAGAGACAAGAAATAATATTCTTGGCGCTGCTTATGATATCGTAAAAGAAGAAGGCTGGAATGGTTTGAGTATGCGTAAAATTGCCGACAGAATCGAATATACTGCTCCTATTATTTATGAATACTTTTCGAATAAGGAAGCAATATTGGAAGAACTAACAGGCAAAGGTTTTATAAAACTGACTAAGGAATTGCAAATTGCAATAGATAAGTTTGAAAAACCTGAAGACCAGTTGGAAGCCATGTGGATGACATACTGGGATTTTGCTTTTACTAATACTGAAATGTATCAGTTAATGTTTGGTGTTCAAATGACTTGCTGTGCACAACGATGTTCGGCTCAGGAAGGCCCTTACAAATTATTCACTCAAGTAATTGCTGAAGTAATGAAGGACAGCAATCCGAGTCAGGATATCATTAAACAAAAATATTTTACTTTCTTTTCTGTTATTCATGGTTTAATCGCCATCAACATCATTAACAAAAGTGATATTTTGGAAACCATAAATGCACAAATTTTGAAGGATGCCATTGGCGGTATCATTAAATCTATACAATAGTTTTTTTTTCAATTTTTACTTAACAGTGTAAAATAATTTAATCGGATAATATAAATCCTTTTTTTTGTAACATTCACTTAACACTGTTAGAAAATTTAATAAAGATAACAACGTGTTTTTTTAATCTTTACTTAACGGTGATAAATAATTTAATACCGATTTAAAATAGAATCTAAAAAGACTGATATATGAAATTTCATACATTTTTACTTAACAGTGTTAGAAAATTAAACAAAATTAAAATGAATTCAAATACTACAATAAATAAATTTTTTAAAAACGAGAATGTCCAACAAATTAAAACCAATATTAAGATGAAAAATGTAATTATAACCAGCTTTATTCTGGCATTAGTACTAAGCAGCTGTGCCGATAAGTCGCAGGCTCCTGCTGCTGCACCTGCTCCTGTATTGCCGGTTATGGCAATAACTAGCGAAAACACTACTACAGATAATGAATATCCTGCTTCTATACAAGGAACTGTAGATGTTGAAATCCGTCCGCAGGTAAGCGGAAATTTAGACCGCGTTTTGGTAGACGAAGGTGCTTATGTTTCTAAAGGTCAGTCTTTATTTAAAATAAACGAACGTCCTTTTCGTGAGCAGTTAAACAATGCTTTGGCAAGTCTTCACGCTGCTGAGGCTGCCCTCATCAATTCTCAGTTGGAGGTTGATAAATTAACTCCTTTGGTGCAAAACAAAGTGGTTTCTGACTATCAGTTAAAAACGGCTAAAGCTTCTCAAAAAATTGCTGCTGCCAATATCGAACAGGCAAAAGCAATGGTGGCTTCTGCCAGAATCAATTTAGGATATACAAATGTTACGGCTCCTGTAAGCGGTTACATCGGAAGATTGCCAAAAAAACAAGGAAGTTTGGTTTCTGCAACAGATGTTGAGCCTTTGACAACACTTTCTGATGTTCATGAAGTTTATGCTTACTTCTCTTTGGGAGAAACAGATTTTATCAATTTTAAATCTCAATACGCCGGAAACAGTATTGGAGACAAAATCAAAAAATTGCCTCCGGTTTCTTTGATATTAGCTGATAATAATGCGTATCCTCAAACAGGAAGAATTGATATGGTAGATGGCCAGTTTGATAAAACTACCGGTGCTATTACTTTGAGAGCTACTTTTCCGAATGCAAACGGAACTTTGCGTTCTGGAAACACAGGAAGAATTCGTTTGGGATTAGAGCATGACGATGCTATTCTGGTTCCGCAATCGGCTACGATTGAAATGCAGGACAAAGTTTTTGTCTTTACAGTAAGCAAAGACAATAAGGTTACAAAAATGCCCATTACTGTAATCGGTAAAAGTGGTACTAACTATCTTATCAAGGATGGTGTAAAATCAGGTGACCAGATTGTATTAAGTGGTATTGACAAACTTCAGGAAGGGCAAGTTATCCAGCCTGAGAAAGGTGCTGCTAAAGTTGCCCAAATAACTAACAAAAAATAATTTTTACGAAAATGTTCAAAATATTTATACAAAGACCCGTACTGGCAACCGTAATTTCCATCTTATTGGTGATTCTGGGAGTACTTGGACTTACAAAATTGCCTTTACAACAGTTTCCTGATATTGCGCCACCATCGGTTTTGGTAACGGCGGTTTATCCGGGAGCAAACGCAGAAACGGTTTTACGTTCTGTGGCACCATCTCTGGAAGAATCTATAAATGGTGTTGAGAATATGACGTATATGAGCTCTACTGCCAGTAACGATGGTACTCTTGCGATTACAGTTTTCTTTAAATTGGGTACAGATGCCGATCAGGCTGCTGTAAACGTTCAGAACAGGGTTGCCCAGGCAACCAGCCAGCTGCCTGCAGAGGTTGTTCAGCAAGGTGTAATTACCGCAAAGCAACAAAATAGTTTTATCATGGCGATTGGTATGTATACCGAGGATGAATCGAAATATGATCAGACGTTTGTGGCCAATTATGCTCAAATTAATATTATCCCAGAGATTAAACGTATTCCGGGTGTGGGTGCTGCCAGTATTTTTGGTGGTGTAAAAGATTACTCTATGCGTGTATGGTTAAACCCAACGCAAATGTCTACGTACAATGTTACGCCAAACGAAGTTATGGCAGCTATTCAGGATAAAAGTCTTGAGGCGGCTCCAGGTAAATTTGGAGAAAGAAGTAAAGAAGTTTTTGAATATGTAATTAAATACAAAGGAAAACTAACTAAACCAGAAGATTATCAAAATATTGCCATTCGTTCTAATGCTGATGGTTCTGTCCTTCGTTTAAAAGACGTGGCAAGAGTGGAACTTGGTGCTTACTCTTACAACAGTTTAACCCGTCTGAATGGTAAAAAAGGAGTTGTAATTGGTATTATTCAGTTAGCAGGTTCTAACTCTAACGATATTCAGGTAGCGATCAACAAATTGATGGTCAAAGCCTCTAAAGATTTTCCAACAGGAATTAAACACAATATTTTCTATAGCACAAAAGTATCTTTAGATCAATCGATCGATCAGGTAAAACATACTTTATTAGAAGCTTTTATATTGGTATTTATTGTGGTATTTATCTTTTTGCAAGATTTTAGATCAACATTAATCCCGGCTATTGCTGTACCTGTAGCAATTTTAGGAACGTTCTTCTTCATGCAGTTATTTGGATTCTCGATCAATCTTTTAACCCTTTTCGCATTAATTCTGGCGATTGGTATTGTGGTCGATGATGCGATTGTGGTCGTCGAGGCCGTGCATGCGAAAATGGAGCATAAACATTTGTCTCCAAAAGTAGCAACACATGAAGCTATGCACGAAATAACGGGTGCTATTATCTCGATTACGCTGGTAATGGCTGCTGTATTCCTGCCGGTTGGTTTTATGGAAGGCTCAACAGGAGTTTTCTATCGTCAGTTTGCTTTTACGATGGCAATTGCAATTGTAATTTCGGCAGTAAATGCCTTAACATTGAGCCCTGCCCTTGCCGCTTTGTTCTTAAAGGATAATCACGCAGCACACGAAGGAAATTCTCCTTATGTGAAACAAGGCTTTAAGCAAAGATTCTTTAACGGGTTTAATAAAAGTTTTGATTCATTGACAAACCGTTACGTGGGCGGATTAAAATTCTTAATCCGTAACAAATGGGTTAGTTTAGGAGGTTTGGCTTTAATTACTTTTGCAACAATCATAATGGTAAAAACAACTCCGTCTGGATTTATTCCTACAGAGGATCAAGGTTTTATTGCAATTGCGGTTAACACTCCGTCGGGAACATCGTTAGACGGGACTCAAAAAGTAATGACCCAAGCTGAAAACACTTTAAGAGGTTTAAATTCTTCTCGATTTGTAACTGCTATTTCTGGTTTTAACTTATTGACAAACTCTACAAGCCCGTCTTCTGCAGTTGTCTTTGTTTTGCTTAAACCAAATGAAGAGCGAGGTGAAATTAAAAATATTGATGAAATTATGAATGAGGTCCGCGGAAAATTAGGTGCGATTTCAGGAGGAAGTTTCTTTGTATTTAGTTTCCCGACTGTACCAGGTTTTAGTAATGTTGAGGCATTAGATTTGGTACTACAGGATAAAACCGGTGGTAAGCTGGATAAGTTTAGCGGTATTTCTCAGCAGTTTATTGGTGAATTAATGAAACGTCCGGAAATTGCAGTAGCTTTTACCAGTTTCAAAGCCGATTATCCACAATTGCAACTGGATATTAATGATGCCAAAGCAGATCAGTTGGGTGTAAAAGTGAAAGACATTCTGCAAACCATGCAGGCTTATTTTGGTAGTGCACAGGCTTCTGACTTTAACCGATTTGGTAAATATTACCGTGTGGTTGTTCAGGCAGATATTGCCGACAGAGCCGATCCTACAGCTATTGACCGTGTGTTTGTAAAAAACAAAGATGGCGAAATGGTTCCGTTAAATACTTTGGTGAAATTAACCCGTATTTATGGTTCTGAAACTGCTTCGAGATATAACTTGTTTAACTCAATTGGTATAAATGCGATTCCGAAACCTGGATTTAGTTCCGGAGATGCGATTAAAGCAATTGAAGAAGTAGCAGCAAAACAATTACCTGCAGGTTATGGATTTGAATTTTCCGGACAAACCCGTGAAGAAATTTCTTCTGGAGGGCAATCGGCAACTATTTTCTTATTGTGTCTGATCTTTATCTATTTCTTACTTGCTGCACAATATGAAAGTTACATTTTGCCTCTGGCTGTAATCTTATCGATTCCTGCAGGTATATTTGGAGTATTTGTTGCCATTGGTTTAACGGGAATCGAAAACAACATTTACGTACAGGTTGCACTGGTAATGCTTATCGGTTTGCTCGCCAAAAATGCGATTCTGATTGTAGAGTTCGCAGCACAAAGACGAAGATCCGGACAAGGATTAATCGCAGCGTCTATACAAGCGGCTAAACTACGTTTACGTCCAATTATCATGACATCACTGGCTTTCGTAGTTGGATTAATTCCAATGATGAGCGCCAAAGGCCCATCGGCTCAGGGTAACCACTCTATTAGTATTGGTGCCGCCGGAGGGATGGTTTCGGGAGTAATTCTGGGATTAATGATTATCCCCGTTTTATTCATCGTATTCCAACACTTACAAGAAAAAGTTTCCGGAAAACCGGTAGCTGTAATTCATAATGAAGAAATATAAATATGGAGAACTACATAACGACATTCCTGATGGTTATCATCATCAGCCTAGCATACATATCCTATAAAGTTTCGAAAGACCTCGATACCAAAAAAGATAAATGTCCAGAAATTTAATTACGACAAAGTAAAATGAAAAATTATATAACCAAAATCGTGATGATTGCTATTTTGATCGTCACATTCATATCCTGTAAAGTTTCTAAAGATATTGAAACTCCAAAAGATGCATTTCCTGAAAATTTCAGGAGTGCATCGGTTTCAGGGGATACTACTAGTATCGGCGATTTGGAGTGGAAAAATTTCTTTACAGAAAGTGATATTATCCAATTGATTGATAGCGCTGTAGCAAGAAACAATGACTTGCAGATTGCTACTAAAAATATTGAGATTGCTCAATACAGATTCACACAATCTAAATGGGGAAATGTACCTCAGGTAAATTTATTTGTGAATGCAAGTACGAGCAATCCGTCTGATAATAGTTTTACCGGAATGAATTTGAATCAGGCTTTGGGCCAAAAACATATCGACGATTATTCTGCCGGTGCTTCACTTTCGTGGGAAGCAGATATTTGGGGGAAAATCCGCAATCAGAAAAAAGGTGCTTATGCAGGTTATCTTCAATCTGAAGAAGTTAAAAAAGCGTTGCAGACTAATATTGTAGCCAATGTTTCTAAAGGATATTACAACCTGTTGATGCTGGACGCGCAATTGGAAATTGCAAAACAAAACGTAAAATTAAATGACAGTACTACCAATATTATCAAATTAAAATATGATGCAGGTCAGGTAACTTCATTGGCCATTCAGCAATCTGAAGCACAAAAATTAACTGCAGCGCAATTGGTTCCGTTATTAGAACAAAACATTGCTATTCAGGAAAATGCCTTGAGCGTATTGACAGGTTCTTTTCCTAATGGTAAAAGAAGAAGTATTGTATTAAGTGCTATCGAAGTAAAAAATAATGCCTCAATCGGAATTCCGTCTAGTTTAGTAAGCAGAAGACCTGATGTTAAAAGTGCAGAATTGGCTTTAAAAGTGGCGAATGCCAATGTTGGAATCACAAAAGCTGATTTGTATCCATCATTAAAAATTACCGCTCAGGGCGGAGTAAACTCATTCGAAACAAGCAGTTGGTTTAATATTCCTGCTTCATTATTCGGAACCGTTGCCGGAGGATTAACACAGCCCCTGTTCAACAACAAAAGAGTTAGAACACAATATAATATCGCTGTTGCAGAAAGAGAAAAAGCGGTTCTAAGTTTCAGACAATCAGTTTTGGTTGCTGTTAGTGAAGTTGCTGATGCTTTGGTAAAAGTAGAAAAATTACAACAACAGGAAGCTTTTTTGCAGGAACGCGTAAAAACATTACAACAGGCTATTAAAAATTCTAATTTATTATTCAAAAACGGAATGGCCGAATACCTGGAAGTAATAACAGCACAAGCCAATTTATTGCAAAGTGAGTTGGAACTGGCAAACATAAAAAGAGAACAATTATCTGCCAATACAGAGTTATATCGCGCATTGGGCGGAGGTTGGAGATAATACCCGTTTTTTAATTATTTATTTGAGTGACGCTGCAGGACTTCGGTTTTGCAGCGTTTTTTTGTTTTTTGCCACAAAGATGCTAAGGCACCAAGGTTTTTATTTAAGACCCATTTATGTTCTTATTTTCTTATTTCCAGTAATGACAAAAAAGGACTTATTTTTCTTATTTTTGAATAAAAAAACTTTGTGCCTTTATCGTCTTCAGGCAAGGCAACCTTTAATTATGACTTTCAATAAAGAAATACATCTCCATAATCTAAAACTGGCTTTTGAAAGTTATGCTCCAATTTCAGAAAAATCATGGAAAAAGATTGAGAACATAACAGAATTTCAGACTCTTAAAAAAGGAGAAACGGTATTACAAAACGGAGAAATTGCCAAAAACCTTCATTTTATTGCAAAAGGCATTCTGAGAACCTTTATCACAGATGAACAAGGAAATTTTTATAATAAAAATCTCTTTCTCGAAAATTCATTTGCAGGTTCAAAAGTGTCGTTAATGCTGCAGACTCCATCTAATTTTACAATTGAAGCTCTGGAAGACTGTATTCTGATCAATATCAATTATAAAAAATACATAACGTTAATTAACGAAAATGATGATCTGAAAAACTTCTATATTGCTCATTTAGAAAAAAACTGGATCATCGAAAAAGAACAAAGAGAAATTGCCTTTGTTATGGAAAATGCCACTGAAAGATATGTAAAGCTTCTTGAAAAAAATCCGGATATTGCAGACCGCATTCCGCTATTGCACATTGCATCGCATTTAGGCATTACTCCAACACAATTGAGCCGAATCAGAAAAAGTCTCGAAAAAGATTTGTAAATCAACATATGTAAAGGCTTTTCATAAAAGCTGCCTTTATCTTTGCTGCATTCTTAAATCCGCTATTACAATGAAAAATGTAAATCTCATCAAAGATAATATTGATAATCTTACAACACTTTGGAAAACCGTTTCAACTCCTCTTCTATCCTATCATAAAACTGATTTTTTAGAATACAGTCAGATAAAAAATGCAGGCTGGCCAAATCGAGTATGGTTTCGAAAAGATATTACTGCAGAAAATCTTCCGCAAATTCTTGAAATCATCCAAAACAATCCAGGCTTAATTGTTCCGTATTGGAATATTTTTGGAAGTAATACAAATGAAATTTTCGAGAAAAACGGATTTTCTATTCGAAATCAACTTGTGGCAATGGCATTGAAATTAGATAAAAAATTCATACTTCAAAACAATCTGACTTTTAAAAGGGTTTTAAATGAAGAAGATGCCAAAATCTGGTCTGATATTTATCCGTTATCCTTTAACTATGTAATCAGCGAGGAAACAGTTGTTCAAAATTATAAAGATATCAAGTTTTATTTGGTTCATTTCAAAGAAAAACCAATTGGGACACTTACGCTTTTTCAAACCGAAAAGATAATGGGAATTCATGGTGTTGGTGTAATTCCGGAAATGCGCAAAAAAGGTTTTGCAGAAGAAATAATGAAGTTTGCAATCAATGAAGCTATTGATGCAGACGCTCAATATGCTCAATTACAAGCCTCTGATTTAGGAAAGGATATTTACCGCAGATTAGGTTTTCAGGATTTGTTTGTGATTAAAAATTATGTATTGAATTAAAGATTTAAATTTTCAACATTATTTTCAACTTCTATTATCTCTTTTATTGTCATCCTGACGAAGGAAGGACCACACAAGAAACTCCGCAATAGTGAGCAACCATTCTTTGTCGAGTTTCTTGTGTGGTCCTTCCTTCGTCAGGATGACAGTGGTTTGTGGTTACTTTGTAAAAATTAATAACCGAAAACTAAAAACTGATAACTGAAAACATAACTTGTCGTAAATGCCCCTAAAATAGTCGTAAATACGTATTGAAAAATAAGAAGAACAATAGTAGATTTGTATTAAATAATTAACTTAACTATTTAAAAACCAAAACTATGAAAAAAGCAAAAATTATTTTTTGGATTACTACTACTATTATTTTCCTATTTGAAGGTGTTATGCCGGCACTTACCTCTCAGTCAGAATTAGCAAAAGAAGGTTTAAGACATTTGGGGTATCCTGAATATTTCGGAAATGCTTTGGTAGTTTTTAAAATACTTGGTGTTTTGATATTAGTTATTCCATCAATTCCAAAAAATGTAAAAGAATGGGCTTATGCAGGATTTGGCTTCGATTTTATATTTGCTTCAATAAGTCATTTTGCTGTTGACGGAATCGACTTTCAGAGCTTTTTTCCATTGATCTTTTTAGTAATTCTTGCCATATCTTATATCTATTATCACAAAATAGAGCGCCATAAGAATATTGCCTTATAAACTTAGGAAACAATGATAGAAGTTTTTAAAACAAATGTGCAGGAAATAGAGCAATCTAAAATTATTGTTACAAAACTTCTTGAACATTTCCCGAACAGCAACATCAATTTTGATCTCGAAGATTGTGACAAGATTTTGCGTGTACATGCTTTATCAATTTCAAATTCTCAGATAATTGACCTTCTTGATTCTTACGGATACCAATGTGAAGTTCTTTTATAATATATTTAAAACATTGATTTTCATTACGCTAACATATTTTGTATATTTAGTTTATTCTTAATCATTAAATAAAACAAAATGAAATTACCTATCGGACATCAGACCGTAATGCCTTATTTGATCTTAAATGGTGCCTTACAATTTATAGCGTTTACCAAAAATGTTTTTAATGCCAAAACACTCTCAAAAGCTCTTCATGAAGACGGAACGGTTATGCATGCCGAAGTAATTATTGGTGAAAGCACCATTATGGTCACTGATGAAATCAAAGACTGGACAAAACAGACCGCCAACTTATTTGTATATGTGCCAAATGCCGATGAGACTTTTAAAAAAGCAATCGATGCCGGCGCAACAATAGTTATGGAACTAAGCGATAAGGATTATGGCAGAACCTGCGGCGTAACAGATCCTTTTGGAAATGTGTGGTGGATAACTTCTATATCAAAATAATTTTAAGTTAAAAAAGATGAGAACAATTCAAAAAAGCATAGTCGACACCTTTAAAGAGTTAAATGATAAACTCAATTCTTTTTCTGAAAGTGAACTGAATATTGTTCCTTTTGAAGGAAGCTGGACTGCTGGTCAGGTTGTTAAACATCTTATTTTGTCGTCTGCTGGCTTTCCTGAAATGTGTGCCGGAAAAACCGAAAAAACAACACGGGAGCCTGACGAAAAAATTAAAGACATCGAAGCTCTTTTTTTGAATTTTGATATTAAAATGGAATCTCCGGAATTTATACTTCCTGCCAATGCAGAATATAGCAAAAATTCACTGGCTTTATCGCTATTAAAAAATGAAAAAGAATTATTGGATATTACGGATCGCTATGATTTATCACTGACTATTCTTGATTTTGAACTTCCGGGTTTCGGAAAATTTACGATCCTCGAATGGATTGGTTTTGTACTCACTCATATCAAAAGGCATTTAAGCCAGTTGCAGTCTATTTCTAAAATGGTAATAAATCAGTAATTTAGTAAATTGATTTTGAACCTAATTAATTTTATATGAATTCTAAAAGCGGTACTGTTTTCTTGTCAGGCTTAATTGCCGGTACACTAGATATTCTGGCAGCAATTGTTATTTACGCTGTTATATTGCAAAAGACTACACCAATAAAGATTCTGCAGTCTATAGCGAGTGGTATTTTTAAAAAAGAGGCTTATACAAACGGATCACAAATGGCCTGGTACGGACTTGGTTTTCATTTCTTAATAGCAATACTTTTTGCCTGGTTTTATTTTATAATTTATCCCTATCTCACATTCTTAAAGAAAAATACTTTTGCCTTTGGAATCGTATATGGAATTTTTGTGTGGATTGTTATGAATCTAATTGTTTTGCCAATTGTATTTCCTGTTTTACTCCCCAAAGGTTTAGACTTCCCGACTTTACTATCTGTCCTGATTCTGATATTTTGTGTCGGATTACCCATTGCATTCATTACCAAAAAATATTATACCTTTCACAATAATTAAGATTTAGAATTATCTAATTATAATTTAAAAAAAAAGCGCCGCAAGTAATTTTATACTGCGACGCTTTTTTTTTTATTGATTATCGAATAATCGCCTACACTTTTGTTCTTCCGCTTATTAATGAAATAATAAATAACACTAAAAATATAAAGAATAAAACTTTTGCGATACTAGCAGCTCCGGCAGCGATTCCGCCGAAACCAAATATTCCTGCAATTATAGCAAGAACAATAAAAATGACTGTCCAACGTAACATATGATTTGATTTTTTAGTTGATAAATATGACTGTTTTGTCTTTTTGTTCTAATCAAATTTCTTACTAAAATTAACTTTCGTTTAACTCTATCCATTTTTTTATTAGCGCAAAAGGTTAACAAACACAATAAAATCAAGATTTAAGCAGAAGTATCAGAATTCTGCTTTTAAGGTTACAGAATTCCCATGTAAATGCTTTAGAGTTAATTTTTTAACGGATTGGATTAATCGTAGCTCTGTTATAGGGGTAATTTTAAACAATATTTAAAAAATATATGGAATTGGCTACAAAACATGGTGTAATTTTAGAAAAAACAGAAAGACCTTTTGAGGAGCTTGGAGTTTTAAATCCGGCGATTTATCAAAATGGAAATACTGTTCACATGTTTTACAGGGCTGCAAAAAAAGGTAATTTTTCTACCATAGGATATTGTCGGCTGGAGGGTCCGACTACTGTTGTAGAAAGAAATACTGAACCCATATTTGTTCCTGAATATATTTATGAAATTCACGGTGTTGAAGATCCGCGAATTACAAAAATAGAAGACTTATATTATCTTACTTATGTAACATATGACGGAATAAATGCCAGCGGCGCTTTTGCAATTTCAAAAGATTTAAAAAAATTTAAAAAGAAAGGAATTATTACTCCCAGATTTATTCTGAACGAGTTTACTAATTACATTCGAAAGCATTTGCACAATCCGAGTGTAGCTAAGATTTTGGCATTCAATATTGAACGCAATTATCCTTTGACCGAAACACTTAAGGAAAAATTATATGTGTGGGACAAAAATGTAGTGCTGTTTCCAAAAAAAATAAATGGAAAATTTGTTGCATTACACCGATTATTTCCTTCCATACAAATTTTTAGTTTCGAAAAGAAAAAAGATCTGACAGAAGATTTTTGGAAAGATTACCTAAAAAACCTTCCGGATCACATCGTAATGGAGCCAAAATATGAACATGAAACTAGTCATATTGGCCCCGGAGCACCTCCAGTTGAAACTGCGGACGGCTGGCTGCTGATTTACCACTCTGCAGAAAGGAGAGAAAAAGGTTTGGTATATCACGCCTGTGCTGCATTACTGGATTTAAAAGATCCGCAAAAAGTTTTAGGAAGATTAAAAATACCAATAATAACACCAACAGAATACTATGAAAGACACGGTTATATTAACTATGTTGTTTTTCCGACCGGCACGGCCATTTTTGATGATTTAATTTACATATACTACGGTGCAGCTGATGATAAAATTGCTGTTGCATCATTGAATTTTAACAACTTATTAAACGAATTAAAAAATAATCCCCATGAAAGCACTAACTAAATCTAAGATAGTTTTTCTATCGACTTTTCCACCAACACAATGTGGAATAGCAACTTATACGCAGGATACAATAAAAGGAATTATTGACGTATTTGGTAAATCGATAAGCTGTGAAATTTGTGAACTTGTTAACCAGCCACAAGAAAATCCAACTCAGGCATTTACATTAAATACAAAAAACAGAGAAGAATATACGACTGTAGCACAGCAAATTAATGCTGACGAAAGTGTAAAACTAGTTCATATTCAGCATGAATTTGGTTTGTTTGGCGGTAACTATGGCGACCATTTATTAGACTTCTTAAACGAAATCAAAAAACCGGTTACTTTTACTTTTCACAGTGTAATTCCGAACCCAAACAATGAGTTAAAAACTTTCGTAAAATTACTTTTAAGCTATAGTAATTCGGCATTTGTAATGACAAACCAGTCTCAGGAAATTTTGGTTAATGATTATGATATCGAAAAAGATATAATTACTTGTGTGCCACACGGAACTCACGTTGTGGTATACGAACCGGCTCAAAAAGCAAAAGAAAGATTAGGTATGCAGGATAAATTTGTCTTATCGACTTTTGGTCTTTTGGGTGAAGGAAAAAATATTGAGACAGGATTAAGAGCATTATCAAAAATTGTAAAAACAGTACCAAATGCACTGTATTTAATTATTGGCAGAACTCATCCAAATCTTATCAAAGATGGTGTTGATGCGTACCGCGATCAGTTAGAAACAATCGTAGACGAATTGGATTTACACAACAATGTCCGTTTTATAAACGAATACCTGGACACTAAGGAATTGCTGCAATATCTACAGGCAACAGACATTTATATGTTTACGTCAAAAGATCCTAACCAGGCAGTGAGCGGCACTTTTTCTTATGCTATGAGCTGCGCATGTCCAATTGTGGCATCAAAAATTCCGCATACACGTGAAGTACTTTCATCTGAAATGGGAATTCTTGTTGATATCGGAGACGAAAATCAGTTTGCTGATGCCGCTATCAAATTATTCCTGGATGAAAACTTAAGAGAAGAAATGGGTATTAAAGCATTTGGCAAAACCCGCGCTTCTTCCTGGGAAAATGTTGGAATCATTCATATGGAAACTTACAAAAAATTGATGGAAAACCCGAATGAAATTAAATTCTCATATCCACCAATTCAATTGGCCCATATCAAGAAAATGACAACAGAATTAGGAATTATTCAATTCTGTAAAATTTCTGTACCAGATTTTGATTCCGGTTATACACTTGATGATAATGCACGTGCTTTGATCGCGCTTTGTATGCATTATAAACTGACAGAAGACAAAGATGATTTACCATACATTTTAATCTATCTTGATTTTATCGAGCGCTGCCAAAAACCAAAAGGTGATTTTATAAATTATGTTGATGAACACAACAGAGAACATATAGAACAAAATGCCGAAGTAAATCTGGAAGACTCTAATGCACGTGCAATCTGGGCTTTAGGAACCGTTGTGTCGCATTCGGCAATTCTTCCGGAATCTATTTCTAAGAAAGCATCAAAATGTTTATTAAATGCTTTAAAATGGGCAGAAAATATTCAGTCACCACGTTCTATTGCCTTTGCAACAAAAGGGCTTTATTTGTACCATACTACAGTTCCAAATTTATATGTAGCTGCAATTATCAATAAGCTGAATGCTAAATTATTGTCCAACTACGAATTGCATGCGACTAAAGATTGGAAATGGTTTGAAAACTATATGACGTATGCTAACGGAATTCTTCCTGAATCAATGTTATACGCTCATTTGGTAACCAACAAACCAATTTACAAAAAAGTAGCTTTGGAGTCACTTGAGTTCTTAAGTTCAAAAATGTTTGTAAACGATACGTTCAGAGTAATTTCAAACAACGGATGGTACCATAAAGGAACAGAACCAAATCAATATGGAGAACAGCCAATAGATGTTGCTTACACTATTATGACTCTAAATACATTTTACAAAGTATTCAAAACGCCAGAGTATAAACAACAGATGAAAACTGCATTTAACTGGTTCTTAGGTAAAAATCACTTAAATCAGGTGATGTACAACCCAATCAGCGGAGGCGGTTATGACGGTCTTGAAAAAGAAAACGTAAACCTGAACCAGGGAGCAGAATCAACTATTTGCTACCTTACGGCACGCTTGATCATGGAAAACTTAAAACTGGCAGAAAGTAAAGTAATACCATTGATGAATGCTAAATCTAACATGGCAATCACTTCATAATAATATAGCTAACCACTTAACTGCGTAATCACAATTACTTGTTATTACACTTAAACTCCCTTTAAAACAAAGGGAGTTTTTGTTTTAACAAATGAGGAATAAAATAACTTTTTGCGCTTATTGTGTTCCATTATGTTAATTATATAAATTTCCAAAAAAGTTGTGTAATACTTTTCGCCTACTATCAAAGTAATTTTAGTACAGGAAATAGTCGTAAAACGAGCTTTGTAAACAATTGTTTTTCAGACTATAATTCATAACAACTAAAAACATTATACTTTGATTCTTACTCTAAAAAACACATTCGAAGGAATAGGAAATGCGACATTGTTTGCGACCAGATTCTTTAAGGAGTTATTCGTACCTCCTTATGAGATGAGAGAGTTTAGAAGACAATGTTACGTTATTGGTTATAAATCGTTGCCATTAGTTGCCATTACTGGTTTTATTATGGGTTTGGTTTTAACACTTCAGTCAAGACCAACATTGGTAGAATTTGGTGCTGAATCCTGGTTACCGGGAATGGTTGCGCTTTCGCTGATTCGTGAAATTGCACCCGTTATTACAGCCCTTATTTGTGCCGGAAAAATTTCTTCGGGAATTGGTGCAGAGTTAGGATCTATGAAAGTTACCGAACAAATTGACGCTATGGAAGTTTCGGCCATAAATCCTTATAATTATCTGGTAGTAACCCGAATTTTGGCCACAACCCTTATGGTTCCTTTACTAGTCATTTTTGCAGATGCAATTGGGATATTTGGAGGATATGTCGGAATCAATATTCACGATGATGTAAATATGTATCGTTTCCTTACACAAATTTTTGAATCATTAGATTATTCGGATTTAATTCCGGCAACAATCAAAACATTTTTCTTCGGTTTTTTTATCGGAATGATTGGGTGTTTTAAAGGTTTTAACGCCGCAAACGGAACAGAGAGTGTGGGTAAAGCGGCAAATTCTGCCGTTGTAACAGCTTCGCTGGCCATTTTTATTATAGATATGATTGCAGTACAAGTAACCGATTTAATCTTTTAAAAATGATTGAAGAAAAAAAACATACCGACACCAAAAAGAAGGATAAAAAAGAAGCTCCGGTAATTGAGATTAAAGACCTGCACAAAACATTTGGCAAAAATAATCAGATTTTAAAAGGTGTGAATCTTAGTGTAAACAAAGGCGAAGATTTAGTGATTCTTGGCCGTTCGGGTTCTGGAAAATCTGTCACTATCAAATGTATTGTTGGATTAATTACACCCGATAAAGGAGAAATAAAAGTTTTTGATACCAATGTCCTTGATCTAAATAAAAATGAAATTAATGAGGTAAGATTACGAATTGGTTTCTTGTTTCAAAGTGGGGCTTTGTATGATTCAATGTCGGTTAGGGAAAACCTGGCTTTTACATTAAGAAAACATAACAGGGATCTTAGTTCAGAAGATATTGAAGATGCAGTTCATGAAGCTCTTGAAAATGTTGGCCTGGCAGATGCAATCGACAAAATGCCCTCTGAATTATCTGGCGGTATGCAAAAAAGGATTGGCCTGGCCCGGACTTTAATTCTGAAACCTGAAATTATATTGTATGATGAGCCAACAACCGGTCTTGACACGATAACATCAAGAGAAATCAGCGAACTGATTCTTGATATTAAAAATAAATGGAAAACGACATCGATAATTATTACACACGATATGGCTTGTGCAAAACTTACTGCAGACCGAATAATGGTGCTAAAAGATGGTGTTATACATGCTGAAGGTACTTATGAAGAACTGGAAAAAAGTGAAGATGAATGGGTTCGCTCTTTTTTTGAATAATATAAAAAAATAAATTAGAAATCATGGATAAGCAATCTGGATATACTTGGAAATTGGGAATGTTTGTAACAATAGGATTGTTGCTTTTTATACTTGCAGTATATTTTATCGGAAAACAAAAAAACCTTTTTGGTTCGACGTTCAGAATTACATCAAACTTTAAAACGGTTAGCGGTTTACAGGTTGGAAACAATGTACGTTTTTCGGGAATTAATGTAGGAACAATCGAAGAGATTCAGTTAGTCAACGATTCAACAGTTGTGGTTGCAATGGTTATCAAGGATGAAGTTCGTGAATTTATTAAAACAGATGCGCGCGCCAGCATTGGCTCAGACGGATTAATGGGAGATAAAGTACTTACTATTTCTCCGGGTGTGCATTCTCAGAAAGTAATTGAAAATAACGGAAAAATTGCATCAATTGCGGGAATAGAAATGACTGATATCATGAAAAGCGTTAAGAAAAGCGTTGATAACGTGGGCGTTATTTCTGATGAGCTTGCTATTTTCAGCCGTAGTATGAATAACGGAAATGGTGCATTGGCTAGATTAGTCAAAGACGACAAAATGGCCAACAGTGTTTCTAATACTCTATCTAATCTTGAAACCGGTACAAAAGGTTTCAGCGAAAATATGGAAGCTGCAAAAAGCAATTTCCTTTTAAGAGGATATTTTAAGAAAAAAGAAAAAGAAAAAGAGAAAAAACAAGAAGAAATAAAAGAGAAAAAAGAAGAGCAGCAGGAAAAAGCTAAGGCAGAAAAAGAAGAAAAGGAAAAGGCAGAAAAGGAAAAGGCAGAAAAGGAAAAGCTAGAAAAAGAGAAGGAAGAAGCGGCCAAAGCTGAAGCCGAAAAAGACAAGAAATAGCTTTTCTAATAGAATCTGATTTTTATGTATCAGCTAAACTTCAGATTAGAATATTTTAATTTAAATCTATAGTATATGCCATTTTCATTTAAACATACCGCCCTAAAAATTTTAAAAATTTCAGGAATAGTAATAGCAGGAATACTGTTATTACTTTTTTTGATTCCACTACTATTTCCCGGAAAGATAGCTTCTGAGGTAAAAAAAGTAGCCAATGAGCGTTTAGATACCAAAATGGATTTTACTAAATCGAGACTTTCTTTCTTTACACATTTTCCGTCCCTTACTGTTTCCTTAGACGATTTATCCCTTACCGGCTCAGCCCCTTTTAGCAATGATACTCTCTTAAAAGCAGAACAGGTTGCTTTTGGTATCAACCTCAAAAGACTGATTTTTGATAATGAAGTTAAAATCAATAAATTATACGTTTCCAAGGCATTGATAAATATAATGGTAAACCAAAAAGGTCAGGCCAATTATAACATTTACATCGCTCCCGAAGATACAAAAGACACAAAAAACGCCCCCGAAGAAGGAACTGCAATTCGTCTGGAACGAATTGATCTTGAAGATTGCCATGTCAAATACAATGATCGTTCTGCTAAAATTCTGGTCGATGCAAAAGGCTTTAATTATGTCGGAAAAGGAAATTTAAGCGAAGATATTTTTGATTTAAACACCGATGCAAAAATTGACAGTGTCGATTTCTATTATAACAAAACGGCTTACCTTAGAAAAAAAGAAGTCCGCGCAGATCTTATTACACGAATCAATACACATGCCCTATCCTTTATTCTTCAGAAAAACGAATTAAAAATCAATAAATTACCTCTAAAATTTACTGGTTTGTTCAGTATTCTCAGAGACGGTTATAAAATCAATATCAAAGCCGCGTCTGAAAACACTACACTAAAAGATTTATTTTCTGTTATGCCTCCGGAATATTTGACCTGGATGAACGAAACGGAGATTTCCGGAAACAGTGATTTGCTTTTTACTTTTAAAGGAAATTATAATGTCGCCAAAAAGCAAAAACCGGATTTGGCATTTAATATGAAAGTCAACAAGGGTGCCATTAATTATCAAAATGCCCCTGCTCCGCTAACTGATTTTCAGATGGACCTGAATGCAATCATGCCACAGCTTGACGTAGAAAAACTTCTGATAAACCTTAATACACTGAAATTTAAGGTTGGAGAAAAAGATTATTTTAACGCTTATCTGCACAGTAAAGGTTTTACAGAAATGGATGTTAATGCGAGTGTAAAAGGTGCATTGGATCTTGCTACTGTGGATGCTGCCCTGGGGCTAAATACAATTGATTTGCATGGAATTTTAAAAACAAACATTCAGGCAAGAGGAACTTTTAGCACCACAAAAAAATTATTTCCAAAAACGATCGGAGGAATTTCACTTCGAAACGGGTCACTAAAAACAGATGCTTACCCCAATCCGATAACCGATATTACTTTTATCGCCAATGTGCTGAATAAAGCAGGAACATTTAAGGATTTAATTATTTCTGTAGCTCCCGCTTCTTTTGTTTTTGAAGGAAATCCGATGTATGTAAATGCTACCCTTTCAGATTTTGGTGATCTGGCCTATAATGCAAAAATAAAAGGTGAACTTAATGTTGGCCGAATCTATAAAGTTTTTTCACGAAAAGGAGTTGATATTACAGGGTATGCCAAAGCCGATCTTTCGCTAAAAGGAAAGCAAAGCTACGCTGCCAACGGGCAATATGATAAACTGGACAACAAAGGGACTATTATTCTAAAAAATATAAAAGCCACCTCTGAACTTTTTCCGAAAGCATTTTTTATCAAACAGGGAAATTTCAGGTTTCAAAATGAAAAAATGTGGTTTGAACGATTCAATGCTTCTTACGGAAAATCTGATTTTGCCATTAATGGATATTTGCTTAATACCATCAATTATTTCCTGGAATCACACGGAACTCTAAGCGGTAATTTTAATATGAAATCAAAACTCATTAATGTTGATGAATTTATGGCACTTGAAAAAGGTGAAAATACCGATCGAAACCTTGAAGTAGAATATGCCAAAGAAGATCATCCCAAAATGAGCGGTGTAGTTATTATTCCTAAAAACTTAAACGTGGCGCTGACAACAAATGTTGATAAAGTTGAATATAACGGATTAGTGCTGAATAAACTTACCGGAAAAATAGGTATTTCTAAAGGTAATTTTTTCTTAGAAAATACCAACTTTAATATTATCGACTGCATTTTAGGAATCAATGCACAATACAGAGACGAATCTCCTACTACTGCCAATTTTGATGCCCATTTTACTGCCAGAGATTTTAGTGTTCAAAGAGCTTACAAAGAAATTCCAATGTTTCATGATATGGTTACAGCTGCTGAAAAAGCAGAAGGAATTATTTCTATTGATTATAAAGTAAAAGGTGATCTTAACGGAAATATGGGCCCTATCTATGAATCACTTGAAGGAGCAGGAACAATCAATTTACGCGATGTAAAAGTAAAAGGCCTGAAATTATTTGAAGGAATAAGTTCTCAAACCGGTCAGAAAAGCTTAGATGACCCAGGCTTAGAAGGTATTGAAATCAAGTCTACTATCGACAACAACTTAATCCACATAGAGCCATTTACGTTTAGTGTTTCTGCTTTTAAGCCCACCATAAAAGGCACTACCAGTTTTGACGGCTTACTTGATCTGCGAATGCGTCTTGGATTGCCGCCATTCGGGATCATCGGTTTCCCGATTGTAATTACCGGAACACATGAGGAACCAAAAATTAAGATTTTCAGTAAAACCGGTCAGAAGATCGAAGACGCTGTTTATGACGAAAAAAATAACAAAGTCATTCGGGAAGAAAAGGTCAGTAAACGAAAAGATAAATAAAATGAAAAGTAAAAAAAGACAAGGTTCAAGCGCCTTTGAAAAATTTGCCTCAAAAGTTTCTAAAGCTGCAGGCAGTACAACAGCATTTTTGAGTGCTTTTCTGATTGTAGTCGTTTGGGCAATTTGCGGGCCTGTTTTCGACTATTCAGAAACATGGCAATTAGTTATTAATACAGGAACAACAATTATTACCTTTTTGATGGTTTTTTTAATTCAGAAAGCACAAAACAAAGATTCACTTGCTATTCAGTTAAAATTAAATGAGCTGGTAGCGTCAAATAAATATTCAAGCAATAGTTTAGTTGATATTGAGAGTATGACTGAAGAAGAGATGATTACCGTACAGAAATACTATCACCGATTGAGTGAACTCGCAAAAAAAGAAGAAAGTTTCCAGAAATCACATTCAATCGCCGAGGCACACGAACAACACGAAAGAAAAGATAAAAACAGGACACAAAACAGGACTAAAAAACAATAATAAAAGATGAAGTTACGCTCAACTGAAACCTTCTGGCCCTTAAAACATGCAATGGATGTAGCTTATCCTTCACTAGATTCAGACCTTGAAACTGAAATCTTAATTATCGGAGGAGGGATTACAGGAGCCTTAATGGCTTATAAACTTATTAATGAAGGCAAAAAAGTAGTCATTGTCGACCGTCGCGATATAGCTAACGGGAGCACTGCCGCCAGTACTGCTTTACTACAGTACGAAATTGATGTGTCGTTACACGAACTCGTAAAACTTAGAGGTCTTGAATGTGCTGTAGACAGTTATAGAAACGGAAAAAAAGCCATTTTTGATCTTCGTGCTATTGTGGACAACATAAAAAGCAATTGCCAGTTTGAGTTTAAAAAAAGCATCTATTTTTGTTCGTTAAAAAAAGACTTACCATTCCTGAAAGCAGAATTTAAATGCCGTAAAGAAAGTGGTTTTGATGTTACATGGCTGGAAAGATGGGATCTCGAAAAATTAGGCTTAAATGCACTGGCCGCTATAGAATCTAAAACCGCTGCAGTTGTAGATCCGTATAGACTGGCTTATGATTTAATTGGTTATTGTGAAAAAAAAGGATTACAGGTTTTTGACCGTACCAATATTATATCTACTTATGAGCAAAAAGGAAAAATTGTAGCTTATACCGAAAACAAATGCAAAATTACTGCTCAGGATATTGTGTATTGTACTGGTTATGAAAGTACAGAAACACTAAAAGAAAAAGTTGTCGACCTTAAAAGTACCTATGCAATTGCGTCTGAATGTCTTCCTGACTTGCCAAAAGCTTTTAAGAATGCTATCTTCTGGGATACATCAACGCCGTATATATACCTTAGAGGTACACCAGACAACAGAATCATTATTGGAGGGGGCGATGAAGAATTTAAGGACCCTAAAAAACGGGATAAATTATTACCTAAAAAGGAGCAATTGCTGTTGAAAAAATTTCAAAGAAAATTCCCTAAAATCAAATTTAAGCTGGATTACTCCTGGGCTGGAACTTTTGGCGAGACCAAAGACGGGCTTCCCTATTTTGGAAAACCAAATCCAAATAAAAACGAACACTACGTTTTGGGCTTTGGAGGAAACGGAATCACCTTTAGCGTCATAGCAATGAATTCAATTTTATGTTCAATTGAAGACAGGAAACACACTGATTTAGAGTATTATAGATTTGGGAGATAGAGTTTTTTTTTTAAGGTTCTGAGGTTCTAAGATGCTAAGGTACTGAGTTTGAAAATAAATCTTAGAATCTCAGAACCTTAGAACCTTAGCATCTCAGAACCTTAGAACCTCAGTACCTCAGCACCTCAGAGCCTCAACTAAAGAACCAACTCCATCTGTATATTACAGCGTTTGTAAGGTGTTGCAAGACCGGATACTTTTTGAAAACCCATTTTATTATATAAATTTATTGCTGGTTTAAGAATGGTATTGCTTTCGAGGTATATTTTTTTTGCTCCCATTTCCTTAGCGCTTTTTATGATTTCTTTTCCAAGAAGCCATCCAATACTTTTACCCTGAGCTTTTGGCGATACCGCCATTTTTGCCATTTCAAAATCATAATTTTTATCATTCATTTTGATTAATGCACAAACGCCGACAGGTTCTCCCTGATACAAGGCGACAAAAATTTTACCCCCCTTATCCAGAATATATTCCTTCGGATTATCCAAAGCTTTATAATCTGCTTCCTCCATCTCAAAATACGTTGAAATCCATTCTTCATTCAGGGCTTTAAAAGCATTCTGGTATTTTGGCTCAAATTCCACAATCTCAACGTCACCGCTTTCTCTTAATTTTTTATTTTCAATAACTCTTTTCAGAAGAGATTTTTGTTCCAGCAAAAATTCCCACTCTTCCAGCGCTGCCCATAAATTATGGTTAGATTCTGCAATAAGAGATTCAACAGCCGATTGAACATCAAGAGACTGAAGTTTTAATTCCTTTGAGATAAACAATCCTTTTTCAGTTAGGGCAACGCTGTTTTTACGTTTATCATCTGTTTTAAGATTCTCATGAACCAAACCTGCAGCAATCATTTCCTGGATAATTTTACTTACAGAAGGCTGAGAATGCCCTATCTCGTTTGCTATTTCTGTTATTGTAATTTCCTTTTCTTCGGTTAATAAATAAAAGACAGGATACCATTTTGGCATAAAATCCAGCCCATACAGCTTATAAATCTTTGCTGCATCATCAGTGATAGACGCAGTCATTAAACGGAGACGGCTTCCTAAAGCCACTTTTCCAACTTTATCAAAAAAATTCACAATATAATTAATTACATAATTAGTTATGCAAATGTATGGATTTTTTAGTTGCTAAGATTCTAAGGGACTAAGTTTCTAAGAAAAAAAAATTAACCTTATTAGTAGCCCCTTTCAAAACTAATAAAGTTCTGAAGTTTCAAATTCTAAGAAAAAATCTTAAAAAATTAAAAACCTCAGAACCTTAGCATCTTAGAACCTTTGCTTAAGCTGTAATAGCCAACGGATTCAAGTTAAATTTATATTCTTTTGGACTACAGTTGAATTTTTGTTTGAAAATTTTAGAAAAGTAACTTCTGCTCGTAAAACCAATACAATATACGATTTCAGAAATATTTAAGTCAGAAGTCCTGATTAAGATTTCGGCTTTCAGGACTCTCATGTGTGTGATATAATCATTTACAGTGCGGTTGTGAATCATTTTAAAACCTTCCTGCAATTTGTTTGGCGAAAGACCTGATTTTTTGCTTAATGATTTTATCGTAAACGCTTCTTCAGGATTTGCTTTTATCGCCTCAGACAACTCTTTTATTTGCTCCATTTCACGCAAAGTAAGGAAATTAGAATCTTTTGATGCCGAAGCAAGATCATCTGTGTGCTGCTGAATTTCCATTGCCAGAATAATTCTCAGAATTCCTTCTTTTAATAAATTACGAACAATTCCCGTTTGGGTTACAGCATTTAACTGCTCAATTTTTTCAGCGATTCTCAGGTTATATGAACCTATATAAAAGAAATCATCATTACCATTTTCACCAAAGAAAGTTTCTTTTACTTTTTCGTTCAGAGAATTAACCTGATTTTTTATCTCAACCTGAGTTCCCACAAGAATCAGGGTAAATTGCGTTCTCTTATCTTTTTCAAAAAACAATACATTTTCCTGATTCTCTTTAGAAGAGAGAATAGCAGTCTGAAATGTTTTTAATTTTCTTTCTTCGCCTACCACGCCAAAACTATGAGATAAATTTCCTTTAGAACAGTAAGCAAAATAAACCGGGGCCGATTTCAAATTGGTGATATTCATTTTTACATCTACAGAAAAAGTCATATCAAACTGCACATACGAGATATCATCATTAAATGAAGCACCAATAATAGAACCTTTGGCAAAACTGTTATTGACATCCAAAGTATATTCGTCAAGATCAAAACTTACTTTTCCGCCTAGATTTAAAGCGAGAGTTTCAAAAATATCTTTAATTTTTTCTGTGCTTATCGTAACTGTTTTCATTTTGCTGGATTTAAAAATTCTATAATCAGATTTTATAGATTTTATCAAAAGAGGAATTCATTTTGGGACTAGAAACTCTTTTTAAATCTACAAATCCAAAGTTCGATTAAACGTGCGCCCAAATTGTTATATAATTTTCGTATTTTGTTTTATAATTATCTATAACATGAAGAGTTTTTCTTTTGCCCCAATAAGCTCAGACAAGGCTACTATTCTGATTCTGGGCACAATGCCAGGAACAAAATCCTTAGAGCTCAATCAGTATTACGGACACAGCCAGAACAATTTCTGGAAATTTATGTTCACCATTCTCAAAGAAGATTTCTCAACCGATTACGAAGTAAGAAAGGCGCTTTTACAAAAAAACAATATTGCCCTCTGGGACGTTTTGCAATATTGTGACCGGGTTGGAAGTCTGGACAGCGCCATAAAAAATGAGATTGCAAATGACTTTGAATCCTTCCTGCAAAAACATCCAAACATCACCACTATATTCTTTAACGGACAAAAAGCAGCGGCATTTTTCAAAAAATATGTATCACTCAAGAAGACATATCAACTCATTACACTGCCCTCGTCAAGTCCCGCAAACGCTAGTAAAAGCTTTCAATCTAAATTAAAAGAATGGAAAATTATAGCCACATTCCTTCAACAAAATATTTGAATTCTGTAATAATATTATTTTAAAATATAACAACAAAAGAGTGTCTGTATAATAATTTTACCAAAAGGTTTTAAGATATTTTAAATAATTAAATTTTCAATTTTATAAAGACTCACTATTTATAAAGTACATCTTAATTATAAAATATTGGTTGTTAGTTTATTTTGAGAAAGAAAGCTATTCTTTAATTAGAATAGCTTTTATATTTTTAACCCGTATTTCTTAAACCCAAATCATTATGAAAATTCAAACCTATCAGAATCACATACGTTTTTATCCACCTCACCACTTTGTCTATTACCCCATACTTATTGCCTTTCTTTCAGCAAGTATTTATTTTGCATGTACCACACAAGATCAGTTAATCTGGGCTTTTATAAGTGTAGTATTTATTTTTTTATTCTGTCTGGCATTTATGTTACGTCAGCACTATGCGCTCACGCTTCAAAACAGAATTGTACGTTTAGAACTTCGTTACCGTTACTTCACACTTACCGGAAAAAGACTCGAAGAGTTTGAATACAAACTTACCGACGATCAGATTTTTGCGCTGCGTTTTGCACCAGACAATGAACTGTTGCCACTAGTAGAGAATACGCTAAAAAACAGTCTCACAGGATCTGCTATCAAAAAAGCAATTGTACACTGGAGAGCCGACTATAATAGAGTTTAAGTCAATTCAAAGATATAATACAGGGCGTGACAGCATCCCAATGCGAGGGCAAAATTTCTATGCGATTATGTGCCCTCTCATCGGGATGCTGTCGGGCTATCCAGGCTACTTCGGTAGCTTCCTCCTATCCCTCACGCAGCCAATCTTTATCAATATAGAATATGATTTCAGGCTTTTCTTATCATTAAAACTAAAAAAAACATTTGTAACGCTGTACCTTAGACCTAAACTCAAGAAACATAAACATCTGAATTTAAAATAGTTAATAAATAAAAAAGTATTTAAAAACTAAAAATGAAAGATATTTTTTACTAACTTTAATGGTTACAAATCCAAACCATTAAATTCTATTCTATGAAAAATCAATACATTTTTTTAGCAATTATACTTTTTGGGATTACGGTAAATGCACAAACCATTGCAGATAACACCACATTTGAGGATACAATTTTTAACAAAACAGAAAATGCACATTCTGAAAATCAGTACGATGAAGATTATCCCTGGCACGCCCGAAGATTTAAAGTTACAGCAGGCGCATTTTTTCCCGTAAACAATACGCAAGTACAGGTTGG
Source organism: Flavobacterium sp. 1355 (assembly GCF_017833415.1). Lineage (GTDB taxonomy): Bacteria > Bacteroidota > Bacteroidia > Flavobacteriales > Flavobacteriaceae > Flavobacterium. The sequence continues at coordinate 258,959 of NZ_JAFICC010000005.1, read as the reverse complement.
TTCCAATAATGGCCAGATAGGAACCGAAATTGATCTCGAAGATGATTTGGGCTTTTCTAAGTCAAGTACTTCTTTTATCGGAACCTTTGACTGGCGCATTTCCAGAAGATCGAGGCTGGGATTTGAGTATTTTGCACTAGACAGAAGTTCATCCAAAACACTCCAAAGAGATATTACTTTTGGCGATCATACTTATAATATAAATACCCGGATTACCGCTTTCTTTGATGTCCAGATCGCTCGTATTGCTTATGGATATGCTTTTTTGTCTAAACCAAAATACGAAGCGGGATTATTAATTGGTGCGCATGTTCTTTTTGCAGATTTAGGGCTTCGCGTAGAGACTGCCAATGATCAAATTGCTGAAGTGAGGGACAATTTTGCCTTCACAGCACCATTACCTGATGTTGGTGTTTGGGGGGAATTTGTATTGGCAAAACGTTTTGGCCTGTATGTAAATGCCAATTATCTTGCATTAAAAATTGAGGATATCGACGGCAGAATCTTAAGCTATAATTTGTCTGTTACTTATAATGTTTATCAAAACTTTAGTCTGAGTGCTGGTTATACCGGTCTTAATTTTAAAGTAGATACTATTAAAGAGCGTTTAAACGGTTACATAAAATGGGGCTATAACGGACCAACACTTAGTGCTGTTTATACATTCGGAAAACATGTTAAGCTCTATAAACATTAGTTTTGAGGGGCTAAGGGTCTAAGCTGCTAAGGAACTGAGTTTTTTCCGTTAGGATTTTTCAATCTAAAATCTAAAATCTAAAATAAAAAATAAAAAACCTAACAGGTTTTGGAAACCTGTTAGGTTTAACTCAACTTAACTCAAAATAAACTCAACTTACTTTTTTTCGACTGGAGAAAATTTTACAGCTGTTCCTCCGCCAGCGGCCAGTTTTAAATCTAAAACTGTTTTGTTCGTTACTTTTTGTTTAGAAATTGAAACTGGGTATGGATTGGTTTTATAATTTGCTCCACTGCCATCTGCGTAGATTTCGGCTTCGTATTCTTTGTCCTTATCCAAAAATGACAATGTCACTTTTAGGTCTCTCGCGTTTCTGTTTGTGATAGAACCCAAATACCAGTTTTTTTCGTCCCAGTCTTTGCGCACAATTGTAGTGTATTCTCCAATTTTAGAATCCAGCACTTTGGTATCAGACCATGTACACGGCACCTCTTTTATAAACTGAAATTCTGGTTTGCCAACATAATTTTCAGGCAAATCTGAAGCCATTTGCAACGGACTGAAAATGATAACATACAATGCCAGCTGATTTGCCAAAGTCGTCTGCACTCTTGCTCCTGAAGGTGTTTTGTAATCAAAATTAAAATTACCCGGCGTGTAGTCAAAAGGACCCGACAACATTCTGGTAAAAGGCAAAGTCGTTAGATGTTCAGGGGTATTTCCGCCATCAACAGACCATGCATTATATTCCTGTCCTCTTCCGCCTTCCTGCGACATAAAATTTGGATATGTACGCTGAATTCCTGTTCCTTTCATTGGCTCATGGTTATCAATCATAATGTGATATTTTGCCGCCGTTTCGATAACTTTTCTGTAATGACGTGCTCCATATTGGCTGTCATGCCATTCTTTTTTATCCAGAAACTTATTTACATATCCCGTTTTTACTGAGTTTACTCCCATTTTCTGATACAGTTTAAAAGCATCTTCCAATTGGTTTTCGTAATTTTTGGTTGCGCCCGCTGTTTCGTGATGTCCGATTAAACGAACGTTTTTGATTGCAGCATATTTTGTAATTTCTTCCAGATTAAAATCCGGATATGCTTTTACAAAACTAAATGCAGATCCATCGGCAGTCCAGTCACCGTCCCAGCCCTCGTTCCAGCCTTCTACCAGAACGCCGTCAAAATTATTTTTTGCAGCAAAATCTATATATTCTTTTGTATTCTTTGTTGTCGCACCATGTTTTGGTCCTTGTCCCCAGGTGAACTTTTCTAAATGCATACCCCACCAGATTCCAATATATTTTGATGGTGTAATCCATGATAAATCTTCAATTTTTGAAGGTTCATTGAGATTCAGCATAATTGTAGAAGTGGCAACATCTCCCGGAGTTTTACCCACAACTACAGTTCTCCATGGCGTTTTAAAAGGGGTTTCGGCATATACTTTAACACCATCTGCCCACGGCACCAGATCACTTTTGTATTGCTTATCAGAAGTTTTTAATAATGTCATTGAGGCAAAATCAGTCAGGTTGGCTTCGTGAATTGCCACATACAATTTGCCTTTTGTTTCAAAAGTTGCCGGTGTATTAATAGTATCTGTTTTACTCATTAATGTTTTGCGGTATGTACTCTCATAATAGCTGTTTTCACGATGTACCGGAATCCACCACACTTCATTATTATCTTTAAAAGTAAATTGCGTGACTTCATTCGAAATTTTTACTTTTCCTAAATGAGGCTGTTTCGGAAATTCATATCGAAATCCCAGACCGTCATCAAAAACCCTGAAAATAATATCAACCAGACGTTCTTCTCCCCCAGATTCTTTTAGGTGAACAATCATTTCTGTATGATGGTCCCTTACTTTTTTGAATTCACCCCAAGGCTGTTCCCAGGTTTGGTCAGCTGTTTTTTCTTCGGTAGAAACCACTTCAAAACCATCCGTCATTTTTTTGATTTCCTGAAACTCAAATCCCAATAAAGAAGGTTCTATAACTGATTTTCCGTTGGATAAAAAACGGTATTGTGGCTGGCCTGAAGCTGTTAATTCAAAAATTAGTTCGGAGATTTTTCCCGGAGAGCTGATTTTATATGTTTTTTGAGTTTTAGTACTGCAGGCAAAAATCAGCATTGAGGCTAACGTAATCAGACAGTATCTATATCTTATGTTTTTCATTATTTAATGGTATTAATTACAGCTCTTATTTAATTTCATTTAGCACTTGTTTTGCTTTGGCAGGCTGCATTGAAACAAAATAATTAAAGGCCTGGTCTAATTTTTTCTGAATGTCTGGATTGCCGCTTTTCTGCACGCGCAAATCATAAAGTTTACTGATATCCGGAAAAATATTTTCTGAACTTTTAACTCCGGCAAATGCTTTTACTTTTTCAATATAAGTATACCCAAATTCGACTGTTGGCTCAAACATTGTTCCTTCGCCAAAGTCATTCCAGGTAATCAATTGCAGATAACTTAAATTGGCATTTTTGGCCATTGTCAGCGTTTCATCAAGGGTTGCGCCATCGTTATGTTCAATAGTCCAGCCAATTGCTGCTCCGCCTCCGCCTTCTGCATAAAAATCTTTAAAACCAGGGTAAGCACTTCCTATAGCAACAGAAAATTTTGGCTTTGTATTGGTATAAAAATTAGTCAGGTATGTGTTGTTTTTGTATACCCAGGCATATTCTCCCGAAGCATTTTCTCCGGCTTCTACAGATTGATCCCAAAGGGTTATAAAAGTAGGTTTTGTGGTCAGCGTATTAAAAACGTTTGTCCATTCTGCAGGTGTTTGCAATACGATTGGCCCAAAATTAAGAAGCAAAGGTTTTCCGTTTACCTTAATGTAATTTTTATCATCAAAGTAATTGTTCTGCATATAGGCCAAATCTGTTTTGGCAGCGCTCGTTACCGAAATGGCTTTTCCTGCATCGACGGCGCTTTTTGTAACTCTGTCTTCATAAACTATGGCATATTCCAAACCAACTTTGTCCAGCATTGCGATAAGCTGTTCGGTATTTTCTTTTACCATTCTGTAATCGTAAACATCATAAGTGCCGTACCAGTCAATCAATACACCATCGATTCCGGAGTATTTCATCAATAATAAATGATTTTCGATCACATTTTTATCTCCTGAATGATAAGGCCCGATAAGCGGATAATAATATGATGCAATTTCCCTTTGGTTGTTTGCTCCTATAATATCCGGATTCTTGTTGGCCATTGTCCAGTGATATCCCCATTTTTTATCGGCACTGCTTTCTTTGGTTTCAAACCATGGCATGTAGTGCACATAAATTTTGGTACTGTTTGTTTTCTCAATTGCAACGGCTGCTACTTTTTCTGGTTCTGTGGAATTATCTGAACCTTTATCGTCACTGCTGCATCCGACGGCAACTAAAATGTTCATTATACCAAAAAACAATAATGTGATATATCTTTTCATATGAGATAATGTTTGTTTTTATGATTGTTATGGTTAATTTTTGCCACAGATTAAAAGGATTAAAACTGATTCATTAAGTTCAATTTAGTTTGCAAATAATCTATTTAATGTTTGGCTAAAATTTAAAATATGTCAGCCTTCCACGACTAACCAACATGGAAGACTGACATTTAATACCCTAATTTAGAGGATACCCAGGGTTTTGTTGTAAATTTTTGTTGGTAGTTAACACTGAAGTTGGAATAGGAAAAATAGCTCTGTAAGCTTCTGTTGTCCCTTTTTCCCACCACGGGTCAAAGAAAGTTCCAAAACGAATGTTATCTGTTCTTCTTCTTCCCTCAAAAGTAAATTCCTTAAGCAATTCCTGATCTATAAAAGCAAGATCTATTGTTGTTGGCATTTCTTCTCCTGCACGTGCTGTGATTTGCTGCAAAAATGGTCTTGCCAGCTCTGGTGCACCCAGACGTACGTAACACTCTGCCTGCATCATTAAGATTTCTGCATAACGAATTAGCACAAAGTCATGATCACGTTCCCAATTTTCGCCTGCTTTCATTTCATATTTGCCTAAACGCACGCCTTCATTTTCTTTAGCATCGGCTAAGCTTGTCAGGTTTTCGGTATAGGTAAGCGGTTCTCCGTTATCCATTATAATTACAGAACCTGTTGCCAAATTGATCTGATCTCCGGCAATCATACATTTTTTTCTTTTGTCTGTGTCTGCAAAAGCAGAATAAACGCCAGGCTGAGCACACATTCCGTTGGCACTCCAGGGATAATTTCCTGTTGGGGATAATGTCAGTTTATGCAAATAGTGGCAAGACATTGAATTCATGTAATTACCTACTGTTCCTGCTTTTGAATCGTACGGGATAGCAAATATAATTTCGCTTGACGTCTGGTTTTCTGTAGCAAAATTGGTAAAGAAATCAGGAGTTAATGTATAACCTGAAACTTTCTGGCACATATCTATACAATCCTGCCAGCGTTCTGTTCCTATATATACTTCTGAATTAAGATACAACCTTGCTAATATAGAATAAGCAACATTTTTTGTCAATTTTGAGTACACTACACTTGAGTTTAAATACGGAATTGCATCCAGTAATTCTTTCTCAACAAAATCATACACTTGTTTTCTTGTAGAATTTGATGGCAAATCAACATCTTCAAAATTGGTTACAATTGGTACATTACCAAACATATCCAGAAGGTTGTAATAGTAGTAGGCTCTGATTGCTTTTAACTCTGCATAAATTGGTGTTTTTGCCTGAGCCGTCAATGACGATTTATCTATCTGATAAATGATGGCATTGATTTTTGCAATTCCCGTGTAGTTGTATCGCCACGCAGAAAGTATCATTCTGTTGTCGGGTTTCCAGGTATGTTTTTGCGCATCCTGATATTGCCCGCCGTCGTACCAGTTTGTGCCTCTTGTCGGGATAGTAGCTTCATCAGAAACCACTTCATTCAAAAAGAAAACATACTCACACGTTGGATAGTTATTTGAGATTCCATCGGCAAATCCTCTCAATGAAGAATACGCCCCACCAACTAATGCATCAATCTCTTTTTGAGTATTTCCAAAATTCCCATCCTCTACTCTGTCATATAATTCTTCATTCAAATCTGTACATGACACCGTAAAAAGCATGCTTAAAAGTATCGCTGCTGTTATTTTGATTTTCATTTTTAATATTTTATGGTTATCAATTCGCTTAGTTATTCAGCGTAAAATTTAATCCAACAGAAATTGTTGTTGGTCTCGGGTAGTTATTGTACCTGTCAATTCCAGGCGACGCTAATCCCGTTTGGTCTACACCATCCTGTGCATTTAAACCAATTTCCGGATCTACTCCTTTATAACTTGTAAACACAGCAAGATTCTCTCCCATTATATACATTCTAAGTTTTGATCCTTTGAATTTTAATGGCAGGGTATAACCCAGTGAAAGTGTCTGAAGTCTAAAGAATGAAGCATCTTCTATCCAATAACTAGAATATTTTGGAGACGAAGTAATACCACTGTTTAAGAAATCATCAGGAACATTAAACGCCGGTAATCTGTTCGGATCGTTTAACATCATGTTGGTTGCATTTAATGCTTTTTGACCAAACATTCCGTATCCTGAAATACCAAGATCAAAATTTCCGTAAGTAAAATTCATTCCGATTCCCAAAGTAAGGTCCGGCTGTACATTTCCTAAATCTCTTTTGTCTGCATCAACCAAAGCACCTTCCAGCACTTTGTCTCCTGCTGCATTGTAATAAAGCATTTTTCCGTCTTCGCCAAGTCCCGCACTTTCATAACCCCAGAAAGTTCCAACAGGATATCCTTCGGCAATAACCTGAGAATACTGTCCTGACATACCTGCTAATCCGTGTAGGGATCCGCTGTAAATAACATCTGTTTTGTAAGTTGGGTTCGAAAGTTTTTCGATTTTCTGAACGTTGTGTCCAAGAGTCAGATTGGCATCCCAGGTAAATTTATCTCCTTTAATGATATCTGCGTTCAAAGTAAGCTCAACACCTTTATTAGACATTTCACCAACGTTGGCCAACATAGTTCCAACTAAATAAGGAGGCTGCGGCACTTCGTAAGTATATAACAAATCTTTTGTCGTTTTTGAATACCACTCAAATGAACCTGAAATTCTGTTGAAAAAGCTAAAATCTACCCCAATATTAATTTGTTCTGTTGATTCCCATTTCAAATCAGGATTCGGATTTTGTTTTGGAGAATAAGCCAAACTCCACGTTTTGGTAACCGGATCGTAGTAGCTGTCATTTCCAACTCCTAAAATAGAAAGTGATTTGTACTCACCAATTCCGTCCTGGTTTCCTGTAACGCCATAACCTACTCTAAGTTTTAAGTTATCCAGCCAGCCTTTTGTACCGTCCATAAACTCTTCGCCAGAAACCTTCCATGCAGCCGAAGCAGATGGGAAAGTCCCCCATTTGTTGTTTTCACCAAAACGGCTTGAGCCGTCACGTCTTACAGTTGCTGTTAAAAGATATTTTCCGTCAAATGAATAATTGGCACGTGCAAAAAATGAAACTAAATTTGATTTTCCTTTATAAGAGTACACATCGCCCAAACGATAATTATAACCTGCGCCTAAGTTGTTGTAACCAAAAGCATCTGTTACAAAACCACTTCTTTGTGCCCCAAAACCTTCGTACATATTGTCAAAATAAGAATATCCAGCTAATGCACTGATGTTATGCTGACCCAGCGTTTTGTTGTAGTTTACAAAAAGTTCTCCCTGAGCGTTTGTATATTCTGCGTAGGTTCTTTGTGCATAACCGTCTTCTGTTCTTCCTTCCAGAACTGCATAAGATGGCTTGTAAGTTCCGCCTTTTACCGCATTATGCTCTAATGAGATATTAGCAGAAGCTGTAAAATCATTGAGGAATTTTACTTCTGTTTTAAAATATCCTAAAAGTCTGTGTCTCTCATTGTCAACAGTTCTGTTGGTTAAGATTTCAACAGGATTTTCGTAAAGGTTTCCACTTACAGATGAGAAATTGCCATTTGCATCATAAACCGGAATTGTTGGATTTAGGTTATAAGCGCGTTCAAATATTCTGTAATCGATTGGATGCCATTTGTCGATGTTGGCAAATAATCCCATATCAAATTTTACACTTTTGCTGTCTCCAAGATATTGGTAAGCACTAACGTTTCCGCTGATTCTTTCCAATCCTGATTTTTTAATAACACCTTCATTATTCAGATAGGCAATAGAAGTTCTGAAACCGCTGTCTGCTTTTCCGGAATTAATACTTAAAGTATGTGATTGTGAAATTGCGGTTTGCTCAATCGCTTTTTGCCAGTTTGTATTTCCGCCATAATCGATAGCATCAAGATTCCCTGTTTCACGCATGCGGCCTCTCCATTGATTTGCCGATAAAAGGTCTAAATTGTCTGTCACATAACCAATACTTGATAAACCATTATAAACAACAGAAACTCCTTTTGTTCCTGATTTTGTAGTAATGATGATAACTCCGTTTGCTCCTCTGGATCCGTAGATTGCAGTTGCAGAAGCATCTTTTAAAACGTCAACCGATTTAATATCCGAAGGCTGAACAACGTTAATATCTACTCCGGCAATTCCGTCAACAACGATAAGCGGACTGTTGCTTGCTGTTAATGAAGTTCCTCCGCGCAAACGCAATGTAGAACCTGCAGCGGGATCTCCGGAAGGGCGGATGACATTTAAACCTGCTACTTTCCCTTGTAAAACCTGTTCTGTTGATGAAATTGTTCCTTTTACTAAATCATCTGCAGCTACTGTAGAAATGGCACCTGTTAAATCAGATTTTTTTACTTTTCCATACCCAACAGAAACAACCTGAACTTCTGCCAGTGCATAACCGTCATTTTGCAGGCGAACATCAAGATTTGACGAAGTTGCAGTAATCTGAACTTTTTGAGTTGTTGCTCCGATAAATGAAACTTCAATAGCACTTCCTACGGCTACCTGCAATGAAAATTTTCCATCAAAATCTGTTGTAGTTCCGTTTTTTGTTCCCACTTCAATAATAGAAGCACCCGGCAATACATTTCCTGTATTGTCGTAAACGGTTCCTGAGATTTGTTTTTTTCCCTGAGCAAAAATTCCTGCTGAAAGAAAAAGCATGAAAATCATCAATACCGCCGATTTAGTAGTCCACATTTGATGTAGGACTAATTTTTTATTTTTACTATTCATTAGAATTGGTGTTTTAATTTGATAGTGAATTATTTGTCTAAAGTCTTAAGCGGAATTGAAGTATCTGAAATCGTTTTGTCTTTGTTATCTTTTACCAATACATGAATTTCTGATAAGTTTGTAATTCCTTTTAGTTCTGAAACTAAATTGACAAATCCTTTGATCTCAGCAGTTCCTCCCGAAAATTCACCCGAAATGACTTTACTGCCGGCTGTAATAGTGTAAATTAATTTGTTTACACCCGATTCATTGTTTTTTCTTGACATTCCCAAAAAGTCTTTTTGACTTATTTGCAAAGGAAAGAAAGTAAAAACCGGTGGCGGGGGCGGTATAAATTCACCGGCATATATAATCTGGTCACCAGAATTAGTTGTCCAGTCTTTTGCTACCATCAGGAATGTAATGTTTTCCATAACAAAACCTGGCTCTGTATTATAATACTCCTGCGGAATCAAATCCATTCTGTAAAAACCATTTCCTAAATCCTTTAGTTTTGTTTTTTCAGAAACGTCCGGAAGCCAGGCCTGATATTCCTGCAAAACAGCCCAGTTGTTTAAACCACTATGAAAGTGAACACTTGGAACTCCTGCAAAACCGTCTTTTAGGTTAGAGTTAAATAAAATACTTACCGGTTTATCGATTGTTGGTTTTGATGGATAAGATCTGATTACTTCATTTGCTGTATAAAATGACGAAAAATCAGTATAAGTCATGTTGGCAACATCACTTTGCTTAGATCCGTCTTTGTTTTTTAAACGGAACCAAAATCCTGCACTAGCGGCGATTTCCTCCGGAGTTTTAGTAAAATACGTTGTTGGAGTCAACTTAAAACTCCAGATTTTATCGCCCTCGTATGTTAGTTTTGCAAAATCAGATGAGTTTTCCCAATTGCCCGCATCAGGCTCAGATGGCGACCAGATCCAGATATAGAGATCTTCTGTTTCTGCAAAGGTGGTTCCCGAAAGATCAAAGTACCAGGTCACTTCTTCATCATATTTGTAAACTACCGGATAAGATGACATGGGACCGACAGCTCCTGCGTTTTCTTGTGCCGTTACAAAATTTGGAGCCATCAAAAGGGCAAGTAAAATTGTATATATAAACTTTTTCATATTACTTCTTAATTAATAGCATTTAATTTAAATACATAAGACACAAAATCTGCCCCGCCCGAAGTACGCATCAATTGAAGCTGCATTTCGTCGTTTTTACCCGGAACCGAGATGACACGAAGCTCGTCTGTTTTTTGAGTTTTTTGGGCATCACTGTACAAATAGATCTTTACTGCACTAGCGTTTGTCTGCTGAAAGTCTGAGCTTAATGCCCAATACCCTTTTGGAGCAAATAATGGAGGAACATTACCTGTTACTTCATAACTTGTAGGCCTGTTTTTTTCGTCTACGGTGAAATTGATTTTAAAATCCTCGTAATTAAAATAGGTGCTCAAGTTCTCTTCGTTTGGCTGGATATTATTTGCTTTTGCAAATTCATCAACCATTTTCAGATTTGTCAATCCCCAATTTCCGTTTACTTTTTCGTAAATGGTAATCGGATCAACGTGGCTTCCGTCGTCAGTGTTGTCACAGCCAATAGCTGATAAACTCATCGCAACAGCCAACCAATAAATACTTTTACATTTCATAAAATTTTGGTTTGATTTGTTAGTTTTTTTTATCCCGAAAGGATAGAGCGAAACTATAAGTTAAATAAATCTTAAAAAATAAATCTGAGAAAAATCAAGATAAAAATCAAGCAATTAAAACATTAATTACTTGATTAATAGATAATTACAACATATTTAAAAGTAAAAAAATCAAGACGTTGTTTAGATAAAAAACATCAAATAAATAATGGTATAAATGACAATATCAAAATTAAAGCTGATATTTTTTTAACTATACATATATATAATTGCTTTTTATTGTATAATTGCAAATTATTAGACTACATTTAACATTTAAACCTTATTTTTAAACGAAACAACACTTGTTTATAAGTGGTTACGTCTAAATTTGCTAAATTTCAAAAAATAATCAGTCACCAACTCTCAGACTTATTTTTGAATTGAAACGAATTAACTCAACTATCAAGAAACTATTTTACCTTAAAACCAAAACATAACCATGCGAAAAATATTGATTCTATATTTTTTTATTGCGGGTTGTTCTCTAACTGCGAAAGAGACAAATCCTGTTTTAGAAGAATTAGATAAAGTGCTCCTTAAAAAAGAGGTGTATCTCAAAAAGAAATATCAAAAAATTGGAGCATTAAAAAAAAATGTATCAAAGTTTACTCTGAACCAAAATACTGAAGCACTTTATAATTGCTATATGTCATTGTTTGAGGAGTATAAATCCTTTAAATATGATTCTGCTTATTATTATTTAGAAGAAGCTAAAATCAAGGCAATTGCACTAAAAGAGCCAAGATTTTTGGCAAAAAGCCGTATCAAGGAAGGTTTTGTGCTGCTTTCTTCGGGTTTGTTTAAAGAAGCTATTGATACTTTGAATGTCATCGACGATCAAAAACTCGACTTAAAAAACAAATTTGAATATTATAATATAAAAGCCCGTGCTTATTATGATTTAGCCGATTATAACCGCGATCAGCGTTTTAACATCCATTATGTACAGCAGGGAAACCATTTTCTGAAAAAAGCCCTGGAGTTAATCGGAACGAATACAAATGAATACTGGGCAGCCGAAAGTTTAAAAAGATTAAAACAGCAAGACTGGCGCGGTGCTGAATTTGCTTTTAGTTACTGGATTAACAATTATGATTTACCACCCGATTATTACGGAATTGCTACATCAAGTCTCGGTTATATTTATTCTGAAAGAGGTTATACAAAAAAAGCGATTTACTATCTGGCTCTTGCTGCAATTGCAGATGTCAAAAATGCCACAAAAGAAACGGTAGCTTTGCGAAACCTCGCCAACGAACTCTTTAAAATGGGTTATCTTGACAAAGCAAACGAATATATCAATATTGCTATGGATGATGCGACTTTCTACAACGCCAGACATCGCAAAATTGAAATTTCATCGATCTTGCCTATCATTGAAAAAGCACAGCTTAATAATGTAAAAGAAAAAAATGATAAACTCGAAAGGATCATTATTCTGCTCACGATATTAACCCTAATTATTGTTTTATTTCTGATCATCATTTTCAAACAATTAAAAGAAAGAAATAAGGCCAGAAAAATTATGGCTTCTTCGTATGCACAGCTTCAGGAAATGAATATTAGTCTTAGCGAGGCAAATGCGATTAAAGAAGAATATATCACGTATTTCATTAAAGCTACATCAGCTTTCATTAATAAAATAGATCATATTCAGAAAAGCACGCTTCATAAAATTATTACCAAGAAAACAGATGAAGTTATTGCGAGTCTAAAACGCTATAATGTAAAGGAAGAAAGAGAAAATTTATTCCATCAGTTTGATGAAATCTTCCTGAAATTATTCCCAACTTTTGTAACCGATTTTAATCATTTATTTCCAAATGACCATAAATGCATTGTAAAGAAAGGCGAACTTTTGAATACTGAACTTCGCATATTTGCCCTGTACAGATTAGGAATTCAGGACAGCAGCCAAATGGCAGAATTCCTGGAACTTTCTGTGGCTACAATATATACATACAAAACAAGAATCAAAAGCAAATCAGATTTTAAAGATACTTTTGAAGAAAAGATTATGGCTATCAAAACGATATAATTTCAGCGTTCCTGCAAGGTTTCAAAAACCTTGTAGGCATGTCTTTTTGAAATATAGGAGCGTGAAAATAAAGACCTACAAGGTTTTGGAAACCTTGCAGGAAAACAACCTTAAGATCAATAATGTAATCTTATAAATTACTAATTTCAGCGTTCTTGCAAGGTTTCAAAAACCTTGTAGGTATGTCTTTTTGAAATATAGGAGCGTGAAAATAAAGACCTACAAGGTTTTGGAAACCTTGCAGGAAAACAACCTTAAGGTCAATAATGTAATCTTATAAATTATTAATTTCAGCGTTCCTGCAAGGTTTCAAAAACTTTGTAGGTATGTCTTTTTGAAATATAGGAGCGTGAAAATAAAGACCTACAAGGTTTTGGAAACCTTGCAGGAAAACCTTAAACTTTTTATTCTGATTCTAATTGTAATACTACGTTTTGGTAACGTTTGCTCAACGAAAACATTTGCTCGGCAAAAATCATAACTGCGAGCGGTACAAATAGAAATATCGTTAAATCTTCCTGATAAAGAAAATAAGTCGTAATCATAAAAATACGGGCATATTCGAGATAATACATCCATTTGCGCTGTTCTAATAATGCACCGCAATTAACTAAGGTTATCAGGATAAAGGAAAGCACAAAGACCTTATCGTACACTTCTAAATAATCAAAATAATAGGTAAAGCCTGTTAAAAACAATGTGCAGATTCCTAACTGAATATAGAGATAGTTTTTAAAACGAAGTCTTTGATGCGGATTACTTTTATCCTGCAGAAAACGTTTTTCCAGAATTGGGCGAATATCCTGATCCATATGCGCCGGACTGCCAAAAACGGCTTTCCATTTTTCTTTAAAACCTTTAGAACGTTTCATTAATTCATAAATTTCAAAGTAATAATGAAAGTGCTGCCAAAGGAAACTATAGCTTTTTAGCGGATGTGTTAATCCGTATTTTGGTTTTTCTTCTTCGGTTTGAAAAGTTCCGAAGAGGCGATCCCAAAAAGTAAACATATCACCATAATTTTTGTCAAGGTATTTTTCGTCTGAGGCATGGTGAACTCCATGAACAGAAGGCGTTACAAAAACATATTCGAGCCATTTTATTTTTCCAATAAGCTGTGTATGTGTAAAGAAGGAATAAGCGCCATGAACAATCAGCATCGTGATTACCATTTTTGGGTGAAAACCCGTAAACGGCAAAACACACCAGAAACCTGTTCTAATAATAGCCTGAAAAGTGGTGATTCTTGCCGCGGCAGTAAAATTAAATTCTTCACTATGATGATGCACAATATGCGCTGCCCAGAAAAAATTGACTTCGTGACCTAATCTGTGGTACCAGTACCAAACAAAATCGGTGGCCAGAATTAAGCCAAACCAAACAAAAATATTCGTCGGAATGTCAAAAATTCGATAATTGTTATAGATAAAATAATACAACTGATAAAAACTTGCAGCAATAAATAAATTAATTAATCTTTCTGCAATACCAATACTAATGTTCGAAACAGAGCTTTCATAATTGAAAATTTCAGGTCTTTTTCTATGCTGCATTATTTTATACTCAATAAATAAAAAGAGAAAAAAAGCGGGCATTGCGAAGGCAAGAAAATTAATATGTTCCATTTTAAAAATTACTTTTTTGATTTATAAATAACTTAAAAGAAGATATTTTCACTGACAAATACCCTTGTAGATATCTGCCAGTGAAAATTATTTTAATCTAATACCGGGTAAATTTTAATTCTGCTTGTATTTTACAGCATCCAATGTCACTTCTTTTACCGATTGTGTATCGGCAACTTTTTGCAAAGCAAGAATATAAGCCGCAATACGGGGTGTAACATTGTATTTTGCTGCAGTTCTGAAAACAGTATCAAAACTTTTCTCTAATATATCTTCTAATCTTGTATTGATCTGATGAATTCTCCATGATTCTAAAAGCGAATTCTGAAGCCATTCAAAATAAGAAACAGTTACTCCGCCGGCGTTGGCCAAAATATCCGGAATTACTAAAACATTGTTTTCATGCAAAATTGCATCAGCATCAGAAGATACAGGACCGTTTGCCCCTTCAACAATAATTTTGGCTCTAATATCGGCAGCGTTCTTTTTCGTAATAACATCTTCTTTTGCTGCCGGAATCAGGACATCAACATCCAAAAGCAATAAATTTTCATGCTTGATTGCAACCGAATTCGGATAGCCTTTAATGCTTTTATTATTTAGGTTGTAATATAAAATCAGTTCCGGAATATTCAAACCTGACGGATTATAAAATGCTTCTGAAACATCACTTACAGCAACTATCTTTAATCCTTTTTCATATAAAAACAAAGCCGAATGCAATCCTACATTTCCAAATCCCTGAATCGCTGCACTAGCTCTCGCAGGTCTGATTTTTAATTTATTAAGAGCCAGAAGGCTTATTATACTAACACCCCGCCCTGTTGCTTCTACCCTGCCCAAAGAGCCTCCGGAATGTAAATGTTTTCCTGTCACAACAGCATGAATCGTTTTTCCGTGAACTAATGAAAATTCGTCCATCAGCCAGCCCATTTCATCCGGGCCTGTTCCCATATCCGGTGCCGGAACATCTTTGTCGGGACCAAAAATATCAGCCAAAGTTTTGGTGTAGGCTCTGGTTATTTTTTCAAGTTCTGCTTTTGAATGCTTTCTGGGATCACAAATTATTCCGCCTTTTGCACCTCCAAAAGGAATTCCCGTTACGGCAGATTTCCAGGTCATCCAGGCTGCCAATGCTTTTACTTCGTCCAGGTTTACCGAAGTATCATATCGAATTCCGCCTTTTGACGGGCCCAATGCCGTATTATGAATCACGCGGTAGCCTTCAAAATTTTGCGTGGTTCCATTGTCCAGTGTTATAGAAAAGTTTACTACAATTTGTTTTTCCGGACGCTGCAATTTTTGTCTTATAGATTCTTCGAGATTAAGAATGTCTGCTGCAATATTAAATCGATCAATCATAGATTGAAATGGATTTTGTTTAATTAATTCTGCACTCATGATATATTTTTAGTTTGGGTTGATAATTTAATTTGCTCCTTCACTTTTAAAAAGAGCTTTATATTCTCTTAATTATTGCAACAAACACAACATGGAATTTTGATCCGACAGGATTGCATCATTATATTTCTATTTCTATTTGATCTCATCTCTTTAATTTTTTTAATAATCCTAAAAAAAGCCTTTCATGGTGCATGAAAGGCTAAAAAAAAAATAACTAACAAGTCCATTTTCTATTAAGGCCATTTCATTCCGTTGCTTATCATGCAGCACATCGCAAAGCTGCACATAAACGGAACGATATTTTGGCTATAGTTTTTCATTGTTAAGGCAAATTTACAAATTACTTTATATATTCTATAGAATTAGTAGAATTAATTTTAAATAAAATGAATTTTATTACAAAATACACTGTAAATAAAGCGTTTACGAATTATTATTTTTTATGCTAATTGAGAAAAAACGATAAAAATTATGGCAATCAGGGCCAAAAAGATACCAATGAAGTTAGTTTTGGATAGTTTTTCTTTGAAAAAAAGCAACCCGATAAGACTTCCGAGAACTATAACTCCCAGATTCATTCCGGCAAAAACAGTAGACGGATTTTCAGAAAATGCCTTGTGGGCTTTTAGATAAAAAAGAATATTTCCGAAATTGAAAAGACCTACCAAGCCTCCAAAAAGAATATTTTTTAGTTCTAATTTTACTTTTTTAATTACCGAATAATAAATTACAACGAGTAATGATACCGCCAAAGCAATATCAAAAATTACAAAAAGAGAGGTTGTATAAGGCAAAGCCGTGTAGAGGGCAACTTGCTTAAAAAGTATATCTATTACTCCAAAACCAAGCAAAACTACTGTTGGGTAAATCCATTTATTCTCAGTGTTTCCTGTATTTTTTCTTAAAATAAATAATAGTGCCACAAACCCTATTAGCAATCCAATCAGTTTATAAGAATTGAAGTCTTCCTTAAAAATAAACCATGCTGCCAAAATTGGAATAAATAACGAGAGACGCTGTGCTGCATCTGTTTTTACGATTCCCATATGTTTTATGGATGAGATAAGAAACAGAAAAACAACAGGCAATAAAATTCCTATTGCAATATAAATATTCCAGGGTGCTGTAGTATGAACCTGAGAAATATCAGGACTAAAAGTAACATAGCACAATATAAGAGCAAATACATAATTGAAAGCTACAATTTGGATAGGATTGGTATTATATTTTCGTGTGATTTTAAAAATTACACCAACAATTACACTGCAGATTATACTTAAAATAAGAAATAACATAGAATTAAATTTTAAACACAAAAATACGGTTTATCTCTTTTATACTTTCAAAAAGAATAATTTTAATTACTCTTTAACCAGCCGGTAATGCTCATTCTGGTATTTTGAGTAACCAAAACTTCGTGAACTAATTCATTGCTTTTAAAGAAAACGGTTTTGCCCTGGGTTGGCGCAATTTTTTGATTGTTATTTTCCTGATGAATCATCAATTCTCCGCCATCTGCTTCTTTCCAATTACTATTTAAATAAGTGATCATAGAATATTTTCTGCCCGGATTATTTTTAAACTGATCCAGGTGTTTGAGATAAAAATCACCCGTTTCGTATAAGGAATAATGAAACTCATACCCTGTAATTCCGGCATAGCAGCTTTCGTTTAAATAAATAATGAACGCATCAATTTGAGCAAAAAACTCATTTTCAAAAACATTGTTGTGTTTTTTATCCAGCCAATAAATAGAATCGCTTCTGATTGCACCATCGTAAGAAAGTTTTTCTGAATTTCCGATTCCTGCGGCGAGCAATAAACTTTTCTCGTTTAAATCCAGTAAGTTCTGTTTTAAAGAATTTGCTAATTCCGGGCTTAAAAAATGCTCTGATATGCCTACTTTATTCTCAATATAACTCGAAATCAAATCTTCGAAACTATTTTCCATTTTTATTTTGGGAAAAACTGCAAATACAGTCAACGGAGCAAGGTAGAGGAAATAAAACTGGTAATTGGTTTATTCTCAATAAATAAAAAAACCAAACAGGTTTTTAAAACCTGCTTGGTTTGCTGTAAGTAAGATATATAGTTGTTCTTAAATAAGTCTGTATTAATTACAATTTACTAATGTAACTTCCGTATGTATCCTTAAACTGATGTCCTTTTGCAAAACGATCTTTACTTAGTTTTTTGTATTCAACCAGTCCCCACAAAACAAATTCTTTCATAAAATACTGGTCTTTTTTATCCAGTTGAGGCTGATATTTTTTGATTAAATCGTCAAGCGGAGTTACTTCGTCTAATATAGCCTGATATTCTGCATCTGTGCAATCGTCTAGTAATTCAAAACCACTTTCTGCAAAAAACCACTCAATTAAGTCTGTATAAGGCGTTTTTTCGCCCGCTTTTTCCAGTTTTTCAATCTTAGGAAAATATTCGGAAAATAATGTACGAATCGACGATCCTATAAGACTTTGGGCAACAAATGCCGCTCCCTCCTGCTCTCCTTCGTAAACTAACTCTACTTTTCCGGTAATAGCCGGAATTATCCCAATAAAATCAGATAAACGCAAGGTAGTTTTATCTGCTCCTGATAATAATGCACGTCTTTCTGCGGTGCTAATTAAATTTTCGAAAGCTGTGATACTCATTCTTGCACTTACACCACTTTTGTTGTCAATATATTCACTTTCACGGGCTTCAAAGCTTATTTGCTCCAAAATATCCCTGGCCAGGCCTGGTATATATACCACATCATTTTGATCCTGATCTAATTTTGCTTCCTGTTCTGTAATTGTTCTGGCAATTTTTACCGTTTCGGGATAATGCGTTAAGATTTGAGAACCAATCCTGTCTTTTAATGGCGTAACGATGCTTCCTCTGTTTGTGTAATCTTCTGGATTTGCAGTAAAAACAAATTGCATATCGAGTGGCATTCTCAACTTAAAACCTCTAATCTGGATATCGCCTTCCTGCAAAATATTAAATAACGCTACCTGAATTCTTGCCTGCAAATCGGGTAATTCATTAATTACAAAAATACAACGGTTTGCTCTCGGGATCATTCCAAAATGAATTACACGATCATCTGCATACGATAATTTTAAATTTGCTGCTTTTATCGGGTCTACGTCACCTATTAAATCGGCAACGGTAACATCAGGAGTTGCCAGTTTTTCAAAAAAACGCTCGCTTCTGTGCAGCCACGAAATTGGTGTTTCCTCCCCTTTTTCGGCAATAAGATCTTTTGCAAACCTTGAAATTGGATTCAACGGATCATCATTAATTTCAGAACCTGTAACAAATGGAATATATTCATCCAGCAATTCAACCATTTTTCTCGCTAAACGTGTTTTGGCCTGCCCGCGAAGTCCCAGCAGATTTATATTATGGCGGGATAAAATCGCTCTTTCTAATTCTGGAATTACAGTGTTTTCAAATCCGTGAACACCTTCAAATACCGCTTGTCCGGTTTTTATTTTCTCACGAAGGTTATTTCGCAATTCATCTTTGATGCTTGTACTTTTATATCCTGAGGCTTTTAACTGACCTAATGTATTTATGCTTTCTATTTTCATTTTATGAAATATCTGTTGTTATTTTATTTTGATTGCGCTTCGACTCCGCTCAGCGTGACAACCTATATAATGATCTCTTTGTGAAGACGCATTGCTGTGCGTCTACGATATGCGTTGTGTCAAACGTGACAATGATAAAATCTTAGTACCTAAATTCTTAGCATCTTAAAACTTTAAATTTATCGAACTCTCTTCTTCCTATTCGTTTCATAATCTTCAAAAATCATTTCACCCAAACCTTTAAGCCCTGTATAAAAAGCTTTCCCTTGATTGGCTTCTGTAAAATGATTTACAAAACGCTGCAAATAAGGATCGTTTGCAATCATAAATGTTGTTATCGGAATATGTAATTTTCTGGCTTGTTGTGCCTGCGTATAACATTTGTCTACAATGTATTCGTCGAGTCCGTTACTGTTCATATAATAAGAACCGTCACGTTCGCGCACGCAGCTTGGTTTCCCGTCGGTAATCATAAAAATTTGTTTGTTGGTATTTCGCTTTCTTCGCAAAATATCCATAGCCAGCTGCAAACCGGCAACTGTATTGGTATGATAAGGGCCAACTTGCAAATACGGCAAATCTTTAATTGGAATTGTCCACGCATCATTTCCAAAAACCAAAATATCCAGCGTGTCTTTTGGGTATCGTGTTGTAATCAATTCAGCTAGTGCCATTGCTACTTTTTTGGCTGGTGTGATGCGGTCCTCGCCGTACAAAATCATACTGTGACTGATATCAATCATCAAAACCGTACTCATTTGTGCTTTGTACTGTGTCTCTTCTACAACCAAATCATTTTCGGTGAGTTTAAAACCATCAACGCCATTATTGATTTGAGCGTTTCGCAAACTTTCTGTCAGGGAAATTCTTTCTAAGCCGTCTCCAAAATTAAATTCACGGAATTCGCCAGTATGTTCATCTCCATTTCCGGCATGTTTGGTTTTATGATTTCCGTTTCCGGAACGCTTTAAATTCCCGAAAATCTGATCTAAGGCCTGCTGCCTGATTGCACGTTCTGTTTTAGCAGTGATTCCAAAACCTGGTGTTCCGTCCTCTTTTGCTTCGTCTTTTATGTAACCTTTCTTTTTTAAATCTTCGATAAAATCATCGATTGTGTAGTTCTCGTCGGTAAGTTTATACTCTTTATCCAACTCACGAAGCCAGTCTATTGCTTCATCAAAATCGCCCGAAGTATGGGTGATAAGCTCTTTGAAAATGCCAAAAAGTTTTTCAAACGGAGACTGAAACGGGGCTTCGTATGTCTTAAAATAAAAACCTTTTTTAAATTCGTTTTTCATAATCCTAAAATTACACTATTTTAGAATTATGAAAAAAGAAACGTTTATTAATTTTTAGTTAAAATATTGAAGCAAAACCTAAGGTTAACACTGTTAAATATAACAATTATTCAAACTTTCCATCTACATAAAACCACGTTCCGTTTTCGAATTTAAAAGTAGAAAATTCATAATGTATTTGTGGGACATTTTCTGCATTCAGAAAATAAGCCTTAAATTCTACCGTATTTTCTGTAAAACTTAAAATCTCAAGTTTTTGCCATTTATTGCTGGTAGCCCATTTTAGAATTTCTGCTTTTGAATAATATTTTCTTTCTGTAATATAAGTTGTCTCTAATAAATAATCTGCATTGTGAGTTGCATAAGCCGAATATCTGGAACGCATTAATGCCAAAGCAGACAATGCTTTTTGATTGTTGCGCAGATACAATCCGCAGCAATCATCAAACAGCAAACCTGTATCACAAAAACATATGCTATTCTCCATCAACCTGCTCTTCTCCATTGATTTTCACATGAAGCTGATTTAGCAAAACCTGATAACGGCTGATTTCTCTAAGGTCTTCATCTTCCTCAGCATGATCCAGCATATCATCTAAAGTCTCACTTACTTCAAGTAATTTATTATTAGCTTCTCTATCTTGTTTTGCAGCTATCAAATCAATAATTTCCTGCACTCTTACTTTTAAATCTTCAAATTTACTCATGTCTTTTTTATTTTTGTTTCAGGTTTAAAGTTTCAGGTTAGTTGAGCAACCTGAAACATGAAACTTTTCTATTTTTTATTCTTGTGCTTTATCTTCGTTGAACTTTTTAATAATTTCTTTTAGTTTTTCCTTACGTGCAATTTCAGCCTGCTTTACTTTATTTTGGGCTTTGTGCAATTTGTCATTATGCTTTTTAATATTTCTTTCGTTATTGCGTCCCATTATATTTCTCTTTTAATTTCGTCTAAAGTTTTTTCGGTATAAATCAATTCTGTGATAATTTGCTTTCTTAAATCAGAAATATCTTCATCAAAATATTTTGCCCACGACGTTAATTGCTGCAGGTTCCTAATTTGTTTAATGCGCTTTGCAGTTTCAAAACTGGTTCTTAAAATTGCCCTGCCGTCATAAAGCAAATTATTTTTGTGTTGATAATTTACAGTATTTTTGATGTAATCGGCTTCGATATAATATAGCTTTTCTTCTGCATTATCCGGATGAAACTCAGTCCAGGCCGCAAAACCAATTTTGGTTTTCGATTCTGTTTCAGGTTCAAGTGCTACAAGACGCCATTTACTGTTGGCCAATCTTCCCCAGTGATTTGAAACTCTGTACATCCCTTTTTCTGTGTAATAATAACTGCTGCCGGCTTTGCTTTCAAATTGTTTCTTTAAACCTTCTATTTCATTTGGCAGGACTTCATTAAATATACAAAATGTATTTTTAAAAGAATTTGGATGGGGTTTAAAGTTTTTCTGCATAGTGCAAATATAATGAGATTGTCGTGATCTCCCTAAAACAAACAATATATTGCGTAACTTTGCCACATTAATATCTTAAAATTATAAAACATGTCTAATGATTCACACGGAAAAATGCTGCAAAAAGGAGTTTATACCGGTATTATAGAAAAAGATGAAAACAACAATTATTTTTGTGGCGAATATCTTTTAGATTACAAACTAGCACATTCTAACTTTAAAGTGGGCGACTGGATTACAATAAAATCTGTAATAGAAAACCCAAGCGATATCAGTTACGATAAATACCCAAAAAAATCCAAAAACTTTGATAAGGCAAATAATAAGCCTGAGAATAAATAATTTTTGTTTCGGGTTTATTTTCTTTGTTTCAGATTTAAAGTTTAAATGGAATAAAAAACCACAAAGCTCGCAAGCTCATAAAGCTTTGCGAACTTTGCATTTTATAGGCGATGTATCTGTAAAAAACTTTTGCGTCTTTGAGGTAAATCTTTTCACTTACTCACTTCTTATTTTTTTATAATATTTTTTCCTTCAAAACTAAAAAGTTAAAAAAAAGTGTACCTTTGCAAAAAATTTGTCGTTTTGAAGTAAAAAAGATCCATTTCAAACTAATAGACAAGAAGTTACCTTTTATTTATGAAAAAAATAGTTGAATACCGTAAGTTACTAAACGTTGATAAAACTGCAGAGTTAAAAGATTTAAAAACCATTTATCGTAATGCGATGAAAGAAGCTCATCCTGATAAATTTCAAGGTGATGAGGCTGGTTTAAAAGCTGCAGAAGAAAAAAGTAAAGCTATTATTGAGGCTTACCACTTTTTGGTTAGTATTAATCCTGAGACGATTAAAGCAAATTTACCTGAGTATACTGAAACGATTTCTACTTGTTCAATTACAGATTATAAATTTGTTGATGGCCGTTTAATCATTGATTTCTCTAACGGAAGTGTTTACGAATACATCAGTGTTCCTAAAGCTACTTATGTGAAAATGGTAAATGCAGATTCTCCTGGAAGATTTGCAAAAAGACACATTCTTAACTCTTTTACCTGGAGAAAGAAAACAAATCAGGAATAGTTTTACATCGTAAAATATCTATAAGGCATCCTTTTGTAAGGATGCTTTTTTTATGCCTATAAATCAAAGTTTTATGTTTTTAAATTCTTTATAAGGAAAATATTAAACCTTCAAGGGAGATTTCACTAATAAATACATTGAAAACATGCGAATTAAGCATGAAAAAACTATAACAAAATTTTAGGCAACAAAATTCTTTATATTTTATATTTTTAGATACTTTTGTTGCACAAATCAATTAACTAATTAATTTTTTATAATGAAAAAAATATTTTTTTTACTAACTGCTTCTGTAGCGATAATTTCATGCAGCAAAGTTAAAGACGGAGAGTACCTAATTACCGGAACTGCAAAAGGAATCGAAAACGGAAAAACTATCATTCTACAAGGTCAGGATCCTACAACAAAAATGCCGCTTGCGCTTGATACAGTAAAAGTTGAAGACGGAAAGTTTGAAATAAAAGGAAAAGTAACTGAACCAGCTTTTCATACATTAATTCTACAAGGTGCAAACGGACCAATTCCATTTATCTTAGAAACTGGAGAAATTACTATCGCAATTGATAAAGATAGTATTCACAAAAGTAAAATCTCAGGAACTTACAATAATGATGAGTACACAACATTTAATGCTGAACTTACAAAAACTCAAAAGAGATTAGTTGACTTTCAGAAAAAGAACACTGCAAAAATGCAAACAGCTCAACAAACTCAGGATACTGCAACTATCAATGGTTTAATGAAAGAGTTTATGGCTATCCAGATTGAAGTACAAACAGACTCTAAAAAGAAATATTTAGCTTACGCTGAAAGCCATCCAAAATCTTTTATTTCTGCTTTGATTATTCAGGGTATGTTAGGAGATCCATCTACAGACATAAAAAAAGCTGAAGCTTTATACAACTCATTAGATGAGTCTTTAAAAAATACTACTCCTGGAAAAGAAATCAAAACTAAACTTGGTCAGGCAAAAATGCCTTCAGTTGGTGCAACAGCTCCTCCTGTAGGCAGCGCTAAATGAAGAGCAGATTTTTCTGCACCTAATCCTGAGGGAAAAGTAGTTTCTCTTAAGGAAAGTTTAGGCAAGGTTACAATTGTTGATTTTTGGGCTTCATGGTGCGGACCATGCAGAAAGGAAAATCCAAACGTTGTAGCTATTTATAAAGAATTACATTCAAAAGGTTTAAATATAATTGGTGTTTCTTTAGATAAAGAAGAAGGTGCCTGGAAAGAGGCTATCGCAAAAGATGGACTAACCTGGACACATGTTTCTAATTTAAAATACTGGGACGAGCCAATTGCAAAACAATATGGAGTAGAATCTATTCCGGCAACTTTTATTCTTGATGCTTCAGGAAAAGTAGTTGCGCAGGACTTAAGAGGACCAGAATTGAAAGCAAAGATTGTAGAGCTTTTAGCAAAATAAGAGCGATATTCAGAATAAAAATAAAAAATCTCCCTAGTGGAGATTTTTTTATTTTATTCAATACCAATCAATTAAAAAATAACTTTAAAATAACTTAAAATTAAGTTCATTTTTTGTTTGCAAACATGAAAAACGTTACTATATTTGCAACCGCTTAGAACAACAAAGCGCAACAATACAAAGCTTAGAGGGGAGATACTCAAGCGGCCAACGAGGGCAGACTGTAAATCTGCTGTGTGAACTTCGCAGGTTCGAATCCTGCTCTCCCCACCAAAAGGGTAAAAGAGGCCAAAACGAAAGTTTTTCAATCTTTTCAAAAACCCATAAAAAACGTGGTAAAGCCTGCAAATCCTAGGATTCGCAGGCTTTTTGCTTTTAAGACAATTTTCAAACTTTGTAAAAATGCCTAAAATTTCTATGGCAGAATCGTGGCACTTTTGTCTGGCAAGAAAAACTGCCACAGATTTTGAACTAAACCCTTGTATACAGGGGGATTAAGGAGGTTAACGACTTGTTTTTTTGATGCTATAATTCTACATTTATTAATCTAAAAAGTTGAATTATGTTAGAGAACAGCTTTGGCTTAGTTTTCTTTATGAAAATTACCAGCAATGACAGAAAAATTAGAACCGTCTACTTTAGAATTACGGTAGATGGTATTACAAAGGAAGCGTCCACCAAACGTAAATGGGAACATTCCAGGTGGGATCAAAAAACGGAAAGGGCAGTCGGATCTAAAGAAGATGCAAAGTCTTTAAACTTCTTTTTGGACTCACTTACTTTAAAAATTAATGAAATCAAAACAGAAATGATGTACAGCGGCAAAATCATAACCGCTGAAAAAATCATGGATCATGTTTTGGGCAAAGTACAGCCAAGAGTTAAAGTGCTTGAAGAATTTCAAAAGCACAACGACCAAATGACGGCGCTTTTAGGGAAAGGTTATGCAAGAGGCACTCTGCAACGCTTTACCATTACTAAAAATCATTTATCAGCTTTTATTAAATTTAAGTTTAAAAAAGATGACATGGAATTTTCGGATTTAAATCTTGAATTTGTAAAGGACTTTGAGTTTTACCTCAGGACAGTTCGTGACTGCAGCAATAACACTACACTTAAGTACATTGCTAATTTCAAAAAAATAGTAATCCGTGCCATTGACCAGGAGATAATCCTAAAAGATCCTTTTAAAAACTTTAAAGGAAGAAAGACCAAGCTGGTAAAAAAACCTCTTTCCACTCAGGAATTGTATGAACTGGAAAGACATTATTTTACAACAGACAGGCTGAATGTTGTGAGGGATGTATTTGTGTTCCAATGTTACACCGGACTGGCATATATTGATGCATTTCAGCTTAGAAGAACAGATATAAAAAAGGGAATTGACGGCAACCTGTGGATTATGTCCGAGCGCCAGAAAACGAATTCAACAACAAATGTACCGCTGCTGCCACAGGCACTTAAAATTATTGATAAGTATAAAGATCACCCGCTTTGTGTACAGCGCGGCACAGTGCTGCCAGTTTCTTCCAACCAGAAAATGAACGAGTATCTTAAAGAGATTGCAATTCTTTGCGGTTTTCCATTTACTCTTAATACGCATATGGCGAGAAGAACTTTTGGAAGTACGGTTACCTTAAACAATAATGTACCAATAAACGTTGTAAAGGAGCTCCTTGGACATGCATCTGTTAAACAGACTGAAGCCTATGCTATAACTGAACAAGCAACAATAGGACGCGAGATGTCGCTGCTGAATAAAAAACTGAATAAAACCACACCGAAAATCTCAAAATCAGATTTAGCGGTTCTCAGCAGATTAGAAAAAGAAATTGAAGCAATTAAAAAGAAATATGATGTTACGTCATCCTAAAGATTGAATTGCATTTACAACTAAGTGTAAAACAAAAAGGTTATCTCAATTCTGAGATAACCTTTTTTCATATAACGTAACTTCACTTTTGTAACCGGGATGATAAGACGGATTGTATCGTATATAACCCAGCTCTTGCAGCTGCTTAAAATACTTATGGTAGGTAGGCAGCGTATTGATATGCGATAACTTCATCAGTTTACTGCGGCTGACTTTAATTCTCTGCCTCTCCCCCTGCCTGTATCCCAAACTTAAAATTGCTGTCAAAAGGGCCAGATGCCAAACGTTAAGTTTTGGATCTTCCATGTAAAGAGACAAGTAATCTATGATTTGCTCTTCTGTTGTACTATTAGCCTGATTCATCTTTGAAAAGTTTTAGCAGATCTTCCTTATTGTAGTAATATGAGCCAAGAACCTTTTTAAACCGCACCTTTTGTGTCACCCTTAGATTCTGTACGGAACCTGCCGATATGTCCAGCATTTTTCTGACCCTGCCGGTTTTGATCCACTCAGGATCAATCGTCCCGGTTTTTTCAAGAACCGATTCCTTAAGAAGGGTACTAATTTTATCCAATAAAAGCAGACTAAACTGCCGTAAATCTTCTTTTGTTACTGCCTTGCCCATAATTTATTTTTTAATTCAGTATCACTTAACCATTCCATTCCCTGGCGCTGACCAGTAATGTAGAGCAAAAAGTAATCCTGATGAAATTAACGCTATTATTTGTTAACTCATGGCAACTTATTACGAATATCAAAACCAAACATTATCCTTTGTGACGCTCCATTATTCAGGAAAATAAATCTTACTCCCCTTTGTTTTTTTGAATGACGGTTCATATTTCAAATACCCGTAAGCACTCAGTTCGTGTATGCATTTGTGATAGGTATAAGGGGAAGAAATTTTGGCGATTCTGGTAATTTCATGCCGATAGACCTGTATTGGATTGATAAAACCTTTATCAGCTCTATATCCAAGCAGGGCAGCATAGATTGCAATATGCGTTGTACTGATGCGATAATCCTTTTCAATGGCAGAAAAGAAATCCGATAAAGGTTTTAAGGTTTCCATGGTTTAAAGGGACTTAGATTTTCCTTTTCGCTGTTTATTTTCCTTCCCCGTCTCCGGCTCGTCACCGGCCGCATCCTGATTTTGCCTGGTTTCCTTACCAACAGTCTTTTCCGGTGATTCCGACTGCTTCTGGTCCTTACTTTCACGATGATGGTTGATTCGCTGCATGTTATTGTCGTAGACATTGATGGTCTTGAAATGCGGGTTGGCTTCCACGTACTTTTTACTTTCCACGCCGTTGACCACAAAGGTAACCGACTGCAGGTTTCCTTTTTTGAGCGAGTTCAAAAGATCTTCCTTGTATTTGGGAGTATCGAGTTCCTTGATGGAATGTTTGGCCAGGCTTGCTTCCAGGTCATAGCCGTAATTCTGATGATAATGGTTGAGTTTAAAGCCCCCATTGTCGTCTGTCACCTTAAAGTCCATTTGAATCCAGAAAAAACGGAAAAAAAGAAAGCAGAAATAAAGTGTCCGGTTACAGGATGCGGAGTGCTATAAGTCCCGAAGGGCGGGCGAAGGGAAACGAAGCCCGTTATGCGCATGCAGCAGACGCCGGACACTATCTTGGCTGCCCTTTTAGTCCGTTTCGGATGAAAACAGCTACTCCTCTTTACCTAAAAGTATGCGCTACAATAAACCCAACGTGCATTGAATCCAAACATGTATGTATGCCTTTCCATAAATATCCTTCCTGATAATCTACTTGGAATACCTTCCACTCTTAATTTTGAACATAACTACGGAATATAATCAAAAGAATAAAAGAAGAAGAAGAAGAAGTCTGTACCCTCTTGAAAATAGAGCGGATGGGTTTGTATTCATCACAAAGGAAATTTCATATCATAAATAATGGTGAAAATTTCCCTATTTAGATTGACAATAATCACTTATAACCAAATCCCACTTAAGAAGTTATAACAGAAAACGAAGGACAGTCCAGACTGCAACTTTTGAAAACAGTGAAAAAGGGCGGAAAAAAGAACCGCTATCAGAATTTAATAAAGCTCTTTTAAAAGCTAAAACTTTTAAGAAGTAAAAACAGGTATTTATACGTATTCTATAAGCGTAGTGATTTTACATATATTTGAACAATTGTAACATTCCCTATATGAAACATTTCTACGCTTATAGAATTTTTCTAAACCAAATACCAAATAAACAAGTCCTAATTGAATTTAGATCTAAAAAAGAGTCATTCATTGATTTTTTTATACGAATTCAAGACCAGCAAACGATTAAGTTTAATGATTATGGCGAGCATGTTATAATTTTCGAGAAAAAATTAGGAGAAGATATTTATTTATTGAAACTAGCAAAAAAGCAGCAATTTGATAAACCTACACTAGAGGATGGTAAAATTGAAGATGTAAAAGATGTTAGGTATCCAAACATATATTTTTTAGTACACCTTAACAAACAAATTATACTAATAGAGAAAAACACTACGGTATTTCAAACAATGGATGCTGTAAAAGATAAGTTGGTTAAAGTGCTTACAGAGGAAATGCTACAAGACAGGGTTTACTGTAACTTATCTGAAATTACAGATCATCGCGATTTTTGGGAGCAGATAAATGATCTTGACTCTGTTCAAAAAGTAGAGCTTGAATATGAGCCACCAAACTTTTTTGGCGGAAAAAATGTAGCAGATAAGCTTGTAAAAGATGTCCACGAAGAAACTAACTTTGATAAGTTTAAAATTATTCTTAGAAATAAAAAAGAAGGGTTACGATTTCAATATGAAGACTTTAAGGAACACATTCAAAGAATTTCACAAGGTGCGGGCAATTATATTATTGAGGGACTAAAAGATGGGGCTGATTTTGTTTTTACGAAAAAAACAAAATCTCATATCAAAATAGACGTTCCTGATATTGAAGAAGAGACAGAAGAGTCTTTAGAAACTAGATTTAAAGAAATTGAAGACATAAATGACGATGAAAACATTTAAATTGATCTTTATAATATTGATTACTTTATCGCTTAGCTATTACATAGTCTTAAGTGATGTTGTTTCATATCATTACTTTATCGAAACAAATTTTTTGTTTACATTTTTGGGAGTATTTATTGGATTTGCACTTACTTTATATACTTACCTAACTTCTATGTTTGAAAATATGAAAAAGATCATAAAAACTAAACATGCACAAGACATTTCTATAAGAGATGAAAAGTTAGATTTATTACCTCTATTACACATCGAAATCAAAGAAAATATTATTTTTCTTATATATGCATTAGTATTTGTTGTATTAGCGGCAGTCTTGAACAAACCGATTATGAATATTGATCTTTGCAGATTTAATATTGAGATATTAGACGTAACAAATGCTCTGATGTTAACTGTATTTTTTCTATCAATCCTTGCCTTAATTGATTTAGTTCGAACATCGTTTACAATCTCAGATTTTGTAATTAAAAACTAAGTAATTAGAAATATAAAAATGAAAGTTCCTTTAATCGGGAGCTTTTTTATTACTTATACTTTACAAAGTCAACGACAGTTCTAAAAGCAAGCATTTTTCTACTTAAATTTGAAAGAACTTTAAAATGAACAATTATGATACATATAAAAGCACTTACCTACAGACAGTTTGAAAATAATATGGAAGACACTCAAAATTTTTATGTAAATGATCTACCAAAAAATATAGCAGAGATACTAGATAGCTATTTTCCGATAAATGTGACTGAAATGATAGAGTTTGTACAAGAAATTATTGAATTGAACCTGAATAGAGTAAAAGTACTTCAAATTAAAACTCCACAAAGGAATTTAATTCTTGTTAAGAAAATAAAACAATTAAACCCTGCACAAATAGCACGGCTTCTGTAATAATAGCCCGCAAAAAACTAGAAACAAAATCTAGTGTAAAGTGGGTATACTTACTATAATTATAATAGATGTTTTCGAATTAATGTTTAAATACCATACCTGTACTACCTTCCACCCCAACCCGAAATAAAAAAACATAGCAACGGGCTTTTAAAATAAAAAAAAGATCATTAAAAGAAAGAATACTTCCTTATTCACTCCATCCTAAAAACAAAAAACTGCGCAGATCCTAAAATCCGCGCAGTTTCCTTATAGCTTTATACGTTATGCCCTTTCAGGCAAACAATACATCACTTATAACATCTTATTTTCTCACCACCCTGGCCATTAGGGTCCTGCCCTGTATGCGGACACTTAAAAAATAGATACCGGCCGGCAGCTGTTTCACCTCTATGGTTTCAGCGGCTGCCCTGATGTTATCGTTTTTCCATATCATTTTATTGTACAGATCATAAAGGGCCAATTGCCCTCCAAGAAATTCTTTTGGTATGGTAACGGTTATATTATCCTCAGACGGATTAGGATAGACCAAAAGGCCTGCCCCGTTTTCCCTGGAGCCCGATTCGTCGATGGATAACGAATCATTAAAAGACTGACTATCGTCAGCCACGATGCCATTCAGGAGCTCTTGCTTATGTAAAAGATTTGCCGTTGCCTCTTTATTTACCCCGCTGCCTATAACGACTTCATAACAGCTGCTCAGCGGCGACACCGGACTGGCTTCACAGCCTTTTGTCCGTATCATATAGGAGGTTGTACCAACGGGCAGGTTGCCCAGCGCGAGACTCGTCTCATACGTATTGCCGATCATCTGGAGCGTGGCACAGTTAAATATCTGGTATACGTAATTTCCATACGGATAAACATGCGGCCATCTTAAGGTAACATTTCCTGCCTCTACTGTGGCGTAGATGGCATTTTCGGGGAATTCGTTACTGACACACTTCACAAGGTGCACATAACTGCAGGCGGAGGTTTTTGACAGGTAGGTTGCCCCGCCGCTGCAATAATCCACCGCCACAACTTTGATGCTGTACGACTCGCCAGGCTTTAATTGCTTAGGAGTAAAAATAAATTCGGTCGCTGTTGTTTCGCCCAGTAACTGATTGGTTTCACATCGGTATACCCTGTAGAAATTTGCCTGGGTCACGGGATGCCATTTGTAGGTCACCACACCCGAAAGCTGAGAGTAGCTGTACACCTCAGGGGTTACGCTGGTGATCGCCGAGTTGCAGTCACTCAGCGTTGTGGCATATTTACAGGCTGAAAAAGCGGAAGATACCGTGCTGTTCCTGGCCCTGATTTTATAGCCGTAGCTGGTTGCGGAGCTTAATCCTGAAACAAGGTAAGTGGTTCCGCTCACGATCCCTATTTGCTGGTTACTGCAGGTCTGTATCTCATAACCCGTTGCATTGGCTACGGCATTCCAGGTCAACGACACACCGGAGGCACCGGCTGCAGTAGCGGTGAGTGTTGGTGTTGCGGGCACTACCGGAACCGGCGCGGTGCCCTCATAGGTGATGTGCACCTTTGCGGAGTGTATCTGAACCCCGCCCACCAAAGGGTGGAAGGAAAAGGTAAAGGAATCGCTTCCCGGGGTGAAATAGTTGATGGTCTGGCCGATAAAACCGGTGGCGTTCTTATCGTAGATGGACAGGAAAAAGGTGGTTGCCGAGGTGTTGCCCGTCCCAATACCGTTCTGGAATATGGAAGTCCCGTTCTGGTTGCAGCTGTAAAGGGTCTGCTGGTTTATGAAGCCGCTCCACGCAAGGCTGCTGTTGCAGGAACTGTTGGGCATTTTGATGGACATCCCCGCGTCCACTGCCGTACTTTGGAAGATCTTGCTGATGCTGATCTCCAGGATTATCTTTCTGATTTTGTCGTTGTTAAACCCCGGGTGTTCAAACAGGTACCGGGCGTTTTTGGTATCGGACTGCCCTCCGGTACCGTCACTATAGGAGATTTCATCCCCGAAACTTTCAAAATAGTTGCACGAGCTCAGGCTGCAGTCCTTAAAGGCACCCTGTTTTTTGGAAGCCGTCACCACCACGGTATTGAGCACCTGGCCGTAAAAGGGAAAAACAATAAATAAGAAGAATAAAGTAAAGTTTTTAATCATAATGTCGTTTTGGTTAAAGGTTTATAACAGATGCACCGACACAGTGTATATGTCAGATAATTCGGTAAATATATACTTTTAATTTTGAAATAAAAATTTTACATTTTTGAATATTTTCTGCTATATCCTGCAGCAGATTTTTTAGTAAAAGAGCAGGTTATATCATTTTTTTTTCCTCTTTGCTATTGAATTTTTTTACATATCAATGCATGAAAAACTGGCTGGTAACCAAAGAAGTACACCGAAAACCATAAGGCTTCAGTACTTTCGTGCAACAAATCGCAGAACAACAATTTGCAAAAAAAAAAACAACCCGAAGGCTGTTTTAGCTGGCATGCGATAGTATTCTAAATCGCAGTCTGTCTGTGCATGTCAGGTGGCTCACTAAGCATCAGACCCCCTATTACTGTCACGCCTATATTAATGCCGTACGGCTTTCACTTCTCTATTTCTATTTTTTAAAAAATTACAAATCTTCAATACCAGCATCTTATGTGGTAATGAAATTATATAAATCCATCGCAGAATTCTGTAATCCAAAACGCTGCCGCAGGATTTACTTTTGAACAAGAACAAATATTCAAAAACCCGTATTATGAAATCATCCCAACACGCCGCCTTTCCAACGCTTTGCGTTAACCCGTTCCCTATCACATCCAACACTAATTTCCAACATACAGAAACCCAAATAATTGATTTGGCGGACCTGTATAACAGAAATGCTGATGAACCTGACTTTGACTGCGAATTTTTAGGTGATGCTGTTCTGGAGTAAAAGGCCCGGATGTTTTTCACCTTTGCATGTTTGTTACTTTCCATCATACCCGATGGTCCGGTTCAGGCTGTCTAACTGCTGCATGGTAATACCGTATTTTTTACTGTAACTATTTTTTTTGAATATCATTTTCCAGCCGTATTTTTGCACGCTGTCTTTTTGAATAATAAACAATCTTGCCTTCCTGTCTTCCAGCCTGTTGAAATAGTGCTCCCAATATCTTGGCCTGTCGTGATTAGCAGCAGTTTCGCCCTTTCTGATCTCCTGAAAAATAAAAGGTGTATCGTAATCGCCTTTTTTGTTTTCATCAAAGCCCTGCTGGTACTCATAATAGAAGCCTGAATGATTCATACTGTCATTTTCAGAGAGGATGCTGTATATCGTTTTATCAGAATTGTTTTTGACCCGCAATTCACGATCATCCAGTTTATCACAGGAATAAAAAGTAATTAAAAGAAAAAGAGATAGAAAGATTTTAACTTGTAGCATAGTTTAAATTTTAGATGCTCGTATAATTATATTTACTCCTGCGAACGGCGGTTAGTATATCGGATACTCATTTTTAATTTATTGAAAACCGAAGGATAATCGAAGCAGTACTACTCCCATTGCATTTGCCGTAACCAAAGACCAGTCCGGAACCAGCCTCTTACTATCGCTTTGACTTAAAGCCTGTATGCGGTCAGGTTCTGATCCATATAATATTTGGTCTCCCGTTTTTTATCATACATTAGAAAATAGAGCCTAAGGTCTCTGCTGTCTTTTTTGATGTTTTCAATTTTCCGGTCTGAAGCATAATTAATCTCAATCACATCGCTTTCTGCCGTGGATTTGACAATCCATTTCATATGCTCCAGGTCCAGCACCCCTACTGCCCCCTGATCCGAATACAGTATCTCATACCCGTTGTAGGCAAATTCCTGGGAGGCATTGGCACAATAAATACTGGTGGACGTTTTAGGACTGTAAGTCGTTTTGAATTCGTTGACGAATTTCATCTCCCCGTTGAGGTTAATAAAACCCGAAGTACCATCCTCTTTTAAGAATTTAAACCAGCATTCCGGTGCCGGACTGTACCTATTGAATTCCAGCCTGTCATAAGTAAAGTCAAATCCGGTTAAGGGTTTTCCGTCTTCACCCACAATGCCATATTTTTGCTCCCTGACGGCAATTCCGTAATACCTGCCCTGAAAAAGGAAAGGCTCTTCTGAAAAGGAGGAATACTGCATGTCGTAATTTTTTATTTTTTTATCTTCGGTAAGACTGAACCCGCTGATCTGTGCGGCTTTGTTTTTCCTGTCTGCCTGTGTGTTCCCGCTATCCTGTTCGGGCTGGCTTTCACTATCGAGATGTATATCGGCTTTCTTTGTGGCAGGATTGTACTGAAAGAGGTAAATACCGTTGTAATTCCCTTTTAACTCCGGCTTAAAAAAATCCAGGTCAAAATATTTGGCCTTCACCACTATTTTGCGTGTCTGGGCATCCATTAATCCGGCACGATTATTTTTGTCGTTATAGGGCACCAGCCTTGCCAGCAGATTTTGCGGAATTGCCGAAAAATCTTTTTCCACTATTCTTCGAACATCCGATTCACTCACTTCCTGTGCCTGTAAGAAAGAGGCCGCCAGAATAAAAACAAGTATTAATTTCTTTTTCATTTTGTATGTTTTACTAGTACTTTCAAGCTGCTTATGGTGGTATTCCATCAGTGATCTGCAGACCGGAAACCACAATTCGGCCGCGTGAAAATACAAAATTAAACCGACTATACGTTGCCGTTTCCTGCAGGAACCTACAAAGCGTGCAGCTGCTTGTTCGTACTAATTATCAAAGCGCTTTAAACAGCCGATAAGCTGCTATTTCCGGATCACCAGATGACCCGATGCCGGATCTGCCAGCAGCCGTTCCATTTCGCTTTGGATGATGTCCTGCACGTCCTGTTTGATCTGCAGGTAGTTCCGTTGTATCATCGCATCGTCGAGCTTCCTGACCGGCGGTATGTCCACATAACTTTCCTGTTCGCGCTGCAGCGTCTGATGGTCGTTCACAATCCGGCAGTGGAAGGTCTTGAGCTCCACCGGACAGTCGGGATCATCGGCCACCATCCCAACAAATTCCCCCGAACTCAGTGCGGAAATCCTTGACGGGGGCACTGCAGCCTCGAGCTGCCTGGAGCGGCTGACCGAGGTGTCGCTGCTGTTAATGGACAGGCTTTCGCGGTCCTGCTGAATTTTCCCGAAGCGTTCGGAGAGCTGTTTGGCCGTATCCCCTGTAACCTGTCCGGCGATGATATTGCCGGTGATGTTCATGATCACCTCGGCCTGTTCCCTTCCGTAATCCTTGCGCAATTGGCTGAAGTCCTGGATCCCCAGGCAGGTTGCCACCTTATTGCTCCTGGCCGTGGCAATCAGGCTGTCCATATTGTTAAGGTAAATCGTGGGAAATTCATCAAAGATAAGGCTGGACTTCAGCTTGCCTTTTTTATTGACCAGCTTCACCAGCCGGTTCACATACAGCGACAGAACCGCCCCGTACACCTGGATTTTCTGCGGGTTATTGCCCATGCAGACAATCTTGGGCTCCCGGGGATTGTTGATATCAAGGGTAAAATCATTGCCCGACAGCACATAATACAGCTGTGGGGAGGACAGGCGGGCCATGGCGATCTTGGCCGAGGCAATCTGCCCTTCGAGCTGTTCCATGGCATCATGGAGATAGGCATTGATAAAGGGATTGATCAGTACCTCGATCTGTTTGTCGGTGCGCAGCAGGGTAAAAAGGCTGTCGTAGTCCGCCTGCATCAGTTCAATGACATGCGGCAGGGTACAGAACTCCCCGTCCTTGTATCTTCTCAGGTACCAGATTACGGCCGAGAGGAAGTTGATGGGCGACTCCACGAAAAAATCCCCCTGCCGTTTGATCCACTCCCGGTTGAGTCCCAGCAGGATGGTGCGCGCCGATTCCGAGGCGTCGGTAATGTCTTCCATACCCTGGGGATCCAGTGGATTGCAGCGGTGCATGATGGTATCGAAATTGATGAAATAACATTTGGGCGGCACGGCATACACGTGCTTGTACTTCTCAAAGGTATTGTAGACAATTTTGGACAGGTCATCGTATTTGAAATCATAGACAAACATGCTGAAGCCTTTGGCAATATGCTGGGTGATGACATGGCGGATCACAAAATAGGATTTCCCCGATCCGGGTGTTCCCAGCACGAGCAGCCCGCGGAAGGGATTGATGATATTGATCCAGCTTTTGCGTACCTTGTCCTTAAGATAATAACGCGCCGGAAGGTTGACCGAATAGGCATTCTCCAGCAGCATTTCCTGTTGCGGAAAAGTCTCGTTCTCGCGGTTGAAAATATCTTTGGCCGAGAGCCTGCTGCGAATAATGCGCGAGAGCAGCGTACCCCCGGATAGCACCAGAAGGAAACCACTACAGGCCAGCATTATGTACATCCCGGCACGGTAGCAGAAAGGCATTTGCAAAGACCACGCCGCCCCGCTTAAAAAATAAACCAGCAGACCGGATACCAGATACCCCAAAGCGGTTTTGTACCGCATTTTTTCATCCTTCCTGCCTTTTGCCCCCAAAAGGGAAATTAGTAAAAAACCAAGGGAGAGAAGCTTGGAAATATAAAAATTTCCGAACAGCCCTGTCCCGTACAGCCCCTGCAGTATCCTATCGCCCAGCGCTGCGGTAAACCCCGAAACCTTAAAGGCCCCGTACGTGTAATAATAAAAATGGATCCCCAGCAGCACCAGGCTGACCAGCCTTGTCATATCGAGTATCCTGTGAAGCGCCTGTTCATTCTCCCCTGTCTGCATGCCTTTAAATTTTAAATTCCTTACTGATTTCCTCCCTGTCCTTTTCCTCTTTTTTTCCTGCGTTTCCCTTTCAGTTCCCGTGGCAGATAATCCGGCTGCCATAGGGGCGTGGAAAGCATCTCCCAGACCCCTGCACTACCCGGGCCGAAAACCGCTGCAGTATTTCCCCGGGCATCGGGATCCGGCGTGTTTTGGCAGGCCGTGTGAAAAACGGTCTGCTGTGCCGGGTTAGCAGTTTCCCCGCAGCGTTCCAGGATTCCTTTTGCGCTGTACTTTTTCCCGAGCTCACTGCCGTTAAAGACACAGCGGCTGTTATGGTCCACATAGGTGATGCCGTAAAGGACCTGCTGATCCCCTTTTCTCAGCACCACGTCTATCCCCTGCTTTTTTAGCTGCACAACAAGCCCTGCCGGCGAAGGGCAGCCTTTGATAAAAACCAGGTCCACGGCATTGCGTATTCTCTTTTTTTCAGACAGCTGTGCCGCCGTATGGACGGCAAATCTTTTCTCCAGAAAGGCAAGTGTGGGTTTCCCGGCCACATCACTCGCCTTGACGGGAACCCCGACAGGACGGCCCGAGCGGTCCAGTATACGGTATACCAGTCCCCCGGACTGGAAAATCCTGGAGTTTTCACTGCCCCTGTCCGCCCTGATGTTGTAGAGTCCCAGCACCGCATTGAGCTGCGCCAGGCTGGTATAGGCATACGAATAAACCACAAAGCGCAGCACACCGGCTATGGCTTTTTTGGATTCCGTTTTCCCGTACTCCGCCCGCCCGGCAGTCACCGGCCGGGGAACGGGACGCAAAGCTTCCTTGCTGTCCTGCGCCCTGACCAGTCCGAACTCCTGCTCGATCGCTTTGCGGGCCTTCTCCGACTCCCCGCGCCCGATGTTCTGCATGTCGATCCGCGAGCCGTCTGCGCGTACCTTAACGCTCACCAAATGGATATGGGGATGCCCGGCATCATGGTGCTCGTACACCAGGTACGGCTGCTGTCCGAATCCTATCTTTTCCATATACGTGCGGGCGATTGCCATAAGCTTTTCCACAGGGTAGTGCTCGCAGGGATGAAAGTTCAGCGAGATGTGCACGCTGTTTCTTTTCACATTTGCATTGAGCGCGTTCTGGCGCACCAGACGGTTGAGTTTCATATTGAAATTCATGCTGCCCGCCTCCATAGGGTAATTCCCTTCCCCGATGCACCTTGCGCACCCTTCGCTGACCTTGTTTTCATTGTAAAGCAGGATACGCCGCACTGAATGCCCGGTGCTGATCACCGCAACCATTCCGCGGCTATTTTTTCGATGCACTGCCGTATCTCGGTGGTCTTTTCCAGCAGGTTTTCCCGCTGCGCTTCCGAGCTTATGATCCAGTGCCGCAACTCGGGTACCTCGCGCAGCATATGGAGTTTCCGCACTGCCTGGTTGAAATTCTGGCCCAGGGCATTGAGCTCGGTTCTCAGACTGATCATTTCCAGCATGCATTCATCCAGCGAGGCGTTCCTGTACTGTACTGCAATGGCCTTTGAGAGTACCATGTTACGGACATACTCGCTGAGCTTCCTGCAGTCGGTCCCTTTTAACCTGTTCTCCATTGCGGCATACTCACCGGCAGTGAACCTCACCCCGACGATACGCGTTCTTTTTGTTTTTTGCCTTCCCATCTTCCCTTTCCTTTAGTGGTCCGTTTTCCTTTTCTGTTTTACAAAACACTGCCGCGAGTTCCGAGCACCCGGCAGCCGGATTCGTTTGTTTAACAAACGGACATCTGGCCGACTGCAGGAACGTCGCAGTCTCTCAGCGTCTAATATCCTTTACAGCTCCCTGAGAGGTATTGCTCCCTTAAAATTTCACAGCGCTTTTGCTTTAGCATACGAAAGTAACAAAGACTGTGACAGGCTCCTATCCCCGCTATATTATGCAGCTAAAACAGGACCCGGGGCCCATATCTTTACATTCAAATTAGGTGCTGCCGGAAATTCCTTATACCGGATTACATCATCCTAAGACCGGATTGGCTGATTCCAAGTATAGCAAACAACAGCTGGACAAGTAAAATAACTG
This sequence comes from Flavobacterium sp. 1355, assembly GCF_017833415.1. Lineage (GTDB taxonomy): Bacteria > Bacteroidota > Bacteroidia > Flavobacteriales > Flavobacteriaceae > Flavobacterium. The sequence continues at coordinate 219,912 of NZ_JAFICC010000005.1, read as the reverse complement.
ATTCACAGCTGTTGCTGCACAACTAAAAGATTTAGTATATTATTATTGTTATATTCGCTTAAAAAAAACGTACTAACCTGCCTAAAGCCAACTAAAAAAGCCCTATTGCCGCCATTTTATGGCTGATATAATTAGTGGACAGATAATAAAAAAAACGAAATGAAAAAAATGAAACTAATAACCATTATACTGTTATTGCACTGCTGTTTAATGAACGCTCAGCTTAGCTTTGAAGACCGAATAGCTATATTTTTTAAGGCCCGGAGCGAAAAAATAAATAAAGAAAATTTAGGTGCTGTTTATGATGCTATTTATGATATGACCCTGGAATTTAAGTCCATAAACAAGGCAAAATATGTAACCGAATCCTTAAAAGGAAATAAGATTTATAATAAAACTTTGCTCTCTACGGCACTAAATGAAAAAGGTCTACTATCTTTTAAGCAAAATGCAACTTTGGAACTTGAAACAGATTCCCTGCAAAATTTTATTGTTTTAAAATCAAGTCTGCCACTCTACAGGGAAGAAGCAGATGCAGTGAATAGCGTGTCCATATCGATTAAAGAGAATAAACTTTTAGAAAAAAACAAAGGTAAGGTTAACATCAATAAAAATCATACCGCCAATTTCGGAACCTTCAGGGATTACACCAAAGTAAATGAAGTTGAAAAAGAACAAACCTATAAAACGATCGAAATCAAAAACAGCATAGGCAGTACAACAGGTCCTTTAACCGGAAGCGTGGTTTACGAGGTAAAAATCTTAACGGCGTATCCAAGTATAAAACTTGGCAAAAGCGATTTCGGAAAATCTTTCTTATTAAATAATAAAAAGATTACATTAATAAATGCGACGAACAATATTATAATTGTTGATGGGATTCAGATGGATGAAAATATTGACATTACAGCCATAAATCTGGATAAAAAAGAAAACGTCATAAAAAGCCCATCCACTGGAAGATATCCAATTTATAAAGACCTGTATGATATCTATACTAAAAATCCAAACCTAACAAAAGAGCAGTTAAAAAAAGAATTACCGTTAGAGAAATTACAAAAAATGAAAGTGAACGGCTGTTATTATGCCATTGTCAATGATTTCCCGTTTAAAAACAATTTTATTTTATTTTCCCGGGTTTACGGAATTTCAAAAGATATTGAAGTAAAAATGTAAACATCCGCCAACAGTGGCGCCAAGCATATGAAAACAGAACGACACCTAAAACTCGCACGACAAACAGCACTCCTTTCATTCCTGCTTGGGACAGCTATTTTTGGATTTTACTTCTTTACTTCCTCCTTTGAAGTACTTTCTATCGTCTATGGTTTTATCACACTGGCAGCTTTAATAAATAGTGTAGTTTTAATTTCAATTTTAGTGAAAGCCAAAAGGGACAAAGAGAACAGAACTACATTATTTAGAACTTGCGCACTTATGCTGCTTAATATTCCTGTACTGTTTTTTTACTGCTGGGCAGCTATAATTTTGCTTGATACAATGAGGATTACTTTCACAAACCCGACGCAAACAACTTTGACAAACATAAATATCGTTGGCTGTGGCGGCGCGTACATTGACCAATTAGAAAGTGGTGAAAGTGAAACGGTTTGGGTTGCCATCACCGGTGATTGTTCAATAAGCATTGACTATTTATCGGGCGGACAAAAGAAAGAAGAAAATGTTGTCAGCTATGTAACAACCACTATGGGACAGAAAATGAAACATACTATTGGCGGACGAAACGAACAACAATTTTGATCACAACATGGTAATCCGAAGAATGGATTTAATGTAATCCAAACCTGCTGTAGTACCAGAACGTTACAAGAAAACCGAAGACAAGCCCGATATAGGAAGAAAGTCATTTTAAACTTACTGCTTCTTACCTCTTTAACACTGACTGCTCAAAACACAAACTGTACAAACAAACGTATTAAGCCGGTTTCGGAACATTCAGCATTAAGCTTAATTAACCGATTGTTCTTTTTTTTATAAATTTAATTCATCCAAAATAAATTTTTAATGAATAATAAAAACAAAAACTGTTACTTTAAAACAAAAATAAAAACTATTAACTCTACTGTTCCAGCGCAATAGTAACTGTAATATTCTATGCTCTTCATTTAGATTTATCCAGCCCAATCATTAATCCAGTTACTCACGGTCTGACACCATTCATCATCATCATTCAAACATGGAATTGCAAGAAATTGTTCTCCTCCCTTAGCTTCAAAATCTTCTTTGGCTCGCATGGCAATTTCTTCCAGTGTTTCCAAACAATCTGAAACGAACGCTGGTGTTACAACTGCTAATTTCCTGATTCCTTTAGCTGGCATTTTATCGATTTCGATGTCTGTATAAGGCTCTAACCATTTATCACCCGCCAAACGCGATTGAAAAGTCAGGCTGTATTTATCTTGAGGAAGTCCCAATAATTTTACAACTTGTCTTGTAGTTTCATAACATTGGTGACGGTAGCAAAAGTCATGCGCCGGCGAAGTTGTGTTACAACAAGATCCGTCGATTTTACAATGCGACTTTGTTACATCTGTTTTGCGGATGTGACGCTCGGGAATTCCATGATATGAAAATAACAAATGATCATAATCAAACCCAACTAAGTGCTTTTGAATTGAATCTGCCAGATTCTTGATGTAATCCGGTTTATTATAAAACGCAGGAACATCGGTAAAAGTCATATTCGGAAATTTCTTTTTACGAATTTCTTCAGCTTTTACTAAAATAGTCAAGGTCGAGGCCATTGCGTATTGTGGATACAAAGGAAAAAGCAGTACTTCTGTAACTCCTTTGTCGTGTAATTCCTGAAGTCCTTTTTCGATAGTCATGCTTCCGTAGCGCATTGCCAGCGACACCGGCACATTTACCAACGGCTGTACTTTTTTCTGCATTCTTTCTGAAAGTACCACAAGTGGTGAACCTTCTTCCCACCAAATTTTTGCGTAAGCGTGCGCTGATTCTTCTGGTCTTTTTCTTAAAATAATACCTCGGACTAATAAAGCTCGCAATAAATACGGGACGTCTATCACGTATTTATCCATTAAAAATTCATCTAAATAAGGTTTCACATCTTTTGGTGTTGGACTATCCGGAGATCCTAAGTTTACTAATAATACGCCTTTCATTATTTTTTTGCTTTGTTTTATTGAATTGATATTAAAATTATCATGCAGATTATAATTCATGGATTACTTCGCCCGTTCACTATTGTCAGGCTCATGGCGAACAAAAACTAAACATTCGTATTAATCGACATCAAATATTTTTTTGGAGTTGTGGCAAATTTTTTCTTGAATCCTGTAATGAAATGGCTTCCTGTACTGTACCCTATTTTCAATCCTACTTCGTTTACATTATAAGCGCCGCTATCCAGTAGCTTTCTGGCGAAATCCATTTTATAATCAAATAGAAAGCCATATACCGTATCGCCATAAATTTGTTTGAAACCCATTTTTAGTTTCTTCAGATTCAAACCAATTTGGTCTGCCAGTTCCTGTAAACCAGGCGGTTCAGCAATATTGGCGATAATAATTTCTTTGGCTTTTTTAATTTTCAAAACATTATCTTCATCAATCAAAAACGGACAATGATGTGCATTTGGATCTTCGTTCCTGTTAAAACACAAACTAAGTAATTCATACCCTTTTCCTTTACAATATAGATTTTTTATAGAGGGATGAAGGTTATAATGAAACAACTGGCTTAAAACAATTGCCATTGATGGACTTATGTAACCCTCGTTATAATAATTTTTGTCCCTGTTATCAGGACTTAAAAAAGCAATATAATCTGCTTCTGCAGAAAACAATGCATGGAATTTCTTAATTGATATAATAACGGAAATCACCCACGAATTTGGTGAAAGCTCTAAATGAAATGGTAGCTCCTTCTGCGGATTGTATAAAAGAAAGGATTTTTCTTCTTGTAGCGCTACATCATAATTACTGTGATTAAATAAAAATTTAGCGTTACCTTTCAGTACGAAATGAAACTGAATGAAAGCAGTGCTCAGTTTACGATGTGTAAAAAGAGTTTCTGGACGGTCATTCTGAAAACGGATAATTGTAAAGTCGTCTTCAACTTTTATTTCCTGCTCCATTTTTGAAATAGCGAATAATTGGTTTTTCAAAATTAAATCTTTTAATGGTTTAATATACTTCTCTTAAAGTTATAAATCTTTCTTTTTTGATCTGTCATTTCAAAACCGCAACAACTAGAATATTTATTTTATTAGAAACTTTGCTTTTAACAAGACTTGGTATCGCGATATTAAAATCACTGGCATTTACAGCAAAATTAGATACAACACTAATTCCAGATGCCGACATTTTTATTCTTGCTGTGGTTGTTATATCCTTTGATTTGCCATGAAGTTCTAACTTTCCTTTTATAGTAAAATCTTTAGCAGAATTGGTAAGACTATTTAAATCGAAATCTTCTATTTTCCCCTTAAATATAGCTTTAGGATATTGATCACTCTCCATATAATTTTCATTGAAATGCTCTTCCATTAAGGCCACTTTAAACTGAAATCCTTTCATTAGGGCTAAAGCTGCAATTTCACCTGTTTTCGGATTTAAGACAAAAGTGACGTTAGTATTCATTGCCTTTACTTCTTCAAAAGAAGCAACAGATGCTTCAAAAGTTATTTTACCTGCTTTACTGATCATTTTTTGTTGCGCCAGACCAATAGCGCAGGCATAAAGCATGGCAACGAGTATAATTTTTTTCATGGTTTTCTTTTATATTATGTTAGTTTAAAAATCCTTTTAATTTTTTTGCTTATTTTAAAACAGCAATAATTTGAACTTTTACTCTATCATCAAGTTTATACTTGATAAGCGATGGAATTGGAATGCCAAAATCACTGGCATTAACAGCAAAATCTGAAATAATGGTAATTCGGGAACCCGTCTTGGTGATTTTTGCGCTCGCATTTATATCTCTTGATTTCCCATGAAGTTCTAAATTTCCTTTTATTACGTAATCCTTATAATCTTCAGTCAAATTATTCGAATCAAACTTTTCTATTTTTCCTCTAAAAATAGCTTTCGGATATTTATCGGTCTCCATGTAATTTTCATTGAAATGTTCTTCCATCAAAGGCATTTCAAACTGGAATCCTTTTATAAGGGCTAAGGATGCAATTTCACCTGTTGCGGGATTTAAAACAAAAGTCACATTGGTATTGGTTCCCAAAACCGGCTGAAAAGACGGGACCGAAGCTTCAAAAGTGATTGTCGATGATTTAGTTACGATTTTTTCCTGCGAAAAAACAAGGAACGAAGCCAATATCATTGGCATTAGTATGATTTTTTTCATGTTTTTTACTATGGATTATTGCTCTGATAATCCATCTTGTTCCCATTTTTTAATAACATCAATTGTGGTTTGAGGCAATCTTGGCCCTCCCTGTGGCATTAACGAACTATTTCCATTTTCCAAAGAAATACGGTTGAGCAGCCCGCGATTTAAGACCGCATTTTTAACCTGATCATAAGTAACCAGGGACATAGGCGCCCCATTTTTGGGAACAGCTGCATGGCAGACAACACAATTATTATCAATAATGGATTTCACATTCTGGTTGTATGTGGCAACACCGGTGATTGGTGGAGTGTCAATTAAAGTACCAGGATTATCATCTGTACAACTTACCAGTAGTAAAGCAAATGATGGAATAAGTAAACGGGTTTTTAAATTCATGGGATTGGTTTTTAGTTTTAGAAAGGCTGAATGATCTTACTATTTAAAGCATTTTAAAATCATATACGGGGAAATAGATGATACAGATTTAGCAACAGTCATATTTGATGATTTAAATCCAATAGGTATTTTTTAACGTAGATAATCCAAATACCAAAAACCAGCCATGAGAAAAAAAATACTTATTGTTATTCCCCTCTTCCTGATAACCGGGATCTCAATTTACCGCTACAGTTACAGAGGCCACAGGAATATCGCATCAGAAACCGCAGATTATACTGTAACGGTTAAAGGACTCGAAAAAGAGTTTACTTTCAATGACAGCCTTGCTACTGTCAAATACCAGGACAAAACAATTGAAGTAACTGCAATAGTAACAGCTGTTGAACCCGCCGGTAAGGGCATCGTTATTGGCGAAAAGATATTTGCAACCTTCAAAGACAGTTTGCCCAAAGACATTGCAATTGGCAAGATGCTAAAAATTAAAGGGCGTTTTTTAGGATATGATGAGCTCTTACAGGAATTTAAAATAGATCAATCTTCCCTTGTACACCAAAACAAATAACAATTAAAATTAACCACATGAAAAAGCTCATTCTATTACTGTTTTTATTTCCACTACTAACCTTTTCGCAGGACGACCTATTATCGGGAGTTGAAGCGCCAATCACAAAAGAAAAGGTCACATCGGCATTTAAGGCCCTGAAGATTGTCAATCTTGAATCGACCAAACTGGCAGCAAAAGGAGATTTGTATTTTGTCGTTGCACACCGGTTCGGTTCTATAAAAGACGGCTTTGAAGGATTCTATGGACTGGACAACGCCAACACCCAAATAAAATTCATATACGGTTTGACGCCGGGGATTAATATAAGCGCCGCCAGAAGTGAATTTGCTTATGACCTTGCAACGAAATATATGGTATTGCCGCAAATAAAAGACGGATTTCCAGTCACTATTGCAGGATTTAACAGCTTGTCTATCAACAACACGTTAAAGGAAAGTCTATATCCTAAACTTGAATTTAAAAACAGGCTCACCTATGTAGCCCAACTTTTAATTTCCAGAAAATTTTCTGAAAAACTATCTTTAGAAATAGTTCCATCCTTTTTCCATGAAAATTTTGTGCTCGACCCCGAACAGACCAATTCACAATATGCCATTGGCTTTGGTGGCAGATACAAGTTTGCAAAACGCTGGTCATTGAATATGGATTATGCGGCACACTTAAACAGGGCCTCAAATTCTATTTATAAAAATCCATTATCCATTGGTTTTGACCTGGAAACCGGCGGACATGTTTTTCAAATGCATTTTACCAGCTCCCAGGCCATTGACGAGGCCGGATATCTTGGAAGAACTACAGGAGACTGGACTAAGGGAGATGTTTTTTTTGGGTTTAATCTGGCGAGAGTTTTCTAAAAAAACCTGTAATTCAGCGCGTTGTTATTTAAAACAAATCTAAACTACTATTTTACCCGTTTAAATAAAACCAAGCCAAAAAAGGGTTCGTATATGATTTAGAAAACCTAAAATCATTTTAAAAATCAGCTTTATGAAAATTAACAAGTTTATTAAAAAAGGCCTTTGGACGGGATTGATCATTTTGGTACTATTTTTTGCCATTTTTCTATTCCACATTATTACCGCTAAGCCTGCTGTTTATGAAAGCCCTAATCTGCAGGTAAGCCGAATCGATTTTAAAAGCAATATAGATTCCGTGCAGGCCAAACAAATATGTTCCGATTTGAGATCTATCAAAGGATTAACCTCTGATTCTATAATCGTAAAAAGAAATGTGGTTGTTTACTTCCACAACAACAAGATCACTAATTCTAAAAAAGTCTTTGACCAGTTGATAGCGATAGGACATTATGATGCCCAGCGTTATATTTTACCAGAAAATTTGGCTGGCAAAGAAGTTTGTCCAGTGAATCAAAATAGTTTGAGCTACAGATTGTCTCAAAAACTAAACCGTTTTTTTAATTAACCTTTAATATTTTTATTATGAAAATTTATTCCAAAATTACACTTAGTGTATTACTCGCAGCTTCTGCAACCCTGGCTTCGTGCAGCAGCAATGATGATGACGCCCCGGTAACTCCTCCTGTAAAGGCATCTATTTACGAAAGATTAGGCGGAACTAAAATGGTTTCAGATCCGGATAACGCTGGCCAAATGATCGAGCAGGGGCGTTTGAGTTTCCGCAAGGTGGTAAATTCAACTATAGGATTAATTGTTGCCGATGTTCAGTCGAATGCCGCGGGGAACCTACAAGCGCATTTTGCCCCGGTATTAGCCGAAACCGGAAGTACCCAGTCTACAAATATTGCTAAACTATCAGACAATCTGACTGATTTCTTTTCGTTTAACACCGGTGGTACAAGTGCCGTAAATACCTATTCTGGCTTGAATATGGTAGCGGCGCATGATCCTGCAAAAAATCCTCGTATGGGAACAAAATCAAGTACTGCGGATTATACAAAATTTGAAGGCTATGTAGGGGCGGCTGCTAATGCAAATGGTGTGGCTTCAAATACAGAGCTTTACACCGATATTGTTGCGGTTTTAGAATCACTTAGAACTCCAATAGTTCAAAAATAATTTCTCTTAAACGCTACCTGCTTTTCAGGTAGCGTTTTATATTTAAATCCTGCTGGCAACTTATATCCAATTATGTCCGAATCCATTATTCTTTAGGATTAAAGGAAGTTTCATCTTGTTTTACAATAACCAACTACTATTTTTTGAACTTTAAGAAAAAGCATAATATGAAAAAACATAACATGTCCAAGAACACCACTTTTTATGCTTTAGGCCTAAGTTATAAAAAAGCAGATGCAACAATTAGAGGGAAGTTTAGTCTGGATACTAAAGCACAATCTGATCTTTTACTGCAGGCAAAAGCAGAAGGAATAGAATCATTAATTATCACTTCTACTTGTAACAGAACTGAAATATATGGTTTTGCCAATCATCCATTTGAATTAATCAAATTGCTTTGCCAAAACAGCAAGGGCTCCGTAGAAGAATTTCATCAGGTCGCTTATATATATAAGAATCAGCAAGCTGTTAACCATATGTTTCGGGTAGGAACAGGTTTAGACAGTCAGATTTTAGGCGATTTTGAAATCATCAGTCAAATTAAAATCGCTTTTAACAACAGCAAACGCGAGGACTTAATCAATACATTCCTGGATCGTTTAATCAACTCGGTTATACAGGCCAGCAAAAAAGTCAAAACAGATACTGAAATTTCATCCGGTGCCACATCTGTTTCATTTGCATCAGTTCAATATATTATCCGAAATGTGGAAGATATTAGAAATAAAAATATCTTATTATTCGGAACAGGGAAAATTGGCAGGAATACGTGCGAAAATTTAGTAAAACATACAAAGAATAGCCATATCACCCTTATAAACAGAACAAAGAACAAGGCCATAGAATTAGCTGGAAAACTAAACGTTATTGTAAAGGATTTTCTGAATTTACAAGAAGAAATAAAGCAGGCAGATGTGTTGATAGTCGCAACAGGTGCCCAAAATCCAACTATAGACAAAACACTGCTTAACAGAAAGAAACCCTTACTGATTTTGGATTTATCGATTCCACGAAATGTAAATCCTGAAGTAGCGCAAATTCCAGGAATAACTTTAATACATCTCGATTATTTGTCACAGGTTACAGATCATACCCTTGAGAGAAGAAAACAACATATTCCTGCTGCAGAAGCTATTATTGAGGATATGAAATCAGAATTCAATACGTGGATAAATGGTCGAAAATATGCGCCAATTATCCATGCGTTAAAAGCTAAACTAAATGATATTGCGGCGAGCGAATTGGATTTTCAGAGAAAGAAAACAGGCAATTTTGATGTCGCTCAGGTTGATTTAATCAGCGCCAGGATTATTCAAAAAATAACAAACCACTTTGCAAGCCACTTGAAAAATGAAAATACTTGCGTGGATGAAAGTATTGACCTTATTGAAAAAGTATTTCAAATTGGACAGCTTTCACCGACACATGCTTCTTCTCAAATTGAGAAAACCTATAAGATCAATCTTTCATAGACGTTATTATTTTTTCAAACAATTTTCGAACTGTATCAGAAATACCCGGATAAGTTGAAAAGGATAATCCCGTCAACAGGGAATTCGAAATCCGAATCTTGGTCGTGAGAAGCTTCAGGAAGAGGAACGCGCAAGGGACGCGTCGCGTCATGGAGCGCCGGCAATACTAAACCTTCCCAGCGAAAATTTTAATGCATTTAGATTTGGTACAGGTAAAATAACTACGTCAAAGCTATCGCCGCACAACTAAAAGATTTAGTATAATATTGTTATATTAGCCTGAAAAAACTTGCTGACCGCACAAAGCAAAGCAAATAAAGGTCTTACTGGTGCCATTGTAAGACTGGAATAATTGGCTGGCGGTATGGATAACGAAAAAGAAATAAAAAGATGAATTTTGAAAATTGGGAATATGGCGTGATTCCAACTGTTTTTATATGTGTTTTATTACCCCTATTTCTTTATTATTCATACTGGCTGTTTATTTCCGGAATCATCGGGTTGCATCGAATGGAAGAAAGCACGAGATGGAAATATTGCATTGGAGAGGTTAAAAATGCAGAAATAAAATACATGTCATTTTCTGAGGATTACCGCTTTAGGTTAAAAAAGACATATAACTATGTTGTAGACGACGTGGAATATGAATCCAATCAAACCTACGCCAGTGATTATCTGTTTGAAAAAGAGTATAAAAGTCTGGATCAATTTCCAAAAAACGATGAAATCTTTTTAAAAAGCAATCAATTCATTCAGACTGAAAAAGAAAAAGAAATCCAAACAGGAAAAAAAATAACCGTCTATTACGATAAAAACAATCCAAAAAGATCCTGCCTGATCAATAAAATCAACAGTCAGGTTTATTTGCCAATATGTATGGGATTATTTTTTGGACTGGTACTAACGATTTTTGCTTTGAAACTAATCGGTAATTTAACGGAATGAAAAAATAATATAACTGGAACTGAAAGTTGAAAAACGAAATCATTATTTAGGAAAGACATTAATCCGGATGAATTTCCCAGAAACTTAAATGATGAGGAAATTGAACTATTATCTGAGCTGGTAATTAAAAATCCAATATCAGATTTATGTAAACAAATCACCAGCAAAGACTTTTAAAACATAATTTTAACATACAGTCCCTAATAGAAAACAGCCTCTATATTCCTATAGAGGCATAGGATTTATTAGTATAAATTTGGTTTGTTTCGATAACTTATTAATACGGGTCAAATCAGCGAAGTTCCACCGTCGACGATAAGAGTTTGTCCTGTCCCAAAATCCTGCTCCATTAAATATATAAAAGTTTTAGCGACGTCTGCCGCTTCGCCAACTCTTTTCACGAGCAGGGCATTTCCAACATTTGTATACATTGCTTGTCTGTCAATATCAGGCATAGCGCTCCAAAGTGCTGTTTTTACCATACCGGGCGATACAATATTCACCCTAATTGGCGCTAATTCCATTGCCAACGCTCTTGTAAAACCTTCCATTGCCGCACAAATGCTTGCACTTAAAGTCCATCCTTTGTTTGGTCGCTCACTTGCAATACCACTTGTTAACGTAATAGAGCCAGTTGTCCTGATATACGGTATAGCATATTTTACGGCAGTAAATGCACCCCAGTAACGAACGTTAAAAAATTTTTGTGCCGTCTCTAAGCTTGCATCAGCAATATTTTCAAGAATTAGGCCTTCCCCCGCTGTAAAGATCAAATGGTCGAACGAGCCGATTTTTTCAAATAATATTTTCAATTGCGATTCATTAGTTGCATCAACGGCGTAGCCCTTGCTTTCATTTGGGAGTTCTTGTAAAGCATTATCTACACGTTGTTGATTGCTGGAGGCAATAATTATATTTGCTCCTTTTAAAGTCGCCAGTTTAGCGGTTGCCAAACCAATGCCGGAAGTACCTCCAATGATAACTACCTTTTTGTTTTTCAATGTTTCCACTTGTTTTGATTTTAATGTTCAAAAACAAAAGTAAATAGTGAATCTTAGAAAGGATTTACCAAATGTTAAAAACGGATTAACTTCTATTTTTTCTTATTCTGCTTAAGGATTGCTGCGTTATTCCAAGATAAGAAGCTATATCACTTAGTGGAATTCTTACCGCAACGGTGGACTGTTGTGCAAAAAATTTACGGTACCTTGCCGTAGCGTCATCGCCCAAGTAAGAATTACGCATTTGAATATTGTCAAATAATGCTCGTTGACAAATTCTGCCCAATAATTCTTTGAAATAATAAATCGCATCATAAAGAAAGAATAATTGGTCTTTTTTAAAAACGATTATCTCCGCTTCACAGGATGCCTGAATACGGTAATTTGATACGATATTTTCATTAAAACTTTTTAAGTTGCTGCAGAATTGTCCTTCCTCCAAAAAGTAATGTACCGCTTCATTTCCTTTGTCGTTAACATTCGCAAGTTTCAAAACTCCTTTGCATATAAAATAAAGTTCCTTAGCCACCTGCCCCTCTTCCAGCACTATTTCACCTTCTTTTATTTTTCGATATTCAACGTTTTGGCAAATAACCTTTCTCTCTTCTACTGATAGTTTTTGGAAAAGTTCAAGTTCATAAAAGAGACGTTCGCAGCTAATTTTTGACATGTCCATATTTTGGATAAAGATAAAAAAATTACAAGTCTAAAGGGGTAAATTTCTCTATTTGAAAGTAATTCAATCTCATATCAATTTGTATGCTACCTTAAAACAAGAAGTTACCATTAAAAAAATTGAGATTTTGTAATTTGTGACTCATTCGTGGCAAAGCACAAATTGCATTTACACTTTTTTCCCACAAAAAAAGTTAAGGTGAATTTTACGGCTGTTTCAACACATACTTTAGTGACAAAATCGTTGCACATCAACTTTTTAATAATTAAAAACTAAGGAAAATTAAGGCCTGCCAAGGCAAAGAAAAATATGCTATGAGAGCATTAACACAAAACAAAACATTTAAAATCAACGCTTTACGCAAAAAAAACTACACTTCGAAATACTATTGTAAAAAAAGGTGTAGATACAAAATAGATGTTCCGTGTTGCATTTTAAATCAACAGTGTTTATATTTCTAAAAAGAAAATCCTCACACAATAATTATACTAACTTAGTATAACAAGAGTTACATTAGTATAACTTACCAGATATGACTGCAACACGACGAACTTATGATCCGCTTTTCAAAGAAAAAGCTATAAAAGGCTATCATCGAGCCCGAAAAGGGCAATCCCATAAACAAGGAATTCGAAATTGGGCAGCTCGACCGTGAGGAGCCTCAGGAAGATGAACGCGCAAGGGATGAAGCAGCTCATTTCTATCAGGGTCAATAAATACCCCATTAATGAACCTTTTAAAACGACAAAAGCACTGTTTGGAACTAAGGATTTAGCGGATAGCCCGACCCCGCTTTTTTGGCGGGACATGCCATAAAAAATCCGGCTTGAATGAACAAACCGGATGTAATGAATTTATGGAAACGAAATTAAAAAATTACATCATCAGCAATGTTTCCACCTTGCTCCGCTGCAAATTTTTCAGCATATTCTTTTTGTTTTCCCTGTTGGTAATTTGAAAACTCCATAATATCATCAGAATTCCAATTTTGATTCTGCTCAGTTAACCATTGCATGGCAACAGACTGAAAATCGGCAAGATTGATTCCGTAGTTATCTAAAATCCATTGTGCGCCGTCCATTCCGTACTCATAAGCTGCTTGTCTTGCTCCGGCCAGTTCTTCGTAGAAATAACGATCTGTTTTTATTTTTTCAAGATTGGCAGCTCCACCTTCTGATACTGCTGCTTGCAGATTCTCTAATTGTGGAATCACGACATTTTCGGCATAATATTGTCCAAACAAAGTACTTACCGTAAAAGAGGTATCTTCTGCCATACGCTGTGGCCAGATGGTATTTAATTCCTGCCAGATTACAGGTTCGATACCCATAGCTGTGCAAACATCAATATAATCTACTCCCGAGCTCATTTTGATACACATTGCAGTATATTCTTTTAAGGATATGCCATGAACAGGCTCCAAAAACGGATTGTCATCAGTGGTTTTTACAAACCCGGATGTTTGTACCCCGCGGTATTTCATGGAATTGGCATTTTCCCATCGAATCATCTGGTCACTGTCGCAGTCGTTCCATTCTTTATACACTTCTCTTCGGTAATTGAAGTAGGTGTTTTGCACGTCTTTTTCGTCCATTTCCTCTCCACTGTCGCGTTCGTCCTGAATCCAGGCTTCTGATCTTTCTGCTACTTCCGCATCAAAATCGTCTACATCATAATGTGTACCATGCAGTGTTTCAGGATCATATTCTGTTTCCTGATACTCATTTTCAAAATCTTCCTCGTTTGAAAGTTGGTTCTGATTGTTCTGATCCTCTGATTGTTCATTGGTTCCCGAACCAAAAAGGTTTTTAAACATTTGTCTGTTTTTTAATTAATAATTTATTTGATTTTCGTACAATTTTTCATGATGCTCCTTTAAATCCGGTGTGATTTTATTCCATTCGTCGTACATGGCGCGTAAATAAACATGGTATAATTTCGGGGCATTTTTGATGACTTCTTTGCGTCTGTTTTCAAGATCATCCATTTGCGACTGCTTTTGTGCAAGGATCTTTTTGTCTTTTTCATGTATTGTACTTAGACTCAGTTCGTGTCTTTCGTGGTACAGTTCTCTTTCCTTATTGTTTTCCGTATGGTATATTTCGAGTAAGTGCGACACTCTTTGTTCTGCCAGATTTCTGGCAAAATTTTGCAGGTTCCGGGCTTGTGAACTCGGTTCAAAAGTGTTTTGGGTTTGGCAATGGGAACAGGCAATATAGGTATCAATAAAGAATATTTTTTCGATGGTGATGCTGCCTGCGCACTGTTTGCAATTAAAACTATTTTTTATTTCATCGTATTCGGCTACTATTTTCTGGTATTCAATTTCAAGATCACGCTCTTGTGTTTTCTCTAATTGGTTTTGCCAGTACTGATACTTTTCTTCAAATTCCTTATTGTATCTGTCTGAGCATTCGGTTCTGAATTTGGACAACAAATCATAATGCGGATGTAATACCGATACTTCGGATTTTAAATTGTCATACAAATCATTGATTTTCTCATCATAAACATCACGCGCTTTTTCTCTGATATTCGAAAGTTGGCCATTTATACCTGCATAAACCCTGTGAAAAGTCCTTTTGTACATGTCTTCATCATTGGCCAGCAGCTCTTTTAATTCCGGAATTGCCGCATTGCATAATTCTTCCATTTTAGCTTCCAGTTTATCCAAAAATAAAAACAATCTTTCTTTTGACTCTTCAAGAGTTGTGAACCATTCAGGCAACGATTCAAACCCCGGATTTTTGTTAAATAATCCAAACATTTTATTTTCTTTTAAAGTGAATTGTCTTCTTTTTTAATATAAACACCATCAGTAAGTTTTACCCTTATAAATTCAAACCCACAGTAGCCACAACTTGTAATTCCGTCATGTTTGGTACGTCCTGCTCCACAATTCGGACAAGATTTGGCATCCATTTTCGCTTCATTTATTTCAGTTTTTCCACCGTAATTTTCCTGTTGTTGCGCTTTTTCTTTAAGCCGTTCCAAAAAGGAAATGATTTTTTTCTCTTCCATTTATAGTAAATTTAGTAATTCGGCTTTTTTTGCTTTAAATTCCTCTTCGTCTATCAAACCTGTATCAAATAAGGTTTTGACTTTTTGAAGCTTAGAAGTTATGTCTTCTTTTACTTCGGGTTTGTTTTGCTGCATCTGGTTCATCATAATTCCCATAGCCAATGCATTTTGGGTAGCATCGTGAACAGTGGTTCCTTTTTCGCTTATGGCATTAGCAGTGTTGAATTTGGTAAACTTATCCATATCTGTCACCATATTCATGCTGGTAATCTTATCATAATGAGCAGTTACCTCTTCAGGAAGTGTTACGCTTGTGATTACAAATTGTGTCAGTTCAATTCCTAATTGAAGAAAATAAGGCTTTAAGTAAGGCTCTATTTTTCGTCCCAGTTGCGTTATATTACCGGCAACGTCCGTTACCGAAATATTTTCATTGGCCAGTACTTCCCCAAATTTTGGCGCTACAAAATCCCTTAATTGTTGCTGCAGTTCAAAAATGGTAAGCTGCACGTAGGTTCCGGCATACTGACGAAAAAATGTAGCCACGTCCACAATTTTCAAATCAAAACTTCCAAACGCCCTTACTCTTACTTGTCCAAATTGTGGATCGTTAAGCAAAATAGGGGCAGGAGTTCCCCATTTGTTATTGATAAACTGGTGTGTGTTGAAAAAATAAATATCGGCCTTAAACGGACTTTCAAATCCGTATTTCCAGCCCTTTAATCTGCTTAAAACAGGAATGTTTTCAGTAGATAAGGTGTGCATTCCCGGTAAAAAGGTATCTGCAAGCTGACCTTGATTCAAAAAAAGCACATGCTGGCTTTCCCGGACTGTTAATTTGGCCCCATTTTTTATTTCTTTATCCTCATCATGAAATTTCCACATCAGTAAATTAGGGTCAGATGTTGTAGCTTCAATGATTTCTATAAATGGTAATTTCATGTTTATTTGTTTTGGTGTAAAATAAGAAAATTAATACATTAAAAAATTTTTTATATGATTTTTTTGTTTTAAAAGACAATTTCCGGTTCTGTCGCATCTACCATGTAAATCCGTAAGAAATCAAAAACCCTAAAATTATGCAGCCAATTTACAGAATGATTTAAACATACTTGTTCCTGGGTTAAGCACTAAAGATAATAGTTATTAAACAGATGCGACAGAACCACCATTTCTAATGTAACCTGAAAAGTGGATAGTTCCTTCCTAAACCGGTATAATTAGTCTAAAATAAATAAAAAGGCTTTAAGCCTGTAAATCCGTTAAGTATTACATAGGAAATACAAAGGAAAGCATTAGATACCGCACTTATTGAACCAACGAACCGAGTTCGGGATTTAATTTATAATGAGTTTTTTATGTATAAATGAATTGGCTTTACAGCTTCGTGTTATTGATCATCGCCCCATTTTTGCATTATATTTTTGTTCCATAAATTCAGGGCAAATTCTTTAAAAACTTTTGGTCCCTTTTGAAAATTTCCGTCAAATGTATATTCGCCACCTATATATTTTTCTTTTCCTTCAGAGGTCTCTAGCAATACTTTATTTTCACCTCTCATAGCATATTTTTCTTTGCCTTCGTACATAATAACTTTCATTTGCAATGGACTTACATCTCCATGACAAGTAGTTTTGTACATAAGCCATACCTCTGCGATTCCATTTTTATTCAAATCCGTAATATTAAAAGTATTTTTAACAAAATAGGCTGCAATTTCAACAGGGCAATCCGAAATATAATCGTAAACTTTCCATGTTTGATTGGCCTTGTTACCTGAGATTATATAATGATATGCAAACAGTTCAGCATCTGAACTGTCTTCACTTTCATGCTTAAATTTAGGATTGATATAATGACCTGTTTCGGTTGTAATTACAATATTATCACCTGACTTATCTTTCCAGCGAACAGCATTTTTAATAATGCCTTCGTATTTTAGCCCGTCAGGGAAATTTGTAGAATCAATTTTATTTACTTTAAAAGAAAGGTTTTTTGCTGTACTTAAAGCTGTAGTTGCATCATCTGAAGTTTTGCTGATTTCCTGTTTACAGGAATAGAAAACAATAGTAAATAAAATAAAAACGGCAATCTTTTTCATATTAGTTTATGGTTTATTTTAGTCTGCAAACTTACTTATTTCTTTTTAATCAGAATTGCTGACTTCTTGTTTGATTATGGGATATTTATGCATTAACAATAAACAAAACATTTTAAATCAACGCTTTACACAAAAAAAACTATACTTCGAAATACCATCGTAAAAAAAAGGTGTAGATACAAAATAGATGTTCCGTGTTGCATTTCAATCAACAGCAGTACAACGATACTGCCGTCAACCAGGTTCATTATCATTAAATCAAAGATTTAATATTATTCCTATATTCCCTAAAAAGCTTATCATTGCACAAAACCAGCTAAAAAAAGTATCATTGGTGCCATTTGTGGGCCCGATAAACAAGTCAGCGGCAAACTTCAAACCAAAAAGAGATCAAAATGGACCACTCTAAAAATATTTTTGCAATTCAATCTCATATAAAGATTATTTCTGTTAACATAGTACTATTGTGTCTAATTGCACTTGTTATGGTGTATGCTTTGGGAAGAAAAAAAGAAATTAGAGAAAGTCAACTATTTTTGTGGAATGACCTAAGAAGTGAATACTTATACTTTGAAATAAAGCTCAATGATTCTGTCCTGTTTAAAAGCCCCAAGAACAGAAATGAAGATTCTTCGCTTTCTCTTAAATTACCAGATGGAACATATGTTTTACAAACCATTATAAATTCTAAGCCTAAAAAACAAAAATTTACTATCAAGGATAATAATGAAAAATATATTTATATAAGTTTCAATGATAAAATTTCTAAATATGTAGAATACTTTTCGATTTATGAAAATATTTTACTCAAACAAAAAACAGCTTCAAAAAAAATTACTCGCGAGCAATTAAGAAATATAATGATCGACATACGGAATACTATTACAATTGAAAACTTAAAATCTTTAGGTTATAATCCCGAAAATGAAAGGCTTCAAATACATATTTTAGATAGACCCTCTCAAATAGATTAAGTCAGACGCTAACAGCCCTTCGGCGAGATTGGGGTTTAGGCTAAATGGAAAGTTGGTTTTGTATTTGGAAAATTTGTGTTTAACCAAAAAATCCCGCATCTTTAATCCCCAAACAGGGCCAAGGGACAAAACGATGTAGCCAATTACTAAAAAATGAAATCACAAAACAGAAACATATTAATTATTCTGATATATTTTTTGAACCTGTTAAATTCATATGCTCAAAAGGACATCAACAAATTATTCTTTAATCTGCCATTAGAATCAGGCAGGGATAGTATTTACTGCTCAATTAAAAAATATGGCTTCATAGAAGAAAGTACAAATAGAACTGTTTCGCAAAACAATAAAGTTATTAAAACATTTTCCGGTTATTTAGATGTAAAAACATTAGGGAACACTTTGGCTGACAGCATAAAAATTCAATTATCAACTGGAAGCAGCTTTATAGAAAATGATAACTATTACCAGAATTTACTCATTGTCTGGACCTACCATCATTTTTCAAATGTTACAACTGCTAAAGAATTCTATCAGGTTAAAAAAAATGAAATAATAAAAATAGTATCTGAGAAACCGTATCATTTCAGAAATTATTTTGATGATGGTACTATAACTGCCGGATACAGTGATACATTTTATGAAGAGAAAGGGGACAGGGAGGTTTCCATCGAGCTTAAAAGGAAAAAAAAAGAGTATATTATTATCTTAGGGTATCAAAGAAATGAAGGAGAAAAAAAACTAAAGGGAGAATTGATACCCAAGAAAGAATTGATATTTAGGGAAATAGACAGTAAAAATTTATTTCAGTCGAGTAATGTGCAGCAAGTTCCTGTTATAGAAAAATGCTCCACTGAAAATGATAAATCAATGGAATGTTTAAAAAGAAGTATCGCAGGCCATATTTCCAATGATATAGACTTCGAAGCTTTCGGTTTGACTGCTGGTGCGCACCGTGTTTTTTTAAAGTTTGTTATAGATAAAAATGCAGAAATTATTAACATTAAAGTATCCCACAAAAACACCAAACTTTGTGAGGAAATAATGAACAGTATAAATGAACTAAATATAACAGAACCAGCAATTAATAAAGGAATAAAAGTTGATTTTTTAGTTGATATTCCATTAACCATTACAATTGAAAATTAACTTATTACAACAGCTACAACTGATTCGGACAATAGTTTTTAATGGAAAGCTGGTTTGTTTTTGAAAAATCCCGCATCTTATTCCCCAAGCTCGCCAAGAGATAGAACCTTACTAGCAAACACCGACAAAAATCCAGAATTCAAGTTTTTAATCAAAAATATGAAATACGAAAATAAACCATTTCCTTTAATAGAAGATATTTTCGAGATAAGTAGTCCGAATGAAAAATATGTTTTTACACCTCTGGTGTCTATTACTTTTAAAAATCATCCTGTTCTGAACAATAATTCATTTCATTTTATTTCAGTCTGGGATACTGGAAGTTATATCGAAGACTATTTCGATGATAATAGGCCTGACCCCAGAGTTATCCGCTTTAAATATAAAAATAATAAATATTCCTATTTATCAAATTTGAATTTTCCATTTATCAGTGAATTAAAAAGAGCTTACCAAATCATTGAAAGTAATTTTATTGAGAATTTAGATTACTACTTAACACCGAAAAGCAATAAGGAATTTGCAGACACATTATCCAAAGGCTGTGAATTAGTGCACTCTGCCAACAAGAATTTTGACAAAGTGGAATCTGGCTATTATTTCGAAAAAATCACAAAGTATCTTTATACCAAAAAGAAATTCGAAAAATTCAACAATATAAATTCAGACTTTACTTATCCTGAAACATTTATCGGATTGACAACAACAAAAGAAGAAGTTATAAAGAAATTTCATTCCGATGGAAAAGATAAAAGCGAAATTATAAAAAACATATTTGCCAGGCCGAATTGGATCCAGGCACCGGAAAAACTAAATTATGAAAATATGATTTTTATTGGGAGTGTTTCTGAAAGTGATTTTACTAACGGGACAGCCGAATTATATTTGTTTTGGGACAAAGAAAACGATTTTGTATATCAAATTTCACAATGGACATAATCTCCAGCAGGTAAGAGCCATTACAACTGATCTGTGCAATTGTCTTATAGGAAAGTTATTGAATAAAAATAAACTGACAGGCTTTTATACTTTGGATTGCAGCTTGGCAATGAGGAGCTTAAAGAAGATGAAATTACCAGAAATGAAACAGGTAATGGATCCGCGGGCAATACTAAATCTTCCCAGCGAAAATTTTAATGACCGGAATTTTAGACCTGTAAAAGACCGTTATCAATTTAACGCGTCTTTATATAGCATCTTGCGATCAATCTGCCGCATGGTGGAGATTTTTGGGCAAGACAAAGGCACTGTCTTGCTTTGGCTTATGGACTCGTACTACCTTTGCTGCTGAAATAAAACAAAAGCATACAGGTCTTTGATAAAAAGTAAAAGGGAAGCAATTGCGGTACGTATGGGTAACAGTAGTAGGGAAAAAGAAGCATGCATCATCGGGCATGAATTCCAAAAGTTGGCCACCTTAACCAACCATGTATTGTCAAGGACAGGGGCTAAGAATATTTAGTGACAGCTATTGCCGCACAGCTACAAAGGTTTGGTATTATTTCTTATATTCGCTTAAAAATCTTACTAATGGCACAAAGTCAACTACTGAAAGCCATATTGATGCCATTTATGGCTTATATAAATTTAGTTACCAGAATCTATCAAACAAATGAAAAAAACACTACTATTAATTTGCATCTTCTCGACAAGTTTGACATTTAGTCAAAAAAAATTATTTGACACATTAAAAGTGGATTCAAATACTAAAATCATTGGTAGATATCCCCAGTATGATAAAAAAAAGACTTACGAAAAATTCAATTTTGTAATTGAAGACTCAATTTCAATTGAAAATTTCAAAAGGAACATAAGTCTTGGTGATGAAGTTAAAAATTCAATCGAAAATCCTTGTTTTAAACTCACTATTGTTAAGAATTATGATGAAATTGGATCTTGGACAATAAATCCCACTCAAAAAAGTGCAATGACGCATGACGGTCATACATATAAATTTGACATATCTCAAATTGCCATGCTAAACGCAACAAATCCCTTTGATTATGTATACGAAATTAAAGAGTTTAAAAGTAAATTGGAATATCAGGAGTATTTAATTGCACAAAAAAAGAATACCGCATTCTTGTTTGATTATGGACCACAATTTAAATACGAGGGAAGCTTTGAGATAGAATTCAAAAAATCGGAAGAGTTTTCTAGTCCCAAAAAAATCAGTGAATATTTAGAACCATTTATTGAAAAAATTGCAAATAAAAATGAATTCAGTGTTTCTTATGAACTGAATGAAAAAAACATGGGAGATCACAATCAATTCACAATGAAAATTCAAGGTTCTAAAAAAATATTTGAGAAGTTGAAACTAAAGAAATTAAAAAACTTGAATTGGCAACCAACAATAGAAGATGCATATTTCTTTTATAGGAAATAGACTTTTGGTAACAAGTACTACAACGGATTTGGCAATTGGCTTAATGGGATATTGGTTTTGTATTTGGGATGATTTGGCAAATCCGAAGAATGGGCTTAATTTAGTCCCAAACCTGCTGTAGTAGCGAGACGTTACTGGAGACTTGTGCCGAAATTACGCAGATAAAAACAATTAGAAAATATACATTTGTTTCCGCAAGAAGTTAACAAAACAGAAGCGTGAAAATTGAAAAGCAAAGTCAATTTTAAAGAGTTTAAAAAATAAGATGCATAACCGAACTGACAAAAAAATATATAATTGATAGATGAAAGTAATATGAAATTAAAAATAATTGAGAAAGTCTTAACAAGCTTTGGAATTTTAAATCTTATTATTTTTTTACTATTTCTGACTTTTGGAAATAATGGAGGTTGGTTTGTGGTTAATTTACCTTATTTCTTTGGAGAATTAATTTTATTCTATTTACCTATAGTTTTTACAATATTATCAATAATACTTTTTGCTTTCGAGTATTATAAAAATAACCATAAAAATTGGTATTACTTTTTTATAATTACAATTTCATATTTACCTGTTGTTCTTTTTGTAATACTTTCAATTCATAGACCAGCACATTAATGAAGTGTGGAAATATAACAAGTTTTGAATAAATTTAAAAGTTGGAATTCACCAACAGAAGCGTGAAAAATTTACGGTTCAATTGTAATTTCGACAAAACAAGCCTCCAGTAACACATGCTATAAGCAATTTGGGGATTTGGCTTAAAAAAAATTGGTTTGTATTTGGAAGATTTGCTTCGCCTGTTCGCTTCGCTCGAGTGGCAAATCCGAAAATAGAGCTTAATTAATCCCAAACTGCTTTTAGTGCGAGAACGTTAGCAGTAATTATAGAAGAAGAGAATCATAATGAAAAGACAACTATTAAACAGATTATTTATAATCACGATATTATTCTTAAGCTTATTAAATGAGTCTTGTAAAAATGTTGATGAACAGAAAAAATCCGCAAAGTCAACTAAAACTGTAGTCTCAAAAGATGATGCCTGTCTTTGTGTTAAGGATGTGCAACATCCTCCACCATTTGAAAATACAATTTTGTCATCTGCAAAACTCGAAATAAGTGAGGAAAAGAGAAAATATCTTGTTACGGTAAATTTAATTGCTGATAAGTTGGTAGATTTTAAGGGAAAAGACCAACAGCTTTATAAAATTGAAACAACAAACAAAAATAGGACAAGAAAACTTTATTTTGCTCTTCCAATAGATTATAACAAATATTGGAATGAATTAAAAATATTCCCTGATAAAGAAAATAAGATTTTAGAAATCGGTTTTAAACAAAAGGAAATTTCAAAAATATTCTATAAAATTTACGGATATAAATATGACAATGAAGATTTCGGAGATGGTCATATTGAGATAAAATCAAATTTTGAAAAGAATGGATATAGAATAATCGACTAATTTAAATAACTACTGCTTACAGCTACAATGACCTTAGCAAACAAATTACCATAGATGGACATAGAAACAGTATTTAAAAAAATTTCAATAAGAGGCAGGTTTGCTTTTGGCGTAAAATGTATTGAGAGCTATGTTTCAGAAAACAAAATAGAAATCGACAGTATTGACAAACTTTTAACCCTGTTATGGGAATTTACGGAGTCTGAAAGTTTAAACCTTTGGGATGAAAAAATTAGTGATTTAAATCCAACGAACATCCTAGGGGTGGAATACGAAAAATTTCCAAACGATTTCCCAACAATAGATGCTGCAGAATATAAAGAATTAAAAAAAAATCTATCAAAATCTATATAAGGATTTAATTAAACTGATTTCAGAAACAATCGAAATAGGAACTTCTAATTTATATGGCGGTACAGGAGAATATAGCTCTCATAGTTTAAAGCCAACAATTGAAGTTTATAAAATAACGGAAAAATTATTATTAAAAATGCCTGATGTGAATAGTTTTATCCAATTTAGATTTTCTGAATTTAATGGTTGGGGAAATAAAATCGTAAAACATAATATTGAATAAAATACGTTTGTTAACAGGTACAAAAATGGATTTGGAAAATTGGCTTAATGGAAAATTGGTTTGTATTTAGGATGATTTACTCCCTGTATTCGCTAAGCTCGTATGGCAAATCCTAAGAACGGGCCTAATTTAGTCCCAACACGAGGGTAGTCCCAAAACGTTAGTGCCTATTGTGCCCTGAAAAAATGAAAAATGAAAACAAAAAATATATTGGAGATGAAAAAAAAATTTGCCCTACGATATATACCTATCCTTAACAATTCAAATTTCGCATTTTGCCATTTAGTGTTTGGTGGGGAAATAATCGGTGACGAGAATGAAACTTGTTATTTGAGTAGCTGGAAAAATTCACTTAAAAAACTTAAAGACAGAATAGAAAATAATTCAAGCTCCTTATATCACGAAGAATTTAATAATCGAAATGACAGAGAACTATTTGAACTAATATGGAAAGCTAATCAACAAGAAGAACATTATAGTACCGAATATAGTTATTTACCAGTTTTAGATAATGAAATTTGGAGCAATTGTCATATTTCAATTGATGAAACAACAGATGCCTATTTGATTGCAATGACAGAAGATAATGGTGAAATAAAATTTCTTTGGGAAGGCTTAAGAGATCCTTGTCCAGTGGATAAAATTGGCGAAATGTTTTCCATAAATATTGATAAGAACTTCGTTGTTGAGACAATTGAAGACTGTTTAATGGAAATCGAAAACAATACTAAAAAATAAAAACAGCCCATAACTACTACAACGGATTTTTGCAATTAAATTATACCCAGGCAAAATCCACAAAGTATTTCTAAAACAATTTCGATGTATTCAACAAAGATATTTCCCGGTTTATGTTTTTTTATAGGCTTGCTGCTTCTTGCAGTTGGCGTTTATATGAAGTTAAATAATTTTCTGTCCACTGGCCAGTCCTACAAAACCCGTTTAGGAACTGGCATGAACGCCGAATCAATTGACAGAAATGGAGCTTTATTTTTTGGAATACTTATTTTAATTGTATCGCTGGTTAGTAATCGAATTATACTTCCCAAAAGAAAGATAGAGACAAAAGACTCGAAGAAGAAAACACCCTAAATAAAATGGCAGCCAGTAAAAAACGGCTTTACCTTCCTAGCCCCGAGAGAAGTGGAAATCTTTTTGTGCCGGGTTTCGGCGCAAAAGATTGAAGCGAATAGCGGGAAGAGCTCCTAAAAAATATCAAAAAAAGAAAAAGCATTATTTTTCGTGAACAACAAAACAAAGATCCTCCAATAACCAAAACAGCTATGGCCGCATCGATCAGCAGCAGTGCAATTTTACTGCCAGCAACCCGGTCATTAAATCAAAAAGATTTAATATTATTCTTATATTCGCTAAAAGCTTACTAATTGCACAAGCCAGCTGAAAATGCCATATTGGTACCATTTTATGGCTGGTATAAATTGGTTACTGGCAATTAATCCACACCTAGAGAATGACTGACAGAATATTAAAAGACATACGATTTTACGAAAGTGAAAAACAAAATATCGCAGGACAAAGTTTACCTAATGAATTGGGTGAAATTTTTATTCCCACAAAAGACACAAACTATATTGGACAGAGAATTGCTCGAAAATTAAACGAGTTAAAATTTACTTATGGAGAATTTGACCATATTTATATCAACTTAACGACTATCTTGAAAGAAGGCGAAATTATAGTTTCAAATAGAAATATTGATAAGCGAATTAAATATATTGACTTTGGTATTAGCTCTGAAAATTTAAACTCACTTTCTGACAGCGAAAAAAATAATTTCATAAAATCAGTAACCTTTAAAGTACTAAAGCAAATAAGTTCAGGTTCAAATTTGGAAGTAGTAAATCAGACAGAAAAACTAATAGCAGAATTTGACACAGAAATTAAAATTCATTTCAAATCAAAAGAAACCACTTCTTTCAAAATCGACATTTATTATCAAATAGAAACGGTAAGCGGTGGAACAAAAGCTGTAATAGAATACAAGGACAAAAAAAATAACATTTGCAGTTCGGTAAATTACAAACTTCAATTCTATGAAGACATCTATACTTTAATGGACACAATTGGTTTGACAGACAGCACAATTATTTTGAAACCCAAAAAATCTTTTACGGCGGACATTAGTAATGAGAGATATGAAACACCAATAACATTGAAAATAACAGACTTTAAGAAATGTAACTGCCACTAACAGCTACTTCCCTAGCCCCGATTGCTTCGCCAGTTCGCTTCGCTCGTGTGCAGTGGAAATCCTTTTGTGCCGGGGTTCGGCACAAAAGATTGAAACGGATAGCGGGAAAAAGCTCCAAAAAAACAATATCAAACCGAAAAAAATACAACCAAAAATTACCACAAGCACCACCGTAATTCCCAAAACCCGATCAAAGCCCCAAAATGCGCAGCCAAAAACACCCAGCCCCTATGACCCGCAGAACCCTTAAAAGGAACCCCAAAGCGGCCCCAAGACATAACGGGCAAGGACATCCAAAAAGACCTAATAGAGAATGCCCCTTCAAAAGGGCCTCAAACGGATATGGATACCCAAAGAGCAATGAGGATGAAAATGATCCCTTTGCGAACATAGCGCCCGAAAAGGACAATCCGGTAAGGAAGGAATTCGAAATTGGAAAACTTGGCAATGAGCAGCTAAAAGAAGATGAAATAACTAGAAATGAGACAGGTCAGAGTACAATGGCAATAGTAAACCTTCCCAGCGAAAATTTTAATGTTTGGATTCATCCAAGCCTTAAGGGAATTCTGCCCACTTGTAAACCAAAAGAAAAAGGCTTTCTTTTCGCTGTTGCAAAAGAAAGGTTCTCCAATAATAGATATAACTATTGGGCGAATCCCGATGTGAAGATCAATGATACTGCAAGCACCTTTGTAAGACATTAAATCAAAAGATTTAATATTATTCTTATATTCGCTAAGTATACTAAAAGCGCAAGGCAACTAAAAAGCAGTCGTATTGTTGCCATTTTATGGTTGGCATAAATCAGTTGGGCGACATTTTACAAAACCAAAGAGAATTCAAGTAACCAAACATAATTAAAGAAATGCACAAAGTATTTTTATCATTCATTCTATTATTCTTTCTTCCTAACCAATCTCAAAACAATATAGCTGTTGATATTGATGGAAATAAATACAATTTAGTTAAAATTGACAAGTATTTAATCTCAAGTGAAAATTTAAATGTAAGTCGTTTCAAAAATGGTGATGTAATACCCGAGGTAAAAACAATGCAGGAATGGCGAAAGTATGGTAAATTAAAAAAACCAGCGTGGTGCTATCACGAGAATAATCAAAAAAACAAGAAAAAAATTGGAAAAATTTATAATGGATTTGCTGTAAATGATCCAAGGGGAATATGTCCTAAAGGATTCCATATTCCCACATCTAAGGAATGGAAGGAAATAATTATTTCTTTAGGAGGTTACGACAATGCCGGCCAGCATTTAAAATCTAAAGAATGGGATGGAGATAATAGTTCTGGATTTAATGCAATTCCGGGCGGATACAGAAGTACTGTGAATGAAATGGATTTTTATCCATTAGACTATTGTGTTTTCTTTTGGAGTACAAAAGTACAGGCAGGTAAAAACAGTAATGATTTCATTGGTTTAATGACAGAAGATAATTCTGTTACGGGTGAAGTTTCTGCACATACAGCAGAAAATGGAATGTATGTTCGATTTATCAAAAACAATTAATAAAAAAACGTCGCCCAACAGCCTACAACGGATTTGGGCAAATGGCTTAATGAAAAGTTGGTTTTGTATTTGGGATGATTTACTTCGTTTGTTCGCTTCGTTCGCGTGGTAAATTCGAAGAATAGGTTTAATATAATCCCAAACCTGCTAGTACCAGAACGTTATATGCTATTATACAACACTACCTTAGTTAAACACAAGAAAACTTTTAAATTATTGTAATATGAAATCCGAAAACAAAATAAGGCTGAAAAGAATATACGGATTCATAATTATTTATGGGCTAATTTGTGGACTTCTCCTTTCCTTCAATTTATGGTTGATAAACTTTATTGGCTATTTGGCTATATATACAAATCTCATTTTTATATTCCTTATTTTCCTGTTTTTTATAACTACTTACAAATTAGTTTTTGGCATTGACATTAAAGTAATGCCGTCATTAATAATAGGATTTCCAGTTTTTCTTATTGGACTAGCTGTTTTTAAATTCTTTTACGATTTTGGTTCAGCAAATTACTATACAGAATTTGGTAAGCAAGAACTTATTAAAGAGTGGTTTGGATATGCCGCAGTAATGACCGCTTTATTAACTTTTATATTCCTGCCTATTTACAATTGGAAAAAAAGAAAGAAAAATTATTTAATTGAATCCGAGCAACAGCAAAACTAATTACGAATAAGCGTGGAAATTAACAGCATAACATGTACTACAACAGATTTGGGCAATTGGTTTAATGGAAAGTTAGTTTTGTATTGGGATGATTTGCTTCGCCTGTTTGCTGTCATTCGGGTGTCAAATCCGAAGGATGGGCTTACTTTAATCAGTTGATTCCTCGAGGCTCCGTCTCAAGGGTAATTTATTCCCTACCCCACTGTAGTACTAAAACCTTATAAGCAATTTAAAGACATTATCTAATGAAAATCATAAAATACTCAGTAATATTTACTTTAATAACATTGGTTTCGTGTAGTAATTCAGTGAAAATAAATGATGAGTTTAAAATTGAATACTTGGAAATGTATTCTTCAATTTCTTTGCACAATGGACACCAAGGGTTTGTTGGTAATGTTACAGAAGCTTATTGGAACAACGATTCTTTAATAGTTTCAGGCGAAACAGGTTGTTTTCTCATTGAGTTAGGAAAAACAAAATATAATGACGAAATGATTAAGATAGAATGTGGAAATTTAAGGCATAAATTAAAAAAAGGTACTATAAGAAAGTTTATAAAAAATTGATTAATGACAATAAAAAAACTGCTTATAACAGCTACTATGAACGATTTAAATAATAATTAATACTACTTAAATATGAGAAGATATTTAATATCTGCATTGAGCACTGCCTTTTTATCATACTCATTGTACTTTATTTTTGCGGTAATATACCATCAGCCAATTGGTGCTAATACTTTGACAGATGGATATTTTTATGGTTTAATGTTGCATGTACCTGCATGGCTGATGGCATTTCTAATAATTGGAGTTTTAAACCAAAGAATTGCGAACTTAAAATATTTAAACCGCATTATTAAGATGACGATGTTATGTATTATCACTTTACTTCTAATTCCAATTTTTGATACTAATTCAAGAGAAAAATTTGACTTTTTAGTCGTAACTTTTTATATACTTGATTTTTTACTGTGCGCTGCGATTTTTGTGAAACTTATAGATCGAGAAAAATCGAAAGCAAAAAATGTGGGTTAATGCAATTACCTGCCACATATAAGTTTTGCTCCATGGTCAATTTTATCCCGAATAATCGAGTCTGCGGAATGGCGATTTTTCGCTTTATGATGGACGATTTTTCCTTAACAATTTAAACTGCCTCTTGTAAATCTCTTTTATGCTGCTGTAGTTCATTAAATATCGGCATATAATTAGTGCCCCATTTTTCCATGTGCGAAATTAATGGTAATAAAGTTTTACCCAGATCAGTCAGGAAATATTCAACTTTAGGAGGCAGTACCGGGTATATGGTTTTTCGTACCACACCATGATCTTCTAATTCTTTTAGCTGAAGATTCAAAACACGTTTGGTAGCATCAGGATGGCATCTGTGTATTTCACTCGGTCTTCTTACACCTTTAGATATAGAATCGATAAGACAGGGTTTCCACTTCCCTCCTATTACTTCAAGTGTTATACTCATTCCGCAGTCAAAATCTTTTGGAATCTTTTTTTCGTACATAGCAGCTATATTTTTATAGGTACAAAAATAAGCATATAAATCAATACGGGCTCTATAACCTTATATGGATAATATTATCCCCATACGAACCTTTTATCCATTATTGCATCACTACAACGGTCAAGATAACTTTGCCGAATAATTTTTAATAATATAAAAAATGGAACTTTCAAACAGAGAAAAAGCTGCTGCAATTCAAAACAGTATCGAAACCGAAACTTTAGGACAAATAGGCTTAATTAATCCTAAATCATACAAACAGCACAATATTAATGTAGCCGACGGTTTTGATGCAATTATGGCCCTGCACGATTTAATGCCGATGGAAAAAGTTTACACCAATGTGGTAAGGGCTTTTCAGGATGGCGATATCGGATTTGTGCATGTCGATTATTATTTATTTGAACCAACGGTCGCTTTTGATATTCACCGATTCGAAAATGGTGTGAGTGTAGAGCATTGGGATAATTTACAGACGAATCCTAAAAAAGTAAACAAGAGCGGAAGAACAATGACAGATGGTAAAACAAAAGCTATTGATCATCATTTGACAGATGCTAACAAAGAGCTAGCTTCATCTTTTGTTTCAGAAGTTTTGGTAGGGAAAAAATTTAATGAAGCTTCAAAATATTTTCACGGCGACATCCTTATTCAGCATAATCCGGATATGGGAGACGGTGTCTCGGAGTTTTTTAGTGTTTTGAAACAATGGGAAAATAATGGCAAAACACAAGTTTACACTGCTGTACATAAAGTTTTGGGAGAAGGAAACTTTGTTTTGGTTTTAAGTGAAGGTTACGTTGGAAAAACACATTCGGCTTTTTATGATTTGTACCGAATTGAAAATAATAAAATCATAGAGCATTGGGATGTTATTGAAGAAATTCCATCTTTAGAGAATCAGAAGAACATAAACGGAAAATTCTAACCGATTCCTTTTAAAAGTCATGAAGCTTTTTGTTAAATATGTCAATACCCTTTTTGTGGTTACAGCAATGACACTGATAATGGCAGTTTGCGTACTCATTTTAAATAATGGATATGAAAAAGAAGGATGGATTTTTACATTTTTTAAATCCTGGCTCATTATGCTGCCCATTGCTTATGTTAGTGCCCTGATCATTATCCCTTTGGCTAATAAACTGACGCTTTATATTTTTAGAGCGTAATTGGGAATTTCTTTTTCATTTTAAGAGGCTGTCCGAAAAGTGATTTCGGGCAGTTTTTTTGTTTTTCAGATTGTTTTTCTTAAATACTAAAATGATTATGCAGCCAGTTTTTTTCTTTTAGTAAAAATTATATGATGAAACAATCGTTTAGGACCAAGTTGTTCTGTTTACTATATTTGAATGTTCATTTAAAATGAAAGAGATATAATAATGAACAAATAAATATAACTTTAATTTTTTTTATATAATTTGTAGATGCCAATCAAAAATAGCATTAAAAGATAATCTTGCTATTCAGGCTGTCTATTTTCATTCTAATTCAGACACAGAGAAATTCAGCTAGAAAAATTTCTGGATAATTTTGCTCGTTTCGAATTACCAAACGGCCAGAAGGGCTGGATTGATTTAACAGGGGAGAGAATATTTGGACAATTAAAATTAATACAGATGAAAACAAACCTTTTTATTCTACTCCTTTTCTTGTAATTATTTAGCTTCTTAAAATTTTCAATTGTTTTTATAATCCAAAGCCTAATGTCTTGCTTTTTTATTGTACCAAATTTCTCTAGAATAATTTACTGCCTTAAACCAATTCAGTTTTTAAAAGTTCTCATCAATCACCAACAGGATATCCAAACCAAATCACTAAAGCCACTAGAAGACAGATAACTACATATAATCAGCCAAAAGGCGCCAATTGAAGACAATTGGCGCCTTTTTTCAATTACGCAATCAGGCAAGGTAACTTTGGATTTTTTACATTTATTTTCTCCCTGCAAAAAGAGACTTTAAAAACTTAAATAAAACGATTAATTAAACTTAGCTCTAAACTCTAAGGGTGTTTCGTTTGTTTTGTTTTTGAACAATTTACTAAAGCTCTGAAGGTGTTCGAATCCCAGCTCATACGCAATTTCACTAATTGACAAACTAGTAGTAGAAAGTTTTTCTTTGGCTTTTTCGATGAGCTTATTGTGAATATGCTGCTGCGTATTCTGACCAGTATGAAGCTTCAGTAAATTGCTTAAATAATCTGAAGAAACATTCATATTATCAGCAACAGTCTGGACAGAAAGAAGATTTCTTTCGTCACGGTTTTTATCATCAAAATAATTATTCAAAAATTCTTCAACTTTTGATAGTATTTGATGACTGCTGATTTTTCTTGTAAGAAATTGGCGATTGTAATATCTGTCGCAATATTTGAGCAGCAATTCTATCTGCGCAATTATTAAATCCTGCGTAAATCTATCAATGTTGATGTGGTATTCTTCTCTTATATTTTCAAAAATATTTACAATGATATTTTCCTCTTTTTCAGAAAGAAATAGTGCTTCATTAATTGAATAATCAAAAAACGTGTAGTTCTTAATATTTTTTGCCAGTGATGAATTCCATAAAAAATCAGGGTGAATTTGCAATAAATACCCCGCGCCTTTATGTAATGAATCAGGATCCTGCTCCAGTCGCAAAACCTGCCCCGGTGCTATAAATGACATTATACCTTCGTCAAAATCGTAAACCTGCTGACCATAATAGAGTTTGGCTCCAATATCGCGTTTTAAAGCAATAGAATAAAAATCCATCACAATGTTTGTCGTTTTTTCATCATCAGGGAATTTTACCTGTGCATAATCGACCAGACTTATTAAAGGATGTTCCGGCTTAGGAAGCCCTCTAAAGCGATGATACTCTGTGATGCTTTTTATTCTAATTACTTCCATAGATACAAATTTACATTTTTTTGACACTCTCAATTCAGATGAATTCTTTTAAAAGTATATTCAAAAAATTATTATACGAATGCCAATTAGATTTTTTATTCCTGTTTGCTCTGCATCAAAAGACCAAACCAGTCTTCTAAATGCCAGGTATGGGTAAGTTTGCCATTTTGCATATAATGAAATTCATGCAGTGCTATTGTTACTTTCTTATTCGTTGGAGGGATTCCCATAATTTCCTTTACATGCGTAAATTGCATTGAGGCTCTTACAGCTGCACGCTCGTGACTGCCAAATATCTCATGAATTACGATTTCTATATCAGGACATAATTCGAACAAAAATTTCATAATTGCCTGCAGTCCTTTTGGGTTATCTTCTTGATGTGGTGCGAGCGGAATATCTTTCCAGTCGGGCATGCAGACTTCGTCTAATACTTCTGGCTTTTTAAGTTTCCATGCTGCATAAAACCTTTCAATGGTATCTATTTCCTGTTTCGAAAGAGCTTTGACTACTCCTTTATCTTCTTTTTCCATTTTATATTCTTCTAATTGTATGTAACATTCAGCTTATCAACTATGATCAACTATTTTTAAGTCTAATTATAGATTTGAACCTCCTGAAATTTCTATTCGCTGAGCATTAATCCACCCGCCGGCATCACTGCATAAAAAGGCTACCACTCCCCCAATGTCCTCGGGTAGTCCAACTCTTCCAAGAGCAGTTTGCGAAGCCAGGTATTGGTTCATTTCTACATTGTCACGTACCGCACCGCCCATAATATCGGTTTCGATAGCACCCGGAGCAATAACATTTACTCTTATGTTTCTTGCACCGAGTTCTTTTGCCTGATATTTTGTCAATGTCTCCATTGCTCCTTTTAGTGCTGCATAAGCTGCAAATCCCGGCGTGGCAAAACGGGTTAGTCCTGAAGAAACATTTACAATTCCTCCGTAAGCTCTTAGTAATGGCAATAATTTTTGTGTAAGAAAAAATGGACCTCTAAGGTGTACATTTTCCATTTCTGTAAATTGAGCTTCATTGATAGCATCAAAATTTGCATAGTGAATAAACCCCGCATTATTAATCAAAAAATCAATACCATCTGAGTGGAAGTAATTGGTTATTTGGTCTCCAAGATCTTTTCTAAACATATCAAAACTAGAAGAATCTGAGACGTCTAGTCTTATAGCGGCCGCCTTTTGTCCGATATCATGAATTTGTTTTACAACATTTTCTGCTGTTTCTTTTTGAGTGTTATAGGTTAAAACTATATCCAATCCGTTTTTGGCAAGATTGATTGCCATATCTTTTCCAAGACCGCGGCTCCCTCCTGTTACTACTGCAATTTTACTTTGCGATGACATAATGATTATTTTTAGTATTATTATGTTGCAAATTTGCGCAGATACAGAAAAGAAAATTTAGCCAAAACCATAATTTAAGTAGCCAAAACTGGTAAAATGGAATTGCCGACAACTTTAGTGGCAAGAACGACATTCAAATAATGATGGTGAGCTTATTCCTTGAAGCATTCCCAACAACCCAGATAAATTTACAAAATTCAGTTTTTAAAAAATCTCGTCAATCCCCGACAGGACATCCAAACCAAATTTATAAAGCCAATGAAAGACAGCCCTTGCCAGTAATAAGCCAATCTCTTCAAATCTTCCATAAATTTTACTGTAATTTGTCCGGCGAGGTCACAAAAAGCCAACAGGCGCCAATTGAAGACAATTGGCACCTTATTTTACTTAAAAAACTTTTAATCAATACATTAGTAGATTTTTTGTTTTCGTTTCCTTTTTATTAGACAAAAAAACAAGAAAATATTTTACGAAAAAATACTTGTTTTTTTGCACCACCTGTAAATTAGAAATACAACAATTGAATTTAATTTTACATTTCTCCAATTTACATTTCTCCAACGCAAAATAGGCCCTGCAGCCCTAGCCCTGATTGCTTCGCCAGTTCGCTCCGCTCGTGTGCAGTGGAAATCCTTTTGTGCCGGGGTTCGGCACAAAAGATTGGAACGGATAGCGGGAAAAAGCTCCAAAAAAAATATTTAAAAAAAAACAAACAGCCCAACCCGCCCCGCAACACTCTCTTTAAAAAAAAAACAACAGCAATAATCTAATTCAAAAAATAAAACGACAAACTCCCATACAACCAAAAATTACCACAAGCACCACCGTAATTCCCAAAACCCGATCAAAGACCCAAAAACCACAGCCAAAAACACCCAACCCCTATGACCCGCAGAACCCTTAAAAGGAACCCCAAAGCGACCCCAAAGACATAACCGGAAAGGACATCGAAAAGGGCCTTATAGAGAATGACCCTTTAAAGGAGTTTGAAAGGGATATTGAGACTAACAAGGGCGATGAGGCTGAAAACGACGCCTTTGAGAACATAGCGCCCGAAAAGGACATTCCGATAAGGAAAAGAATTCGAAATTGGGCGGCTGGGTAATGAGGAGCTTTAAAAAGGTGAAATAACCAGAAATGAGACAGGTCAGATTACAACAGGCAATACTAAACCTTCCCAGAGAAAATTTTAATGTACCCAGATTATCCCGCAGGAAAGGAAACTGAAAATACTACTTAGCAACCTCTTTTTCAATAAGTAATAATTAACAGCTGTATTTCAAAATCAGCCGGGCATTAAAGGGGTTGCAGCTGTCAAATGAATTTCCTCTACCGGATCGGTTTGATCTTCTGCCTGACGCGATTGGTCATTAAACCAAAAAGATTTAATATTATTCTTATATTCGCTAAAAAGCATATAATTGCACAAAGCCAGCTAAAAAAAATCGTATTGGTGCCATTTTATGGCCGATATAAATTAGTTACCAGCAAGCGCCAAGCAAATTCAGAAATCTAACACAATACTGAAATGTTTAATAGACTATTTAAGAAAAAAACAAAACAACTTTCGAAAGTTGAATTCTGGGGAAAGTATGAGTTTTTTGAACTAATTGCTGACTTGCATCTAGCAGAAAAATTATTATCCGAATTTAAGGGAGGATATTGTAGACAGTTTGACTCAGCCGAAGATTTTCACAAAGCTCTAATAGAAGGAATTTTTGACGTTGAGTTTGATAACGTACCAGATTTTACTCAAATATGGAATTGGTTTGCTCCTACTTGTGAATGGGATAGTTTTGCAGGAATCGAAGGATTTGAATTAGGAAACAGAATTTTTATGAGAACTGATTATTGGAAAAAGAATCACGACTTTATTTCTGGAACAAAGATTTCTGTAAATGGAGAATTTGGAGTGATAGTAAAATCAGAACTTGACAAGCCAAATTTATTTGGAACTATACGTTGGGATACAGCTAAAGAATATGATACTGAAGATTGGAATGGAATGTTTGGAACATTTACAAAGATCGGTGGAAAAATAATTGACCAAAATCATGTATTTAAACACATCAACGATGATGGAACTAAAAAAACAATAACAGACTAAAAAACCAGCTGGTAACAGCCGTTTGACGAG
The DNA here is from genome assembly GCF_017833415.1 of Flavobacterium sp. 1355. GTDB lineage: Bacteria > Bacteroidota > Bacteroidia > Flavobacteriales > Flavobacteriaceae > Flavobacterium. The sequence goes on along the minus strand of NZ_JAFICC010000005.1, from coordinate 183,491 downwards.
ATTGGGGTTTTAGGCTGAAATTAAAGATGGTTTTGTATTTGGAAAATTTGTGTTTACCGAAAAGTCCCGCATCCTTATTCCCCAACCTCGCCAAGCGCCAGAACGTTAGCAGATATTTTGAAAACAATCGCATATCAAAAATGAAAATAATAAAATATCTAATACTCGCTTTATTTATTTCTTTTCTATCATGTAGAGAGAAGAACAATAAGGAATCCGAATATAATAAATATGTAAAATTGCTTTGGAAAAATGCAAAATTTGATTGGATGCCATCTTCCTTAATTTCTAATAACAATCAATTATATTTTGCAGATTTAAATAATAATTTTTATTCTGTAAATATAGAAAATGCAAATGTTGATATAAATTTCAAAACTGATTATAATCCGATTCATAAGCCATTGATATTTAAGCAAAATTTATTTTTGACAGAATATGGAAATGATTTAAATTGTTTTGATAAAGGCGGAAAATTAAAATGGAAAATTAATGGCGAAATAAATTTAAGATATGATCTAGCCGGATATAATCAATCAATTTATGGTTCAGTACAAGGAAATGGATTTAGTAAAATAAATAAAACTAATGGAAAAGTAATATGGTTTCTCCCGAAGGATTCTAACATTACACAGACAAATAAACCAGCATTTTTTAAAGAAACAATTTATATAGGTTTTTCAGCCCTAAGAGTTAAACTCCTGGCAATTAACGATGAGAATGCAAAAATAATTTGGGAAAATAAATATAAAAATTTCGAAACTATAAGGCAATATATAACTGAAAAAGGACTTTTAGTTTTACTTGATAAAAATTTCAAAAACGGAAAAGTTTTAATGTTGAATTATGAGAATGGAAATGAAATCTGGTCTAAATCTTTAAATTGTGATTTATTGTATGAACCTTGTCTTGTAAATAAAAATATAATTTTAAGTACTTATGACAACAAAATCATTTCTTTAAATATTGAAAATGGAAAGACAAATTGGATATTAAACTTAAATAAAGACCAAGCAGATACTAATATTATTAATTATAAAGAAAATGTTTATTTTGGAACAATGAATAGAAATGTATATTCTGTAACTATAAATAAAGGAAAGATTAATTTTATTCAACCTTTTAATTATGGAATCATAACACCTATTGTTGAAAAAAACAGAATATATTTCCCGACTGGTGGAAATGAAATTTGGGTACTAAAATAAAAAACATCTGCTAACAGCGTTACACGAGATTTTGGTATTTGGCTGAATTTAAAGATGGTTTTATACTTGGAAAATTTGTGTTTAACCGAAAAACCTCGCATCTTTAATCCCAAACCTCGTGTAGCGCCAGAACGTTAGAATTCCGCATCTTTATTCCCCCCGGCTAATAAAAAAGAAACAATTGTGGAAATTTTAGAATTACACAGATCAAAACCATCATTAAAATTATGAAACGACTTTCGTTACTAGTGGTTTATGTATTGATTTTCCTCATTTCTTGCCATAAGAATGCATCAAATTTTGAATATGACCCGACAGTTCCCTATCCGCTTTTAAATCCAGGAGACTTTTGGCCTGATACGTTTGATCAAAGAGGATTGCAAAACGCCATTATATATCGTGACAGGATATATTGCAATACAATTGATGTTGGAGGAGATGCTAACTTTCTTTATTGTTTGAATCCCAGGAACGGACTTGTTGTCTGGCGCACGCATGTTGGTGCTTTTGCGAGTCAACCTGCATCTTTCCAGGACAGCAGGGTTATTTATTGTTCCTACTTAGGCGATATCGCTACATTTAACAATGATGGAAAAATGATATGGAAAGCTAAATTCGATTATCCTTACGGCGGGCATTCGGTTGACACAACCAATGCTACATTACTGGTGAAGACCGTTTATTGGCAATATGTGTCCACTTATGATATTGAGTCGGGAAAACTAATTTCAAAAACCAAAAATGACTCTTTACAACAACTTATTTATAACGCAAAAGTAAATCATTGTCATATGAAAAATCATCAGTATCGCTTTATAAGATCTAATAAAACCTACACTGTTAAATGCGAACCATTGAAATCCAGTGAAGTTTGTGAATATGAAATTGAAATAACCAAATAACTACCGCTAATAGCCACTAAAGGAGACGTTAAAAAAATGCTGCATTTACAGGCAATGCGTTTAAAAAATTAGGGAAACATAAAGCCGGAATACCGAAAGCTGGAATTTGCCGGCAGAAACAAAAAATGCACTTTATACTTAAAAATAAATACAAACCAACCTCTTAATGAAAATAAAACTACTCTTACCCGTACTTGCATTTTATTGTATTTCGCTGAATTATTGTTTCTCCCAAACTAACAGAAAAGAATTAGAAACAGAAATTAATATGGAGATTGAAAGTAAAATTAAAGATTTAAAAGAAGAAGTCGAATCACAACAAATGAATCCTTTTACAAAAAACATTTATTCTGAATTTGCAATCGATACTTTTAAAATCCAATACCTTAACAGAAGATTAAACGGGACCCTAAAACTTAATACTACAGAAGCACTAGAACTTATCAAAAACAAAACCCGGGAGTACGAAAAATTAGTAGAGAAATATTATGCCCTTTCAAAAAAGCAATGCAATGCAGCTGAAAGGACAGAACTGGTAATAGCGCAAAGTGCCTGGAAAAATTTTAAAATTAAAGAGTTTAATTGGTTCTCAAAAAGATTTGACGGCAGTCCGCTTGATACTAATTATTACGCTGAATATTGCGAAATAATAAGACAGAGGGTTTTAAATTTATATTTTTACTTTACGGATTTAACAGAGCATTAGAAATAAAACCAGAAGTTAACACTTGCTACAAGGGAACTGGACACCTGGCTTAGTTTAAAAACGGTCTGTAATTGCGGGTTTTGCTTCGCCTGTTCGCTTCGCTTCCCTCGTGTGCAAAAGATTGCAACATATAGCAGGAGCAGCTCCTAAAAAAACAATATTAATACAATTGATGATGCTTATCATCCCGCCCGGATCCGGGTAACAATTCCCATCCCGGTTAATTCAGGCCCTGCAGCTCCGCCCAATGGCAGATCAAAAAGTAAAAAAAAATTATTTTTTGTCCCAGCGATAATTATTTTATTTTCCATAAATTTACTTAAAATCAACAGCCGTTATAGCGCATATCCTTTGGGTTAAATAAAGATGTAGCCATGTCAGAAAAAGCAGAAACCAATACCGACAGATGGAGTATTTTTAAACCCTTTTTTACTCCAATAGAGGTTCCTGCCAGGACCATACTGCTGGAAGAAGGCAGCATTTCAAAAACCATGTTCTTCATTGAAAAAGGGTGTCTGAGAACCTGGATCAATAATAACGGGAAAGACATAACCACACAGTTTTTTTTTGAAGGCGGCGGTGTGTCGTCCATTGAAAGCTTTATGACCGGCAAACCCAGTCTGTACGCTATTGAAAGCATTGAGCCCTGTGTTATACAAACCATCACGCAAAAAGATTTCCAGGATACGCTGCGGAATTCACCGGAACTAAAAGATACTATAGTGGAACATTTGTATATGAGGCTTCTAAAAAACCAGCAGGTTTTCTTTTCCTATCTTAAAAATACTCCTCAGCAGCGTTATGAGCAGCTGCTGGCAGAGCATCCCGAAATTATACAACGTATCCCACAGCATTACATCGCTTCCTATTTAGGAATCACTTCTGTATCGCTGAGCAGGATTCGCAACAGACGATAAAACTTTTTTAACAATTGTTATCGATAGTCTGCCCTATGATTTGCCAATTTTGTGCTTGAATCACCATAGAAATTGCAAGGCATATGATACACGTATTTAAAACATCAGTCAAAAACAAAACACAAATTAAAAAATTAAAGCCTGTTCTTGATTCAAACTTCCAGGACATACAGTGGAATTTTGACCTTGAAGATTGTGATAAAATTTTGCGTATTGAAAGTAAAAAAAACATCGGCAAAAAAGTGATCCGTCTTCTCAGGAGATATCATTTTGATTGTAAGGAGCTGGAGTAATCCAGCTTTAATTCATTCCAAGATGATTCAGACCAACTATATTTCTTAACAATTGTTATCGTCCAAATACCCCTTACTGCTGCATCTTTGCCTTGTAAATAATAAACAATTCAAAAATGAAAGTAGTTATTGTGTTCAACCACCCCTATGAAAAAAGTTACTGTAGCGCCATTTTGGAAGCAGTTATTAAAGGTCTTCAAAAAGGGAAGCACCAGGTAGATCTTATGCATCTGGATACTGATAATTTCAATCCGGTAATGTCTAAAGAAGACCTGAAGGCCTTTGTAGCCCATACGCCGGTTGATCCCCAGGTTATAGATTACAACAATCGTTTGAAAAACGCAGATCATTTGATTTTCATTTTTCCCATTTGGTGGGATCTCATGCCCGCCATGACCAAAGGATTTGTCGACAGGGTTCTCGCGCCCGGTATCGTCTATGACCATCATCCCAGGGGTTTTGGGCTTATACCACTATTGAAAAATTTAAAAGGTGTAACTATTATCACCACAATGAATAAACCCAGGATAATGTACTCTTTGCTCATCGGCAATCTGATTCGAAAAGCAATGCTCAGAAGTGTTTTTAAAACTATGGGATATAAGAATTTAAACTGGATCAGTCATAACATGGTCAAATCAGTTACCCAAAAAAAGAGAGTAAAATGGTTAGATGATTTAGAAAAAAGATTTACTGATTTTAGATAACATTAATGCAATAAAAAATATCCCATTCATCCAGCCGAAAACTAAAGCAAAGAAACTTTTTCTTTTCCCCTATGCTCCAATGGCTTGTCGAATTTCATTTTAATCATCCCTTTAACGGACAGCGGGAAGAGCTTCCAAAAAATAATATTATAAAGATGCTAATTCTGTAATATTATGCCGGCAGGCTGTAACCCCGGGTTAAAAGAAAAGTTCATCTTTGACGGCGTAAAGAATGCCATTCCTAAAACAGTTTCAGTACAAAGCCTTAAAAACAACGCAAAGAGCAACATTCCAGCCCTTAGATAACTTAAGTAAACATAAATGGAAGATTATGTTATGGACACCCCGCCTAGCTCGAGGTGTATCATAAGAATATAGACCGATAGTTCATCCGACATACCTGAAAACATCGCCCTGATGCCGGCCATGCAGTAAATCAGTAAGACCCTGCCCCTGAACCCTCTGACTTTAAAGAAAAAAAATCCCACCTACATTACTGCCCCTCTGATCTTGCAGATAATCCATAGCTTTTTTGGGACTTACAGCATACAGGTTTAACACCATATAGGGCTTAACGCTCTATTTTTAAAATGCCGAGGCAACTGTTTTATAGGATTTTATCCTAATTCTATAAATTTATTTTTAAAGTATTACGTATATTACTGCTATAAATTAATAGAACCCTTATGCGAAATATAATTGTAATCGGCGCCTCGGCAGGCGGCATTCCCGCGATCAAAAGCGTGCTTGGGGGATTGGGGGGCCAGATGGACGCCGCGTTTTTTATCGTGCAGCATCTCTCGCGGGATTCCAGCGCGCAGAACATTATCGAAATTTTTCAACGGCACACTTCCCTTGTCTGTGAAGTTGCTTCTGACGGGATGCCGTTCCAGGCCGGGCACCTCTATCTGGCACCACCCGATCATCATCTTATTCTGGAGGAAGAACATATGAGGGTCACCTCGGGGGCCTATGAAAACAAACACCGTCCCTCAGTCGATGCGCTGTTCCGCTCCGCTGCAGTGGCTTACGGCAACAGGGTAATCGGCATTGTCCTTACCGGAACTCTCGAGGACGGCACCTCGGGCATGTCGGCCATCAAGCGCTGCGGGGGCACCTGTATCGTGCAGGACCCATCCCTGGCGCAATTCTACAGCATGCCCCAAAGCGTCCTTAACAATGTACCGGTGGATTATAAGGCCCCACTGGAAGAAATTCCACTGCGGATCCGTGAGGTTTTAAACGCACCGCTTCCTTTAGAGGTAGCCATTCCCGATGAACTGCGCATTGAAGCGGATATTACCAAAAGAATGATGAGCAATATTGATGAGATGAAAAGCATCGCGGAGCGCAGCGATTTTGTCTGTCCGGACTGCGGAGGGGGGCTCTGGGCGGTAAAGAATGACCCGGCCCATCGCTACCGCTGTCACACAGGCCATACCTATACCGCAAAACTATTGGAGAAATTGCAGCGCGAAAAACTCGAAGAGTCGCTCTGGGTCTCCATCAGGATGCTGGAGGAAAGAAGCAATCTCTATAAGGTAATGGCAGGGAGATATTCAAATGCAGGCCATTCAAGCGGCCATCTGCAGCGTATTGAAGACACAGAGCATCATATTAATCGGCTTAAAAAGCTTTTGCAGGACCTCGGCTCGCAGGGCCTGTAGGTCCTGCAAAAGCAACTTACACCAAGCCGGCCAGCTGTGGGATTCTACTGCCGGGGTTAGCTCGTTTTTCGCTGTAATTGTTAAGTACAGTAGATAGGTCCGGCGGATTGCCCCCATACTGCAAAGACCGCTATTTGCCGTTCATTATTCCCAGCAGGAAAAAGGCACTTCCAAGGCTTTAATTTTATAATGAAGGCCCTGAATGTTATAAGAGATATATTTCAGTGTTTTTGGATATTTGTAAGCTAAAGAACTGACACTATGAAAACATTTATACGAAACAACGGGCTCTCAGTTTGTTTTTTTCTTTTATTTCTGGGTGCTATGGCGGGGCAGCTTTTTTTTGGTTTTGAAGAACACAACAAAGAACTTCTGCAAGAAAATGCCAGAGGGATTACCCTGGGGGCCTATTTAAGCTCCGGGCATTTCCTGCAGGCTACTTTTGAGAATTGGGAAAGCGAATTTCTTCAAATGGCACTGCTTGTTATCTGCACCATATTCCTTCAGCAAAAAGGCTCATCAGAATCTAAGGATTTTGATAAAGACGAAGAAGTGGACAGGGAACCTTCATCCAGAAGAAAGAATGCTCCATGGCCCGTGAAAAAAGGAGGATGGATCCTTACTCTTTACAAACATTCACTTACTATTTCTTTACTGCTGCTTTTTATCGTTTCGTTTGTTCTTCATTTTTATGGCAGCCTTAAAGATGAAAACGAGCAGCTTAAAGTGAAAGGTCTTCCTTTGGAGAGCGCTTTTGATTATATCGGGGATTCGGGATTTTGGTTCGAATCGTTCCAAAACTGGCAAAGCGAGTTTCTTTCTGTATTTGCCATTGTCATACTGTCCATTTACCTGCGTCAAATTGGATCTCCGCAATCCAAGCCTGTTGGTGCCCCAAATAGGCAAACCGGAGCATAAAATATATGTTGAATAAAATTAATTGTTATGCCATCAGAGATTATAATACAATGCAGTGAAGCTATAGCGGCAAAGGGCTGGAATATCGCCTTTGCTGAAAGCGCATCAGCGGGAAAGCTAAGCGCTGAATTTTCCCTGACGCCTTTATCGGGAAAAGTTTTACGCGGCGGTATCGTTTGTTACGAAGTTTTTGTCAAGGAACAGATACTTCATGTTCCCCACACTCTTATTGAGCAGTATACGCCCGAATCTGAAGAAGTTACAGAGGTGCTTGCCGAACGGACCGCCTTTATATTCCATTCTGATATAACGGTTGCCCTTACAGGCCTTACCACAGAAGGTGGCAGTGAGACGGCAGAGAAACCGGTTGGAACGATTTTTCTGCATATCCTTACACCAGTGGGAACAATAAAACACAGGGAAGTATTTACAGGTACTCCGGAGGAAATTGTATCGCAGGCAGCAGATAAAACTGCGATGCTTATTATCGAAAAAATAGAATAATATACCAAATCATATAATTATGAATTGTACATTTCAAAAAGGACAAGAAGTTAAACAGGAGTTTGGCGGCCCGGTTATGAAGACAATAGGTTTTGAACCTGAACTCATTGAAAATGTTAGTTCTTACATAAAAATACAAAACGCTATAAGACAGCACCTTACACGATAACACATCGGATCTTACAGCATTCAAACAATTATAATATCTGGAAGTTTTATGCTGTCACCAAAAGCATATCGGGTGCAGCGCAGCTTCTGCCAAAATAAATACCGCCGATTACCTGGCTGCATATTGTCCGTTTAAAATGCAGTTATTTCCTGAAGTCTTACAACAGAGGTTCCCTGGGGCAATTTCCAGGGTGCCTTTGCCAGCTTCATTGCCAGCACCTCTGTTGGCAGGGGTTTGTATTTATTGAGCAGTCCGATGCCATTAAAAAAACCAAGGACTTTCAACATTATCTTCTCGCCGGTTCTGTCTGTTCCCTGGCGCAAAAGAGGCCCGGGCCTGAATATGATATACTGTCCGAAATCAAGTTCGGCAATGGCAGTTTCCAATTCGCCTTTCATTCTGGAATAGAAAATCCTGCTGTTTGGAGAGGCGCCATCTGAGGAGACCAAGACTACTGAGCTCACCCTGTTCTGCCTGGCAATTTTGGCAAAATTGGCGGGAATCTCAAAATCAATCTCCCACTGTTTTTGCTGCGATCCTGCATCTTTTAGCGTTGTGCCCAGACAGGAAAAAAGGACGTCTCCGGTAATAAGCCCACTCAACTCATTGAGATTGGCAAAGTCAATAACATGTTCGGTCAGCTTGGGGTGCGATCTTCCTGTCGACCGTCTTACGAAAATAGTAACAGCGGTATAGTCGTTGTCCTGTATCAGTTCATCGAGCAGGAATTTCCCAGTGGAGCCTGTCGCTCCTATCAATAATGCTTTCATAAGTGCTGTTTTAACTATAAGGCAAGCCCTGTATAGGGATTTCAGTTACCCTAAGATAGCAAAAAAATATTCATTCTCATACTATAGGCTATTACCTAGTTTCGGGTGCGTATCTAAGATAAATGTGAAACAGCCGTGAACAAACAAGTTGCAGGGGTGCCAGCATCAACCGCCTTGGCTACTGTTGTTTTTATAAATGGAAAATTTTATAAGAACCGGCAAAAATTATGTAAATTTAAAAAGACCTTTTTGTTGAAATTTGAAAGAATCAGCTCTTAATAGAGGAGTTATTGCACTTTGCTCCCTTTTGCTGATTCTGCGCTTTGAACTGAATTGCAGCGCATTGCCTAATGACATTATAACATCACTTTTTATAAACCAATTATAATCCTATGCATACAGTAACACCATGGAGTGCCACAGCCCAGGCCGATATCGAAAATAGTGAAATACTATTGGAAAGGAAAATCCTCAACTATACCTATCAATTCTACAACACTGGCGATTCCCTTTGGATTGTTGCCATAATGCCCGAAGGCGGAAAAATAGCCTTTCGCGCCGCATTTGCCATGAACAGCACTTTTGAACTGGCCAATCTTCTTGAGAAGGAAAACACTATGGTTATTGTGCTGAATTCAAGATTGGGAAGCTACGAAGTCCGTGTTGATTTCCCGGACTCCATCTTACATTATACCACCACATTCACGGCCAATATGCCCCTGATGATCCCGTTCTCGCCAAGGGATATCCTGCCCCTTACGCAAACTGGAAGCATAGAGAATACCGCTGGAAAAATTCATATGGAACAATTCGGATCGCGATCCGGACTTTTATTTGCAAGCATTACCAGACCGCAGACCGGATCCTTTTTTTATTTTCAAAATCTGACTTCCCTTTCTGAATATTGTGAGGCTACCAAAACCGAATCCAAAAATACTGTTGGCGGGAGCTGGCCGGAAATTGGATTTCAGCTTCCGGCGACCAGGGAGCAGCCGCTGCCTGCAGGCACAGCTTTCACCATTTCAGATGCCTATGTACTACTTGATAGCGAGTTATTTGAGGAAACCACGACGATTTGCGAGCACTTTTTAAATTATCTGGTGAAGATCTATAAAGTCCTTGAGCAGCCCAGAATCGACTATCACAACTGGCCGGAAATAGCCCAAAAAGTGATTGCGGATTTAACCCACAACAAAGGCGCCTGGACGCAAAAAGACGGAAAGCCCTATTTAAGCGCCTACCTGTGCGACTATGAAACCCCTCCCGAGAGCATGGTGCAGCTCGCCGTACTGGCCCCTTTTAAGGAATATGAAAAATGGAGCGCCGAAAAACAGCCCATCTGCGAGGATTTGATCAGAGGGCTGCCCGCTTTTTACGATCTCAAAATAAACTGCATCAACCGCTGGCTTCCCTCGATGATGGATAAACTTGATAAGTCTGAAGAGCAAAAGAAAGAAATGGTAATGGATTCCTGGTACCTGCATCATCCGCTGATGAATCTGGCAAGGCTCGCTTTAGAGGGAGACAAAACCGCAGAGAAGCTCGTTCTGGATTCTATAGACTATGTAATAAAAGTGGCGCATCATTTTGATTATACATGGCCTGTATTTTATAAGATGCAGACCCTTGAGGTTATCAAGGAAGAAACCGCGCCGGGCGCCGGCGGAGAAAATGATGTTCCGGGTTCTTACGCGCATTTGATGTTACTGGTTTTTAAGCTTACCAAAGAAAAGCGTTATCTGAACGAAGCGGAAAAAGCGGCAAAAAAACTGGAAGATCTCGGGCTTGATATTTTATACCAGGCCAATAATACCGCCTTTGCAGCCGGCGCATTACTGGAACTGTATAAAATTACCCATAAAAAATTATACCTGGACTTAAGTTATACCTGCCTTACCGGATTATTTAAAAACATTCAGCTCTATGACTGCAAATACGGCTTTGGCAAGAATTACACGAATTTCTTCTCGATCTTTCCCCTCAATGACGCGCCTTATACGGCCGCCTATGAAGAATTGGAAGTATATGCCGCCCTATCCGAATATATGGTTCAGGCCAAAGATGTGGAAATTTTACCGGCCCTAAAAACACTGCTTCCGGAGTTCATTAAGTATGCGGTTGCAAGGATTGCCTACTATTATCCTGCAATGCTGCCCAAAGAAATGCTTTCAGAAGAAGTAAAAACCGGAGAAATACAGCCGGATTTATGGGTTCCCCTGGAAGATCTGTACAATGGCTGGGAAAAAAGCGGACAGGTAGGTCAGGAAGTCTATGGCGCCGGCATGCCATTTGGCGTGGTGCCAAGGCAATACATTAAAATAGAGGATGACTTTCTGCTTTTTATCGATTATCCTATTATCGGGCAAAACAAAAGAGGAAAATCAATCACCATCCATCTGGATGGTGATATAGCCATGTGCTGTAATTTGAAGATTATAAAACTGGGAGACCGAAAAATTAACATGAAAGTGTTTCAGGATAAAGAACTTCTGAAAGCCTTCCACGAAAATGCTAATAGACACGAGTATAGAGTTTCAGGTCAGAGCGTAATTAAGGTGCAATGGTAAAGCCTCACAATGGAGGAAAGAAAATTTAATACTAAAAAAAGGAGTAAGGATTCCAGAATTGGCTCATTATCAAAATATAAGCTTATGGAAAATCGGGCAATGCCCTGATTAATCCATGCAGTGTAAAGCGATAAATCGCATTTTTTAAATAAAGTATTTTTTAAAATCACGATAATTGATTAACTTGCTGTAATGGGATATACAAAAATTTTTCACATTGACGATGACGCTGATGATATTGAATTCTTTCTGGCGGCCGTAGAGTACCTCTCAGATGGGGCAAGCTGTTTTTCTTTTACCAATTCTGTAAAGGCACTGCAAAAACTGACAAGCGGCGAGCTTATGGCCGACATTATTTTTCTGGACCTCAATATGCCGATTATAAACGGGCAGGAATTTCTGGCTGCCTTAAAATCGACGGCAGGCTTAAAGGATATACCGGTAATTATGCTTTCTACATCGTCGGATGCTGCAGCAGCCCGTAAACTCAAAGCTGAAGGAGCCAGCGGTTTTCTCACAAAACCTACCAGTATAAAAGAACTTTCGAATCTGCTGCGTCCCTATTTAATCCAAAACTTATGAATATCGAAAACCAACAGGAACTTTATTTATTAGTAAAAAGCGCTCCGGTGGGCATCTGTATTTTGGATGCCGGGTCCCTTATAGCGGAAATAGTAAACGAAAATTATATAAAAGCAACCGGAAAGCCGCGCGAGGCCATCCTTGGGCATCACCACTGGGATACATTCGCCGAAGCCCGCCCCCACTACGAGGCTGCACTGGCCGGTGTTATAAAAAGCGGCGAGCCTTACTCGGCAGAGGAAGCCCAGGTCACACTCGTTAGAAACGGCAGAGAAGAGACCGTCTATTTTTCTTTTGTCTATTCCCCACTAAAAGATGCTGCCGGGAGGGTAAAAAAAGTCGCCATCTGGGTTATGGACCAGACCCTGCAGGTTATCCAAAGACGTAAGGTGGAGGAAAGCGAAGAGTTCTCCCGTACGGTTTTTTACAATTCCCCGGTGGCCAAACTGGTTTATATGGGACCTGATATGGTGCTGCACCAGGCCAATGAGAAAATGATTGAAATATTTGGCAAAGGCGACTCGATCATTGGCAAACCGATAATGGAAGCAGTGCCGGAGATGAAGCAGACACACCTCTTTGGCGTTTACCAGCATGTGCTGAGCACTGGCGAGATCCATACCGAAACGGCATCTCCCATTATGTTCATACAGAATGGATCACCTTATCATGGCTACTATGATTACACCTACAAACCTCTGTATGACTCCAAATGCAAAATTTATGGTGTTATCTGTACGGCTATTGATGTAACTCAGGAGGTTATTGCGCGCAACAAACTCGAGGAGGCAGAACAAAGCATGAGGGGCGCGGTTGAACTGGCGCAGCTCGGTACCTGGAGCATTGATGCGGCCACGAATGGGCTCACCTATTCCGACCGCCTGATCGAGTGGTTTGGTTTTGATCCGGCGGCAAAAGAGTATAATAAAGTAATACCGATTATCTCTGATGAAGATCAGGAAAGGATAGCAAACGCCGTAGCATGGGCACTGGATCCTGAGTCGGGAGGGCTGTATGATGAGACTTACACAGTGATTCATCCCACAACGGGAACGAAAAGAATATTGCATGCCCAGGGTAAAACTGTGTTTGATCCCGAGGGCAGGCCTCTGCGTCTGAACGGAACCGCCCAGGATATTACCATCCGGATGGAACTGCAAACGGAACTGGAAAACCAGATACAGCAGCGTACCGAAGAGATCGGAGCGGTTATAGAGGAACTAAGGGCCACAAATGAAGAATTGGAAAACACCAACATGCAACTCATACATTCCAATGGGGAACTCGAGCAATTTGCCTACATAGCTTCCCATGACCTGCAGGAACCGCTTCGCAAGATCAGCACCTTTGTACAGCTGCTCGAGGGAAAAATCACAGCACATCTGGATGAAAAATCACAAGGTTATATCCATAAAATAAAGGATGCCACAAGCCGTATGGGCAAATTAATCCGTGATGTCCTGGCCTACTCTGCCCTTCCGAAAGATGATGCCGATTTTGTGGCCGTCAGCCTTGAAGATACCGCCAAAAATGCGCTGGAAGATTATGATGTGGTGATGGAGCGCACCGGGGCTAAAGTGACCTGGGATACCCTGCCGGTCATAAAGGGCATTCCACTGCAGATGTCCCAGCTGTTTTTCAACCTTATCGGGAATTCGCTAAAGTTTATACGCCCCGATATACAGCCTAAAATCCATATCCATTGCAGTATTGCCTGCGATGAAGAGATTCGTTCAGTACATCTTAAGGAAGGAATATCCTATTATAAGATCCAGTTTACCGATAACGGGATTGGCATGAAGCCCGAAGACACCCCGAAAATTTTTAATATATTCCAGAAGCTGCACGGAAAAAATGAATTTGCAGGCACGGGAATCGGTCTGGCCATGTGCAAAAAAATCGTCCAGAACCATAATGGCGAAATTGATGCTAACCAAAGCAATGAGAATGGAGCGGTATTTAACGTGTACCTGCCGATACTAAATCCCTGATTATCAGAAATATAAAAAGCCGGCAACAAAATAAGTGACCAATAGAAGTCTGCTTTTACTTAAATTTATTATATCGCACTTTAAAAAATTACCTTACATCCAAATCAGCAGCCCTATAGACCTGCCTCTGATTTTTCCTAATAGTAAGCTAAGTGGTAATTACCTAAGATAAAACGATATACTTTTATCGGAGCGATTTGGATGAGTGCTTAACAGGCAGAAATATAGTATAGCCAAAGAACATCAGATATTGTCGCTGGGTGGTCCGGTTATTCAGGCAATTTATATTTTTGGCGCTTTCAGCTGTTTAATTGCTGTGTTATTGCTACCCAGGTCATCATAAAAGGAACCTCAATAATTAAAATGCCTGTATGAAACTCTTTGCCGCCAGCTGTTCTGGCCCTACTATACAGCCACGATTGCTTTGCCAGTTCGCTTCGCTCCTGTGCAGTGAAATCCTTTTGTGCCGGGGTTCGGCACAAAAGATTGCTTGGCCAGTTCACCACGCTCAGCTGGAAGGTATAGCGGGAAGAGCTTCTAAAAAACAGCAGCAGCAACTCCCGCCAATCCAAATCCCCTTTTCAATAGCGTGAAGTTGCAAAAAGTCTCTTTTAAGCAGCCTAAAATCTAAAGCAAAAGAAACTTTTTCTTTTCCTGGAGGGTCCCAACAGGATTCATCGAGAGCACTTCCCGTAGCAATGATTTGAGTTTCTCAAAAGAACTGGGTTTGACCGCATAACAGGTAGCCCCGAGTTCTGATGCTTTCTGTATATTTTCCGGATCACTGCTGGTGGAGAGCATAATGATGCTGACTTCTTTAAGGCCTCCTGAAAGATTTCTTATCTCCCGGAGACATTCCAGTCCTGACTTGCCGGGCATGTTGATATCCAGGAAAATAAATTCGGGAAGCTCCGAGCCGGAAAGTGTAAGCAGGCTATCCATTAAATGCATGCCATCCTGCTCCTGTCTTAGGATAACATCCTGGTCAATTTCGCTCAGCGCATCAGTAAAGAACTCCCTGTCATCGCTGTCGTCATCGGCCAGGTAAATAAACCGCTGGGAATTGTATTTTTCAAATGCCATTTTACTATACTTTATATTAACGGGTAAAATTAGGAAGCTGCTTTGGACAAACAATTCCAAAGTAAAGGCACGTGTCATTTTAAAACTGCAAAATGATATCCTGAATTTGATAAGGGGAGTGTAAAGGTAAGGTATAATTCAGAAAAAACACATTAAAAAAAAATCTTTTTACCTTTTCTTAATCTTCCTGTTTTTTAAAGTTTTCAATATTGGCGCGCCTTTGTGCTGTAAGAAAAAAATGGCTAATCAAATTTGTTATAAATTAGAACATACCAATACTGAAATAATGTTATAACCTGTACTAATTTTGTAGTGTATAAATGAGAAAAGACTATGGAAAGGGCAGTTGTGCACATCGATATGAATACGTTTTTCGTGTCCTGCGAAAGACTGACTAATTCCGAATTAAACGGAATACCGCTGATCATCGGCGGAGGCGAAAGGGGTGTTGTGGCCTCGTGCTCTTATGAAGCACGTCGTTTTGGAGTGCGCTCCGCGATGCCCATCCATATGGCCATGAAGCTTTGCCCACAGGCCAAAATCATGAAAGGTGACATGGAATTATACTCACGCCTTTCCCATGACATCACCGCGATCATTCAGGAAAAAGCGCCCGTGGTGGAAAAGGCCAGCATCGATGAATTTTATCTGGATATTACCGGCATGGACAAATTTCATGGCAGTTATAAATGGACAAATGAACTTGCCCGGACCATAATTAAAGAAACGGGCCTTCCCCTCACCTTTGCGCTTTCCATCAATAAAACCGTATCGAAAATCGGGACCGGGGAAGGCAAGCAGAAACAGAACCTGGAGATACCCCAACAGCTGGTGCAGTCTTTTTTAAATCCTTTGTCCATCCAGAAAATACCCATGGTCGGGGAAAAAACATTCCAGCTGCTCTCGCGCATCGGGATCCGTAAAATCCAGACCCTTTCGGAGATGCCCTGTGAGGTCCTGCAGCAGATGATCGGCAAAAACGGCGTCGAGCTATGGAAAAAAGCCAACGGCATCGACCATAACCCGGTAGAGCCTTATACCGAAAGAAAGTCCATATCCACAGAACACACCTTTTCCCAGGATACCATCGATATTCCTAAGCTCAAAAGGGTACTATTGGGTATGGTGGAAAAGCTGGCCTTTCAGCTCCGCTCCGAAGAGTGGCTGACCTCGACTGTTACCGTTAAAATCCGTTATGCCAATTTTGACACCGAGACCAAACAATGCCGGGTGCAGTATACCTCAGCGGATCATATCCTGACCCAGTCCGTTACGGACCTTTTTGAGAAACTCTACCAGCGCCGCATGCGGCTGCGCCTTATCGGGGTAAGGTTCAGCGGACTGGTTCGCGGCACGTATCAGATTGATCTTTTCCAGGACACCCAGGAAATGCTCGCTCTCTACCAGGCTATGGACCGGATGAAAAGCCGTTATGGTTTTGATGCTGTGATGCGTTGCGCCGGGGCATCGTTTAAACCCAACAATAAAAATGAAATCTTAAAACGTAAAACCCGTTAAAATGTATCTCAATTGTCATTCCTTCCACTCCCTGCGTTATGGCACTATTCCCCTTGGGGACTTAATTGCGCATGCTTCCGCCTGCGGTGTCACCGCTATGGCACTTACCGACATTAATACGGTAACGGGAATTTATGATTTCATAAAAGGATGTGAGACCGCAGGTATCAAGCCTATTGTAGGGATGGAATTCCGCTGCGGGTATCAGCTGCGTTACATTGGTCTGGCCAAAAATGCATCCGGTCTTGCCGAAATGAACCGCTTTTTGACCCGACATAATTTTGAAAAAACAACCCTTCCAATCTCTGCTCCGGATTTTAAGGATGTTTTTATTATTTATCCTTTCGGGAATGCGCCGGATCTGCTAAAGGAAAATGAATACATCGGCATTCGTCCCGAACAGCTTCAAAAACTGGTATTGTCCCAGTGGAAAACACGGCAGGAAAAAATGGTCATTCTCCAGCCGGTTACCTTCCGTACCAAACGGGAATACAACCTGCACAAAATACTCCGGGCCATAGACCTTAACCTGGTTTTATCGCGGCTTACCGCGGATGATTACTGCACGGATTCCGAAGTAATGGCACCACAGGAAACATTATTGTCCTGTTATCAGCAGTACCCGCATATTATCGCAAACACTCTCAGGATCATTGACCAGTGCCACTTTGAATTTGATTTTGCAACGCCCAAAAACAAGAAATTTTATACCAATAACCGCAAGGATGATATGAACCTTTTGACCACCCTGGCCAGGCAGGGCCTGGAATGGCGCTATGGGAGTCATAATGCTGAGGCCAAATCCAGAATGTTCAAGGAGCTTAAAGTTATTGACCAGCTGGAGTTCAGCGGTTATTTTTTAATTACATGGGATATCATCCGATTCAGCAACTCCCAGGGCTTCCTTCACATCGGCAGGGGAAGCGGGGCCAACAGTATTATTGCTTATTGCTTAGGGATAACGGATATCTGTCCTTTGGAACTGGACTTATACTTTGAAAGGTTTCTAAACCTGAACCGCAAGAGCCCTCCTGATTTTGATATTGACTGGAGCTGGAAGGAGCGCGACACCATTCTGCAATACATTTTTTCGCGTTATGGTTATGAGCATGTAGCTTTCTGCGGCACCAATGTGGAATTTAAATACCGTTCCATCTTCCGGGAAGTGGGAAAAGTTTTCGGGCTTCCCAAGGAAGAGCTTGACGTGCTGGCTAAAAATCCGATGGAGCTTCATTCCGCCAATAAGGTTGTCAAACAGGTTCAGGAATACGGAATGCTTTTGGAAAAGTACCCAAATCAAAGGAGCATGCACTCCTGCGGGATCCTGATCTCCCAGGAGCCTATTACCAATTACACGCCCCTTGAAATGCCCCCAAAGGGTTTTCCAATTGTGCTTTTCGATATGCATACAGCCGAGGATATCGGCCTTGAAAAATTTGATATCCTGAGCCAGCGTGGGATAGGCCATATCGATGACAGCGTGAAACTGATTGAGAAAAACCGCGGCATCCGCCTGAATATCCGCGATACCTCGATTTCAAAAAACCAGGCCAGCTGCAATGCGTTTTTGGGAATAGGCAGAACTATCGGCTGTTTCTATATCGAAAGCCCGGCCATGAGAGGGCTCCTGCGCCGTTTGAAATGCAACAATTATAAAACTTTAGTTGCCGCTTCTTCTATCATACGTCCCGGTGTTGCCCAAAGTGGAATGATGAAGGAATACATTTTCCGCCATAACCATCCCGATAAATTCGAATACTTCCATCCGGTCTTCCAGGAGCAGCTTGGGGAAACCTATGGCATTATGGTGTATCAGGAAGACGTAATCAAGATTGCCCTGCATTACGGGGGCCTGCCCGCTGCAGACGGGGATATCCTGCGCCGTGCCATGTCGGGCAAAGGACGTTCCAGGGCCGCACTTCAAAAGGTGAAGGATAATTTCTTTGCATCGTGTAAAGCGCAGGGACACCCGGAGAAACTCAGTGAGGAAATATACCGCCAGATCGAATCTTTTGCCGGATACTCGTTCTGTAAGGCCCACTCGGCATCTTATGCCGTGGAAAGCTACCAGAGCCTTTATCTCAAAGTGCACTACCCGATAGAATTTATGGTCGCGGTCATCAACAATCAGGGCGGTTTTTACCGCACAGAGGTCTATGTGCACGAGGCGAGAATGTCAGGGGCTTCCATTCACAATCCGTGCGTGAACAAAAGCGAGTTTGAAACGACGCTTTACGGCTCGGATGTCTATCTGGGGTTTATGCACCTGCAGAGCCTGGAATCAAAAATAGCCCTGCTTATACAGGCCGAACGGGAAAATAATGGCCAGTACCAATCACTGGAAGATTTCATCAACCGCATTCCCATCGGTATTGAAGGGATACAGATCTTGATTTTCATCGGTGCTTTCCGTTTTACGGGCAAGACAAAAAACCAGCTGCTGGTCATAGCACGCCTTATACTGGTGAATTTCAAACCCGAGAACAGGAACCTGATGCTGATTCAGCAGCCCGTTAAGGAATATAAACTCCCGGAACTGGAGCGTTCCGAATTTGAAGATGCCTTTGATGAAATTGAGCTTTTAAGCTTTCCCGTCTCGTGCTCTCCCTTTGACCTGCTGCAGACCAGATTCCGCGGTGATGTAATGGCAAAAGACCTTTTGAAACACCATAAAAAAACAGTCCGCATGCTGGCCTATCTGATATCCCGCAAGCATGTACCCACCAAGATGGGCGCCATGTACTTCGGTACCTGGATTGATGCCGAAGGGGAACTCTTTGATACGGCCCATTTCACGGGAAGTCTCAAGGAATATCCTTTTCAGGGCGGGGGCTGTTACCTGCTGCTGGGACATGTGGAAGTGGATTATCATTTCCCCACTATCACGGTTAGCAAAATGGCCAAGATGCCTTTCATTGCCGATCCCCGGTATTCGAACTCTGATGAGCGGCAGTTCAAAGTGCATGGACAGCTGCGCGAGGATGTGTCAATGACCGACCGCCAGCCCTACCCGCAGGAACACGAAATCAACCTGCCGAGGCTCCGGATGAGCCATTAGGAACCTCTTTTATGGGATTATTTGGAATGCTTTATAAAGAATGAACAATTTAAAACTTATGAAAATGATGCTATTTGATGATACCGAAATTTTTTCATCAGGCAAAGGCGGCAAAAGAGTATTTGACGTCCCTGATGCGGATCTGATGCTGATTGATAATTTTTTCAGTAAGGAAGAATCCGATTATTACTATAATTTTTTATACCATACCACCCAGTGGAGGGAATATGAAATGCCGATGTACGACAAGGTGGTTACGGCCCCCCGAATGATATCATGGTATGGGGAAACCAGCAGGACTGACCGGAAATCAAACCCCGATTGGCCGGTTCAGCTCCTTGAGATCCGCCAGCGTGTGCAGCAGCATACCCATATTGAATTTAATGCCGTACTGCTTAATCTCTATCGTGACGGCAGTGACGGGGTTGGCTGGCACAGCGATAAAACCAGCAGCACCAACAAGGACATGAACATCGCATCGGTAACCTTTGGGGAAACACGCCTTTTCCGTCTGCGCCATAAAACCCTCAAACACCTTGCGCCAATTGAAATCCCGCTGCACCATGGTACCTTTCTGCTGATGGCGGGCCATACGAATACCTATTGGGAACATCAGGTGCCCAAAACCCCCAGGGATGTGCTGCCGAGAATCAATCTTACCTTCCGTCAGGTGAGATAAGACATTGGCATTGAATGGCCGGAACGTGATTTCGTTTTTCCCTCGGATCATTCTTGTTTCGCCAAAGAGCGCTATGGAACCTGAACATTATGCTGCTCTTTATCATTGCAATCCTGTAAAAATCAGCGATTATCCTATAACAGGATTCTTTCACTGTTATGGTAACTTTAGCTAAACTATTAAATGCAAAAATCATGGATGATAAAACAAAAACAGGAAAAGCAGATGATTCGCAAATCAATATAAACGAATCCTATGAGGTGCAGTACTGGTCTGAAAAGTTCAATGTACCGCAGGAAACATTAAAAAGTGCCGTGAGAGCCGCAGGCACAAAAGTGGATGACGTCAGGGACTATCTGGCAGAAAATAATTAATCATGCCATGGCACAACGGGGATTATCCCCCATCCTATAAAAACCAGCCTGCTGAGCTAAGGGAAAAGGCAGTAGAAATAGCCAATGCCCTGCTTCAGGACGGCGTGGAGGAAGGAATTGCAATAGCCACCGGGCTCAAACAGGCCCGCGAATTGTTGAAAAATCATAAAGAGAAACCCTAAAAAAACCGGAGATCACGGAAAACTGTCCGACATTTAATTCTTGCATGATCATTACACCTTAATCCTGAAAGAATTTAGTATTTTTATAATGGATTCTTTTCAGGATTTTGGTTCATCTCAAGATTTAAAATGCGCCTGATACTGTCCCAAAAATGCCGTCTTCCCCATAGTAGAAAACAAATGACTGATCCGATTTTAGAGAACCTTAACCAAAAGCAGCTTCAGGCAGTGATGACTACCGAGGGGTACGTGCGCGTGATTGCCGGGGCCGGATCAGGAAAAACAAAAGCACTGACCTCCAGGTTTGCCTATATCGTGGACAGGCTGGGGATCAATTCCTCCAATATCCTGTGTGTGACTTTTACCAACAAGGCAGCGCAGGAAATGAAAAAAAGGGTGAAAATGCTCATAGGCGATACCTATGACGTGAGCCTTATCACCACCTATCATGGTTTTTGCGTGCGGTTTCTGCGAGAGGAAATAAACAAGATCCAGTATCCCAAAAACTTTATCATACTGGATGCGGAAGATCAAAAGACGATCCTGCGCGAGGTATTTAACGAACTGGACATCAACTCCAAAAACCTGACCTTCAAACAGGTCCTGCAGTTCATTTCCAAATCAAAAGGCACCTCTGACTATTTAAGCTACATTCTGGCCAATAAAAGTTTTGAGGGCGAAAAGACCGAGGATTTACCGCTTAAGGTATTCCATAAATATCTGGATAAACAGAAAAGAAATTATGCCCTGGATTTTGACGACCTCATACATTTTACCGTTTATATCCTCAATACTTTTAATGAGGTACTTGTAAAATGGCAGGAAAATATGCATTACATACAGGTTGATGAAGCGCAGGACAGCTCCGAGAGTCAGTTTGAGCTTGTGGAGATGCTCTCGCGTATTCATCAGAATTTATTTGTAGTGGGCGATCCTGACCAGACCATTTACGAGTGGCGCGGGGCCAAACCCGAATACCTGGTGGATTTTGACAAAATGTTTCCCAACTGCGAAACTATCGTCATGAACCAGAATTACCGCTCCACGCCCAATATCCTGAAAGTGGGAAACCACATTATTAAAAACAACAGGATCAGGATCGACAAGGATATGATTACCGAAAAGCCTGCAGGGTTTGAAGTGGTCCATTTTCACGGCAAAAATGATTTTGAGGAATCGCTCTGGGTAGCCTCGGAAATCAAGGAGATCCTTAAAACCGAAAAGGCCAGGTACTCCGACATCACCATACTGTATCGCGCCAATCATATCTCCAGAAACATAGAGCAGTCCCTGATCAGGGAAAATATTCCCTACACCATTTTTGGAGGTGTTAAGTTCTTTGAAAGAAAGGAAATAAAAGATGTTTTGTCCCTTTTAAGGCTTATTGTCACGGGTGATAATATTTCGTTCCTTCGTATGTTCAACCATCCCTCCCGCGGTCTTGGCAGGAAGTTTATGGAACGCCTGAGTCATCTGGCACGCGAGCAGAACCTTTCCCTTCTGAGAGCGCTTGAACAAAACAGTACTGACAGGGAACTGGCTAAAAAAGGGGCCTTTGAATTTCTGGATTTGATCGCTGAACTTAAAGAGCTTGCCAAAACAAAATCCATATCGGACCTGGTCAAAGAGATACTGGAGCGAAGCGGACTGGCCGCGTTGTACCGCAAAGACGGCGATGAGGACCGGCTGGAAAACATCAAGGAGCTGGTCAGCTCCATGCTGCTGCTTGAAAAAGAAAATAAAGCGCCTGTCAATGTGGAAGAATATCTGCAGGAAATTGCACTCTACACCGACTTGGACACCCATAATGAAAATCAGGACAAGGTAAAACTGATGACCATCCACATTTCAAAAGGATTGGAATTTCCGTATGTCTTCCTTTGCGGTTTCACTGAGGGTGTTCTGCCAAGTGCGCTGTCCATAAAAGAAAGAAGAAGCCGCGCGATTGAAGAAGAAAGAAGGCTTACGTATGTGGCGGTAACCCGCGCCGAGAAAAGATTTTACATCACCGACTCCGAAGGGTATAATTTTACCACGGGGCTCAATAAATATCCATCGCGTTTTCTCTTTGAAATCAGCGAGGAGTTTTACATCCGTAAAGGCAAATTAAGTCCTGAAATCCTTCAGGCCTCCAAAGTACCGTCCAGAAACTCCGATGCTGAAAATACGGAACTTTTTGCTGTCGGGGATCTGGTTTTCCATTCTGTATTTAAAAAAGGGCAAATCAGGGCAGTCAATCCGGATAAAAACCAATACACGATCTACTTTTTTGAAATTGGCAGGGAAAAGCCAATTGACTTTAATTTCCGCTTTCTGCAAAAAGTAACCGACCACTCCATTTCAGGATCCAATGAAACGGTTGGTACTGATGCTGCACAGGATTTACGATCCCATTTGAAGTCCCAAAAAAATCCATTTGAGAAGGGCCTCAATGCCCTTTCAGATGCGGAGCCATCAGAGGACCAGCAATTCGGTAAAGATGTAAAAGCTGCTGCAGGCGGGCATCTAAGTGCAGACACTGCTGCCGATACGGTTAAAAGCAAGGATAAAAAATGGTGGAAGTTTTGATACCGATTACGCCGCCTTAGATTCTGGTAACAATTCATAATACCGCAATACACTTCACTACTTGAAAACAGATACACTGTCCTCAAGCTGCTCCCTTGCAATAAATGCCGCGATAAATTCCTGTACTTCCCCGGCCGCTGCTGATTCAATATCAAAAGAATTGATATGAAACTCCTCATCCTGGTCCAAAATGTGTATGATCTGGGTGTAGCCCTTTGAGATCAGACTTCCTTTTAATTTAATAATATTGGACTGCTGCCTGCCGTCAAGCTGTTTTCGAACCTTCAGCTTCATCCCCTTTTCCATTTCAATTTAATTTAAATAATACTGATGCTGTCTGGTATCAAAAATAAAATTATTTACTGAATTCTAATTGACCATTCTATAAAATAAATGGATAGTTTCATTATTATTCTCGCGGCCATTGGCTGGCTATTTCCGCACCTGGACAGCACTTTATTAGTGCTCCGGATTCTCCATCCTGCTGATGATTTTATTCACTTCCGCTTCCGTGTTTTGAAGCCTGGCCTGGCAGAACTCAATAAGCTCTGATGCCCTTTTGACTTTTGCAGCCAGCTGGTCAACGGATATTTCTTCGCTTTCTATTTCTTTTGAAATGGCTGTCAGCTCGGACTTTGCCGCCTCATAGGTGAGTTTCTCTTTCATCGTATTGTATTTTTTCTTTAACGGTGCTTTTAAGTTTTGCGTCTCTCAGTATCACTTCTATCTCCTGCCCGGCTTCTATGTTCTCGGCGCTGCTGATAATTCTGTCATGCACTTTCACAATAGCATAACCTTTGCGAAGGATATTATGCGGAGACATCATTCGGATGCTTTTATGGTGGTACTCCAAATCAAGCTTCTCACGGCGAAGATACTCACCCGCAGCATTTTTTATGCTGTCTTTCACATACAGTAAATCATTTTTTTGCTGCTGAAACAGCATTCTCGGACGCTGCGCCAGCTGCTGTACAGTTACCATAAGTTTCTTGTGGTGGTCATACAAAACAGCCCTTGAACCACTTGCAATCTGATGGTTGGTACGCGTGAGTTTTTCGCCGTGCCTCTGTACCAATTCCTTTGCATTGCGGGAAATAGCGTTTTTAAGCTCGCTTAACTCTTTGTAATGGAGATGAAAAAGCTGCTGTGATTTGATGACAATATTGTGCTGAAGCGAAAGTATCCCAAGCTCAAAACCTCGGTTATGGGCAATGATAAACTCTGCCGCCCTGGTTGGGGTTTTGGTCGGGGTATGGGCCATGAGGTCCGTTATACTGATATTTTTCTGGTGCCCGATACCGGTGATAACCGGAATGGGAAACTTGGCCACTGCCCTTGCGATATTGTAATTGTCAAAGATCAAAAAATCAGATTGGGACCCTCCGCCCCTGTTAATCACAACGGCATCATAGGGTATACCGGTAGTATAGATTTCAATGAGTTTAGTCAAAAAAAGTCTGGCATTGTTATCTCCCTGCACAACGGTATAATATTCATCGATCCGGAAAGCGTACCCGAAATCATTATGCTGCATCGTGTGGCGGAAATCCTCATTTCCGGCCGAACTGCTCGAAGAGATTACAGCCACCCGCTGGATTACAGCCGGAAGTCTCAGCCGGCTGTTAAACGTGGAGTAACCATCCCCTTCTTTTTGAATAAAATCATTTTCCCTGACCAGGCGCTCCAGGGTGGCCTTTCGCTGCTGCTCGAGTATGCCCAGCATAAAATTGCTGTCGATATCCAGCACACTCACAGACAAACCGTACAAGGGGTGATAATCCACGCTTACCTGAACCAGCACATGCAGGTTGTTGGTAAAGGCCTGTCCGGTATTTTTTTCAAACTCCTCAATACGAACAGCTCCCGCGCCCCATGATTTTCCCATCATCCTGGCGGTGATCGCATTGCCGTCCTGCGCTTTTTCGACCAGCTCAAAATAGTGGATCTTTTTATCTGCTTTATAGGAATGATTCGTGATATCGGCCAGTACCCAGAAACGCTGCGAGGCAAAACCTGCGCTGATCGTATCATGGATCATGTCATTAAGCGCTGAGAGTCTGATATACTGCTGGGATTCCATCGGCCGGGTTTCTTACTGCCTGCTAAGGTACTACTATTAGACGAAAATCTCAAAAGGCTGAAAAGTATAGTCTGATTTTCATTCCAAACGGTTAAAAGGGCAGCTGATGAACGATTTGATACCGCATAGTGCCCTGACTCTGGGAATAGTTTATCCGGGAGATCACATCAGATGAATATGAAAAAAGCGGCGTAAGTTTAAATTGGGCCTTTCTAAAATATAATCGAAATAATGGGGGTCAAACGGTTGAAATGAGTATTTATTTTATAATGAAGCCTACAGCAAATTTTGGCTTTAACAAAAACAAACGGCGCTATAAGGCGCCGTCATCTGCAAAGGAATAAAAGGATTCCGGGGTTATGATCAGATGATCCAGAAGCAGGATATCCAGAAGCCTGCCGGCCTCGCCAACCTTTCTGGTAATGCAGGTATCGGGCCGGGAGGGTGCCGTTCTGCCTGAAGGATGGTTGTGGATCATGATAATACCTGTCGCACCCGCTTTCAGGGCAGCTGAAAATACCAGCCGGATGTCCACTACCGTTCCGGTGAGGCCTCCTGAAGATACCTCATACAGGCCCAGTACGGTGTTGGACTGGTTGAGCAGCAGTATCTTAAACTGCTCTATAAATTCGATCTTATCCGGATCCCAGCAGCGGACTGCCAGTTGATAGGCTGATCTGGAAGAAGTGACCTTTGGCCTGTGGGTATTCTTAATTCCCGGTTTGTATACCAGCTCGATTTCTGAAACGATTTCCCATTTGCTTTTTGCTGTAGTTTTCATGATGCTATTATTTAAGATTAATTATAGCACCCGCTACGGGCAAAGGAAAGCAA
This sequence comes from Flavobacterium sp. 1355, assembly GCF_017833415.1. Lineage (GTDB taxonomy): Bacteria > Bacteroidota > Bacteroidia > Flavobacteriales > Flavobacteriaceae > Flavobacterium. The sequence continues at coordinate 157,214 of NZ_JAFICC010000005.1, read as the reverse complement.
GCGCAAAAAGCAACGCAATAAAGCAGGCCCGGCCCTGCATTTATGGGGGAATTTTTTGCAGCGAACCGCATCCGCCGCCCGACCTTTGTGATGGAATTAAACGGTAATTAAAAGGCCCCCAGACTTATAAAGGCACTTTCAAGAGAAGTAAAAGATAATTTACGTATTCGATAAATTATGCTGATTTCATAATTAGAGCAATTATTATCCTCCCAATAAATTCCTAACTTATAGCGCGAAGAGCTCCTAAAGAACGTAATATATCATTTCAAATCACGTACCTCCATACACCAGTATCTCGCTTTTTAAGCGCGCGACCGATGCGGGTATGAGGTCTTAATGTACACAAACTACTATCGTATTCCGGCTTTTGTAGATACTAAATAGATATCCCTATATCCGGCAGTAGACATTATTTATATGTAAAATATACTTTTTTTCCCACTGCCATAACTACTTTTGATAAACTAAAAAACAATTAGCAAAGAACACTTTCAAAGATTTTTAAATAGTGGTTTATCAATGTCAAAATTTTAGATTATGAAATCAAATCCGGAGTTAGGTACGTTTATACGAAAAAGCGCAGTATCAAAAGCATTTCTTTATTTTTCATATGTAATACTTGTTTTATTTACAGCAATTAGCCTTTTTATTTATTTTAAAGCAATTAAACCTGTTAACGAAGGCACTATGAACTTTTCAGGGAATGTTAGTATTTTATATTACTGCATCGTTTTTATTATGGCACTCGGCCTGATTATATTTACAACAGCACTTTATCTATCAAAAGGATCTGTATTTTATTTATACCAAAATGCTATCGTTATAGCTAATAAAGGCAGTAAGGAAACTTTATATTTTAAGGATATAGAAGATGTTTATTTGTTTACTTCCGGCAAACGGATATTTGACATTAATAATATTGCGGTACGAAAAAACAGTACAGCCCCGTGGCATCCCATTTCTGCAAGATATTCAGATATCTATAAAGTAATTGCCTTTATACGATCAGCACACCGTTCTGTTAATGTGCCCCTACTTTTGAGAAAACTCGAGGAAGGTGAAAGCGCGACTTTTACTTATGTTGATTTTAAAGATTTAGCCATGAAACAATTTATGGCTATAAATACCAATTCGTATTTAAATATAAAAACGAAAACGATATTGCTATTTCAGGATAAATTAGTTTTGGATTCGCAGGTTATCTATTTTAAAGAAATTCACCATTTTTCCATTACCGATTTGACCAATCAAATTCAGCTTGTCAATAATAATGACGAAACAGTGTTTAAAAAATCATACAATTCTGTTTTTAGCACCGATACTTTTACAGCCCTGTTGAATGAATTGATCAATAAGAATAAATTCAAAGACTAATATTTCACTCCAAAACATCAATTGGTTTATAGGACTTAAAAAATTAATTTTTCCTATAGATGACCTAATTTCCATAATTAAATTCAGATCGTATATGCTAATTTTTATTTATCAAATTATAACGAAGCCTTTACAAACAAAACCAATCATTGGCGAAGCCTGTCCTGTCTGCGGTAATAAGGACACAATAGATTTAACGCTGTACATGAGATATATCGCTATGGGAATACCTCTGTTTGGAATGGGCAGGCGAACCGGTGTTTCCTGCACTAACTGCGGAAATATTCTTAAAAGTCCCGATAGCTCTATATTTGCCAAAAAAAAATACTCGCCAAGGGTAGCTCAGGCGATTACTGACATCAGACACAACCATAAAAGAACCCTTTGGCAATTGGTATATCCGTGGTCAATTTGGTTTGTTATGCCATTCCTGATTTTAATATTATGGGGAATTACTTCAATAAATAAAAAAAGGACCGGTGAAAAAGCAAAAGAATACAAAGAATTGCTAATGCATCCAAAACCGGGCGATATTTATAAATCAACATGGGTGGAAAATAGTACGTCCGGAGGAGTATTGGTAAAATTAATGCGTATCAATGGTGATACCATGTATATCGCTAAAACAAAAAAAAATATTCCGCTTAGTTTTTCTCAGGATGAATGGGATAAGCTAGAGGCAGATGCCGGGTCATTTGAGAGTAAAGAATATAAAATAAAGAAATTTTCGGCATTAAAAGAGGCAAATTATGGTGACTTTTTCATGTATAATAATGATGAAAACGGAAGAGAATACCCTAAATACCTGGGCGCGGTACTTAATAGTAAATGCGAAATGGATCTGGGCTTTGAAACTATATATCGCAAAAAATAAATTTTCTCTTATTTAAAAGTACAATCAGAAAAAGCCAGAATATATACATAAGTTTCCTGGGCTTTTTTGTAATAAATCTGAAGTTAAATGCTTTCATTAATTTTTTAAATTACCTCACTTTCAGACATTAAATTTTAATAATAAAGTTTCATCAAGCCCCAATAGCAGTAAAATTCTTTTGTGCAGAGGTCCGGCAAAAAAGATTGGAACGAATAGCGGGAAGAGTTCCTAAAAAATTAATATACCTAGAATTTATAGTTGAATTTAATGCCTTATTAATTTTATTTTGAGCTGTCCAACAGCAACAAGTTGTACGTTGTTGCATATCAGTCTTATTAAGGAAGTCGTATGGGTCGCGCCTGGAAAAGTGGGTGGTACTGTATTGAGATAGGCATTGAGATAAAACTAAAAAATTCAATACAAAAAAACTACATAGGGTAAAAAAGAATAAATTTACTTTAAATATTAGTAGTCAATGACAGTAACTTCAAAATTGAAAATTGGGCTTTTGGGGAAAATTATAATCCAATACCAGGAATACGATCCGAAAAAATCGTTGTTTGATGCCGATAATCAAAAAGACCTGGATTCCATATTTCCACTCCAAGTCCAGATTCCGATGTATCTGGTCTTATATTAAAATTTAAATAATGAAAAGCATATTTTCTTTTTTTACTGTAGTGGTTTTATTTGTTTCCTGCAATGAACCAAAGGATACTGATAATTGTCATTACAAAATTAAATTTAAAAATAACACCGCTAAAGTGTTGTACCTATATCCTGCGCAGGATTCAGTCATTCCTGACAGGGACATCAGAACTGATCCTTATTTTAAACCAACTCCTGCCCATGCGGGTAATGGGACTATAGAAGCGGGCACAATTAGGTTCACAGGCGGTGGCAAGCCGATGTGCATTGAAAGCTTATATCCCCTGGAACAAAAGTTTTACATCTATTTACTGGATTCTGCAGCAATTTCCCAAATAAGCTGGAAAGAAGTCGTTGATGAAAATTTAGCGGTTAAACGATTTGACATATCTGTAAAAGAACTACAGAAAAATGATTTCCTTCTTGAATACAGGGAAGAATAATTACACTGATATGCCCAGAGATAGTTTTAAAAAACTTTTTCGGCATTTTTTCATCAAAACATCGTAGACTAATTAATTTAAAACCCTTATTCACAGAAAAGAATAAGGGTTTTTTTGATGCTTACTGGTTCTTGGCGATGAGGACCAATTAACTCCAAACATTAAGTCTCTTATAAAGGACATTTTAGTATGCTGATTGTGGCAGAATCGTGGCACACCCTGCTTGGAGTGGATCTCTTTTTGCCACAAAAAGCTAAGGCTGCTTTAAAGGTATTTCACAAGTCTAAGTTCTATGGCAGAATCGTGGCGCATGACTAATAACGAATAAGGAAGTTCAATAAATTAAAGGCATAACAGATTTAGGTTCGAAACTTTTAGATACGTTGTCTTTTTAGTTTTTTTATCAGGAGGATTCGAGTCCCGTTCCCGCTACTAATAAAAATTAAAAGCCGAGAAATCTAGATTTCTCGGCTTTTTTTAAGGTTCGATAAATCTTGTTTCATTTTTTAGAAGTAAAAACCACCAGTGTTTTCAAGGCAAATTGGTTCGATTCCCGTTAAGTTCAATCTATAAACAATCGACTAACTAACCTCAAAACCAAAAGTAAATCTTTAAAATGGCAATCAAAACTACCAAACTTTTACTATAACATATTGTTCTTCGATTTAGTCTTTTAAGATGAGTTCTGAGTGTCAAATTTTTCCTTTCAATATGATTTGTACCAAAACGCTGTACAGAATGCAGTTTTTCATCAATCAGATATCTGCAATTTTTTAATCGATCTGTAAATATCTTTTTTGCTTCAGATAGTTTTAAAGTTTCTAGAACATGGCTTAATGTTTTATTGGTTCGTTTACCAACATTAAAACTCACAACTGTTTTAGAATTCTTTTCCAGAGCATAAACTAGCCTTTCTTGTGTCTGATGTAAGTGCAAAGCTCATCAACTTCATAAGTTTTACCTCTGCTGATATTTGGTTTGGAAATACCTCTAGCAATTGATACAATTCTTTTCAATAATGTTGTCGTTGATATTTTCAGTATCCTTGCGGTGCTTCTTATCCCTAAACCTTCTTTGGTTAATTGAATAATATTTTGATTCATATCTAATTTATAAGCGTGATATGCATAATTGTCAACTCTGGTTTTCCTGCACACTCTGCAAATATACCTTTGATTACCAGACTTTGTCTTTCCATACTTTATCATGTTTGGAATGTCACCAACACATCTGAAACACCTAGTTTGGTTTGAACTCATTTTTTTCGATTTAAGACAATATAAAATAAAAAAACAACCCGAAGGTTGTTTAAATTTTTATGCGATATTAATATAAATCATTGATAATCTGTAAATGTGTGATGCAATAAATAACCACCAACACATCTGATACATTACCTATTAGGCTATAACTACGTTTACTGCGTATGGACCTCTAAGGCCTTCTTCAACGTCGTATCGTAATTCATCGTCTTGACGTATTTTTTCTGATAGACCTGAAACATGACCAAAAACTTCGTTTTCTCCATTGCTTGGAGTTATGAATCCGAATCCTTTTTCTTCATTGAAAAATTTTACTTTACCTTCTTGAATTTAATGTATTTAATTACTCAAATTTACCGCTTTAAAATTAGAAGTTACCGTTACCAACAGTTATTAAAGCAACAAATCAGTGAAGCTACTTTCAACTTCCCTGATTTGTTTACTACTTTTCTTATCTAAAACTCCTGATATTCAATAGTGCGTATTTCTTTTAAAGCACCGCTGTTGCTATCTTTAATTTTCATTTCGGTGACCTGATTTTTGTTATTGTAGGTATGTTCTATAGTATGTGAAGAAATCATATTGCCTGTGGTAAGTGATTTACGGGTGTAAGCCTGCGGATTGTTGGGCGTAAACAAATTAGTACCTTGGAAACCTAATAAAATATAAGGCACTGTGCTGAGTACCGGACTTGAAATAGAACGCAATTTATTATCATAGTTACTGTAAGTATATTCGAAATCTTCCCCGGCTGTATCCCACACGACACGCTCTATATTACCTGTTGCACTGAACTTGTAAAAGTATGTTTGAACAACGCTATTAGCAGCATCAGGGTCTTTTATTCTTCTTTCTTTTCCGCCATCAGCACGGTAAAACCATTCATAGTTATACGCGAGAACATTATTATAATACAGTTCTTCTTTGGTCATACCGTTACCATCATAATAATAAATATATTTTTCCAACGGTTTTACAGCATCTTCCCAATCGATAAACTGTATTATTTTGCCGTTTTCATAGCTAAAATTTTGTATTGCATTGAGATTCGAATTTTGATTAACAATAACGAGTTTGTTAATACGTTTTTGCGTGTCGTAAGTTATGGTACTAGTTTGAAAAATGGTTCCACTAGCGTTTTTGTACATTACTTTTACAGGTAGGCTTGCAGTTGTAGGTACTGATGCAAGGGTAGTAAATTTAAACACACTACTTTCTGTTTTTGCCCCTTTTGCATCGGTAGCTACTACTTTCCAATAATAGGCGGTATTGTTTTTTAATGCTGTGGCTGGTGTAAAACTAATGGCAGTTAATCCGTTTTGCAACAAAGTGCCAGGATTGGCATTTTTGTCCAAATACACGCTGTAAGTAACAGCGTCGCCATCTAGGTCTGTTGCAGCCTGCCAGCTTAATGCAGGATTTACCGTTATGTTTGTAGCGTTATTTGAAGGTGCAGTAAGCATAAATGCTGTCGGTAGATTGTTGGAAGTCATATTATCGTCATCACTTTTTGAGCAGGAAAAGATCGTCAATGAAAGTATGATTAATAAAAAGTGTTTCATAATGCTGATTGAATTAATTGTTAATTATTTTTTTTATTATATCGGCTTAATGTTCTTGTTTAAATTGATTTTGTTCTTAAATCTTATTTGAAACAATTTTATTTTGTATTGGCATTTTGCATCTACATTTGATGCAATAATAAAGAAAATCTTACAGAGAGCGAGTTTTTAAATATGTTACTTTGTTATTGTTTTGCTATCGCTATACCCAATGATATCGCTTTTTCTGTACCGTCGGTAAGATTGGTCGCCGTGCCATTTTTCCTTATGGTGGATTTGTTTTAAAAACTATCCAGCACTTCGCCAATTTCAACTTTCAGGACCTCGTCTTTTCCCTGTCTTTTTCCTTCTGTAAAAACAGAACGGGTAAAATACAGCGTTTTGTTATCCAATGAAAATCGTGGTTGATATTCCATCGCATTTGTATTTATTTTTGACCCTAGATTAACGGGATTTGACCAGCCATTTTCCGTTTTTTTGGAGAGAAATAAATCGTAAGTACCATAAGCACCTGTTCGATTAGAAAGAAAAACCAGGTATTTTCCATTGCGGCTGACAGCAACATTGCTTTCGGAAAAATCTTTGGTGTTCAATTCGCTTACAGCGACAGGATTTTGCCATTGCCCATTTTTATATTCCGCATAAAAAACATCGCCTTTGCTGGAATAATAAAGATGATTTTCGCTCGTGAGTTCCGGGTAATATTGGTCGATTTCGGTATTAATATTTTCGGGTAAAAGCACAGGCTTCTGCCAATTTTCCTGTTCATCTTTTTTAGAAATAAACAAATCAGGGTTTTTACCAGTTTCCGAAATTCGAAGCAGTGCAAATGTTCCATCGTGACTGATTACAGGATTGGAAACATTAGGTGTTATTTGCCAGATATTCATTCTTTGAGAATTGATAAAACGGCCATTGGAAGCAATTTCTAAGCGATAAATTTCGCAAACGCTTCTATCGGCTGTGCTTCTGGTGGTGTATGCATATTTACCATCAGGCGAAAAGCTAATTCCGTAAGCATCCCCATCAGGAAATGTTTTATCAAAAATCGTTGTTGGCTGTAATGCCGCTAGAGCTTTAAGAAATGAAATATTGATTTTTGTGGAATAGATATTTTCGACCAAATCATCGGCAACTTTTTGTGAGCGGGCAAAAATGAGTGTATCATCATTAAAAACAGTTGGACAGAAATCGTTTTGTGCCGAATTAATTTCTGCGCCAAGACTAATTGGTATCGACCATTGTTCCTTTTGGTTAAAACTGATATAAAGGTCGGCTTGTCCAAAACTCGAAGTATTACCATCCGAAGAAAAAATCATATAGCTTTCATCGCCTGCAATATAGCTATTGCCTTCATCGCTTTTTGTATTTATGGGATAGCCCAAGTTTTCAGGTTTTTGGTATCTTCCGTTAACTAATCGCGACACATAAATATCGTTTCCGCCATAACCTTTTTTATCACTGCGCAATCCAAAGTAAATATTGCCGTTATTTACCATCGTTGCATACGTTTCATTTTCAACGCTGTTTATTTCATTAAGCGGAAAGGGTTTTCCCCATTTGCTTTTATTTCGTTTTACCATCCAAATATCCAGATCTTTATTATCAGTCATATTTTTTTGCAGGCTTTTTCGGCTGTTGTACAAAATGCTGTTTCCATCAGGAGAAACAATCGGATCAATTTCTCTAAATTTTAGATCAGAAAAAAAAGCAGGTTTTGGAGCTTGCCAATTTCCGTTCACTTTTTCGCTTTGCATAATGTGGAGTTTTTTTCTTCCTCCAAAAGAGTTGACGAAATAGGCTGTATTGCCATCGGGCGAAATGGTTAATCCGAAAACTTTATTATTGGAAATAGTTTGGGGTGCAAATAATTCAACCTCCGAATTGATTTGAGCATCTACTATATTATTAAGAAATAAACTGCTGCTCAACAAAAATAGATTTTTGATTTTTCTCATAAGACTGTTCTTTTTTAATTTAGATGCAGCGAGAGGTGAAATCTTACGGTGATTTGTTTCTTTTTTTTTAATTATAGAAACAGAAAAACGCTTAAACTTATCAAGATAAATTTAAGCGTTTCCTATTGTGTATCTCTAACTTGTCATCGAACAGTACTAAATTATCATAACAAAGACAGGTTGAAAAGAGATGAAAGAAAACTGCAATATCTAATCATATCTCCTATTTAATAGAATGCATATATTTTTCAAGAATAGCAACATCTTTTTTCATCCGTCTTCGCTTGATAAAAAAGGTATAAAATATCATCCAGACAATACAAGCGCCCCAAACCCACCAAAAACAAAGGATGGTGCGTCCTGTTTTGTCCAGTAAAAACTTATCGAGAACAGGACGCAAGTATAAATATACCCCAAGGCCCAATACCAAAACATACAGAACTTCGCCGTAAGTATGCATCCATATATTCAGTTTTTTATAGCTTTCTAATTGCTTGATGGTTTGCAAAACCGTTTGGGTGGGTTTTATTTTAGTCAAACGATAAAATAAATAAGTTTTACTTAAAGCATAATACAAGGAACAACCCATTAAAATCCAAAATCCATAATCTGATGTTTCCAACTTTTCTGAATTGAGTTTATCAATAAAAACTAAGGCAATCGTCGTTATGATAAATGTAATGATGGTTTTAAGATGATTTCGTTTCAATAATGAGATTTCATCTTTGGCTTTTAGGCCAGCAACCTTTTGAGATAAGGTTACTGAAGCCTTTTTCTGCTGAAACAGCGTTTTTAGTTCTTCAAAATCCTTTTCCATGCCCGTTGTTTTTTGATAATAATTCTTTGAGTTGTTTCTTAATGCGATACACTTTTATATTTACATTATTTTCGGTAATACCTAGGACTTCGCCTATTTGTTTTTGAGGAACATCTTCCAATATCATCGAAATAATAATCCTATCCACTTCGTTGAGCTGAGCAATAGCGTTGTATAAAATAGTGGATTGCTCTTCCTTATCTTCGTATTTTTCTTCGGTAGGTTTATCTTTTAAGTCATCGTAATACTCTATGGGGTTGTTCTTTTCTTTACGCAGCTGCATTAGACAGGTATTGGCCGCAATCCTGTAAATCCATGTACTATAATCAGAACGATGTTGAAATGATGATAGATTGAGCCACACTTTAGAAAAACATTCCTGCACCAAATCTTCTGCCTCTGTTTCGCTTCTGGTGTAGCTATAACACAAACGGAAAATCCAATCCCGATATTCGGTAAAAAGCTGGTCGAATATTTTCTGTTTATTTTCCAAAAATAGGCTGTTTTAAGAATTTATCCATTTCAATAATAAACCATTGTGGGAGGTCGTTTGCCATAAAGTCTTTTGCATCTTCTGTAATAGCATGTGTAACATTAGGCGTACCGGCATACATTTCGTTCAGTTTTTTATCCGCTTCAGGAATTGGCATATTTTTATACTTTTTCGCAAAATACGAGGTTGTAAATACTAAAATTGGGATTTTATTTTCTCTCAAATCAGGAAGTAAATTTCCGCTAAATTGTTCACAAAGGGTTTCTGCAAGCGTTTTTCTATCCGATTTTTGTTGCCATTGTACAAAACGGTTTACATCTTCGGCACTGGTAAAATTCATCATTTCGGTAGTTTGCTTCAGGGCTGCCGTAAAATCGGCTTCACTCATTTCCATTGTTCCCTTACGGATGCCCTTTTTCATTACCTCCAACTTTTCAATTGTTATTGTTGGATCAAGCACCATGCTCAGTTTTGGGTAAAAATCAGAAGCGATGATGTTCCTTATATTCAGAGTTTTGTCTGAAGCTAACTTTATAGCTACAAAAGCTCCATAATTTTGCCCGACTAAAATAACATTTTTCAGCTTTTCTTTTTTAATAAATCTATTTAAATCATTTACATAAGTATCAGTATATAAAGTATCAATAGGTCTTTGACCATTAAAACCTGCAAAATCTACAAGATAGACTGCATTTATTTTTTGATAATAAGCTGCAATATCTTTCCACATTTCTGATGAACAGCCAATGTGGGGAAGAAAAATAATCGGATTTCCTTTTTTACTGATTGATGTAACCTTAACAGCATTTTGTGCAAAAACCTGTACGGTAGAAAATAATAGTGCGACAATGAAGAATAGTTGTTTCATAATATAATAACATTGTTGTTTAATAGGTTTAGATGCAACGAAGATTAAAATCTTACAAAGACATATTATATTATTAACAGTGTATCGAATTACTAAATAGAATGTGAAATTACTATTGTCATAAAAGAAAGCTGTCAAGAAAATCGCCTTGACTGAGCAGATAAAAATTATACATTGCATAGAACTATTGCAATTAAAAAGCTCCCTTTTTAAAAAGAAAAGAGAGCTTCAATGTGTTTTTCTTAAAAAAAATTAGCGCCAGCCCATTTCGGGGGGGGTATATGTGTTAAAATAGATGAAGCTTAATGTACTAACTTAACGTGGAGTTTTAGTTAAGAACAAAGTGATAAATCTTAATTTAAAATACACTACCTGAAGAATGATATATTTTGGATGACAATGACCTTTTAGCATTCATTTTTTAATGGGTTTAAAATTATAAAGATAAAGTTATTCCGAAATGCGAGAGAACCTTTAAGTTTCATACTATTAAGTGTTTTTGGTTTCAGCATTTTTTAAAACTGAATCTTGTAATTTGTCAATTTTCATCAGGACAAAATTTTCATACGCATGCTGCTTTATTTCGCATTTTTTACCCGCACTAAAGCCTTCACTTATAATATAACTCTTTATAAATTGCCTTTTTTTAGCTCCCAAGGCATAATAGGAGCTTCCCATTTCTGAATGAATGAAAATAACGATTTCATCCAACATCATGATTTTTGTTTTTGCTCTCAATGGACTGCTTCTGTAAACCGCATTTTCATTGGTATCAAAAGTGTAACGTATTTTACTTCCTATTTGTATATCATACAAAGTATGCAGGACAAAATACCCCATTAAAATATAAATTGCCCATCGCATGGCTTGGTCAAGAAGATTATTAAAAAACAATAATATCACAATACCCACAATGATACCCACCAAAAACCACCACGACATAGCAAGCGTTGGTTTTTTGGGACAAAAAGAAAAGGTATTGGCTGTTTCCTGAATATTATATTTTTCCTGAATGTTCATCTGTTTTTATGATTTCATGAATTTCATTAAGTAAATTTTGCATGGCTCTGGTAGTGAATCCCTGAGCAATTCCGGTACACTGTTCTTTCCCGTTTTTTAAATAATAAAGATTCAGTGAAACATTTATAGTAACGAAATACTGTTTGATTCTGACCAATTCAAAATTGACAAAATCACTCAGTGGAATCTGAACCGGAGGAATAATCAAACCGTTTTTGATTAGGATAACTTTTCGGTTCATATCTAGTACAACGTGGTTAATAAAGAGTGAAATCAGGCATAAAACTGTCAGAATCCCAAAAATCCAGATCATCACTGGTTTTTTTAACCATATGCCGGCAAAGGCCAAAGCTGCCATTCCGAAAACAATAATCAGACCAAAACCATATTGTCTTTTCATGACGTACTGGTTTCCTTTTTTTGTAAATTTTTGCAAAACTTCCATAAATTATTCAATATTTACTCCATCAATAATCAGTGTTGCACATATAATTGACATGTAGGTACTGGTGTAATCTGCGGTAATCTGATCGCTTAAGGAATCTATATTCGCTTTTGTAAATTCTAATTTTCTGGAAGGCATTTTTCCGTAAGAATCCACCATAGTGATTTGGCCGTCGAGTCCGTTTTTATTTGCCATAAAGGCTTTTAACAAGGCAATATTAGGCTTTTCAAAATCTATGGATAAATAATAATTTTTTGTCTGCCCCTTCTTTTCCGTACCATCAGTTGAGGTACCATTGTTGATAGAAGTAGTAAAGGAGAATGTTGCAGTCCGAACCGGAGCAATAATAGTTTTATTGCCGTCTTTTACGGTAATTTCTATCTTGACACGTTTGTCTTCCAGCTGCTGACTGAAGCTCAGTCCAGTCAAAAAACAAAAGGCGATTATCAATAATGTAAGATTTTTTGTATTCATAATTTAAGGTTGTTTAAAATAAATGTTTACAGCAAGATTACGCTATACCTCAAATTACTACAATCCGAAATTGGCAAATGGTATATTTAGATTTTTATTTGGTCAGCAAGAAATGGTATGAGAAAAAAAAGGCTTTCGAGGATTTTAAAACCATGCTCAGATACCCTTTAAAATAAATATTTCAGCCTGCAAATGTTTGGTCAGTAATCATACTATTTGTACTTTCCCTCAGTAATATTACTATTTATGTGCTCCAATTTTATAATCTTGCCAGTAAAAATCAGCAAATTAAAATTCATTATTTTACTATTGCCTTTTTTCTTTTTGGGTCTTTCGGCCTATGGCCAAAAAGCATCTGCTATTGAAAAATTAGCGGCTTATGGCTATTCAAAACGTTTCTCCGATACTTCTTCGTGCAAAAAAATGCAGCAGCTGGCATTAGATTTGGCAAAAAAGAAAAATGATATCGACGACAAGATTATTTGCTATTCTTATTTAGCATTAACCCAAAGACGTTTACTCCATTTAAAAGAGTTTTCACACTATGCTGACAGTGCCTATTATTTGTCGGGCAAGACCAATAAAATAAGACCAAAGGCTTATGCATTCCTGGCCATGGGAACGTTAAAATCTTATATTGACGAAAAACAGCAGGCAATTCAATATCTCTTGGATTCTTACAAACTTTTTGACAAGGCGGATGCGCACGATCACTGTGCAAAAATTGCCTCGGATATATCGTATCTTTTTTCCCCGGCTTCCCCGACAAAAGTCGAAAAATATGCCCGGGAAGCCCTGAACCATGCTTCAAAAGCTGGTGATAATGAAAGTATTTTGCATGCCCGGCTGGCTTTTGGAAGTCATTTAACTGATGATCTTGAAACGAAAGACAAGGCAAAATGGCAAAAGGCATTAGCTTTTTTTAACGCAACGGTTATTTTTGCCGAAAAAAACGCCAGTACTATTGTCAGTAAAAGCAATATTGGAATTGCTTACATCAATCTGGCAGACCTTTATTCGAAAGGACCAAAACCTATTGACGAGAAATCGTTTTTAAAAAATCTTGAAAAAGCAACTGTGATTGCTCAACAGTACAACATCAGGATTATCTACAGAAGTGCCATTGGCCTTCAGGGATTTCATTATACCGAAAAAGGGGATTATGCCAAAGCAGAACTTCTTTTTAGAGAAGGAATAAAATACCAGCAAAGCCTTCCTTACACAGACAATTACCTTCTAGCGACTTTTTACGATTGCCTGAAAGATGTTGCTGCAAAACGAAAAGACTTTGAAGCCTATTACAGTTATGATACAGAATATGCCAAATACAATGAGTTAAAATATGATGAATCGACTCAAAAAATATTGCAAAATGCTGATGTCAGATATGAATCTTCCAAAAAAATAGAACGCATAAAGCAATTGGAACTCGAAAACCAATTGGTAAAAAAAAACAAACTTTTAGGCTACGGAATTGCAGGTGTATTACTGATTGGGCTGGTATTTATGTTTAGATCGTACTACTATCGTCAGCGTTATTACCAAAACCGTGAAGATTTCATGAAACAGGAACAAGCCAACAGCGAACTTAAGGTACAGCTGATGGAAAAGGAAACAATTGAGAATCTGGCTGCGACACTTTCCCTGGAAAGAAGACTGCTTCGTTCTCAAATGGATCCGCATTTTATCTTTAATGCCCTTGGAAATATTCAATGCATGATTCTTCAAAAAGATTCCCTTCCGGCAGTTTCTTATCTGAATAAATTTGCCAAACTCACCCGTCAGGTTTTAGAGCAGTCCCGTAAAGAAACCATTTCGCTTGACGAAGAAATCAGCACTTTAAAAAATTATATCGAACTACAGCAGCTGCGTCTCAATAATGGTTTTGAATATCGAATTGAATGTGATGATACTGTTGAAAGGGATACGTTGATTCCGCCACTACTCATTCAGCCTTTTATAGAAAATGCTGTTGAACATGGCCTAAAACCCCAGGCAAAAGAAGTTAAGGGTTTAATAACAATTCATTTTACCCAGCACACTGATGAAAAAAAACTGGTCTGCACGATTAAAGACAACGGAATTGGTCTGGCTGCTTCGCGAAAATTAAAATTAAAAGACAATCACAAATCCTTGTCTACTAAAATTACAGATGAAAGATTAAACAAAATGCAGAAAGAAAATCCGTATGCCGGTTTTCAGGTTCTCGAACGTGACATCACAACAGACGAATCGGGCTGTATGGTGATTTTAAATATTCCAATATTATAAAGATGTATAAAACTATTATTATTGAAGATGAACAGCGCATAAGAGAGGCGTTGTCTATTATGCTTGAAATGACGGCTCCCGATACGATACAGATTGTAGCTTATGCCGAAAGTGTCGAAGAAGCCGTAAAACTAATAAACCGCCTGAAACCTGATTTGGTTTTTATGGACATCATGCTAAGAGACGGAACCGGTTTCGATGTCCTGCAGCAAATTACTTTTAATTCGTTCCATCTCATTTTTACAACAGCTTATGAACAGCATGCCATTAATGCTTTTAAATACAGCGCCATTGATTATCTTTTGAAACCCATAGATTCGGAAGAACTTAAAACGGCTATCGAACGTATTGCTGTTTTACAGCAAAAGGTTTTAGAAAAAAAACAGCTTAGTGAACTGCAGACCAACCTTACCAAAACACCTGACCGGATTATTTTGCCGACACAGGAAGCGATGTATGTGGTGAAGCTGGATCAAATCATCAGATGTGAAACTTCCGGTTCGTACACGACTTTCTTTCTTATTAATGGCAGAAAAATCATGGTTTCAAAACCGCTAAAAAATTATGAAGATTTGCTCGAACCGCCGGCATTTTTCAGGATCCATCAGTCGCATTTGATAAACGTGAATTGCATTGTGAGTTATTCCCGGGAAGGTATGGTACAGATGACTGATAAATCGTTTGTACCTATTTCAAGAGGGAAAAAAGAATCTTTTTTTAAGCTTATGAAGGACGAAATGTAGTTCTGATACGCATTATCCGCTTAAAGGAACAAAATACCAACCAGAAACGACAGATGACAAAGTATGGGTTTCATCTTATAAAGGTAATGTCTAGTTTTGACCAATAAATATAATTAACGATGAACAGAAAAACCCTATCTATCTTAAGCTACATCACTATTATTGGTTGGATTGTAGCCTTCATAAAAAGCAAAGATTTAACCCCAAAAAGCGATTTGGTAACATACCATTTGA
The DNA here is from genome assembly GCF_017833415.1 of Flavobacterium sp. 1355. Taxonomy (GTDB): domain Bacteria; phylum Bacteroidota; class Bacteroidia; order Flavobacteriales; family Flavobacteriaceae; genus Flavobacterium. The sequence goes on along the minus strand of NZ_JAFICC010000005.1, from coordinate 141,725 downwards.
AACAAGGCTTCGGAATCTTTTTAGTATCTTTTGCCGTAAATATCATTCTGTCTATTGTGGTAATGACAGTGACTTCACTTTATTTCCTGAATTACATTGGTTACGCCATTTTTATCTTATGGATTTTTGGTATCATAAATGCCGTTAACGAACAGAAGAAGCCAATTCCTGTAATTGGAAAAATGTTTGAAGATCAGTTTGGTTTTATAAACTAATTCCGACTCCCTTTTTACTGACGTTTTTATTTTTGGAAGTAGAAAAAGATTCTCAATACTCTTAGTTTAGGACTAGGAAATTGGGAATCTTTCTATTTTAGAGAAGGTTAAAAAATCTTTATAAAGAAGCCTAATGTTTGAAATTAGCCCCGACAGAAGCGATATCCTTTGCCTTTCTTCTTTATGGCAAGTAAAGATATAGCGAATGCGGGGAATCATATTCTTATAAAAGCCAATTGCGCTGCTCTTGATCATTAAGTAGAATCCGAAATAGAAGCACTAAGCTGACTGCCCTTGGCTTTGGCTGTGAAATACTAGAAGGGTAAAAGCGACTACCCTTAATGTTTAAACAATTTATAGTATCGGTTGGAACAGGTACACAATTTTATAGTACGGGGAGGTAATTTGAGGTTTAAATCGTGGAATTTGGTATTAAAACAGCCGATACAGGGAGGGAGGATGTTCTGAATACTATTTTTCTATTCGATTGAGGTTTCGTAGCAAAAACAGGCTAACATGAATTCTATTTTAACAGTTTGGTACACTTTAAAGAGCTATAAAAGCAAAAGCCGCTCCGTTATGAAGTGGCTTGTTGATTCTACATGTTTATGACTAATACTCAAATTAGACTGGGTATTTTAACTATTTAGTCTAACTTTTTCTTACTCGTAACATTTGACCTCTTGATGATTCTACTTCAAAAGTATAATTCTTAGTTTTCGAAAGTGGTTCAATCTTATTTTTATATTTTCCTTTTCCAAGATTGTAGAGGCGAAGTATGTTATATGTGTCTTGTATCCAGATTTTATTATATTCAATTAAAAAATCACAAGAATTTATTTTGCCATTAGTATAATTACTTTGGTTATATCTTAAATACATACTTTTTGTGTTATCTGAAATCAATTTTTCATAATCTGCTTGACTAAGTGATAACGTACCAGGATAATATGTTGCTAAAATTTTATCCTCTGAATTTTCAGAATTAATTAAAAAAGTAATATTTGTATTTGCATTTAATATTTCACCATCAACCACCAAAACAAAGCTTATAGTTTTGTTCTTTTCTTGTGCTAAAATATTGTTGAAACCTAATAAGCTAAAAAATAAAAATAAAAATAGATTCTTCATAAGTTAATTTTTTAAAATTTTTTGTACTGCCTTTTTTTCTGGTTCTGTCGCATCTGTCAGAATCCAATATAAGAATTTAAGTCATTTAAAATTTAGCTCGCCAATTTACAGAATGATTTAAACATGGATATCCCTGGTCTAATCATCTGATTCTTTCTAAGCATATGCACAACTTCAATTCCACTCAATGTTCGTCTTGCTGATTCAAAGCTTTTAAAGCCTAACCCGTTTTGTATCCTCCATTTTATAAATCGATGGTCCTGTTCTACAATATTGTTAAGATATTTACACTGCAGAATTTTAATCTTTGAGAACGAACTCTTATTATAGACTTTGATCGCTGCGATATTAGAACCGCTTTTATCAATGTTTATTACTCTTGGTATGCAGTTATTACTAATTGCTTTAATTAGAAAAGACTGCGCGCTCATTCTTTGTCTTCTTCTGGTCAAAAGAAAGTCTACTGTATTGCCTAGTTTATCTATTGCTCTATATAAATAACACCAAATACCTTTTACTTTGATATAAGTCTCATCCAATCTCCAACTTGTCCCCACTCTAACCTTTCTCTTCTTCATCTCTGACTCAAGCAACGGTGTAAACTTATAAACCCATCGCTGAATGGTAGCATGATCAACATGAACTCCTCGCATTTTCATGATCTCTTCAACATCCCTGTAACTAAGGGTAAATCTTAATTTAAAATACACTGCCTGAAGAATTATAGATTTTGGATAGCTATGACCTGTGGTATTCATTTTTTTTTAGTTTTAAAAATTCCAAAGATATAAGCTATTCCCAAATGCGACAGAACCCTCAGCCATTATTCTAAACAAAAAAATCAATTATGCAACACATCTTCTATACACTATAAAGATATCTGGATTGTATTTTATATCTTAAAGCATATAATTTTGCTGTAACTGTTTGTTTTATATCTAAAAGCATATAATTATATCGTTCATAATTGGGTTACCAAAGAACATATAAGAATGAATTCCATTCAATTTCATTTTTTATAAAAAAGCGAAAACATTAAGACGTGACTCAAGTCTTAAACAAGTATAACTTTAATTTTATAAGATAAACTGACCATGGTTAGATATCCAATGCAAATCTGGTTTTAAGAATGTTTGGACAAATCTTAGAACCTAAATCAGCCAATAATTAAACATTAGCAATCTTAAATTATAAAGTTGTTCTTTACAATCAAATCTTTTATGACCTAAGATCAGTAATTTTTTGAAAGTTAAATTTAAAAAGACCTTTAAAAATTAAATTGACAAAAAGTTGATTATTTTTGCTTTATACTTGCTAAAATTATTTCATGGAGCCTATTAAAGATATTTTAGAACATTTAAATATTACTGACGAATGTACAACAATTGAAGCCAAAAGAGGGAGCGAAATTGACACATCTATAATGGAAACTATTTGTGCTTTCTCCAACGAGCCGGGCTTAGGAGGAGGATTAATAGTTTTAGGAGTGGTTAAAGACGAAAGCGCCTTATTTCAAAATTATATAGTTGAAGGAATTACAAATCCAGACAAATTACAATTAGATATAAAAATCCTCCCTAGCACCGCCGACATTTGAAAGTGACCACACCGCAAATTTATTTACCACTCGCCTTTTACTGCATCATTTTCTTAATGAAAGTGACCTTCAATGGCTAAATACTTTTGCTGAATATGAGTTAAATACTGAGCAGAAAAAAGGATTGATTTTCATTAGAGAAGCTGGTGCCATTGATAATTCAACATATCGACAATTAAATGCATGTGATGTATTAAAAGCAAGTAATGAATTAAGAAGTCTCCGAGACAAAGGTCTTATTGAACAAAAAGGAAAAGGAAGATCTACATATTATACTACTGGTGGAGTTCTTAACACAGATGATGATGTTCCTAACACAGAACCTAATGATCTTAACACAGAAGCTAATGATCTTACAACAGAACCCTATGATCTAACACAGGAGCTACCTTCTGATATAAGAGAACAAATATCCAACCTAGGAGTTAGAGAAAATGATCAAAATAAAATAAAAGATATAGTTTATAAAATATGTAGCTTTAAAAGCTATTCTGCAAAACAGATAGCTCTAATACTTAATAGAAATGAAAATTACATTTATCGAAACTATATCCTGCCGATGAAAGATGAAGGCAGATTACAGCATACAATAATAGATATGCCAAATCATCCCGACCAGGCTTACAAAGCTGTTTAATATAAATGTACTTCTTTCATTAATGTAAAATATAAATATTTTACATATTTAAATTAAGTTCAAACATTTCCAACTGCCTTTTAATTGATATATAAAATTTTCTAAAATGTTACTTATAACATAAAAAAGTCTATTTTTGTCATATTAAAAAAAACAGAGCTATAACCTGTTAAAAAACAAGACATTACGACATAAAAAAGCGTGTTTTAAAGTTTGTGGCAGAATCGTGGCACAGCAGGTAAAAAATATAGGAAATGCAGTATAAGAGCGGGATGCAGAATTTAGGTTCGAATCCCTCTTTCTCCAAAGACAAATTGGATCTGTTGCAGATCCTAGCCCCAATTGCTTCGCCAATTCGCTTCGCTCGTGTGCAGTGGAAATCCTTTTGTGCCGGGGTTCGGCACAAAAGATTGGAACGGATAGCGGGAAAAAGCTCCAAAAAATAAAACTATATACAATTCACTAAGTACAAAGTACAACCCCGAACAAGCACACCAAAACCGCCCAGCCTGCCCCGCCTCCGCCCTTTAAAAAAACAGCAATAATCTAATTCAAAAAATAAAACGACAAACTCCCATACAACAAAAAATTACCACAAGGACCACCGTAATTCCCAAAACCAAACCAAAGCCGCAAAACGCGCAGCCAAAAACACCCAGCCCCTACGACCCGCAGCACCCTTATAAGGAACCCCAAAGCGGCCCCAAAGACATAACGGTGAAGGACATAGAGAAGGACCTTATAGAGAATGACCCTTCAAAGGGTCTGAAACGGATATGGATACTGAGAAGAACTATGAGGCTCAAAGCCAAACCTTTGAGACCATAGCGTCCGAAAAAGATAATCGGTGTAGAGGAATTTAAAAATTGGGCAGCTTGGCCAACAGGAGCTTCAGGAAGATGAAAGCACACGGGATGAAACGGATGGTGCACCGGGCAATACTAAACCTTCCCAGCGAAAATTTTAATGCATTGATCGTGAAGAAAAATAAAAAAGGCACTGACCGGTTTGCTGGCAGCACCTTTGATTCATAAACAATCCAGCGTATGGATTCCCGTATTATTTGTTGTCGATACGCGCTTTTGCATCAGGATCGTTCTGAAAATCCTTTTGCAATTCTGCCCAACTCTTATCACTCGGATCCATTGCCGAGCGGATGTATGCCAGAATAGATTCACAGAGAAAGGCGACAAGCTGCGGGCTTTCATCTGTGGTTTCCGCCACATCCCATCCCGAAATGCCCCCGTAGATATGTTCGGCGCCAAATACGGTAAGCAGGCTTGACTGTACCGGACTTTGATAGTAGGGATCGGCGCGCCAGTTCTCAACGTTTGAAAAATTCAGGTTAATGTCCCTGTCGCCATTGATTACAAGTGTGGGCAGCGACATAGATGTGTAGTTGATCCCTTTTAAGACCGGATAATGGGTTAGGGCAAAATCACCATTAAGGCCTTCTGGTCCTCCGGGTGCCCCTATCATTACAAGGGCTTTGAGCCTTGTTTCGGCCAAACTTATTGTTTCACCCAGAGTATCGGTAACTTCCGCGCCTGCAAGCATTCCCACAGTAAGCGCGCCAAGGGAATGGCCAATAGCCGATACCTGCGATTTGTCGGCGCGGTGCTCCAGGCCCGGAACTCTGGCCAGGATATGGTCCAGGTTGTCCAGGATAAAATGGATGTCTTTGGCCCTTGATTTCAAAAACAAACCTCCTTCAGGGCCTGTAGTGTCAAGACCTAAGAGCTTGGCATCAGGGTGGGTTGGCTGAATTACAATGAAGCCTTTGGAAGAGAAGAACTCGGTCAGGGGTGCTAGTCCCCTTAATGAGGAAAGATAAGTCGAGGCGCCATGCCCATGTGACAGGATTACGATAGGAAGATTGTTCCCGCTGACAGGTGCCGATACTTTTAGGTGCATATCTGCCGGCCTGCCAGAAACAGGCATTACAATTGGGCTGTACGTGATAACGGGATTGGAGCTGAGTCCGATAACTGAAATTTGATCTTGATTTTTCATCGTGTAAATGTTTTAGTTTAACAATACACAAAGGTTGATAGATAACCGCTGCCGCACGTAGCCAAATTGAGGACTTGCGTAGTCAAAACGAGAATGGATATTTAGACAATTCAAGCTGAATTCAAATTGCTATAAAAGCAAAAGAGAAACTAAATTCCAACTTGGAATTTAGTTTCTCTTTTATAACGCTGGCAGTGCCAACTACTGTCTTGCCACTAATTGAATGAATGCCTGAAATCGACAGGCGACAGTTTGGTCTTGGTCTTAAAGAGTTTGCTAAAAGATTGCGGATGCTCAAAACCCAGCTGATAGGCAATTTCTGAAATCGTTAGATCTGTCCCAGACAATAACTCCTTGGCCTTTTGAATCATTTTAGTATGTATGTGCTGCTGGGCATTCTGGCCTGTTAGCAAGCGCAGCATATCGCTGAGATAGCTCGGTGACAAGTGTAAAAGCCCTGCAATATAATGAACTGTCGGGATACCCTGATTAGCTGTCCTTTGATTGTTAAAGTAATCCTCCAGTATGGCTTCGAGTTTTTCGAGCAAACTATTGTTTAGAGCTTTTCTTGTAATGAACTGGCGTTTGTAGAAACGGTTACAGTAATTGAGCAATAATTCAAGCTGTGAAATAATTACATCCTGGCTGAAATCGTCAATACGGCTGTCCAGTTCCTCGAGAATAATGCCGAAAATAGACAGTATGGTAGTTTTTTCCTTGTCCGATAAATGTAATGCCTCATTGGCCGAATAGGAAAAATAGCCATAGTCCTTTATCTTTTTTGCCAAAGGGTAGGTTAATAAAAAATCAGGATGAACCAGCAGCACATATCCGGACTTTTTGGTTTCATCCGGACTTTCAAACAACTGGTTTGGGGCCGTAAAAATCAAGCCGCCCTCACTGAAGTCATAATGATTCTGACCATACCGAACCTGGGATACTATATTGGTTTTGTAGGCAATTTTATAGTAATTGAGCACCATCATTTCAGGCAGCGCGTCCGGCAATACATTTACATCATCAAGATTGATCATGCTTATCATCGGGTGTAAGGGCCTTGGCAGCCCAAGAACCCTGTGGAAGTCATGGAGGGAGTCAATTTTGCGGTGGGTAGTTTCTTGCTTTTTCATCGCTTAAATTTAAATAAAAATAATTAATAACAGTACGGTGAATCTATTGTTTCTCCAGCCATTTTTTAAATAATCCGGTATAAAGCGGCATTATTACATAGGTCATCAGAGGGACCAGTATTGCTGAGAGTATTAGTGTACGAAAGGGTAATGGGACCTGCATCAATACATCATCAAAAAAATAGGACACGATGTTCATTACCGGGTAAATAGCCAGCCAGGATAAAAATGCTGTTTTGTGTGTTAACGTATTTTTCATTTCTTAAAATTTTATACTGCAAATGTCATTAACTGCTATTTGCAGCATGAAGTGTAAATGAGCAATTTGTTAGCCAAAATGAAGGTAGCACACGGTAACCGCATTCCGCAAAAAATTCGAATATATAAAAACGACTAATAGGAACGTAAAAAAGCGCAGGCCATCAACAACGACTGTAACGAAGTTGGGCAATAATTATAATGGGAAGCTGGTTTTGTATGTGAATGATTTTGGGCAATTCCGAAAATAGAACTTAATTTAATCACAAACCAGCTGAAATACCTGAACCTTGTGCGGTACTACCATAGACCCGATTGCTTCGCCAGTTCGCTTCGCTCTTTTGCAGGGGAAATCCTTTTGTGCAGGGGCCCGGCAGAAAAGATTGAAATTTATGGCGCGGAAAAGCTCCAAAATGAAAGTATTAATTACAATCGACAATACCGATCACTCACATCAGATTCCGTTAACAATTTTTAAAACACCAAAAACGCGTGCGTATTTTGGGCAATATGTTGCCCTATTATTACTTTAGATATCCTGCATTTTTCAGGATTACAATACAAGGACCCGGACATATTGCCACAGCTGCAAATACAAGTGTTTTAGTTCAATTTATCCTTAATTAACTCCAGGGGATTATAGGCTGCATCAAAAGCCGCAGAAAGGGATAAGCAGCTTTATGAGCATATTGGCATTTTTTATCAGCTATCGTTTAAAGAGTAAAATTAGCCTCGATTATATGTGATTGGGTTTTATAATATCAGGCTAAGGCTTCTTAAATAACCGCATTTGCACTATTTTAACTGTTTCAATGCATCTTCCAGTTTATATTTTTCCCGAACATAGTCTTCCTCTAATGAGTCAATAGTATACTGCAGAGATGGATCATACTGTTTAATATCAGCTGCAAACCGCTTTGTGAATTTTACTTTTTCTTTCAGTATGTTAAGCTGCTGCTGAGCCTCTTCTATGCACGTATTGATGTACTCACGCTCATCCTGAGGGTAAGATTCTACTTGTGTACTCTGCTGATCAATAATCAGTTGTGCCGATTTAATTATACTGTCTGATTCTTTGTTCAATGCAAACCACTTTCTAAGAAGATTATCATTGATACCAGAAACTTCATCTAATTCTGTCTCTAAACCATTTTCATTTGAACCCGTCCAATCTTTTTGCTGGCAGCAATACAGCAGTATAGCAATAATAGCCAGTATGTAAAACTTTGCTTTCATATAATTTCTTGTTTAATTTCTCTTGTGATTGTTTTTCAATTATAAAACAGTTTTATTTTACTGCTTTTTCTGGTTTTCATTTTTTTTTCTTTGCTTTTCGTTAATTTAATATTATCGGCAAAGGGAAAATCTTCTGGTAAAATTCCTATTGTTTCTTCAATTGCTTTACGAGTTTTTAATCCAACAGCAAAATGAATACTATTGGCCTCGACAAGATCATCAACATTATCATTATTGAGCTTCTCTGTAGTTTGGGTAACTCGAAATAAATTAGCCGCTAATTCAATATTGTCCATACGATCCAGAATATTTTCATCAGGATCAAGGCCTCTGATTTCCCGGATCGCTTTTACATCCAGACCTCCATAGAGTCCTCTATATCCATGGTTTTGAAAAAACGCATAATCTGCAGGCTTCACAATACCTGCTTTTCTGGCTACTCCGGCTAACTGAAGATTTTTTTTGGCCAGTTCTTTGCGAAGAAAATATCTTCTTTCTTTTACTATCCTGAAATTCTTACTTTTCTGCTGCTGACTTAATTCCTGCAGACGAGCCTGTATCGCAAAATACGCTTGCCCAAGCGCTACCGGTTTTAAAGCCGGGTCTGAGTTTTGAATTATAAGATAACAGCCATAGCGTGATAATTTGACATCGCCCCCATTTCTTTGTAAATCATTCCCAACTGATCTTATTGCACTAAAATCTTTAAAATGTACTGCTGTCTCCTGACCTGTATTAATACAGGAAGCCTTTGCTTTATCCAGCACCTCAATAAATGAACTATAGCTGGAATACCCCAGTAATCTTGCAAGATCTTTGGCACTCCAGTATTCATGACCAGTCTTATCTGTTTTTCTAAGTTTCTCAAATATAGATATGCTTTTGCGTTGTGGTTTATTTGCTTTCATATTGTTTTATTTAAAATCTGAAATTGTTTTCTAGACTTATCTGATAATAAAATTATCCCAACCGAATACAGCAAATATCATCTATTAATCTCAGGAGTAAAATGATCTGTATCATCTTATAAGAAAGATTAAAATATAAAAAAATGATCGTAATCATTTTCAATTTTTAGGTATCAACTACCTTTAAAAACAAATTTAAGAGCCATAAAAATTGATTTAAAACGAATGAAAATGGAAAAATATATTTTAAAGTTTTGTGATATCAGTATTGGAGATATTAGTAACGTCGGAGGTAAAAATGCTTCTCTGGGAGAGATGTACAATAATCTTAGTCCTCATGGCATTAGAGTTCCTAATGGTTTTGCCATAACAACAATTGCCTACAAAGATTTTATAGCATATAATCATTTAAGCCTAACGCTAAATGAATTAATGGAACTTCTGGATAAGGATGACTTTACTAATCTAACTGAAATTGGTTCAAAAGCAAGAAAGCTGATATTTGATGCAAAATTCCCGCTGGATCTTCAAACCGAAATTTCAGATGCATACTCCCTATTATGTGAAGACAGTGATATGGCGGTTGCCGTTAGAAGCAGTGCTACGGCAGAAGATCTAGCCAATGCAAGTTTTGCGGGACAACACGATTCATTTCTAAACATTAAAGGTACAATGCCACTGATTTATGCCGTAAAATGCTGTTTTGCATCACTCTATACAGACAGGGCAATAAAATACAGGCTTGACAAAGGTTTTGATCATGACAAAGTATTTCTTTCAATCGGTATTCAGCAAATGGTTCGCTCCGATTTAGCTTGCTCGGGTATTGGGTTTACTCTGGAACCAGAGTCAGGATTTCTGGATGTGATTCATATTGCAGGTACTTGGGGTCTTGGCGAAACAATCGTGCAGGGTATTGTCACCCCTGACGAGTTTCTGGTGTTTAAAACATCCATTAAAAATAATAAAAAAGCTATTTTACAGAAAAATCTTGGAGCAAAAAATAAGATGCTCATCTATAATGATAATCCTTCGGGTACGAATTCAACCGTTTTAAAAGTTACGCCCCGAAAATGGTGTGACAAATTTGTTCTTGATGATTCTGAAATTGAAAAACTCGCCAAATGGGCCCTCATTATAGAAGAACATTATACTAAACCTATGGATTTTGAATGGGCAAAAGACGGCCTTAATGGCGAACTTTATATTATTCAGGCCAGACCAGAAACTGTGCATTCGTTAGGAAAGCCTCTATTCATAAATACTTATAAACTGGAGAAAAAAGGAATCGCATTAGTCCAGGGAGAGGCTGTTGGAAACCGTATAATTTGGGGTCCTGCGAGAATTTTATTATCGCCAAAAGAGGCTTCAAAATTGCATAGCGGGGAAATTTTGGTTACTAATTTTACCAGTCCCGATTGGGATCCTATCCTAAAAAAAGTTGCAGGAATTATTACCAATAAAGGAGGAAGAACAAGCCATGCCTCTATAGTAGCGAGAGAAATGGGAACCCCCGCCATTGTTGGTGCAGGTAATGCCACGGAGATTATTAAAGACGGAGATCTTATTACCCTGAGCTGTGCAGAAGGAAAAACCGGCTATGTTTATAAAGGTAAATTGAAATACCTGCAGACAACCTCTCCACTAAACAAAATACACCTCCCTGAAAAACCAAAAGTACAGCTGATCGTTTCCGAGCCTGAAAAAGCGTTTGAATTATCATTTTATCCAAATGATGGCGTAGGACTACTTCGGCTTGAGTTTATAATAACCCACGATGTAAAAATACATCCCATGGCTCTGGTGCATCCGGAAAAAGTACTTGATCCTGATCAGAGTTCAGCGATAACAAAACTCACACAAAACTATAGTAATAAGCCCAATTACCTCATCGAAAAACTCTCACAGGGCGTCGCTACAATAGCTGCAGCTTTTTATCCCAAAGAAGTTATTGTGAGAATGAGCGATTTTAAAAGCAATGAATATTCTCAGCTTCTCGGAGGTTCTTATTTTGAACCTCACGAGGAAAATCCGATGCTTGGTTTACGTGGTGCTTCGCGTTATTATCACGAAAAATACCGTGAAGGATTCAGGCTTGAATGTGAGGCTATGAAAATAGTGCGCGACTTAATGGGACTTACCAATGTAAAGCTAATGATCCCTTTTTGCCGAACACCGCAAGAAGGGGAAAAAGTGTTGTCTATCATGGCAGAATATGGTTTAAAACAACACGATAATGATCTGGAAATATATGTAATGGCTGAAATTCCCTCCAACATATTACTGGCCGAAGAATTTGCTGCAATTTTTGATGGTTTTTCTATCGGTTCCAATGATCTTACACAACTCACATTGGGCATCGACAGAGATTCTGAATTAATTGCGGATCTTTTTGATGAACAGAATGCAGCTTCCAGACAACTTATTCTTCAAATGATAACTGCAGCCAATAAAATGGATAAGAAAATTGGCCTTTGCGGACAGGCGCCAAGTGATTCGGCAGAATTTACAAAATTTTTAGTTACAGCAGGAATCAACAGTATCTCTTTTAATGCCGATGCTTTGATAAATGGCATTAAAAATATCAATACATCCTTAGCCCAAATAAGGCTAAAAAGAAGTATTTCTGTGCACTAAAAAGAACTTCTGAAGTTATAAATTTAAAATGGAATTATTAGATAAAAATAAAAACACAAAACATTGATTATCAAAAACATTTAACGAAATTTGTTTAAAACAAATCGATTGCAAAATGAGAAACCAGGCACTTTTAAATGCAATTATAGAAAATGCAATCGATGGAATTATTACAATCAACGAAAAGGGAATTGTTGAATCTATCAATCCTTCTGCGTGCCGGCTTTTTTTGTATAATCCTGAGGAAGTTATCGGCAAAAACATTTCTATGCTGATGCCTTCTCCAGATAGAGAAAAACATGATTCTTATATAGAAAACTATAAAGCTTCAGGAATTCCACATATTATTGGACATGACAGAGATGTTCTTGGGAGAAAAAAAGACGGCAACATATTTCCTTTTAGACTTGGAGTAAGTGAAGTTAAATTTGAGGGTGAGCGAATTTTTGCAGGTTTCATTCATGATATGAGCCACCAAAAAGAAGCAGAAAACCGTTTAATGCAATACACACAGCATTTAGAAGAACTTGTAAAAGACCGTACACAAACTTTAAATGAAACAATTGAGGCCTTAACCGTCACACAAGAAGAAGTAAGCAACACCCTGGAAAAAGAGAAGGAACTCAACAAAATTAAAAGCCGGCTCTTATCTATGGCATCTCATGAATTCAGGACCCCATTGAGCACCATTCAGCTCTCTACTGCCTTAATTCAACGATATGTGGAAGATGTAAACAACCCAAAAATTGAAACACATATACATAAAATAAAAAGTGCCATTGCAAACCTTACCGCAATTCTGAATGATTTTCTGCTTCTTGAAAAGGCTGAATCGAATAAAATTATACTGCAGGTATCCAGTTTTAATCTGCAGGATTTCATTAAAGAGGTTATAGGAGAACTGAAGCTTCTCACAAAAAAGAAACAAAAGATAATATGTGTATCAAGTACCGAGGTTGCTTTTGTAAAACTGGACAAAAACCTACTTAAAAATTGTATTATTAACCTCGTATCCAATGCTATAAAATACTCTGGAGAAGAAACCGAAATCGAACTATGGACTGCCATAACTGACAATGCCATAACCATCAACGTAAAAGATAACGGGATTGGTATACCCGAGGAAGATCACAAACATTTGTTTGAAGCTTTTTTCAGAGCCCATAATACAGGAAATATTCCCGGGACCGGCCTGGGACTCCATATTGTTTCACGTTATGTGTCATTGATGAAGGGTACTATTTCATTTAAAAGCGCCATTGATAAAGGAACCTTATTCACTATTGAACTCCCACGTTATGACTAAAATACTTATTATTGAAGATAATGACAATATCAGAGAAAATGTTGTTGAAATACTTGAACTTTCAGGATACGAGGTTTTTGCCGAGGCTAATGGAAAAAAAGGAGTTGAAACAGCGCTTAAAATAGTACCTGATCTTGTATTATGTGATATTATGATGCCTGAACTTGATGGATATGGCGTATTGCATATTCTTCATAAACATCCTGAAACACAGGCAACCCCTGTTATATTTTTAACTGCCAAAGCAGAAAGGGCTGATATTCGAAAAGGCATGGAACTGGGAGTTGATGATTACCTTACAAAGCCATTTGATGATATCGAATTATTAAGGGCAATAGAAGCCCGATTGAAAAAAAAAGAGCTACAGCAGCTTTTTTATGGACAGAGTGCCGAAAACCTAAATGCAGCTATTTCTAAAGAAGACGGGCTCGTAAAATTAAAAGAAATCATGCTTGATCGCAGTACGCGACACTATAAAAAAAATCAATATATACATTACGAAGGTGATCATGTATTAGGCATTTATTATATCATAAGCGGAAAAGTGAAGACCGTAAAACTTACTCAAGATGGACGTGAACTTATTACGGGTGTTTATAAAGAAAATGATTATCTGGATATTAGCATACTGTTCTCAAATGATACTTATAATGATGCCACTATTGCACTGGAAGATACGTTTTTGAGCTTCCTGCCAACAGAACACCTTGATAAACTTCTTTTTTTATATCCGGATGTGGGAGCCAAATTCATTAAAATTCTCGCAAACGATATGCGGGAAAAAGAAGAACGATTGCTGCAGATTGCTTATATGTCAGTACGAAAAAGAATTGCCCAAGGCATTGTACACCTGCTAAAGCAACATAGCTCTAATGGAACCAGTATTAAATTTTCCAGAGATGATCTGGCAGCTTTTTCCGGAACTTCACCTGAAACTGTAAGCCGCACTTTAAGCGATTTTAAAGAAGAAGGATTAATCGAAAAGACTTCCAGTACGATACATATTCTTAATTTAGAAAAACTAAGCAGAATAAAAAACTAATTTTTCAATGTGATGAGTATCAATTTCTCACATGATTTGCGTCATCTTATCTGCCGATAATCTGCGCTAAATTTGATTAACAATTCAATGAAATGTTTAATCTAAATTTTAGAACATCATGACAACACTAGTGCCAACCAAGAAAAACGTTTCTTTACCAAACGTTTTCGATGATTTTTTTAATGATGGCTTTTTGGACATGCCATCTTTTTTTGCTTTTACAAATCAAAAAGGAGCTTTTATGCCCAATGTTAATGTTATTGAGAATAGAGAAAATTTTGAAATTGAACTTGCTGCGCCTGGGCTTCAAAATAAAGATTTCAAAGCAGAGGTTAAAAATGGAGTATTAACTATCAGCGCAGAAAAAGAAGAAGAAACCAAAGAAGAAGGCAAAAATTTTAGAAAAAGAGAATTCTCTTATAGCTCCTTCAGCCGTTCTTTTGTTTTACCCGATAATGTGACAGCTGATAAAATTGATGCTAATTATAAAAATGGCATTTTAAAGTTGACATTACCCAAAAAGAACAGCAGTCCTAAAACTCCTGCAAAACAAATTAAAATAGGATAAACTAAAAATAAGATGTGCTTATAAAATATATTTTGTGAGCACATTTTATTTGCTATTTTGATAATCAGAATCTGCCGTAATAGTGAATAACATGAAAGTAATTAAGCACTCAGGTCATGTCGTACCTTTCGATATTGAAAAACTAAAACTTTCTCTTCAAAAATCAGGAGCTGATCCTGATCTTATCAGGGAGTGCCTGGTACAAATACAGAATCAAATCTATGAAGGCATAACAACCAAGCAAATATACAAGCTGGCATTTGCGATCTTAAAAAAAGCATCAAACGGACATGCTGCGCGATATAACCTGCGCTACGCATTACAAATGCTTGGTCCGGCAGGCTTTTTCTTTGAAAAATTCATATCAAGACTTTATGCCGCAGAAGGTTATAAAACAAGGACAAATCTCAACTTGCAGGGAAAATGTGTATCGCATGAAGTAGATGTGGCACTGAAAAAAGAAAACAAAGTCTGGATGGTCGAATGTAAATTCCACAGCAGCAGAGAAGGCGCTTCAGATGTAAAAGTGCCGATGTATATTCTTTCCCGGTTTAATGATCTCAAAGCGAAACAGCATACTATTTTTAGCGGAAGCGAAAACATCGATTCCTGTATAATAGTAACTAACAACCGATTTACTAAAGATGCTGAAAATTTTGCGATCTGTAGTGAAATAACGCTCTTAAGCTGGGATTATCCTAAAAATGAAAGTATTAAAAATAAAATAGACAAAGGAGCACTCTACCCCCTTACCTGTCTCACAACACTCTCAATAGGTGAAAAAGAAAAATTGCTTATTCTCAATCAGATGCTTGTAAAAGATCTAATTAATGATTCGAAAAGTCTTCATAAAATAGGAATTAGTGAAAACAGGATTAGAAACGTATTAAAAGAAGCTTCACAAATTTGTAAACTTATTTAAAATGAAAGTAAAATTTATTGGAGGAGCCGGAACCGTAACAGGCTCAAAGACACTCCTAGAAAGTAATGGTGCCAGAATATTGATTGATTGTGGACTTTTTCAAGGCCTTAAAGCTCTTAGACAACTTAACTGGGAGCCCTTACCGGTCTTGCCTTCTACAATAGATTATGTACTGCTTAGCCATGGTCACCTGGATCATTGCGGATGGCTTCCAAGACTCGTTGCACAGGGATTCAAAGGTAAAATATACTGTACTTCGCCTACTAAGGATGTGGCAAAACTTGTTCTTTTAGACAGTGCTAAAATTCAGCAAGAAGAAGCTAATAAAGCCAACAAAGAACATTATTCCAAACATGAAAAAGCAGAACCGCTCTATACTTTACAAGAGGCTGAAGCTGTTCTTCCATTTTTTAAAATTATACAGCCCAATATATCAACGGTTATAGCCAATAATATTGCTGCCGTTTTTACTGGTGCAGGACATATTATTGGTGCCTGCAGTATTACACTTACTCTTGAAAATAAAACTTTGGTTTTCTCCGGTGATATAGGACGTGATGATGATGTCCTCATGTTTGCGCCCACAAAACCTATACTTGGAGATTATCTTTTTTTAGAAAGTACATATGGTAACCGTATTCATCCTGATCTGGATGCTAAAAAAGAACTCGAATACTATATCAATACTACCATCGAACAAAAAGGAACTATTATTATTCCTGGATTTGCCGTTGAAAGAGCACAATCCATAATGTATTTGATATGGCAGCTTAAAACAGAGGACAGAATTCCAAATGTTCCGTATATACTGGATACACCGATGGGTGCCAGTGTCCTGGATATTTTTTTACAGAATATGCAATGGCACAAACTCTCTTCCGATGACTGTCATGAAATGTGCAAAATGTTTAAAATAGTTTCCCAATACGAACAAACTATGCGAATCATTGAAGATCCTCAGCCGAAGGTAATTATTGCCGCAAGCGGAATGGCCACCGGAGGACGTGTATTATCTTATTTCGAGCATTATATAGGCCTCGAGAAAACTACTGTTGTAATGGTAGGCTATCAGGCTGAAGGCACTCGAGGAAGAAGACTTCTTGAAGGTGCCGATGAAATTAAAATATACGGAAACTACTATAACGTAGGGGCTAAAATAGTTCAGATTGAAGGACTCTCTGCTCACGGCGATCAGCAAGATCTTGTAAACTGGCTTTCAGCTCTTAAAAATGTTCCCAAATGTATTTACTTAGTACATGGAGAAAATCTTCCGGCAGATGAACTTCGAATTAAAATTCAGGAGCGATATGGTTATAACTGCAGTGTTCCGCTTATAGGAAGTGAGGTAGAAATCTAGGAGATTTTGCATTTCCTTGTAAAATATTTTGGAACCTCAAACCATAATACGGATACTGATCCTGCCAAAACACATACAATGAGCTGATAAATTGTAAGCATTTCAAAATTAAATAAAGAGCGTAAAAAGGGTACTGCAAAAAGCAGTATAACCAAAAGCACTGTAATACCAATTAAAAGAGAAACCATGAAATTTTTATATTGAAGTGTTACCCATAATGAATAATAAAAAGATCGGTTTACTAATGTGAGCACAACATTGGCCGTAATCAAAGTCAAAAAAATCATACTTCGCGTGCTGTCTTCATTCCATTGATTGTATAATGACCACTGGTATATACCTAATACTCCAATACTAATAACAACACCCTGCAAAATACTTGTTATCAATTCTTTTGTCTTGAAAAAAGTAGATGTCAATGCTCTTGGTCCTCTTTGCATGGTATCGGCTTCAATAGGTTCATTCTCATAGAGTATCGAACAGGTTGGCCCCATAATAAGTTCAAGCAGAATTACATGGAGCGGACTGAAAATATTGGGATAAATCCATCCTAAAGCAAGTGGAATAAAGACGATCAGAATTATAGGGATATGTATTGATATAATATATTGAATTGCCTTTTTGAGATTCGTATAAATTCTCCTTCCCATTGCGATGGCATCTACCATTTTAGAAAGATCATCTTCTACCAGAATAAGGGAGGCAGCATCTTTTGCTATGGCTGTTCCTTTTTTTCCCATGGCAATGCCTATGTGAGCTGCTTTAAGTGAAGGTCCATCATTGACGCCATCTCCAGTCATAGCTACAATTTGTCCATTAGCTTTGAGAGCGTTGACAATTCTTAGCTTGGCTTCGGGAAACATTCTACTAAACAAATTGATATCCATTACTTTACTTTTTAATTCTGAATCACTCAACTTCATTAGCTCATCGCCTGTAATCGCTTTATCAAATCCTTTAAAACCAATCTGCTGAGCAATAGCCTTTGTTGTGCGGGCATTATCTCCGGTAATGATCTTTACTCCTATTCCGGCTTCGTAAAAAGATTGTAGAACATGAGTAATATTATCCTTTGGCGGATCATAAAAAGCAATTAGACCTTTAAATACAAATGGAATTTTCTGCTGTGTTTCAGGATAACTATTTCCTGCAAAAACACCTTTGGCAACACCAAGAACCCTGTAGCTTTTTCCGGTTAACTTATCCATTGCCAATAGCATAGTTTCTCTTTCCTTACTTGCAAGATGACAAACTTCAAAAATTGCTTCAGGTGCTCCTTTTGCGGCGATAACACGATTTCCTGCAGCATCTTCAAAAATATGAGTCATCATGGGCGGCTGGCCTGATAAAGGATATTCATGAACCATTTTAAAATTGGAAGTTAAATCCTTATCCGTAAACTTTTTATAAGTGCTATGAAGAGATATCTCCATCGGATCAAAGGGTATGGGTTCACTAGCCCACATAGCAGTTGTTAAAAGATCCTGCGTTTCTGTTAATTCTCCAAAAGTATTAACGTCTGCCTCGAGTCCTGACGGCAAATAAAGACTGGCAAATTCCATTCTATTCTGAGTTATGGTTCCCGTTTTATCTGTACAGATAATGGTTGCACTGCCGAGGGTTTCAACCGTTTTCATTTGTTTGACTACAATGCCCATTTTCATTAGCCGGCGCGCTCCTAGTGCCATAAATGTTGTAAAAGCAACAGGAATCTCTTCTGGTAATATACTCATTGCCAAAGTAAGCGCTACCAAAAGACTTCCCAGAATATTACCCATTCTTGAATAATTGATAGCCCAGACTAAAATAAAAACTATAACTCCGGCAAAAACCATTTTTTTTATAAAATTCCCGATCTGAATCTCTAATGGTGTCTTTTCTTCGGCAATAGCTTCGAGGCTACTTCCTATTTTACCCAGCCTTGTTTGATTGCCTATTTCTGTTACTTTAATTATAGCCAGTCCGCTCAGGACGTTAGTTCCCGAAAACACTTTATTATCTTCCTTTTCTTTATCTTTAAAAACAGTCATTGATTCACCAGTAAGTATCGATTCGTTTACCGAAAAATCATTTGAACGCATGATTACGCCATCAGCGGGAACCAATCCTCCTTCTTCAACTAGTACCAGATCACCCACAACAATATCTTGTGTTTTGATATTCTGTTGCTCGCCATTACGAATAACTTTGCATAAAGGCTCTGTAAATTCCTGTAATTTTGCCAATGCATTTTGACTTCTCTTTTCCTGGTGAAGTGATATTGCAGCAATTAATAAAATTGAAAATGCAAGGAATATTGCATCGCTATATTGTTTATTGATAAAGTAAATCGCTGATGCAACAAGTAATAAAAGAATCATTGGTTCTGCAAAAATGCTTTTTAAAAAAGCTAAAAACCTGATGGCTTTTTTATAATTATAGGTATTAAGTCCAAATTTTGCTCTAAAACCTGCTACCTGCTCAACACTTAGTCCCTGTATTTCTTGTTCATTTGTATTCATAGTTCATATAGCTAAATTAGGTTACAACATAATATTTAAAGTACAAAATAAGCGTTTCGTTTAACAGCTGCTTGATTTAAAGTATTGAAATAGAACAATTACAATTATGCAAGAATGACTGATGGAAATATATGTAGTCGTACTTTTAAAGCTTTTATAACCAAAGAATGTTCCTTGCAGAGTGTAAAAATTTTGAGCGTTTTATTGACCGTACTACTTTTCTCAATAATTACAATCGGTTTGAGTACAATATCGGTTATCTCTGAAAATTCATCTGATAGTAGTATAGTTGCACGGGCTGTACTTTTAAAACTTTTAAATTTTATTCCTTTATGTTTGGCTGTACTAAAAAATGCTGTCATATACGAACTTTCTACGGCGGCGAGAAATAAATGTTCTGCTGACCATGCATCGTCGTTTAGATTTTTTAAACACGAATAAGACGACACCTCTATATCATCGCTAAAAATAACGGTACTTACACTTGCATTTTGATTTGCGTTACATTTCAAATCTACCTGATATTCCGCTGAAGTCTCCATATAATGATTTTTTGAAATATAGAAAGCAATTCTCCACTGCTTCAAATCAATTTAACTGCTCATAACCGTACACTAAATTAGTGAGTTACCAAATAAAAACAAATGATATCAAACATATCGTTTTAGGTGTTAAATATTCAGACTGCGGTTAAAAGTGCTAAAAGTCATTATTAGAAATGATTCAGATCATTTTTACTCTTTGTGTTTTAATGCAATTTTACAAAGCTATTTTACAGCAATTTTTAGATACCTGATAGTAAACCGGCTTCTAATGATTTGTAAAAACTGAACCTAATCTTAACAACTAAAAAAATAGTGAGCCATGGAAAATCAACAATTATTTGTAGCAAATTATAAAACACTGCAGCAGGCTGAAGATGCAGTCAAAAAACTAAAAAAAAGTGGTTGTGACATTACAAAATTTTCAATAATTGGTAAAGACTGTTATACAGAACAAAATGTTCTTGGATACTTTAACATTTACGACAAAATGGAAAAATGGAGCACTACCGGCTTATTTGCTATAGGACTAGCCGGACTATTATTTGGACTTCTTTTTATTTTCAACTTCACCGCGAGTCTTCCTTACTTTAGAATACCAATAATATATGCCTGTGCAGCTATACTTTTAGGAGCTACTCTGCCGCTTATCGGTATGGGATTTTCAAAAGAGAAAAACATAAAATATAAAACCGAAGTAAAAGCCCGAAAATATGTGTTAGTTGCTCAAGAAACAAATACCAAGATTGAAATGATACGCAACATACTGGAAATTCATATTCCTAAAGAAAATTCAATAGCAGAGAAAGAAAGCCGAATGCTTTTAGAAAGTCAAAGTTTCGAATTATAAAACAAATTCAAGATCAGTCGCTTTATTAACTATCAAAATGAAATTTAAAATGAAAACAAATGAAGAATTGCAAAGAGATGTTCAGAATGCCATTAAATGGGAGCCGCAGCTACATGCTGCGGAAATTGGTGTAACTGCAAAAGATGGTGTCGTAACCCTTATGGGCACTGTGGATGCCTACTATAAAAAAATTGAAGCAGAAAATGCTGCTAAAAATGTTGATGGCGTAAAAGCAGTTGTCGAGGAAATTGAAATTAAATATTCAAGTAATACGAAGTCTGATGAAGACATTGCCAAGGATGTTTTGAAGGCTTTGATAGATAATTGGACTGTTCCCCAGGAAAAAATTCAGGTCAAAGTTGAAAAAGGATGGGTTACCTTGGAAGGTGAGGTAAGCTGGAATTATCAAAAAGAAGCTGCAACTAAATCTATCAGCCATCTTACTGGTGTTAAAGGAGTAACCAACCGTGTCAAAATCAAGTCCGAGGTAGAAAATGAAATTGAGAAAAAAAATATTATAAGAGCCTTAGCAAACAACTGGTCACTGCACTCTGAAAATATACTTGTTAGGGTCGATGGTACAAAGGTGATGTTAACCGGGGCTGTTTCTTCGCTTTATCAAAAAGATCTGGCAGAAAAAATAGTTTGGAAGACCCCGGGAATCTGGTCCGTAGATAATCAACTTGTTGTGGAACATAAATATGCCATAACAGAATAAATTTTAAAGGGAGATTAAATTCTCCCTTTTTACAAGCTTTTAAAAAACAGACAGCAATTTGATTTTTACAATTCTTCCCAATAATTAACCTTAAAACAAAAAGTTATGAAAACAATAATAACCTTAATGGCAATTACAGCAATCACAGCTGTAATTCTTGTCAATAATATAAGACAAAACTCTATAAAAACAAACTCTTAACTATCAATATCATGGAGGCAAGCTGGATAATATTAGCATTTATGAGCATCGTAATTTTAATTGTGATGATTTACATCTTTATACAAAACAATAAAGATCGCAAACAATACGAAAAAGATTTAAACACACCCCCTAATCTTTATGAAGAGGAATCCGAAGTAAATGACTTAGATAAATTTTGATTTTTATAAACATCATAAAATATGAAAAATACAATACTATATCTGCTGTTTGTTATTACAACAGCGCTGACTCTAGTGAATCGTTATACCGCTTTTTATATTAATAATTCAAAACTTCATTTTATCATCTTTTTTATTGCTGCCTGCACATTTGTGTTTATTATCGGCCAGTTAACCGGAAAATTAAAAAGCTACAAATCACAGTTAATGACTTTCATTCTGGTAGGAATTTTATGTTTTATACAATCCTTTCTAACTTGGGGTGGTGACTGGAAAACACAAACAATTTTATACCAAAACCTAATAAATAAAAATAAAACCATAGAATTTCAAATGCGCGGTGATCGTTTTTCATTTGGGTATAAAAAACGTGTTATAAACAGATTAAAATTATTTCCCGGATTTGACTGGAATACTGAGATTGACACTACAGCCATCAATCACAGGCAATGGAAAAAAATGGACCTGTATGTCAATGAAATGAAGTTAGCTTCAAAATAGCACTAAAAACGCGATTTCTCATCAAATTAAAAATAGCCGCAACCTTTTTCTATTATAAAAAACTTCGAAAGCATGAAAAAAATACTTGTTACAACCGACTTATCTTACCATTCCAAACCAGCCGTACGTTTTGCCATACAGTTTGCCTCACAGACTGGGGATGAACTTACGTTTTTATATGTAAACACATCATTTGTTATTGACCCCTGGTCAACTGTTGCTTTTGCCGGCCTTTCTGAGCCTGATACTAAAAAACAAGAGCAAGTTCTTATCAAATTTATACATACACTATACAGACAAACCAATATCCAACCGGGTAAAATAAATTATAGAGTTGAAAACAAACTAGATGTAAATGAAGCTATTTTGGACTGTGTAAAAACAATCAAGGCCGATTACATTTGTATGAGCACAAGAGGAGGCGGAATTGTAAATAAGCTACTGGGCAGTCATACTACCAGAATTTTACAAGATTCTCCGGTTCCGATACTGGTTGTTCCTAGGCATTACAGAATAAAAAAATTAAGCAATATTTTATACCCGTCTGATTTAGAAAACATCGAAAGTGAACTGCCTCTGATTAAAAAATTTGCAGCTTCATTTGATGCTTCAATCGCAGTATTCCATTATGATTATTTTAAAGAGGAAGAAGAAATCAAAAAAAAATTTAATAAAATAGAACATAAATTCAAATCCGACAAAGTATCATTTTATTTCAAAAAATTAAACCCGGAAGTGTCTTTATTGCGCCATCTGCAAATTGACATTATGAAAACCAAACCTTCTATTATAACCATGTTTAACAAAGAAAACCGAAGCTGGTTTGAGCAACTACTTGATCCCCTTAAAACTTCTGAAAAAGGTTTTAATACAAGAACACCAATGATTGTTTTTAGAAAAAATAAATAATTACGGCCAAATTCAGATAAAGCAGCTTGAACTTTAAGTCTTTCCTGAGTCTGCTTTATAGAGTAAGAGTTATCAAATGTTTTCCCAACGATTTTTTAATCCCTCAGTATTGCTGCTTAATGCAATTATGTTTTAGTCTGGTTGAACCCTAATTCAAAAACCGTCACAATGAAAATAATTAAATGGATTACTATAGTGTCTTGCGTTTTATTGATACAATGTTCAAGCTCCAATATAGTGAGTTCCAGAATGATTTTAGAACCAATTAATTTGGAAACTGGCCGAATTGTTGTAGTTGCAATACTTAAAGAGGAGGACAAATCACTTTGTAAGCAAATGGAAAATCATCTTGCTGCTGATCTTTGCAACCTTGGTTATGATGCCATTTCTTCTATTGAACTATATGGTTTTAAAACAATTGAAGGACTTGATGAGAAACAGATTGTTTCAAAATTAATGAAAGATGACATACCAGCAGTTTTAACAATCGTATTACTTAGTAAACAAAAAGAAAAAAATCATGTACCAAAAAGCATGTTTGATTTAGAAGAAAGGTATAATACCAATGATTTTTCAATTTACTATACAGCTATTCATAACAAGATTTACGAAGAAGGATACTATGTTAACAATACTAATTATTTTTGGGAAAGTAATCTTTTTAGTGTTTCTGACCAAAAGTTTATATATTCTGTACAGACACAATCCTTTAATCCTTTCAATAAGGCAAGCCTGGCACATGAGTATGGAAAATTAATTATAGATGATATGCTCAAAAATAACATTATTAAAGATATTCATAAAAGTAGGGAGTAAAAAACATGGCTTTTACTTAAGATGAAAAACTTAATCAGGATATCGAGATTTCAGGAAAATTAAATACGGCCAATAGGTATTTGTTGAATTTTTGGTTTTAATCCATAATGTTTAATACTATGTTCAATGATAAAAAGTCTTGCCTCTTCAATATCATCTGTTATCATAAATAACTTCGAATCAGCATCATTGATGGTTCCCTGCTGCTTCATAAGGTTAATATGTTCAATAAGTGCTCTATGATATTGTGCATTGAAAATTATAATTGGAAAGTTTTTAATCTTGCCGGTCTGAATTAGTGTAAGAGCTTCAAAATATTCATCTAACGTTCCAAAACCACCAGGCATGACGAAAAAGGCAAAAGAATATTTTACCAAAAGTATTTTACGAATAAAAAAATGTTTTGTTTCTACCCATTTATCAAGATAAGAATTGGGCATTTGATCAACCGGAAGTTTAATATTACATCCTACAGATTTCCCTCCAACTTCTTTTGCTCCGCGGTTTGCTGCTTCCATAAGCCCAGGACCGCCTCCTGTCATTATCGTAAAACCAAGTTTGGCATATTCACCGGCGGCTTTTCTGGTAAAATCATAATATGGATGATCTTCATTAAAACGTGCTGATCCGAAAAAAGTAATGCAAGGACCAATATTATATAGTTTTCTAAAGCATCTTATGAGTTCAAATAAAGTAGCCAATATAAACTTCAGTTCGGTAAACCTAGATTGCGGGCCTTCTAAAAACTGAATTTCAGATATATCAGTTTGGGTTTTGTGTTGCATCATAATTTATATTATTTAACTGCTTAACATAGATAAGGCAGTTCGAGATTCACTTTTAAATGATTTACTACTTTGATGACGCCGGGGGTTTTATAAGCAATTCTTTCCGCTTCTTCTTTTTGAAAAAGAGAACCAACCATTCCGGATAACTGAACCGTTGCACCCGCAACCTGAATGTTAATTTCATCCATATCAAAAGCCCAATGTCTTTGCAATGCCTTTTGGAGTAATTCTTTTTCTACCTGATCACAATGTTCTTTTTTGAGTTTAATGTTATTGATTACACCTCTTATTCCTACTTGGTTTTCTACCAATTCCTGTGCAATGTCTCTCTGGAAATTCCAAGCTAATATGCCATCAAGTGTAACCAAACCTTTTTCTACCGTTATGGTGACAGAATTTTTTGGAACTATATGGTCCTCTTTAAAATGACTGACAAGCTCTTCTGCAATATGCTGGTCTGAAACTGCAGCTGATTTCTCAATTATTACCCGGATTTCATCTACAATTGCCGCTACTCCTTTAATTTTCTTTGCAGCATGCAGGGCTTCTGTTTTCTTTACAAGTGAATCAACATTTCCCGTAAGGGTGACTATGGCATCTTTTACAATCACACCAATTTCGGCTGCATGCAACAAAGGCTCAAATTTAATTGCTTCCTGCACCTCTCTTTGCAAAATTTCATTAGTTTTCATCTCTTTTTATCTTACTTATTAATTAAATTCTACCACCAGTTCATTATCCACACACCATACTCCCGGCGTATTCCATGCAATTCTTTCCGCTTCATCTTTCTGAAAAAGAGAATCAACTATACCACTGAGGTATATTGTTTTACCTTCAACTCTGACTTTTATATTGTCTACATCAAGAATCCAGCTGCGGCGAAGGGCTTTTTCAACAATTTCTTTTCCCAGTTCATTTTTTATCTCGGCTTCTATCTTTATCTTATCAATAACTCCCCGTACTCCGGGCAGGTAACGAATAGCATTATCTGCCGCTTTCCTTTGAAAATTCCAATGGAGAATTCCTTCAAGAGTTACCCAGCCATTCTCTACGGTAACTTTTAACCTATGGTCCGGAACAGCCCAGTTGCCATGCAGGGCTTTTATGACAGAGCTGGCAATATCGGTGTCGCTTTTAATGGCCGAAAAATATAAATCAACTTTTACATCATCTACAACTGCCTTTACTCCCGCTATACTTTTAACAGCATGCTCAGCCTCTTTTTTTTGAGTGTAATTATCCACTGTTCCGCTCAGGGTAACAATACCATCTTTGACATTAACATCAATTTCATTAGAGCTTAAAAGGGGTTCCCATTTGATGGCATCGATTACTTCTTTGCGCAAAACATCATTACTTTTTTTCATGGTAAAAAATTTTAAAATTCCACATAGACTACTATTATTTAAGCTTTTAGTCATTATTTTTTATCAAAATTCGAATAATGGAACCAAAATAAAAATGATCATTATCAATCTTAAAAATGATGTAAAGCATATTATTATAAAATCATACATTGTAGGTTTGGTAAATAAAATTGACTGCCAGTTCTGCTGATAAAATATCGTTAAAATAAATTGATTCGGGATTAATTATATCATGCTATAGTTGTTAAAACAGAATATCTTTTGTTTAAAAAGAACAGAGATTTATCTAATTGAAAATAATCTAATCTTAAGCAAATAAAAAAAATTAAGATATATAACAATTCGTTATTTCGTATATCTAAAAACAATACCCGAGATGAAGCTAATTACATTATTTCTTTTAT
Source organism: Flavobacterium sp. 1355 (assembly GCF_017833415.1). Lineage (GTDB taxonomy): Bacteria > Bacteroidota > Bacteroidia > Flavobacteriales > Flavobacteriaceae > Flavobacterium. Next base: position 114,986 of record NZ_JAFICC010000005.1, on the reverse strand, counting down.
TAACGGTGGTTCCTATAAATTGGGAACCTGACTTTAATAACGCCAAAAAAATTGCAAAGGAAAAACACGAATTAATCCTGCTGAACTTCTCTGGTTCAGACTGGTGTGGCCCTTGTATTGTGTTACGCAGAGACTATCTTGAAAGTCAGGTTTTCACCGATATGGCAAATGAAAATCTGGTACTAGTCAATGCTGATTTTCCGAGAAAAAAGAAAAATATCGGCACTGCCCAGCAGGTTAAAAGAAACGAAGATCTAGCCGAAATATACAATAAGGAAGGTAGTTTTCCTTTAACATTTCTTCTGGATGCCGATGGGAAAGTAATCAAAACCTGGCATGGAAAACCAGAAACTACTCCTGATGAGTGGACAGCCGAAATAAAAGCGATCTGTGGCAGCCGAAAATAACATACCCAAAAACCAAAAACATTCACAGTCCCTAAAACTAATGGGAAACAACTTTACTATTACCGTTGTTGCCGAAAACGAGAAGATTGGAAACGAGAATATTAATCTTGCCATTGAAGAAATCAGACGGATTGAAAAACTGCTGACAACTTACAAAGATGACAGTCAAACCAATCTCATTAATGAAAATGCCGGCATTAAAGCGGTAAATGTAGATCTGGAAGTTTTTAATCTTATCGAAAGATCCATCGGCATTTCGAAAATTACACAAGGCGCATTTGATATTTCTTACGGAAGTATCGATAAAAGTCTTTGGAATTTTGATAAAACAATGACCAGCCTTCCTGATATAATCACAGCAAAAAAAATGGTGCATCTTATTGATTATGGAAACATAATACTGGATAAAGAAAACATCACCGTATTTTTAAAAGAAAAAGGAATGCGTATTGGTTTTGGCGGAATTGGAAAAGGCTATGCCGCCGAAATGGCCAGAAGGTTATTGTTAAAAAACAATGTGCACAGCGGCATTATTAATGCCAGCGGGGACCTTGCAGCGTGGGGACTGCAGCCAGATGAAAGTAAATGGACAATAGGAGTGGCAGACCCGGATTCACCCAATGCCGCATTCTCCTATATGGAAATATCCAACATGGCAGTGGCCACTTCAGGAAATTACGAAAAGTTCGTGAACATCAACGGAAAAAAATATTCGCATACCATTGACCCGAAAACAGGGCTGCCGATAACCGGAATAAAAAGCGTGACCATAATTGCCCCTAATGCAGAATTTGCAGATGCAATGGCAACTCCAATAGCGGTTATGGGTATTAAAGCCGGCTTGTTTTTAATAAATCAGATACCGGATCTATATTGTATTATCATCGACGACGACAATAAAATTTACACTTCTAAAAACATTAACCTGAAATGAAAAAGCCAAAGCAAAAAAATCTCGCACTCCTATGCATTGCTTTTATCGGCATACTGCTCACTTCCTGCACTTCGGTAAAGGAATATCAGAAAGGAAAAATCAACGATTCTGAAATGGTGCTTTCCAATAGGAAAATCGAAAAAACAGAACTCAGTTTCCAATCCTACCGTGAAGGAGCTTCCGGAGCAAATTTAGGAAAAAGTGGCGGTGGCTGCGGTTGTAACTAATTTTCATACAATCAAAAATGAAAAGAATATTCATAACGGGGTTTGCCTTACTGGCAATATTTCAAACAAGAGCGCAAAATGTTCCTACTGATTCTACCAGTTATAAAAGCAAAAAATTAAAATTGGAAGAGGTAAATCTGGTTTCCAGTTATTATAAACAGGACGGAAACAATTCTGCCGTTACAGGAGGAATTGGTTCTGAACATCTTACCGACATTGCCAATACCATAGATGTTAAACTGGTAAAATACGGAGAGACAGGAATTAAACATACTTTTGATATTGAAGCCGGTATTGACCACTATACCTCTGCCTCATCAGATATGGTTGATTTGAGTGCCAATTCATCTGCATCCTCTTCAGACAACCGCTTCTACCCTTCTCTAACTTATCTGAGAGAAAACGAAGAAAAAGGAAGAACACTGGGAATCGGCATTTCATCATCGACTGAATTTGATTACCAGTCTTTTGGAGGTAACATTAGTCTTTCACAAAAAACAAAAGACAGAAACGGAGAATTTACAGCTAAGTTTCAAACTTTCATTGATCAGTTAAAACTAATTGAACCCGTTGAGCTTCGTCCTCCGGGTCAGGAAGGTTACGGAAGCGCGAACCGAAATACTTTTGCAGGAACTTTGAGTTATTCTCAGGTTGTAAACAAAAATCTTCAGGTAATGCTTGTAGGTGATGTTATCAGCCAAAACGGATATTTAAGCCTTCCGTTTCACAGGGTTTATTTTGCAGACGGTACTGTTCATCAGGAAAAAATGCCGGATACCAGACTTAAAATTCCACTGGGAATCAGGGCCAGTTATTTTTTAGGAGATAATGTAATAATCCGCGCTTATTACAGGTATTATACTGACGATTGGAGCCTCAGAGCACATACCGCTGATCTAGAAATTCCGGTGAAATTAACCCAGGCATTCTCTCTGAGTCCGTTCTATAGATATTATACTCAAACAGGGACTAAGTATTTCAAACCATATGGTGAACATACTGCCGCACACGAATATTACACCAGCAACTATGATTTATCGAAGTTTGACAGCAGCTTCTTTGGAATGGGTATGAAATTCACTCCACTAAACGGAATCTTTAGTCTTAAGCACTGGAATACGTTAGAAATTCGTTATGGTCATTATACCAGAACAACCAATATGACTTCGGATATTATTAGTATAAACATTAAATACAAATAGTTAAAAACTTAATTCATATTACATTCATTTAAAAAACCACCAAAGTCGTTTGACAATGGTGGTTTATAATTAGCTAATGAATGCTGTTTTGTCTGGAAATCATTTCATTCAGGAATTGAACAAACTTTAAAAAGAACTGTATATAATTTTGATCTAATAAGAAATTGGACGGGATACCTTTTTGTACCACAAAAAGCTAAGCCGATTTTAATGCAGCTCTCCTATAAAAAAATAAAGTTAGATACAATTGACATCAATCCCCAACGGGATATCCAAACCAAATTCATAAAGCCAATCTTTTCAAATCGTCCAAAAATTTTATAGTACAAAAAAATAGTGATAGCTCACTCATTAAAGAATATACCGAAGCCGTCAATAAAATAAGGGCCGTTTTATTGCACACTACAAAAAGTAAGGTCGAATTGCTTTCTAAGAGAATTGCAACAAGTCCTTTAATACCTACTATAAATACAAGTAATTCCTTGACCTTAATACAAAATGCCCTGACAGATTTTAAAGTTTTGAAAATTACTTATCAGTCGGAATATAAATGATAAAACCAAACGCCATATTGAGCCATTTGCTTTATATTATAACTTACAAGAAAGTTGGGCACTTATTGCCTTTTGCTTATTAAGGAATGATTACCGAATGTTTCGATTAGACAGAATTTCAAAAATTGAACCACTTGAAATTTCGTTTGAGCCACATAAACTAACTTTAAAAGAATTTTTGGACTTTAAAGAAAAAAACTTTGTTATACCTGACATACCGTTGTCATAATGCCATTATACTTTTGTATTATTAAATAATTTAAACAAAAATAATATGAATTTAGTATCATTAAGAATTATCACTGCAGACATTAAACGGTTAGTTCAATTTTTTGAAGGAGTTACAGGAATAACAGCCAAATGGTTAACAGACGATTTTGCAGAGATTAGTTCAAACTTTTCCACATTGGCAATTGGAAGTACACGGACATTAGCCTTCTTTGGAGAGGGAGTTGCTCAGCCAGCAGCGAACAAAAGTATCATCATAGAATTCCTTGTTGAAAACGTAGATGAAGATTATGAAAGAGTTAAAGTTTTAACCAGCGAAATTGTTCAAATCCCAACAACAATGTCCTGGGGAAATCGTTCAATACTATTTCGTGACCCAGACGGTAATTTGATTAATTTTTTTACACCAGTTAGTGACGAAGCAAAAAGGAAATCTGCATATAAAAAAGTCCAGCCGCTAACAGCGGTTTGCAAAAAATTGGGGTTTTGGTCTTGAATTCACACCTTGTTTTGTACTTTTGTGTTTAGTGATTTACTTAAAGTTTAGGCTAACCAAATCCCCAACATCTGCAAGCCACAAGACGTTAGTGGCAAAAAAAAAAACTTATGAAGTACTTACTTCTCAAAAGGACCACATTTACAAATATATTACAGCAGGTGGTAACTTTTCTCTCATCAATTGAAATTGATAGAGACAGATGAAATGGGAAGATATTCAACAAGTTTAAAATTTATAAATTCTCCATACTATTTTAATTTTAACGAAGACACTGATTACGCTGGATTTTATGTAAAAAATTCATCAGGTCAAGAATGAATTGTTGAAGCGACTAATAACGTTAATTGGAAGACTATCCCCTATTATTGATATTAATGAATTACAAGAAGTAAAACTCGTGTCTGACAATTATAAAAAAATTCAACGTCTGGGATTTAAAAAATGGTCCGATAGCCATCCAGGTCAAAAAGCACAATGTTGTTATATTTAAAGCATATAATTATAAAATCATTTCTGTAGCACGCACTATTATATCGACCATAGCAGGCTTGCTCCCTTTTCTCTGGAATGGACCAAATGAGGTTTTTTGGTTTTCTTTTGCCGTAGGGTCTATTGGCGGACTATATTTTCATTTGTTGGAATATTAATTTACCTGCCCGTGTTCATTATTGATTTAGACCATGATAAAAAAATCTGACCAAAACAAGCAGGCCACCCAATGATTATCTGTTACAAACGCACCGCTTCCTTAAGAGATTCCTTAAGAAAACTTCCGCAAAGGCTTTAGACCAAAATAAAGACCACATTTTTGGTAGTGAACACCCCCTTAGAACAGATCTTTTTATTTGTATTAAATGTCTTTTTATTTCTTGATTCTAATGCAGCTTTGAAAAATTTGAAGCTGGTGCTTTCGCTTATTGGCAGTATTGACGAATGTGAAAGATCACTATCATAATCAAGATTAATCAATTGCTTCGCATATCAGTTCTCCCAAACAAAACGGGCTCTGCAGCCCCAGCCCCGATAGAAGTGGAAATCCTTTTGTGCCGGGTTTCGGCACAAAAGATTGCAACGTATAGCGGGAAAAGCTCCTAAAAAACAATATTAAATAGCCCGCTAATTCTCTGCCTTACTTAAAAATAGATACACTATCCTCAAGCTGCTCCCGGGCAATAAAGGCAGTAATAAATTCCTGCACTTCACCGGCTGCTCCCATTTCAATATCAAAGGAATTGATATGAAACTCCTCATCCTTATCCAAAATGTGTATGATCTGAGTATAGCCCCGGGAGATCAGGCTTCCTTTTAATTTAATAATATTGGACTGCTGTTTGCCGTCAAGCTGTTTTCGAACCTTAAGCTTCATCCCCTTTTCCATTGCAATTTAATTTAAATACTACGCTTGCTCTTTGAGACCAAATATAAAAATTATTCATTGATATCTTACCCGGGATTCCATAGAATATACTGATACCTTCATTACTAATTCTCAATCGCTGCGTCTTGCTATTTTTAACATAGGCGGACATTAATCCTTAGTATTTTCAGCCCCGATAATCTTTTAAATCTTTATCGTCCCGATATGGGCCTTAAAGGCAATGCCGTGAGGCGTTATAACCCGAAAACCTCCCTTGTTAGTTGGGTGATTTCTTTATACCCTGTTTTTTTGCACAAACTCTCATGACTATTAAAAAATCCTATATGTATTGGTATTTTTGCGTAGTATTGTAAAACCATTACTCATACAATGCAACGCTATACCTATTAAAGGCAGATATACTGTCAAAAGTATGCAAGTTGGCAGTTAGAAAACAATATCGGAGCGATAATGAAAATAGATAACATAAAAGCATTTGAAGGACAACATTGCGAAACAACAGCAACAGGAACTTTGTTGGGGCAACTTGACATAGAACTTTCCGAGCCTATGCTTTTTGGGCTGGGACAAGGACTCGGATTCATATTCTGGAACATGAAATCCATGGATTTTCCTTTTATTGGCGGAAGGGTAAAACCGGACGTTCTAACTGAAAATATTGCAAGAAATCTAAATCTTGTATTGACGGTCAAAGAAACAGCATCAGCCCAAAAGGCATGGGAGAACGTAAAAGAATTACTTGACAAAGGACAGGCAGTCGGATTAAAATTAGACTGTTTTCATTTGCAATATTTTTCACAGGCATTTCATTTTGCAGGACATTATACTGCAATTTATGGTTATGAAAATGAAAATGCCTTTTTGGTGGACACAAAACAGCAGGGGGGCAAAGTGAAAACAAGCTTGAAAAGTTTGTCGTTAGCCAGAGCAGCAAAAGGTCCAATGTCATCTAAAAACCTGTATTATATTTTGGATAAAACAGACAATAAATTTGATTTAAAAACAGCAGTTTTAACTGCAGTTAAAAATAACGCTGCTGAATATATAAATCCACCTATAACAAATATTGGCTATAAAGGAATTTTAAAAACAAGTACAGAAATAATTAAATGGTTTAAGAGAAGTAAGGATATTGAAAACGACTTTAAAACAGCTGCAATGCTTATGGAAAAGGCAGGTACAGGCGGAGCATTATTTAGAAACCTGTACCGTGATTTTTTAAAAGAAAGTTACGACATGTTTAAATTGTACCAACTCAAATCTGGACATGAGGCGTTTGTGGAAATTGCAGAACTTTGGACTTCAGTTTCGTATTTATTTGAAAAAGTGAGCCAAACCGGCAACTTTAAGTATATTGAGCAGGCATCAAAGATTTTAAAAACCATCTCGGAAAAAGAAAAAAAAATAATGGAAATTTTAGCGACAATAACCCCCGACCAGATATAACAATATACCATCCATCAAATTTTAGCGAGCTGGAAAACCTGTTCTCATATTCCAGATAACAAAGAATTTAACGATCGCTTTTACACTAAAATTCGTTAAATTTCTGATCACTAATTCAAAAAAACAGATAAATGCAGCATTCGCTTTTTGAATATCCCATTCTCTCACAATAAAAAAGATGCCATTTATAGCAATGATGCCAGATAATATATCGAAGCTGCCTTTGAATTTTATCTTCTCATTGAACTTTCATCAGTAATAGGATCTAAAAATATTTGACCATTTTCAAAAAGAAAAAGCAAAGCATCCAGCACCATAGCCTGATTTTCCCTTTCGGCAGCAATATATGATTCAGCATGAGTTAATTCTGAGAGTGGAAAAACCATATTGGTTAATTTTTCAAGACTGTAAATTTTGTTATAATTCTCAGCGAGAATGCAGATGATCTTTTCATGTAATCCTAACCCTGGCATATTAGTTATTTTAAAGTTGCTATCGTGTAATATAAATACAGGAACAGCAATAGTTACTTTATCTTTAGTATTTGAAGGTCTGACATATTAGTATAACTACAAGCAGCTAGCAAAATTCTTGAAAGACAAAACTTTTTATTATTCCCTAAAAATTATATTTTTATGATTTTTGAAATAAAATACAGGTAAAATACGTATTTCTGAGAGAACGTTAGTTGTGCACCAAAAACTATATTATAAAACCTGTTTTTTGCATAGCTTCGTTAACTTGTTGGGCCGGAATTCCTGCCACTCTCAATCAGCCGCCCTTCATTACTGGTACCAACGTTCCGGTTGCAGATGCATGGTAATATATAAATATAGTTTAAGATCAACACATCCGCCACAATTAATATTTGTTTTTGTACTAAAGACTTTCTTCCAATTTCCAAATACAGCGGTTACAAACGATTTTTTTTTCAGTAAGCATTTATCATTGTACTTCACATCTAAAAAAGACTAATCTAAAACCCTGAAACAAATTTATACGTGCTTTTTCTTCAAATTTCCAATTGGTAAGTAATACAGCAGACCAATTCCTATCAGAAATAATATCAATGACGCAATAAATGCAGGAATAAGGATTTCTTTATTGTTATCCAAAGCATTGTTCAAGGCCGCATACAACAACCAAATTTGAATAGTCACATTTAGTATTAATATAAAAATAATGGTTGAAAGTATCGCGTTTAACTTATTGGGGTTGGCCTGATTCTGACCAGTTCTAAAAGTACTCATGGTTCTTAATTTTACGAATTTATCCTACTTTTTCTTCCAGATTTTCCGATGCCTTTACATAAATAGCATTTTCTTTAAAAAAAACCTGCAGTTTAGGCAACGCCCTGGGCGGTGGTCCGGCAATAACATCTCCGGTTTGGGCGTCAAAAGAGCCTTCGTGGCATGGACAATGAATAATTCCGGTACCGGGCTTGTAAAAGACAGAGCAGGAAAGATGGGTACATTTTTGTTCATACGCTTTGAACTCTCCCGTCTCCAGATGAATCAATATATAGGGGATTGTACTTCCTTTTATCACAAATGCGCGTGTACCGCCTACCGGCACCTCTTCTTTTTTACAGACAAAGTGCTCTCCATCCAGTTCATCTTTTGGAAATAGGTGCGCTTTGGCTGCCACCAGGCCGCTTCCAACCATTAATCCTCCTGATACCAGTGTAAGGAATTTGGCAAAATCACGACGGCTCACATTGGTTGCCTGTTGTTTTTCGATTGGAAAATCCTTCTTCCAATTTTTATTTAAATTATCTTCTTTAGACATGAATTCTAATAAATTATTAATTGATTACTGCCTTTGGGCATCATAATATTAACTTTTGTGTTCACTACCTCTTCTCCGAAAAGAAATGTATTTACAGGCGAACTATTTGGGCGCATTTCCTGTATTTCCTCTCTGGTGCCATAAAACAAGGCCCCGCTTGGACAAACCGTAGCACACATTGGCTTTTTGCCCACGCTGGTTCTGTCGTAGCACATCGTACATTTCATCATCAAATCGTAGGACTCTTCTTTTTTAGGCACGCCAAATGGACACGCCATGACACAGTTGGAACAACCAATACATCTTTCGGTATTTGCCGTATGGACAATTCCGAATTCGTCCTTTGAAATAGCATCAGCAGGACATACATTTGCACAAACAGGATCTTCACAATGCATACACACCTGAACGGTAGTCTGTACAGTTGAAGCCCGATCAACATAATTTACGTGAATTAAGGATTCCTGACCGTTAGTTTCGCATTCAGCACAGGCCATCTCGCAGGCTTTACAGCCAATGCACCGTTGCATATCTACAAAAAACTCTTCATTTTTATTAAAATTGGTATAATTCATTTTTTGTTTTTACAGGTTAAATACTAGCATAAGCCATAGATTCGCTCGAAGCTGGCGCTATTTCACGCAATGGCTCCAGATGGCAGGCACAAACTTTGAACTCCGGGATTTTAGAAATAGCATCCAATGTTCCGGGGGTCAACTGGTTCGCTGATTTTTTCCCAGACCAGTGGTAGGGTATGAAAACCGTATCTTCGCGAATCGTTTCGACAATATTTGCAGGAAAAATGCCTTCACCACGCCGGGTAGTCACTTTTATTAATTCCCTTTGTTTGATGCCGTATTGTTGGGCTAAATTTGGATGAATTTCCAATAAAGGTTCCGGATACTGATCGACCAATTTTCCAATTCTTCGTGTTTGTGTACCACTCAGATATTGTGAAACCACACGTCCTGTGGTCAAAATTATTGGGTAATCAGCATTTGGAACTTCACCCGGGAGCTTGTAGGGGGCGGGATTAAAATGCGCCCTTTGATCTGCTGTCTTAAATTTTTTATCCTCCCACAGCCGAGGTGTTCCGGGATGTCCTATTTCCGGGCACGGCCAAAAAACACCCATTTCGTCTTCAATCCTTTGGTAGGTAATTCCATAATAATCAGCAGTTCCTCCTTTTGAGGCTACACGCAATTCATTAAAAACGGCTTCACTGCTATCATAGGTAAATTTATCCTGTACGCCTAATCGTTTGGCTAATTCCAATATAATGGAAGTATCGGTTCTGGCGTCTCCCGGAGGCGTTACTGCCTGGCGGATGCGGATCACACGCCCTTCTGCCGAAGTGGTTGTCCCTTCTTCTTCTTCCTGCAGTGAACCTGCCAAAACGATGTCGGCATGACGGGCCGTTTCGTTTAAGAAAAAGTCAATGCAAACATAAAATTCCAACTTTTCTAAAGCCTCCCGAACGTAGTTGCTGTTGGGCAATGAAACTAGCGGATTGAAACAAATAGACAATAGCCCTTTGATCTCCCCACGATGAATGGCTTCGATTATTTCATAAGCCGATAAACCTTTTCCTGGCATATCTTTCTCATTAATACCCCAAACCTCTGCGATATATTCACGATGCTCCGGATTTTCAATATCCCTATTGCCTGGTAACTGGTCGCATTTATGACCGTGCTCTCTACCACCTTGCCCATTTCCCTGACCTGTAATAGTGGCGTAACCGCAATATGGCTTACCAATTCTTCCTGTTGCCAAAACCAGATTTATGCAGCCCAAAACATTATCTACACCTTTGGAGTGATGTTCAATTCCGCGGGCATGAAGTAAAAAGCTTGTTTTGGCACTGCCCCATAATTGGGCTGCCTGCTGAATTTTTTCTTTTTTAATCCCTGTAACTTCTTCTGCCCATTCCAGGGTATATTCTTTTACGGCCTCTATGGTCTGCTGAAAACCTGATGTATGGTTAGCAATAAAATCGTGATCCAGCATATCATGATCCACCAAATATTTCAGCATAGCGCCATATAAAGCCGAATCTGTTCCGGGACGAACATCCAAATGAATGTCGGCTGTTCTGGCCAATGGAATCATTCTCGGATCAATTACTATCAATTTAGCGCCACGGTCTCTGGCCTTCCAAATCCAGTGGGTTAATGTTGGGAAAGTTTCACTAATATTGGCTCCGGCCACAATAATTACTTCTGCATATTCCAGATCCGAATAGTTATTTGAACCCCTATCCAGGCCAAACGCTTTCTTATTTCCCGCCCCTGCACTTACCATACACAAGCGTCCATTATAATCCAAATTTTTCGTTTTTAAAGCTACACGGGCAAACTTGCCCATCAAATAACTTTTTTCATTGGTAAGGGAAACCCCCGAGAGGACCGAGAATGCATCATTCCCATATTTTTCCTGAATTCTTTTGATTTCAGAAACTGTTTTTCCCATGGCCTCATCCCAGGATGCCGGTACAAATCCTTGCCCTTCCACCCTTTTGAGCGGGGACAAAAGACGATCCGGATGATTGTTCTGTAAATAGCGCTGGACTCCTTTGGGGCACAATCGCCCTTCATTGAACGGAAATTCCATCCAGGGTTCAAAGCCTACTACTTTATTGTCTTTTACCGATAATTGAATCCCGCACTGCATCCCGCAAAAACAACAATGTGTTTTTACCAACTCATCTGGTTCATCCCTGCCTTCATAACCATCTTTAGGTGTGTAATTTTTATGAGGGCCAAACTGCGTGATAATGTTTTGTTCTGAAACAGGTAATTTTGCCATGTTTTATATTTTTAACCGATACGATAAAAAAATCGTCAGGTTGTTTTTAAATTTTAATTCGACTTTAAAAAAATTAACCAAATAAATTTCCGCCTTCCAGTCGGGCTTTCAGGTGGGCTTGTGCCAAACGGGATCTTTTTCCTTCAGGGCTTAAATCCAAGTGTGATGTTCCGTCCGGCCTGTCAAAATTAAAGCCCAATTCCTTAGTTACTGTTTTAAGATCTTTTATATGCAAATTGGTAGCGAATTCTTCTCCGGTGTGCTCACAAACTGCCATGCCCATTTTCATTCCCTGCTTTTTATATATATGTGCCCCAATTTGTGCCGGGCGCTGAATGATATGGAAAAACTTTCCAAATGGAATCCATATTAAGAACATAATTACTGTTACAGCATGCAAAACAGCTAGAAAATCAAATGCAAAACCTTTCATAAACTGATAGGAATACGTTAATCCAAGTCCGGTAGCAGAAATAGCAATCAATAAAATAAGGGGTAATAAATCACCTTCAAAAGTTTGAGTAGCGATCAAACCCGGATTGGTCAAACGTCGTCTTAGATAATATAATGAACCTAATATAACCAGGTAAGACGACCAGTTCAAAGCATGAAAAGTCAGGAAGGCCATAATGGAACCCAATTCAAAGTCCATGACCTTGAAACCAAAAAAGTGCGCTTCATAGACCGATATTGAGTTTGGAGCCATGGTAAAATGGATCCATCCAAAAGTTAAAGGTATGGTAATTAAAAAAGCGGAGGTACAGCCTATGGCAATCAAAAAATGAGCCATCCAACGGTATTTTCCACGTGGATAAATAAACTTCTGGAAAGCAATATTTTCAATAGTCTCTTTTGAAGCGAACCAAAAGTGCGAAAATACTTTACCGGTAAACAAATAGCTAACCCCTCTTTTGAAATAAATCCAGGTAGGCGGTCTTTGCAGCCAAACAGAGTAGCGGTACACAATACCAAAAAAAGCAAACACAGTCCCAAATAAATACGTAATTAATGCAGCATCAAAATTTTGCAGTTTTCTGGATCCATAAAAAACTAATATGATCATTAGCACGGACATGGAGGTGGCAATAAGTAAAGCTTTAATATTGTAGTTTCTATCTTTCATTTTAAATTATATTACATCAGTTGACTTTTAAATTCTAATTACAAAGAATAACTGTTAATTCTCAAATTACAATCCGTACCATACATAAGGACCGGTATTACTTTTAGACTGCTTATAAAAAATAGCGCTTCAAAATGTTTAAATATTAAAGAAGGTTAATTTACAAAAAAAAAGGAAAAGGCAAATCGATTTCAAGACCAATTGAGTAATTCCTTTCTAATTTATAATAAAAATTAATAATACTTTTTATTTGATCGCTATTGTACAACATCTTTTCTATCCATATCCTGAGCAAATTCAGGCAGTTTTTCTGTAGTCACTTTTACAATAACCCGGTGCATCCAAATCAAGCATGTAATTGACAAGGCGAAGATAAAGAACCATGAACTGGTCCAGAATCCAGTAAAAGCAAGCAGGTATCCGAAAACAATAGGTCCAATAAATCCTCCCAAGCCACCAATCATACCTACCATTCCTCCGATTACTCCTACCTGATTCGGGAAGTACTCCGGAATATGTTTGTAAACTGCTGCCGAACCAATGCCCCAGCAGGCACCAATTAAAATGACCAACGTAAGGTAAACCCACATATTGGCCTCAAAATGAATTTGTGTTATTCCATCTGCTATTAATTCTTTTTTCTGGACTTTTTGATTTTCTGCTACAACAACTTCCTGCCATGTTTTTTTAGAAGGAAAAAACGCATTGTGCCCAGCATTAGCATCTTCTGGAGTAAGCAAATATTCTTTTTCCCCGATCACTATCTTAGATGGTGATACTTGTGTAACAGTTCCAGCTTTTGCTGCCATTAAGCCGCTACCCGAAGTAGTAATATTCATTTTTGGAAATAAAAGCAGGAAACTCAATACCACAGAAGTACTCAATACCCAATACATCACTTTTCTTGCTCCAAATTTATCGGATAAAAATCCTCCAAAAGCACGAATAACACCAGCTGGTAAACTAAAACAGGTAGTAAACAGCCCTCCTAAAATTAAAGTAGTATGATAAACATTCATAAAATTAGGCAACAACCATTGGGAAAATGATACAAACGAACCAAATAGCAAAAAATAATAGGTTCCAAAACGCCACACACGCACCTCTTTAAGGGGCTGCAAAAGTTCTTTGACTGTTTTTGCCTTTGTTTCAATTTTTTTAGTTTTCGAAAAAAGAATAAAAACAATCCCCATGGTCAGCAATACTACACCGTAAATAACAGGCAAATATTTCCAGCCATTTACGGGATCAGACTCTGAAAAGTATTTCAGCATACTTGGGGCTATAAAAGGAGTGATAGAAGCTCCTGCAGTACCCATTCCGAACATTCCTAAGGCACGTCCCTGCCATTCCTTAGGATACCATAATGAAGTATAGGCCACACCAACGGCAAAACTTGTTCCCACCATTCCGAACATAAAACTCAATAGGGCAAACATCCAGAAATTAGCAGCAAAAGGAAGCAAAAACAAAGGAATGGATGCCAAAACCAGTAAAGCAGAATAGACCACGCGGCCTCCATATTTGTCTGTTAATATCCCCATTGGTAATCGCATAAGAGAGCCTGTAAGTATTGGAATTCCCAATAGCCACCCGATCTGAACTACATTCCAATCAAAAATTTCCTGATCAACTAAAAAAGTGACTAAAACACCATTTAAAGTCCAGCAGGCAAAACAGACCGCAAAAGCGAGTGTGTTTAAAAATAATATTCTGTGTGATTGCGATAAATTGCTCATACTTGCTTTAATTAATTCTTAAACAAAGATAAAATAGTCCGTAATCCTAAAACATGATATAAATCATTTATTGGTGTCAAGTTAGAATAATCAGAAAGTTAAGATGAAATTAATAAAAATAAGCCATAAAACTTTGTATTTCACAAAATCAAGCAAAAAAACCTGATTACTGCTACGATAAGCCGGCAATGCAAAACGTTCTGGATAATACTATTTTAGAGGGCTGGAACCGAATTAAAAAGTACTTTTATACGCAATAATCTGAGTATTTACATTAAGCATTACCCAAGCCTACTTGTTAATGTGATCAGCGTCGCCCTCTTTCAATCTTTCCATGGTATCGGTAGCAAACATGGGGGAATAACCCAATTATATTACAAATTTACGGACTCAATAGCCAAATGTAAAATCGGTTATAAGGAAAAAGTTACTGTATCTTTTGAGCCTCTTCAATAATATTTTTAATAGTTGCCTGAGAATTTACACCCAAACCTTCTTGCTGAAATTTTAATTCTCCTTGGGCATTAAAAACACTTATAATGTTAGAATGAGAAAAATCTAAAGGGGCAATTTTCTTATAATTTACCGCCAGAACGGCGGCAAACTCTCGGGTATTTTCTTCTGTGGATCTCAGAAATTCCCATTGATCCCCATCCATTTTATTTGCAATAGCAAAATCTTTTAAACGTTTTGGAGTGTCTGTTTTAGGATCAATACTAATTAAGACTAATTTTACATTTGGTTTGATATTGTCGGGCAAACGAGATTCTATATTCCGCATGTCGGCCACTAATCTGGGACAAGCTGCTTTGCAGGAAGTATAAATCATTACCATAACAAGTACTTTCCCTTTTAAATCTTTCATTTCAAGATTTTGCCCATTTTGATTGGTCCATTTTGAAGGCAGGTTGTATATGGATAGATCTGAAACCGGTTTTTCTTCGGATTTTTTATTAGTGGTACATCCCCGTAAAACTAAAAGGATTAATGTTAATCCCAGAAACAGTTTTTTCATTATTTTAAAATATTAATGGATTAGAACCTATTTAAATTTTAGCGCATCGAAAACCAAGATTCCTGGTAGTGTAATTGGCCTTCAGGCTGCCTCTAAAAGCATAACGCATAAAAGCCGCATAATTCATTAAATCGGTAGCGTTTACAGATCCGCTTCCGCAAAAGAGTTTATTATCAGTGGCCTTATCTTTTCTGGACTCGCCCGAAAGAAATATACTATTGAAATCTCCTGTCCATTCCCAAACTAATCCATGCATATCATATACTCCCCAATAATTCCTGAAGGTTTGACCTATAGGGTTTAGGTAAGTTTTTGGTTTCTCATACCATGACATAATATATTTATTGAATTCTTTTTTAGAACGGGCATCAATACGTTTTTCATCGGCCATGGCTACATATTCCCATTCGTCCATTGTCGGCAGTCTTTTGCCTTGGCATTCGCAATATTTTCTGGCAGCAAACCAGGAAATATTGGTTACCGGAGCATTGTTTAAATTCTTTGAACCATAATCAAAATCACTTACCCACTGTGCCAGATAACTTTTATCAGCAAAAATACCTTTGATTTTAGAACGACTATAGCCGGGATTTTTTTTGACAAAAACAAGAAATTGTTTATTGGTAACCGGATACACATCAATATTAAACGAGGTTATGTTGACCGGTTTTTCAGAAGTACCACCATATAGGGGTACAAAACTGCCCCCCTTTATGGATGCCATTTTTTCTTCTTGGGCAAAAAGAGAACTTAAACAGAGTATAAATAGGACTGGTATTGTTTTAAATACGGCCATCTCTTACTTTTTTTGATTTATTTTAATGTTCCTGTGTTAGTTTTGGTGCTGGTTTGGCTCTAACAGCTTTGACTTTTTCTGGCGTTATAACTGTTTTATTGTTACCCCAACTGTTGTAGACATAAGTCAGAACATCCGCTACTTGTTCGTCAGTTAGGTTTTGACTGGTCATCACATTATTGAATTTCTTGCCATTAACAGTGATTTCGCCGCTTAATCCGTGCAATACTGCTCCAATAGCCCTGTCTGGATTAGCATTCAGGTAATCTGATTTTGATAATGGTGGAAAAGCATTGGCAATACCCTGGCCGTCAGATTGGTGACAGGCATAACAGGTTCTGTCAAATAATTCTTTACCTGATTTAATTTGTTCACCAACAGTCTTTGCAACAGTGCTTTTCGGAACCGCTTTTCCTTTGGGCATACCTTGAATTGTTCCGCCTTCGGGTAAATAAATCCCATCTTGTATGGTTCCAGAATATACTTTTTTATTTTCCTCGCCTTCAACTCTCAGCATTCCAATTGCCCCTTTATTAAAGGCTCTGAAAATCGAATGATCCACTAATATAAAAGTTCCGGGAACATCTACTTTAAACTCTACAATGGCTGAGCCTCCTGCAGGTATTAAAGTAGTTTGTACGTTTTCGTTGATCATATCTCCCCCTTCAATATGCACTTTGTCGAAAATTTCTCCAATAACATGGAAAGAAGACACTAAATTCGGGCCTCCGTTGCCCATATAAATACGTACAGTTTCTCCAACCTTGGCCGTTAAAGCCTTATCTCCGGCAATAGATCCAACTTTTCCATTGAAAACCACATAATCGGCTTGTTCCTTAATGGCTTTATCCATATCAAAAGGTTGAGAGCCCTGCTCTCCATAACTTCCTTTAGTGTAAAAATCACCTTGCATGATGTAATATTCTTTATCAACAGGTGGTAAACCTCCTTCTGGTTCAACCAAAATCAACCCATACATTCCGTTTGCAATGTGCATCCCAACTGGTGCTGTAGCACAATGATAAACGTATAAACCTGGATTTAAGGTTTTAAAACTAAACACTTTTTCGTGTCCTGGTGCAACCAAAGATGAAGTAGCTCCCCCTCCTGGTCCGGTTACAGCATGTAAATCAATATTATGCGGCATTTTGTTATCAGGATGGTTTTTTAAGTGGAATTCTACTTCATCACCAACCCTGGTTCTGATAAAACTTCCAGGCACAGAACCGCCAAAAGTCCAATAGGTATATTTCACGCCATCTACCATTTCTCCTTCAATTTCTTTAATTTCCATGTTGACCACTAATTTTGTAGCTTCACGGTCTCCTACTGCTTTCGGAACAAACGGAGGCACCGTGAGTTCGGCAGTTTGCTGCCCTTTGGCCTCAATATTTTGATAATTTTTTGCTTCATCGCTTCCTCTTTTGCAAGAAAAAAATCCGACTAAAACAAGCAACATTATAAAAAACCCCCTTATTTGTCTGTTTAATTTAACACTGGTTTTCATATTATTTTGGTTTGAAATTTATAGTGTAAAAATAAAGGATAAAAATATCCTTTATTATGATATTTGTCATATTCACTATTTTTAAAAAACTCCAAGAGAAAAGATATTTACAGCTGACTATTTTCCTTTAAAAATAAAAATGGTTAAGGTCACTTTAAAAAAATATTTAAAAAAATGCAGTCTTATGATTTAAATCATATTCTGCATTTTATAATTATACGAATTTTACAATATCAAATAATACATTAAATAATAATAAGACAACTGGATAACAAAATAAATGATGAAGTGTGTTTAATTAAAAGATAAAATACTCTTTTATTAAGATAATCATCGTTTAATCATTTACAAATTATAATCTAAATAAAAATTATGGAAACTTTAGAACAAATTACAATCGGAGAATACGTGGCAAAAGATTTTAGAACAGCAGCCTTGTTCTCAAAATACGGAATAGATTTTTGCTGTAACGGAAACAGAAGCATTGAAGAAGCCTGCCAGAAAAAAGCAGTGACTGCAGATGTTTTATTACAGGAAATTGAAACAGTTCTATCATCAAAAAGCGATTCAGGAATTGATTACAATGCCTGGCCGATTGATTTATTGGCTGATTATATTGAAAAAACGCATCACAGATATGTATCAGAAAAAACACCAATACTACTGCAGTTTTTAGATAAGCTCAGCAGAGTACATGGCGCAAAACATCCTGAACTATTATTAATAAATGAGCTTTTTAAAGGCTGCGCAGGAGAATTGGCACAACATATGAAAAAAGAAGAGCTGATTTTGTTCCCATTTATAAAAAAAATGGTTCATGCTACTCTATCTGATGAATTAATTGAGCTGCCTCATTTTGAAACCATTCAAAATCCAATTGCTATGATGATGCACGAGCACGACGCCGAAGGTGTCCGTTTTAGAAAAATAGCAGAATTAACTAACAATTATACACCGCCAGCTGATGGCTGTAATACTTATAAAGTTACGTTTGCAATGCTAGAAGAATTTGAGCAGGATTTGCATAAACACATTCATTTGGAGAATAATATTTTATTTCCAAAAGCTGCCAAACTTGAAAAAGACTTTACAGCTCAATAATAAGTAGCTTTCAATCACTAAGAACCAACAACTATGGAAAATTATGTCATCAAAAGAAGTGGAAATTATCAGCCATTCGAAAGCTATAAGATCAAAGATGCAATTGAAAAAACTTTTCAGAGCGTCTCTATAGTTGTTGACGAAAGTGTTTTTGAAAGTGTGGCTATACAACTCGAAAACAAAGAAGTATGGTCTGTTGAAGAAATTCAGGATGTAATCGAAAAAAAATTATTCGATAAAAACCATTTTGATGCCATGCGCTCCTTTATGCTATACCGACACACCAGAAAGCTGCAACGCGAACATCTTGAAGGATTGAATGATGATACAACTTATGTCGACAGCACCCAAACGATTGAAGAATACATACAACAAACAGATTGGCGGATCAACGCCAACGCCAACACCTCTTATTCGAACGCAGGATTGGTTAGCAATGTAGCAGGAAAAGTTATCGCAAATTATTGGCTGGATAAAGTGTATTCTAAAGAAGAAGGCTATGCACACCGCAATGGTGATATTCACATTCACGATTTGGATTGCCTGACGGGCTATTGTGCGGGTTGGAGTTTGCGTGTTTTGTTAAATGAAGGTTTCAATGGAGTCAGAGGCCGGGTGGAAAGCAAACCGCCATCTCATTTTAGGGAAGCTTTAGGACAGATGGCAAATTTTCTGGGGATTTTGCAAAGCGAATGGGCAGGTGCACAAGCCTTTAGTTCTTTTGACACCTATTTGGCTCCTTACGTATTCAAAGACAATCTCCTTTATGATGACGTTTTAAAAGCGGTACGAAGTTTTGTGTACAACCTGAATGTTCCCGCACGCTGGGGACAATCTCCCTTTACTAATATCACTTTAGACTGGGTTGTTCCTGAGGATTTAAAAGCACAAATTCCGACTAAAAATGATTGTCATATTTTTGAAAAGAACAATAGTACAGACCTATTGACAAGGGCTAAAAGCAGAGGAGTTTCTGAAGTTACTAATTTACGATACGAGCATTTTCAAAAAGAAATGAATCTAATCAATAAAGCGTATTATACAGTAATGACAGAAGGTGATGCCAATGGGCAGCCCTTTACCTTCCCTATTCCAACGGTTAATATTACCGAAGAATTTGACTGGGATGGAGAGAACACAAACCTGCTTTTTGAAAACACAGCGAAAATTGGTTCTTCTTATTTTCAAAATTTCATTGGAAGCCAATATGTTTTGGACGAAAATGGCAATCAAATAGAAAATGAAAATGCCTACAAGCCCAATGCTGTTCGCAGTATGTGCTGCCGTTTGCAACTCGATTTGCGCGAACTACTAAAACGTGGAAACGGACTTTTTGGAAGCGCTGAAATGACAGGAAGTATTGGCGTGGTAACTATTAATATGGCTCGTTTAGGTTATTTATTCAAAGGAAACAAAGCAGCTTTATTTCAACAATTGGACAAGCTTTTATTGATTTCCAAATCAACTTTAGAGAAAAAAAGAACTTTTATTCAGGGAATGTACGATCGTGGATTGTATCCCTACACCAAACGGTATTTACAACATTTCAGAAATCACTTTTCAACTATTGGTGTAAACGGAATGAACGAAATGATACAGAATTTTACCCATAATGAAGACGACATAACTTCTGAAACTGGTATTGAACTTGCTTCTGAAATTCTGGAACACATCCGGGACAGAATGAAGCAGTATCAGGAAGAAACTGGAAATCTTTATAATTTAGAAGCCACTCCGGCAGAAGGAACCACATACCGATTTGCCAAAGAGGATAAAAAACGTTTTGACGATATTATTCAGGCGGGAGTAGAAAAAAATATCTACTACACAAATAGTTCACAAATCCCTGTAGATTTTACCCAGGACCCATTTGAAGCTTTGATGCTACAGGACCAATTGCAATGCAAATATACCGGAGGAACTGTTTTGCATTTGTACATGAGCGAAAGAATCAGCTCCCCTGAAGCTTGCAAAAATTTTGTAAAAAAAGTGATTACCCATTTTAAATTGCCTTACATAACAGTAACACCTGTATTTAGTGTTTGTCCTGTTCACGGATACCTGAACGGAGAACACGAGTATTGCCCAAAATGTGATGAGATTATTATAGAAGAAAAAGCGAATTTATTGGGATTTGAAAAATAAGCAACCATAGACAATCCCACAATTCATAATTTAAAAACAGCAAATATGAAACTAACAACCAACGCGATTTTAGAACAAAATCAAGAATTACGCACCAAATGTCTGGTATATACAAGGGTAATGGGCTACCATAGACCAGTAGAGAGTTTTAATATCGGAAAAAAAGGAGAACACAAACAACGAACCCATTTCAATGAAGCAAAATGTTAGTACACCTATTTACAGTATCACGCCTTTCACTTTATTAGATTATCCGCACCGGTCAGCTTGCATTCTTTGGTTTGCAGGCTGTAATATGCGATGCTTATATTGTTATAATCCTGAAATTGTATTTGGAAAGGGAAGTATTTCTTTTGAGAAAGCACTTCAATTTATCAAAAACAGGGTGCAATTGCTAGACGCCGTGGTTTTTAGCGGAGGCGAATGTTTGTTGCACAGAAAAGCCATTTCCTTTATTACAAAAGTCAAAAAAATGGGCTTTTTAATCAAAATTGACACCAATGGCTCGCAAACCAAAGTACTGGAAGAACTGATCCAAAAGGAACTCATTGATTATGTAGCTCTTGATTTTAAGGCAATGCCTGCAAATTTTGAAAAAATTACCCGGTCCAACCTTTTTGTTCCTTTCGCAAAGTCATTACTTTTATTGCTACAAAACAACATACCTTTTGAAGTTCGTACAACAGTGCATTCGGATTTACTAAAGATAGAAGATATCCGGGAAATGATTTCCTTTCTGGAAAATTTGGGATATTCAGGAGCTTATTACATTCAGCATTTTGTTAATGGATCAACAATAGAAAAACTTGGGGAATCTTTTAAAGAATTGGAAAAACATAATCTTGCTACAGAAAAAATTAAAATACATTTTAGAGGGTAGTAATCTGTTTTTTTAAATGCTTTAATCAATTAAATAAATTTAGCCAAATGAAACCCACTTCTCCCATAACGAGGTCTCCGGAATTAAAACCTTTTAGCCACGACCATCATCATGGTTTGCTTCTTTGCTGGAAAATTAAAACCGGAATGGCGAAAAATATCGAACTTCCCCACATCAGAAAATACGTGGATTGGTTTTATGAAACGCATTTAAAAGGACATTTTCTATTGGAGGAAAAATACATCTTCCCAATTTTAGAACCTGATAACCAACTCGTAATACAAGCACTCAAAGAACATAGAGCGCTAAGGAAACTATTCGAAACTGCTTGGGATCTGGAAGCAAATTTAAAAAGTATTGAAAAAGAATTAGACCTTCATATTCGTTTTGAAGAACGTATTTTATTTGCTGAAATTCAAAAAGCTGCCACAAAAGAACAATTAAAAAAAATAGAAGAGATACATTCCAAGGAAGCTTTTATAGACAATGAAGATGCTGATTTTTGGAGCTAAAATTTGACAAAATGAAAAAAATAAAACTAGTATTATTTTTATTGGCCATTGTATCTATCGGATCATGCCAAAAAAACAAAGAAGATAAAATAGCTAAAGAAGCTGATGAAATAAATTCAGTTTCGGAAAAAAATATCGAAACACCCGCAAAAGTGAGCCTGCACAAAGGACAATTATGGGTAGCCAACGCAGAAACTACTGAAGGGATTACTACTTTACAAAAAATAATTCTGGAATCAGGTCAAGAAGAAAGCGCATCGGTTTTGAAAGAGAAACTGAACTTTGAATTTGCCTTGATTCTAAAAAAATGTACAATGAAAGGTGAAGCCCATAATCAGTTACACAACTATCTGATTCCGTTAAAGTTAAAAATAAATAATCTGGAGGATTCAAATAAAGATGAAATAAAGAAAGAGATTATTGTCTATTTAGAGCAATATTCGCTATTTTTTATTTAAAGCATAAACACACTTTTTAGTATCAAGAATTAAAATTCTTTAAAAATCATGAAGAAGAGTTGGTTACTCTGTACCTTTATTAATTTTTTCATCGCTGCACTGATGGGACTGTTGCTTCGATGGATGTATGTTGCACCGATCGCTGGACTGAATTTTCAGTTTTTAATGCACGGACATTCACATGTGGCGATGTTAGGCTGGGTTTATTTGATGTTGCACTGTTTGATTTTTTATTTTTTCGTTCCAAAAGAAAAAAAACAAAAACCCATCTACAACCGTTTATTTTGGATAACAGAACTGGCTGTACTCGGAATGATGGTTGATTTTCCTGCCCAAGGATATGCTTTTGCCTCTATTCTTTTCTCTACTTTGCATATTTTCTGCAGCTACTATTTTTGTTATTTAATTATAAAGGATGCCAATCCAGGCACATTCTCCGAAAAGAAGATGCTTTATATGGCTTTGTTTTTTATGACACTTTCCACTTTAGGTGTTTGGTGTTTAGGCCCCGTCGTAGGATTATTAGGAAAAACAAGCGCTTTTTATCAGATTGCCATCCAATTTTTTCTTCATTTTCAATTTAACGGCTGGTTTCTGTTTGCCGTTTTGGCTTTGTTTTTCAAACAGGCAATACTTATTATTGAAGCTAAAAAATTTCGGGTGTTTTATAATTTATTTGTTGCTTCGACTTTTTTGACATTGGCTTTGCCGGTTAGCTGGTATTTGCCTGATCCTGTCTTTTACTGGTTAAATACTCTTGGAGTAATCCTTCAGATATATGCTGGGGTACTTTTTATACAATTTATCCGCCCGCAGTTTCAATCCTTTTTTGCTGCTTTACCAACAATCGCAAAAACAGTGTATGGTTTTGCTTTGTTTTCATTGGCTTTAAAAGTCGTTATTCAACTTGTGGTTTTGCTTCCCGAATTGGCACAGGTATCCCATCAGATTCGTAATTTTGTTATTGGTTATATTCATTTGACGATGTTGGGAATTATTACAGGTTTCCTGTTTGGATTTGCCTTGCAAAATGATTTTTTAAATTCGAGGAACCGTATTCAAAAATGGGGAATCGCGATTTTTTTATTCGGATTTTTCACAACTGAAACTCTTTTGTTCCTTCAGGGGATTTGGTTTTTCCTGGGTAAGGGAACTCTACCGGGTTATTACCAAAATCTATTTTTATCCAGTATTTTTCTGCCAGCAGGCCTTTTATTGCTATCTGTTGAAATTTTGAAAATTAAACGAAAAACCGCATGAGCCATCATTTATTGTTAATCATCCATCTTTTGAGTGCCGCTATTTGGGTTGGTGGCCATTTGTTGCTTGTCTTTGGTTTTTTGCCACAAGCACTAAAAGAAAAAAATCAAAATATAATCCTCGATTATGAAAGAAAGTATGAACCTATAGGAATGACTGCTCTGGGTTTATTGGTCATTACAGGGGTTTTAATGGCCTATAAATATGCTGTTGGTATTCAATATTGGTTTCAGTTTGAAACACCTCTAGAAAAAGTTGTTTCAACAAAATTAGCGTTGTTATTATTGACTGTCCTTTTTGCTTTGAGTGCTCAATTTAGAGTATTGCCAAAACTTAAAAAAAGTGCGGACAAATTACCCGAAATGACTTTTCATATTTTATCAGTTACCATAATTGGGGTTTTGATGGTTATATTTGGGTCTTTTGTGCGTTTTGGAGGGCTTTAATTTATAAAATTCTTAGTAATAATAAAAATCGATTATGTTCTCTAAAACCTGTGAATACGGCATACGTGCAACTATTTTTATTGCTTTCCAATCGTATCAGGGCAATCGAATTGGCTTGAAAGAAATTGCAAAAAAAATAGATTCTCCTGAAGCTTTTACAGCTAAAATTCTTCAAATCCTATCGAGAGACAATATCATCAACTCCATAAGAGGAGTGGGCGGCGGTTTTGAAATTCCTAAAGAGAATATGAAAGGAATTAAATTAGCGCAAATAGTGAGTTCTTTGGATGGCGATTGCATTTTAACGGGTTGCTTATTAGGGTTAAGCAATTGCTCAGAAGACCATCCTTGTCCGATGCACGATAAATTTATATCTATTCGAAACGATTTGGTGTATATGCTGGAGAATACCAACCTGGAAGAATTGGCTTTGGGCATTAAAACGGGAGACACTTTCCTGAAGTATTAATTTTTGTTTCATAATGAAAGCTTTGTTGGATTGGATTTTACGAAAAATCAACAATCTTATCGATTTCAAAATTTCAATTCTAAAAACCAAACCAAAAGTAGCAGCATACACTCAGTTTGTTTTAAACACACGAGAATAATTAAAGATTTAATAATGAAGAACCTTAAAGAAAGAATACTGCAATTAAAAAAAGAGAAGAATGCAGTTATTTTGGCACATTACTATCAGCAATCCGATATTCAGGATGTTGCGGATTATGTGGGTGACAGCCTGGGCTTGTCACAAGAAGCAATGCAAGTACGTGCTGATATAATTGTTTTTGCCGGGGTACATTTTATGGCTGAAACTGCAAAAATTTTAAATCCGTCTAAAAAAGTTATTCTTCCAGATTTGAATGCAGGCTGCTCGTTGGCTGACTCTTGTCCTGCAGATTTGTTTCAAAAATTTACCGAAGCCCATCCAGACCACATTGTTATTACCTATGTGAATTGTTCTGCCGAGGTTAAAGCTTTAACTGACATTGTGGTCACTTCTTCCAATGCCGTTAAAATCGTAAATTCTATACCAAAAGACAAACCCATTATTTTTGCTCCTGATAAAAATTTGGGAAAATATGTAATGGAACAAACAGGCAGGGAAATGTTGCTTTGGGACGGTGCATGTGTAGTTCATGAAGCATTTTCCTTTGATAAATTAATCCAATTATACAAACAAAACCCAGGTGCGCAAATTATTGCCCATCCTGAATCTGAAACACATATTTTAAAAACAGCCTGTTATATTGGTTCTACAGCAGGAATGATTGAATATGTTAAAACCAATCCAGGCAACAAATTTATTGTAGCTACAGAAGCGGGTATTCTTCATAAAATGAAACAGGAAGTTCCTGATAAAATATTAATACCGGCACCATCAAATGAAGACAATACTTGCGCCTGCAGCCAGTGTGGCTATATGAAAGTAAATACATTACAAAAATTGCACGACTGTTTGCTGAATGAAACTCCCGAAATTACAGTTCCTGCCCATATAATGAAAAAAGCGTATGTTCCTATTGAAAGAATGCTGGAATTATCCAAATAATGATTATACCATTAACTTAATAACGGTTCTGTAAGCAGCAATATCTCCCAGCGTAAAGTACTGAAAGATCTAGTTATGTTCCGGTTACTTTGCTTCCTTTATTAATCCTTTAATATCCTTTAAAAAAATCAGCTTTCCTTTTAATTCAATCAACCCTGACTTTTTAAACTCAGAAAGCAATCGGATACAGCTCTCGGTGGCTGTACCGATCATTCCAGCCAATTCCTCTCTTGATAATTGCACTTTTAAGGATTGATCAGCATTGACACCAAAAGTCTCATTAAGATATAATAATTTTTCAGCCAGTCTTTCCTTAACAGTTTTCTGTACCATGTCCACAGTATGCTCATCAGCATGTTTCAAATCTTCACAAACCGCCTGCATTAAGTTCATTGAAAACTGATTATTATTATTAAAGAAATGAATAATCTCAGATTTTGGAATGAAACAAACTTCCATATCTGCAATTGCTGTAGCCGACAAGTTTGCAGGTTCATTGCTGATCATTGAACGTTGCCCTAAAAGTTCACCCGCCTTAACAAGTTTAACAACCTGGTCCCTGCCGTTGGCACTTAATTTCGAAAGTTTTCCAATGCCATCTTTGATACAGAAAACACCTTTAATTACTTCCCCTTCCTCTATTATAGCCTCGCCTTTTTTAATTACCTGGGTGCTTTTACTATTTGCCAATTGTATGATTTGCTCTTTGTTTAGTGCTTTTAGGGCACTAAGCTGTCTTACAATACATTGATCGCATTTATTCATAGTAATTTTTTGCTGCAAAAGTAAAATAATTAGAGTCATTACAATACATTACTTGAAAAATTCTAATAATTTTCTTTTCCAGCAAAATTATTCTTTAAAGATTGATACAGTGGCTACTGGGCATATCGATGTGATCTTAAATCCAGAAAGTAGTTAAACGAATCAACCTGTCAGTATATCATGTTTGATAAACAGCATACCTAGAAGATTTCAGGATATGAGTCAATTTGTCCAAGGAATCCCAATAAAGGTTTAAACTGTCATTGAAAAAAGATTAGTTTGGGGAGATTTTCTTTTCAAATGCAGATCGAAAGCCATACAAATATTACGAACAAAAGGTCTGCCTGCATCTGTAATTTGAATTCTGTTTCCTTCAATAATTACCAGATTATCATTTACCATCTCCCTTAAATCGGACAAAACACTTTGTAATTCGCCAAAGCAAAAGGCTTTATCATCCCACGAAGTTTCAAATTGACAGGTTAAATTGAGAATATGTTTGCGAATAATTAAATCCTCCTTGTCAAGTATATGCCCTTTCACTACAGGAAGTTGGTCGGATTCCAATAGTTGATAATATTCTTCCAATCTCTTTGTATTTTGAGCAAAACTATACCAGCTGTCACTAATAGCTGAAACTCCCAATCCAATCATTAGCTGGGTTTTTGACGAGCTATATCCCATAAAATTTCGGTGCAATTCCCCATTACGACCAGCCTTATACAAACTATCAGAAGCTAAAGCAAAGTGATCCATCCCAATTTCATGATACCCGTTTTGAGAAAGCAAGTTTTTTCCTGTTTCATACAATGTTCTTTTTTCAATGTCTTTTGGAAGGTCGGCTTCATTGAATCCACGCTGTCCATTTCCTTTAATCCAGGGCGTGTGCGCGTAGCTGTAAAATGCCAATCGATCTGGTTTTAAAGAGTTTGTTTTTTCGATGGTGTCCACAATGTTTTCAATTGTTTGAAAAGGCAACCCAAAAATAATATCGTGTCCAATTGAGGTGTAACCAATTTCTTTTGCCCAAAAAGTCACTTTTGCCACATTGTGAAATGGCTGAATTCTGTGAATGGCTTTCTGGACTTTTTCCGCGTAGTCCTGGACGCCAAAACTTACTCTGCGAAATCCTAAATTATGTAATTTTTTAAGCTGCTCATAAGTTGTATTGTTAGGATGGCCTTCAAAACTGAACTCATGGCTTTCAGCTCTATCGGCCGACGTAAAAATACCGTTTATAAGCTTTTCTAAATTATCTGATGAGAAAAAAGTAGGAGTTCCACCGCCTAAGTGAATTTCTTTTATGATTGGCCTTTCACAAGACAGTCCACAGTAAATATTCCATTCCTTTAAAACAGCCATGATGTATTTTTCTTCTACTGAATGATTTTTGGTAATTCGTTTGTTGCATCCGCAAAAAGTGCACAAACTTTCACAAAAAGGCAAATGAATATACAGGCTAATCCCATTTTGTAAATTGCTTTCCTTTAATGATTTTTCAAAAGAATTCTTCCATTGCTCTATTGAAAAAAGTATTTCATTCCAATACGGAACAGTTGGATAACTGGTATATCTGGGACCGGGAACATTATATTTTTGAATTAGAGATCTTGACATAATTTTAATTTTAGAAATTAGGACGAAAATGAAACAGTCAATCTTTTTTTAATTGAAAATGAATCTTATTTTTAGCTATTATCTCTGCTAGTACTTTACAAATATCCGACATATCCGGTTTTAGTAATATGATAAATATCATAACCCTGGAGATTACACAATGATTTCCAAAAGATTACCTTGCAGCTGAAGTTTAAAATATATTTTTTATACATCTTAATTTAAAAGCTTAGCTAAATTCAGCAAAACTTTCAAAACCTAATATTTATCATATTTTTTCTGGTTCTGATTTCTTTTCTTTGCTTAAAACAAACACCTCAGAATGCATGAAAATCAATAATAACTGCAGGCATTGGATTCGGATAATGAAATATTTTGGATCATCTATTGCATATAAATTTAAGAAAAATGGATATTGATACAGATCTGCTCTTCACCTGGGGTGCTGTTGCAAAAAAAACAGCTAAAAACTCTATCATATTTTATGAAAATGATCCTCCCCTTTACTTCTATCAGATCCTGGAAGGGACTGTAAAAATGACCTATACCAATGAAGACGGGAAAGATCTGACAGTAGGAATTTTTGAAAATGGAAGTAGTTTTGGCGAACCGCCGCTCTTCATTGACCAGCCGTACCCAGCCTCAGCAGTAGCGCAGACAGATTGTGTACTATTAAAACTTTCAAAAGCCAACTTCTTTTTACTTCTTGAAGAAAATCCAACAATCCAATCAAAAATATTAAAAGTCTTTGCCTGGAGAATTTACAATAAAATAGTATTTTCAAAAAATATAATTAATCATAAACCGGAATACCGGGTGCAGTATTTCCTGGATAATTTAAAAAAACAGCAGAACATTCCCCCAAATCAAAGATTAAAAATTCATTACACCCGCCAGGAAATTGCAGATTTCACTGGTTTGCGTGTGGAGACGGTCATCCGCACAATTTCTATTATGAACAAGAAAAAAAAAATAGAGATTATAGATCATAAAATATTTTATTAAAATTCCTCAAATACTTCAAAATATGATTCAGGTCATATACTTTTTTCAAACATTTTTATTTCTTTGCCTAGGTTAAATCAAAATTATTAATTCAAGCTCTGGTAGCATTTAATTTTAAAAAAAACGGGAACCTGAAGGTTCCCGTTTCGCTATTCTATCACTTTATTCATCATCATTTTAGAAATACTCTGAGCTCTAATCTTTACCTCTGATGCTTTTGTCCCTTCAAATAAATCATCAACAGTCTTTTTCCACAACTTATTCCAATGTTTAAAATGAGTTTCAGTTAAGGGGCTTTTCTGATTTAAAACCCGATGCTTCATCATCGGGTTTCCTTCAAAATTTCCGGAATGAAAAAGGATATTATCCCAAAAATCATACATGATTGGAAGATGCTTTTCCCAATTAACATTCGCTACTTTGGTAAATAAGTATCCGATAATAGGATCTGTCTGAACCTTACCATAAAAAGCATCGACCAATATTTTGATATCCTGTCTGTTTTTAATATCTGTTTTTATCTTCTCCTTCATAATCTGGTATTAAATATTAATCGTTAAAGATCTTTTTTATTAAATTTTCTAACTGAAATAAAAAAAGGTATTGCAATCCATAAAATCAATAGCAAAAAAGAGATAATCAATCCAATCGTTGTCCCAAAAAAATCTTTAAAAATTGCGCCTGTGTAACCCATCATAGCTGACTGATCAAGATGTAAAAGGATTTGAATGCGCGCAAGGTCTATCGGACTTAAGGCCGTTACCCCCACCATTGCTTCCTCAATAGGATATTGGGCAAACTGAAACAACAGAAATAAAACAAATGCGTCAAATAGTATCGCAAAATAAATCCAAAACATAATCGCTATGCCGATTCCTTTTGCTTTATCACGAGTCAAAATACAGCCCAAAAAAGCTAAGGACACAAAAACAGCTGAAATTAAACATCCTGACAAAAGCATCATAATACCTGAAGCATTCGGCGCGTTAATTAGAAGAGGGATTCCCGCACCCAGTAAAAAGGCCAAAACCATTGCAATAGAAAGCCCGGCAAACAAACTGATCCATATTTTCTTTCGTCTTAATGGCTGACTGAGCAAGAGTTCAATAAATTCAGAACTGTTATAAAGATATATGGTAGAAAAAAGTATCGAAACTAGTGGAACAGTAAATAAAATAACATTCAAAATTGTCAGCAGGCCTTTAGCAGAATTATCTTCCAGACCAAAAGATCCCCAGCAGAGTAAGGCCAAAATAAAAGTGTAACTCAGTACGATTTTATTTTTAAGAATATCCAACAATACAAATTTAATGATCCTGTTCATAATCCTTTTCTTTTAAAATTTTAGATATGGCTTTTGAAATTTTGTTTTCACCCGTTGATTCAAGCAGTTCTTTTATATTTTTATGAAAATGCACTTTACCTTCCTGCATAAAAATAATCTGGGTAATCATATCATCAAGTTCACTTAGTAAATGAGAGGTTATCAAAATTAATTTCCCCTTTTGCTTTTCTTTAATAATTTTCTCCTTCAGTATTTCTGATGCCAAGGGATCCAATCCTGCAGTTGGCTCATCAAGTATAAGGACATCAGGGTTAAAGAGAAAGGCTAATGTTGCACTTACCTTTTGGGTTGTTCCGCCTGAGAGTGTACGCATTTGTTTATCATCCATCTTATCAAGTTTAAAAGCTCTAACTAAATCTTCATCCAGAATGGCTTTCGAATTCCTGATTTGCTTGATCATGGCAATAATTTGGCCTATAGTCATATGGTCAGGATACCGGCCTATTTGAGGCATATAGCCAATATTATTTCTATATTCAAACTTTCTTAGAATAGATTCTCCTTTGAATAAAATATCGCCGCTGTCAGGCAAAACCATTCCGAGGATGCATTTTATCAAGGTCGTTTTTCCACAACCATTTGGGCCAATAAGTGCAATACATTCCCCTGCGTTAAATTTCAGATTCAAATTCTGCAATACCTGAAGCTTGCCAAATTTTTTGTTTATATTTTGCAAAACAATCATAATGTAAGAGATTTTATTTCGGGAGTTTCATCGACAAAATTATCCGGGGTAATA
Organism: Flavobacterium sp. 1355; assembly: GCF_017833415.1. Taxonomy (GTDB): domain Bacteria; phylum Bacteroidota; class Bacteroidia; order Flavobacteriales; family Flavobacteriaceae; genus Flavobacterium. The sequence continues at coordinate 83,510 of NZ_JAFICC010000005.1, read as the reverse complement.
CTTGGCAGAATCTTTTCTGACTTATCAAGAAGCGTTATCATAAAGCTCCTGAATAGCAGCATTGCCGAGGGATTGTTTTCTGTAAGCACGGCAAAAAGGCTCAAAGGATGAAAAGGTACATCTCCAATCCCGTCCCTATTAAGGTCATAACCTTCGTATTTATCCCAATAATTATTATGGAAATAGTTGAGAACTAAACTGCCGTTGGTGCTTATATCAAATGTATTGGCTATAAAATTATTAAAGAAAATCTCGTTCTCCATACAGCTTGCCTGAATTTTCATGCCCCACCCATTATCTCTAAAAATATTTTTTGAGAGGGTGACACGGCTGGCACCTTCCATATAAATTCCGGAAGTATTGCGGATGAATTTGTTTCCAATGATATAACTGTCTGAAATTTCTTTTAGCAACAAACCATAAGCGGCGTCTCCCCAGTTTTCTGCAAAATAATTATTGAACATTCTTACATTTTTGGTAAACATGACTGCCACTCCTGCCCCATTATTTTTAAACACATTCGAGATGTACGAATCATCATTAGAAAACATAAAATGAAGTCCGTATCGAATATTACTCTTTGAGATGTTTCGCCAAATAATGGAATTAGACACAAATTCAAAGTAAATACCGTCTCGATGTCCTGAGACTTGGTTTCCAACAATTTGCAGGTTTTCGCTTTTCCAGCAATGAATGCCATTTCCTATACGCTGCTCTTGTTTCTGATGGGCTTGTATGGTGTTATTTTTTATAATACAGCCAATTCCTTTTTGAACATAAATACCAAAAAAATTATTCTCCAGAATATTTCCTTTTATCGTAACCCCTGTTTTGTTATATATTTTAATACCACAGGGATCATTCAGGGAGGCATACCCTGAATTTATGACTTTAAAACCTGCAATGGTTACACTATCGGCTTTGATAGAGACCACTTCGTATTTTTTTTGTCCATCGAGAATAGGAAAGCCAATTCCCTGCAGTATTATTTTTTTTTCCAGCACTATGTTCCCTTCCCTATAAACACCATAGTGAACCAACACTGTATCGCCGGGATTGGCCAGTTGTATCGCTTTTTTTATGGTTTTTATGGCTCTGTTTTTCCCTACTTCAATTTTTTGCGAATGAAGACAGGTTAAAAAAAATGAGAAGCAAAGACAGAGAAGTATTTTCATGTTTAATTGATTGTAATTAGCTTTTCCCCTAAAATTATTTTTCTAGAATTGATCTCCATTCGATCTCTGTTCCCTTTGATTCTGCTTCAAACGCCTTTGATTGGCTTTTATTTGAGAATGCGGCTACATTACCATGCATGGGGCTTTTTATTGTACCGCCTGAAATAAAAAAAGCTTTTTCTGCCAGAATTAGTTCATTCTCCCTTGTATAATCATGTACATAATAGCTCTTAACCTTCATCTCTGGATGTTCTTTACAATAGTTGGCCATACAGGCAATATCATCAAACTTATAAGCCCGCCCTTTTCGAGTAATAATCTCTGCGCCATATTTCCCGTCACTGATTCCCATTTTACAATACTCACAATTGTCTGCATTTATTTTAATAGGAATTGGTTTATCTCCTGAGCATGAAAAAAGAAATGAAATAATAAACAAAACGCTTAAAAATTTATTAAATCCTAAAGCTGACTTTTTCTCTTTAATTATAGCCAGAAAAAGCAGGACACCCACTGTAATGAGCATCCATCCACCTATATCAGGTATAGAATAAGCACCAAAATTCAATAACTGTTTATAACCCAGTAATGGAGGCTGGTATGCCATACCAGGAACCCGTATGGCAGCATTCGGGTCTAGATTATGACCGTAGTCGTAATTCCATCTGTAAAAATCGATAGCGGCTAAAACTCCGAAAAGCACAAAAGAAAAAAAGAATATATACAGGGTATTTCGCTTAGCATAAAAGGAACAGCTTAATGCAATGATACCAAACATTCCTAAAATATAAGGCAGTATTTTAAACTCTATAAAGTCTTCGGTATGAAGGGTTTTCATGCCTATATAATGATTCAATCCGTTGATGATATCTACATCCCCTGCAATTTTTGTGGCGTGAAGCTTTAAAACTAAACCTTCAGGATACTGTGGAGCAGTAAGTTCAATTTTCCACATGGGGACAAAAATGGATCCTACTAGCAGAAAGCCACACACAAAAAGTACTGCTCTTGAAAAAATTGAAAGTATTTTATTTTTCATGATGATTCAAATAAAAAGGGAACAAAGAAAACTTTGTCCCCTTCACTGGTTATTAGTTATTCCTTTGGTAAATTAGTGCCCAAACTGTAGGTAATTGGAACATTACTTCCTGCAGGTGAAACTCTAACATAACCCTGCATTTCCTGATGCAGTGCACTGCAGAAATCCGTGCAGTAAAATGGGAAAATTCCTTTTTTCTGAGGAACCCATTTCAGTGTAATCGTTTCTCCTGGCATAATGAGCAGCTCTGCTGTATTTGCCCCTTTTATAGCAAATCCGTGAGGAACGTCCCAATCTTGTTCCAAATTGGTAACGTGAAAATAAACTTCATCCCCTATTTGTATACCTTCAATGTTATCCGGAGCAAAATGTGAACGGATACAAGTCATATAAACATGTACTTTACTACCCTCCCGAACCACTTTGGTTTCCTTTTCACCTTTAGATGCGTACGGATGAAGATTATCAGCCATTTTGTAATACTTTAGCTGACCGTTATTACGTATTTTATCAGCTGGTATACCTTGCGCGTAATGTGGCTCTCCAATGGTCGGATAATCCAATAAAAGCTTCATTTTATCTCCGCTAATATCAAATAATTGTGCACTTTGCGCTAATTCGGGCCCGGTAGGCAAAAATCGGTCTTTCGTAATTTTATTGTAAACCACCATATATTTTCCAAATGGTTTCTCTGTATTGCCTCCCGGAATCATTAAATGCCCTGGCGAATAATAGGTGGCTTTTCTGTCTAAAACTTTCAAATCTTTTATGCTCCATTTTACTACTTCTGAAGATACAAACATTGTAGTGTATGCATTCCCTTTTCCGTCAAATTCGGTATGAAGCGGTCCTAATCCCGGTTTTTGAACTTCTCCATGAAGAGCAGCCTCATACTTAACGACAGGTATTCCGGCATAATTACCATCAAATTGTTTTTTGGCAATAGCATTTTTCAGTTTCGTAAAACTAAATACAGGTATAAGAGCTGCCAGTTTTCCACTTCCAACAATATATTCGCCTGTTGGATCAATATCACAACCATGTGGAGATTTAGGGCAGGGAATCATATAACAGATATCTTTCAGTTCAGCAGCATCCAGAATCAATACTTCTTTCTTGGTCTCTGATTTAGCCGTTTGGGTTTTCTCATCCCAGGTATTATGAACATAATTTGCCGGCACGCGTTTTCCTTTCCCGGCTTTAATATATTCTTCAGCTTTTTTCCAATTGACGGCCATGATAAAATCCTTATCATTTTTAGAAGCGTTTACCTCAAGCAGGGTATTGGCCTGTTCAGTGTTATAACAGGAGAAAAAGAACCAACCGTGAGATTCTTTTTTTCCCGGATGGCTTAGATCAAAATTAACTCCCGGAGTTACGATCTGAAAAGCAAGATCCAACTCTCCTTCTTTACCCACTTTTACAAAACTAAGGTGCCCTTTAAAGTTTTTCTTATAAGTATTAATTGGCACATCGCCATCGTCATTATCTGCAGGAACGCTAAAACGGCTTGCCCCCACAATATACTCTGTGTTTTGTGTGATAAAAGGAGAAGAATGGTTTCCTCCACAATTTGGAAGCTCGATTATCTCAGCCGTTTTAAAAGTTTTCAGGTCAATACGGGCAATTCTTGGCGTATTATTGGCATTGGCAAAAAGCCAGCGCCCGTCAACTTCTCCGTTGGTTTGAGATAAATCTAAATGATGCTGATCATCCCATGGCACATAACCATGCGAAGTATTCAGCATGGCTTTAGTTTCTTCACTGTAACCATAGCCACTTTGTGGATCTTCGGAGAACACCGGCATGACTCTTAACAATCTACCGCTAGGAAGTCCGTAAACACTCACCTGACCGCTGAAGCCCCCAGATACAAAATTGTAGAACTCATCATACTTACCCGGAGCAACGTAGACTTTTTGGGCAGCATCACCATCGACAGTATCGCTGGAATCCTTGGGCTTGCAGGAAACAAAGAAGGCACAGCCTAAGGCAATGGCAAAAATTGATTTTAATAATTTATTTTTCATGATATTCTCATTTAGAATTTTAATTTTTTTATTCTGGTTATTTCACCCCGTCGATCTGGCGCATGTATTCAAGTATAGTTCTGGCTTCATCATCGGTCAGACCCTGATTAGGCATACGAATCATACAGAGTTCTAATTGGGCCTGCAATTCAGGATCTTTGTCAATCATAGGATCAGGATTGGTAATGAAATTCATAATCCATTGAGGAGTTCTGCGTCCTGTAACGCCTTTCCATCCAGGTCCTACTAATTTTTCATCTGTAGGCTTGTGACAGGATGTGCATTTTACTTCTGCTACCTTCAGTCCTTTTTCAGCCATTGCCTTATCTAAGGAAGCGCCTAATTCAACTGTAGAAAATTTCCCGAGGCCTCTTTTAGGATCGTATGATTCTGCTTCGGCTGTTTTTTCTGTAGCGGCAGGAGTTGAAAAATCCTGATCAGTATTGGATTTTTCTTTCCCGCACGATACAAGTAAGAAAGAACCAAACATCGTTAATAAAAATAATCTGTTCATTACTAAGGTTTTTAATTTGTTAAACTTTGGTCAAAATTCCAAAACTTGTATTACATAAAGTATGATCCTAATCATAACATGAAAAAAAAGATCATGATACCTTCGTACTTTCAAAATACAGTTAATGAAATTTTGTATTTACATATTCCTTTTTGCAGTATTGTTCAGACCGGTATTTCCAATCTTGGATTACGTACTGAACTACCGCTATATTTCTACAGAATTATGCGAAAATAAATACTATCCTGAACTGGACTGTAACGGCAAATGCCATTTAAAGAAAGAGTTGGCAAAAGCCTTAAAAAATGAAACACCTTCCTCGAACGAGAAAAAAAGTGAAATCACGGAAACTATTCTGCTATACTTTGAAAGCTTTCCTGTTTTTAATTTTCAAAACAGCCAAAATGTCATCTTAGAAATAAACTCAGGATATAAAAATCTTTACGTCTACCTGAACACTTATTTTGTGTTTCGTCCGCCGGTTTTCAAGTATTAATTTTCGATTATCTAATTTCTTCTCATTCGGATTTACATTCGAGAGAAGCCCTATATCTATAATTTAATTAATATTCAAATGAAAATCTTAAACCACATAGCCATTTTAATTCTGTCCATTTCTCTGTTCTCCTGCTCCTCAGATGATAATTCTTCCACTCAGATTCCAATTGATGAAATTGCAGGACTTCAAAAAATTCAGGAAATATCCAATGACAATCATACTATCGAGCTTTATTCTCAAAGCGGTACTTTACTTCAGGGTTACAACCATATCACACTTAGAATTAAAGACAAAAAGACAAGCACCTATATTCAAGACGCCAAAATTAACTGGACACCTCTTATGCATATGGCTACAATGAAGCATTCTTGTCCAAAATCTGCAGTAATAAAAACTTCCGGCAAACAAACATTATATGAAGGTGATATTATCTTTCAAATGGCTCAAAATGATACTGAATACTGGGATCTCACAGTTACCTATACTGTAAACACCCTTTCTTACACAGCTGCTGATACTATAAAAGTTCCGGCTTCTGCAAAACGAACTGTAAGTACTTTTATGGGTACCGATGGCTTTCGTTATTTGGTTGCCTATATCGCTCCCCAAAAACCTAAAGTAGCCACAAACGACATAAGCATTGGTGTGTATAAAATACAGGATATGATGACATTTTCAGTTGCAAACAATTTTAAAATCAAAATAGATCCGAGAATGCCGAGCATGGGAAACCATGGTTCGCCTAACAATACCGATTTAACCCAATCTACAATTGATGGCTTTTACAACGGAAAACTTTCTTTGACCATGACTGGGTATTGGAAAATTAATCTTCAACTTTTAAATGCTTCAGATGATGTACTTAAAGGAGAGCCGGTGACAACAGAAAATCAGACAAGTAGTCTTTTTTTAGAAATTGAATTTTAGGAGTCCAATAGTAACAAGAAAGAGATGGTTTTGACTGTCTCTTTCTTATAATTATCTTATGATGAAAAATATAATCGCAGTGCTTTTAGCTATCTTTTCGACAGCTTGCTGGGCACAGGAAAAAAGGAATGATAGTCTTGCAGCTGTAAATCTCAATGAAATCATAGTGATAGGAAAAAAAACACCTTTACATCTTAAACAGCCCAAATCATTAACCTCCATAGAAGATTATCTGATGGGGTCTTCCAAAATAAATATGGTTAAAAGAGGTGCATATGCATGGGAACCTACAATTAATAATATGTCGACCGAACGTACTGTAATTACCATTGATGGGATGCGCATTTTTGGTGCCTGTACCGATAAAATGGATCCCGTGACTTCTTATGTCGAGATTTCAAATTTATCTGAGGCAACAGTTGCATCCGGTCAGCAATCAAGCTGTCATGGTGCTACGATTGGAGGTTCGATAGATTTAAAACGTAATCAATTTAACCGGAAAAAAAAAGGATGGAATGGCAGCTTAACCTCTGGTTATGAAACTAATAACCAGCAAAAAATTATTGGTGCCGCTTTAGGCTATACCAGCGGCAGCTTCTTTGCGCATGTTGATTTTATGCATCGTGATGCCGAAAACTACAAAGCGGGAGACGAAAAAGAAATTAATTTCTCCCAATTTACCAAGTACAATATCTCGGCAAATGCTGGCTATTTTATCAATAAGAAGAATGTACTAGAAACCTCCATAATTTATGATAAAGCAACAAATGTTGGCTATCCGGCACTTCCAATGGATGTTTCACTGGCAGAAGCTGCAATCCTTTCATTGAGTTACAAGTACACTGCGGATTCTATTTTTATTTCCAGTTGGGAAACAAAAGGATATTATAATACCATTACCCATAAAATGGATGATACTAAAAGGCCAGCAGTTCCTATCCATATGGATATGCCGGGCTGGTCTGATACCTATGGTTTTTATTCTAAAATAAAAGGAAAACACGAAAATCATGAGTTTCTAGCCGATTTGAATTCTTTTTACAATAAGGCGGTAGCCGAGATGACAATGTATCCTGTTGATCCAACCGAAAATCTGATGTTTATGTACACCTGGCCTGATGTTCGAACGCTGTATAACGGATTATCATTCGAAGATAATATTGCAATCTCTCCCGAAACCATTCTTAGAATCAGCATTAATCTAGGTTTTCATTCTAATACAGTAGCCAATGATTTTGGACTGCAAAGCCTTCGTATTTTTTACCCTGCATTGAATACCACACAAAACCGGTTCTTAAAGAGCTTTTCTGGAAATTATACCAAGAATACTGGTAAGTTTGAATTTGGATTTGGTTTGGCTTACGCCGAACGAGCACCTTCTATTTCGGAGGGCTATGGCTTTTATCTGTATAACAGCAATGACTTTTATGATTATCTAGGAAATCCAAATTTGAAAAATGAAAAAGCAGTCGAAGCAAACTTTTTTTCTGGTTATAAAAACGGCAGGCTAACGTCTAAATTTACGGCTTCGTATTTTTGTATTTCAGATTATATCATTGGAAAAATTGACCCAGGCACGCTACCTATGACGATTGGAGCATCAGGTATAAAAATCTACGACGCTCTTAATTATGCTTCGATTTTTAATACTGATTTTAATCTTGAATACTCCTTTTTGCAAAACTGGAATTTAAGAACACAGATCGCCTACACTCTGGGCAAAGATGATCAGGAAAACAACCTTCCTTTTATAAGTCCGCTCCGATATAATGCAGCAGTAGAGTTTAAAAAAGAAAAAATCAATGCGGGAATATTTGCCTCTGGAAATCTTGCACAAAATAACTTCGCAAAAGTATACGGACAAAGCAAAACACCCGATTACCTGATATTTAATATCAATGCAGGCTATAGCTTTGATTGGAATCAAAACAAAATAAAAGCGCAGGCGGGTATTGAAAATATTTTTGATAAATATTACGCTACGTTTTCAGATTGGAACAAAATACCACGAATGGGACGAAATGCTTTTATCAATCTTACATATAGTTTTCCCTAAGCTTCAAGAAAAAAAATTGCCTTTATGATTAGAATCATAAAGTAAAAAAACCGATAGCTATACTTTTACAGTATTAAATTTCAATAACATTTAAATACCAAAAACAATGAAAAAGTCTTTCAAGATTACCCTCGTAGCAGCCTTTGCAATTTTCAGTTTATTCTCATGCGGAAAAGTAGGTTCAAAAGACATAGAACCAGTTGCAACACCCGCAACTGAGGAACCTTACGAAGAAAATCCTATCGCAACCCCAGTCGCTACAAATGATCTTCAGATTGAGAGCAATGATCAAATGCAATATTCTGTAACTGAATTAAGAGCTCCCGCAGGAAAAATTACCCTTACGCTTAAACATGTCGGTAAGATGGAAAAAATCGCAATGGGACATAATTTAGTTATTTTAAAGCCTGGAACTGATATTTCTGATTTTACACTTAAAGCTGTAGAGGCTAAAAATACAGATTACATACCTGCATCTGAAAAAGCAAAAGTAATCGCCCATACAAAAATAATTGGCGGCGGAGAAAGTGACACTATAGAATTTACAATAGATCAGAAAGGAACTTACGACTTTATCTGCTCATTCCCCGGACATGTATCGATGATGAAAGGAAAATTAATTGTAGAATAAAGCAATTTTTTTAATAAAAAAAAACTAAAATCATTAGAATGAACAAGGAAAAAAAACTTTGGATAGGTTTTGCGCTTGTGATGAGTATCTCTTTTTCTGTCTTAGGATATTACGGATATGAGATCTATCAGGAAGCACCTCCTATTCCAACCGAAATAGTAGGGCCAAACAACAGGGTAATCTATACCGCTGAGGAAATTAAGGATGGGCAGAATGTATGGCAAAGTATGGGCGGACAGGAAGTTGGTACTATTTGGGGACATGGTGCTTATGTAGCCCCAGACTGGACTGCAGACTGGCTTCATAGAGAAGCAGTGTTTATTTTGGATAAATTATCCGAAAAGGAATATTCAAAAACTTTTGCAGAGCTGACAGAAGAGCAACAGGCCACAATGAAGATCAGGCTCCAAAATGATGTTCGTAAAAATACCTACGACAGTAATACTGGCGTCATAACCATATCTCAAAACAGAATTGAAGCTATTGCGTATCTGAGTAAGTATTACGAAGGATTGTTTATGGATGATCCTAAATTTGAGACACTTCGCCATAATTATGCAATTCCAAAAATGTCTGTAAAAGATCCCGAAAGAATGCATAAAATGAATGCTTTTTTCTTTTGGGCAACCTGGGCAACTGTAACAGAAAGGCCAAATCAGAAAATTTCATACACCCACAACTGGCCATCTGATGAATTAGTTGGAAATGTGGCTACCAAAGATCTTCTTGTATGGTCAGGAGTTAGTATCATACTGCTGTTATTTTGTATCGGTGTTCTAATTTTTTATCATGTGCGATCAGGAGAAGATGAGCATTTCGAAATACCAGTTCAGGATCCACTATTAAAACAAGGAATGACACCTTCGATGTTTCGAATAAAAAAATATCTTTGGGTCGTAAGTCTTTTAATTGTACTGCAGGTTGTTATGGGTGTTATTACTGCACACTACGGCGTAGAAGGAAACGGATTCTTTGGTATTCCTCTGGATCAGATTCTACCTTACGCAGTAACAAGAACCTGGCATACTCAACTGGCTATATTCTGGATTGCGACAGCCTGGCTTGCTACTGGATTATATATTGCCCCGGCTGTTTCTGGTAAGGATCCAAAATTTCAAACATTTGGAGTAGACTTTTTGTTTTATGCTTTACTTTTAATTGTACTGGGCTCAATGGCAGGACAATGGTTTGGAGTAATGCAGAAACTTAATTTGGTAGAAAACTTCTGGTTTGGTCATCAGGGTTACGAATATGTGGATTTAGGCCGATTCTGGCAAATATTCCTTCTTGTAGGATTGTTTCTTTGGTTGGCATTAATGGTTCGTCCCTTACTTCCTGTATTGAAGAAAAAAACAGGAGAAAGAAACCTTATCATAATGTTCTTAATCTCATGTACTGCTATAGCTACTTTCTATGCAGCTGGCCTCATGTGGGGAAGACAGACCAATCTGGCCATTGCAGAATATTGGCGATGGTGGGTTGTACACCTATGGGTAGAAGGATTTTTTGAAGTGTTTGCCACAGTAGTAATTGCGTTTTTATTTGTTCGTTTAGGCCTGTTAAAAACAAAAACAGCAACGCTGAATGTTATTTTCTCGACCATTATTTTTATGTCTGGCGGAATACTAGGAACATTTCACCATCTGTATTTCGCAGGAACGCCAACTGCCGTGATGGCTCTTGGGGCAACCTTTAGCGCTTTGGAGATTGTGCCTCTGGTTTTAATTGGCTATGAAGCCTACCATAACTACAAACTTTCAAAATCAACACAATGGATAAAGGATTATAAATGGCCTATCTATTTTATGATTGCTGTTGCTTTCTGGAATTTCTTAGGAGCCGGAGTATTTGGTTTTATCATTAATCCGCCTATTGCTTTATATTATGTTCAAGGCTTAAACACAACCCCTTTGCATGGACACACTGCCTTATTTGGGGTTTATGGAATGCTCGGAATTGGTTTGATGCTATTTGTGTTGCGCAGTTTGTACAGACATGAGATATGGAATGAAAAAGCCATGAAATTCATATTCTGGTCTACCAATATCGGATTGCTCGCAATGGCATTACTAAGTCTTCTTCCAGTTGGAATTTGGCAAGCTATAGAAAGTATAGAGCACGGAATGTGGTATGCACGTTCGGCCGAACTAATGCAGCAGCCAGCAATGGTAACATTGAAATGGCTTAGGGCTATCGGCGATACTATCTTCGGATTTGGCGTATTGACATTGTGCTGGTTTGTATTTGACCTTACCCTTAGAAAAAAAAGTAAGTAAACTAGTTACAGAACATCTGGGAGTATAGTCTCCCAGAGTTTCTTTCGAATATAATTCTTCGGTGGAATTCAAAGACTTTAGCAACTTGTTTGTTACTTCAAATAAAAAGATCATCAATTTTGCTAAATAATATCATCTTATACGGAAATTAAAGGATCCATCTCAAAAAGAAACTCAGGGCAATTAGTGCTTTAGATTTTCTCATGTAAGTTCATGGCTTACTAGTAACCGGATGTTTGAAATTGCCAAAAAATACAGAACCGCTAGAATTATTGCACATCAAGAATGTGAATTTAATATTTTACAGGCAGCTTGGTATTGGTTGACAAACGGCATTAGTTAATTTATTAAAACGGGTCCTACTACCGTTTTCAGTGTGGTTACAGAAGTCGGAATCTTGCACTAGCCTCTAAAAATAGTGTTTTATAAAAAGCTGATTCCGACTCCTTCCACACAAGACTGATAGGCAGTAAAAAAATCTTTATTAAAATAAATACACTGGGAAAACTGATCTACATCTTAAAAATAAATGTTGAGAATTGAAATAATTAACCAGTGAAGCGTGAAACGCACAAACCCGTAAAAATCTTAAACTTTCTTAAACCTAAAAATATGCCTAAGACTGACATTCTAATAGTAGGTTCTGGTATTTCAGGACTATTTTTTGCCATTAAAACGGCAAGAAAACGGCCCGATTTATCTATTTGTATCATGACAAAAGATATGGCAAGCAACACCAATACGCAACTTGCGCAAGGAGGAATAGCTGTAGTCACCAATCAATTGAAGGATAGTTTTGAACAGCATATAAAAGATACGCTGAAATCTGGCGCCGGCCTTTGTGATGAAGAAATTGTTAAAATGGTTATTGAACAAGCTCCCGAAAGATTAGAAGAACTGATAGCACTTGGTGCCACATTTGATAAAAATCAGGAAGGCCAATGGGATTTAGGTCTAGAAGGTGGCCATTCACAACATAGAATTTTACATCATAAAGACAGTTCAGGATTAGAAATTGAAAAAAAGCTCCTTTCAATTATCACTCAAACAGCAAATATTGAACTTTTAGAAAATCATCAGGTTATAGAATTAAATACTGAAACAAAGCGCAATGAAGTGAACTGCACCGGTGCATTTTTTTATGATAAAACCAATAACACAATAAAATACATCCGTACCAGGGCTATTGTACTTAGCACAGGGGGCTGCGGACAACTTTTTGAAAACACCACCAATCCTGCGATTGCTACTGGAGACGGCATTGCAATGGCGGCGCGTGCGGGAGTAGAAATCGAAGATATGCAATACATGCAATTTCATCCTACGGCATTAGCCTACGGGAAGAAAAATCCATTATTCTTAATTTCAGAAGCTGTAAGAGGATTTGGAGCCTATATTGTAAACGAAGAACACAAAAGATTTCTCTTTAAATATGATTTAAGAGGCGAACTGGCTACCCGAGATATTGTTTCCCGTGCTATAAGTATCGAAATGCACGAAACTAAAACAAAACACGTATATCTTGATTGCAGGCATTTAGATCAAACTAATTTTTTTAAACACTTCCCTTCTATTTCTGCCCATTGCAATGAAATAGGTTTATATCCGGAAAAAGATCTGATTCCCATTGTTCCTGCGGCTCATTACCAGTGTGGTGGTATTAAAGTAGACCACAATGGTGCTACTACAATCAAAAATTTATATGCCATTGGTGAATGTGCCCGAACAGGATTACATGGAAAAAATCGATTGGCCTCTAATTCACTTCTTGAAGCCTTGGTTTTTGCTCATCAGGCATCCAACAACATTGATAAAACGATTGCCGCATTTATTTTTTCTTCCAAAATCCTTCTTCCAAAATTTTCAACCGTAAATCTTAAAAATAACTACGAACCGTACCTAATTTTAAAAAAAGAACTACAGAAACTTATAACTTCATTTTATGCCAGCGATGAACACGACACGCATTTAGCAATGCTAAAAATAAAAATGCTAAAAAACGAAGCAGAAAATCTTATAGAGGGAAATGAAATTACAATTCCATTTATTGATTTCTCAAATATGCTAACGACGGCCTTAATTATTATTAAACAATGCCAACCTGAAAAAGAACATTCATACTAATTAATAACCTTAAGTCTTTATAACTTCCTATGAAAACAACAAACAAAACCACAATTGGCGAAATCGCAGCTGATGATTTTAGGACGGCAGCAATTTTTTCAAAATATAGCATTGATTTTTGTTGTAAAGGTCATCGTACCTTAAAAGAAGCCTGCAAAAAACGAGGCATTGAGGAGTCTCTTCTAATTGATGAGCTTGACCGCGCAACAAATAATTCGGCCAACCAATCTTTTAACTATAAATCATGGTCATCGGATCTGTTGGCAGACTATATAGAAAAAACACATCATCGATATGTGGCTGAAAAAACACCCGTCTTGCGTAAATTATTAAATGAACTATGTACTGTTCATGGTGAAACATATCCTGACCTCTTTGAAATTAATACTTTATTTACTGAATCTGCCTTAGATCTCTCTGCTAATATGAGAAAAAAAGAACAGGTCCTTTTTCCTTTTATAAAAAAAATAAATGAGGCGCATTCGAAAGGATTATTTTTAGAGATAGCACACTTTGGAACTCTTGAAAATCAAATACTTTTGATTAAAGAAGAACATGATACAGTAGGACAACGCTTTAAAAAAATTGCTGCATTAACCAAAAATTATACCCCTCCAGCAGATACCTGCAATACTTATAAAGTAACTTTTGCAATGCTTAAAGAATTTGAACATGACCTGCACAAGCATATTCATCTGGAGAATAATATTTTATTTCCAAAAGCCGTAGCACTTGAAAAAGCTTAGATAAAGTTCTTTAAATTATTAGTTTTATCACACAATCGTTGCACATGCTATTCTGAAAAATAGTATTCCTTCTAAATCAATTACTAAAGCTGAAAGTTAGAATTCGCAACTCTCCTATTAGATTAGATACGAATTTCATCCATCCCCAACTGGACATCCAAACCAAATTCATAAAGCCAATGAAAGACAGCCTCTACTTCCAGTACGCCAATCTCTTCAAATCCTCCATAAAATGGTGCATAATTTGTCCTTTTGGGGCCCCTTGACGGGACAAAATAAACCACGTTTTATTTACCAGCAATTCTTAGTTAAATAGTGCAAACAGAAATAAAAGAGTCCAGCTTTTAGAATAGACTAGGATTGCAAAAAGTAAAATATTGATTACCCTTCAGTAAATAAAATTTTGATCATGAAGCAGAGCAAAATGATTTTAGTTACTATCAAAATACAAATTGAAAGGTAAAATTAGAGCCCTTGAATCAAAGCAATTTTCATATAATACTTTAAAAGTAAAGTACTTTAAGTTTTGTGGCAGAATCGTGGCACATTGCATTTTGAAAAAGTAAAACCACAGCAAAATAAGGCTCTAAGAAGTTTAGGTTCGAATATATTATACGCTGCTTTTATTTTAATTATTTTATTTGCTAACAGGTTCGAGTTCCGTTCCCGCTACTAAGAGATAAAGCTTCAGAGAAATCTGGAGCTTTTTTGTTTATATTTGATTTAGATTGCGGGTGCGAAGTCAGGAGACATTCGCACAGCTTTTCATGAGAACACTTTCAAGAGCTGGAGTTCTATAATAACAAAGACAAAACATGAAGAAAAAAACAATACTTTTATCTATTTTAATTTTGATTAGTTTTAAAATTCACAGTCAAATAACTGTAAAAAATAATACTAAAAATCCAATTACAAATTTTTATATAATTGAATATGATTCTATACTTAAAGCCCCTTATTGTGGACAAATATTTAATGAAAATTTAATTGATAAAAATTTACCTGCAGGTAAAAGTGTTAAGCTGAAATATAACCTCAAAACCTCTGCACATTACAATATTATTTGTTTTAACGCAACTTCTCCGTACTATTATGAAAATGTTTGCTTTAAATATTTTATACCTGGTGAATCCAAAACTTTAAACATTGAAACAAAAGACGTAGAAGAAGACTTTTCCGAATGTGACTTAGAAACAGATCCCAAAAATGGATTTACAACAGTAAAATTTGATTTTAAAAACAATACTTCAAGTAGAATAATCAAAGGGTATTATAAATTTTCTGAAAATGAAAAATATAAAAAATATTCTTACTTTCAACTAGAGCCTCTTTTTAGCGGATTGAGTCGAACTGTTAAAACCTCAAATACAATTCCTATTAGTGTTTCAAAGATTTTTTTAAAATTTTACTTTGAAAATAAAGGAGTAATTACTTCTAAAGAATATGAGACTGATATTAAAAATATTGAAAAATCTAACATCTTTGAAATTAATTAAAACTACCGATAACAGCTAGACAAGACTTAGGTATTTGGTTCGATTTAGATATAGTCTTGTCCTTGGCAAATTTGTGCTAAATGGAAACTATTTAATTGCTATAAAGCAAAAAGAAATAAAAATTAAAACCGAATGAAAAGACAATTAATAAGATCTGAGTTACGAATTAACATGATACAATTCCATAAAAATATTTAATAAATTGGTTAGATATTTGAATGCTTTCCGCTATTAAATAGAAATCGTGGCACAGTGTGTTTTGAAAAAGTAAATCACAGCAAAATAAGGTTCTGAGAATTTTAGGTTCGAAACTTTATAAGTAATTAAAGCAATTTAAAAAAATTTTAGCATTACAATCACTAACATTATTAAATCTCCCTTATCTTTAATAATAATTCCAGCACTACTTTAACAGTACTTATATAGGTGACCCTGACGACACCATATATTAACTATACTTACATCTTTACCCTGTAATTTCAATCATACTTGACGTCAAATTTTACACTTGAAATCATGTCCCGTCATCCTATATCAAAAGCCAAACAGTTGAAGATTGCTCATTTGGTAGAGTCTAAAAATTTAAATATTAGCAAGTGCGCCTCTAATCTTAATATTACAAGGAACACCGTTAAGCGTTATGCAAGATTTTATACCTCCGTTATTCATTCTAAACCTGGCGATGCACTTTATAACAATAAGAAGATTCCCCTTCTTAAACCCGAAGCACATATCAGCGAAAAGACAATTGATTTGCAAAATTTTCTTTTTGAGCTGGTACAGCAAGAACCTCAGCGGCTTTCAAGCGCAATAACAGCATGGAATAAATACATTAGTGTATATACAGATGGTTACAAACGTTCCCAGTTCATTACTATTTTTAACAATTGGCTCAAAACACATAAGCACATTGTTCATAAAGCATGGGACGTCAATTTTATACCGGAAGAAGACTTAAAAACCTTTAGAAGCTGGCGAAATTCACGTGACCGCCATCGATGGGAACTATCTGTAGTAATTACAGAATCTTATAAAAGCAGACCTACAGCGGAAATTGCTGAAAAAATTGAAAGGTCCGGAAATACAGTCAGGGACTGGATAAATAGCTATAAAAAACACGGCATTTCAGGGTTTGAAAAGAAAAATCATAAAACCAATCCTAATATATTACAGCTTAGAAAAGAGAAAAAAACAAATATTATAAAGCTAATTCATGAGTCTCCTAAACTGCATGGCATAAATCGTACTTCTTGGTTTTTGACCGATCTTGCCGAAACATACAGAAAAATATACGGGATAAATATATCTACTTCCACTATATCACAATATCTTAAATTGGAAGGTTATACTTATCGAAAAGCAAAAGAAGTGCTTACAAGCCCAGATCCACAATTCAGAAAAAAAATGAATGAAATTACCGATATTCTAAAAAATCTCGGACGAAGAGAAAAGTTTTTTTCTATAGATGAGTTTGGTCCCTTCGCAGTTAAAATAAAAGGAGGCAGATCACTAGTTCAAAAAGGAGAAATAAAAACATTTCCTCAAATACAAAAAAGTAAGGGTTTTACCATTTGTACAGCTGCATTAGAATTATCTTCAAATCAAATTACTCATTTTTATTCCACAAAAAAGAATACAATCGAAATGATAAAATTGATTAAACTGCTGTTGTCGCAATATAACACAGAAGAGAAACTATATCTTTCCTGGGATGCTGCATCATGGCACTCCTCAAAAGAGCTCAATACGTTTTTATATGCAATAAATCAGGATGATTACAGAAAAGAACATCATACTCCAATTGTTGCATTAGCACCATTGCCAGCCTCAGCTCAGTTCTTAAACGTCATTGAGTCAGTGTTTAGTGGATTGGCAAAATCCGTCATTCATAATAGTAATTATGAAAGTCTTGAGGACTGTAAGGAGGCTATCTCTCAATATTTTACCAGCAGGAATCAATATTTCCTTTTACATCCACAAAAAGCGGGAAAAAAAATATGGGGAAAAGAAATAGTTCCTTCTGTTTTTAAAGACAGTCAAAATTGTAAAGACCCTAGATTTAGATAATGTAAAAGTACGTTTAAATAAAATAGTACTTTGAGTTTTGTGACAAAATCATGGCACAAACAATCTAGAAAAATTAAAAATTCAGCAAAAGAGCCACTCTGCGGTTAAGATTCAAATCTGCAGCTCCCCCTCCACCACTTCTATGTCTGTTTCAGAAATCAACTATGATTTAGGTTTTAGCATTCGCAATCTTTCACCTTCTTTTAAAAACCGGCTATCTTCGGCACCCTTGGAGTTCAGATAATCCTTTAATTGGTAATCCTACAGAGATTTTACTACCCAAACTGTTGATTAAGATTTTACCGCCTCAATTAGTTTTCGGAAATTGTTATAGATCATTAATCTGTTGGCAGTAGCATTTTGTATTGTAATATAGTTTGTACATATTTTTTAATGAATATCATTTCATTAAAAATAAAAAGCCTTAAGTTATTTATTTATTAGTCACTTTGCGGTGGTAAAAAAATATAATCACCGCAAAAATGCGGTTTAAATTTAAAACTCACCCCACATTTTGTAAATGCGGTAAATAAACAATCCCCAGCACGACATACAAACAAAATTCATAAAGCCAATGAAAGACATGCTCTTTCAGTAGTAAGCCCCTTTTCAAATCCTCCATAAAACTCATAGCAATTTGTCCCGTTGGGGTCACTACAGCCAAATAGCGCCAATTGAATACAATGGACGCCATTTTTATATAAAAAACTATTGATCATTAAAATAGGTCATTTTTTTGTTTTCGTTTCCATAAATTGCCCCTTATATGCATTCTTCAACCTTTTTAATTATTTTGGAATGTATTTGCCACTAAGGGCGAGTTTAACACTCCCAATTGCAACACCTAAAACAAAGATATTTGTAAAGCAAAAAATAAATAACGCAAGCCCGGTAACAACTGAATCATTTGCTTTTAAAGCAAATAGGGATAGAGTAGCGATACCAAAAGTATATGCCCAATAACCCGGAGCAAATGACTGTTCTTAAAGCCATTTTAAAGCAAAAGTTATCGAAACAAAAATAAACAAGGCATATCCCATTAATGCATAAGTGACAGGTATGCTTGATGTTGTACCGGCCACAACCTGATAAGCGACAAATAAAATAACCGCTGGCGCCATGTAAATTCCCATAAAATTTCTTGTCTTCACACCAAGTCCCCCCACAGTTAATTGCTGTGTAATTACAGAATCCATAATCAACCAGAAAACAGTGCCAATACCCAAAAGCATAAAGCCATAATTACTATAACCTAATAACCCGGCAGCAAGAGCATTTACCAATATGCTTGCTGTAAAAGTTAAAAATAAGGATGGTGTCGTTTGTTCGCTTTGACGTTCCTCATTAAAATCAAACTACTGAGGTTCGAATGGCAAAGCCTTCAGATGGTGGGTTCAAAGATTTTCTATCAGCCGATTTAATCTGTATTATAATTTATAAAATTGCTTTTTTTAGTATCGATAATCGGAAAAAATCCGATTATCTATCTTTAATAACACATTTTTTTTTGCTGAAATATTTGCTTTAAATCGGAAAATTTCCGATTTTAGCACAATAATTTAACAACAATGGACTTTAAAGACTTTGCCAGAAAATTTAATAAAGCACCTCTAAACAGACAGGTTATGCTCGATGTGCTGAAAGAGTACAAAAGACCAAACGACAAAATCAGCGAACTGATAAAAAGCGGTGAATTAATCCCTTTAAAAAAGGGACTGTATATAACCCGGTCAAATGCTGAAATCTCAGGCCCCGAACCATTTCTAATAGCAAACCATTTATGGGGACCAAGTTACGTATCACTGGAATCAGCATTATCATACTGGGGGCTGATTCCCGAAAGGGTTTATGAAACAAGTTCAGTCACAATTAAGGTATCAAAGAAATATAAAACTCCTGTGGGCAGATATAGTTACCGCACAATGCCATGGCCCTACTACAGCTATGGGATTAAAAGCATAGAGCTGTCCGACCGACAGACTGTTCTTATCGCATCCCCCGAGAAGGCATTATGCGATAAAATAATCACTACTGCACGGCTGGCTTTAAGGGGAACTGCCCAGACATTAGTTTTTTTAACCGACGATCTTCGCATTGAACCCGAAAGCCTTAAAAAACTCAATCTTAAAGACATACGCTCTTGGGCTAAAGATGCTCCAAAAAGACAAAGCTTATTAATGCTTATTAAAACACTTGAAAAATTATGATAAAAGAATGGATTGCCGAATATGATCCTAAAAACACTGATGATGTATTATCAGCTTTACGCGAAATCATGCAGGAAGTTGCCCTCGCGGGCTTATCTAGAACTGATTTTTTCCAAAAAGCCGCCTTTTACGGAGGAACAGCTCTGCGAATATTTTACGGCCTGGACCGCTTCTCAGAAGACCTTGATTTTTCTCTTCTGAAAGAAGATCATGATTTTTCGCTCGAACCTTATTTCGAATCTATTGTAGATGAATTTAAGGCTGTCGGAATGCAGGTAAGCATACGCGAAAAGGAAAAGACCAAGAAAACCAATATTGACTCTGCATTTCTTAAATCCAAGACCGAGTGGAAAGAACTGGTGCTTGAAAATATCGTAAAACAGGAAGGAATAAAAACAACCAACAGAACCATAAAAATCAAAATTGAAGTCGACCGCCGTCCGCCGCTGGGATTTGAAACAGAAAACAAACTTCTGAGCCGACCATTCTCTTTTTACGTGAACTGCTTTGGCAGGCCGAGTTTATTTGCAGGCAAAATGCATGCACTCTTATTCCGTAAATGGGGAAATAGGGTAAAAGGGCGTGACTGGTATGATTTTGAATGGTACATAAAGAACGGCATTCCTCTGGATCTGCATCATTTCACTTTGCGCGCAAAAGATACCGGAGACTGGACAGAGGAAGAACTTACAAAGCAAGATGTTCTTAATCTGCTACGTGAAAAATTTAAAGCAGCATCTTTTGACAACATTAAAGAAGACGTTACCCCATTTATCAAAAACGAGAGTGTTCTGAACATCTGGTCAGAGCAGTACTTCAATGATCTTTTGGAAAAACTGAAGTTTAAATAGAAATAAAAATACAACAAACTAACCCAACCACTAAATATGGAACCAATAATTGCAACTGCTCTGATACTGCTGGGAAAACATTTAACCTCATGAAAAATTTTTCCTGGCCTGTTTCAGCTATGGATTTTATTTTTTTCCATTATAACGCAATGAATGACATTTAATTAAAGTATTTTCCATTATAAGAGACAAAACACAAAATAATATCCACTATAAACTTTCATTTTAAATATTTTATATTATAAATATATAAACTATGCGCTACTAAATTAGTATCAGGTAAAACATTATTTAAAATTATTTTCCGCTACAAAAAAATATTTAAAGTTAAATTATATGCTATTATATACCCAATTATTTTCAAGCTGTTGCAGTAAAATATAGCTTCCAATTCCTTTGCTTCACCCTATAATTGCATTTATTCATCTTTAAATCTTTAATTAATGGCTTTACTTATAAGCTGAGTTCATTCCCATTTAAATACTTAAAATTGTTTAATTATTTATAAAAAATATTAAACAAAAAATATTTTTTTTTAATTAACTTAGTCTTAAAAACTGAATGTTTATGAAAAAAGAAAAACCTAATTTCTCTAATGCAGAACTAGATCGCATTATTGAAATGGCATGGGAAGACAGAACAACTTTTGACGCCATCAAGTTTCAGTTTAATTTATCGGAAGCTGAAGTAAAGGTTCTAATGAAAAAGGAATTAAAATTCAGCAGTTATAAATTATGGCGAAAACGGGTTGAGAACTGCAGGACAAAACATTCTGCAACACGCATTCAGGGCATCAACCGCTTTAGATGCAGCCTTCAGCGTACCATCACCAATAATAGAATCTCAAAAAGATAATACTATTAAAGTATTGAAATTATACAACTCTTTCACACATTATTATAACCGAATACAACAAATCATAAATTAGCTTCGCTTAATAAATAAACTGCCATGTACTATGATTTAAAGCTTTTAAAAGATATAGTAGACAACACCCCATTACCTATTGCAGTATATACAGGACCAGACCTGAAAGTTGAGCTTGCCAACCCTGCAATGATCCGGACCTGGGGTAAAGGAGAACATGTAATAGGAAGAAATTATCTCGATATTGTACCAGAAATTCATAACCAGCAGATCTTTGACCAGGCACTTACGGTACTTAAAACCGGAATTGCTTTTCACGCCACGGATAAAAAAGTTGATCTTGTGATCAATGGGGAGATTAAATCGCATTATTTTAATTATAGCTTTATACCCCTTGCAGATACACAAGGCCATATTTACGGTGTAATGAATACCGGAGCAGATGTAACAGCTCTGCATCAGGCCAAGCAAGAGGTCCAAAATTCAGATGAGAGGCTTAGGATGGCTATTGAATCATCGGGTATGGGCACATACGAAATAGACCTTGCCACAAAAAAGATTACGGCCTGCGGAAATTTTAATGCTATCTGTTCCATTGAAGGTAAAATTACTAATGAACAGCTTATTTCAAAACTTCATCCCGATGATCAGGCTTTGCGAGAAAAAGCACATCAGGCAGCGGAAGTAACAGGTAAAATTTCTTATGAGGCCAGAATTGTAAACGATGACAGTGCTATCCGCTGGGTAAAAATTGACGGGAAAATCATCAAAGACGAAAATGGAAATCCGATCACTATTATTGGAATAATACAGGATATCCATGAACAAAAACAATTTGAAGAAGAATTAAAAAAACAGGTTGCAGAAAATACAGTGGAATTGCAAAGATCCAATGATGATCTATTGCATTTTGCCAATGTGGTAAGTCATGACCTAAAAGAGCCCGTGCGAAAAATAAAAACCTTCAACAGCCTTTTAAGACATGAATCCAAAACCACCTTTGATGAAAATTCCATAAAATATCTTAATAAAGTAGATCAGTCAGCCCAAAGAATGCAGACCATTATAGAAGGTATTCTTGCTTACTCGACCTTGGATAAAAAAACGCAGCCTGTTGAAAAAATAAATCTGGATGAAGTAGTGGAACATATAAAAACAGATCTGGAACTCATCATAAATGAGAAGGGTGCCATTCTGATCATAAGTGAACTTCCCGATATCGAAGGGGCCCCAATACTTATCCATCAGCTTTTTTATAACCTGATTCATAACGCCCTTAAATTTTCAAAAGCTGACCAGCCGCCACGCGTAATAATCACCTCTGCTATTATAAATGATGCGAATGGCATGGAACTACTGGAAATTAAAATAAAGGACTATGGCATTGGACTGGATCCTATCTATGCCGAAAAGATATTTAATGCATTTGAACGACTGCACTCTAAGGACGAGTTCGAGGGAAACGGTCTTGGCCTTTCACTTTGCAGAAAAATAGTAAAAAGACATCATGGTACTATCACTGCCACTGGAGAGCATAATAATGGTGCTGAATTTATAGTAATCCTTCCGCTTAAGCAGCCAGCTTCTTATCTGTAAAGGGCACGATCACCGGCAAATAAATATTCACCTTCATACTTCAGGGAAAATAATTAGCCCAGCGCATTTCAGCGTTTATATATTTTTAAAAAGATTTAAGTATGTGAACATTATGGTCCACTCAGGGTATTAAGGAGGGTTAAAGTGTATCGATTACCGATTAGCTTTCGTCCTGTACAAGCTCTTGAATGCGTTTGTTTGGCCCGGCGGCATAATCCTTCCGAAGATGGCGCAGTCACTGTCATATTACAAAGCCCAGCCCCCTTACCCTGGGCTCCAAATAGTATTTTTCCTGATCTGTCACCAGAGCAGCAATGCAATGGCTGCCGAAACTCCTGATTGAGGCTTATGCCCGGCTTTTTTTACAGGCTTCCTTATATAACATGATGTTGCCTGGTATATTTTCTATTTCTTAGTAAAGCCTTTTCTTGTCATTTCCCCCCACCCTCTGGTACCCATAATTTTTTCCCTATAGCCCACTAAAGCGGCGTAAACTGTTAAAGGATGAAAATATAAAGGTTCTATAAAAGCTGCGAGCAAAAGTTTAAAAAAATCGGTTTGCTTTGGATATTTATGATAAGTACGTTCTTCGCTGTAAAGCGCAATAACGGAAAACATTACAGCAAATAAATAGACAAACAAGGCCAACAGCAAGAAAAAATGCCAGTTTAACAATCCCAAAACAATAAATACGATTGTTATTAGTACACCGATAAACTCTATTCCAGGCGCTAGAAATTCAAACAGGGCCCAATAAGGCACACTAATCATACCCAGCAATTTGTATTTGGGATTCAAAAACATCTTCTTATGTAAAGCAAGTGTTTCAATTGTTCCCCTCATCCAGCGACTACGCTGCTTTTTGAATATTTTAAAATCTTCAGGGGCCTCGGTCCAACAAAGCGGGTCTGGAATATAACTAACCCCATACGGTATTTTATTATCTAGCATATAACGCCGCATTCTTACTACCAACTCCATATCTTCACCTACTGTTCTGGTGTTATAACCACCGGCCAACAAAGCGATTTCTTTATCAAATGCGCCAAACGCACCACTAATGAGTAACAACCCGTCGAGCCTGCTCCATGCCATTCTGCCCAAAAGAAATGCTCTTAAATACTCTAAAACCTGTATTCTGGGGAGCATACCATCAGGTACATTTACCTCTACCAGACGGCCATTTTTTATAATGCACTGGTTTGCTATCCTGACCACACCACCGGTAGCTATAATTCTTTTTCCAAAAGATTCCAGAAAGGGTTTTGCCAGTTTAAGCAGCGAATCTTTATCAAGTATACAATCAACATCAATACAAACCACATAAGGGTTTTGGGCAATATTAAGCCCTACATTTAAAGCGTCGGCCTTTCCTCCGTTTTCCTTATCAACTACCAGCAGCTTTTTGAAAGCAGCATTTCTGGAGACATAAATACCTTTGATTTTTTTTGTTGCAATTTTGTGATGAATTTCCAGTTCTGTCCCTACAAGGTCATAGGTTTTTATAAGGATTTCCATAGAATTGTCCTTGCTTCCGTCATTGACTATGATTACCTGATAATTGTTATAGTTGAGGGAAAGCAGTGATTTGACATTTTCTTCAATGGTAAAACCTTCATTATAGGCGGGAGCGATCAGGGAAAGACTTGGTGCAAACTCACTTGTCAGCAACACATTATAATCAACAAAACTGTTCTTTTTTAGATATTCCCTGAGTTCCCTGGTCGACAAATGAGCCAGTACCAGATAGGATACCATTATCAGTACTGCATAGCCAATTATAAGGAACAGATATCCCTCAGAAAACAAAGATAGTTCAGTAGTAAAAAAAGTCATTTGCTATACTGTTACTGTTAATAACTGAATTACGTTTTGGGCCTCGTATTTTATTAATGTATTTGGCGCATTGCCCGCTAACTTTGTTAGGTATGGAATTTTTTGTGTTAGTTTTAGTTCTTTAATGAGTTTTAACCCAAGGGAAATGACGGTTGTGTTTTGAGATTCCAGCAATAATTCGACACCCTGGCTATCACCAATATCATGCTTTTTAAAGGCATCAATTATATTTATCTGTGTCCAGTCATCAATAGGATAAGGATGCGAGATGAGATAAATGAGGCTTTTTATGCCAACAAGCTTAATAGAAGCGTTAATGGCTGTAATTTTTAAAACTTTATTACGGGCCTTCGATGCCTGTATTATTTTCTCAAAAGCTTCAACACAGTTTATTTCGGCAAGCTCTGTAATCCCCTTGCACTTTATTTCCCAATTCCTGCTTTTTAGTTTTTTAAAGGAGTCTTGTATTAAGCCTGAATCATTGTAAAATTGCGCTAGCTTTTCTGCATAGATACCTTCGTAATTTTTATGAAGATTCATAATGGCCTCGGTCATCACTGCTCTGAAAAAAGCATTTTTAAAAAGCCTTCTAAAATTTTCATCACCTATTAGTTCAGAAAAAAGAATGTCCTGAAAAACTACAGCAGACAGTAATTTTTCAATAGTCGTATTGTATTCTGTCAGGATTCTGTCCCTTTTTATATTGCTGCTTCTGCTTTTGATAATTAATAGGTAAAGAACCACTGCTGTTAGCAAAAACAGCAATATGGACAGAATTAAAAAAGGTTCTACCCATGAACCACTTTTATAAATTTCCCATACTTTCATCATTTCAGAAGCGTTTAGTAAAGATTACCTGAAAATTAAACCTATTTCTGAATGTATCAGGCAAGTACTCTTCGTATTCATAAAGAAAAACGGGTCTGACAAAAAATGCGGCACCAAAACGATGTTGATATTGTAAACCAGCTCTGTATGAGCTTAAAGGCTGAGTTAAACTAGTATAGAGATAGAGATATGGGACATTTCCATATTGCAGCTCCAGCCTTAAGATGCTTTCTTTTTCATCATTTGCTTTCTGGAAGCTCAATACATGGGAAAATAATGCGTTCCCAGTATCATAATAAGGCCTGTATGCTACCGTATAAGCACCGTTATGATAGCCCAGCTGGCCGGTTAGCAAAGTCACATCCTCTGTTGCAAAATGCATAAACCGAATCCCCAGGGAGTAATCAAACATTTTATGCTGAACAAAATAATATTCGGCACCGGCCTTCACCACAGGAAATACAGTTTCTCCTGTTGAAACACCTCCATTTACATACAAATAGTTTTTTTTCGAAAAGGTTTGGTAATAATCTGCCTCAAATAACATTTGAGTATCGCCATTTACATGCCCAGCATTGGCACGACCGACCAGTGCTGACTTTGCAAACTTATGAGAGTATTCGACATATCCGTAATGCAATGGAGATTGTCCGGGATCAGATGTTGAGATATTTAGATAGGAAGCAGCTACTGCATTTTTTGCTTTTCTACCAATAAGTATGCGCACTGCTCTAAACGCCTGGGTACTGTTATCTGTAATCGAAAATTTTTCTATAATAGCCAATGCTTCTTCGTCGCGATCCAATTTTTCAAGAACCGTTACCTTAATCCTGATAACATCAACAGAATTGGGTGCTATCGCCAAGTATTTATCGCAATACTTAATACATTTCTCGAATTGTTCTGACCAGAAGCAGGTATTAATAATGGCTAATAAAGCATCCGGATTTGGGTTGATCCGGTCAGCCATAGGGGATAGTATCTTTATCGAGGTATTGTAATCTTTTTTCCAGCTGTAAATACGTCCTGCATAAATTCTTACTTCTTCGTTTTCAGGAAATTTTAAACTCAAAGGTTCAATCAACGACAATGCCGTATCGAAATTGCCTTTCTCAACTTCACCTTTTGCGCGAGCCATAATGGCATCCATGTTAATGTCCTGTGCCAGTATAACAGGCGAAATAAACAACAGGAAAATTATATAATACAGAAACTTCATTAAGCGCGTGTTTTTAGTAATTTATTAATTCTCACTAAAAGCACTGCAGGACTGACAGGTTTGGCAATAAATTCGTTTGCACCGATATCAAATGAGTCCAGTTCGGTTTGTTCTATACCTGAAGAAGTAAATATAATTATCGGAATATCAGATTTCAAACTTTCTCTCACATACTGAGTAATTTCCATTCCGCTTATGCCTGGCATGTTAATATCGGTCAGAATCAAGTCATAATTATTTATTTCAATTGCGTCTAACGCTTCTTTTCCATCAGAAAACTGATCAACTGTAAATCCTTTTGACTCCAGATAAAAGGATAATGATTTACGCAGAATATCATTATCTTCAGATAAAATAATTCTCATATACTATTGATTTTACGGCAAACTATCTTATGAATGCCGGATATAACGTAAAGCTAGCGTATATTTCTCTTTTATCATAACTCATTTATAATTTTAACTACTTCGCTAATTCCACAATTCAGGATATTCATTTGATCTGCAGCTTGGCTTGTAAACGCTCCCAGTATTGCTTCTTCTTCGATAATAGCCAGGCAATTACTAAGATCCGTTAGCATAAACATGTCTAGACTAGACTTCATATTATGCGCCATTTTTCTCACTCTCTCAGCATCGTTATCCTTAAATGCTGCTTCCAGCTGCGTAACTTCAGCAGGAATTTTTTCTATAAAAAGCAAGATCATCTCTTTTTTGAATTCCGGATTACCGCATGCCATTTCATCTACATAAGAAAAGTCTATTCTTCTCTTTTTTACAGTGTTAAGATCCTTGTTCATTACCGTTCTAATAGCTTCCAAGAGCGCGGCCTGCTTAAATGGTTTTGGTACATAAGCATCCATACCTGCATCATAACAACGCTCCTGTTCGCCCACAAGAGAATGCGCGGTCATTGCAATAATAGGAATCGGTAATTGCAATTCATTCCTGATAAATTCAGTAGTCTGATAACCATCCTTAACTGGCATTTGGAGATCCATTAATACAAGATCATATTCATTTTTTGACAAAAGATCTATTCCTTCCTGACCATTTTCTGCAATGTCTAATTGAAAACCAAAATTTTGTATAACGCTTTTTACCAATTTCTGATTTAGAATATTGTCTTCACAGACCAGTATTTTAAGCTTGCCTAGCTTATCTTCTAAAAATGGCTGAGTTATAGTTTCCGTATGCTCTGCCTTTTTATAATTGAGAATAAAGAAAAATTCTGATCCTCTGTTTGGTTTACTTTTTACCTGAATTTCAGCGCCGTGTAATTCAACTAATTGCTTCACAATATTAAGCCCAAGTCCCGTGCCTCCAAATCTTCTGGTGGTACTTTCTTCCGCTTGTTTGAATCGTTCAAAAATAGTCGAAAGTTTATCTTGCGGTATACCGATGCCTGTGTCTTTAACTGAAAATTTAAGCGAATAATCATTTTGAGTTTCAGCAAGTAATTTTACTGAAACCGTTACCTCACCTTCTTCTGTAAATTTAAGCGCATTGCCGGTAAGGTTAACCAATATTTGATTTAGTCTTCCCTGATCACCAACTACAATTTCAGGCATACTCGCATCCAAAAAAAGATTGAATTCAATTCCGTGATGTACCTTTATTTTTAATAAATCATAAATATGTTTGAGTGCCTTTTTTAAATTGAACGGCTGTGCTTCTATGATCAAATTACCGGATTCGATTTTTGAAAGATCTAAAATATCATTAATTATCAAAAGGAGATTTTCTCCCGCAATCTGTACACTGTCAATGTAGTCCTTCTGAACATCATTTAGCTTTGTTTGCGCCAGAAGATCTGTAAAACCTATTATAGCGTTTAACGGTGTTCTTATTTCATGACTCATATTGGCCAAAAAACTGTCTTTTGCTAATACGGCACGTTCGGCGATTTTTTTCTGCGTGGCCAGCTGCGAATTTTTTGTCCCTAATTCCAGTTGATTTATGACGTGTTTTGCTATTATTGAAAGTGCATTACGCTGGTTTTCGTTTAATTCTTTACTAACATGGTCTACGGCACAAATGGTTCCTATATTAAAACCGTCGGGTGTTGTTAGTGGAACTCCGGCGTAGAATCTTACCTTGAAGCCACCAACAACATTGGGATCATTCTTAAAACGTTCGTTTACATGAGTATCGGGTATTTCAACCATTTTCGAATCCATAATGGTATACCTGCAAAAGGTAATTTCCCTGGGCACCTCAGATACTCCTATCCCTATTTCTGATTTAAACCACTGACGGGTTTCATCTATGAAGGAAATATGAGCGATGGGCACACCACATATGTACGAAACAAGTTTTGTTGCGTCATCAAAAGCATGTTCCGGTAAGGTGTCCAAAATATTATAGCGCTTTAACGCTGCCAGGCGTCCCAGTTCGTTGTGTGGTATAGGTTCTTCGGTGTTATTCATTGCATTTATAAGTAAAGTATAAATGTAAATAATTATTTCTGCTTTTTTTTATTGAGTTTGAAAATATGTAGATTTTTACCCGCTGATTATTTTTGCGGGTTTGAGCTATCCAATTGGCAAGCATAAATACCTTCTCCCCTATTGGTATTTACTGAATTTCTTATTGGAGCGGCCGTTTCCATTTCAATAACCACTTATAGCACCCATAAAACTTTGTATAATTTCACCTTGTATCTCCACGATATCCTATTGTTAATTTCCTAATGTATTAAGTAGTCCTCGTCCATGCCTGTACAGAAAAGTATCTTTATTCAAAGTCATTGGGTAGCTTACTTTTCAAATAATCCCTGAATATCAATTCAATAATTTCTGTAAATTAAGAAAAAACTTAAAATAAAACAAAACATTACACTATCATAATGTAAATTTTATCCTATATTTAGCAAATTATTTCATCTTTATACAAACCTTATGCTATGAAAAATTTTCTTTTTTTATTTGCAGTGTTACTCTGTCTGGGTTCCTGTGATAAAGATGATAAAGTACAAACACCCCTGGAGCAATTACCGGCCTTGACAGCAACAGGTGCTAATACTGCAGGATGCCTGGTCAATGGTGAGGCATTTTTACCCAAAGGAACTGTCGTCAACAGATTGTTTTGCCAGTACACTGATCAAAAGCATTTTAGTATTGCAATTAGTCAAAAAATTAATGACCAAATCCGAACCGTTAACGTTGCCAGTTTAGATCAAATACTGGAAGTAAATTCAGTGTATGAGCTCAAGGAGTATGGAGATGCTTCCCAATATGGAGAATACATTGTGATCGATCCGGATTTTAGCCATGTAGATTACAGCACCAATTCAACAGTAACCGGAGAGCTTAAAATCACGAACCATAATGCTCAAAAAGGTACTATAAGCGGCACGTTCTGGTTTGATGCTGTAAATAATTACGGAGATAAAGTCCAGGTTCGTGATGGGCGTTTTGATATGAAATACTAAACAATCAGTCTATGAAAAAAATTCTACCTATTTTAACTGCTCTCTTATTTTATTGTGCTGCCACCGCACAGGATGAAGTTAATACTTCATTTGCCGACCAGATGAATACTGTATTTGGTTCGTTGGATCTTTCTAAGGTGCCACACGGCATTTTGCTTGATTATGGCATGGAATTCACAAATGTTCCTGCCTATAACGGTACCATAACCGATAGTACCTATTCCGACAAAACAACATTACAACAGATTTACAATACTTTAATATCCAGCAGGGTCCAGGCAAGTACCACTGTCTGGCTGACACCTGCTCAGTATGCTGATCAATGGAATACTCAGAAGGCTTCGGGAGTAGTTACCATTAGTGGTCTTTTCTTTAAGTACGCACAGTTTTCGGCCACTGCTGTTACGGCAGGCAAACTGACGGTGACCAATAATAAATTTTATGATAAAACGACCAACGGCGTCTGGCAGAATCCCTATCAGGAATTCAAAACATTTGCTATGGCTCCGGCTTTGAGGCAGTCTGATCAAAAGGTGCTGCAGGTCAGAATTCCGTCTGGCATATTCCTGTCAAACAGTGCGAGTTCCGTTGCAAGTATCCAGATTGATTTCAATAATGGATCGGGGTGGGTAACTATTCCGTTTAATCAGAATGTAAGTGTTTCTTATACCACTGAAGGGACTAAGACATGGAAATATAAATTAAACCTGACTGATGGCACATCGCTGTACAATCAGTCCTTAATAAAAATAGGAAGAGATCAAAGCTTTGGTGAGGTTATCTGGCCTCCACCTAAGCCGGTTTGTGAACTGTGCAGGGTAGTTCCTTCGGAATCGCCTATCAGCATCACCGCCACAATTCCTTATTTAGGAAAGTCCGGATCAGCAAAGATTACAATTGATTATGCCGGTGATCCCTCACAGGGAATAAAAAGACCGCTTATTATTGCCGAAGGTTTTGACCTGGGCGTTATATTAGAGCCTGAAAAACAATACGGAAATTACAGTTACGGCGATTTTATGACCTCTGTTTTAGCATCAAACAGCACAGAATTACGACGATTGATCTACAATGGTAACAAACAATACGATATCATTTACGTGGACTGGGACAACGGGGTGGATTATCTGCAGAGAAATGCCTATGCATTGGAGCAGGTAATCAATTATGTGAATACTGTAAAGACTTCCAATGCTAAGAATGTGGTATTAGGCCAAAGTATGGGAGGTGTAATAGCCCGGTATGCTCTTGCCGATATGGAACAAAGAGGTATAGATCATCAGACAAGCCTGTTCATATCACATGATGCGCCGCAGCAGGGTGCCAACATTCCGGTATCGCTGCAATTTATGTTCCGACATATTACCAAACAGTTTGTACAGGTGGGGAACACAACATGGGGCAATGTAGTGACCATTCCTCTTGCCGATAATAAGTACAATGTTACAAATTCGCTGTCTATACTCGATGCGCCGGCTTCAAAACAATTAATTGCGAATTTCGTAAATTCCGGTTATGGAATTGACAATACAGCCCATATTGATTTT
Organism: Flavobacterium sp. 1355; assembly: GCF_017833415.1. Classification (GTDB taxonomy): domain Bacteria; phylum Bacteroidota; class Bacteroidia; order Flavobacteriales; family Flavobacteriaceae; genus Flavobacterium. The sequence goes on along the minus strand of NZ_JAFICC010000005.1, from coordinate 51,547 downwards.
TACAATGAATTAAAAGCGAAAGGTCTGGCCAATAGCGGAGGTTACCCTATGCAATGCCGTAATATTGCCATCAGTAACGGCAGCGAATGCGGCACACCTCAAAATTTTAATCCCGGTGATGATCTGGTGAACGTTAATTATAATAAAAGCCTGAATTTCTTAGAAGATTTGGCGAGCTTGATTGTAAATCCGCTCGGAGGGTCCCTGGCAGGAGAATTTGTAAACCGAAACTTTTACGGTGTGGCGATTTTAGGCCTGCATCCCGGCCACTCGACATACAACGTTAACTTTCAGGCAAAATCGCTGTATGCTTCCGGTGGAAATCAGATTTACAAAGGGCGAATTTCATATACAAAAAAAATTTTCTGGCTTATCAAAATTACAATTGACCTGACGAACGTTGGAAAAAACCAACCTTCCAATATGTTGCCCTTTGATACATTTGGAGGCGGTTATTATAATGCCGAAGATCTCATAGCCCCTTCCACTACGCCGGGCCTTACTGTTATGATAAAGGATCATTTCAACTTTATTCCAACGGTCAGCGCTCTGGATATCGGAAAAAGAAATGTAACATTAGCAGCTGCAGATTATGTCAGCTCTTATATAGGTGCAGTACCGCCTGTCGCACCTAAAAACAGTCCCTTTACAAACTTTACTGCAGATATTAATGAGTCAGACCGCACTGCACATAACAAAGCTCATATTTCATTTGATAAAAGAAATGGAGACTGGCTCTCATCAGAGCTTGATGCACTGATCAATACGTCCCTGATACCACTTCGGTCAAATTGTTCTTTTATATGCGCTGATGCGCAGATTACCGGAGAGAATTCGTTTTGCAGTACGGCGGTTTACAGCGTTCCTCATTCAGCCCAAAGCTACAACTGGTCTGTAACTCAGGGTGCTTCTCTGGTGGCCCTTACCGGAAATGGAACAAACACAGTAACACTTCGGTTATTGGCCCCGAAAGCCAGCCAACAGATTGTACTGAGCCTTACTGTCGCAAGTCCAAACTGCGGTTCCAGGACTTTAACCAAAACAATCACCGTGGGGAATATTCCTCCTACATCCTCTATTGAAGGTCCGTATGAAATCTGCGAAAACCAGACTATCACCTATACCGTACCGGGAACCTGCCCTGATGTGCCTGCCATTGAGTGGTCCGTTACCCCCAACTTAACCATATTGTCAGTCTCAGGATACTCGGTAACCGTGAGGGAAAATACCGGAACAGCGGGAAGCGCAAAACTCACCGCCACTTTTCCCAGCGATGGCTCCACAATGACAAGAAACATTGAGATTGGGGACGATAAGCCTTTTATTGCAAATAAAACTGTTTTCCAGTATCCTACAGATGTGTATAATAATTTTCAACATAATGGTAAACTGATTTTCAATATGGAGGTATTTCCAAAAAACCCAGACAGTGAGTATACTTTTACAAACTTTAAAGTCAATGGTATTCCCGTAACAATCAGTACCCAGAGAAGAACCAGCTCTACCTATACCTTTTGGGTGCCGATGTATTTGGCAGATGAAGTAAACTGCCCCATGCTGGAATATACATTAACCTGTACCTCGCGATGCAATGTAAGCCGCTCCGTTCAGAGCAAAGTTCCAATTAGCTGCGCCGGTTTTTTCGATCCCGGTCCACTTGAGCCATTAGATCCTTTTGAACCCCTGCAGAACAGAACTTCAAATGAAAAGCTTAGTTACAAAATATATCCTAACCCCAGCAGTCAGACACTCAATATCAGTCTTGCGGATGAAAGTTACAGACCAGTTGCCAGCAGCACTATCAGCGCCGAATTGTATACCATCACAGGAGACCTGAAATCCACAGTAACAATTAAAAACCATACTGCTCAGCTTGATATTTCCATTTTACCCCTTGGCGTGTATGTCCTTCGAATAAATATTGACGGCCGTATTGAGAGCCATCAGGTACTTATACAATAAAATCCTAATTACAGTATTCCTAAAATGGTTTTGAGTATCTCAAAACCATTTTTTTTAATGCTGCGTTAGTGAATAACGGAATGGTTTTAAGCAAAGATCGAAACAAACTCTAAACTTTAATTAAAAAAATGAATAAAAATAAAAGCAAATAGCACTATTTGCTTTTAAACCAAAATGGAAGTTGGTGGAATGTCATAAAAAAAGAGCAAATATTACTATTTGCCCTTACTGCTCTATCTTTAAAAACACCAAAATTGTAGCATAAAATTCAGGTTTTTTTAAAAGTTTTTTTTGCATAGTCTGCAGAAGGCATGTAAACGTGCGATGATTGAGAATTATAGTTAATAAATGCAAACAACACATTATCAAAGATATAAAAAAAATAACACCAAAAATTAATTTACATTAGATTTTTTAATTGAACTGCGATCGGTTTGGGAATCTAAATATATTAAATTAAGATCAGCAAGAAATATAAGGGTCTCAAGTACTTTTGACTGACGTACGATTAATTCTGATCTGTTAACAATACCTTCTGTGCCAGCAGGAAATACGATCTGGGTAAGCTCTTCTAAACTGAAACTTTGGGAATCTTTTGCGGCAAGGGTGCTCAGTATTTTTAATTTTAAATCAACTGTTATTTCTGGCATATAAAAATTTTAACTGAAAGATATTACAATTATTATTTTTGACACAGAAAAATTTCATCTATTTTTTAAGTGCATTATTATTATTGAAAGTTCCCTAGAATCTGAAGAAAAATAGAACGATATTGGAAAACCTTTTTATATTACTTTATATGATTTTAATAAAATTTTTACAATAGAAAGAAAATACTTCCCGATGGACTGAAGTGGATAACTTTTTGCCACAAAAAGCCAAGACAGCCAGAAAGCTTTAAATCAAAATACAATTAGATTGAACATATAAAACAATAATTTCAAAGCCACAAAATGCATTAGTTAAAAAAACTAATAATTACTAAAAAGGCAGTTATTTTTATCAAAAATTACAATACCTTTGCTTTAGCTACCAAAATGAATTATAAAACAAAGAAATACAACTTGTAAACACCTAATAAACAGATATTTAAATGATTTGTAAATTCAAAAAATTGACGTTTTTATTTCGTGGCAACATCGTGGCACAATAGGTTTTAAAAAATTAAAAACGCAGGTTATATGCGGGTTCCGGGCTTAAAGTTCGAATCCTGCTCTCCCCACCAAAAAGGTAAAAGAAATAAAGGTCACTTTTTCAATCTTTTCAAAAACGCATAAAATGGTAAAACCTGCAAATCTTAGGATTTGCAGGTTTTTGCTTTTAAGGCATTTTTCAATTTATAAAAAACGCCCAAACTTACATTGGCAGAATCGATGCATAAACGCCCAATTCCAAATTATCTGGTTTTCTGTTTATCATTTCTGTAAAGGCTATAAATAACCAGGCCAGATATAATTTCAATGCAGCCCCCAGCTAATGCAGAGAGAAAACTCCCAGCCTGGATCCTGAAAAGAACATAGGCTGCTATCGCAAGCACAGCTCCAAATATCCAGTAAAGGCGAAGACCATAGATACTTGCAAAAGTTAGGTACCGCCCGCCAATTATCATCAGCATCCCCTGAAAAAACCATTGTGGATTAATTATCGACAGCCCGTAAGCCAGCACCACACACATAATCATCCATATCGTACCTTCCATGGCCAGTTTTCCAAGAGGGTTATCCTTGTGATGGCTTGCTTTAATCCCTATTAGTTTGCCAATTAAGGCGGCTGCCGGAAAGATGAGCATTCCTCCAATAATTAAGGCCCATATGCCTTTTTGTGATGAATCGTAATACACCATGAAGCTGGAAAGCACCCAAACCATACCAGAGACAAAAACACCGACAGAACCGTAGCCGTAGCCCTCTCTCATATCTTTCTGGGCATCGGGCATATTGCCAAAATTTAAATCTTTATCTGTCATAATTACATTGGATGATTCACTTTTTACCTGCGCGCTTATTTGGCCCGGATTTATGAAAGTTAGGTTTTACCAAGCGAATGTAAGGAATATATATACTACAAATCCTTTATTTTTTTTAGTAAAATGAGACCTTATTATGACCTCTGTTATTTTTTAGCACGATTCATACACTGATAATCAATAAATATGAAAAAGTTCATACGGATTTCAGGGATTGAAAAAAAGTAATATTATCCCATTTTTAATAAAGGAACCGCGCATGAGAAGTTTGTTGAACAATATACCTGCAAAGACTTTCTTAAACCTGACTTCTCCATAGTTCCTGATATAGATATCAGTAGGATCAAAATATTAAAAATTAATAAATCCAAAAAAGCATCTAATCGCAGGAGAACTCAAAACTACTTCTTTTTAGATGATCAGGGAGGTCCCGCAGCAGTTCTAGCCCCGATTGCTTCGCCAGTTCGCTGACGCTCGGGTGGTACATATAGCGGGAAGAGGTCATAAAAACAATATTAAACCTAAAAAACTGAGTGATCAGCATCGTCTATTGTATACAATATCATTTATCCGTCTCATTACCTAATAGCTATTTTATAAATGCAAATCATTATTCTGTAAAAAAAAGTATTACTATCCTTTTTACATTTGACAAAGAGCAAAGAACAACGCAAACCAGCACGGTTATACTGGCAAACATGCTCAGGACATTACTTTAAAGAAAAACGAAAGTAAAAATTTAATTTAAAAAAATAAATGATGAATTCAGCTACACCGGAAAATTACACTCAGGATGACAAGAATTTTCAAAATGCAAACACAGACCCACAAAACAGCGATCCAGACAGCAACCCATATGATTCAGAGAATCTTGACAATGAATCGGACAGTGAATCGAAAGATATAACCGAGAAGGATATTGAAGAGGATCTTATACATAATGATCCATCTGAAGGGTTTGAAACTGATATTGATACTCACAAGAGCGATGAGGATCAAAGTGCCCCCTTTGAAACCATTGAACCAGATCAGGACAATCCTGTTAACAGGGAATTCGAAATTGGGGAACTTGGCAATGAGGAGCTTAAAAAAGATGAACTCACCAGGGATGAGACAGGTCATGGTGCATCCCGCAATACTAAACCTTCACAGCGAAAATTTTAATGTGCTTAGATTGAGGTAATGTAATAGGATTAACCAAGCCAAGGTGAGCACATAATGCCAATAAATTTCTTAACCATGCAGAATATTAGGGTTCATGGAAGTATTTTCTTCCTTCTAAAAAAATTTGTCACAAAAGAATTATCTGCTTATTCATGGGATATCCTGAATGAGCAGGCGGGCACAAGTTCGTTATCTTTTTCCATTACTGAGAATTATCCAATAGAAACAATGAATTTGTTATTGGAAAATGCATCAGAGATGACAGGATTATCAAAGCATCTGCTTATGGAGCAATTTGGCAGCTATTTAGTTAATGATCTTTTCGCACTATATAAAGATTATATCAGGCCTGAATGGAGAACTTTTGAAATAATTTTGCACACCGAATCCGTTATGCATGGTGCGGTTCGCAAATTAAACAGCACTGCAAATCCACCCATTTTAAATGTTTTTCAGGTAAATGAAAAGTTGCTTATTATCGATTATTTTTCTAAACGAAAAATGGCCTCCCTTGCCATTGGAATTATCAGGGGCATTTCAGAATATTACGGAGAAGCTGATAAAATTAAAATTACACCTATGACAAATTCGGATGATGAAAGGGTACAAATCCGCCTTGCTTTTTTGTAAATACACATCCAAATCGGCTTATCGGCTCCCATGTATAAGCGCATAAATCTTGTCGAAAGTTTTTCCAGGCTTCGCAATTTCGTCCCGAAACTTCTATTTGGATTATAATCCAAAAGTATATTCAAAGATCATCAATGTAGCATTTGCTGATTTCAGTTATAATTGCTACTTAAAAGAGAGCCAACGAGAGTAATAACAAATAGATTACCACTATCACATTCGTCATAAATCCAAATAACGGTTTTTGGCTAATTAAAAAAAGAATATCCTGTTTTATTGCTACTGAAACCGAAGAAGTTAAATAATAAATTTGTTTTCAGTTTTTTATGCAGTGTTCAAATTCTAACTGCTAAGAGGGATATTGTATTTAAACAATTTAAGTTATAGAGACAAAACGGGTTATCAAAATAACCCGCCTATTATTTAAACTGCCTAATTTAAATAATTAATAAAAAAACGCTAGGTAATCAACACTGTTCTGTATTTGTTGATGTTTTTCAAAACAATACCTGTTCCTCTTACCACAGCCCGTAAAGGATCTTCTGCTATATAAACCGGAAGATCTGTTTTCATTGATATTCTTTTATCAAGGCCACGCAGCATTGCTCCCCCTCCTGCCAGGTACAGACCTGTATTGTAAATATCTGCAGCTAATTCTGGTGGTGTTAAGGAAAGCGTTACCATGATTGCGTCTTCAATTCTTAATATGGATTTATCCAAAGCCCTTGCGATCTCTCTGAAAGTAATTTGGACTTCTTTCGGTTTTCCGGTAAGCAAATCCCTTCCACGTACCAATAAGTCATTAGGTGGAAATTCCAGTTCTTCCATGGCAGCACCTACATCTATTTTAATCTGTTCGGCGGTAGCTTCACCAATATATAAATTATGATGTGTTCGCATATAATACAAGATGTCATTGGTAAAAACATCTCCGGCAATTTTTATAGATTTATCACAAATTATTCCACCCAAAGCAATTACCGCAATTTCTGTCGTTCCACCTCCAATGTCAACAATAATATGTCCTTGCGGCTGCATCACATCTAAACCAATTCCAATTGCTGCTGCCATAGGTTCGTGAACTAAAAACACTTCTTTTCCATTTACTCTTTCACAGGATTCTTTTACCGCTCTCATTTCTACTTCGGTGATACCACTCGGAATACAGACTACCATTCGCAGTGCGGGTGTGAAAAAATTCTTCTTTAACTCAGGTATGTTTTTTATAAACCAGCTAATCATTTTCTCTGATGCATCAAAATCTGCAATTACCCCATCTTTAAGAGGCCGGATAGTCCTAATATTCTCGTGTGTCTTCCCTTGCATTAGACTAGCTTCTTTACCTACGGCAATAATTTTCCCATTTCTAATATCCCTGGCCACAATAGACGGACTGTCTACGACAATTTTTCCATCGTAAATGATCAAAGTATTAGCTGTTCCTAAATCCATAGCTATTTCCACTGTCATAAAATCAAATAACCCCATAATATAGTTTTGTTTCTATAACCAACGCTTTAGTTCCTTCTTTATTCTCTGTCACGAGGACTCCTGTATATATTTAACTTAGATTTTAGATAAAAGTTCGATACTTAAAATAATTTCTTGTTAAAATAAGTTCGCGCTGCTTTTTACTTATAAAAAAAATAAAAGCCTTCACAATTGTGAAGGCTTTCAAAAAAATAAACAAACTGAAACACAAATTCAAAGTGATCCTAAACACAAAATCACTCTAATTATCTTTTTAGCTTTTTTAATACTTTCTCCGGATAGTCTGTAATAATTCCGTCAACCTGCAATGCAAGGATCCGATCAATATCGGCATCTTCATTCACAGTCCATGGAATAATTTTCATTTTCAAAGTGCGAAGCGCATCGACCTGTTTTTTGTCCAAAAGTTTATAGTTTGGGCTATAAATTTGGGGTACGAAGTCAAGCTTTGCGAGGTTTTCTGTCAAATTGCCTTCACCTACAAGAAAAGCTATGGTGGTTTTAGAATATTTTTTATGCAGCACATTTAAAAGCTCAGGATCAAAAGACTGTATATTCATCCTTTTTTCAATTCTCTTATCCTGAATTATTTTCATAACCATTGCAGAAAACACGTCGGGCTGTGGCTGCCGGATACCATAATCTGCCTTTTCTGATTTGATTTCTATATTGTACCTAACAGTTTTTAAATTATTTATTTTGATGTATTGTTCCACACTATCAATTACCTCTGAAAGCAATGGTTTATACGTTTTTATTTTTTGTTGACTTGGAAAACCAGCATTTCCTCGCGAACCGCTGTCAAATTTTTTAATGCTGTCGTACGTCATTTCGTATAGATTATAGCTGTGTTCTTTTTCTTTTGAAATAGGATTTCCATCATAATCTGACATATATTGAGCGGACATAAAAGTCTCATGCGAAACCACAACCTTTTGATCTTTGGAAATCACCACATCAAGCTCGATGACAGCAACTCCTTTTTTTACGGCACTCAAAAAAGCCGGAATGGTATTCTCCGGAAAATTACCACGATCACCGCGATGTCCCTGCACCTCAACAAGATGTTTTTGTGGGGTCGTGCTTTTGGTTGCACATTGACAGGCCATTAGCACTACAGCACCAAGGAACAGGGCTTTTATTGTTTTTATCATTTGATTCTGAATTATTTTACTTTGTCTATTCGGTAATTGCTGTTGGCGGTGTGGGTTTTACCAAACATATCAGTAGCTTTTATTTCAATAGTGTGTTGTCCCAAAGCAAGATCAGACGGAATATTTCCTCTCCATACATGCGTACTTTTTTCAGGATCAGAGGAGCGTTTTCCTGGCATTAGTACTTCTGAAAGTTCCCACTCGTAAACCAATTCTACATACGACGGATCTTCTGCCTGAACATAATCCATTTCTTTCCATTCTCCCTGATCCACCCGGTACACGACTTTATCTTTTTTACTTCCCATGAAAAAATTCACAAACACGCCCGATTTGGTACGTTTGCCTTTGGCCACCACTTTTGGAGTGAACACCTTCATTTGATAATCCTGAGGTTTTCCAGCTGTTTTATAATCTACCGTATATTGGTTTCCTTTAAAATTAATAAACGCATATCCTTTTGGTGTTCCGTCTCTCATTACTGAAATCGGAATTCCTTTCTCATCCAGTTTTCCGGAGTACCAGTCGCCTGAAGTTGTTCCGATATTATAATGATGATGCGGTTTCTCTTGTAACCAGCCATCCTTTTGGTCTAAAAAATCCTGACGCTGCATATGGGTGTGCGCCGAAAGTGATAAGGTGTTTGGAAAATCCTTCAGCAATTCAAATAACTTTTGACGGTCACTATCCCTGAAAGAATCATCTTTAGGATCCGGTTCACTAATCGGAATATGAAAAGCCATTACAATCAGGTTATCTTTAGGTACGGTTTTAAGATCATTTTCGATGAATTGCATTTGTTCCGGAGTAAATCCGCCCCAGTACCCCTCATTATCCCTTGGATCTGGATATAATACATCATCAAGAATTATAAAATGGACTTTGCCATAATTGAAAGCGTAATTTGCAGGGCCAAAATGCGCTTCGTAAGTTTCGTCAGCCAGATTATCAGCTTTGGCATCAAAATTCAGGTCGTGGTTTCCTAAAAGATTGTACCACGGAATCCCGATTTTTTTGACTGCCTGAATATACGGATTGAATAAACTAAGGTCATTCCCAACCAAATCTCCCATACTTAATCCAAACGGAATATTCTTAATCCCTTCAACCTCAGAAACAATTCCTCTGGTAAAATAATCAACCTCTTCCAGATTATAAGGCTGAGGATCTCCAAAAATAAGTGCTGTAAAATCAGCGGTCTCTTTTTGTGTAATCAATCCAAAATCAACCGATTCCGGAAGCTTTCCTGTTGGAGCTACCCCTTCAAACTTACTTTTAGGTGACCCTTCTGGTTTGTAATTGTAAAAAAACTGTGGAAGATTGTCCTTGTTAACCACTATTTTATAGCCCGATGGTTTGATTACAGCGATAATGGCGTCGTTTTTTACAGGAAGTACATAGTTTCCTTTTTTATCCGTTAACACTACTTCCTGTCCATTGGTTACTGCAACATTTGCAATCCCTTTTTCGTTTTTATCCTTTTTTCCGTTTTGATTTAAATCTTCAAATACGATTCCTTTTGCATGTGTTTGTGCGCTTAAAACTCCGCAAAACAAAAGTGCGCCTGTTATAATTATCTTTTTCATTTTTGTTTTTTTTATTTGTCCCACCAAACTTTAGTATTGATATTATCTCCGCCAACCATTTCAATTGCTTCCATATAGTGTTCGGTATTTTTTATCTGTTGATTGTCAGGATAAGTAAATCTTGAAGGCATGATTCCTCCATTAAGCATTGCCGTTGTAGTAGGCAAAACCGGAAGTCCTGTTCTGCGGTATTCAAACCACTGTTGATAATCGGTAAAATATAATGCATAATATTTTTGAAGCATGATTCGCTCTAATGTACCATTGTACTGCGCCTGTACATTATCAAAATAATTTGCCGGTGCAACGGCTTTCACCTGCTCAATGGCCGACTTAACTCCTTTTACATAATGTCCGGCAGCATCGGCAACATAACCTCGCTGTGCCATTTCTGCTTTGATAAATTCTACTTCAGCATAAGTCAAGATAAAAATCTGCATTGGGTTTTGTGCCTGTATACTTAAAAGTGTTGACGCATTGTACTTAAACTGTGAATCTGAGCCCGCATAGGCACTTGTAATTCCTTTATAACCAATCGGCGCATTGGTACCAAGAGCTGTAGCGCCTGTAGCAATTACTGCTCTTCTGGGATCTTCAAGAACATTCAGGTTATCGATAAAAAACGACGCCATTTTTATATTAAGGTTAAAATCCTGAGGTCTTCCCCATGGAGACATGTTCGGAGAAACACCTGTTACTTTTAAAATCGCGCCCTCAGCCGTAGCTGTAAAGACCGGATAAATTTCCGGGTGCTCAATCATATACGTCAGTTTTTCAAAAGCTTTCGTTTCGGTACGGTTTGAAACTCTTAATAACAATCGCATTCTTAATGAATTGGTGAATTTCTTCCAGCTCGCCACTTTATTCTGAAACAAAATATCTTCTGCATAAATCATGGGTTTACTCACATCATACAGCGTGTTGGCTCTTTCCAAATCTGCAAGCAGGGTTTCATAAATGAATTCCTGTTTGTCATATCTCGGGTACAGGATTCCATCTTCGCCACGCGTAGCCTCTGTCATTGGAACAGGACCGAAAAGATCCGTGAGATTAGCGTACACCAAAGCATTTAGTGTAAGCGCTATTGCCTCATAATTACCATCTTTGGCTTTAACCGAAGCCATACGCATCTCCCTGATATTATTAAGCCATTTGTAATAATTATTCCATGCTGAATTTCCAATGTTATTGCTGACATCATAACGATGTAATCCGCCGGTAATACTCGGAAAATTTAGCGATACCTGCATTAAATTGAAGGTAACATCAACGCTTTGCAGAGCATTTTGAGAAGCAATTCCGTAAATTATCGGATTCAGTAATGTCCCCGGACTTACCTCCGTTATCAAATTAGGATTTTCATTAAGCTCTTCAAAACCTTCTGTACACGAAATACTCAGACCTGTAAGCAATAGTAGTATTGCTGTTATTTTTATTTTTTTCATTGTCTTATTATAAAGTCAAACTTAAATTAAAACCATAAGTAGCTGGTGAAGGCATTTGTCCTGTCTCTACACCAGGCAAAATAGTATCTCCGTTTAATGCCGCCGTTTCGGGATCATAGATTGGAAAATCTGAAATCACAGCTAAATCTCTTGCGAAAACAGAAAACTGAACCGATTGCAGGCCTGTATTTTTAAGCCATTTTTTCGGCATGGCATATTGAAGGCTAATTTCACGCAGTTTCGCATAAGAAGCATCAAAAGAATTCGATTCAATATTGGCTCTCCTGTAGTAACGAACATACCAGTCTGCCGTAGCCACTTTCTTTGTGTTTGGCGAATAAGTTCCATCTGCATTCTGAATCACACCGTCTCCAATGATGAAGCCTTCTGCTCTTCCTATTTCAGTAGAATTCAATTTACCCTGCTCCGCAAGTTTGTGGTGCGTCATTGAATACAGCATCCCGCCATATTGCCCGTCAATCGTTACATTCATGGTGAAGTTTCCAATATTAAAAGTATTGGTTAAACCCGCTTTCCAATCCGGACTAGCATCTCCAATATATTGTATTTGCTCCGGATAAGCCGGAAGTCCTGCATTGTCATAAACAATCTGTCCGTCTGGTGATCTTACGAAACCAAAACCATAAATGGCACTTGTAGTCCCTCCTACTTTTGCAATGATCGAAGCTGTTCCTCCTGAACCAATAATCTGCTGTCCGTCGATTCCTTCTGCCAGTTCCATTACTTTATTCCAATTGCGAGACCAGTTTACGCTGGCATTCCATTTGAAATTTTTATGGTCTATAAATTTCCCACCAAGCACAAGCTCGATACCACGATTCCTCACTTCGCCTCCGTTTAATACAGCGCCGCTATAACCCGTTGAAAAATCCATCGGAATATCAATAATTTGATTTTTTGTGCTGCTCTCATAAACCGTTGCGTCAAGGGTCAGGCGATTCTGAAGCATTCTGATTTCGAAACCTGTTTCAAAACTGGTGGTAATTTCCGGTTTAAAATGATCATTATATAAAACGGTTAAAGTCTGGGCCGAACTTGGAAATGCACTTTGCCCATAATACTTTTGCGTTTTATAAGGTTCGGTATCATTACCAACCTGCGCATACGAAAATCTATATTTTAAATAATCAATCGCTTTTGGCATAGCCGCCATTTCTGAAATGATTAAACTGGTATTGACAGACGGATAAAAAAATGAATTGTTTTCTACCGGCAATGTACTGGTCCAGTCATTTCTTCCTGTAACATCTACAAAAAGTATTTCGCCATAAGAAAAGGAAACTAATCCATAAAGACTGTTCATTTTTTTATAAGCATCACCTAAAGTTAAAATCGGTGCGCTTGATCCGTTTGAAAGTTTATAAACTCCAGGAACTACTAAACCTGTTACTTCGGCCTCTGTTCTTCTGTATTTATAACTCATGGCATTTCCTCCGGCTGAAGCTGCCAGAGCGAATTTGCTTCCGAAATTCTTTTTATACGAAAGTAAAAAGTCCGTATTCATTTCCTGTTTGTATACATCCTGTCTTTCATAAAAACCTTTTGCATATCGGTTGATACTATAAGGTCTTTTTTGTTCTCTCGTCTGATTGTAGGTATTCAAAGCTGAACGAACCATTAAATCCAGATTGGATGATAATTTGATATTGGCAAAAATATTCCCCACGATCTGATCACTGTTTAGCGTATTGGTAGCTTCATAAGCGATCAAATAAGGATTGTCAATAAAAGAACTGAAAGGATGCAACTGCTGAATTTGTTCTTTTCCCTTCTCCCAAATCGGACGATACCAATCCAGGTCAATGTTGGGTTGTTGGAAAATCATGAAATAAGCAATAGAACCATTGTTATATCCTGTAGAAGGCAGATTATCACTATTTCTTGTATTATAGTTTACCGTAGTTCCCAATTTGATTTTATCCGACACCTGATAATTGGCATTGATAGCAGCTGTTACCCTGTCAAAACCCGTGTTAGGCATAATCCATTCGTTTTTCTGACGGCCTAATGAAAGACGCATCGATCCTTTATCATCGCCTCCCTGTATAGAAATGTTGTTATTTAAAGTTATTCCGGTATTCCAGAAATCCTTCCGATTGTCCTTATAAGCTACCCACGGAACCCTGTCTGCTGATTGCCCTTCGACTGAAGGATCATATTGATAGAAATTTTGTCCGGTGAAAGCAGGTCCCCAAGCACTGCTGGTTCCACTGGTACTTGTTCCGTCGACAGAATTGCCATAAGAATAATACTGGTTTCCCTGGGCATCACGCGAATTTCCTGTTCCCTGCCCGTACCTGTATTGATAATCCGGCCATCGCTGAACTTTATCAAAAGCAGCACTGGTACTATATGAAATTCCAAGCCCTTTGTTTTTCTTACCTGATTTTGTGGTCAGGATCAATGCACCATTGGCAGCACGGCTTCCGTAAAGCGCCGTTGCACCGGCACCTTTCAGTACTGTTACACTTTCAATATCATCAAGGTTAAGATCAGAGATTCCGTTACCATAATCAATTGGCGAATCTTCTCCCATATAGGCGCTCGATGAACCAGAAGTTGTCATTTCTGCATTTACCGGTACTCCGTCTACCACTATAAGTGCATAATTTCCTTTTGGGCTTAGCGATCTGTTTCCTCTCAAGGTAATCTGCTGTGAGTTAATGGGTCCTGAACCTGCAGAAGTGATGCTCAATCCTGCCACTTTTCCTTTTAAGGCAGACGACCAGTTATTCGATCTGGCCTGAGACAGACTTTCTGATTTGATCGTTTGTTGCGAAAATCCAAGACGTTTTTCTTCTCTTTTTATTCCTAAAGCCGTTACCACAACCTCATTTAACTCACTTGTACTCACTTTCATGGTAATGGTAAGGAAAGAATTACTCACTGTAACATCTTGTGAAAGATATCCCAGATAAGAAACCGTAAGAACGGCTGAGGAACCTGACACTGCAAAGTTGAAATTTCCTTCCATGTCCGTCAAAGTACTGGTGTTTGTGCCTTTTTCAAGAACAGTAGCGCCCGGAATTGGAAAACCGCTTTCATCAAGAACTTTACCGCGTACGTTCATTTGCACGCGCGCGTTTTTGGTTACAATAATAGTATTGTTAATTTTTTTGAAAGAAAATCCGGTTCTTTCTGAGATTTTTAAAAGGATGTTATCAAGGCTTTCCTTTTCAGCAAAAATCGTGATGCGCTGAGAAGTTCCCGATATTTTTTCATCAAAAACAAAAGTGAATGCTGTTTTTTGTTCAATCACTTTAAAAAATTCTGTAATTGTGGCATCCTTCAGATTTAAGCTGATTTGGCTTTCTTTTTTCGAATTTGTAATGGCAAATGCCGGAAGGGTCAAAAAGATTGTTATCAGTATATAAAGATTTTTCATCTTCATATAGTTATTGAAAAAAAATTGTAGTTTCGTGTTCATTACTATTGGGCTATAAATTTCTATTTGTAGTCTTTTTTTTAATGCCCGTTTCCGTTGCACCGGAAGCGGGTTTATTGTTTACTCTTGAGATGTCTTTCTTCTTATAACAATTTGGTTTTGGGTTATGTAAATTATTTTTAGCTGTTTCAAAAAGGCAATACTTTCCAGTACATTTTCTAATTTTTCATCTTTAAACTTTCCGGAAATAGTCAATTTTTTGATTTCCTGATCTTCAAATGTGATGTCGACATTGTACCAGTTCTCAATAATTTTTGCGGTTTCAGAAAGCGTTGTATTTTTAAGAATAATGGTATTGCTGGCCCAGGCTATTCCATCTGAACTATCATCTGCTGAGATATGAAAATTAGCATTGCGCTTTAGATCAGCTTGTTGGTTTTTAACAATAACCACTTTGTTTCCTGAAGCAGAACTGACTTCAACTTTTCCGGTAAGGACACTTACTTTGGTCGATCTGTGTTTATAGGAGTTGATATCAAATGAAGTACCCAGTACTCTGACTTTTACATCATGCGTTTGTACTATAAAAGGTCTTTTAATATCTCGAAAAACCTTAAAATACGCCTCTCCGCTAAGTTTTATATTTCGGGTGTCCCCAAATTTTTCCGGATAGGTAATACTACTGTTGGAGTTCAGGACTACCACACTTCCATCCTGCAGCAAAACTTCTTTCTTTTCTCCTTTATGGGCAATCTGAATGATCTCTTTTGGCGTCAGGGTAAATTTGATAACTGAAAAAGAAACTGCCAATGCAACAATCAAAATCGCGGCGATTCTTAGGGCTTTATTAAATCTGAATTTTGCAGATTGTTTTTTGGTTTGTAATTCATGGACTATTTTTCCAAGAATAATATCTCCTTTTACATCAGGCAATTGCTGCAAACCGATTGTTGAATTATCCTGCATCTTATCAAAAAAGGCTTCAACTGCCGTTTTTTCTTCCGGTGTGCAAGTACCGTCTGTGTATTTTTTTGCCAGTAGCAAAAGGGTTTCTTTTTTCAAAATGAGTGCTTTTATAGATAAGTCACCAATTTTGATTAAGACAAGTAGTCGAAAAAGCAGGCTTAACGTTTTCTTAAAACAGTACTTTTTTAGTTAACATAAAGAAGAGTTGTCCAGTAAAAAAGCAGGGCATAATGATGTCCTTTATCACGTAATTGTTTTAAGGCATTACTGATATGTTTTTCAACGGTATGAATTGAAAGATTTAATTTTTCTGCAATTTCAGCATTCGAAAATTGCTCCATTCGGCTTAGTAAAAAAACTTCCCGGCACTTTGGTGTCAATTGACTGATTTGGTTCATGATACCTTTCTCGAATTCAATGTATTCGATATGATCCACCGTATGGTTCGGCTCCGAAATGGTTTCCAGCACTTCGATATGCTCGCGGTCAAATTTTAAGCTTCTGATGTGATTGGCAATTTTGTATTTTACAGCCCTGAAAAGGTAGGCTTCGAGATTGAGAATGACTGTATTTCCTGAGTTCTTCCACAGACTGATAAAAATTTCCTGAACGATGTCTTCACAGATTTCTTCGTCCTTATAAATCTTAAAAGCATAAGTATACAACTTCTTCCAATATCGATCGAAAATAATTGCAAATGCATCATGGTTTTCCTTAAAAATCAATTTCTGGAGTTCCTCATCAGACATTTGCAAAAAATAATTTTTCATATTGCTTTAAAAACACAAATGAAAACTAACACACAAAGAATACCTAAAAAGTAGATTTATCTTTATGTTAAATTAATGGATTACAAAAATTCAAATTAGATCTCCCTTATCTTTAAACAATAATTCTACTATTAAGTTAGCATTACTTCTACAGGTGACCCTGACGGCGCCATATTATAGATAACCTTGCCTATACATTGCCACAAGTATTTTGAAAAATAGAATCGCGGAAAAAACAAGGCCTGCCGAATTTAGGTTCGAAACTTTATAAAATTTACCTGTATGGAATAATACAAATCCAAAAACGTTAAAAAAATATTTTTCGGTTTTATTCATAAAAAATGATCATTAACTTAGTTAATTATTCAAGTTAACTAAAATTATTTATGGAAAGTATTGTAATAATAAATGCCCGACAAAATAATCTTAAAAACATATCATTAAATATTCCTAAACACAAAATTACCGTTTTTACTGGTGTATCAGGTTCTGGAAAATCCTCTCTTGTTTTTGAAACCATAGGAGCCGAAGCCCAACGACAGATTAATGAAACACAAAATAGTTTTATACGTAATAGATTGCAGCATTTTGGGATTCCTGATGTCGATAAAATAGAAAATCTGAATGTTCCAATTATCATCAACCAAAAAAGATTGGGCGGAAATGCTCGATCTACAATGGGTACAGCAACGGATATATATGCATCATTACGGCTACTTTTTTCGCGCATTGGCGAACCATTTGTTGGATATTCGAATGTGTTTTCATTCAATAATCCACAAGGAATGTGCCCAAATTGTGAAGGATTGGGTTTTATACAAAGTGTAAATATTAATGTGCTGATAGATAAAAATAAATCATTAAATGAAGGTGCTATAAAATTCCCAACCTTTCAGCCAGGTGGCTGGCGCTTAACAAGGTATACCCTATCAGGTTATTTTGATAATGATAAAAAACTGAAAGATTACACTAATCAGGAATGGGAAACATTACTTTATGCAACAGAACACAAACCTAAAAAACCAAGTAAGGAATGGGGGAAAACTGTAAACTACGAAGGCGTGGTTCCCAGAATTGAAAAAGCATTTTTAAAAAAGGATTCAAAAGAAAATCTGACACGGAAAAAAGATCTTCAGGAGATTATCAGAACCAAAGAATGTCCGGTGTGTAATGGTAAAAGATTAAATAATAAAATTCTGTCGTGCAAAATAAATGATAAGAATATTGCTGACTGCACAGCGCTTTCAGTGGATGAACTTCTTGATTTTATTTGCCGGATAAAAACTAAATCTTATGAAGTTATATTAAATGAACTTACAAAAAAATTAGAAAACATCATAAACATTGGGTTGCAGTATTTAACCCTAGACAGGCGAACAGACACACTTTCGGGAGGAGAGTCACAACGAATAAAAATGGTTAGAAACCTGGGCAACAGTTTGGTCGATTTACTTTACGTGTTTGATGAGCCAAGTATTGGACTTCATCCAAAAGATTTACAAAATATTTCTTCGATAATTCAGCAAATCAGGGATAAAGGAAACACTGTTTTAATTGTAGAGCATGATCCTGATTTGATTAAGATTGCAGATTGGATAATTGATATGGGGCCCGGATCGGGAAAAAATGGCGGAGAAATCATTTTTGAAGGCACTTTTGAAGATCTCAAAAAATCAGAAGGGAAAACAGGATTGTATTTTGCCAGAATACCTGTTATGAACAATAACCCAAAAATTGCCCAGGGATATTTGGAAATTAAGAATGCTACTATGCATAATCTTAATGATGTTAGTGTTAAAATTCCAAAACATGTAATGACAGTAGTAACAGGAATTGCAGGTTCGGGGAAAAGTACACTAATCGGTAAAGTGATTCCTGATTTATATAAAAATGTAACCGTAATAGACCAATCTTTATTTACAGCAAGTTTCAGATCAAATTTACTGACTTATCTGGGTCTGTCTGACACAGTAAGAAAATTGTTTGCAAAAGCTAATAACGTTTCAGATAAATTATTTAGCAGTAATAGTGAAGGTGGCTGCAAAAACTGTAAAGGATCCGGAATTGAGAGAATTGATTTAGCTTTTATGGATGATATAGAGCAAATTTGCGAAGTTTGTAATGGCTCTGGATTTGAACCAAAAGTGTTGCAATATTCTTATAATAAAAAAAATATTGTCGATGTAATGAATATGACTATTACAGAAGCTTATCTCTTTTTTAATGATAAATCATTCACCGAACATTTCGATGTTTTAATCGAACTTGGCTTAGACTATTTAACCTTAGGCCAACGATTGAGCAGCTTTTCGGGTGGTGAAAGGCAACGTTTAAAACTAACGAAAGAGTTAAATAATGCAAATAAAGTTCTTATTTTAGACGAACCAACTACCGGATTGCATCCAAGTGATACACAGAAACTACTTTTATTTTGCGATAAATTACTGCAAAAAAACAACACCTTAATTATTGTAGAACATAATCTGGATGTTATTGCTCAGGCAGATTGGATTATTGACATTGGACCTGGTGCAGGAAAATATGGAGGGAATATTATTTTTGAAGGAACAGTTGAAGAACTCCTTAAAAATAAAAAATCCTTTACTGCAAAATACATTAAAAAACATTTGAGATTATAAAAAGGACATTTTACCTGTTTATTTGAGACATTAATAAATCCATTCCCCTTTTCTTGAATAAAAGGTCACTTTTTCAATCTTTTCAAAAACCCATAATGGTAAAAAAAGTTAAGGCGGATTTAAGTATGAAGAGGAAGTGAAAAGGACAAAGATTAACGAAATCTATCATAGTTTCAAAAGCAAAAGGCATACTAAATGCTATGTTTTTTTGTATTTAAAAAGACCAAACAATTAAAGTAAGCACACAATTTTCTGTAATTTGTCTTTTTCTAAAACTCTTTAGCAACTTAAAATCCTTACATTTACCCGCTGGCTAATCAAATTTCGCTGTATAATTAATCAATTTAGCAGTGTCAGGTCAATTAATTTTAAGCAGTCAAGATGGAAAAACATACTGTAACAGTAGCATCGTTACCTTTAGATGGTCATACACTATCGAATATTCAAATTAAGAAAGCCAATTTGTTACCAGATCTGCAATCGCGGCTGGATTCTATGGAAATGAAAGAAAAACCGCTAATGGATTCTGCCATTCCTTACAGGGACCTTACAGATACAGCGAGTAAAAAAGAAAGTATTGCCAGAATAATCGATAAACTGGACGTTGAAACGAGTCTTAGATATCAAAGAACTGTAGAAGACACTTATTGCAATGTATACTCTTATGATTATTGCTATTTCGCTAAAGTATATGTCCCAACCGTTTGGTGGACTCCCGAATCCCTGGAAAAAATTATACAGGGACAAGATGTAGACGCTGTTTTTGGACAAACCGTAGACCGCATCTATTCTAGTGCCATACACGACTGGTTTTTAGAATGGGGACAAAATTTTGGATGGGAAAGAATGTTTACAGCTGAAGAAATCCAGCAGAAGGTTAATGCCCATGGCGGAATTGGAATAATCTGCGCCAAGAGAAGAGAAAAAGGTCTCTCCGGACACATTGTTCCCGTGGTTCCTGAAACAGAACTGCATAAAGCGTACCGCGAAAATGGCGTTGTTGTATATCCGCTGCAGTCACAGGCAGGAAAACTGAATTACAATTACTTTTCGGAGGTGAGAAAAGACTGGTGGAATGATGATTTGTATTCCTCTTATGTATTTTATTATCACGAATAAAAAACGCAATTCGCTATATCGTTAAACATTTAAAAAAATATTGATTATCAACGAGATAACTACTTGTAAATACGATAATAAAAAACTACTTTTGCAACTTAGAAAAAACAAGAGCAGCAAAAGTTGTGATTTAGCCGTTCCCTTGCTTAAATTATTGATACAAAGCGATTAATACACTGGTAATTTTATAATCCTATTACAAAAATTTACTCCTTTATTTGATCTTTCCTTCGATAAAAGTGCGAAATATCTAAAATACAAATTCCTATATTTTAAAAGTAAACAAAAAACTTTTTATAATGGAGGCAATAATGTGCTTAATCCGTTATAGGTTTCCTGTCACTTATATACACGGATTTGTACCTTCAAATGAAATAATGCTTTAAAAATTATAATTAACCTTAAGAAAGAAAGTAAGTATAAATGAAAGACAATCAGACAAAAAAATATTATTGGGGAATAGGACTGGAAAACGAAACCTACATGCAGTTTGAAGAACCTCTAATAGTTTCTGGTGAATTTATACAAGAAAAAATTGGTTTTGAGAAATATAGTATTGATTATAGAAAATGCTATAAACCCGAAAGCCTGGCTCCTATGCTGAAAAAAGCTTTTAATCTGACTGAAAGCTATAAAGTAAGCCGAATGATGAACAGTCATTCGCTGGAAAAGCTCGATATCAATTATCAGCACAAGACATTATCGCCAGTAAAAACATTAATTGATACGCAAGCTGGTGAGACGATCGCAGAACCGATTGAAAATCCGGAATATCTAGGCAAATCGATTATGGAACTTTTCCTTGAAGACCAGCCATACAACATTCAGAGTATGATTACCCAGAGAAACAAAACGATGGGATCTGTGCATTTTGACGGTGATTCCATTGAATTTGTAACCAAATATTTTGAAAACAGAACAATTACTGATTCCTGCAAAGAATTGAAAGCGACCAAAAAACTGTTTTTGGATAAAATCAACGAATCGTCTGTGGTAAACGGGAAATTAAATTTTCCGGATTACAACAACGGCCTTAATATGTTTATGACCAATCAGGAAAACCTGGTTTTGTTCAATAACGGAACTTACCATTTTCATATTACCTTACCGACATTAACAGAAGACAGCAGAATTGTGGATTACAATGATTTTGAAAAAACACATAGCAACGCTATTTACTTATTACAGTGGTTTGAGCCTTTTTTCATATCCACGCTCGGAAGCCCTGATATTATGGGCGTGATCAGTGATAAATACAGTTTAGACAAAAAATTTACTTTGGGCTCCATGCGAAATGCCATGTCCCGTTACATAGGTGTTGGAACTTATAACAAATCAATGCCAAAAGGTAAAATTCTAACCTATAAGGTAGACAATTTTAGAAAACTGCTGAAATTTGCAAAAGAAGAAAACATCTGGTGGCGCGATCAGATTGAAGCCGACATGGAATATGAAATGCTTTCGGAAGTGGGGCTTGATTTTAATCAGGAAAAAATGTACCAGAGCGGTTTCGAATTCAGAAGCTTTGACGAATTTCCGGCGGAGTATTTAAATGATGTTCTTTTTTCTATTATTCTAATTTGCGAACATTCCCTGAACCTGCCTGATGTGCAATGGGGACATGATAGCAAAGTCTGGAATAACCTGGTCTTTAAAACCTTAAAAATGGGTTATGCCACTGAAATCAATGAAGAAGAAAAGACAGAGCTTTTAAATTTACTGCAGCTGTTAAATCCTTCAGATTCTAATTACGGTACTCTAAAATCAGAATTTGAAGCCATCATCATGCTGGATGAATTTTTCTTTAAAATTTTGGCTGTTTTACATGACAAATACAAGGACAACAACATTTGCCTGGATGCAATGTACGGACAAAAAACAAGTACCGCTCCAAAATGGGATAACTTTAATAAATACCAGACTGAAAGGCATTTAAAGCAAATTGGTTCGTTCTGCGATAATTAAAAAAAGTATATTCTAAATACAAATGGTTGCAAATTCTGGTAAAAGTGACCAACTCAAATGTCGTGTATATAAAGAATATCTAATATAAATTTAAGCTGTAAAAATTGTTTTTAAAAAGCCCTCGGTATCTTCTATTTTTACAGGTAAAGTGTTTATTTAAAAAAAATGCTGAACTTTTGAATTTTCAGCATTTTCCGTTAACCAAAACAAACAAAATATGAAGTCTTTATATTGACATCATAGAGCCAGAATAATTTCTTTCAACTGTATATCTGTTGTAAAAAATCATTGACCTGCGAAGGCTTTCTTCCCAGAATTTTTTCCATGTGCGGGCTTTCGCTTTCCAGTTCTCCAATTCGAGCTGCCTGCGCAAAGCCCGCGAGCATTTTTATCAGCATTCTTGGTGCACCTTTCTTTACGGCTGCATTTATGAATGCTTTTGGATCGGGACTCAGATAGGTAATATTGTGTCCTTTTATTTCAGAAATTTTCTGGGCAATTTCTGTGAAGGAAATACTGCTGCCCGATATCTCATAAACCTTATTTTTATGACCCTGCGATGTCAAAATAACCGCTGCGGTTTCTGCCATCTCGCTTCGGAGCGTGAAAGCAATTTTACCCTGCCCTGCCGGCAGGAAAATACCGTCTTCTACAACTTTTTCACCTAGAAATTCAGGAAGCATATCCATATACAAAGCATTTCTTATAATTGTAAAATTCATACCGCTGTTCATAATAGCTATTTCTGTCGCCAAATGTGATTTTATAATAAAATAAATAGGCGAATCCCGATCGTCACTTTTGTGCTGCTGACTGGTATAGTAAATATGCTTTACCCCGGCATTCTTGGCTGCTTTGACAACCAGCTTGTGCTGTGTGGCACGGTTCCTTAAGTCACTTCCGGAAACAAAAAGAAGTTTGTCTATACCTGCAAATGCTGTGAGCAAAGAATCATAATCTTCATAATCTCCAAAAACAACATTAATGCCTAAAGATTGCAATTCTGATGCCTTGGTTTTGTTCCTTACCATTGCATAAATGTTTCTTTTCTCTAATCCATTATGGAGTAAGGCTTTCACCACCCCTTTTCCAAAATGTCCGTTTGCACCGGTTACCAATATCTTGTCCATTTTTAAACTGAATTTGTAAAAGTTAAAATGCGATAAAAACTGCATTTTACCGCATTTGAAATAACTTAAATTACTTAACGATATAGTTTTTTATATCCATTTCTGCCAGCCTGAAATAGCCAAAAGCGTAGTTCTTGCTGTCGGTCTGATTGACAATATTACCACGAACTGCACTTGGTACGGTTGGAAAAGGGCTGCCATCATTACCAGAAGCCACAATTAATTTGAACATGTAATTGTAATAGCTTTTTGAAATCCCATACAGTCTTATGTCTATCTGGTCCCCAGGTTTTAAATCTTCAGAAGAATAGGACTCCTGCATTACGTTACCATTAGTATGCTCATCATCTTCTACTTCAAGCTCGGGAAAAGGTGTGTATGGCTGGGTAATACTGTTTAGATAAGCATTTGCCTGACCTGCATCATCGTGATAGTAAAATGTTATTTCAATTTCATCACCGGTATCACCTCCCTTGTCGTTCTGCTCAATATTATCTTCAAGTTCAGGCACAGCTGTCAATGTTTCCGAAGCAGTATAGGTCTGCCCATTCAAAACAATTTTTAAGTTATAGGTCTGGCCTATAACAGGAAGGAAATTACTGCAGACATATTGTCCTGTTCCGGGAGTTTCTACAAATTCAAAGACCGTATTTGATGCGTTTGTTACAGTAACTACCGCTCCGGAAACGGTCGGGAATTCTGCACTGTAATATCCTGTTGTAGTCGACAAGACAATCTTTTGTTCATTGCCCGGCGTATTTTTTACCCAGTCTATAGACGCATCGATAACCAGTCTTGGTGCTGCTGTATCGAGATCCACATTAATAACGTCTTCACATCCTGTCAAAAGCAGTCCTGCGGATAGTATGAGAATTTTTTGTAATAGTTTCATTTTATATCTTTTTAAAAGTCTGTTATTTATTTTTTAAAATTTGAAGTTGTAGCTTACACTCGGAACAATACCAAAAATGGATATTCTTCTTGTCTCGCTTGCTCCTGTATCTTCATTTTGTCTGAAACTGTAAGATGCTGCATTGCTTCTGCTGTAAAGATTGTAGATACTGAAATTCCATTCACCCTGCCATCCGTTTTTCTTGTCGGGTTTAGGAGTATAGGTTGCAGATACATCTAAATGGTGGTATGCAGATAAGGAATCGTCATTTCTTGTTCCGTAACTCGAAACAGTAATACCCTGATATTGGTATTTTCCATTAGGAAACGTTGCTGCTTTTCCGCTCTGGAAAGTAAAAATACCTCCAAATGTCCATTTGGGATTGAAAGCATAGGCACCGGTAACAGATAAATTATGAAGTTTGTCATAATTTGCCCTGTACCATTTCCCGTCATTTATGCCCGGCTCATCTGCACTCCTGCCTGGTGTTCTTTGTTCTGCTTTAGAAATAGTATAGGAAACCCAGCCCGTCAGCTTTCCTGTATTTTTTTTGAACATCATTTCCAAGCCATACGATCTTGCCTCTCCGTTTAAAAGCACTCTTTCTACAGCATCAATTCCAAGTAAATCTGCGCCGTCAATATAATCTGCCTTGTTTTTTACTTTTTTATAGAAAGTTTCAGCTTCCAGGGAATATTTATCGTCTTTAAAATTGTGAAAGTACCCCAATGCTACCTGGTCTAAAATTTCTGGCTTAAGGTATTGGTCACTAGGCGCCCAGATATCAAGCGGAGTTGCAGAAGCAGTATTTGAAATTAAATGCACATATTGGCTCATTCTATTGTAGCTGGCCTTGATGGATTGGTCATTGTTTAGCGAATAAGCAACGGCTAGTCTTGGCTCCAGATTGTCAAAACTTGCTATCTTTTTGTTTTTCTTATTGTTTATTGTTCCTGTTGGATCAGCCTCTTCGTAGATCTGGAACTGCTGATTGAAAACAACCGGCTGATTATTGGCATAGGTGTACACTTCCTGAGGGCCTAATCTTTGAAAATTACTGTAGCGAAGTCCATAATTCAGTGATAATTTTTCAGAAAGGTTTTGTTCGGCACTGATGTATACCGCATTCTCAAAAGCATATTTTTTGGCCAGCTGGTCCGGATTGATAGCTGAAGTATCTCCATACGGCCTGATTGTTCCAGGATTAAAGCTGTAGTAAATTGAATTTAGGCCATAATTTAAAGTCAGGTTGTTTGAAAAATAATGTTTAAAGTCATATTTAAAATTATAATTTTTCACATCTGATTTCCAGTTAAGCCCCACGGTTTTTACTTTAATCTGATAGTCGTAATCACTGTAAATGGCAGATGCATTAGAGAAAATCTTATCTGAAAATATATGGTTCCACCTTACGTTAAAAAGTTTATTACCGTAGGTGTTTATAAAACTGTTATTAAAATCAATGTTATCGTTACCAAAGTATCCTGATACAAAAACATTATTTCTATCATTGAATTTGTAATTGAACTTGGTGTTCAAATCGTAGAAAAAGGCGGAACTTGGTTCATCTGCCAGTTTCATAAAAAGATGTGCGTAAGATCCTCTCCCCGCAACCACAAAAGAACTTTTTTCTTTAACGATAGGGCCTTCAACAAGCAGTCGGCTTGAGACTAATCCAATACCCCCGTTGACATGAAACTCTTTATTGTTTCCTTCTTTTTGATAAATATCCAGAACTGAGGATATACGTCCTCCAAAATTAGCGGGAATACCGCCTTTGTAAAGCTTTAAATCTTTGATTACATCGGAGTTAAAAACAGAAAAGAATCCGAATAAATGCGAGGTATTGTAAACAACGGCTTCATCAAGCAGCACCAGATTTCCATCGACAGAACCTCCCCTGACATTAAAGCCGGACGCGCCTTCCTGCGCATTCGTAACCCCGGGAAGCTGTAATATAGATTTCAAGACATCCACTTCGCCCAAAACGGCCGGCATCTTTTTTATCGTGGCGATAGAGAGTTTATTGGTACTCATTTCAGGCTTTCGGATGTTTGCTTTTGTTGTATTGCTTTTAATTACAACTTCATCCAGTGTTTTACTAACTTCTGTCATCCCAAAGTTCATTTTTGTGTTTTCGGTCAGCGTAATAGTTTCTTCGATATTATTAAAACCCATGTAACTTATGATAATATTGTAAGTACCTTTTGGCAGCGTCATGGTATAAAATCCGTAAGAATTAGTTGTAATGCCTACTTTAGCTTCCGGAACGTAAATGTTTACACCAATTAATGTTTCGTTACTGGATTCATTGGCTATTGTGCCGCTAAGAGTAATTTTTTCCTGCGAATATGTATTTACTACAAAGGCAAAAAAGAGTAATAGAAAGGGTTGGATTCTGCTTTTCATTTATTAAAATTTAGGATTAAATGTTACATTTCCCAGCTAAAGTATATTTTTGCTGAACCTGCTTATTTTATATATACAAAATGCGTTACTTTATATATTAAAGCAGCTTTTTCATATAGTAAAAAAAATGCACACTAAGATTTCAGCGAAAGAAGCGCGATTTTTTAGGCAAAAATTTCTAATTGAACTATCCTTTTTTTTGACTTTATATTATTATTTAGGCTCATAGAAAAGGTTTACTATCTTTAAATCTTATTTTGGTATATAAAAAATGTGCTTTTGTATAGTAAAATTTTGTATTCTCTGCATATTGCTACATTTGCTTGAAATCTAAAATAGGCTCATGAATAAAACTTTACACAGAAAAACTACGGATACCAATTGGATGCTTCAGTTTTTCATTTCAGAAAAATTTCGGTTTCATCGTCATTTGCTGCTAATAGCATTTAGTATTGTTGTTTTGTACTACAGTCCGCCCGACTATGTACAACCTTTCGAGACCTATAATCGAATAGTTGTTTTTTTTCAGATAATTTTATTGGTCTACAGTAATATGTATTTTTTTGTACCTAAATTTTTATTGAGAAAAAAATACCTTAATTATAGTCTTTCAGTGCTTTCAGGCATAATCCTCGCGTATATCATACATCAGATCGCTTCTTATTATTTCAAACCTGATCTACTGCCCTACCAGGATGACGATATTAACTTTTTTACCTATTCCTTTATGATCATGGTGCTTATTATAGCATCGGCAGCAATTAAATTATTCCAGCAATGGATATCTGACGCCCAGCTGATTCATGATCTGGAACTGGCAAAAGCTGGTGCCGAACTCGAACAGCTCAAAAATCAGATCAATCCGCATTTCCTTTTTAATATGCTCAATAATGCCAATGTCTTAATTGAAGATGATCCTAAAAAAGCTTCGCAGGTTTTGGTAAAGCTGAGCGACCTGCTTCGCTATCAGCTTTATGACAGCTCCAGAGATAAAGTTTTATTAACCTCAGAAATCCATTTTTTAGAAGATTTTTTAAACCTGGAAAAAGTCAGAAGGGATAATTTTAATTTTTTAATATCCAAAGAAGGCGAATTGAGCGGTGTCCAGGTTCCTCCCTTGTTATTTATTTCATTTGTAGAAAATGCCGTAAAGCATAATAATGACTCTGCGAAATCATCCTACGTAAATTTATTCTTCGATGTTCGCCGTACTGAACTTTTTTTCAAATGTATAAACTCAAAACCCGCTGTAAAAGCAATTAGTAAACCAGGTGGATTAGGTATGGCCAATATTCAAAGAAGATTGGAACTCCTGTTCCCTTCGACACATGATTTGAAAATAGAAGACAATTTGGAAAACTACTGTGTTACCTTAACCTTAAAATTATAAAATGAACTGTATAATAGTAGACGATGAGCCTTTGGCAAGAAAAGCAATCCAAAAACTGGTTTATCAGACAGAAAATCTGGAATCTATAGCTTCATTTAACGGAGCAGATGCTACAAGGGAATTTCTTGCAAAAAACACAGTTGATTTAATATTTCTTGACATTCAAATGCCCGGAGTGAACGGAATTGAATTTGCCAGGACTATTCCAAAAAACACTTTAGTGGTATTTACCACCGCTTTTCATGAATTTGCTTCTGAGAGTTATGAAGTAGACGCTATTGACTATTTGATTAAACCTGTAAAATTAGAACGCTTTCAAAAAGCAGTCGAAAAAGCACAGACCTATTGCAAATTATTCCATACTGATCATGTAGACAGTAATATAGAAAATATAACCGACGATTATATTTTCGTAAGGGCAGACCGCAGAATGTTTAAAGTGCATTTTAGTGACATTCTTTTTATCGAAGGTTTAAAAGATTACGTGGTTCTTTATTTGGAAAATCAGAAAGTGATTACCCTGATGAATATCAAGACTATTCATGACCTGCTTCCAAAAAGTTTCTTTGTCAGAGTCAGCAAATCTTATATAATCAATGTAAATAAAATAGATTCTGTAGATAACAATACGGTATATATTATAAAAAATGAAATACCAATCGGAAATATTTACAGGGATTTCTTTTTTAATGAATTTGTAACAAGGAAAATTTTGAACAAATAATATTTTTTCCCTTGTAACTAGCGCATTTATTTTTATAAAAAGAAATGAAGCTATACCTTTTCTAATACAAGATTTTGACTTTTTTTCTTCTGTTCAAAGTGTTTGCGCAATTAACCCACCCAAATCATAGCAATCCTGTAAAAAATCCCGCTTCATCATATAACAGAATTATGATCTTATGGGGTAATTTTAGATGAACCTTTAATTTAAACATCATGGATGATAAAGCAAAAACAGGAAAAGCAGATGATACGCGAATTAACGTCAGCGAATCATATGAGGTACAGTACTGGTCTGAGAAGTTCAATGTGCCACAGGAGACATTAAAAGATGCTGTGAGGGTCGCAGGATCCCAGGTAGAAGAAGTCAGAAAATACCTGGCAGAAAATAATTAATATCATGCCCTGGTATAACGGGGATTATCCCCCATCTTACAAGAACCAGCCCGCCGGGTTAAGGGAAAAGGCAGTAGAAATAGCCAATGCCCTGCTTACGGACGGTGTGGAAGAAGGAATCGCTATAGCTACCGGACTCAAACAGGCCCGTGAGTTACTCGAAAACCATAAAGAGAAAACCGAAAAAACTAAAAATCATCAATCCAATAAAAACAGGTCGTGAGTAAAAAACCACTGGTTCAATGGGGATGATTTTATCGGTATCTTCTTTTTCCTAACTACTTAACAAAAAGCGACTTTCAATGAAATGTCGCTTTTTGTCATTTTTGTGCAAGCTGTTATTTCAATATCAATGTAAAAATATTTAATGATTCTAACTGTTGAAAACGATAAAATTACGGATGATTCCATTAGGATCACCATGCAAATTAGATAAGAATTGTGCCTTATAATATAAAAAATATTGAACCTATATCTTTAATTTTAAAAGGTTTAGCATTTAAAAGAAAAAACAGGCAGAAGCTTACCTACCAGAAAGCTTCCCTTATAAAGGCATGTACTCTTGAATTAAAATTAAAGACCAGATGAAAACAAAGAAAGAAACATCCGGAAAAAATGCATTGAAAATCACTGCATTGTTAAAAAATGGCAGGCGAGCCAAAATGCCTGGCGGTATAAAACCAATGCTGGCTACGCTGGTCAATGAGCCATTTGATGATCCCGACTGGACCTACGAGGTCAAATGGGACGGCTACCGGGCACTGGCTTACATTAATAAAGGATCCGTTTCCATTTCTTCACGCAACAACAAATCCTTTGCAGAGAAATATTATCCGCTTACCGCTGCCCTTTCCCAATGGACATTTGATGCGGTTCTGGATGGTGAAATTGT
The DNA here is from genome assembly GCF_017833415.1 of Flavobacterium sp. 1355. Classification (GTDB taxonomy): domain Bacteria; phylum Bacteroidota; class Bacteroidia; order Flavobacteriales; family Flavobacteriaceae; genus Flavobacterium. The sequence goes on along the minus strand of NZ_JAFICC010000005.1, from coordinate 21,452 downwards.
AGTGATCGGCAAAGACGGCAAAGCCGACTTCAGTGCTCTTCAGAACTGGCGAAGCGAAGCAGACGGCAATCTGGTATATTATGTTTTTGACCTTCTGTGGTACAATGGCAAGGACATTATGGGAATTCCTCTTTGCGACAGGCAGACCATTTTGAAAGAAATACTGCCGGCAGGTGATGACACCATCCGCCTGAGCCAGGTGTTCACCTCTGGCGGGCTTGATTTTTTTGCAGCAGCAAAAAAAATGGGCCTTGAAGGCATTATAGCCAAAAAGACATCCTCTGTCTACAGCCCGGACAGCCGGAACAGGGAATGGCTAAAAATAAAAGTAAATAAGCGCCAGGAAGTAGTCATTGGCGGGTTTACAAAAAATGAAGGCTCTTCCAAGCAGTTCAGCTCCCTGCTTTTGGGAGTGTATGAAAACGGCAGTCTGGAATATGTCGGTAAGGTTGGTACCGGATTTAGCGATAAACTCCAAAAGGAAATGATCGGGCAGTTTTTGCCACTCATTACAGATAAAATTCCGTTTGCCTCAGAGCCCGACATCAACAAACCCTCAAGATTCCGTCCCAATCCGCCCCATGCCAAGGCAACCTGGCTGAAGCCTTCCTTAGTTTGCGAGGTGAGTTTTGCCGAAGTGACCTCCGACGGCGTGTTCCGCCATCCTTCTTTTGAAGGGATGCGCTCGGATAAGAAAGCCTCCGAGGTTGTGCGCGAAACAGCTGCGCCTACAGCAGCAGTGCTTTCCGATGCAGAACATGATTCAGACCATGCTACAAACAATCTGGTATCTGCGCCTTTAAACAGCGGCAGAAAAACATTATTGAATCCCACAGAGGAATCACAGGTGAAAAAAATCAAAGGGCACAGTTTGAAATTCAGCAACCTGAGCAAGATCTACTGGCCGGAAGACGGTTATACCAAACGCGATATGTTCAATTACTATTATCAGGTGGCGGAATATATCCTACCGTATCTCAAAGACCGGCCTTTATCACTCAATCGCTTTCCCGGCGGCATCCACGGCCCAAGCTTTTATCAGAAAGATGTGAAGGGAAAAGCCCCGGACTGGGCCAAAACGTTTCCTTATACCACAAGTGACGGGGAGGACAAGGAATTTCTGGTCGGAGGCGATGAGGCCACGCTTCTTTATATGGCCTCTTTGGGCTGTATTGAGATGAACCCCTGGTTTAGCAGGATACAGCATCCCGACAATCCCGATTATTGCGTGATTGACCTTGATCCCGACCAAAATACCTTTGACCAGGTCATCCAGGCGGCACAGCAAGTCAAAAAAGTACTGGATGGCATGGAAGTACCCGGATTTGTTAAAACATCGGGATCTACCGGTATCCACATATATATTCCCCTTGGTGCTGCCTATTCCTATGACCAGTCCCAGATGTTCGGAAAACTAATTGTTTCCATAGTACACCAGCAACTGCCGGAGTTTACCAGTATGGAGCGCCAGATCAAAAACCGCAATGGCAAAATGTACCTGGACTTCCTGCAGAACCGTCCCGGTGCCACCATAGCCTGTCCTTATTCACTGCGTCCAAAAATTGGTGCTACCGTATCTATGCCCCTTCATTGGGAAGAGGTAAAAAAAGGACTTGCCATGAAGGATTTTACCCTATCGAATGCCATGGCCAGGATTAAAAGCGAGGGAGACCTTTTTAAAGGCGCCCTGCAGAAAGGGATCGATATGGCCAGTGCACTCAGCAAAGCCCAAAGCCTCTTTTTCTAACCAGTATTTTGGAACTTCCCACTCAATTAAACAGTTGATACATTAACTCAAATACAATACCCATGACTGCAACTTACTTTCTAACTGGCTCTTATAAGGATATAGACAACGATTTCGAAATCATTATTACTATCCCGTCGCATAAAGATCCAAACGAGGTTCAGCAACAGGACCTGTTCACTATGGTACTTACCGACATCACTTCCGAAAACAGACTCTTATGGCAGACCACCCGGCCTTCCTTTTTATTGTGCCTGAATGATCTTGGTGACTTTTTGAGCGATAACCATATTACCCTGTACAGCAAGATACTAACCTCTCCCCAGCGTGATCATGTCGTGGATAAGGAACTTGAAGGCTTTATCCTCAACAGGCTTGAGTATTAGAAAAAAAATAAAATTGGCATTTAGAAAGCATAGTTTAAAAAAGAAGTACATCAGAGAAAAAGGATTACTCGATAATGATTCAATTGTGTTCACACTGCAGGCATAATTTAATCACATTGCATAAGGATGTCAAGTATTATAAGCGTAATTAAATGTATATTTACATCACCAATTTGTACCATTTTTTACCTGTTATCCAACCAATACCACTACATGAATTTTATTACTCTAAAGCTTTCCAAAGTACTTTCTGTCTTATTGTTTTTCATTTTCTCATTGCACTGTACGGCACAGCATTCCAAAGAGGAATTACTTACTCTAACTAGTAAAAAGGATCTGCCTTTAGAACAAAAGGTGGAGTATCTGTGCGAACTGAGCTGTCATTTTAAAAAAACTGACACAATCAAAGCATATCAGTATGCCCAGTCAGCACTTGCATCAGCACGAAATGAAGAAGCTCTTGATCAACAGGCTATTGCGTATGAGGCGCTGGCAGATATTGCGAGGTATCAGGACAATGTACCCTTGCAGGTAAAATATGCAGATTCCAGCTATCTGCTGGCCGTTCGTTCGCGGGATCCTAAGGCTATTGCATACGCCGATTATGCCATTGCCTACAGACACGAGGCCGTTGGAATTACAGATAAATATATCTACCATATGCTTAAATCGCTGGCTTATTTTGAAAAGCAAAAAATTAGATACGACAAACTGGTAAACGGATATGAAAATCTCGGAGCCAGTTTCAGCGACAATAATGATTTGAAATTCAGCCGGAAATACAATAAAAAAGCATTGGAATTAAGTTATAAAAGCCGCAATGCGCTTAACATTGCCAATGCTTCGACCAGCTGGGCACTATTTCTTGTAAGGAGCGCAGAGCAAAAATCTCCTGCAGACCCGAAGCTTTTAAAAATTGCTGAGTCTTATTATTTAAAAGCTATTTACTTGTTTGAGAAAGAGCAGAAAAAAGGTACACTCAATGCCTCTTACGGCAGGACCTGCCTGAATTTGTCAAGCCTTTACCTATATCATTTTTTTGAATCGCAACCGGACAAAACCTTATTCTATCTGAACAAAGCAAAACAGGTATGCCTGAAGATCAACGTTCCTGTACAGCTTATGGTGATGTACGGACAGCAGGCACAGTTCTATACCAATCTAAGTGACATACCAAATATTGAAAAAGTATTGCAGAACATTGAGCTGATCATCGCAAAAAACCCGACTGTTAACTCCCGATACCGTGCCCTTCTCTATAAAAACTACATGGATCTTGCCGAGCTTAAAAATGATTTTAGTGCCTATAGAAAATATTTTGAACAGTATGACAAAGCAGTCCGGGTTGTGATTGAAAAGGAAAACCGGGCCAAAGAGTACAATGCGTCGGTGCGATTTGAAACAGAAAAAAAATCACAGCAAATTGCAATGCTGCAGGAAAACCTTTCATCACGCAAAAAAATCAACTACCTTTTTACTGCACTTTTAATTTTTGTATTTTTTACCTTTTTATTTATGCTGCGTTCCTACCACTACCGCCAGAAATCTTATATAAAAAATAACCTGCTGCTTCAAAAAGCAAATGAAGAGGCCATACTTTTATCTAAAATTAAGGAGGAAGAAACGGTTATTGCCGTATTGGAATCGGAGCTCATGGAGAAAGAACTTCGCATCGCTCTTCAGGAGAAAAAATGGAACGAAGAGCAAAATAATAAGCTGCAACAGAAATTAATGACCAATAATCTGCAGCTGGACAAGAAAAATGAAATTTTAAAAGACATTAAAACTAAATTATCTGAGATGAAAGCAGAAAAATCTGCTGATATTAATACGCTTTCCAGAACAATAGATAGAAGCATGGAAGTAGACGAGGAATTTGAATTACTAAAAACAGGCCTCGAGAATACAAATCCGGTCTTTTTTTCAACGTTAAAAGAAAAAGCATCCGGCACTCTTACCAAACTTGATTATAAATATTGCGGTTATATCAAATTAGGATTAAGCACTAAAGAGATTGCCAATCTAATGAATATTGAGCCACAAAGTATGCGAATGGCTCGATATCGCATCAAACAGAAATTAAATCTGGACCGTGAAACAGATTTGGATTCTTATATTACATCTTTAGAATAATGGCAGGCTCTACCCTTTAAATACAAGACATTGCGCGTTCTTGTAGATAGAAAATAGATACCCAAAAAAAGTTATGTAGATAGTTTGTATATGCCCATATTGTTTTTGACAACTCAAATAGATGTAGTTTTGGATTGAATTTAAAACTAAATCAATGAACAAGAAAACATTATCGATCCTCTCGTACATTACAATAATCGGATGGATTATCGCTTATGTAAATTACAACAAATTAACTGTCAAAGATTCTTTAACCCGATTCCATCTTAAACAGGGATTAGGAATTGCAATCTTAGGTATACTATTTTCAGTTGCTTTAACTGTTATTGCTGTTATTGTACCTACTCTTGCCAGTATATTAAGTTTATTAAATCTTGGTATTTTGGTGTTATGGATTATGGGAATCATTAATGCTAACAATGAGCAGGAAGTTCCTGTACCTGTAGTAGGAAAATTATTTACTGATAAATTTGATTTCATTAAATAAAATTATTTAGCCAGTACGAACCGAAACAGTTCATACTGGCTTTCTGTCATTCAACCACAAACCGTTACTTATGAAAACAAGTTGCTTACCTGTAATCTTGCTTCTCATCTCTAATCTGATAAACAGTCAGGTTATAGATAATAAAATACAGGGGTACTATCAAGCCGGCTCTGATTCTAATATGTATTCGTTTTTTGAGTTTGATGGCGATGGTAAAGTAAATATCGCCGGCTTGGGGACCGGTGATTATTTTACCAAAGGAGACTCTCTTATTATCTATCCGGATAAAAGCATTTTTAAATTTAAAATAAAAGGAAAGACGCTGTTAGGAGTTTCGGACTGGGTTGGAAATAAAATCTGGGTCAGAAAAGATACTATAACTACAGACAATAGAAAAGATGCCGCCGTGTCTCAAAATAAAGCCGCTTTATTATATGAATATTATAAGCTGACCGGCACTTCTAAAACACTTGATTTTATGCTGGCTGAGAAAATTCAAAACTCTCATGCTGAGAAAATCAGCGTGCTGTGCAATAAAGGACTTGGAAAAGCCTGCCTGGATTATTTCGGAATACTTTTAATTCAGGATCAGGGATTGGAATCTCTCTTGAAACCTGAAAAAAATAAAAAGGCAAAATCTGCTAATAAACAGCTCATTGCTTTGGGAAATAAAATTATTGCACAAGGCGAACTGGAAGGCTACACTGTATTGGGTTCTTATTATTACATTCTGGGAGACCAAAAGAAGGCAGAAGAGCTGTGGAATACGGGAGCAGATAAGGGCAGCCAGAAATCGGCAATGGCCTTGTTTCAACTGGAAACAGGTCAATAAAAATAAACATGATACAATTTATACTACGCCTCATGCTGTTTATGAGCCAGTTTGTTTATAACCTATTATACTAATAGCTGATTACAGCTATTTAATAATTTACTATACAATTACCATCAAAATGAAAACAAAAACACTCCTTCTCGCCGCTTTGGTGTTTCTTATCTTTCAATCCTGTAAAATGGAAAATACGCCCGAGGAGTATTTCGATATTACCACACTGAACACGAACATTTTCTTTGAGTTTGGCTCCGGTGACTTCAAAAGAATGCAACAGGATAAAAATGGAGGCCAACTCATGGCTTTTGATGATAAAAACACTTTTTTTGCCAAATCATATGAGGATCATATTCTTCGATTTAAAATTCCATATCTGCAACAAGCTATAGATAAAATTAAAGATTTAAAACCCACAGATGAAACGGCTCCTATGATTAACGCCTCGCTGGATCTGTTTAATTTCGTAAAAAAGAAATACCAAACCGACTATATTAAAACAGCTCGCCTGCTGGACCAGAAAGTTTCGCAGGAAGAAATTGACAAAGCTATTTTAAAAATAGATACCGATAACGCACGTGAATTTAACCGCAGGTATAAAAAATTATGGGATCTGGCACTTCCATACGCTGCAAAACATGGAATCAAGGTCAAAAATTTTTAAACCGCCCCACTATTTTTTCTTTTAGAATATCAGAGCTAGTTTACAATAAAAGACAAAAACGGCTTTGAAAAAGGTTAATTACCATTGGCAGAATTTGAAGCACGAATTCTAAAAAATCTTTAAGATTACAATAGTTTATCAAAACGAATTGGTAAATTATTTATGCGTTTCCAGTGGGATTCCCCACGATTCCGATTTTTCCGATGTGTTTTACGCCAAGATCATTGACAAAATAATCTTGTTCCTCTACAAAAATCACATCTAATTCATGAATATCAGCATGAACCGGAATATGAATTCGGCTAAATTGAAAATTAAATACTTCCTGAATAAATCTTGTAGATACAAAATAGTTTTTTTCAAACTTAGCAACATTACTTTTGAACAGAATTTTCTATACCAAAAAAGCTGCAAAGGATTTTGAACAAATCCTTTAAAAACCATCTACCTCTTATCCTACTTTGCTATAAATAAGCACTTTATAGGTAAATTTTGTAAACTCAGATTAAAATTTTGTAAAGCAAATTTTGTTGTCCATACTAAATTTATACTAAAGCAAAACTGGATCCTAAATCTGCAAATTTGCTGCATTCATGATTACAACAATTATTTACAGTCAGAATATCTAAGACAAATTGCATCTTAAATACCGGATGGCAGGATTCGATAAAAGAATTAAACTTTTTAATAAAGAATATCATGTTACAAAATAAAAATTACGCACTAATTACAGGAGCTACTGAGGGAATCGGTTACGAGCTTGCTAAGCTATTTGCAAGGGATGGTTATAACCTTGTTATTGTAGCAAGACATACTGATGAATTGAAAAATAAAGCTGCCGAATTCAGCAAGCAAGGTGTTGAGGTCATTGCCATTGCAAAAGACCTATTCAAAAGAGAGGAAGCCTTTGCTCTATGTGAGGAAGTCCAAGCAAGAAACATACAGATTGATGTACTTGTAAATAATGCCGGACAAGGAGTTTACGGACTTTTTAAGGACACTGAAGTGGAACGAGAACTGGAAATCGTTGACTTGAACATTGCCTCTACTATAATATTAACAAAACATTTTGTAAAGGAAATGATTGCTCGCAATTATGGTAAAATATTGAATCTTGCTTCAATAGCAAGTAAGACGCCAGGGCCATGGCAGTCGGTTTACCATGGTACCAAAGCCTTTGTTTACTCTTTTTCAGAAGCTATTCGATACGAATTAAAAGAAAATAATATCACTGTTACCGCACTTTTACCGGGTGCGACCGATACCGACTTCTTTAATAAGGCTGATATGCAGCAAAGCGCAATAGTGCAGGACAAATCTTCACTGGCTGATCCGGCCGATGTGGCAAAAGATGGGTATGAGGCATTAATGTCCGGCAAAGATAAAATTATTTCCGGCCTTAAGAATAAAGCCATGATCGGTATGAGCAATATTTTGCCCGATACCGCAGTTGCCGCAATGATGGACAAGCAGCAGAGACCCGCTGATGGACAGTCTAATTCTAATGATTGATAAACCTAAGATTAAAGCAGAAATTACCTATTCTAAGTCGTATTATCTAAAAATGCTTTTAATATTATTGTATCAACTATTTTGATGATACGACTAGATATGTCATTCCCTTTTTAGTTTCAAATACTGCAGCATAACCTATAGATGATTTCTGGCTTTTGATATTTAATTTTTCAATTACAAATGGATCTGCAGACCTTACAGAGCATGAACCACCATTGTTGGATATAATTGTTGCCTGGGTCATTTTACCATCATTCCACTTTATCGCTACAGTAAAATTACCTTTTGCCGTAATACCTTTTATTTCGCCGTCTGTCCAGGCATCAGGAAGAGCGGGCAGCAGGTGAATTTCTTTATTTTGACTTTGCATTAACATCTCAATAACGCCTGCAGTTCCGGCAAAATTTCCGTCTATCTGAAAAGGCGGATGAGCATCAAAAAGATTCGGATAACAACCTCCATGTCTGCTGTACTTCGGATCATTATCTTTTGTTAACCTCAATTGGTTTTTGAATAATTTATAAGCATGATTTCCATCTAAAAGTCTTGCCCACATATTTACTTTCCACGCCAAACTCCAGCCAGTACCATCATCACCGCGAAGTTCTAATGTTTTCTTTGCAGCTTCAGCTAATTCCGGAGTTTTTAGCGGCGAAATTAAATTAGCAGGATGTAAAGCATATAAATGAGAAGTATGTCTGTGATGCGGATCTTCATCTTCAAAATCTTTGTACCATTCCTGAAGCTGTCCTTTGCTTCCAATTTGAAAAGGAAGTAATTTGTCTGCGGCCTGGCTTACCGTTTGTCTGAATTCTAAATCAGTATTAAGCACTTTAGAGGCTTCGATGGTATTTTCAAATAAATCTTTTATAATTCCAATATCCATCGTCGAAGCAGTCGTGACAACACCTCCTTTTTTTCCATCATAAAAATATTTGTTCTCCGGTGATGTCGAAGGCATAGTTACCAGATAACCATTTTTGTCTTTTTGCAGCCAGTCTAAACTAAATTCTGCCGCACCTTTTATTATTGGATATACTTTTTTAAGATAGGCCGTATCGCCTGTATATTGGTAATGTTCCCATAAATGTCTGCTTAACCAGTTGGCACCCATGTACCAATTGGCCCACATTGGATCTCCTTTTCCAAAATCACCTACAGGATTTGTTGTTGCCCATATATCCGAGTTATGATGCAGTACCCATCCGTTGGCATGATAATAACTTTTTGCGGTTTCGGCTCCGGTTACAGAAACGTTTTTGATAAATTCGTCAAGCGGAAAAAACAATTCAGATAAACTTCCTGATTCTACCGGCCAGTAATTCATCTGTAAATTAATGTTTGTGGTGTAATTACTGCTCCAGGGCGCACGGAGTTTATTGTTCCAAATGCCTTGTAAGTTGGCTGGCGTATTGTGTGTGCGTGATGACGAAATTAATAAATAACGTCCGTATTGAAAAAATAAAGCTTCAAGCCCCGCATCTTTTTCTCCTTTCGCATATTGTTCTAATCTTGTATCTGTAGGCAGATTAGATTTATTGGTTTCTTTTTGATTAAGTTGTAATGAAACTCTATTAAAGAAATTTTGAAAATCTGCAATATGTTCTTTTAATAAACTATCGTATTTTTTAGCAACAACTTTTTTAATTGGACTTTCTGCCAATTTATGTTCGTCTTTTCCCTGACTGTCCGGGCATTTATCAAATCCGTTAAAACTGGTTGCTGCTGAAACGAAAAGCAGTATTTCAGATGCATTTTTAATAACCAGTTTGTTTCCATCAGAACTTACTTCTCCGTCTTTTATAACTGGCTTAATAATTAATTCAAAACGCATTCCTCTACAGCCGGTTACATCATCGTAAATAACAGGTTCTTTATTGTAATCAATATAATTTGGGTCTGAATGAGATGGTGCTTTTCCTTTTAAAACCAAAGATTGATTGTTTATTGATTTTTGATTTCTTAAAAGACTGGAAGCATCAATTGTTACTGAAAGTTTTTTCAACTGATCTGCCGAAAGTTTAATTACAATACATTGTGCCGGTGCCGAAGCAAATATTTCTCTTTTATAATTTACTCCGCTAACGCTGAAATTTGTAACAGCCAATCCGGTTTGCAAATCAAGACTTCTATTGTAAAGATCAGGCTTTTGTCCGCCAAAATCTTGTGTTAAGATAAGATCTCCCAGCGGCATAAAACTTTCGCTGTAAGCACCCTGCATGTTTTTAGTCAAACCATAGGCTTTTTCAAAATCTTCATTCGTAAGTGCTTCTCTAATTAGAGCCAGATTTTTAAAAGCATCCGGATTCACATTTTTCTGTACTGGTCCACCGCTCCACAAAGTCGCTTCATTCAGCTGAATTAATTCAGCATCTACTCTTCCAAAAACCATTGCGCCAAGTGTACCATTCCCTATAGGTAAAGCTTCTGTCCATTCAACAGCGGGCTGGTTGTATTGCAATTTTAAATCCTGTGAATAGGAAGAAAATCCTGCCATTACTAATAGGAAAAAAAAGCTTTTTTTAAGAGAATTGTAGAGCATCTTTTTTAATTTTAGATTGAAAATTATTTTCTAAGCCAATGAAATTATTAAATAATCTTCAGTTTTAAAACGGTTACCGAATAAGCCGGAAGATTTAATTGCTGATTTCCTTTTGTTATTTTATACTCAGTTTGTTTCGGAGTTATCTTTTTGGGATCTGCAAAAGTATTTTCATCTTGTGTATTTGAGCTTGCAAGTCTAGTAATCGTGCCTTTTGATCCTAATTTTGCTCCTTTTAAATCAATGCTAATATCTTGTGCTGTTGTAGCTGTATTTACCAATTTCACAATTATTTCATTGCTATTCACATCTTTTACTGCAGAAGCATATAAACTATTTTGTCCCGTTAAAGCTTTTCCATCTTTGGTAATACTTAACAAATCTGTTCCTTTATTAGTTGAAAATAACTGCTGAACATAATAATTGGCTGAACCGTAAGATTCAAGATTATTAAACCAAATCATATCAGGAGTCCATTGCCAGGCATCTTCGTGCGCCATTAAAGGTGCGTAAGAAGTCAAATGAACTACTTCTGCATTTCTTTCTAACCCAGTCATAAAAGCGGCTTCAGAAAAAGCACATTCCCAATTATTTCTGTTATTCGGATTGGCGCCCGAAACACTTTGTGCGGCATATTCTCCTGCAAATATTTTTGGGCCTTTTCTGTCGTAGTTATCATAACGTCCTGCGTTTTCTCTAAACCATTTTGGGTTTTCGTAATAATGTTCGTCTACCAATTCTGCATTTAGTTTTTTAAGTTCTTGCATAGCAAAATCAAAATGTTCGCCTGCAGGAGAAGGCCCGCTTCCGGAAACAATTATGATATTTGGATATTTTGCTTTAATTGCTTTTTCAAAAACTTTATATCTGTCAATATAATCTGGTCCCCATTGTTCGTTTCCAACTCCAATATATTTTAGATTAAATGGTTTTGGATGTCCCATATCGGAACGTATTTTCCCCCAAGTGGTCGTAACGGCACCATTGGCAAATTCAATTAAATCTAAAGCATCCTGTACATAAGGATCGAGTTCGTTTATGGGGGCCAATTCGCCTGTATTGTACTGGCAGGCCATTCCGCAGCTTAAAATTGGAAGCGGTTCTGCTCCAATATCTTCTGAGAGCTGGAAATACTCAAAAAATCCCAATCCAAAACTTTGAAAATAATCTGGAGTTTGTTTATGGTTGAATTCTACATTCCAACGGTTCATCTTTGTTTCTCTATCGTCTACATTTCCAACTGATTTTTTCCATTGATAACGATCAGACAATGTTCTTCCTTCAACAATACAACCTCCGGGAAAACGTAAAAATCCAGGTTTCATATCATATAAAAGTTGTACCAAATCTTTACGAAGTCCGTTTTTTCTGTTCTTCCAGGTATCTTCCGGAAACAGTGAAATCATATCTAAATCTATTGTTCCTGTTCCTTCAAAAGTTATTTTGAGCTTTGCTTTTGCTTCCGTTTGAGTCGCTGTAATTTGCGATGTATAATTCGTCCATTGATCTGATTTTGGAACAATGCTCGTTTCTCCAATCACTTTTTGGTCTTTATTAATAAGCTGAATTATAATCTTTTGGATTGCTAAATTGTGATTGGCTGCTTTTAACGAAAGGTTATATTTTGCCTCCTTTTTGACTCCCATTCCCCTGAAGCCTTCATTTATTAAAGCGTAACCCTTAGCATTATTGATTTCTACTCTGCAAAAAACAGTATTATATGTCTCGGTTTTGATAGGCGCTGCACTCCCCGATTCCTTATTCAAAGAAGATCTTTTTGTATTGGGCTGTTCCCATCCCATCAAAGGTTTATCAAATTCAAAAGACCTGTTTTTAATCAATTCGGCATATAATCCTCCATCTGCAGCAAAATTGATATCTTCAAAAAACAAACCGAACATGGTTGGCTGGATTTTAGTAATGGTTTTTGAGGCATCAACTTCTAAAATTGTTTTTTGAGCATTTACATAAAAACTGCTTAAAAGCATACAAATGGTAAATGTTCTAAGGATATTATTTTTCATAGTTTTTGGAATGGAAGGAATTATTTTTTTACTGCCTCTAATTTAGCAGGAAAAGCTGATTGTCCGTCTAAATTTGTTACAATTAAATCATCTACATTTTTACTTTCGATCGCGTATTTAAAATATTCCGGTTTATTTTTTCCCCATTGTACGGTACAATTCTGCACTTTGATACGTTCTGCCGAATCAAAATAGAACCCCGAAGTACTTCCTTTTACAAAACCTTCTACATTAGAGGGGCGTCTGTCATACACTCCTCCAGGAAAAGAAGTTGTTTTATCAATAAAAACACTCACATTATCAAAAACAATATTCTTGATTTTATCTTTTGATTCTCCACTTACAAACACACCGTTCTCTCCTGTACATTGAATATTAGAAAAATAGATATTTTTTATTTCGCCTACTTTTCCTTCTGTTGCTCCTTTTGGAAAACGCCAGTTGGCATCTTTATGATTTCCTTTTGCTCTGCTAAAAGCTGTTACATAAATGGGCTCTGCTTTTCCCCACCAGGTATCCGTAGTCAATTTACCTTCAATAATAATATTAGAGAAAATAACATCGCTTACTGTTCCTTCATCTCGATTTTGAATTCCCAACGCGCGATTGCTGTTTTTAATGATACAATTATTGAAAACCACTTGTCTAATCGCATCCATGTTTTCTGAACCAATTTTGATGGCGCAGCTGCTGCTCGTCATTGTACAATTGGTCACCGTAATGTTTTCACAGGCTCCAAATTCTTCAAATTCTCTTCTGTTTTTCAAACAAATACAATCATCGCCGCTTTCAATATAACAATCGCTGATTCTCACATTTTTCGAATGATCCAAATCGATACCGTCACTATTACGCACTTTTAAGCTGTTCAACAAAGTAATACCGCTAATAACAACATCATTACAGCCAACCAAATGAATAGTCCAATATGCCGAATTTCCGATATGAACATCTTTGATTCTGATATTTTTTCCACCAATAATGGTCAACACATGCGGTCTTGGATCTAAAACATTAAAAGGTTTTAAAACATAAGAATCTTCCAGTTCTTCTCCCATAAAAGAAATTCCGTTTCCATCTATTTTTCCGTTTCCGCTAATGGTAAAATCCTCTACATTTTCTCCTCCAATCCAAATTGTCCCTTCGCCCGGATTGGTTCTGAAAGCGCTTTTTGTGTATAATTTTTCATCCGGACTTGCCAATAATTTCGCTCCGGCTTCGATATGCAGCTCTACTTTTGATTTTACATCAATTGGTCCGGCTAAAAAGGTAAACGGTGCGGGGATTAAAACTCTTCCGCCCGTTTTAGTGCAGGCGTCAATTGCTTTTTGAATGGCTGCGGCATCATTGGTTTTTCCGTCTCCTTTGGCCCCGTATTTTTTAACGTCGTAAATATTCTGTGCCGTAACGGTTAAGGATATGCAAAAAATTAGGATCGCGATTATAGATTTCTTTTTCATTACTTTTTGTTTTTTATGCCACAAAGACACTAAGTCGCTAAGCTTTTTTCTCTACAGTTTCTTTCAATAAACTTTGCGCCTTCAATTCTTTGCAAGCAATTTTCAATTTATTCTTTTTAAATAAACTTTGAGCCTTTGTGTCTTTGTGGCAAAATAAAAATTACCAAAAAACGGTATATAAAGCCACTAATATTCCGCAGATAATAAATGATCCTACAATAAACTCTGAAGAAACTTTAAACATCGAATTATCGACTTCTATTTTATGTATTTCAGCCTCTTCTTCAGAAACTGGTTTTGCCAGACTAAGACCAACCATTATAAACACAATTAAAAAGAAAACAATAGTCATTCGGTCTAAGAAAGGATAATCAGGAAAAGCACCATCTGTCCACATCGGCAGGAATTTCAATATAGCAGCAAGCGGCACTGTTAACAATGCACCTGCAAGTCCGGCTAATGGTGTTGTTTTTTTCCAGAACATTCCCAGTAAGAAAACCGCTAAAACGCCAGGTGAAAAGAAGCCCACATATTCTTGTATAAACTGATAGGCCTGATCTAACGATTTTAATGCCGGCGCTACAATAGCAGCAATTATCATACAAACAACCACGCACCATCTTCCGGTACGTACCAGTTTTTTTTCTGATGCCTGCGAATTGAAATATTTTTTATAAATATCTAAAGAAAAAATAGTCGAAATACTATTGGCTTTTCCTGCTAAGGAAGCTACGATTGCCGCAGTCAAAGCGGCTAAAGCTACACCTTTTAATCCTGCAGGAAGTAAATTCATTAAAGTTGGATAAGCCTGATCTGGTTTTAAAACTCCTGTAGCATCTACCATTTCCTGTTGAAACATTCCGTTTGAATGCATCACGAACATCGCGATTCCTGGTAAAACAGCAATAATTGGAACTAATAATTTTAGAAAAGCAGCAAATAAAATTCCTTTACGGGCTGTTTTTAAATCGGCTCCTAAAGCTCGTTGCACAATATATTGATTGCATCCCCAATACGCCAGATTATTGATTAACATACCTCCGATCAAAACAGACATTCCCGGCAGTTCAGTATAATGCGGATTTGACTTCTCTAATATCATGTGTAAATGCCCGGGCGCTTCATCTGCAATAATTGCGAGTCCTTTTAGAATATCTTTTCCAAAACCAAACTGATCTGAAAGTAAAGTCAATGCCAAATAAGTTGTTACTAATCCGCCTAGAATTAAGACTATAACCTGAAACATATCGGTGTATCCGATTACTTTCATTCCGCCTAAAGTAACAATAACCGAAAATAAACTTAGCGCAATAACGCAAAACTGAAAGCTTACGGGGGCAATTGACGAAATAGCCAAAGCACCTAAATAAATGATAGAAGTAAGATTTACAAACACATAGATTAAAAGCCAGATAATGGCCATAATAGTACTTACTGTTCCGCTGTATCTTTTGGCCAGAAACTGCGGCATGGTAAATATCTTATTTTTAAGATAAATGGGTAAAATAAACATCGCCACGATAATTAATGTGGCGGCAGACATCCATTCGTAAGAAGCAATGGCCAATCCGATGGCGAAACCAGAACCGCTCATACCAATAAAATGTTCTGCTGAAATATTAGAAGCGATCAGCGATGCTCCAATTGCCCACCAGGTAAGTGATCCTTCAGCCAAAAAATATTCATTGGAACTTGTTGCTGCGGTTTTCTTGCTTCTGTAAATATACATTCCATAAGCCGTAACTATGACAAAGTAAATAAAGAAAACAATGTAATCTGCGGTTTGTAATACATTCATAATAGTGTGGTTATTGTTTGGTTAGATAGTAAAATGTATTTTAAAACTTCATTTCTCTTAAATTTTCAGAAACCATTTTCTTTTATATAGAAAGTAAAGTAAAATAAGCTGTACAAAGGTTACAGACAATGCTGCAAAAAAAGGCTGCCATACAAGCGGCGTAAAATTTATAAGTCCGCCAAAAACATAATTTGCTGTGTGTTTAAAATCTACTAAACCTTCGGCAGCGATGTAAATTAAAATAGAATTTGAACCGATTAAGATTAAAGGAAATGCCCATTTATGGAATCCGAAAAAATCAATTATCAAATAAAAAAAGACAAAAAACAAAATACTAAATCCTCCAACAAAACATACAAATGAACTCGTCCATAAATGTTTATTGATTGGGAAATTAATATCCCATATCAAACCTGCAATAATCAGAACAACTGCTGTAAGAGTCATTAAAAGCAATTTTACTTTTATAGAAAAAGAATATTTTGCTTTTAAAAATGTTCCTGTAAAAACACCTAATAATGCTGTAGCAATAGCAGGTATAGTTGAAAATATTCCTTCCGGATCATAAACAGTACTGTGCAGCCTGCCTGGTAAAAACAGACGGTCAATATAGCCTTCGAGTGATCCTTCTTTGGTCAAAACTCCTGCACCAAACTCCGGAACAGGAATCCATTTCATTGCGGCATAATAGCCAATCAAAATACCGAAGAACCAGATTAATTGTTTTTTAATGTTAAAATTTAAATAGATGATTCCGGCAAAAAACCAAGCCAGTCCAATTCTTCCTAAAACACTTGCAAAACGGGTATGATCAAAACCATCGAATCGCAATATTCCATTTACCACAAAACCTAAAACCAGTAAAATACAGGTTCTCCTGAGCATTGATAAGTATATTTTTCGCTTTTCGTTACCTGGTAATTCCTGCGGCGTTTTTACACCGGCAAGCTGCATTTTCTTTTCAAAAGAATAGGGCATTGAAACTCCTGCCACAAACAAAAAAACAGGAAAAATCATATCATAAAATGTAATCCCATTCCATTCTGCATGATGCAATTGCGATGACATCCAGATAAAAACGGGAATTGGCGCTGCTTTTGCCAGAGCGTGAATGATATGTTCTCCGCTCATAATCCAAAACATAACAAATCCGCGAAGCGCATCTAAAGAAATTAATCTTTCTTTTGTAGTGTTACTCATTTTTTAAAGTATTCAGTGGTCAGTTGATAGTGTTCAGTTTTTGGTCTCAGTATTTGGTATTCAGTCTCAGTGGTCAGTTGATAGTATTCAATCTCAGTATTTCAGTGGAAACTGGGACTGAATACTGAGACTGTAAACTGAATATTTTAAAAAATTGGTTTTATAACAAATCCGTAGCTGTATTCACTTTGGGTCAATACATACTGCTCATGCGGAGGTAATCCCCAGCTGTTGTCTCCTCCTAATCCGCGCTGTGCTAGATCAACACAAACTACAACTTCACTGCGTGGCGTAATATCGCTGGAGTGAATATTTTTCTTAGAAATTCCTCCGTCAAAATCACTCGGATAATTATTTAAAGCACTCATACATAAAGGCTGCAGACCTTTTATTTGCAGGCCATTTCCGTTATTGCCTGTCAACTTAAACCAGCGTATATCGGTCTTGTATCCATTTTCCTGTGGGCGTGTATAAGGCACATATTGGTCTGCAACTTTACTGTAATAAATTCCTTTGAATGAACTGGTTTTTCTATCTGAATAATTTTCTAACGGTCCTCTTCCGTAATAATCCAGATTTTCTAATGTGTTTTTTAAGGTGAAAATCATTCCGAAACGCGGCAGTTCCGGCAGCGGATTATTGCCTTTTTTATAAGATGCTTTTATTTCTAAAGCACCGTCATTTCCTAATGAATATTTAATTGTATAATCAGAAGCAACATCATTCAGTTTTAATTTTGCAACAATATATTGCTGCCCGTTTTCCTCCGTCTGCTGAATATTTTCTAAAGTGGTATTTTTACCAGCCGTTCTCCATACATTGGTTCTGATCTGCATTTTATTCCCCATATCATTATCGGTTGGTGCTCTCCAGAAATTTGGTTCAGGAAATTGTTTAAAGTACTCCTCTCCTTTTAAACTATAGAAAGAAATTAATCCCGTTTTTTTGCTGATTTTGACAACAACATTGTCTGAAGTCAAAACAAACTGATCTTTTTCGTCCTGGATTTTGGCTGCATTTGCCTTTTCTGATTTTGTAAAATAGTTGGCGTCTTCGATTACAAACTGCTCTTTGGCAATTTCAAAATGCTGAGGCAGTAATTCAGAACCCGTTTTGGTGTATGCAAAAACATTCAGTAAATATTCTGTTCCTTCTTTTGACTGTAATTTTGGAAGTTCAATCTTAAATTGTTTTTTTGTTTTTGGATTTAAATCAACATCTATTCTACCTTCTTTAATTACTTTTCCGTTTTCTAAAACTTCGTATTTAAAGTTGTATTTATTTAGATTTGTAAACCCAAAATCGTTTATAATTTCGATTACTCCGTTTTTGATGTCTACAGCATTAAATAAAATATCCTGATAGACTTTCTTTACTTCAAATGCTCCGGGATGTGGACTTCTGTCTGCATAAACCAATCCGTTATGGCAGAAATTTTCATCATTTGTATAGTTCTGACTTCCCAAATCGCCGCCGTAAGCCCAATATTTTCTGCCAACTTCATCTGTTGCTTCAAATCCCTGATCTACCCAATCCCAGATAAAACCACCCTGCATATTTTTGCTTCCGCGAATGATATCCCAGTATTCCTGAAAATTACCGCTGCTGTTTCCCATGGCATGCGAGTACTCACACATGATGTACGGACGGGTAACCTCTTTACGCGCCGCATATTCTTTCATGTAAGCAATTGTTGGGTACATTGGGCATACAATATCTGTGTTTTCGTTTTCTTTGGCCTGTTCAAACTGAACCAATCTTGTATTATCTCTTTTTTTGATCCATTTGTAGGCTTCATGAAATACAGGTCCATTGGCACTTTCATTGCCTAACGACCAAATAATTACCGATGGCATATTTTTATCTCTTTCTACCAAGCTGTAAATTCGGTCTAAATGTGCTTCTCTCCATTCCGGAAGAAAACCCGGATTAGTTTTTGGATTCATCCACATAACAGGCTGTCCCTCGACTCCCATTCCGTGACTTTCGATATTGGCTTCATCTACCAGAAACAAACCGTATTTGTTACATAGTTTTACCCATAAAATATTGTTTGGATAATGACTGCAGCGTACTGAATTAATGTTTAGCTGCTTCATCATTTTGATGTCTTTCATCATCGTAACTTCGTCCTGATAATGTCCCGTTTCCGGATTATGTTCGTGAATATTGACACCATGAACCATTAATCGAACTCCGTTTACCAGTAATTGTCCACCTTTTAATTCTACTTTTCTGAATCCGATTTGAGATGAAACGGTTTCTACAATATCTCCTTTTGCATTTTTTAAGGTTAAAAGCAAAGTGTATAAATTTGGCGTTTCACTGCTCCATAATTTAGGATTGGAAACATTCTGAGAAAAATTTAAAATCTGAATTTTCGATGCTTCAAAGTTGACATTCAATTCTTTGGTAAATACATTTTTTCCTGAAGCATCAACCAGTTTCGCAGTCAATTTTTGATTGTTAACAGCAGTTGTATTAAGGTTTTTTAAACTTACTTCTACATTTAAACTTCCGTTTTTATATTTTGCATCTAAATCTGGTTTGGCAAAAAAATCTGAAATACGAACATTATCAGTGCTATACAAATAAACATTTCTGTCGATTCCCGAAAGTCTCCAAAAATCCTGATCTTCCAGATACGAACCATCACTCCATCTGTAAACTTCTACAGCCAAATCATTTTTTCCGGGTTTTAAGTACTTCGAAATATCAAATTCTGCAGGACTTTTGGTGTTTTCGGTATATCCTACTTTTTCACCATTCACCCAAATATACATGGCTGCTGTTCCAGCTTCAAAATGAAGAAAAACATGTCGGTTTTTCCAATTTTCAGGTAAAACAAAATCTTTTTTATAAGACCCGACAGGATTATCCCAATGATTGATAAAAGGAGGATTTTTCTCAAAAGGATATGTTATATTAGTATAAATTGGAATACCATAACCATTCAGTTCCCAATTCGACGGCACTTGCAATTCTTTCCAATGCAGCGTACTGAAATCTGTTTTATAAAAATCCTTCGGCCGCTGATCTGGTGTTGGCGACCACGAAAATTTCCATTGACCGTTTAAAGAAAAATACCACGGAGAATTTTCATATTTATCGCTTATTGCAGAAGTTTCATCTGCATAAGGAAGAAAGGCAGCACGGGCTGGTTCTCTGTTAATTTGAAATACTTGAGGATTTTCCCAATCGTTGCGACCTTGTTCCTGAGCTGAAACAAAAGTTACGCAAAGTACGAACAGGGTTAATAAAAATATTTTGGTTTTGATTTTATGCATTATTTTGGTTTTAGATAGCTTTCAAATGAAATTTTTGATATTTCTAGAACTTCAATTTCTCAGGCAAATATTTAGCAACTAATTCTTTATAATAAGGAAGTAATGCTTTTACATCTGGTTTAACCGGGGCTTTAGTGTATAAATCATACGGATTGAACTTTCTTACCCAATCAAACATTTCTATGTCTTTTTCATTCATTAGATGAGCATAAGCATTCTCTTTATGCTGTGAATAAAAGGAATGATAACGAATCATGTATAAAGCAGGATCAGGAAGATAATCTTTCATAATCTGATACAGATATTCGTCATGACCCCAGCTCATTTTTACTTTCTCCAATCCGCAGTTTTGGGTATAGACACCCAATTTGGTATTGAATCTTTCGTCTGTATAATCGGGATTTTCTTTAAAAAAATCGGAGTAAACAATCTTATCCGAATAAGCACATCCAACCGGAAATGTATCACCTACAACTGCCCACTGCGGTTCTCCGAACAAACATAAAATTTTACCCAAATCATGAATAAAACCTGTAAGTACAAACCAATCCGGGTGACCGTCTGCTCTAATGGCTTCAGAAGTCTGCAAAAGGTGTTGTGTTTGGTCTAAGTCAATATCTGGATCGCTGTCATCTACAAGTGTGTTTAAAAACTCAACAGCTTCCCAGATTGACATTTCTTTTTTATTAAATTGTAGAAATTCTGCTTCTTTATTACAAACAAAATCATAAGTCTGATAGGTATGGTTTATTCTATAAAATTCCTTAACCGTTTCTACTCTTTCCGAATCGACATAATTCCTGAATTCTTCTTTTTGTTTTTCCGGTGTACTTTCAGAAGGATCAGGATATCGCAATAACAAATCATCTTCCCATTCATCTAAATTATTCAACGGATTATCTGTGTCTATATGCTTTTTCATAATGCTAAAAAGTTTAAAAGTTATAAGACAAAAATAGAATTACCTATACCGTTCAAAATGGATTAATACATCAAAAACATGGATTATTCTTATTATTGTAGGATTTTATAGGTTATTAATTAAAAATCATGCATTGCCGTTCTTATTTGTTATTTCGATGTAAGGAGAAATCACACTAGAATTTCCGTATAATAAATTACAAATCTTTATCGATTTTCGTGTGTGATCCTTCCTCCGTCAGGATGACAAAAATGCACATACCACACTTTGACAAAGCTTAAACACAATCTTGTCATCCTGACAGAGGAAGGATCTCCATAAGTAGCTCGACAAAGATTGATTCTTTTCTTTGCGGAGCTTCTAGTGTGATCCTTCCTCCGTCAGGATGACAAAAATGCACATACCACACTTTGACAAAGCTTAAACACAATCTTGTCATCCTGACAGAGGAAGGATCT
>NZ_JAFICC010000004.1 GCF_017833415.1 Flavobacterium sp. 1355 | reverse complement strand
GGATAATATTCATCGAGATTGAAACTGATTACGTTTTTGAAACTCAGGCCTTCTTCTTTGTGCAGACGCACCAGTTCTGCATACAATCCTTTTGGAGAGGATCCTGTTGCCAAACCTAAAATACAAGGTTTATTTTCCTTTTGTTTTTCCTGAATTAAAGCTGCTATTTGCTGTGCAACAGCTTTTGATGCTTCGCCAGAGTTTTCAAAAACAATGGTATTAATATTCTCAAACCTCTTTTCAAAGCCTGTTGCTTTGTCTATTTTACTTTTTAACATGGTATTCAAGTTTTATTCGTAGTTAAGTTTATTTGGGGTCAATACAATACAGTTAATTTACTAAAAATCAATTACATAACACGAATTATTTCACAAATAATTATTCTAAAATATTTTACAAATAAACATTCTTAGGCTGCAATTTTTAAGCAAATTTATGCATTTTTTTTGCAAATATACTGCAATCCTATTATTTAATGCCAAAATTAAATATCAATTTTATGTTAATTTATTAGAATGAAATCTCTATATGCAAAAAAAAAAGCCATCAGTTTCCTGATGGCTCTCTAAGATATTTGTTTCAAATTTATTTCCAGTTAAAAGAAATTCGTTTTTCGATATCAGTATTTAAACTCAAAAATACCGGACAAGTCATAGCCGCACGTTCAAGTATAGTTTTGTTCTTTTGGTCTGCGTCACCTTTCATTTCAAAAACAATTTCTATTGCCCCTATTCTTCTTGGCTCTGCATTCATAATTTTAGTTACTTCGGCAGTCGAATCATTGATGTTGATTTCAAGATCACGGGCTTTTATTCCCATAATAGTCATCATACAGCTTGCAAGTGCGTTGGCAACAGTATCTGTAGGAGAAAAAGCTTCTCCTTTTCCGTTATTATCAATTGGTGCATCAGAAATAATTTCATTTCCGGATTGTACGTGAATTGAACTTGTTCTTAAATCACCCAAATAGGTTACTTTTGATGTCATTAATTTGCTACTTTTAAAGTTAAGTCTGAATCGTAATATAAAATGTAGACACCTTTATTAGCGTGTCCGCCATCTTCTTTTTTATAATACTGAAATTTATTATCAACCTGTTCTGTTGTGATTAAATCTGTAGTTTCCTGATATGTTTTTCCCTGCACTAAACGCATCATAGTATCAAAAGTCACATCAAAACCACGTGTTGCATAGGTATTTGGATGTACTTTGTTTTTCAGTCTATATTCTTTATCAAAGATTAAAACAGCTGGTTCATCACTTTCACGGGTTACTGACGGATACATTAATTTTAGTTTTACTAAATTATCAAAACTAATTTCATCTGTATCCAAAGTACTGTTTGGCTCTAAAATCACCAACTGAATCTGACAGGTTCTTTGCGCATCTATCAAAGCCTTAATGGTAGTCTTAACCATTGCTGTATTTGCAGTTTCCATCACCACATAATTCATTCTGTTAGGCAATAAAAGGCTTTTTAAATTGGCAACATCCAAACCTCCTGTTTCAGACAAAGCAGCAAATACGACTCCTCTTTGGTTTTGTTTGATATAATTTATAACCGACTCTTTTTTCTTATCTACAACAGCCACAATGTTTCCGTTTTTGGCTCGCATATAATCAAACACAGCATTTCTGACAACATCATTTGTTGGTATTGACTGATACAAATTATCAATTGGATTTGCTGTATCTTTTGATAATGGAGATATCACAGGCACATTATACAAGCGCAAAGAATTTGCAGCACTTTCTGCATTACTTTGATAAAATGGTCCGATAACAGCATCAACTCCCTGTAATTTGTTCTGAGCTATTAAACCCGAAACATTTGATGTGCTTTTTGTTTCCTGAGAATCATAAATGGACACATCAATTGGCAGCTTTAATACTCTTGCAGAATCGATTGCCATCATAGCTCCGGAATAAAAATCAAGAGTCATGTTTAGGAATTTATCATTTTTGATCCTGTTTGCGGTGCTTGTTGTATCATTTTGCATTTTAGCCAGGTTAAAAGGCAACAATAAAGCTATTTTTTTACGCTCGTTTTGTCCGCGTTTTTTAGTCAGCTCAACAACTTCCGGATCAACAGAAACAGTTTCTGATTTTACTTTTTCAAGAATCCTGATTCCACCAGCTGAGCCTGAATTTTCAACTGGTTTCTCGATAGTTTTCTCTACGTGTTGTGGTTGTTGCTGTACAATTATAGGAGCTGGCGCCAGGAATCCTGACGGAACTTTTAAAACCATTCCTTCTTTTACACCTTCAGAAAGTGACGGATTTAGTTCTGTCAATTCTGCCTGAGTTAACTGAAATGTTCTTGACAAACTATATAAAGTTTCTTTTGGCTTTACCTGATAATCCATGTAAGTTGTTCCTTTTTTTGAAGACTCATCAACCTTTTTAGTTTCAGCAGGTTTCGTAACAGCTGCAGCTACAGAAGAATTTGCCTCTGTTTTTGGAGCTGTACCTTTTATAGTAACCCTATATCCAACAGGTAAATTCGCTACGATTTCAGGATTGCGTTTTTCTAAATCCTCAACTGTAGTTTTATATTGTTTTGCTATTGAATATTTAGTTTCTTTCGGCAAAACTTCGTGATAAACATATTTTTCTGCAACAGCAGTTTTGTTCTTTTTTTCTGCAGAAGCTGTAGTTTTTGCAATAGCACCTTTTGACGGAATTACAAGTGTCTGACCAATTTGCAGTCCATTTGAAACTAAAAATGGATTTGCCGCTTTTAAGGCTTCATCAGAAACACCATATTTTTTTTCGATACCAAAAAGAGTTTCTTTTGGCTGTACTTCATGAGTAATTCCCTTTCCCGATGTGTTCGTTTTTGCAGCAGCAGGTTCAGTTTTTCCATTTTTGGTTGGAATTAACAAAACCGTATTTGGTACTAATCCTCCTCGCGCATCCGGATTTAACTGATAGATGTCATAAGGAGTGATCTTAAATTTCTGAGCAATCTGATTAATCGTTTCTCCGCTGGAAATAGTATACTTTACTACTTTTTCTTGTGAAAAAGCAGAGGATGTAACTAAAAAAACAAACGACAATAATGTAAAATAATATTTCATATACAGGACTTAAACAATTTAATTTTATTTCGAAAACAATTATACTATTTTTTGTTCAAAGCAAGATTCGCGCCACTTGTTATTTTTTGACAAATATTATCTCAAATCGATCTCAACCTTAGCAATAATAATGTTCTTATATAACTCATCTTCTTCATTTTTCTTGCATTCATATAGAACTTCTTCAATATTTTGGCATTTATATGAATAAACATAATACGAAAGACTGTTTACATTAAAAAAGAAGCTGGCATTAAAATCCCCTTTATCAATAAGTTGCATAATAAACTTATCTCGCAGGGTTGCATCGGTAAATATACCTAAAACTAAATAATAGCCGTTTGAAACTTCTTTAAGATTATCATAAACTTCTATCTTAACATTTTTTTCATTTTTAAACGGATTTTCTTTTAGTTCACGTTTCATTTCTTCTAACGAAACTGATTTTGAAGTTTCTTTTGTATCTGTTTTAGTCTGATTTTTAATAGCTTCATCCTGATACTTTTTTAGTTTTATCAAAGCCACTTTATCATCAAATTTACGGGCTTCCATACTATAAAAAGCCGCTTTACTTATATGACGTTTTACTTCTATGGTTTTCTGAATATCAAGTGAGTCGATTTTATTAATCAACAATTGATTCTGAGCATCACCTTGCTCCTGTTGTATTTTATAACGCTTTATTTCGTCAAGCGAAAGACGCTGCTGTAAGGATGTCGCATTATTATTTTTTTCGCTTTCGCGGATTTTCTTTTTGTATTCCTGATTTTCCTCAAGTGCAATTCGCTCTGCCTTGTTCATCAAACCGGCATACGCTTTTCTGTTTTCTGCCAGTTCTTTCTTTAACTGAGAAGACAACTCACTTGTTTTGCCTATACTTTCATACGATTGCTTTTCTAAACGTTTTGATTCGTCAACATTCAGAACATCCATTCTTTTTAATTCAACCAGGTCGTTATTCATTGTATTGACCAGCGAATCGAGTTTTGCCATTAAAATATCCTGCACATTTTTATTGGCCTCCAGAACTAAACGCAGTTTTTCAAAACCGTTTTCTTTAGAACCATTCATATCATTCAGATTAACTTTCAAATCATTAATTTTTATGATTTTCTCATTCATTTCTTTCTGAATCACCAGGCGATCTTTTAAATCTTCCAGCTCAACTGTTTTAGCCTTTGTTTTTTCGACTACAACCTGTTTTTCAGCCAAAGCCAGCATTAGTTCCTCGCTTTCGTTTGTTGGTTTGATTTCTTTTGTATTGATGGCTAATTTATTGCCGATCACAAGCCCATTGACAATTTCAGGATTTTGAGATTCTAACTGATCAATTGAGATGCCGTATTTTTTTGCGATTGAAAACTTAGTTTCTTTTGCTTCAACTACATGAAAAATAGTTTCTTGATTTATAACACGGACTCTTCCGTCTAAGGTTTTTCTTTTGTTTGGAATTACAATAGTTTGCCCAATCTGTAATCCGTTTAAAAGCAGTTCTTTGTTTAAATTTTCCAAGTCCTGAACCGAAACATTATATTGTCTTGCAATACCAAACAAAGATTCTTTTGCAGCGACAATGTGAGTAGCTTTTGAAGAAGTTGTAATTTCTGCTTTTAATTGATTTGCTGCGTCCTGTGGAATTATTAGTTCCTGACCAGCCTGAAGTCCGTTAGAAAGAACTTCCAGATTTGCATTCTGAATGGCTTCAACCGATACCTTGTATTGTTTTGAGATACCATACAGTGTTTCTTTTGCACCAACAACATGTTTGTTTTGCTGGTTTTGATTTCGATTCGTATTTTCTAAAGAATGAACAGGAATCTTAATAATTTGATTATCCTTTATACCGCTTTGAGATTCAGGATTGAGTTTGTAGATTTCGTCAACGGAGATCTTATATTTTTGGGCAATAAAATAAGCCGTTTCTCCTTTTTGAATTTTGTGTTCAATTATTGAATCTTGCGCAATTATTTTGTTAAAAGACAAAACAAACACAAGAGAAATCGTTAAAAGTTCTCTCATAAATAGTAGGTTATAAAAAATTAAGGCGTTACAAATGTAACGCCTTAATTTGAAAAATATTACTATTCCCACTCAATTGTTGCAGGTGGTTTTGAACTTATATCGTAAACTACACGGTTCACGCCTTTTACCTTGTTGATAATATCATTTGATACTTTCATCAAAAAGTCATAAGGTAAATGTACCCAGTCTGCTGTCATACCGTCTGTTGATTCTACAGCTCTCAACGCAACTACTTTTTCGTAAGTACGTTCATCGCCCATCACACCAACACTATTTACAGGAAGCAGAATTGCTCCGGCCTGCCAAACTTTATCATAAAGTCCCCAGGATTTTAATCCTTCAATAAAAACAGAATCAACATCTTGCAAAATCTGAACTTTCTCCGGAGTAATATCTCCTAAAATTCTGATTGATAATCCTGGTCCCGGGAAAGGGTGTCTTCCTAATAATTCAGGATCTATTCCTAAAGTAGCTCCAACTCTTCTTACTTCATCCTTAAAAAGCATTCTAAGCGGCTCTACAATTTTTAATTTCATATAATCCGGCAATCCGCCAACATTGTGGTGTGATTTAATTGTTGCCGATGGTCCTTTTACAGAAACAGACTCAATTACGTCAGGATAAATAGTTCCTTGTGCCAACCATTTTACATCTTCAATTAAATGTGATTCATCATCAAAAACCTCAATAAATACACGGCCAATTGTTTTACGCTTGGTTTCAGGATCGCTGATTCCGGCTAATTCGCCAAGAAAACGATCTCCGGCATCAACACCTTTCACATTCAATCCCATTCCTTTGTATTGATCTAATACATTTTGAAATTCGTTTTTACGGAGTAAACCGTTATTTACAAAAATACAGTATAAGTTTTTTCCAATGGCCTGGTGCAATAAAACTGCGGCTACAGTAGAATCTACTCCTCCGGAAAGTCCTAAAACTACTTTGTCATTTCCTAATTTCTCTTTTAGCTCTGCCACCATTTCTTCTACGAAAGCATTTGGTGTAAAGTTTTGAGGAACTTCGGCAATTTTTACTAAAAAGTTTTCCAGCATTTTTGATCCATCAGTAGAATGGAAAACTTCCGGATGATATTGAATTCCGTATGTAGTTTCGCCTTCTATTTTATAAGCTGCAAATTCTACATCATGTGTGCTGGCTAATTTTACAGCATTGGTTGGCAAAGCTTTTACACTGTCGCTATGACTCATCCAAACCTGGCTGTTTTCTGAAACACCTTCAAAGAAAACTTCATTCTCCTTAATATAAGATAAATTAGCCCTGCCGTATTCTCTTGTATTTGAAGCTGCAACTTCGCCTCCGCTAAAGTGTGCTAAATATTGTGCTCCGTAACAAACGGCAAGCATTGGAAGTTTACCTCTTATTTGCGATAAATCAGGATGTGGAGCATCTTCTGCACGAACAGAAAAAGGGCTTCCACCTAAAATTACTGCTTTGTAAGGTGATAAATCACTAGGAAAGTGATTGTAAGGGAAAATTTCGCAGAATATATTTAATTCGCGAACTCTACGCGCAATAAGCTGTGTATATTGCGATCCGAAATCTAAAATAAGTACGTTGTGTTGCATGCGCAAAAATACTTTTTATATTCGAAAATGAAAAATGGAAGATGTGAAAAAAAATATTTTTTTTCACATCTTCCATTTTTAGGCACAAAGGTTCAGAGTAACAAAGGTTCAGAGGCTTCTCTCTTTGTCTCTTTGAACCTCTGTTGCTTTGAACCTCAAAAATTATTCTTTTGTTACTACAATTGATGCTCTAAAACCTGCAGCAAGATTATTCCAGTAATCATTTGTCACCAAAGCACCCTTATCATCATAGACTTGTATTTCGGCAGTGTTCCCTCCTAATGTTCCAATATTCAGTGCTTCGAAATCCAATTTATTAAACCCATTTCCGAGTGTAATTTTTACTTGCTTAAAATTAGAATCTAATAATATTTGAGAACTTATTATTTTATCATTGGCAGAAACTTTTACTAAGTCTCCATCGATAGCACCAAAATCACGGAATTTTACAATAAAATAATCTGACTTGGTTTTAAAATCCCCCAGAGAAATATTTTTCTTAACTAATTCTCCCCTTCCTTCTCTTAGGCCTTCTGCTTTTAAAGCCTTATCCAGATCTTTTTCCATTTTGGGAACATAGCGATCACCGGGATTTGCAAAGTCATTTTCTGTTGACATTGAAAAAGTACTTTTTTGTTCGCCAATCTGAAATTTAGATTTTGGAGTAATACTTGTATTATCAAATACATTTGGTGTCTTAATAGCAGGCATGTCTAAATTATCGGCCTGAGGGTCCTTAATTTCCGGAGTTGGAAGTTTTTTAGGTTTAGCACCAAACTTTGGCGCAGGAATAGACTTGAATTTTGTACTGAATTCAGTTTGGGCTGATACGGTTACCGCAGTAAAAAATAATATGAAAAATAAAATCTGCTTCATTAAAAAAAGTTTTTATCGAGTAGGCTTTTATAATTATTATAAAAATCAAGTGCTTCGCAAAAATAATATAATTTAATTAGGCTCGGCAACTTTAAGACTTTTATAACAATATCTTATGCTATTTTTTTGAAAACAAAAAACCTGCCAGAAATCATTTAGCTTTTAAAATTCCAATTAAAAAATCCAAATTCAAAATTTATCTTTCACATAAAAAAGATTCGTTATTTTTTATTTAAACACAGACATCATTTTGATAATTACCAACTTATTCTTAAATTCAATGTTTAATTTACTTCATTAAAAACTTACAAAATGGATTATATAGACTATTATAAAACATTGGAAGTCCCAAAAACAGCAACAGAAGCAGAAATTAAAAAGGCCTATCGAAAACTGGCCCGAAAATACCATCCTGATTTGAATCCGAATGATAAAGAGGCGGAGAAAAAATTTAAGGAAATAAACGAAGCCAATGAAGTTTTGGGCAATGCTGAGAATAGAAAGAAGTATGATAAATATGGAAAAGACTGGCAACATGCTGATGAATTCGAAAAAGCCGGTTATAACCCAAACCAACAGCGAACAAGACAGCAAAGCAGCGCTGATTTTTCTGGTGGAGATTTTTCAGGTTTTGGAGGTGATTTCTCAGGAAGTGATTTTTCTGACTTCTTCAATTCTATGTATGGTTCAGCAAGAAGTGGCAGAACGCAATCGAAGTACAGAGGTCAGGATTTTAATGCCGAGTTGCAATTAGATCTTGCCTCTGCTTACACAACGCACAAACAAAACCTGACTGTTAATGGCAAAAATATTCGCATTACAATTCCTGCCGGTGTAGAAAACGGGCAAATTATAAAAATTGCGGGACATGGAGGACCAGGAGCAAACGGAGGGCCAAATGGTGATTTGTATATTACTTTTTCTATTGAAAACAATTCAGATTTTAAACGAGAAGGCAATAATCTCTATGCAGATGTCGATCTTGATTTGTATACGGCAATTTTGGGAGGCGAAATCTTCGTTACTACTTTTGATGGAAAAGTAAAAATAAAAGTTCCAGAAGAAACTCAGCCAGGGACAAAAGTCAAGCTAAAAGGAAAAGGATTTCCCGTCTATAAAAAAGAAAATCAGTTTGGAGATTTATACATTACATATAAATTAAAAGTACCAACAAAACTGACTAAAAAAGAAAAAGAATTATTTGAGGAATTATCTAAAATGAGAAATCATGAATAGCAAAAATTTAATCCAGATAAAACAATTTTGCGTTTATCACGAAATTGAGAACAACTTTATAATGGAACTGAATAATTACGGATTGGTAGAAATCATTGTTGAGGAAGACGACCAGTATTTTCATTCTAAACAATTGCCTGAAATAGAAAAAATGATCCGTTTACATTATGATCTTAAAATAAATATGGAAGGAATTGATGCTATCGCACATTTATTGAATAAAATTGAGACTTTACAACAAAACCTAATTGCAACACAAAATAAGCTTCGGCTTTTTGAACATCGGCAAACAGAATAAAGCTTCAAATAACTCTTTTAAATATCACAAAAAATGCTGATTTGCACATTGATTTCAAATTAATAATTCTCTTTTAAATTTCATATTTCTTAAATTGCAACAGAATTAACTAACCAGAATTTGTTTTAAAAATTAATAAACCAATTCTAAAAACATAAAAAAATGAAAAGAGAAAACATCTTAACAGGCTCACCTTGGGAGGATAAAATGGGATATTGCCGTGCAGTGCGAATTGGCAATATTATTGAAGTTTCGGGAACTGTAGCTATTGTTGATGGAGAAAAAGTAAAAGCTGATGATGCTTATGCCCAAACTTATAACATTTTAGAGCGCGTTGAAAAAGTACTTGAGGATTTGAATGTCGGAATGAAGGACGTAATCAGAACCCGTATTTTTACAACTGATATTAATTCCTTTGAAGAAGTTGCAAGAGCACATGCCTCTTTTTTTAAAGATGTAAAACCGACAACTGGTTTTTATGAAATAAGCAAGCTTGTTGCTCCTGAATATCTTGTCGAAATTGAATTTACAGCCGTAATACAATAAAAAAGTCTGCCGCGAATTTTTACTACTTTTCTGCCACAAATTAAGAATTTAAAAAAAAGATTTTCTTTTTAAATTTTCTCAATTAAAAAGCTATTAATCCGTGAAAATTAGTGAAATTCGTGGCAAAAACTTTTCACAATTAATGACTTCCCAAAAACTAAAAGAAATATTCCCGACAATTCTCAAATGGATCGTAATCTGTGTCCTGACAGGTATTTTTTCAGGATCAGCATCAGCATTTTTTTTAGTTTCATTAGAATTTGTTACACAATTCAGAATCCATAACCACTGGATTATCTGGTTCCTGCCAATTGGCGGACTTTTGATTGGACTAATGTATTATTACTGGGGAGAATCTGTGGTAAAAGGGAATAATCTATTATTGGAAGAATACGAAAAACCAAAAAAAGTAATTCCGTTCAAAATGGCACCTTTAGTTCTTTTTGGAACTTTAGTGACACATTTATTTGGAGGTTCTGCTGGTCGTGAAGGCACAGCCGTGCAAATGGGAGGCGCAATTGCTGACCAGTTTACCAGGATTTTCAAACTGGACAATTCTGAACGTAAAATTTTAATTATTCTTGGCATTAGTGCCGGCTTTGCCTCTGTTTTTGGAACACCTCTGGCGGGAGCTATTTTTGCATTGGAGGTTCTGTACTTTAGTAAAATCAATTTCAAAAGTCTGATACTTTCTTTTTTGGTTGCCTACATTGCTTATTTTACAGTCGAATTTTGGAAAGTTAAACATACACATTACAGTATTCCTGTTGTTCCTGAATTTAATTTTAATAATTTATTTTACTCCATAATAATTGGTCTTTTAGCTGGCTTTGCTGCATTTTTATTTGCAAGAAGCACTCATTTCTGGAGTTCTCTTTTTTCAAAAAACATTAAATATCCACCGTTGCGCCCTTTTATAGGAGGGATTTTCTTAGCCATCGCGATCGCAGGTCTGGGATTTACAAAATTTTCAGGACTAGGGGTTCCTTCTATTGTAGATTCATTTTCGAATGCAAATCCGTGGTATGATTTTTTACTCAAAATATTATTTACCGGTTTTACGCTTGGAGCTGGTTTTAAAGGTGGTGAAGTAACACCATTATTCTTTGTCGGAGCTACTTTAGGAAGTGCATTGTCAGTCATACTCCCGATGCCAATAGCGCTTTTGGCAGGAATGGGTTTTGTCGCAGTTTTTTCGGGCGCTACCCACACTCCTATTGCGTGTACGGTTATGGGAATTGAATTATTCGGATTACAGCCAGGTCTTTTCATTGCTCTTGCCTGCCTAATTGCTTATTTTTCTTCAGGTTCTGTAGGTATTTACAAATCGCAGATTGTAAGGGGTGCAAAATATAAATTATACCAGAAGTTTACCAAAAAGGAATTGGAACATTTGTAATTAATTCTAATATAAAATACTGCGTGTCCAAGCCGGCCGGGTACAAATTCCTAAAACTCACAACTCATAACTTGCAATTTTTAACCCTTAAAAGTGTGTTAATGTCTAAAATGTTTTCAGCATTACATTAAAAAAATGTAAATTCGCACACTATGAAAATACAAGATATTCAAGCAGTACAATTGTTGCTTGCAACACCAAAAAAAATTGCAATAATTCCGCACAGAGGCCCAGATGGTGATGCCATGGGTTCTACGCTTGGTTTATACCATTTTTTAATCAAAAACAATCATCAGCCAACTGTGATTGCCCCAAATGATTTCCCTGATTTCTTAGCCTGGCTGCCGGGTTCAGAAACTGTAAAAATATTTGAAAAAGATACCGATAACTGCACTAAAATTTTAGAAGAAGCAGAGTTGGTATTTACTCTTGACTTTAATGCTTTTCATCGTACAGGCGAAATGGAACATACTTTAGCCAGACTAAAAGTTCCGTTTATTATGATTGATCATCATCAAAAACCCGATGATTATGCTGCTTATATGTATTCTGACACATCTTTTGGATCTACCTGCGAAATGCTTTATAATTTTATTTCATTTTTAGATAAAAAAGAAGACTTAGACAAAACAATTGCTACTTGTATTTATACCGGAATATTGACAGATTCCGGATCTTTCCGTTTTCCCGGAACAACGGGAAATACACACCGTATTATTGCAGAATTGATAGATTTAGGAGTCGAAAATACACAGATTCCTGTACTTTTATTTGATAATAGTTCCTACAGCCGTTTACAATTGTTAGGCCGCGCTTTGCAAAATATGAAAGTGTTTGAAGAACACAAAGCCTCATATACGACACTAACTCAGGCCGAACTCGATTCTTTTAATTATATAAAAGGAGACACGGAAGGAATTGTTAATTACGGATTAAGTATAAAAGGAATTAATCTCACTGCTATTTTTATAGAAAATAAAGACGAAAAAATAATCAAAATATCATTCCGTTCACAAGGAGGTTTTGATGTGAATCAGTTTGCCAGAGATCATTTTAATGGCGGCGGGCATAGTAATGCAGCCGGCGGAAGATCTGAAGCAACTATGGAAGAGACTGTTAAAAAGTTTGAAGATTTAGTAACTAAACTAAAAATATAACCCCTTATGAACTACTTAAAACTAAGCATTTATAGCCTGCTCTTTGCTGTTTTATTGGTAAGCTGTAAACAACACGAAGATGTAAGGATGCCTATTCACAGGTCTTCGGGTACTTTTATGAAAAAATCGGTTGACCGAAATAAAAAATTAGTCAGCAGTGAAGAAGATGTTATTAAAAAAATCATCAAAAGCAATCCGAAAGTAAAATATTATGCTTCTCAAAAAGGATATTGGTATACGTACGAAGAGCAAAATCTAACCGACACATTGAGACCGAAAAGAGGTGATATCGCCTATTACAACTTAGAAGTAAAAGATATTGACGGCAAAGTTATTTATGCCGAAGCAGATTTGGGCCCGCAAACTTATCATGTTGACAAACAAGAAATCATGATGGGGTTACGCCATGGTATTAAACTGATGCATAAAAACGAAACTGTTACTTTTCTGTTTCCGTCGCATATTGCTTATGGCTATCATGGAGACAATAAAAAAATAGGAACAAATGAACCCTTAATTTGTACTGTTACCCTTAGAAATTTTGTTCCGGAAGAAGCTCCTAAAACGACTACGCCAGGTACGCCAAGTAAGTCGAATACCCCAAGTACACAAACACCTAAGCCCACAAATTCCAAACCGGCAGCCCAGATCAAAAAAGACACTTTAAACCCATAAAAAACAACATTTTAAAATGAAAAAAAGTATTGCAATATTACTATTGGCCGTTACCTCGTTTTATTCTTGTAAAGACAAACACAGTAATCTGCCAGACGGTTTATACGCCGAGATAGAAACTAATAAAGGAAGCATTATTGTTGAATTAGACTATAAAAAAGCACCAATAACGGTTGCAAATTTTGTCACTTTGGCTGAAGGTAAAAATGAATTTGTTACTGAAAGCCTTAGAAAAAAACCATTTTTTGATGGTTTGAAATTCCACAGAGTTATTGAAGATTTTATGATCCAGACCGGAGATCCGTTAGGAACTGGTTCCGGAGATACTGGTTATAAATTTAAAGACGAATTCTCAGATTTAAAATTTGATAAAGGCGGCGTTTTGGCAATGGCAAATAATGGCCCTGGAACAAACAGCAGCCAATTTTTTATCACACACGTTGAGACTCCATGGCTAAACGGAAAACATACTATTTTTGGTCATGTAGTTGATAAGGGAATGGAAGTAGTGAATAAGGTAGTCCAAGGTGATAATATTGTTTCTGTAACTATTATCAGAAATGGTGAAGCAGCTAAGAAATTTGACGCTGTAAAAGTATTTCACGATTATTTTTCGGATATAGCAAAAGAGCAAAGTAAATTTGCCGGAATTCAAAAAGAAAAAATAGATTCTTATACTGCATTAAAAGCAAAAGCAACTAAAACAAGCAGTGGCTTAGAATATGTTATAACAGAAAAAGGTGCAGGAAAAAAACCAGCTGCCGGAACACAGTTATACATTCATTATGCAGGTTTTCTAGAAGACGGAACTTTATTTGATACCAGTATTGAAGATGTTGCCAAAACCTTTGGAAAATTTGATCCTGCAAGAGCAGAAGCAAAAGCGTATCAGCCAATTCCTTTTCAGGCAGGCCGTAAAGATGGCATGATTCCTGGATTTATTGAAGGTATTGAGAAGCTTTCTTTTGGAGACAAAGCGGTACTTTTTATTCCATCGCATTTAGCTTATGGAGCAACAGGAGCCGGAGGAGTTATTCCGCCTAATGCAAATATTATCTTCGAAGTACAACTATTAGAAAAACCACAATAATCAACATAGACTTAAATTCTAAATACAATGAAATTTAAATATCTATTTATATTCTGCCTGGCAATAGCAAATATTCAGGCACAAACGACAAAAAAAACGGCTGCAAAAAAACCGGCTGCAACAAAAACCGTAGCTGCTAAAAATCCTGCTGAAGGGATTTTTGCAACAATTTCTACAACCAAAGGCGATATCGTTCTGTCCTTAGAGTATGTAAAAGCACCCTTAACAGTGGCAAATTTTATCGCTTTGGCAGAAGGTAAAAATCCAAATGTAAAAGTGGAAAGACTAAAAGGCAAACCTTTTTATGACGGATTAAAATTTCACAGAGTTATAAATGATTTTATGATTCAGGGTGGTGATCCTGACGGAAATGGTACAGGCGGCCCGGGATATTCTTTTAAAGATGAATTTGTACCTGAGTTAAAGTTTGAAAAAGGCGGTGTTTTAGCAATGGCTAATTCGGGACCAGCTACAAACGGAAGCCAGTTTTTTATCACGCATAAGGATACTCCATGGTTAAATGGCAAACACACTATTTTTGGCCATGTGGTTTCTGGAATGGACAATGTAAACAAAATTGTTCAGGATGATATTATGACGAAAATCACGATTACACGCAAAGGTGCTGCTGCCAAAAAATTTGATGCCGTAAAAGTTATTGCCGATGAAGCAAAAAAGGAAGAAGCCAAAAAAGCTGAAAGCCAAAAAGTAATTACTGCAAAAGCGGCTTATTTTGCCAGTACCAAAGCTGAAGCAACAACAACAGCTTCTGGTTTAAAATATAAAATCACACAAAAAGGATCTGGTGTAAAACCAGCTGAAGGAACTACTTTCTTCTTTCATTATGCAGGTTATTTTGAGGACGGAAATCTTTTTGACAGCAGTATGGCTGAAGTAGCAAAAGCTTACGGTAAATACGATGCCAACAGAGATGCTCAAAAAGGATATCAGGCATTTCCATTTGTAGCCGGTAAAAAAGACGGAATGATTCCCGGATTTATTGAAGCACTGAACATGATGACTGATGGTGATAAGGCAATTTTCTTTCTTCCTGCAAATCTAGCTTATGGAGAAAAAGGTGCCGGAGGAGTTATTCCGCCAAATGCAACTTTGATTTTTGAAATTGAAACGTATAATAACCAACCTGTTAAATAATTATTTAAGATTTTTTTTTCAGTATAAAAGAAAGCCATTAAAATTAATTTTTTAATGGCTTTCTTTATTTCTCGTTTTATTAAATATGCAATTTACATTTCAAAATAACCCCTGAAATTACAACAACTACAAGCTTTACATACTTTTTACATTTAATTCCGAACAAAATACGTTATCTTTGCCGGCTTGAATTTTCAAAACCCATACAATAAAATGTCACAAAATAATGTATTAAAAGGAGTGTTTTTCGTTGCTTTAGGAGCTACAACTTACGGAATGCTGGCTACTTTTGTAAAAATGGCTTATTCTGAAGGATATACAACTGCCGAAGTTACAACCTCTCAGTTTGTACTTGGTATTATTGGTATTTTATTGATTAATTCTTTTCAAAAAATAAAAAACAAAAATACTGCTGTAAAAGCAACTCCAAAGAATATTATTAGCTTAATGACTGCCGGAACTTCATTAGGAATGACAAGTTTATTCTATTACCTGGCTGTAAAATTTATTCCTGTATCAATTGGAATTGTTTTGTTAATGCAGACCGTTTGGATGGGAGTTTTACTTGAAATGATTTTAGAAAAAAAATTACCTTCAAAACAAAAAGTTATTGCTGTATTCATTGTTCTGACAGGAACGGTGCTTGCAACCAACATTATCAATAATGATATAAAACTAGATTGGCGGGGAATCGCATGGGGCCTTTTGGCAGCAGCTTCTTTTACAACAACAATGTTTACTGCAAATCGTGTGGCTACAGAAATTTCATCTGCACAACGTAGCCTGTATATGCTTTTGGGAGGGGCAATAATTGTATTTACGTTTGCATTCTTTACACAGGTTACACCTTTTAATCTTGCCATTTTTATGAAATGGGGAATTGTTTTATCATTATTCGGAACCATTATACCGCCTATGCTGATGAATGCAGGATTTCCTTTGACCGGTATTGGATTAGGGAGTATTGTTTCTGCACTGGAGCTTCCGGTTTCGGTGATGATGGCCTATATTTTATTGAATGAGGAAGTTCTCTTTATTCAATGGATTGGCATTGTATTAATCATTCTGGCAATCATTATTATGAATGTCAATTTCAAACGAAAGGCTTAACAATTTTATATCTTTCAAAAAAAAGCTACGATAACGTTATAACTGTTACTATTTTTCATAATTTCGTGTCAAACAATACGATATATGAATTTACCCTGGCATTTATATTTAATGGCTTTTCTTTATATAATTGCCGGAATCAATCATTTTAAAAATCCGGGAATGTACATCAGAATCATTCCTCCATTTTTTCCTAATCCCAAATTGCTAAATATTCTAAGTGGTGCAGCCGAAATTATTTTAGGCATACTCCTAGCTGTTCCTGTCGCGACCCGTTTTGCTGCGTGGGGAATTATCGCATTATTAATAGCCGTTTTCCCTGCTAATGTTTATATGTTCTGTAAGAAAAAAGGTGGTTTTTCTTT
Organism: Flavobacterium sp. 1355; assembly: GCF_017833415.1. GTDB lineage: Bacteria > Bacteroidota > Bacteroidia > Flavobacteriales > Flavobacteriaceae > Flavobacterium. Next base: position 316,660 of record NZ_JAFICC010000004.1, on the reverse strand, counting down.
GTTTAAACTAATTTTATTAATACGTTTGCCCTTACAAATTGCATTGGTTTTTTGGGCTTTTCAATATACCCGTTAACAATCAACTATTAATTAAAACTATTTTACCATGAAAAAATTATTTGCTGAGTTCTTCGGAACTTATTGGCTTGTTTTTGGAGGTTGCGGAAGTGCCATTTTTGCAGCCGCTTATCCTCAGCTGGGGATTGGGTTTGCAGGTGTTGCTTTAGCATTCGGTTTGACCGTTCTCACAATGGCATACGCCGTTGGGCATATATCTGGAGGGCATTTTAATCCCGCTGTTTCTTTTGGACTATGGGCTGGCGGAAGGTTTCCTGCCAAAGATCTTCTTCCGTATATTATTGCTCAATGTGTTGGAGCAATTGCTGCTGCCGGAACTTTATTTACCATTGCATCCGGAAAAGCCGGGTTTGTAATTGACAATACCAGAGCGGGAGCTTTTGCTACAAATGGTTTTGGCGCATTTTCACCAGATGGGTATTCAATGCTCGCTTGCCTGATCGCTGAGTTTGTACTGACATTATTTTTCTTACTAATAATTTTAGGTGCAACTGATAAATTTGCCAGTACTCCTTTTTGTGGAGTTGCAATTGGTTTAGCCCTGACATTAATTCACTTAATCAGTATTCCTATTACAAATACTTCTGTAAATCCTGCAAGGTCATTATCTCAGGCTGTTTTTACCGGGGGAGAACCATTGTCACAAGTTTGGCTATTTTGGGTTGCTCCTATCCTGGGTGCCGTTGTAGCTGGATTTATTTATAAAACTTTGCTTCAAAATCACGAAGAAGCATAAAATATTATTCTAAAAAAATTAATAATCATTAATACATATATCTCTATGGGCTTTTTATATTTTTTACTTATCGGAGCTATTTCTGGCTGGCTGGCCGGACAATTATGGAAAGGCGGAGGATTTGGTATTATTGGTAATATCGTTGTTGGTATTATTGGCGGAATTTTTGGCGGATGGCTTGCAGCAAAGTTTGGTATCGGCGGTGGCGGACTGCTGTGGCAAATTATTATAGCCGCTGGAGGTGCATGGATTTTATTATTCATTATCAGTCTGATAAGGAGATAAACCCTGGATAACATAATAAATCATATAAGAGAAAAGTGAAATTAGAATTTTGCTTTTCTCTTTTTTATTTTTTAAGATATTGAGCCTACATACTTATTGTTAAATAATTACACATTTAACATTCTATTTTTATTAGATTCATTAAATTATTTAAATTTGATATAATACATTATTGAATCATGAATGAAATAATTACATATTTTAGTACAATACCTTCTTCTCATCGGAGTCTCATTCTTGTTGGAGGAATAACAATCTTTTGGCTGATTGAAAGTACATTTCCATTATTTAAAATGAAGTACAAAAAATGGAATCATGCGGGAATTAACTTCTTTTTTACCCTTACTACAATAATTGTCAATTTTATTCTGGCTTTTATCTTAATAAAAACTGCCGCATGGACAACTGAAAATCAATTTGGAATTCTAAATTGGCTGCCAAAGATTCCGATATGGTTATATACAATAACAGGTTTGCTTCTACTCGATCTAATTGGTGCTTATCTGGCTCATTTAGTAGAACATAAAGTAAAATTTCTATGGCGATTTCATATTATTCATCATACTGATACCTGGATAGACACAACAAGTGCCAATAGACATCATCCTGGTGAAAGCGTCATACGCTTTACGTTTACAACTCTTGGAGTTTTATTTGTAGGAAGCCCTATGTGGATGGTTTTCCTTTACCAATCTTTATCTGTTATTGCGTCTCAGTTTAATCATGCTAATATTTCTCTTCCGAATAAACTGGATGTCGTTTTGAGCTATTTTATAGTTTCACCCAATATGCATAAAGTTCACCATCATTATGTTTTACCTTATACAGATAGTAATTATGGTAATATTTTTTCTGTTTGGGACCGTCTTTTTGGCACTTTTACATCGCTGCCCAAAGAAGAGTTAATTTATGGCGTAGATACGCATATGCTGCCAGAAGAAAATAATAAATTGAAGAATTTGCTAAATATTCCGTTTCAAAAATCACGATCTGCAAAAAACAATCAAAATCATTAAAAAAAACATCTACGACGTACCAACTAATTATTTTTTTTATTAATATTGATATATAAATTGAAAATCAATCTATTAATCATTAACACCTATTTTGAATTAATTTTCACGAGATGAAAAAGAGTAACCGCAAAGAATTGAATTGGGAACAAACGGAAAAACTTGTTTCTCTGGCTTTAGAAGAAAGAAATCCATTTGAAATTATAAAAAAAGAATTTGGATTGGCAGAAAAAGAAGTATTGGAAATTTTGAAGAAGAAAATGCCACTTGAAAAATTTGAAATGTGGAAAAAGAAAGCTCTTGCAAATAAACCGAAACCAAAACCCGTTAAAATTGATGATTTTGATGAAGATTTGGATGGGAAATATTATATAAAAAATAAATTAGACTAAAATAAGGCTCCTGAAATTCAGGAGTTTTTTTATTTTTATAAGTTTTCTAACAATTCTGTAACTTTTTTATCCTTTACGTGTCATATACGAATAACTAAATATAAACAAATGAAAAAAATAATTTACACTTTAGCACTTGCTGTAACATTCTGGAGCTGTAAAACCGGGACTACTTCCGGAGCTGCAAAAAACAAGACAGTAGACGTTAATATTAATCTTGTTGATGTAAAAGACGATAAAGTTCTGGTAACGGTAACTCCTCCGGCTATCAAAACAGACGAAGTCATTTACAGTATTCCTAAAACTGTACCTGGAACATATTCTACAGATAATTACGGTAAATACTCTGATGATTTTAAGGCGTATGATGCTAAAGGAAATGCATTGACAGTAAAAAGAATTGACGATAATTCATGGTCGATTTCTAATGCTAAAACATTACAAAAAGTAACTTATTTAGTTGGCGATACATTTGATACAGAAAAAGGAACTGGTTTTGGAAATGATGATGTTTTTTCACCAGCAGGTACAAACATCAATGCAGGAGTTAATTTCATGGTAAACACTCATGGTTTTGTAGGTTATTTTCAGGATAAACTAGATGCTCCATACAAAGTTACCATTACACATCCAGAAACACTTTGGGGGGCTACTTCAATGACAGACGAAGATGCCAGCAAAACAAGCGATGTTTTCTCAACACCACGATATGCTGTTCTGGTTGAAAATCCTATTATGTATTCTAAACCGGATTATACAACCTTTAACGTAAACGGAATGGATATTTTGATTGCCGTGTATTCTCCTAACGGAAAATTTACTGCAGAAAGTATTACACCGGAAATGAAAACAATGATGACAGCGCAAAAGAACTTTTTAGGAAAAGTAAATGCGACTAAAAAATATACTGTTTTATTGTATTTATCAAGCATGGCAAAAGATGATGCGCATGGTTTTGGAGCTTTAGAGCATCCAACAGCTACAACAGTTGTTTTACCTGAATCTATGCCAAAAGAAAAATTGGTTGAATCAATGAAAGATGTGGTTTCTCACGAGTTTTTTCACATTGTAACTCCTTTGACTATTCACTCAAAAGAAATTCAGTATTTTGATTACAATGCACCAAAAATGTCTGAGCATTTATGGATGTATGAAGGTGTAACTGAATATTTTGCAAACCTTTTCCAAATTAATCAGGGATTAATTGACGAAGCTGAATTTTACACTCGTATAGCTGATAAAATCGAACAGGCAAAAGGTTTAAACGATACTATGTCGTTTACTGTAATGAGTAAAAATGTATTAGAGCAGCCGTATAAAGACCAGTACTTAAACGTATATCAAAAAGGAGCTTTAATCGGAATGTGTATTGACATTATTATTAGAGAAAAAAGCAATGGAGAAAGAGGAATTCTTGATTTAATGCATAAATTATCCAATGAATATGGTGTTGAAAAACCATTTAATGATAGCGAACTTTTTGCAAAAATTACTGAATTGACTTATCCTGAAGTTGGTGAGTTTTTAAACAAATATGTTGCCGGAACTACTCCAATTCCTTACGATTTCTATTTAGCCAAAGTTGGTGTAACAAAATCTTCTGAGAAAAAACCGGGATCAATTTTCATTAAAGGACAAACTCCTTACATTGGAATCGATAAAGCAACAAAAGTTATAAGTGTTAGACCTGATATGGATTTAAACGTATTCTTTACTAACTTAAATCTTAAAGCCGGGGATGCAATTATTTCCATTAATGACAAAGCATATAACTTAGACAATATTTATGACTTAATTGGAGAAAGCGAAAACTGGAAAGAGAACGATCCAATTACAGTTAAAATAAAACGTTCCGGTACTGAACAAACCATCAAAGGAACTGTGAAATTACCATATGAAGAAACAGAAACTTTTAAAGCTACAGATGCTTCAAAAGAGAAACTTAAAACTGCATGGTTGAAAGGGTAATTTCTTTTGATTAACAACAAAAAAACCGACAATCACTTGTCGGTTTTTTTGCTTTGTCATCCTGAGGAACGAAGGATCACACGAGAAACTCTACAAAGAATATCACCAATCACGCGATCATCTAGTGTGATCCTTCGTTCCTCAGTATGACAAAATTCTGCTTACTTCTTAACCGGGAACTTCCAGTCAAATTCATCTTTATCGTTAATGATTGCTCCAATTTCAAATTTTACAACCTCATCAAATTCGGTTTGCAAAATAAACCAATTGTCTTCGTTGAAATAATTCTCAAAAGTATCAAAAGTTTCCTGAGTGTATTTTGTAATTCCCTTTGCAGTGAAATCTTTCTTTACATCAGCAATTTTTCTTCCGATAAGTTTGAATCCAAAAACTTCTAAATCATTACTTGAAGCTACTAAATAGCCTAATTTTAATTCTTCTTCCTCATAAAATGTTAATCTGATTTTATGTGCGTTATACACAAAAATCACATTATCATCTTCGTCTTTATAATTTTTATCAGGTTTTCCTAAAGCAGCCGTTACATCGTTTTGCTTCATTCCGAAAAGCAATTTATCAATTCCTGATTTTAGATTTATTTTCATATTTATTATTGTTTAAAGTGCAAATTTCGTGAAGTTTTTACAAAGTCTGTTGTTTTTTGTTCTTATTAATTTTTTCCCCACAAATTGCACTAATTTTCTCGAATTTAATTCTGTATTTAGGTGTTGTCAGGCTGAGCGAAGTCGAAGCCCATGTCCAATTGGAGCGCCCTTCGACTCCGCTCAGGGTGACATCGAGAAAACCGATAGGTTTATAGGAGTCGAAGCCTTAGCATCAACAAACCTGACAGGTTTAACTCATCGGATTTAATAATTCTTCTTATTCGGTTTCGAACTCATATAAAAAGTAATCTTTCCTCCACTAATAACATCTGCATGTCTGAGAAAAGGCTTGTCTAATTGTTTTCCATTCAAAATTACTTTACTTACAAACACATTTTTGTCCGATTGATTTACGGTTTCGGCTTCGAATTTCTTACCGTTTTCCAGGTTGAAAACAGCGCTTTTAACTAATGGACTTCCTAATGCATATTCATCTGAGCCCGGCGCAACAGGATAAAACCCTAAACTGCTAAAAATATACCAGGCACTCATTTGTCCGAAATCGTCATTTCCTCCTAAACCGTCTGCTCCGTTTCGGTACATTTTTTTCAAAATCATTCTGATTTTATCTTGCGCTTTCCACGGAGAGTTTGTCCAATTGTACAAATAGACCACATGATGCGAAGGTTCATTTCCGTGAACATAATTCCCTATAATTCCATCTCTGGTGATATCTTCTGTGTTTTCGAAATATCTATCAGGCAAATGCATGTTGAACAATGAATCTAACCGAACATTAAACTTTTCATTTCCTCCCATCATTTTAATCATTTCGGCGGGGTCCTGTGGCACATACAAACTGTAATTCCATGAATTTCCTTCAATAAAACCTTGTCCGTGTGTGTCTAAAGGATCAAATTCTTTCTTAAAAGTTCCGTCGTTTAATTTAGGACGCATAAATCCTGTTTTGGCATCGTAAACGTTTTTATAATTTTTAGATCTTTCTATGAATTCATTATAAATTTCTGTTTTGCCCAATTTCTTTGCAGCCTGAGCAATTGCCCAGTCATCATAAGCATATTCGAGAGTTTTAGAAACCGAAGAACCATTTTTGTCTTCGGGAACATAACCTTTATTCATATAATATTCTAATCCGTCATAATAAGGTACTTTTGCTGTAGTAACACAGGCCTGAAGCGCTTTTTCGGCATCAAAATTAATATTGCCTTTTACAATCGCATCAGCAACAACAGAAACAGAATGATAGCCAATCATACACCAGTTTTCATTGGCATAATGCGACCAGATCGGAAGCATTTTGTGCACGCTCTGATCTGAATGTGCCAGCATAGAACTCACCATATCTGCATTTCGTTTTGGTTGAACAATATTAAACAACGGATGCAAAGCCCTATAAGTATCCCAAAGCGAATAACTGGTGTAGTTTGTAAAGTTCTCTGCTTTATGAACATTCATATCCAAACCTTTATAATTTTTATCTAAATCCATATATTCTGTCGGACCAAGAAATGCGTGATACATTGCGGTATAAAAATTCACTAAATCTTCTTTTTGAATGGTTTCGATCTGAATTTTATTCAACTCAGTATTCCAAATTTCCTGACTTTGTTTTTTTACTTTTTCGAAATCCCAGCCCGGGACTTCTTTTTTCATGTTCTCTAAGGCACCTGCTGAGCTTACTGGAGAAAGAGCCATTTTTATTTTAGGTAAGTATACCCACTTTACACCAGATCTACTTGTTTCTAGTTTTTTGCGGGTGGGGTTAAAAATAGTAATTGATTTTTAAATTGTAGTAAAGCATTATGTTGCGTGTCAATCATATTTTGAAAAGTTGCAATATTACTTTTAGTATAAATTTCATTGTTTTTTAGCTCATTGTAAACTTTATCAGATAAGCCTTTTTCATACTCTTGTTTGTACATATCCAACATTTTCTGAAATGTTATGTTTGGATAGAGTTCGTGATTAGCACCATCGTTATCATCGATATACTTTTGAAGAATAGATTGAACTTCTAAATGTAATTTTTGAGTGGTAATAAAAACAGCTAGTAAATTGTTTCTTTCTTCATCAGGTTTTGAATTGAAAGTTTTTTGATATGTTAACCAAGCTATAAGTAAAGCAGCTACGCCTATAAAGATTTCCATTAGAATTATCCTTTTGAAATTTCTATCATATTTGCAATTTCTTCTGCACTAGTGTTCGTCAGTAATGTCGCCACCTCTTGCCCTGACGTTACTCTAATAACAGTATTTTTTGTGCCGTTCTTACTTGGTAGCTCATTGAACTTAATTATGTAGTCGATGTTTAAGTAAATTATTTGACCACGTAAGTTTGTTATTTTAATAAATCCTTTCATAATTAGTTAGTTTTAAGTTTCTCAAATATAGCAAATAAAAAAGCCTCTAAATTAGTAGAGGCTTAGGAATTATTTTTTAGGCGTATAAATTAAGCTTTTGCAGGCGGAATGTTTGAGTATTCATCTGCATATTTAGTTACATCTTGAATTTTTTGGAGTTCCCACTTAACTTCTTTAAAACCTTGTTCAGTTGAACCATCAAGCTTATCAACTTTAACTTCTAAACTATCTAGTTTATCTTTAATTTCTACAAAGTTTCCATCTAAAGCTGGAGCTAAATCTTTTAGAGTACTTATGATTTTATCTATTTTATACTCTAATTTATCTATTCTTTTTTCTAGATGGGCAATTTTTTCTTCGCTCATAATTGGATTATTTACCTTACAAAGGTATTGTTTTTTATTTGATTTCCAACTATATGTCATTTCTTAAAGTGTCTGGCTTTCAAAAGAGCTTTATTAAATTCTGATAAAGGTTCTTTTTTCCGCCCTTTTTCTATGTCCTCAAAAGTTGCAGTCTGGACTGTCTTTCGTTTTCCGTCGATTAATAACGGTAGTTCTATATTTTCAACCTCTGATAAATCCTCTTGTAAATATATCGCCATATCTTCAAGACTGAAATACCATTGTTTTTCAAATTCTGTCTTGTGTATGCTTTCATCTTGTAAAAGCTTCTCTTTTTCTAGTATTTTCAAATCATTATGTTTAAAGTTTCAAAGTTAGCAATTTATCATTTGTGTTTCTGTAAATAATTTCTTAACTATGTGTTTTAAATCTCATTATTATGAATGCAAAAGATATAAATGATATTAACTTAAGTCTTGCGGTACATGGTTTAAGAATTAAAGCTTTAGAAAGCTGTCTTACAGATGACCAAAGAAAAGTATTTGAAGCCTCTCTTTTAGAGAGTAAGAATGGGCTTCGTAAGCAATTGGAATTAGCTTTAGGTTCAAAGCCTCAGCGGCTTGCTGAAGTGCTAAAGCAACTTGGTATTCAGTAGATTTTTCTTTCATAATTAAGCTGTTAATTGTTTGTATTTTGTTCTGATTTGCGAATTTTTAAGCAAGTAGTTGAATCTTTCAGAGTTTTTTAATTCTCTAAGGTTAAATCTGTATACATGCTCGTCTACATAGTTTTGAATATGTTTTCTTGACCACCAATTGTAAATACCATTGTAGGAACGTTTCATTATTCCCCAAAATCCTTCCATAGAATTACTGTGTATCTCAGGATTATCAAAATTTACATATTGTTTTTTGCCGTGGTCTACTACATGATGGTCGTATGTATTTTCTAATCCTCTATATCCCCACCATTCATCCGAAATTAAAACGCTGTCTTTTATAACAACTGATTTAATAAAGGGTTGGATTGTTTCACTCTTAGTGTTTTTACCAACAATACATTTTACTTTACTGTGAGATAACATAATCTTTTTACCGTCTATTATTTCAGATTCCCCTCTCTGTAAAACTCCTATCACTGGTGTTTTGTCTTTAAAACTTCTACCCTGTGACATTGGAACTTTTTTGTCTTTGTGCCTATTTTTATTTTTCCCGCCGAAAAAAGATTCGTCCGCCTCACAAATACCCTCAAATTTATCATCAATGTCATTTTCTATTCCAAAACATTTTCTGATTCTATGTAGCATAAACCAAGCAGACTTCTGACTAATTTGCAAATCTTTTCCAAGCTGTACTGAACTGATACCTTTTTTATGGTTTGTTACTAAAAAGATAGCCATAAACCATTTAGGTAATTCAATTTTTGTGTTATCAAACATAGAACCTGTCTTTACAGTAAAGTATTTTCCGCTTGTTTTGCATTTGTACTTATTGCCTTTACATTTATAAACTATACTATCCTCGTGAAAAGGACTTACTGGTTTGTTACTCCAATACAAAGCTTCTAAATGTTCTATGCATTTTTCTTCTGTAGAGAATTCTCTCGCAACTTCCAATATTGAATTGAAATCCTTATTAAACATGGGTCTTCGTTTTTCTTTACGCAAATTTAGCAGATTTTTACACTTAAACAAAATTTTAGTGTAACTAAATTCTAGTTTTAACGATTTTTAATTCTTTAAAGACCTGATTACAAATGTACTTCGGGTATTTTTCAATAACAAATGTTTGAAATCTGCTGTAATTTATTACATTTGCGATTGAATTAAAATATTAGCGTTAGCTATTATCATGGTATCGAAATCTGGACAATTTCAAAAGCACCACACGATAATAAGACTATGCTCATGCTACGGCGTGGGCGTAACTTATCATTGGTGCAAGGTTTGTCCAGAACCCCGATTCTTGGTACGGTTACAAACCCACGCTTTTTTGTATAACAACTTCACTTTGGGTTTTAGTGATACAAACTAAACCCTATGAAAAAATTTACTTCTCTTTTACTGTTTTTTCTTTGTTTAAATTCTTTCGCTCAAGATGTCTGGGTAAATTCTTATGCACGTACAGATGGTACAGTTGTACCTTCGCATTACAGAACAAACCGTGACTATACTGTAAACAATAATTTTACAACTGTAGGAAATATCAATCCCTATACTGGAAAAGTCGGAACATTAGCTAGGGATAATGGTTATCCTATCCAATCCTTTACAAATTCAACTCCAATTCAAAATACCTCTTATAACTCAACATACAATAAACCTTCTTATAAAATCAATGTTACAACATCTTTAACTGGCGGTTATGGTGTTCCTACGATTGTAGACCAAGTACTTGAAAATGGAGTATGGAAATCAGTTAAAGAAGAAAAATTTAACGGCTATTTGTATTTCGATAAAAATACAGTATGGTTTAAACGTGGGCAAAATCAATGGTTAGGCAGATCTCAAAATTTTGTAGAATATAATTCGCAATCAAAAGTATATATCTATGAAAGTGAATATGGAATAACTCTTTTAGACGAAGGTCTTAGGTTTGTATTGTTTTACGACGCAATTAATAAAACTAAAAGATACTTATATGTCATTGGCAAATCAAATTCCTCTATTGTACTCTCTAAATAATAATACCTTCTAATTTAAAAACTATGAAAAAATTACTCCATTTGTTTACGTCAATTTTGCTATTTGGCTGTTCCAGTTCTGATGATTCTTCGGCTGAGGGTTCTGAAACAAATAATTCTGAGCTTTCTAAATATATTGTAGAGTGTTCAGGTTATGTAAAGTTTGACTCCAATAATTCTTCTTTTTTAAATTTCTTAATATCCAAAGGGTATGATTTAAATAATGATTCTAAGATTTCATGCGAAGAAGCTTCAAAAATTACTAAACTTGATTTAGGAAATAGTGGTGCTGTAAGCAATCTTGGGGGTATTGAATCGTTCCAAAATTTACAAACAATTACAGGTTACGTTTTACTTCGTGATAGTAATATTAACCCTAATGCCAATATTTTAAATCTTTACAATAATTCTAATCTACAAGAGATAAACTTTAATGTTCGGGCTAAATCCAATGCAATAACCACCATGCAAACTATAATTCTTCCAAAAAGCAGTAAACTTACTAAGTTAGATTGTTCATTAGCTAGAATTAAAAACATTTTGAACTTAAATACTCAGACAAACTTAGAATCAATAGATTTTCAAAACTCTGGAGTAATTGGCGTTATAGATTTATCAGGGAGCACACAACTAAAAACAATTAATTTAAGTAAGAATGCAATAACGGAAATAAAATTTCCAAAAACACCTGTTATATCTTTAAAAGAAATTAATTTAGGAGGAAGTCCAATAGATGGTGTTAATGATAACAATAATAGTTTAACATCTATAAATTTAGAAATGTTACCTAATCTTGAAAGTTTAGCCTTGTCTTATAATAAGCTAACATCTGTAGATATTTCTAAAAACCCAAAATTAACTCTTCTTGATATTACATTCAATAAAATTCTTAAAATTGATTTGACAAATAATAAAGAGATTATACACTTAAAAGTAAGTTCTACTCTTATTTCTCTGTTAAATCTTAAAGAATTGGCAAACCTAAGAAGTCTTTACTGCACTAATACTTTGATTGAAAATATAGACTTATCTAACAACAAACTCATATACTACATTCAGTTAGAGAATAACCAGTTAAAAACTCTGAACTTAAAAAACGGTAGAAATACTTTTATAAATTCAATGTCTGCAACAAAAAACAAGATCAATTGTATAACTGTTGATAATGGATTTACTCCTGATCCTAAAAAATGGGTTAAAGATGCTAACACCAAATATTGTAATTAATTCTGATAATTTAGATCAAACAAACTAGGTATTTCTACGTGTTTTTAATGCTAATGTTTGATAAGGAACTTCTACTTCTTTTTCCATGATATTAAGTATTATAAAGCCATTCCAACTAACGAGTGGCTTTATTTTTAAATTAAAATTCATTCTTATTTATGAATGCCTGCCATTGATAGTATTTCGCTGCCTCGGATTGGTTTTCCATATTACGTAAACAAAGATTTAAATAATCGTCTCTTCCTAATATATTCTTCATGAAATCCTCATCAACCACATCTGCAATTGTATTATTTTGTAAATATTCTGTTGTTGCAGGATACCTTAAAAATGATTCTTTCATACCATTTAAATCTTTCTTATATGCTTCTTTTATATTTTCAATAGTCCCTTCTGTGTAGTGCATATAGTATAAACACTCATCAAAAAAATCTTTCTTTCCATAATTCAGATTTTGGTCATAAAGAAACCATTTATGAAATTTTACAGAAAAAATATCAGATCCCATGTTTAAAGGAAAATTAATTCCCCCACCGTCATTATACAAAGAAATTACATCATTTTTATAATATAAATTCAGAATAAATAATGCAGACATAATATCAAATAGATATTTTAAATTACCAAACTGCAAGGAATTAGCTCTATCATGTTTAAGGTTTTGATACGAATTGTTCCATGTATATGTTGGCTGTCCATGAAATGTACTAGTTTCATTTTTGACAAATGGTTTGAGCTCCTTGATAGTTTGAAAACAATTTGCAGAACTTATCAATGCTACTTTTTGTTCCAACTTCCATAGAGAATTTAAATGTTCTAATGCATCTGTATCATACCTTATCTTTGTTGTTTTTGTTCCTCCGTTTAATTTATATAATTCTTTTGATATGGACTCTATTTCGGCAGACGCTCTTAAAATAAGATCGGAGATTTGAGATGAATAAACATTTAGTTGATTATCATCAATGTGAATTGAATAACTTAAATTAAGAACCCCTGCTTCTAAATTTTTATAAACAGGCCAGTAAATATTTGACATAAAACTTTTGTTGGAATTGACTAAATTTATTATCAAATATACCTTTTATTATTCAAAATGTATAGAGTCTAAATAAGGGTACAAACTGTTTCCAAAAACTGAAAGATTATATTTCATAAAAATAAAACAAGTATTTATACCTAGTTTGGCCTATAATGTTTTTAATATATTTGATTAAAAATCCATACACTATGTCTCTACTATCTTCTAGTCCTGATGAAAGGATTTTCTACTACTCAGAAAAACCTATATCTAAAGATTATCCACATAAGGAATCATTCTATTTTAAAGTGATTGAATGCGACAAAACTAAATTTACAACTAATTCAGTAACTATTTTAAGGATAGCAGGAATAGATAATGGTACTTCTAGTGGGGATTTTCTGAAATATTCACATCCTCACATCCCTAAAAGTATAAAAGATGCAGTAATGGTGTTAGAAACTTTAAGATTTAAGGGCGATACCATCTAGGATACTCTAATTGTTCTTCTTCTGACATTGCTTCCAAAGTTATATTTCTCATATTAGTCACTCTCTCTTTTACTATATAATCAGATATGTTTTTATCTGTGTCTTTTAATGAAATAAGAAATTCGTTCTGTTGTTCTTTTGTTGCTGTTTCAAATTGTTTTAAGTCCATGATATTAAGTATTAAAAAAGCCACTCCGTAATGAAGTGGCTTTGTTGTTAGTGAATAATTATAAAGATAAAAAGTGTACCTATATTGTTAATAACTTTGTTTGAATGTATTAAAATGCGTATTAGTGAGAATAAAGATAAGAACTACCTTTATAAAAATAAAGCTCTCCAATTACAGAAGCTTTAAAAGTTCATTGCTTTTATTGTATAATTAAACTTTCATCGTTATGAAAAACAAAGAGGACTATTGTGAAATAGACCGCGTAGAGAAAGTAACTACGCCAAAGTCCGTCGTGACGAAATTAACTACTATGATTAAAAATATTGCATCTTTTGCGGGATCAATAAAAGTAATAGTAGAATTTATTAACTATATCTTACACTTATAATGTAAGATTTAAAAGAGACTCGGTAGTTCCTACACTATCGGGTTTTCTTTTTTAGTGCTTTTATGGAAAACCATAATTTTGATTGTGGTGACAAATATACAACAAATGACGTAATAATGTCAATAAACATATAGAAATTTTTAATAGTTTTATTAAGTATTAGTATTTTTAATATATTTGAGATGTGTTGTCAAATAGGATGGTTTAATAAAATGAATCATTTTTAAACCCGAAAACCCTATGAGTAAGAACAAACACAGAAACAGAACTATTAGAATTAACCTGAACATCAAGCTACGATTTTTTTGGTTTCTCTTATAGATTAAGTTATAGAGCAAGTAGATATTATTTGCTCTTTTTTAATTTTGGTGTAAAGTGGGTATACTTACCTTATTTTAATTTTCTCACCTTCTTTGGTATCAAAATCAAAAAACAATTTTAGGTTTTGACCCGCCATTTCCGGAAAGTTTTTAGTTTGATCAAATCTTCCCCAAAAACCTCTGTAAACACTTTTTTCCTGTGCTGCCTGTCCGTAGCTTTTTATTGGTTTGCTGAAAGACATAGCAAAATAAACCGTTCTGGTTCTTGCCCAGCCATTGGTCTGGCGATAACCTGTGATTAAAGTATCGTTTTCGACCCGAACAAATGTCCAGACATTCTTTTTGTCATAATTATAAATTCCGGAAGTTAAATCCAGAATAATATGGGCGTCATCTGATTTTGGAAAAGTATATTGATGCATCCCAACTCTGGTTGTTGCCGTCAATTCAGCCTTGATATTATGGTCTTCCAGAAGAACACTGTAATAGGCCGGTTCTGCCTTCTCTGATGAATGTGAGAATGATGATCTGTACCCTGATAAAGGTTTAGAAGCTGTTCCGGGATTTAATTGTAATTTTCCTGTTGTCGGCATAATTAGAAAATCTCCTAAGTCAGAATGCCCGGTTCCGCTGAAATGTGTGTGGCTGAACCCAACAATAGTTTTATCTTCATGCTGATAACCTGCACAGTATTTATAAACTTCGCCATTATATTTCCCGTTTAAACTGTATGCAATTGTATCTGTTTCGGGACTTAACTGAACACTTCCAAAAGGAACTGTTGCACCGGGATAAGTATGTCCCATTTTTGCTGTTCCAATCATTGGATCAACATATTGAATTAGATTTCTAAGTTCGTCAGTCTTTTTCTGTGCATTTATACTAATTGTAAAGGCAAGTAGTAAAATTCCAATCACAAAACGAGAGTCGGTTTTTTGAGGCATATTCATGAAGTTTTTATAATTATTTCGAGTTTAGAAAATTACAATAAATTTAAATTTTAAACTAAATACATTTAAATATCTTTGGATTATAAACTAAACGCCTGATGAAAAAAATATTTTTATTTCTGTTTCTAATAAATTCAATACTTGGTTTTTCTCAAAAAACTGAAAGTTATAGATTAACAAAAGAACAAATAACACAAAGAGAGCTTAATGAAGTTTCGGATTTTCCTATTTATAAGGCTTTTGAATACAGCGATAAAGGCGGAGTTTATGATTTAATTTTTACTGAAAACAAAAAAAGCATCTCAAAAAAAGATACTTTAAATACTAAGATTCAGACAATTTGTGTCATGAATGATCATGGAGGCTTTATTGAAAAATGGAGAATCAATGATTTGCTCGAAGATACTATTCCGAAGGAAACAACTATTTGGTTTTGGACAAAATACTGCAATACCAAAGATCTAGATGGTGATGGTTATATTGATCCCGTAATTGTCTATGGAACCAGAACAGAATATGACGAAATAAGACGTGTAAAAATTATTATTGTTTATAAAAACAAAAAATATGTTATTCGCGCAGTCGAATCTGATTTAGATTATGGAAGAAGTTTTAAAAAGGATCCCACCTGGAATTCACTTCCGCAGAAAATAAAAACCTATGTTGATCAATTGGTCGCTAAAATTAGAAAAGAACAGGGTTTATTATTGAAGGATGGGTAGTTATTAAATTTAAATTCCAAAATTTTAAATTCCAATGGAATAAAATTAAATCGTCTTCTAGGATAATATTGTATGAGAAATTAAAATTAGTTGTTGAACTCCTATTTTTATTCTTTGTGTGCCTCTGTGAAATCTTAGTGCATCTTTGTGTTATAACTTACTTATTTCGCAGAGACTCGCCAAGATTTCACGAAGTTGCGCAAAGTTTAAAATAAAAACCTATTCACTCATTTCATCATAACGCTCAGGAACTTGAGGATCGTAAAGCGGACATTTGAATTCTGCCATTACATCGACTAACTTATTCATTGTTTTTCCTTCGGTTCCGTAACAATCTATTTTTACGCTTTGTGGTGTTGTAATTACCTGAAAAGCACCTTTTCCGTCGTTATTTTTCCAGCTGTTTTCATCGACTCTTTCCCATTTTGAAAAAACAGAATTGATACGATTTAGGATTACTTCAACCGGAAGAATTTCCAGACCTTCAACTTCTTCTTTCTCAACAAGGGATTCGTAAACCTCATGATGGTTTAGGTAAATTTCGTCTAAATATCTCCAAAAAAGTAATTCGTACATAGCCTGCTGTTTTTTAAACACAAATTTCACCAATTTCCACGAATAAATTTGTGAAATTTGTGAAATTTGTGAAATTCGTGTTTGTTCTAATATTCGAATGTTCCGTATTCGCTTGTAATAGTAAGTTTCTTAGCATCGGCCACTTCTACTCTACCAACGATTTGTGCATCAACATTGAATGATTTTGAAATTTCAATTATATCCTGAGCAATATTTTCAGGTACATAAATTTCCATTCTATGACCGCAGTTAAAAACCTGATACATTTCTTTCCAATCGGTTTTTGACTGCTCCTGAATTAGTTTGAACAATGGTGGAACCGGGAATAAATTGTCTTTTATAATATGTAGATTTTGAACGAAATGTAGAATTTTAGTCTGTGCTCCTCCACTACAATGTACCATTCCGTGAATTTCATTTGGAGTATAAGTATCTAAAATTTTCTTGATTATTGGTGCGTACGTTCTTGTTGGAGAAAGTACCAACTGACCCGCATTTATTGGGCTGTTCTCCACTTCATCTGTTAAATTTACCTGACCAGAATAAATCAATTCTTCCGGAACAAGGGCGTCATAACTTTCAGGGTATTTTTTAGCCAGATATTTTCCGAAAACGTCGTGACGTGCAGAAGTTAATCCGTTACTTCCCATTCCGCCATTATAGCTTTTCTCGTAAGTTGCCTGACCAAAAGATGCCAACCCAACAATTACGTCTCCTGCTTTTATATTAGCATTATCTACAACATTGCTGCGTTTCATACGAGCTGTTACGGTAGAATCTACAATAATCGTACGAACAACATCTCCAACATCGGCGGTTTCTCCACCTGTTGAATGAATGGTTACTCCAAAAGATTTTAATTCGTTGATTAATTCTTCTGTTCCGTTAATAATTGCAGAGATTACCTCTGCCGGAATTAGGTTTTTATTTCTTCCGATTGTTGAAGAAAGCAAGATATTATCTGTTGCACCAACACATAATAAATCGTCAATATTCATGATAAGAGCATCCTGAGCAATTCCTTTCCAAACCGAAATATCGCCAGTTTCTTTCCAGTACATATAAGCCAAAGATGATTTTGTACCGGCTCCGTCTGCGTGCATAATTAAGCAATAATCAGCATCCTGAGTTAAATAATCAGGAACAATTTTACAAAATGCCTGAGGAAATAAACCTTTATCGATATTTTTTATGGCGTTGTGTACGTCTTCTTTTGATGCCGAAACACCTCTTTGTGCGTACCTTTTGCTAGAATCTGAACTCATGAAAATTTGTTTGTGTTGATGTGGTGCAAAGATAATCCCTTTTTTTAATTCTTTGAATGATTCCTTATATTGATTGTGAAAAAGTTTTTGCCACGAATTGCACTAATTTTCACTAATTAAAATTATTTTATGGTTTAAGGATTGAGCAGAATTATTTACCACAAATTACAC
Source organism: Flavobacterium sp. 1355 (assembly GCF_017833415.1). GTDB lineage: Bacteria > Bacteroidota > Bacteroidia > Flavobacteriales > Flavobacteriaceae > Flavobacterium. The sequence continues at coordinate 298,877 of NZ_JAFICC010000004.1, read as the reverse complement.
GAATTAGCACAAATTTTTATAAAGCAAAAATCATCCTTAGCGGATGATTTTTGTTCATTATTATTTAGCGAAAAATCCAAAATAGAATTCGTGAAAATTTGTGCAATTCGTGGCAAAAAAAATTATTTAGTAAATAACAGTTCTCTGTATTTAGTCAATGTCCAGCTTTCGTCGTCTACTAATAATTCTAATTTATCACAGTGATTACGAATGTCTTCAAAATAAGGCTTAACTTTATTGCAATACGCTTCTGCCATTTGTTGGGCATCTGTTAATTGATTTGCATTTCTACGTTCGTTGGTCATTGCCAAAACTTTAGAATTGATTCCTTCAATGTGACCTGAGATTTCTTTTATAAGGACAATTTGCTCTTTGGCAATAGTTTCAAACTCCTTACCAAAAATCTCTTTTAATCCCTTTACGTTTTCAATCAAAGTATTTTGATAACGAATAGCTGTCGGAATTACGTGATTTCTTGAAATATCACCCAAAACTCTTCCTTCAATCTGAATTTTCTTAGTATACTCTTCTAATTCAATCTCATAACGTGCTTCGGCTTCGACATGATTAAAAATCCCTAATTCAGCGAATAAGTCTAATGCTTGTTTAGAAACCTTTGCTTTGATAGCTTCGGGAGTAGTTTTAAAATTACTTAACCCTCTTTTTGCAGCTTCTTTTTCCCAGGCGTCGCTGTAACCGTCACCTTCAAAAAGTATTTTTTTAGATTGTTTGATGTATTCTCTTAGGACATTAAAAATAGCATCGTCCTTTTTCATGTCTTTTGAATCAATCAAAGAATCGACTTCTATTTTAAAGTCTTTTAATTGCTTGGCCACAATTGCATTTAGTGTAGTCATTGCATTTGAACAGTTTGCATTTGAACCCACCGCTCTGAACTCAAACTTGTTTCCGGTAAAAGCAAAAGGTGATGTTCTGTTTCGGTCAGTATTATCTAAAAGAACATCCGGAATTTTCCCCACTACATTTAGTTTTAAATCTGTTTTTTCTTCAGGAGATAACTTACCTGTCGTAACACTTTCCAATTCAGACAAAACTTTCGTCAATTGTGCTCCGATAAAAACAGAAATAATTGCCGGGGGCGCTTCGTTTGCTCCTAACCTGTGATCGTTACTTGCTGTTGCAATAGAGGCTCTCAACAAGGTTTCGTAATCGTTTACAGCTTTTATAGTATTGATAAAGAAAGTCAGAAATTGTAAATTACTCATTGGTGTCTTGCTCGGACTTAATAAGTTAACTCCTGTATCTGTTGCCAGTGACCAGTTATTGTGTTTTCCTGAACCGTTTACGCCTTTGAATGGTTTTTCGTGAAATAATACTTTAAAGTCATGACGTTCTGCTACTCTCTGCATTACATCCATTAATAAGGAGTTGTGATCGACTGCAAGATTGGTTTCTTCAAAAATAGGTGCCAGCTCAAACTGATTTGGTGCAACCTCATTATGACGTGTTTTTACCGGAATTCCCAATAACATGCATTCCTGCTCCAAATCTCTCATATAAGTTAAGGCACGAGTTGGAATTGAACCAAAATAATGATCGTCTAATTGTTGTCCTTTTGCAGAAGTATGTCCTAATAAGGTTCTTCCTGTCATCATTAAGTCGGGACGAGAATTAGCCAAAGCTTTATCAATCAGGAAATATTCCTGTTCCCATCCTAGCGTTGCTGTTACTTTTTTTACGTTTTTATCAAAATATCTGCAGACTTCGGTTGCTGCTTCATCCATTGCAGATAAGGCTCTTAACAACGGAATTTTATTATCCAGAGCTTCACCTGTATAAGCAATAAATACTGTCGGAATACATAAAGTTGTACCATATATAAATGCCGGAGAGGTCGGGTCCCAGGCTGTATAACCTCTTGCTTCGAATGTGTTTCTGATTCCGCCATTCGGAAAACTCGATGCATCCGGTTCCTGCTGTACCAATTGTGCTCCGCCAAATTTTTCTACAGGGTCACTTCCATCATAAGAGGTTTCAAAAAAAGCATCGTGCTTTTCTGCAGTTGTCCCCGTAAGTGGCTGAAACCAGTGTGTATAATGCGTTACACCTTTGGCAAGTGCCCATTCCTTCATGCCCATCGCGATATAATCGGCCAGTTTTCTTTCTATTTTAGTCCCGTGCTGAATTGCATCTCTTACTCCTTTAAAAGCATCTGAAGTCAAATATTGCTTCATTGCTTTTTCATTAAACACATTTGCACCAAAAAGGTTAGATTTTCTATCAATTTCTTCAAAATGCACCGGCTTTCTCGTAGAAGCTTCCTTTAAAGCCTGAAAACGTAATGTTGACATGTATATAAGTTTTAAAATTCATATTATTTTTCTATAAAAACAGAGGAACAAATATAAATAATTAAACAGCCCGTTTAGAACTTAAACAGTAAAATTTTATGCGAAGATTTTTCAACAAAAGATGCTTTTTTCAAAGAATATCGAAATTGATTTAAAGAAATATAACATTTTATAGTAATATTCTTGATTAAATAAACAATTTTTCGTAATTCATTGCGTAGTAAATTCAAAATTTACCCCTAATTATTACGAATTTATATTTTTAAGGTATTAAAAAATGATTTTTTAAAAATATACCCCTGTGAAAATTGCGCTTCTCTAAAAAATAATACTTCATTAAACAAAATAGCCCCCTAATTTTTACGGTCAAAAAAATAAATCTATATTTGACCCAGCGAAAAAACAAAAAAAATAAATTTATATTATTATGGCTAAAATTAAGTTAGAGTACATTTGGTTAGATGGATATGAACCAACTCAAAATCTTAGAAGTAAAACTAAAGTTGAAGAACACGAAAATTTCAAAGGAACATTAGAAGAACTTGGAAACTGGTCATTTGATGGTTCATCAACAAAACAAGCTGAAGGTGGTTCTTCTGACTGTCTTTTAGTACCTGTTGCAATTTATCCTGATCCAACTCGTATCAACGGTTGGTTAGTAATGTCAGAGGTTATGTATGCTGACGGAACTCCACACCCTTCTAACGGTAGAGCTACTATTGATGATGATAATGAAGATTTCTGGTTTGGTTTTGAACAAGAATACTTTATCATGGATACTAAAACTTTATTGCCATTAGGTTTCCCTGTTGGAGGTTATCCTGCTCCACAAGGTATGTACTACTGTTCTGTAGGTGGAAAAAACACTCACGGAAGAAAATTAGTAGAAGAACATGCTGACTTATGTATCGCTGCCGGAATTAACTTTGAAGGTATTAACCAAGAGGTTGCCTGCGGACAATGGGAATTCCAATTATTCGCTAAAGGTGCAAAAAAAGCCGGAGACGAAATTTGGGTTGCTCGTTACTTATTAGATCGTTTGACTGAAAAATATGGTTACTATATCGAATACCACCCAAAACCTCTAGGAGATACTGACTGGAATGGTTCTGGAATGCACGCTAACTTTTCTAACGAAGTTTTAAGAACATGTGGAGATCAGGCAACTTACGAAAGAATTTGTGAGGCTTTCCGTCCTGTTACTGCTGAGCATATCGCGGTTTACGGTGCTTACAATGACCAACGTTTGACTGGTAAACACGAAACTGCTTCTATTCACGATTTCTCTTATGGAGTTTCAGACAGAGGATGTTCTATCAGAATTCCTTTAATGACTGTTCAAAAAGGATGGAAAGGATGGTTAGAAGACAGAAGACCAGCTTCAAACGGAGATCCATACAAAATTGCTGCAAGAATTATCAAAACTGTTAAATCAGCGTTGTAATTTAAGCTTAGATTATACCTAAAGAGGCTGCCCAAAAGGCAGCCTCTTTTTTTTTGTCGCACAGTTTGTCATCCAGAGGAATGAGGGAACACACAAGAAACTCCACGAAGAATGCCGCCAATCTTTATCGATCTGCCAGTATGATCCCTCATTCCTCGGAATGACAAGATCATGTGGAAACTTTTACCAAAGCTGAGCCTGCATAACCAAAACCAGACAGCTTTTTAACACCTGTCTGGTATTAACACCTAAATCTTAACTAAAATTGAAAGTAATTTTCTAATAATTAATTTTTAAGTTAAACATCAAAACTTATCTTTGTAAATCATTTAAAAATTATCTTATAATGGTCTGGATTTTATTTTTGGTAGGCGTTGTACTTATTCTTGCTTTAGATTTGGGAGTTTTCAATAAAAACCCGCATATTATTAGTACCAAAGAGGCAAGCAAATGGACTCTGATTTGGGTCACATTGTCATTTTTGTTTTCTGGCGTAATCTACTGGCTTTACACAACAGATTATATTGCCAATCCTGATAAACTGAAACCTGCAGTTGCTTCGATGAAGTTTATTACGGGTTACTTAATAGAGCTTTCATTAAGTGTTGATAATATTTTTGTTATTGCGATTATTTTTGCTTCTTTCAAAATACCTCAAAAATACCAGCACCGTGTTTTATTCTGGGGAATTATTGGTGCTGTGGTTTTTCGCGGCTTAATGATTTTCTTTGGTGTAATGCTGATTAACAGATTTACCTGGACGACTTATCTCTTTGGTGCCTTCTTATTATTTACTGCTATAAAAATGTTATTTACAGGAGAAGAAGAAGATTTTCATCCAAAGGATTCTTTTATATATAAAACTCTGGGAAAAATTATTCCGATTACGTCTGAAATGGATGGGGAGAAATTCTTTATTTCGACAAAAACGGCCAGAAAAGCCGCAACACCTTTATTTGTTGCTTTGATTGTAATTGAAGTGATGGATGTTCTTTTTGCCGTAGATAGTGTTCCTGCTATTCTTGCTATTACATCTGATCCATTTTTGGTATTCAGTTCTAATATCTTTGCTATTCTTGGATTGCGTTCTATGTATTTTTTCCTTGCCAATATGCTGGCAAAATTCAGTTACTTAGAATATAGCTTAGTTGCTATTCTAGCTTTTGTTGGATTAAAAATGTTACTTCACGATTGGATTCACCTACCAGAATGGGCTTCTTTAGGTTTTATTGCAGTCTCACTTTTAGTCGGAATATTGGTTTCTCTAAAGTTTGGAAAAGAGAAAGAACTTACTGATGCCGATTTGGATTAATTTTTAAAAACATATGTTATAACAAAAAAGGAAATCTTTCGATTTCCTTTTTTGTTGTTTTAAACTTCATATTTTTACCTATAATTTACAATTATCATATATCTTTAACTATTAAATTAAAAAATTAGGAATTATCTTATAAAACAAATACTTTTAACGAATTATATAATTCTTAATTTTTTATTATGAGAAACAACTACATTTTTTTGTTTATTTTTTTAATTTTTAGTTCAGCTATGGTTGGACAAAAAGTTACACTTACTCCAACTGTTGTTAATGGGGCAAGTTTTAGTGGTGGTGCAATAAATTTAGCCTCTGTACCAACATCCACAATTTCATTAGCGATAAAAGTCGAAATTCCTACGAATGTTGCGGTTGGAGATAATGGAACTATAAAAATTTTCTTTTCAAAAGGTTTAGCTCTAGGCGGAAATGTCGCTATTGGAGGTGATGGTGGCACATTATATTTTGGAGGTGGCAAAGTGGCAACCAAAAGTTTTGTTATAAACCTAAACTGGACAGATTTTTTAACTTCGGGAGGTTTTATTTATGCCGAATACAAAAGTGGTGTTTCTTATAACAGTTCAAATATTGCTGTTATTAAAAATGCGACTATGACATCAGGAACAACTCTAAACCCTCCTGCAGACGCACCAAACCCTACAAAAATTGTGAATACATTATGCTGTAATCAAACTATTCGATTGGGGGATAAACCTGCTCCAATAACAGGTTCCCAATATTTAAATCCATATAAGGAAGAACCGTATGGAATTAACTCACAATGGGGTGCTGCAAATGGTTCAATTATAAACTTGGACGACGTTAATAGAGTTCTAACTTTAGATTACACTAAAGAATTAAAAAATATTACTGTTTACCGAAAATTAGGATATAGATATGGTGGAGAATTCCCTAATAAGAGTAATGATGTAATTATTACAGTTGTACCAACTCCAATACTTACAAATACTATTTTCCCAAATGATATCCCAATAAATCCTGATGGATACTATGAGCTATCAGGCACAAAGACAATAAATTTAAGTGGATATGTTTCTTTTGTTAATTTAAACATATTACAAGATCCAAATCATACAAATCAAAGAGGAGACAATATCGTTGATGTAGACGGTTACAGATGGGAATATCATGATGACAAATTATACAATAATCCTTGGATTGTCATACCTAATGAAACTACTGGAACAATAGATTTTACCAACCCAAATTCCTTAAATTTAAATGATGAAAATTATTCAATAAGAAGAATAGCTATATATAAAAACATATCAAGAGTCAGTAATATAATAAAAATTGCCATCAAAGGAATACGTAATAATAATACTATTTGCTGCGATCAAATCTTAAAAATATTTTCATCAACCGATTTTGAAAAACCTCAAACAATAGTAGGCTCAACTCCTGCTGTTGATAAAGCAATTTCTGGACAACCAAATTTTTTCATTCAAGAGATTACATATCAATGGCAGAATCAAAGCCGCCCTATTAATGGATCAACTTCAATTTGGTCAAACATTGTTAACGCAACATCAAAAGACTATTTGCCTACCCAGCCTTTAATAGTCAATACTTCAGATAGAGGTAGGGGATTTGAAACTTCATATAATTACAGAAGAATTGCTAAGATTTATTATAAATATTTTACAAATAAATGGATTTATGAAAATGTTTCTAGCTATAGTAATGAAACATTTTTAAATGGTACAAAATATGAACCATATATAAAATTATTCCCAAATCCTTCCACAACAATATTAAATATTGAAACCACTTCAAATATTACAAATTCAAAGATTACAATTTCTAATATTACAGGAGTAATTGTAAATACAAATAATTTCACATTAGAAAACTCAAATTTGATAAGCATAAATGTATCAAATTTAACACCCGGAACATATTTTCTCACAATTGAAAATGATAATTTAGGGATTATCAATAAGATATTTATAAAACAGTAGAGATTATCATAAAAAAAAAGGAAATCTTACGATTTCCTTTTTTTTATAAATTATAAATTAATTGTTTTCACATTGGTATCATCAATATTATATTTTGAAATAACCGCATTGTAATCAGAGTAATCCTCCTTATTAACTGATTTGTTACTAATTTTAGGATCTGCTCCCGGAACAACTACAATACGAAATTTTTGATTAGTTCTCAAGTCAGCTGGTACAGTATTTAAATCGAATCCTTCTAGATAAAGTTCAAAATCTACTCGGCTAAAATTAAATTTATAAGTAAAAAATAAAGTTCCGTCGTCAAAATAATGAGATTCTGGAATTTGAGTCCAAACGGTACTTCCATTTGCTACTCCAGTCGCTCTGTAAGCCAAAACTACATCGCCAGGATAAAGGGTAAAACCAAAATCTATAACCTCTCCATCTCCATTCAAAGCAAAATTAACGTTATTGACATCAATAACTTCAGCAATTAATGCATCTCCCGGAGCTCCCGGAGGCCCTTCTGGTCCTTCTGGTCCTTCACAGCTAGAAAAAACAATCAATCCAACGACTGCGAAAAGTGTAAGTATCTTTTTCATAATAAAATTTATTTTTAAGGTTTATATATATTAAAGGTATTCCAAAAATCAAACCAAAAAAGATAAATAAACGACTTTGAGGATAACTTTTTCCTATTTTTTAACAACTACCTGATTTTTAAGCAATATTTTATTAAAAAATAATGCATGATACGGAAGTGAGTTTTCCCAATAATCCCAGGTGTGTGCTCCCGGACGCTCTGTGTAATCGTGCTCAACTTTGTTATAAACCAGTCTTCTATGAAGTTCTCTATTTGGTTCTATTAGAAAATCATCTACACCACAATCTATGATAAGAGGTAATTTGTTGTCTTTTATTTTATCCAGCATTCCCAGAACAGAGTTCTGCTCGTACATTTCAGAATTTCCGCTTTTATCTCCAAAAACGGGCTGCATTAATTTTACAACCTGTGCAGAAGAATCTCTGTTGAGCATTGCGCTCATATCTACTGCCCCACTCATGCTTCCGGCAGCACAAAATAAATCAGGGTGTCTGGCCGACAAATATAAGGCTCCGTGACCGCCCATTGAAAGTCCTGTAATCACACGGCCTGTTCTGTTGGCAATAGTTCGGTATGTTTTATCAACTTTCTGAATTACTTCCTGAGTGATAAAAGTCTCAAACTGACTTTCTTTATTTACCGGACTGTCAAGATAAAAACTAAAAGTTTCGCCTTCGGGCATTACAATAATGATATTATATTGATCAGATAAGGTCTGAACCAGCTTTTTGTTTGGCGTATTTTTTAACCAATCACCAAAATGCCCGTACGCTCCGTGCAATAAATACATTACAGGAAATGATGATTTGCTTTTAGCATAAGAATTTGGTGTTACAACTGCGGCTTTATACGTTTTGCTCATTGCTGTACTTGCTATCTGAAGCGTATCGACTTTTGCCGCATAACTCAGTGAAGAAATGCATAATAACGCAGCAAATACTAATTTTTTAAAGTTTTTCATTTTGATATTTTTTCTGATTAGGGATTGTAAATATACTTTTTTCCAAATAATATATATGAAAAATCCGACTGGTTTTTTCCCAGCCGGATTCTGCTTTTTAACTCAAAAATATTTTACCAGATTACTACTTGTTTGTCTTTTGGTACAAACATCTTGTCACCTTCTTTTATATTAAATGCTTTATAAAACTCAGGTATATTGCTCAGTGGCCCGTTTACTCTAAATTTAGATGGAGAATGTACATCTGTCATCAACATTCTCAAAGTAGATTCATCGGTTCTGTTTATCATCCAGGCATAAGCATACGAAAGAAAATAACGCTGTTCCGGAGTTAGTCCGCTTATTTTTTCCTGGCTTTTATATTGTTCTGTTTTCTTAAACGCTTCAAGACCAACAACTACACCACCCAAATCTGCAATATTTTCTCCTTGAGTTGCTTCACCATTTACATGTTTGCCAACGATTTCATAACCATTATATTGAGCAACAACAGCTTTTGTTTTTTCTTTAAACTTTTTAAGGTCTTCAGCTGTCCACCAATCTTTTAAATTTCCATTTTCATCATATTTACTTCCCTGGTCATCAAAACCGTGTGTGATTTCATGACCAAAAGTTGATCCTCCGATAATTCCGTACAAAACAGCATCATCCGGCATACGTCCTTCAAAACCCGGAACAATAATATTACAAGCCGGAACTACAATCTCGTTATTATTTGGACTGTAATATGCATTATAAGTTTGAGGCTGAATGCTCCATTCTGTTTTATCTACTTTTTGACCGAACTTACGAACCATATCATTATAATGCCAGATATTGGCATTCATTACGTTTAAGCAATAAGATTTTCTGTCAATAGAAAGTGCACTCATATCTTTCCATTTATCCGGATACCCTACTTTCATTACAATTTTGCTAAGCTTTTGCAATGCTTTTTTCTTAGTAGCTTCACTCATCCAGTCGAGTTTTTTGATATGCGATGCATAAACATCCCTGATATTGTTACCAATTTCGAGTAATTTTTCTTTAGATCCCTTAGGCAGATATTCGGCTACATATACCTGACCGATCAAATCTCCCAACAAGGCATCTGTTTGCTTAACCGTTCTTTTCCATCTTGGCTTTTGTTCTTTGATCCCATTCATTACAGTACTAAAAAAGTAAAAATCCTGTTTTTCAAAGTCTTTACTCAAAGAAGAAGAATACGTATTAACGAGCGTCCATTTTAAATATATTTTCCATTCTTCAATAGAATATTTTTTTAATAAGGTATTCAGGTTTTTAAAGAATTCCGGTTGGGCTACAATTAAGGAATCACCTTTTGGAACTCCTAAAATTGGCAAAATAGCTTTCCAATCTACATTTGGCGTCATTTTATTAAATTGGGCAACTGTCATTTTATTGTAGTTCTTAACAGGATCCCTAAGATCTTCAAGCTTTCTTGAAGAAGATGCCAAATCCGTTTCCAGTTTCATAATCATAGAAGCATTTTTTGCTGCTGTTTCCTGATTTTCACCAGTCAGCTTCATCATTGCTTCAATATGTTTCAGGTATTCTTTTCTGATATTGACATTTCTTTCTTCATTATCAAAATAATAATCGCGGTCTCCAAGTCCTAATCCGCCCTGATAAAAGTACATGGCGTATTGCGAACTTATTTTACTGTCCTGAAAAACATAAAACGCAAATGCCGGAGCTGCACCAAGCGTTTGCAAATGCGCTATAGATTTGTTGAGGGAAGGAATATCGTTTATGGCCTGGATTTTTCTTAATTCTCCGTCAAGCGGAGTAATACCTGCCTTGTTTATGGCTATTGTGTCTAAGCCGGAAGCATAAAAATCGCCTATTTTTTGCTTATTGCTTCCTTTGGCTGCGTCCTCATCTTTTGATGATTTTTCGCAGATTTGTTTTATTTGGGAATCAATTGTATCCTGAATTGTTCTCCAGATTCCGTTACTGCTTTCAGATTTATTAATTGGGTGTTTCTTAAACCATCCGTTATTGGCATAACTAAAAAAATCATTTCCCGGATTAATAGTTGTATCTCTGTTGGTTATCAAAGGATCAGAGAAGGTTGTTTCTTTTTTATTACAACTTGAAAATCCAGTAGCAACAAAAAGTGTCAGAAGAGAAACTTTTAGTAAATTCATGTGTTTTGTCAGATATTATTTTATGATTATAAAAATTAAAAATAATCAATAAACTTTTACAAAACAGATAAATCAAAAAAAGTTAAGGCTACTTAATTATTATTTTGTGTTCATTACGGTATTGCGAAGCACTTTTGCCGGTATATTGTTTGAAAGATTTACTAAAATGGCTAAAATTATTAAAACCACTTTCGTAACACACCTCATTTATCGTTATCGGTTTTTCGGCCAAAAGTTTAGAGGCATGAACCAGACGGTATTCGTTTACAAATTCTGTAAATGTTTTATTGGATATTTTCTTGAAATACCTGCAAAAAGATGGTGTAGTCATACTAACCAGACTCGAGACTTCATCTATGGCAATAGATTCCTGAAAATGATCCTTTACATAATTAAAAACCACATTTATACGATCATTGTCCTGTGTATTCAATTCCAGAGAAAACCCATCAGCATTTAGAATAGTATATTCTTCAGAAGAATCTAATTCGTCCAAAACATTGAGAAGCGTCAATAAACGTTCAAACGGAAGCTGATTTTCCATTTTTTCTATTTTTTCACCGATTCTCTTTTTAGTTTCACCTCCAAAAGCAATTCCGGCCTTTGACTGGCTTAAGATATTCTGAATCCTTTTCATTTCCGGCAATACAAAAAAGTCATTGCCTAAAAATTCGGGTTTAATATGAATTACGGTTTCGTTGATATTTCCGGTTTGCTCGTTGGTAAAACCGCAGTGAGGCAAATTAGAACCAATTAAGATTAAGCTTCCATTAGTATAATAAGAGACATGACTTCCGATTTGTCTCTTCCCTGCTCCACCATTAATATATACTAATTCAATTTCGGGATGATAATGCCACAAATGCGCTTTACTATTTGCTTTTTGAGCGTGTTTAGTATAGGTAAAAGAGCTTCCATATGAATTGGATATCACTTCGAGGGCGGGGGCTAATGTCTTCATGGTAATACCTTTAAAAAATAATAGCAAATTTAACAAAATCACCTACAATAATTCATATTTTAACCTATAACGGTTTCGTAACTGAGAATATTTCATTAAAACTGAAAACAATATAAAATTCCATTTCTATAAAAACGCCATTTTTTGAAGCCTCTGTTTTTTTACTTGGATTTTTTTTTACAAATCGCATTTAATTCAAGGTTTTAATGAAGATATCTCATTTTGTAAGAAATATAGAAGTTTTTGGTAAAATGTTAATTTTGAAAAAACTTGAAGAAAAATAGCTGAATTAACTAAAACACCTAAAATAATTCAAATTTTAACATATAACGGTTTCGTAAATGAGAATATAGCACATAAATTGGAAAATAGAGTTGTGATATAAAATCTATATCCGGAGTAATTTAGCATCAGAAAATTAGAAGTAAACAAATTAAAAATAAAGCCATGAAAAAGAATTTAAAACTTAGTGTAGTATGTGCAGTGCTTTTTACAGGAATGAGTACTTATGCAATTGAAGGTGGAGACAACTTAAATGTTCACGTATTAAAAGGAAACGGAAAAGTTATCACGTTTGCTCTTAATCAGGTTAAAAAAGCAACTGTTGCTATTTATGACAAAAATGGAACTTTATTATATTCTGAAAATGCTTCTGGTAAAGATGGTATTTTAAGAACTTTCAGCTTAGAAGAATTTCCGGAAGGAACTTACTTCTTAGAAGTTGAAGACAATGCAAAAAAAGTAAGACATGAAATTATTGTAACTGATGAGACTTCTACATTATCATCAAAAGCAGTTTCATCAATTTATAAAGCAGATTCTTCTGCTAAAGGTACTAGCGTAGCAACACGCTAAAAAAGTTTATACTCGAATAAAGTATAAAAATGAGGTTAGATAGTTAGTAAAGTTTAAAAACATTCATTTGTTTTTTAAAACAGCTCTTTGTGGTTATTGAGCTGTTTTTTTTGTGCCTTATTTTTTGAGATTGCCACTAAGGCGCAAAGGCACTAAGATTTTTGTTTTTTTTTAAACGAATAAAAACTTTGCGGCCTTTGCGGATAAATCTCCAATATTTGTAAGAAATGCAGATTATTTTACATTTCCTTAATCCAGACAAAACATTGAAAAATAATTACCGAATTAACCAAAACGATAAATATAATTCACATTTTAACCTATAACGGTTTCGTAAATGAGAATACAGCATATAAATTTGCAAACACAGTTGTGAATAATTATGTAAGAGTGAAGTAATTTAGCATCAGAGAATTAGAACTAATAATTAAAAACAAAGGTCATGAAAAAGATTTTAAAATTAAGTTTAGTATGCGCGGTGCTATTCACAGGAAGCACTTATGCAATTGACGGGAATGAAGATTTTAATCTTCATGTAATTCGATCTAATGGAAAGGTGGTAACATTTGCTCTTAACCAGGTTAAAAAAGCAACTATTACAATCTATGACAAAGAAGGTACTTTAATCTATTCTGAAAATGCTTCAGGCAGAGAAGGAATTTTGAGAACTTTTAATCTGGAAGAATTTCCTGAGGGAACTTACTTCTTAGAAGTTGAAGATAATGTAAAAAAAGTGAAACATGAAATTACGATAGTAGACAACAAAACTATTTTGTCATCAAAAGCATTTTCATCAGTTTACAAAGCAGGTTTTTCTGCTAAAAATTCCAGCGTGGCAACACGCTAAAAAATTTATACTTCATACAGTATAAAATGAGTTTAGATAGTTAGTAAAAGTTAAAACTTGATTGTTTTGAGAAACAGCTCTTTGTGGTTACTGAGCTGTTTTTTCATGCCCGGATTTTAGCAAAATATAGTTCACCATTTTATTTTGAAAAATTATTCTTAATAAATGTCTGTAGCTCAAATTTTTGTTCAAAAAAATAATGAATTCAAAAACATCCACAATCCCAATAATTACGTACATAGTTCAAACAAAGTACAGAAAGAGTTTCAATTCAGCAACTTAGGCCATTAAAAAATCGTCTTTTTTGAATAAAATTTAATTTGTATTTGCTAGTTTTACGCTTCCACGATTAATAATTAATTTAAAAAAACATGACAAATTTTACAAAAATGGGCCTGGTTGTTGCCGTATTTTTAACAACTATCTTTACGTATGCAATTGACGGAAAAGGGGATTATATCTTGTATATAAAAACCGGAAATGGAAAAGTAGTAAGCTTTACTTTGAACACCGTTGAAAAAGCAAATTTTTCAATATCAGACGAAAACAATAACTTGTTGTACACAGGAGAATCTGCTGTAGGCAATTTAGAGATTTCAAAAACTTTAAGTTTAGAGGCTTATCCAGCCGGAACTTATTTTTTATCAGTGGCTGAGAATGGTAAAGTAGTTAAACACAGAATTACGGTTTCTGCTAAAAAAGTAAAAACAGTTGTGTTAGATGAATCAGTAAACGAAAGTCCTGCATTTCGTCGTTAATCGTTTTTTGCCTCAAAATTAAAGCATCGGCCGCGGCTGATGCTTTTTTATTTTATGACCATTATTGAAATCCTAAAAGTATATATCATAGCACTCTTTGCTGTGCGAAGTCTCCTGACTTTGCACAAGTTGTTATATTCCGTAACAATTATATTTTGATTCTCTTTGTAGATTATTGGAACGGGTACGAAGTCGGGAGACTTCGCACAGCGATCAACTAATCTTATAACTGAACACTTTAAAGAGCTGGGTTGCATTACTTTCTCTGGATCCTAAACTAAATGAAGTAGTTACTGAAATAAATTTTAAAAGATTCTATCTATACGATTCCTTGAATTCTCTGTCTGTTGTAAAAACTCTTTTATTAACTGTTTCCAGTGGTTTTCCGTTTAGCATTACCTGAAAATCACTATTATTTTCTTCGATTTTTATTTGAATTTCGTTGTCGCCGTTGTCTTCATTTTTAAATTGTTGGTTTGTTTTCTCCCAGTTAAAAAATGCCCTGCCTTCAAACTTTTCTCCCTTACCGGTTTCCCAAAAAAAAGTAATAAGACTCGGAATAGCCCTTTTTTCTTTTTTAGGATGCAGTACCATCGGGCGCAGCTTGTTTTCAAATTCAGCATTAAAATATTCGGTCAATACCCAAAAAAGCCTGAAGTTTTTATTTTCAGAAGTGATTTCAGGTTTCCAAAAGTATTTTATACGGTAGTTGTCCCATTTTTCAGGATTTGCATCAGGCACGGCATTTTCGATTCTTATCTGTTCTCTTGGAACTGTAATCGTTCTTGAGAACAATTTTGCAGCTAGAGCCTGATCATCCTTAACTACTTCTGCCTGATAACGCCCAACCTCTTTTTGAGTACCACTAAAACTCAGCCAAACGACCACCATTCCTTTTGGAGCAAATCCGAAAATAAGGTCGCTAAATTCGTCGTAAACTCGTCTCTGTAATGGTTTTCGATCATAAATGTATTCTTGTAATTCATCATGGTTTTCTTTAATTTCTATATTTGGATAAAATCTTTTAGTCCAGTCTTTTATAGTATCAATTGGAAAATCGACATTTAAATGATAAAAAGTATCTTCATATTTTGCATAATATGTAATATCGGCACCAATAGGTGTACCGTGCTGCGCTGTCCATACTTTACGAGATTCTCCCCATTCACCTGAAGAGCCTCCGTATGGGAATGATGCCCTGGTGCCTTCGAGTGTTTTAATACGATCATAAACAGGCTCAATTCTATATTTGTTTTCGGGATGTGACATTTGTACATGAAATTCAGGCAGTTCTTTTTTCATTTGACAGCTTATTATTGGGATGAATAAAATAATTAACAGAGTAGAATACAACAGCTTGTTTTTTTTCTTAACCATGATGAATTTCTCTTTTTCGATATTGATGCTCTAGTGCTCCTTCCTTTGAGGGTGCCTGACTTTCTCTGGATCCTAAACCAAATTCATTGGCTTTTACAGACCAGTGCAAATATTCGTTTCGTAATGTTTTTAAATCTTGAAAATCAATATAATCCAGATAAGATATTTGTCTTAATTCAGCTAAATATTTTTCAGCATCCCAAGATTTTTGTCTTACGTAACTGTTGCGCAAATCATTGCAGGCTACCATATAGTTTAACAATTGATTATACACTTTTTGTAAAAATGGATCTTCAATTTCGTGATTGTTTTTAATAATTAAGTCATCATAAATTACCCCGAATTGTTTAGAATAAAAAAGCATTTTTTTGAGTGGGATTTTATCATAGGTATTTCGCATTTTCCTTGTGCCTATTACGCTGTAATAAGTATCCTCCATATTTTCAAATTTTTCTTTTTTCTTTTTTGGATTAATAAATGATTCTGGAAATAAGTCCGCGTCCATTTGATAGTCTTTGTACCAGCCTTCTCTTATAACAATTTCTTTAAATTGGGCTACTTCTTCTTTAGCGTTGTGAATCATCGCATTGTAAAGCGATTCTTTTTTATAATATAAAACAGCCCTCTCAAAAGCATGGTCTATATAAGAACCTCCAATGTCTGAATGTACACCCGGCAGTGTATATTCCAGCCCATTGATACCGGCGCTGGTTATATCAGTTAAGTCAAAGTTTTCACGATATTCATCATCTGCCGAGAGCTGAAAAACAAAATGGGCTTTTTTTACTGCATCAAGATGTAAATCTTGTACATCATTGCCATGATAAACCCCGTGTGAGGCCACTGTATCGTATAAACCCACGAAATTAAAATTGATTTTTTTAGGTCTTATCTCTTTATCTAAAAGACAGGCAGCAAAATAGCCATGCTTATGCACAAGAGGTTCATCTGTTTTAATTTTAATATAATCTGAATTGGTATGGCTTACAAACGGAGGAACAGCATAAGCATATTCCCAATCTATCAACTGTAATTTAGCCGGACTATTGGCTACATGCAAGAAATGTCTGGCTGCAGCTGCACCACGGCTAAACCCAAAGACATTTACTTTAATTTCATCTATTTTTTTATCTTGATATTTCTTCTGTTTAAATTTTTTACCTGCCTCGATACAAGCTTTTGCAACTTTGGCGACAATCCCACGGCTTCCCATGCCCATTGCCACATCAGGTAAAACATCATCTTCTTTTAGATCCTCTGTACCAATTCCTTCTACATAAATTGATAATTGATTGAAAATTGTGGTATCAATAGAATCATATCCACGCGCTACATTAGTATAATCGTTGGTATAACTGTCGTCTTCGTGATTTGATGCTTCATAATCTTTACCTTCTTCTGTATTGGTTTTATTGTTTTGAGTGCCGTCAAAAAAAATGTTCAATGTAATATCAATATCAGTAGCCAATGAATCTGCAGGGTGCAATGGCTCATAATCATAATACGTAATTCCTTCTCCGCCATTCCAGGTGTTATGTTTGGCTGCAACAAAAGTAACATCTCCGTCAGTTGCCCGTATATCTATATCTCCTGTAGCGGTTTTGGTTAGTGTTCCGCCAATAATTCTTGTTATGCTCATAATTAACCGTTTATAGTTCTTCGCCTATATTTATTAAATTCACAACGAAATCGTTTTAGTAAATTTATTGCAATGATTGAGTAATAAAAAAAACAATACGTTTTTAAAATAACAGAATAAGGTAAAGCTTATATACAAATGGAAATGGCATAAAAAAACCTCTCATTTCTGAGAGGTTTTCTAAATCTATAAAAAAGTAAAAAATTACATATTCCTTCTATACTGTCCACCAACTTCAAACAAAGCCGAAGTAATCTGACCCAGCGAACAAACCTTTGTAGCTTCCATTAAATGATCGAATAAGTTTTCGTTTTTAATGGCGGCTTCTTGTAGCTTGTTTAAATGCTCGTTTACTTTTGTTTCGTGAAACTGGTGTAAATTTTCCAGCATTGTAATTTGATATTGTTTTTCTTCCTCGGTGGCGCGAATTACTTCTGCCGGAATTACTGTTGGAGAACCTTTTGAACTCAAAAATGTATTTACACCCACAATTGGGAAATCTCCGTTGTGTTTTAAGGTTTCATAATACAAACTTTCTTCCTGAATTTTAGAACGTTGGTACATGGTTTCCATTGCACCAAGAACACCGCCACGCTCTGTGATTCTGTCGAATTCCTGCAGAACGGCAGCTTCTACCAAATCGGTCAATTCTTCGATAATAAACGATCCCTGAATTGGGTTTTCGTTTTTCGCCAAACCTAATTCTTTATTAATAATCAACTGAATCGCCATAGCACGACGCACCGATTCTTCTGTCGGTGTTGTAATCGCTTCGTCATACGCATTGGTGTGCAATGAATTACAGTTATCATAAATCGCATACAAGGCCTGCAAAGTGGTTCTGATATCATTAAAATCAATTTCCTGTGCGTGCAACGAACGTCCCGAAGTCTGAATATGATATTTCAGCATTTGTGCTCTTTCGTTGGCTCCGTATTTGTTTTTCATGGCTTTTGCCCAAATTTTACGTGCCACACGACCAATAACCGAATATTCAGGATCTACTCCGTTGGAGAAGAAGAACGATAAATTTGGTCCAAAATCGTTGATACTCATGCCACGGCTCAAATAATATTCCACGTAAGTGAAACCATTAGAAAGCGTAAAGGCCAATTGCGTAATCGGGTTGGCTCCCGCCTCGGCAATATGATATCCTGAAATGGAAACGGAATAAAAATTACGAACATTTTTGGTAATAAAATATTCCTGAACGTCACCCATTAATCGCAAAGCAAATTCGGTAGAGAAAATACAAGTATTCTGTGCCTGATCTTCTTTTAGAATATCAGCCTGAACCGTTCCACGAACCTGCGATAATGTTCTCGCTTTAATTTCATTATAAACTTCCAAAGGCAAAACCTGGTCTCCGGTAACACCCAAAAGCATTAATCCTAAACCATTGTTTCCTTCCGGTAAATCGCCTTGGTATTTTGGGCGCGCTAATCCGCTTTCTTTATATATTTTGTTGATTTTTTCCTCAACTTCTTTTTCTAACTCATTCTCCTTAATATAATACTCACATTGCTGATCGATCGCGGCATTCATAAAAAAGCCCAGCAACATTGGCGCAGGCCCGTTTATAGTCATACTTACCGATGTCAAGGCATGAACCAGATCAAAACCGGAATACAGTTTTTTAGCATCATCCAAACAGCAGATTGAAACTCCTGCATTTCCGATTTTCCCGTAAATGTCCGGACGAATATCCGGGTCGTTTCCGTATAAAGTTACACTATCAAAAGCAGTCGAAAGTCGTTTTGCCGGTAATCCCGCGCTTACATAATGAAAACGTTTGTTGGTTCTTTCTGGTCCGCCCTCGCCTGCAAACATTCTCGATGGATCTTCGCCTTCACGTTTAAAAGGATATAATCCTGAAGCAAACGGAAATTCTCCGGGAACATTTTCCTGTAAACTCCAACGCAAAATATCACCCCAGGCTTCGTATTTAGGCAAAGCAATTTTAGGAATCTGCAAATGTGATAAACTCTCTGTATGTGTTGCGATTTTAATTTCTTTATCACGGACTTTAAACGAGTAAACCGGATTTTTGTATTTGTTTACTTTCTCTTCCCAATTCAGGATAATTTCCCAATTGTACGGATCTAAGTCCATTTTTACTTTATCAAATTGATTGAGTAAAAGATTAACGAAGATTCTATTTTCGTCTAGTCCTTCGACTGCGCTCAGGATGACACTAGTGTCGTCAATGCCTGATTTATTAATTTGAGGAATTTTACCAGAAACCGATTCTATCGTTTTGAAGATTCCGTACAATTTCTGCGCAACTTTTTGCTGTGAAAGCGCGATTTCATCATAACTTCTGTTATTCTCTGCAATTTCAGATAAATAACGCGTTCTGTGTGGCGGAATCACAAAGATTTTCTCGCTCATTTCTCGCGTAATTTCAAAAGTCGATTTCAAATCTGAATCTGTTTTTTCGACAATCTTATCCATAATCGCTTTGTACAGCGTATTCATTCCCGGATCGTTAAATTGCGAAGCAATCGTTCCGAAAACCGGCATGTCATCCGGATTTTTATCCCAAAGATTATGATTACGCTGGTATTGTTTTTTGACATCGCGAATGGCGTCTAATGCACCGCGTTTATCAAATTTATTTAAGGCAACTAAATCAGCAAAATCAAGCATGTCGATTTTTTCTAATTGTGTTGCAGCACCAAATTCCGGTGTCATTACATATAAGGATACATCAGAATGATCCATAATCTCGGTATCAGATTGCCCGATTCCCGAAGTTTCAAGGATAATGAGATCGTATTTTGCAGCTTTTAGAACCTGAATCGCTTCGGCTACATATTTAGATAATGCCAAATTTGACTGACGTGTCGCCAGCGAACGCATATAAACGCGTGGATTATTTATGGCATTCATTCTAATTCTGTCTCCTAAAAGTGCTCCTCCGGTTTTTCTTTTGGATGGATCGACAGAAATTAACCCGATTGTTTTTTCCGGGAAATCAATCAAAAAACGACGAACCAATTCATCAACCAAAGATGATTTTCCTGCTCCGCCCGTTCCTGTGATTCCAAGAACTGGCGCCCCCCCCGCCCCCGATGGGGGAGCTAATGATGAATGCGGAAATGCCTGGTAAAATTCATCAGGATTATTTTCGGCTAATGAAATTAATCTGGCAATAGTATTTACCTCTTTGGACAACAAATTATTTACAATTCCGGAAACTCCCCCTTCGGGGGCTGGGGGGCTGTAATCAGAACGTTCTACCAGATCATTGATCATTCCCTGTAAGCCCAAAGAGCGGCCATCATCAGGAGAATAAATTCTGGTAATTCCATATTCATGTAATTCAGAAATTTCGCTTGGCAGGATAACTCCGCCCCCACCGCCAAAAATCTTTATATGCCCCGCTCCTTTTTCATGAAGCAAGTCATACATATATTTAAAGTACTCATTGTGCCCACCCTGGTATGATGTCATGGCAATTGCATTGGCATCTTCCTGAATGGCAGTATTCACCACTTCTTCGACACTTCTGTCATGTCCAAGGTGTATAACCTCTACACCTGTAGATTGTATGATTCGGCGCATGATATTAATAGCGGCATCATGACCGTCAAAGAGTGACGCAGCTGTGACAATTCTTACTTTATTTTTAGGATTATATGGTTTTTGTTGTTCCATTTTATGAATATGATAATTTTAAGGGAGCAATTTACAAAATATTTTAATATTTGTTTATCACTGATGCTTTATGTTAATAAAAAATAGCAATGTCTTTCTAAAATTAAGTCCTCAAGAAGGTAACATTTTTCTAAACTATCGTATTTATCTTATATAAGTCTTATAAAAATGTTAATAACATGGCAATCTTGAAAAATTTAAAAGAAATACAACAACTTGTTTTTCAACATCCTAAAGTAATTTAGCCGTATAGAAAATGATCTTAAAATGCTGTAGAAATTCCCCAAGTTTTTACCCTGGTTTTTTTCCTACTGAAGAAAAACGTAAAAATTTAAAAAATTAAAGAAATGAAAACATTTTATCCAATCGCCATAATTCTAATCACAGGTTTTTTAACCTCTTCATTTGATTTGAAAAAAAATGAGTTTACCAAAGATCACAACTCATACGATTTTTATTTTGATTTTGTAAAAGGTACTGATCCTCTTGCAGATTCTGAAGTAGTCAATGACTTTTTTAGAAGATATTCTGATTTGAAAAAGTATAGATCTGATGTAATGTCATTATACAAAAACAGATCATTGGGTACAATATGGTATGATGAAGGAGAAATTAATGAATTTGCCGGTATCTTATATGAAAAAGCAAAAAAGACTAATGATCTGATTATTCCGTATCAAAGTGAAATTGAACAGATTTTTGACTCCTCATCAAATCTGTCCAAAACAGATGCAGATATGCTTTTGAGTTCCCTATATATACTTTATGCTAAAAAAACCAATCCTGATGCAAAGAAATTGTCTTATAATACAATGCTGGCCGATTTTTTGAATTATAATACAATTGAGGAATATACAGCAAATGCTGCAAAAGCAGAAGATGACGGAATGCTTTTTGAGCAATACTATAAACTTAAAGATGTTTTAAAAGATTATAAAAAATTAGAAAAATCCAACAAATGGCAACCAATCGTTACCGAAGTTCCATACAAAGATTTACGCCCGGATGCGGTATCAAGCACTATTGCTCAGGTAAGAACACGTTTATATTTATTAGGAGACTTAAAACAAGATTCTAAAAGTGATGTGTATGACCGTGAATTAATGGATGCGGTGATGAAATACAAAGTCCGTAACGGATTTAAACCAAATTATATTCTGGCAGAAGAGCATATTAAGGAAATGAATGTGCCGCTTTCTGATAAGGTAAAAACATTAATGCTTAATATGGAGAGATTCCGTTCTATCTCGCCTGAGTTGGTAAACAAAGACGAATACATTTTGGTAAATGTTCCTTCTTATGAAATGGTGTATGTGAAAAACGGAAAAGTGGAATTGAAATCAAATGTTTTTGTGGGTTCTCCGGTAACTAAAACAACTATTTTTAACTCTGAAATAGACAGAATCGTTTTTAGCCCTTACTGGACTGTACCACAAAGTATTGTAGATAACGAATTGAAAATGAAAATAGCTGCAGATAAAAACTATCTGGCTGATCACAATATGGAAATGGTAAATGGACAGGTGAGACAAAAACCGGGACCGAAAAACTCTTTGGGTCTTGTAAAATTTATGTTTCCTAATCCAGATGACATTTATATGCACGATACACCGTCTAAAACTTTATTCGATTTTGAAAAAAGAACTTTCAGCCATGGTTGTATAAATCTAAAAATGGCCAAAGAATTGGCAACTGCCATGCTTAAGGATTATCCTGAATGGACTCCTGAAAAAATAAGCAAAGCTATGGAAGGCAAAACAGAAACCAGTTTTAAATTGACTAAAAAAGTGCCTATTTATATTTGCTATTTTACTTCATTAGTAAATGAAAATGGTGAAGTTGGTTTCTTTCAGGATGTTTATGAAAAAGACCAGGAAGCAACCAGCGAATTTCCAGCAAAATCTGTTGCGAATAATTAATACTAAATCAAATTTAGAAAAACTTACATTTTAACTATACATAGCTTCTTGTTACACTTTTAAAAATTGATTTTTGGAAGGGTAACAAGAAGCTATTTTTTTATGTTTTTAAATTTGGGGTGTATATTTTAACATTAAACTGTAATCCGTTTATTACAAAATTAGATTTTTTGAATTAAAATAAACGTAACTTATTAATTTAAAAGCTTTTAGAGGACAAAATAAACTTAAAACCGACGGAAATTTGCATCATAATAATATCACTAATTTTTTAATTAAAAATTAATTTATCATGAAAACAGAGAATATCGAAGGATTAACACTTTTTGAAATAAATCTATTAATTCAACAAGGAGGAAAATTTATAATGTTTCCAAATTTGATGACCAAAGCTAAAAGTTCAACTATTTATTTTGTTCGCCCGGATGAAAGAAAGTTTAAATATATTATTAAACACTTTTTAAAGAATCTATCTAACTTTTGGCGCACATTTCCTTTAAGACCATTTTATGTTTCAAAATCTTTATTTTATTTAGCAATTGGAGGTAAAGATTACACTCACAACATATTAGCAGATTTAAAACAAATAAATCCGGTTTACAATCCTAATTTATATTGTCTGGAATATGTTTAATATTTTAAAACCAAGCTAATAAGGCTTAAACTATAAATCATAAAACTCTTATGTACTATTAAAAAAATTAATTAAAAAGATTTTTACAGAATATAAAAAATCACAAAATCTTTTAATTAATCACAATGAAAAAACTTTTTTTATTTTTTAGTACCATTGCTCTGCTTATTTCTGCCTGCAACAAATCTAAAACTGATAATCCGATTACTGAAGAAAAAATAAGCAGTCCAAAAATCCCCAAAGCTCAGGGAACTCCGCGAATTTTATTTATAGGAAATAGTCATACCGAGTATTTTGTAAGTGCACCAGTATTGTTTGATGAATTTTGCAAAGCTAATAAGAAGCCAATGAACATTGATCAATTGGTAACAATGGGTGTTTCTATTGACAAAATTTATGCTGATCATAAGGCGGAAGCAGAAGAAAATTTTGCTAAAACAGATGCTGATGGAAATTATTATGACTTTGTAGTTATTCAGGAATCGACTCCTGTTGCGCTGGCAGAGCCTGAGAAATATGAAGCTAACGTGAAAATGATCACAGAAAAATTACGCAAAAACAGTCCTGACGTGGCGATTTATATTTATGAAGGAATGTCTCCGTTAGCTTTTACAGATCCTGAATACAAGGATTATTTTGATGAGATACGTAAAAATGCAGTTGCAGTTACTAAGGCTACAAAGAACTCAGGAATGCTAAGAGTTGGAGATGCTATTAATGACGCTTACAATGGCAAAAATAATTACAAATATTTAGTAGCCAACAAAGATAATCTTCGTTTTGGCGAAAACACATTACATCTTTTAAACGACGGAGGATTTATGCAGGCCGTCTTATTGTATGCAACTATTTTTGACCAAAAACCTATAATCCCAAAAGAACTTACATTAAGTACAGGAACAGGAGATGATGATGAAATGGAAAAACAAGAAATCAGTAAAGCGATTAGTAATTCAAAAGCGCTTGAAGAAATAGCTTTTAGTAATCGATAAAAATCAGATAACAAAATTTAAATCATCTTATAATTTTATGAGATGATTTTTTTTTTAAAAGCGCAGAGTCAATTTACAAAATAGCTCCAGTACTTTTAGAGTTATTTGATGCTCCTTATGGAACAGACCTTCTTTGGAAATATAATCAGGAAGTACATATCGGCTTTTATGATTTAATAAATGAATGCGATACGGATATTGAACAAATTTTAAAAAAATAATTTTTATTGATCATATAAATACTGGCTATTACACAAGAAATAATTATATCTTTCACTCATTAACTGAAATTTTAAATGTATGTCTGAAGATTACTATCAGCCCAAGAAAAACTGGTGGGACAGAAACTGGAAATGGTTTGTTCCTACAGGATGCTTAAGCCTTATTTTACTTTTCTGTTTGTTTATTGGAGGTCTTTTCTATGGGGTTACATCAATGATGACCAATTCTGATGCTTATAAAGAGGCCATGAATAAAGCACAGCACAACGAAATTGTAATTCAAAAATTAGGAACCGCTATTGAGAAAGACGGAATGGTTTCCGGAAGCATTAATACAAGCGGCAACACCGGAAATTGTAATTTAGAAATTCCGATAAAAGGCTCAAAAGGAACCGGAGTTTTATTTGTAGTTGCACACAAAAAAGTAAAATGGAATTTTGATGAATTGTCGGTCTATGTAAACGCAACAGACGAAGAGATTAATTTGCTGGAAAAATAAACTCATTATTTGATGAAAATACTGCAAAATCAGAATTTTAGAATATTTCTATTTTTCTTTCTGACTCTGTCATTTGGTATTCAGTCTCAAAACAGATATGGTGTGTATGCGAATGGTATTGAAGCTTTTTCAAAACCGTTCAGGGTTTTATCCAATTATGTGGATAAAAACGGAAATGGGACTATTGAATATACGAATCCCAAAAATCAGGTTTTGAGGTTTCGCCTTTTTAATCATAAGCCGCAGCTTCTTCATAGCAGAATGGTATACCAGCTTTTTTATTATGAGAAAAATTTTCTTCAAAGGATTGATACTTATGATATAAACGGAAAACCTGCCGGAGAAAGGGAATCAGAAAATGAAGCTACAATAATTTTTATTATTGAAAAACCGGAATTATATCTTCGGAAAAAGAAAATTATTGATGAGGCAGAAGGCAATATTGACATGAAAGACGATAGCAGCGAAAAAATCATCAGAATTCAGCTTCTGGATTCTAATCACCTGCCTGTAAATGAAGACAAGCCCCGATATATTTCGAGTAAAATATATTGGGAGTACAATATTAGAAAGTACTGGCCTTAATTTCATAAAAAAACGAAAACCGCTAATCTAGCCCCGATAGAAGGGAAAATCCTTTTGTGCCACTCTGCATTGCTATTGTTGGCACAAAAGATTTGGAATGATAGCGGGACTATTGTTAATTATGAAACAAAATGTTTGTGCTCCTGAAATAAAATTGTGGCTTTATTTTTGAATAAGTAGTATTTTTGAAACTAATAAATCCCCAATAAATGAAAAAGATTATTATTCTTGCGTTTGCATTTTCACTTACATCATGTGCTGAGATGCAGCAAACACTAAACCAATTACCACAATTATCGCAAATACCCGGCGTTGGAGGTGTTGATATTGCTGCCGGACTGAGAGAAGCCTTAAACAAAGGTATTACGCAACAAGTAAGTAAACTGACTGCAGTAGACGGTTTTTATAAAAACGAAGCGGTAAAAATTCTTATGCCCGAAGAACTGCAGAAAGTAGATGCAACACTTAGAAAAGTAGGTCTTGGCTCGTTGGCCGATGAAGGAATTAAAGTACTGAACCGAGCTGCCGAAGATGCTGTAAAAGAAGCAACTCCGATATTTGTTACTGCTGTAAAAAATATGTCTTTTACTGATGCCAAAAATATTTTGCTGGGCAACGATAGTGCTGCTACAAGTTATTTGCAAAATAGTACCACTACAGCATTATACGGAAAATTTAATCCTGTGATTAAAAGTTCATTCCAAAAAGTGGGTGCTGATGTCGTTTGGACAAAAATCATCAATAAATACAATACGATTCCGTTGGTTAAAAAGGTAAATCCTGATTTAACTGATTACACAACAAATAAAGCTCTTGTCGGTGTTTTTAAGATGATTGCTGTTGAAGAAAAAGAAATCCGTAATAATATCAGTGAAAGAACAACGCCTTTATTGAAAAGCGTTTTTGCAATGCAGGACGGAAAATAATTTTTTCGAAGGTTCAAAGGTGCAGAGTTCCAAAGGTTCAAAGCTTTTCGGACTTTGCACTTAAGCTGCAAAACAAAAAAACTATAACAAACCAACCAAAACAATGCAAAAAATTACCATTCTGATTCATTGCAAAGACCAAAAAGGAATTATTGCAGCAGTCACTACCTTTATTGCAAAAGTAGAAGGAAATATTACTTACATTGACCAACATGTTGATGTAGAGCAAAATGTATTTTTTATGCGATTAGAATGTGAATTAACGAATCACCACATTACTATTGAACGCTTAAAAGAAGATTTTAATCAAACTATTGCTGCCGATTTTAGCATGTCGTGGGATTTGTATAATCAGGAACAAAAACCAAAAATGGCCCTATTTGTGTCAAAATACGATCATTGCCTTTTTGATATTTTAGGCCGTTACAGCGCGGGAGAATTAAATGTTGAAATTCCGGTAATTATTAGCAATCATAACGATTTAAGATCTATTGCAGAGCGATTTGATATTCCGTTTCACTGTGTGCCTTTTACAAAAGAAAACAAGGACGAAGGTGAAGCCAAACAAATTGAACTGCTGAAAAAATATCAAATCAATTTTATTGTTTTGGCGCGTTACATGCAGATAATTACTCCAAAACTGATTTCGCTTTACGAAAACAAAATCATCAATATCCATCATTCCTTTTTACCGGCTTTTCCGGGTGCAAAACCCTATCACTCCGCTTTTAAACGTGGTGTAAAAATTATTGGAGCAACTAGTCATTATGTTACTGAAGAATTAGACGAAGGCCCGATTATCGAACAGGATATTGCCAGGGTGTCACACATTCACTCTGTGGAAGATTTTATTATGAAAGGACGTGATTTGGAGCGTATTGTTCTGGCACGCGCTATCAAACTTCATTCTGAACGTAAGACAATGGTTTACAGCAATAAAACAGTGGTTTTTTCTTAAGGTTCTGAGGTTCTAAGGTTCTGAGGGACTAAGATGCTAAGGTTTTTAGGTTTGACTATAAATAAGAAGCCCGACAGGTTTAATCTGTCGGGCTTTATTTGTTTATTATGCCTTGAACATCTGAATCTAAACTCAGAATCTTAGTCCCTTAGCATCTCAGAACCTCAAAAAAAAAAAATCACACTCTTGGATCTGCAAAACTGTGTACCTGCTCCATGGTTAATCCTAAAGCATTTGCAACTCCTTCTCCATAAGCGGGATCGGCTTTGTAACAGTTTCTAATATGACGAATCTGGATAAATAATTGCGCTCCTCCTACTTGTGCAGCAGTGTTTTTGAACAACAATTGTTTTTTCTCTTCGGTCAGTAAACGGAATAATAATCCTGGCTGCGTAAAATAATCGTTGTCATCTTCTCTGAAATTATAGGCATAGGCATCTCCGTGCAGTGCCAATGGTGGTTCTTTAAACTCTGGCTGTTCCTGCCATTCTCCAAAACTGTTTGGTTCATAATGTTTTCGGCCTCCATTGTTTCCGTCTACACGCATTGCCCCGTCTCTGTGAAAAGTATTGTAAGGACATCTTGATGAGTTTACAGGAATCTGAAAATTGTTTACTCCTAAACGGTAACGATGGGCATCTCCATAAGAAAACAAACGCCCTTGCAGCATTTTATCCGGAGAAAAACTAATTCCCGGAACAACGTGCGCAGGATTAAAGGCAGCCTGTTCTACTTCGGCGAAATAGTTTTCGGGATTTTTATTTAATTCAAATTCTCCAACAGGAATTAACGGAAAATCACCTTTTAACCAAACCTTAGTTAAATCAAAAGGATGAAAACGATAATTATTAGCCTGTTCTTCAGTCATGATCTGAACAAACATTTTCCATTTAGGGAAATTTCCGTCTTCAATGGCATTAAATAAATCTCTCTGATGACTTTCTCTGTCGCCACCAACCAATACGGCTGCTTCTTCATCAGATAAGTTTTCGATACCCTGTTGCGATACAAAGTGAAATTTAACCCAGTGTCTTTCATTCTTAGAATTTAAAAAGCTAAAAGTATGGCTTCCGAAACCATGCATTTGTCTGTAGCTTTTCGGAATTCCCCTGTCACTCATTACAATAGTGATCTGGTGTAAAGCTTCAGGCAATAATGTCCAAAAATCCCAATTGTTATCAGCACTTCTCAAATTGGTTTTTGGATCACGTTTTACTGCATGATTTAAATCAGGGAATTTCATAGGATCACGAAAAAAGAAAACCGGTGTATTGTTTCCTACCAAATCCCAATTTCCTTCATTAGTGTAAAATTTCATGGCAAAACCACGAATATCTCTTTCGGCATCGGCAGCGCCTCTTTCTCCTGCAACAGTAGAAAAGCGTACAAACATATCTGTTTTTTTACCAATTTCAGAAAACAAATCAGCTCTCGTATATTTTGTAATATCATGAGTTACTGTAAAAGTTCCGTAAGCACCAGATCCTTTTGCGTGCATTCGTCTTTCGGGAATCACTTCGCGATCAAAGTGTGCCATCTTTTCTAGAAACCAAAAATCCTGTAATAAAACGGGACCACGAGGTCCTGCAGTCTGAATGTTTTGATTGTCTGCAACAGGGGTACCTGTAGCAGTTGTTAATTTTTTGTTTGAATCCATGTTGCTGATATTTAATGTTTTATCAAATATACAAACAAAACACTTTGATATTAATAATCAAAATTGATTGTTATTATATTTTAATAATCAAAAGCTATGTTTGCTTATAAAAACTGCAAAATGAAGCATTTATAAATCTTAACTTATGTCCAACAAAGTAATAACAAAACCTTAACATCAATACATTGATATATGTCTGACCTTTGTAATGTAATAAACTGGTTATTTATTATTTTGGTTTTGGTTAGTTAAATGATGCCGGCGTCTACGAGATGCCGGCATTCTTTTTTTATAAACTTTTTGATTTTTTAGCTTCAAATTTCAGGTTGCTATACTTGAATAATCTTTCCACAGAGATGCGCAAGCTTTTATAATATCCCTCTAAATTACTCCATGTAAGTTGTGAAAACTTTTGTGGAATCTGTCGTAGAAATCGCAATTAAATCAACACAATTAAACTTGAACCTGAAACAAAGAAAACCTGAAACTTTCCCGTCCTTCTATTTGGATACAACTACAAGGGATTTGGCTACTTTATAATGTTATACTTAACGGAACTTTGTATTATAATTATAATTAAAATAAACTAGTTATGGATACAATTAAAAAAATAAATTTAGGAAATCAGGGACTTGTGGTTCCTAATATTGGTTTAGGGTGTATGGGAATGACTCAGATCGCCGGAATGGATATTTATGGCAAAGCCGACGAAAAAGAAGCTATTGCCACAATTCATCGATCATTGGAATTAGGTGGAAATTTTCTGGACACTGCAGATTTATATGGTCCGTTATTAAATGAAAGATTAATAGCAAAGGCTATAAAAGGCAATCGTAATTTCTATACTATTGCTACAAAATTTGGTTATGAAATCGATGATAACGAACAATTAACCTGGAATTTTAACGGCAAAAAAGAATACGTGAAAAAAGCGGTAGAACGTTCCCTGAAAAACTTGGGCACAGATTATATCGATCTGTACTATTTACACCGTCTTGATCCGAACACGCCAATTGAAGAAACAGTCGAAGCTATGGCAGATTTGGTAAAAGAAGGAAAAGTGGGTTACATTGGGTTATCGGAAGTTTCATCAGAAACGATTCGGAAAGCACATAAAATTCATCCTTTAACCGCTGTCCAGACTGAGTATTCCTTATTTGAGAGAACGGTTGAAGAAGCCGGAATTTTAGATACTTTAAAGGAATTAGAAATAGGATTTGTTGCTTACTCTCCACTTGGCAGAGGTTTTATTTCCGGAGATATCAAAACACCAGACGATTTTCCTGAAAATGATTTCAGAAAAGCAATTCCCCGCTTTCAGGGAGAACAATTTTATAAAAATATAGAATTGGTAAATGATATTACAAAAATGGCAGCAGGAAAAAATATTACCGCTTCGCAATTGGCACTTTCGTGGATTGCTTCAAAAGGCATTTTATCGATTCCGGGTACAAAACGTGTCAAATATGTAGAACAAAATATTGCTGCTGCACAAATGGTTTTAAGTCCGGAAGAAATAAACCATCTTGAAACCATCATTCCGCTTGGGACTCAGACTGGTGCTAGATATGATGCTGCAAATATGGCCGGAATTGATCAATAATTTACTAAACTAATTGCTTATATAATTTAATCAGGAAAAGTTATCTTTACGATGGCTTTCCTGATTATACTTTAAAAATTTTGCCATGAAAAAAGAAGTTCATATTCCGTATACGATTCAGTCTATTTCAGAATTACATTCGTTGCTAAAAATTCCAAAACCGGAACATCCTTTAGTGAGCTTTGTCGATTTAAGCAAAATAACCTGTCATTTTGATGATAACCTCAAAAGTGTTGTGTATTCTTTTTATACTGTATGCATTAAAAAAGGTTTTACCGGAAAAATGAAATACGGACAGAATTTTTATGATTTTGATGAAGGCGTAATGACGTTTATGTCGCCGGGCCAGGTAATTTCTACCGAAGTTTCGGTTGACACTGCCGTTTATGGCGCAATGCTGGTCATTCATCCTGATTTCATTCAAAATTATGCTTTATCAAAAAACATTAAAGATTTTGGTTATTTTTCGTATGCGGTTAACGAAGCTTTACATCTTTCTGATAAAGAACAAACTATGATTACCGGAATCATGAAAAATATCGAACAGGAATATTGTTCGTCTATTGATGCTTTTAGTCAGGACGTCATGATTTCGCACATCGAACTGCTGCTTAATTATTGCAATCGTTTTTACAACCGCCAATTCCTTACTAGAAAAATTGCCAATAACACGCTTTTAAGCAAATTAGAAAATTTATTGGATAACTATTTTGAAGGTGATAAAGTGCAAAAATTTGGATTGCCCACCGTAACTTATCTATCGGAAGAATTAAATGTTTCTCCCAATTATTTGAGTGATATGTTACGCGCCTTAACCGGGCAAAGTACGCAACATCATATTCACAATAAAATTATTGAAAAAGCAAAAGAACTCCTCACTACAACTTCTTTAAGCGTGAGCGAAACTGCTTTTCAGTTGGGATTTGAATATCCGCAATCTTTTAATAAATTATTCAAAAGCAAAACAAACGTATCACCGTTGGAATTTAGAAGCTCGTTTAATTAACCCGTTGTGTGATTAAGCTTTTATATCACAGAGATTCACAAAGGTTACGCAAAGTTTCGCAAAGGAAAAATAATTACTTTGTGAATCTCTGTGAAAAAACTTTGTGAATCTCTGTGGTAAAATCTACATAAAACCTGAAAACTAACTCTTTAATCGTTCATGAAGTAATTTAAAATAAGGAAATGCCTTTAATAATCGGCTTCCGTGCCAGGAGAACATTTCTCCATCGACAAAAACAGTTTTGGCGTGGTGCGTAAAACGTCCGATTTCAAAAGCATCTTCTTCCTTAAAAGGATAAGGTTCTGAGGAAAGAAAAACCAAATCCGGATCGCCTTCTAATCGCATTTTTTTGAGCTCGATTTCAGGATAACGACCTTTGTCTTCGTAGATGTTTCTAAAATGATTCAGTTTTAATAATTCATTGATGTATGTATCATTTCCGGCAACCATATAAGGATCTTTCCAAATAAAGTAAGCCACTTTTTTAACTTCTATATCCTGAATATATTTTCTGAAATCGCTTAAAGCGAAAGCCAGTTTGTCGTTCCACTTTTGAGCTTCGGTTCTGCAATTGAAGATTTGCCCGAAATCTGAAATCATTTGAAAATTATCTTCAATAGTAATAATGTTGGTTACCCAAACCGGGCAAATTTCACTTAATTGATTTACGATTTCTTCTGTATTTTCTTCTTTATTACAAATGATAATATCCGGCTGTAATAATTTTATTTTTTCGAAGTGAATTTTCTTGGTTCCGCCAACAACTTTTTTGGTTGATTTGAAATGGTAAGGATGCACACAGAACTTCGTTATTCCGATAATTTTTTCTTCTAAACCCAAATCATACAACAATTCTGTTTGAGATGGCACTAACGAAATGATTCGTTTTGGTGTTTTCTCAAAAGAATGGATTTGACCAATTTGATCTGTAAGTTGTTTCATTTGATTTTTGTTTCAGTTTTTTAAGTTGTTGAATTGTTTTTTTACCGCAGAGTTGCACAAAGTTTTTCACAGAGATTCGCAAAGTTTTTTTAATTATTTTATTTAGATTAAAGCTCAAAAAATTAAAATTATCTTAGTGTAGCTCTGTGAAAACTTTGTGAATCTCTGTGATATAATTATTCTTAACGTAAACTAAAACCTGGAATTTAAAATCGCTTCCATTTCTTTCTGAACAGATAAAGCTTCTTCTCTGGCTTTTTCTGCAAAATCAGTTCCTTTTGAAGCATAAATAATAGCTCTGGCAGAGTTTACCAAAAGACCGATTTTATCATTCATTCCGTATTTGCATACTTCCGACAAACTCCCGCCCTGAGCACCAATTCCCGGAACTAACAGGAAACTATCGGGAACAATTTTTCTTATATCTGCAAAATATTCTGCTTTTGTAGCACCAACCACATACATTAAATTTTCACTGTTTTTCCATGTTTTAGAAGTCTCTAAAACCTGTTTGTATAATTCTTTAGCTCCGCTCTGTTCGGCTTCGCCTCGAGTTCCGTTTGTGGTTAAGGTTTGAAAATCAAAAGCACCTTCGTTTGATGTTAATGCCAACATGATAGTATGTTTATTTTCGAAGGCAAGAAAAGGTTCTACAGAATCTTTTCCCATATAAGGGGCAACGGTTACACTGTCAAAATTAAGATCTTCAAAAAAAGCTTTTGCATACATACTCGAAGTATTTCCTATATCACCACGCTTGGCATCGGCAATGGTAAAAATATCAGGATAATTTTCATTGATGTAATTAATTGTTTTTTGCAGTGAAAGCCATCCCTTTAGGCCATACGCCTCAAAAAAAGCAGTATTAGGTTTATATCCGACAGTCAAATCGTGAGTTGCATCAATTATTGCTTTATTGAATTCGAAAATAGGATCTTCTGTTTCTAGTAAATGCGGTGGAATTTTGTCCAGATCAGGATCTAATCCGACACATAAAAATGATTTTTTCTGAAGAATTTGTTCGTGTAGCTGTTGTGTTGTCATTCGTGTTTTTTTAATCTTCTGTTCGATTAGAAGCTGTTCTTTTTTAGAAGTATGCAAAAATAAAAAAAGCCACTCAATTAAGAATGGCTTTTTGGTTTTATATTCAGTTCTGCTTACAAATTACCTAAGTAAACAATTTCTGTTCTTCTGTTTTCTGCTCTTCCTGCAGCAGTTTTATTAGATTTTACCGGTTTTGATGCACCAAATCCCTGAGAAGTTAGATTGGCAGGATTTACTCCTTTTTCAATCAAAAGATCCATGATTACTTTTGCTCTGGCTTCGGATAATTTTTGATTTGCTTTTGCATTTCCTACGTTATCGGTGTGACCGTTAATGGCAAATTTTGCATTTGGATAATTTTTCAAAATCTCTTTTATGGCATCTAATCTTCCTGATGTTTCTCCTTTTCTGGCATCACTCAGAGTTGCTTTTCCTGTTGTAAAAAAGATAGACTTTGCTTCTACTTTTAATTGCTCTAATGTTGCTTTAGAAACTTTTGGGCAGCCCTGATTGTCAGCTGGACCTGCGATTAATGGGCATGCATCATCTTTGTCCAAAACACCGTCTTTATCTGCATCCAGATTTGGACATCCTTTGTTTTCTAGTAATCCGGCTTCATTAGGACAAGCGTCGTCTTTATCTAAAACACCATCCATATCTGTATCAGGCCATGGACAGCCTTTGTTTTCTGTAGGACCTGCTACTGCCGGACAAGCATCAACGTTGTCCAGTAATGTATCTCCGTCTGTATCTTTCCAAGGACAGCCTTTATTTTCTACAGGACCTTTAACATCCGGACAGGCATCATCTTTATCAAAAACTTTGTCTCCATCTGTGTCCGGCCAAGGGCAGCCACTATTTTCGGCTGGTCCTGCTACTTTTCTGCACGCATCTTCTTTGTCAATCACACCATCTTCATCTGTGTCTTTAAATTTCTTTTCATACACCGGGATTTTCATTCCTAAATGAAAATCAGCTCCTTTTGATTCTTTAGAAATTAAATTACTAACGACAGAACCAGAACCAATAAAGAATACTCCTACTCTAATTCCTGATCCTACCTGCATCCCGCTGTATTCCATCCATGTCAATGGCATGTAATAACTAAACCATCTGCTTTCGTAACGTGGCGTCAGAGATACTCTGTCGGCGATTCCGTAGCTGTTCAGCTTATTGGCAGAAACCATATTAATATCTCCGTTAAGGTTCAGGTAGAATTTTCTGTACATGTTCCAGTCTACATCAGCATGAAGTGCTGTTGGCAAATTTGTTTTTGCTCCTTTTGATGTTGAGGTTTTGGTATAATGTTCGTTTAAGAAATCATACAGATTTTCTGCATCATCAATCATTTGCTGTGTTATAACACCATTTACGTTATAGGTATCCTGTTTTGCATTTTTATAATCAATAGAACCTATATCGGTTACAGATAATCCGAAACGCAATTTGTATTTGTTTAAATCTCTGAAATTGTTATCTGCAGGTTTAGCTCTGTCTAAATCATAATCTGCATAATCTGGTCTCCATTCGTAAACAAGTCCGAAATCAAAACCGAAACCTCTTGATTTGGCATCAAAATCATAATCTTCATTTGCTTCAAAATCCTGACTTGCACCAACCGTAATTTCTCCGCTGGACATCAAAACTCCCTGACTTGGGTCTACTGTATTTTCAACATACGTTACATTTACGTCTTTTCCTCTAACGTATCCATTTACACCTCCCTGAAGATATTTGGCGGTGAAACCTCCTTTTAAGAAATGCTGGTCTTTTTGATACAAAACGGCTGCATAGGAAATACCCAACTCGCCCCAGGTATTGGAAGAACCGTTTGCATTTCCGGCGTTAAAATTAAAATCACTGGACTCATCGAGACCGTCTTTAACCTGATCTACAAGATATCCGTTTATATTTCTTACGTTACTTACCGATCTTGCTCTTGTAAATACGGCAATGGTATGCTTAGGAGCAATATTAAACATAAAGGATGGCCCCATAATATCAAAATTTGCAAGACCATTATTGGCATTTGACGGCGTCATTTTCGCTTCCCTGTCAAAATCATATCCATCTTTGTATACATCAAAAAGTCGTACTCCGTACAAATCATTCTGCACCGATCCGCTGATTGAAAATAAGTTGATATCTGTTTTAAAACGGGAATCGGCTATAGATGCCGGGTTAAAAAGTACACTTTGTACACCTGCATAATTATCATGAAAATAACCTAGATAAGATTGGGCTTTTAAATGAATTGAGGCAGTTAAAATTAATAAAACGAGTAATTTCTTTTTCATTCAAATAGGGGTTTTAGTTTAGTTCGGCGGCAAAACTACAATAAAACATTTATTAAGATGTTAACAAAACATTGAATTCATGTAACATCTGCAATTAATTATGTAAGAAATAAAACTTTCTACTTCTATATTTTTGAACAAACCCAAAAAATACAGTTATATGAGTCCAAATATTGGAATTAGTACCAAGAATTTAAAGAAAAGCACCAACATATTAGCCACGATTTTATCTAACGAAATGACACTGTATGTAAAAACCAGAAAGTTTCACTGGAATATTTCAGGTAACAGTTTTATGGAACTGCACAAACTGTTTGAAGATCAATATCGAATTTTGGAGAATAACATTGATGAAGTTGCTGAACGCATTAGCCAGTTGGGTGAAAAAACAATCGGAACAATGACGGAGTTTATAGAAAATTCTACATTAAAGGAATCTCCAAAAGAATATGCTTCTCAAAAAAACATGCTACAGGAGCTTTTGGAAAATCATGAACAAATGGTAACTGAATTTCGGGACTATATTCCGGCCTTTGAAAATGACAATCACGATATAGGTTCTGCTGATTTTATTACGGGTTTGCTTCAGCAACATGAAAAAATGGCGTGGATCCTGCGCCGCTATCAGGCATAATGTGAATTATAGAACATTCCTGAAAATTGATATAAGGGAGGAATTGATATTAAATTGCAATTTTACAAATAATAAAAATCGTAAAAAAAAATATCATGAATACTACAGAAATAAAAGGAAATTGGAATGAGTTGAAAGGGAAACTGAAACAACAATATGCTGATCTTACAGATGATGACCTAATGTATGAAGAAGGAAAAGAGGACGAATTGTATGGAAGACTTCAGCAGAAATTAGGCAAAACTAAAGAAGAGTTTAATCAATTGTTATCAGATTTGTAAACCCTTTTGACCCAATAGAAATACCGTCTAAATTTTATGCTTAGACGGTATTTTTTTGGCTGGGTCAAAACAACAAATTCTTAAAATATTATCTTAATAAATACAAAACCCTTCCAAAACCAAAAAAAAATTAATTATCTTTAACCCTATTTTTATCCTATGAAACTATTTATAAAGTTCGATATTAACACCATTTGTTCTCTTTTTTTAAAAGAAAAACTCGAAGAACAAAATATTAATTTTACCACATTGGGATTTGGTGAAATTGAATTAGATGAAAATCTGGATGTTGAAGGACTTGAAAGTTTAAAAAACAGTCTGGGTCCGTTTGGTTTTGAAGTTGTAGAAAATCAAAAAAGCGTTTTAGTTCAGAAAATTAAGGATGCTATTATCGAACTTGTTTATATGGACGATAATAACAACTTTAAAAGTTCTGTATTTTTGGCTGAAAAATTAAATCACAGTTATGGTTACCTATCGAATGTTTTTTCGGAAGTGACGTATTCTTCGATTGAAAATTTCATTATTTTACAAAAAATAGAAAGAGCCAAACAACTTATGCTGGTTAATGAAATGAGTCTAACCGAGATTGCTTTTTTACTTAATTATTCGAGTGTTGCGCATTTGAGTACGCAATTTAAAAACACAACCGGGATTACTCCGTCTGCTTTCCAGAGGATTATTAAAAAGAGAAGAGAAAATTTAAAATAAATTTAATACCACTATAATCAATGCAAAAAAACGCATTACACATTTTGCTCGCTGATGACGATGAAGATGACAGACTTTTTTTTAAAGATGCCTTTGAAGAAGTAAGGGTACAAACAAAAGTACAATTTGTTCATGATGGTCTTCAACTTATGGAATACCTTATGACACCTGATGTCAAATTACCCGATATTCTGTTTCTGGATTTAAATATGCCAAAAAAGACTGGTAAAGAATGTTTGATCGAAATCAAAAAAACCGAGCATCTTAAAAATATAATTATTGCCATATACTCTACTTCATCTTCTGAAGAAGATATTGAAGATACCTTTATTGAAGGGGCCAATATTTATATTAAAAAGCCAAGTGATTTTAATACGTTAAAAAAAATAATTAATGAAGTCGTTACTTTAAATTGGCACTATCACACGTCTGGCCTTAACCGTGATAATTTTTTGTTGCGCCTAAAATAATAGCATTTCCATGAAATGGTTACCCCGGTTTAATTCTTCTAACTCGTTAAGAGTTATATTTGTAATTGCAGTTTTTATTCTGTTATTTCTTTCCTCAATTGCTTACAAACACAACCAGGACTTAAACGAATCCAGTAAGTTGGTAATGCATACTTATGAAATAAATATACAGTTAGAGCGGTTAATGTCGGCTATAAAAGATGCCGAAACGGGTCAGCGAGGTTACATCATAACACGCAATAATCGTTTTCTTTCGCCTTATCTTTATTCGCGCGACAAGGTCAATACTTCGTTTATTACCTTAAAAAAACTAACGGCAGATAATCCGGCACAGCAACAAAATCTGCGCAGATTATTCAAACTAATAATTCAGCGTTTTACTTCGTTCGAAAATTGTTTCAAATACAGCGATCCCAAAACATATGATAAGAGAAAACTCGACAATCATATGTTTGGCGGTCGGGTTTTAATGGAGAACATTCGTTTTCAGGTTGATAAAATGAATGATATCGAAAAAGCTTATCTGCAAAAAAAACTAAAAATTTATGCAGAGGAAATTTCCCTAAGTCCTGTCTTCTCTATTTCCCTGTTTCTTACTGCCCTTATCTTTATCATATTATCTTACAGACAAATAAGCAGAGACATCAAAAGCTTAAAAGTTTATAATAAAAAACTCCTTATCTCTTCGCGATTAATGTCAGAATCTGAAACTATTGGTAAGTTCAGTACATGGCAATGGGACCTTGACACACAAAAAATTGATTATTCAGAAAACCAATATCGATTATTAGGTGTGTGGCCAAATAGTTTTGTACCTGAAAAAAAGACTTTTCTGGATTTTGTGCATCCTGATGACAAAGAAGCTGTTGCCGAATCTATTGAAAATATCTTAGAAAAAAAGCAGTTGCCGTTTATCTATTATAAGGTGTTGCGTCCGGATAATGAAATTAGATATTTTAAATCTACCGGAAAAATATTGTCAGATCAGCAGGGCGGCAATATCTTATTGGGAATCAATTTTGATATTACAGACGAACACTTATTAAATATTGAACTTAAGGAACGTAACGCTGAGCTGGAAGCAAGTAATAAAGAACTGGCTTCTTTTAACCACGTTGCAAGTCACGATTTGCAGGAACCTTTGAGAAAAATTCAGACTTTTATTTCGAGAGTTTCTGATGCAGACAAAGCCGTTTTGTCTGACAGCGCCAAAGACTATATATATAAGATAGAAGTATCGGCCAAAAGAATGCGTGTACTTATTGATGATTTACTTTTATTTTCAAGAACCAATACTACTAAAAAGGAATTCATAAAATCAAACTTGAGTGAATTGCTTGAAAATGCCAAATCTGAACTAACAGAAATTATAGACGAAAAAAAGGCAATCATTACCGCTTCAAAATTACCAAAGCTTTCTGTGATCCCATATCAGATCGAACAGCTGTTTATAAACCTGATCGGAAATTCCTTAAAATACAGTCAGCCCGATTTGGTACCTGAAATAAGTATTGAAAGTGAAAAAGTAAACTCGGATCAGTTTCCCGAATTGCTGGATCAGAATATTAAGAAATTCTACAAGATCACTTTTACGGATAACGGAATGGGCTTTGACCCACAATTTAAAGAAACTATTTTTGTGCTTTTTCAGCGCTTACATTCCAGACAGGATTATCCTGGTACCGGAATAGGTTTAGCCATCTGCAAGAAAATAGTTGAGAACCACAAAGGCTCTATAACCGCAGACAGCACGCCCGATGAAGGCTCAGTTTTTACGGTTTTCCTTCCTGAATAAATCCTACAAAAAGACTACATAAAAAACGTTATATAATCCATAATGGGAATTATATAACGTTTCTTTTTTATGCTGTAAAGTAAAATAATCATTTCATTAGCATCTTTGTAATGTAATACTTTATGAAGTAATTGATGAAAGCAAAACACATTGTAAAAGCATTTTTTTTAAGGGTCTTTTTTTTACTGATTATATTAATATGCAATTCTTGTCAAAAAAATAATCAAATAGAAACAACTCTAAAAAATCAGGTTTTTATAAAAAGTGACAAAGAACTTACTGCAGCTTATTTTTTAATTGCGACGGCAGGTATAAGTAAGTCTGTAATTTCTAAAAGTCAGGTTGCTCAGCAAAAAAGTTCAGAAAGTAATATAAGGGAAATGAGTATAAAGCTGGAAAATCATCAGAATCTTTTGTTACAGGAAGTAACAAAAATGGCCAACAACAGGCTCGTGATTGTTACAGATATAGAGACAATTAATAAAGAGGATTTATACGATTTAATTGATAAGGACAATGCAAAATTTAATGAGGCTTATCT
This sequence comes from Flavobacterium sp. 1355, assembly GCF_017833415.1. Taxonomy (GTDB): domain Bacteria; phylum Bacteroidota; class Bacteroidia; order Flavobacteriales; family Flavobacteriaceae; genus Flavobacterium. Next base: position 258,315 of record NZ_JAFICC010000004.1, on the reverse strand, counting down.
CGATTCGGTTATAGAATCATTAGATGCTCAGATTAAGTTGTTCGAATCAATTTCCAGAGACACAAATGATAAAATGATTTTAAAGTTAGTATTACAGTATTTGCCGACAGATTACCAGTTTCTAAGAGAAACTAAACAAATTAAAGAACAAATTTATTAAAAGCCCGTAAAGCAATTTATTAACTAAATTATTAAATTATGAAAATTCAATCAAATTTTTTATGCGCCTTAACACTATTTCTAACAGCATCATTCGGAATGCTACACGCTCAAAATGACAACGTTACAACTGAGTTCGGTGTAAAAGGAGGTTTCAACATGTCTAATTTTTTATCAGATAACGATGAAGTAACTGACGAAAATATCCTGTATGGTTTTAATGCCGGTGTATATGCCACATTACCAATCTCAGATTTTGTTGCTATTCAACCAGAAGTTTTGTTCACTACACGAGGTTCAGAGTTAGAATATAACAGCGATTTAGGTGATCAAAAAGCAAAATTCAAATTAAATTATATAGAAGTTCCATTATTGGTAAGAGTAAATATCACTAAAAACTTTAACCTTCAGGCAGGTGGTTACGCATCTTATCTTGTAAGTTCTAAAGTTACTGGAGAGGGAACTGTTGATTTTGAAGAACCAGTTGATACTGATGACTTAAACAAATTTGATGCAGGTATTGTAGCAGGTGTTGGAGTTGACTTTAGCCCAATAAGCATTGGTGTTCGTTACAACTATGGTTTAACAACTATTGGTAAAGAAAGAAACGATGGTTTTGGAGGTACTTATACATTCCCAGACGCAAAAAACAGTAATTTGAGTGTATACTTATCATACAAACTAAATTAAAAATTAATTATTAACCATAAATAATAAAGACCATGTCAAATTTATTATATACAATCGCAGTAATACTGGTTATTCTTTGGGCCCTTGGGTTCTTCGTTTATAGCCTTGGAAGTGTTATCCACATATTACTGGTAATTGCCATTATCGCAATTCTGTTCAGACTTATTAAAGGTCGGGAAGTTTAAAAAACAACAATTAATTATAAAATTCATTAATCCATTAAATCAAATATTATGAAAGCAAGTAGCACATTATTAGGAATTCTAGGAGCCGCAGCAGCGGGAGCATTTTTAGGAGTATTGTTTGCACCGGACAAAGGTTCAAACACAAGAAAAAAAATCTCAGATAAATCTAAAGATTACGGAGATAACCTAAAAAGTAAAGTAGATGGAATCATCAGTACAATTACTTCAAACGGTAAAGATATCATCGAAGAAGGTAAAGCAAAATTTAACGCTGCAAAAGAAGACTTCAATTCTATTAAAGATGAAGCAAAAACTGTAAAAACTAACTATTAATAAGTGAAATTTTTAAACCATAAATACCTTTATCATGGAAACAAATGCAACAACAAATGAAAACCTTAATCTTTATGAAAAAGCCGAAAACTATACAAAAACGAGTTTAGAATTAATTAAACTTAAAACTGTTTCAGCTGCTGCTGACGCCTTGTCAACAGTAACATCTAGAATAGCGGTCGGAGCTGTTGTTGCATTTTTTACCTTGTTTCTTAATATAGGAATCAGTTTATGGATTGGAAAAGAACTTGGTGAGTATTATTACGGTTTTTTTATAATGGCTTTATTCTATCTGATAGTTGCCATTGTAATGCACAAAACACAGCACAAATTAATTAAGACTCCAATTGGGAATATGATTGTTTCCAGTATTTTAAAAGAAACTAAAAAAGAAAATTAAACCCTGATTTAAAAATTATAAACGAAGACTGGTTATGGAAACTATTTATAATATTGAAACTTTAAATCAGAGGATTCAGCTACTGGAAAATCGACAGGATGAAGAATGGTGTGCAATAAAAGATGAAATCGACGATATTAAGGAGAACCTGAAACCTCTTAATCTTATTCGCAACACGATTGAAGAAATCAATGAAACTGTCGGCTTTAAGGGCAATATAGCACAATCTGCGATAAGTATCGGAATTGGCTATCTCGCTAAAAGATTTGTAATAGGAAAAACCGATTCTATGATGAAAAATGTTTTCGGCACACTGTTACAACTCGTAGTAACAAAATTAGTTTCTAAAAAAGACGATTCTTCAGAGGATGAAGAAGAAGAAGAAGAAGAAGAAGAATCTAAACAATATGAACCATCAAGAGAGTAATTGTTTAACTATATATAAATTATTATGGAAAAGTTTAGCGAAATAGTATTAAAAAATGGTGTTCACATTTACTCCAATCTATATAAATATTTTGAATTTACAAGAGTATTTCTCGGTATCTAGCTCGTTTATACGTTCTGCTATAACAATTAAATAACGGTTAAGCAGCTAATACTTCACTATATAAATTCTAATTTTTATAATTAGAGCCTTATAAGGAAAAAGCAAAGTCTACTTTTTATAAAAGTGTACTTTGCTTTTTTGTTTTTTTTTAAGGTGCAAAGATGCAGAGTTGCATAGGAACATAGATTTAAAACCAAAAAAGCCGAACAAATGTTCGGCTTACTATTTTACGTCAGAAAAGAAACCTCTGAACCTTTGTAACTATGTACCTTTGAACCTAAGAAGTTTACGTTAGTAAACTTCCGAAGCTTCTTTTAGTTTCTCCATATTGTTTACCAATTGTAACTCGGCAACAATTTTCTGGATATCACCATTCATGATGTTTCCCAGATCGTAAAGTGTCAAACCAACTCTGTGATCCGTTACACGGCCCTGAGCGTAGTTGTACGTACGAATCTTAGCCGAACGGTCACCAGAACTTACCTGAGAAGTACGTTTTGTAGCATCCTCAGCTTCTTTTTTGGCCAATTCCATTTCGTACAAACGAGAACGTAAAACTGTCAACGCTTTATCTTTGTTTTTATGCTGTGATTTCTGATCCTGACATTGCGCCACCAATCCTGTCGGAATGTGCGTTAAACGTACTGCCGATTTCGTTGTATTTACCGATTGTCCTCCAGGTCCTGATGAACAGAAGAAATCTACACGAACATCGTTCATATCGATCTGTACATCAAACTCCTCTGCTTCTGGCAATACCATAACAGTAGCTGCCGATGTATGCACACGACCCTGCGTTTCTGTCTGCGGAACACGCTGTACACGGTGTACACCTGCTTCAAACTTCAACGTTCCGTATACATCTTCTCCCGAAACCTCAAAAATAACCTCTTTGAAACCTCCCGAAGTTCCTTCGTTCATATCTACAACAGAAGTTCTCCAACCCATGCTTTCGCAATATTTGGTGTACATTCTGAATAAATCACCTGCAAAAATACTCGCTTCGTCCCCACCCGTTCCGGCGCGAATCTCCACCATTACATTTTTAGCATCTTCAGGATCTTTAGGAATCAACATAAATTTGATTTCCTCCTCCAGTTGAGGCAAGCGCTCTTTTGCTTCGTCCAGCTGCATTTTGGCCATTTCAACCATATCTGCATCGCTGCCGTCGGCAATAATTTCGTTTGCTTCGTCAATATTTGCTAAAACAAGAATGTATTCTTCTCTCTTTTCAACCAAAGCTTTGATGCTTTTATATTCTTGGTTGAGTTGCACATAACGCTTTTGATCAGCAATAACATCCGGCTGAATAATCAAATCCGAAATCTCATCAAAACGCTGCTTTACATATTGAAGTCTATCTAACATTTTCTAATTCCTTTTATTGGACTGCAAAATTACGAAATTTTTGTTGAAAATTCTAGTATTGAGGTTTTGAGTTTTTTATGGTGAATTTTGTTGTTTTTTCTTTTTATAAATCAGGTGTTTTTACGTAGTGATAGATTTAAATTAAATGCGATGTTTGTTTTGTTTAAAAGTGTAACATAATCTTATTTTTTATAACAGTTATGGTTTTCCGTAATTTAATTGACTTTAAAGGAATTAGTTTTGACAATATTAAACGACCCTATTACAGAAGAAAAACACGAATATGAAAATAGACATACATACTCATACAAAGAAAATAAAACAAGGAGATTCTGAACATAGAAATGTTGATGTAAATAAATTTTCCAATATCATTAAGGAAACTGATGTTAAAATCTTAGCTATAACAAATCATAATCATTTTGACTACGAACAATACTTACAATTTAAAACAAATGTTGACGGAATTTGTCAAATATGGCCAGGTATTGAATTTGATGTTGTTGAAGATGAAAATAGAGCACACTTAATAGTTATTGCCAATCCTAAAAATTCTGAATCTTTTAATCAGAGAGTAAATAAAGTTATTGGAACAACAACTGCTGACAATTTTACAATCAGCATAAATGATGTTGTTTCTAATTTTGATGATTTAGATGTAATATTTATCGCCCATTATCATTCAAAGAAACCAAATTTATTAGATAAAGATGTAGACAAACTCTTAGAATTAGTAACCAATCAAAAAAGAGTTTTGAAAGAAGCATCTAACTCAATTTCTGCCGGAATTTATATAAATCATGGTCATAATTCTATTCACGGTTCAGATGTTCATAATTGGGATAATTATGTGAAGGATTCAAATAACTTACCTGAATTAAGATTGCCAGTTGAAAGCTTTGAGCAATTTTGTTTGCTTTTGGATAAAGACGATACAACTATTAAAACAATACTAGATAAAAAGACAAAAGAGTCTATTCAAATAAACCCTTTTGGTATTGCAGAACTTATTGACCTTGATATTTATAATGATATAAATATTTTTTTTGGCTCAAAAGGAACTGGAAAAACAGATATTTTAAAAGCTCTATCAACTTATTACAATGGAAAAGGCTTTACCACAGAAGTTTATGAATCAAATTCAAAAAAACTTGACGATGTTTTTGATTTAAAAGGAAATCAATTAATTATTGATGTACAAAATTTAGGTATAGATAATTGCTCTAACGAATTGGCGTCATTAAGAAATGCATCAGAAAAAGAAGTTACAAGCTTATCAACTTATTTAAGGTATTATTCAGCAGAAGCAACTAATAAAATAACTAAAAACATTAAAGTAAATCAATTTACCCTACTTGATGAAAACTCTACTAAAAGGAATTTTGAAGAAGTAAAAAACTATTTTAAAAACTTTACTAATTTTAAAAACTATTTTAATGAAGATGCAAAACTTAAAGATACTGTTGGTGATGAACTTTTAACGGAATTAGACACTTTAATTACAAAAGTTTTAGAAAAAATTAATTTAGAAAAAGATAAGCGTTTTATTGATTTTAAAAGCATTAGCTTTTTCAATAATTTAATTCAAGTATTTGTTTCTGAAATTTCTAAAAAGACCGGACAACCAGAAAAACCAACAAAAACTGGTTTTTCTGAATATGCGAGTAATCGAATTTCTATTGAAAAAAATATAAAAAAAATCCGTGATAATATTTTAAAATCAATTTCGCCTATACTTGAAGAAGTTGGTGATTTGGGTGAAAAGGGAAAATTATTTTGTCAAACTAATTTACTAATACAAAACGGAGTAATTTCAGATTCTGACTACAAACATATTCAAAGCAAAACTAAAATTCCACAAAAAACTGTTGCTTCTCAAATAGAAATTATTTCAAAGCACATTTATGAAAACACATTATTTGAGAAAATTGACGAGTTAAAGAAAATTGAGGGAGCTGAAACTGTTGCTTCAATAGATGATTTATTACTTTTTCATAAACATTTTATTTTAGACGGTAAAGTTTATAAACCTTCTAATGGTGAATCTTCAATGGTGTTATTACACAATGAGTTGATGAAAGACAAAGAAATTTATTTAATTGATGAACCCGAGAAAAGTTTAGGAAACGATTATATCAGCGAAGTAATTGTACCGTTGATCAAAGAAATTGCAAAAAGTGGAAAAAAAGTAATTATAGCTACACACGATGCCAATATTGCTGTTAGAACATTACCTTATAATTCTATTTATCGTGAACACGACATTAACGGATATTACACTTATTCAGGTAATCCGTTCTCAAATAGCTTAATATGTAATTCAAGCGCAAAAACAAACTTAGACTGGAAATTAATTAGTATGAAAACATTAGAAGGCGGAAAATCAGCTTTCGGAGAAAGAGGGAAAATATATGGCAACACATAACGCAACAATTGAAAGAAAGGAAACTGGTGCAACATTAAAACTTGCAATTGGTAAAGAAGAATTGAATATTGTCCTAACAGATGATAATCCTAATGAAGTCAAATCAATTTTTAATAAACTGTTAATTCATTTAAAGGATGATGAAATTGATTTCAATTTGGTAGACGACAAAGAAGATTTATATTTTCATATTTGCAAAGAATATATAACGCAACTCAACGCAGAACTTAAAAGTACATATATAGAATTAGAAGACAATGGACTATTAAATGATCTGTTTTAAAAATAGCATATCTAACTCCACGCTAGCGCGAGCGTCCCGCTCGTGAACACAAGCCATGTCAACACAAAAAAATGGAAATACTTTGCGGGCACGAGCGGGACGCTCGCGCTAGCATAAGAAAGTAAATATTAATTAATAAAACAAAAATTATGGGAAAACTTGGAGTAACAGAATTATTTGTAGTTGGAATTCCATTTTTAGCGATTTATTTTTTACCCACACTTATTGCAGTAAGTCGAAAAAAAACTAATCGCACTGCAATAACATTATTGAATTTCTTTTTGGGTTGGACATTCATTGGATGGATAGCTGCATTAGTTTGGGCTTGTTTAAAAGATAATGAAACTCATACAATTGTCGTAAATAATACCCCTTATATTAAAGAAGAAAATCCCATACAAAAAAATAATGATTTTGATGAAAAATTAAATAGTTTACAAAAACTAAAAATTTTATTAGACTCTGGTGTCTTATCTCAAGAAGAGTTTGAGCAACAAAAATCAAAATTATTGAAATCGTAAATTTTGATATGAAAGAATTAAAACTTAAAGAAATTGAAATCGCAATGCAAAATAATGCGTGGCATTTTGGCAATGAAGTTCTTTACAAAATGTGTAGAGAAAATTTCGAACACAAGAACAATCAACACATTTTAGCTAAAGTTTTATTTATCGGTAGAATTTATGCCGCTGCAATTGAAAGACGCAAAACAAAAAGCAACGACATTAATGATAATTTCTACATAGATACAGTTGCTCCAACATTTCAAAATTCAGACATTGATAAGTATTTAAATAAACTAAAAAACATTCAATCTTTAGAATCTAAAAATCTAGAACTTGTCTTAGAAACTCATTATTATTTGACAAAAGTTATACATAAAATTACGGACCAGAACAAACGTTCTTTAGTTTCGAAATATTTACATTTTCACTTACCCGAATTATTTTTTATTTACGATACAAGAGCAGTTGAAGCTTTAAGAAATTATAAAACAAAAGTTCCTGCAACATTAAAATATCTTACTGAATTAGAAAATATTGATATTGAATATGCTAAATTCTTTTGTAAATGTTATGAGCTAAAAAAAGAAATTCAACAAAACTTTAATATTACTTTTTCAAATAGACATTTAGATAATTTATTGATCGAAAATGCAAATTTCAAAAATTCTGAGAAAAGAAAAATCATACTTACTAGCCACTAGTGCTATCTAAAATAAGTCAAACTTGTAGACTCAGCTTACACAAATCCCCCACGCTGGCGCGAGCGTCCCGCTCGTGAACACAAGCCATTGTCAACACAAAAAAATGTAATACTTTGCGGGCACGAGCGGGACGCTCGCGCTAGCATAAAGATGGGTACGAAGTTGGGAGACTTCGCACAACGCAAGACTTCGCACAGCAAATTTAGCAATTAACCTTCACTCTCGCGTAAACCACAAAAAAGCTTTACCTCAAATAAATCTCATGCAAATCGTCCAGCAATTCCATTTCACCTTCTGGCAGAAGCTGTAAAGCAATTTCTAGCAGCGTCATTACGTTGACACTATCTTTTATAATTGAAGTATCCCGCGCATCATTATTAAGCAAAATAATACTAGCTTTTAGAAGATCTGAAACCATTAGATTTAATTCGTTATAACTGGAAACTTTTAGCTTTACGCTAAACCAATTGTCACTAATATTATCTGATTTTAGTTTATCGAATTTATTTAATCTTTTCATTGATTCCAGAAATTCAATGACTTTTTGTGTATGTTGTATTTCCATGATTTTATTTTTTTCTTCGAAAACAAAATTACAAGCAATAGATTAATTTCATGTGATTGTATACAACCGAGTGTATACAACTGATATTAATAAATGAATTTATAACTAATCCTGGAATGTCTCTAACTTTAAATTTTGTGTTCGTAAAAATTCTAAATTTGAATAGTCTTATATTTAATATCTTCAAATAATCATATGGGAATTGTGTGCGAATTTTATCTGGTATATAATAACTTTATTAATGAGTTCTTAGAAAATCCAGAAGCGTTTGAAAGACACTTTTATGATAATTATGCTAGTCCTGACGGCGAATTTCATCATGAAGGTGAAGATAACTTTTATTGTGACAAAGCTTGGGATATTGCCAGTTTTCTAATTCGTCAAAACGATACTTCGAAAGAAAAAATATTATCTGGCTTATTAGGTCAGCCGTTAGAAAATTTAGAAGGTCTAAGTTACATCAAAGCAATCAATGTAGCTGAAATGAATAAAATATTGAATCAAATTTCTTTGCAGCAAATTGAAGAAGCATATGACGAATCAAAAATGCAAGATCCTTACATCTACAATGCGGGATATATCACTAAAGAAAAAAGTTGGGATTATATTTTGCATGATGTAGAAACCATCTTTACAGCATTTAAAAAAGCTGCTGAAAATGGCAAGGGAATTATTGTATGCAAAGGATAAATAATATATCTCTAAACTTTTATAAAAAATCAAACCCTACTTTGCAGCAGCTTTTTATAAATGTTTTTAGAGGATTTTTCTTTTTATAATGCTTTTCTCGATTCTGAAAATAGTGTCATAGCAGACTCAAAAATATCCTGAATTTCTTTATTTTTCTTAAGTTCAGTAATTTTATTCTCGTATACATATTTATTATCTCCAGTTAAAACATAGATCTTAACCTGGTTTTGATTTGGTTCTTCTCTTGTAGTTGCAGGCGTAAATTGAGACAATGATTTTTCGGCTTTTTCTACCAGAGAAGTCGAAAGGGAATTAAAAGACTGTGGGTTCTTCTCAAACTGAAGATCCATATTGTTTATACTAAAAGTAGCCTCTCCTGTTTTAAAAGCTACAATAGAAGTTTTTTTGTCGTTTAGTGCTACATCCATGATGACACAATATGCTTCTTTGCTTTTTGGAAGAGAATCTTTGCTGTAGATTTCGCTTGGTTTTAATGCAAATGCTGTAGCGCCATTCATTTTATGTAATGCTTTGGGCACTGCCTCTACCAGAATTTCAGCAGATGCAGTGTTTTCTTGTAAAACAGGCGTATTCTGTGTTTCGTTTTTGCAGCCAATTGCCATTAATACAATCAGGATAAAAAATAATTTAGAGGCGTTTTTCATTCTTTGGGTTTAGTTTTTGACCAGATGAATATTAGATTTGGTATTTACTTATCGCAGATAAATATATGCAAAAAAACGAACAACCATAAAACTTAATATAATGACAAGGATTGTAGCTACAAATATTTTGATAAAATAATTGCAAAGAAAAAGGCTTACATTAAAACAAAAAAAAGAGGAGGCAAAAGCCCCCTCTCTTAAGAAAGAAAAATAAAAATTTGGTAATTATTTTTTTCCTAATATGTACTTATAGCATTTTTCAATCTTTTAAAGATGCTATTCCAAATATTGTTGAAAGCTGCGTTATCGCTTATGTTAGGTGTTTTCAGTGCTTTCTAAACTATAGATATTATTTTAAATAATCTATTATTACATTATCCGTATCCTTTAATTCATAGTAGTTATTGTAATCAGGAATATAAGTCACTGCTTTGCCAGTAACGCTTACTGCATAATTATTAATACGAAGACCATTTATATACATTTTTACTTTAGATATTGAAGCTGGAGTAGCACTGAGTGTAAAGTTAAGCTGGCCTTCGAATGGAATAAATTGATCACTTACTTCTTGACTGGGAAGTGCAGCATTGACAACATAAGGCTGTAGTTCACTTCCTGATCCTGTTACTGTTATTCCTACGCCACCAATTGTTTTTCCACCAATTCCAGCTGGCCCCTGAGCACCCTGAACTCCCTGAACTCCCTGAATACCTTGTGCTCCGGTATTTCCCGTATCACCTTTATCTCCCTTCTCTCCTTTATCCCCGTCACTTCCAGGTGCACCAGGAATACCAGGAATACCTCTGGCTCCGGTATCTCCTTTTGCTCCGGCTGGCCCCTGAATACCTTGCTCTCCGGTGTCTCCTTTTATTCCGGTTACGGCTTTCCATGTTCCGTCTTGCTTTTGAACATAAACATCACCAGTGGTTTTATCTGTATATAGTGTAATATTTTCTCCGGGATAACCGGCCTCACCTCTACTGTCAGGCACTGAGCTGCCAGCAAAAACATTAACATCTTCTGCAATTAGAATTCTGTTCCATTTATTATCAAACCAATAATAATAACCAGGTGTGATCTCGGTACTATTAGTTGTGTTATAAACTAATAAACTAACCACATTACCAGACACAATTGTCTCTGTATCAATAATACTTGTTAAGGCAATTTGTGGTATTAGCAAACCTTTATTAGTAGAAAAAATTTCTAATGCAGCAGAAGGATTAGGATTTTTTGTTCCAATACCTGCCTGCGAGTGAGCTGTATAAATTCCTAAAACAAAAAACGAAGCGAGTAATCTATTCTTCATAACATACTAATTATTAAACAAATGGATAAACCGAAGTTTACACTCGGTAGTTTTACTATTATAAGTTGAACATTTCTAATTGGAAAATTTAAAAATTCCTGGGGGGAAAATTAACTAGATTAGTAATGTATTATTTATATTAGTTTTCTATTGTTTTTATTTTAAACATATGGTATTCTTTTTTAATCATAACTTGATTTATAAGCAGCCACACAGTGTTATGCTTCTTTTTCTTTTTGAAATTCCATAATCAGGTTTTCGCGATTAATGATGATTTTTTGCAGCATTCTTTTTGCATTTTCATCACCACGTAGAAATCTCATTTTAGCCGCAGGTGCTTTAATACCCATTACTTGTCCAAGAAGTGTATAATCTCCGTACAATGTCTTCTCTTTAATTTGTTCGATTGTCATAACAAAAGTTTATCTTTGACAGCATTTGCAAGTACAAATATATACATAAATCTGTATAAAAAAACTTACAAATACATAATTTTGTAAACCTTTTCCTAATGAATAGTGTAACGATAAGATTTTTAGAAACTTATGAACATTTAAAAAAAACAAAAATTGTTAAAAACCCTACCGCATTCGCAGAAAAATTAAATGTAAGCACATCTTTAATTACAGAAATCTGTAAAAAAAGAACCAATGCAGGAATAACACCAATTCAAAACTTAGTGCAGCAATTTAATGATATCGATGCGAACTGGCTTTTAACAGGTCGCGGATCTATGCTTAAAACTCAAAACACAGAATCTGAAAATGATTTAAATTTCAAAGAATTAGCCGAAGCAAGACTTGAAATTATAGAAATGAAAAATGATAAAATTGCAACACTGACAAAAGAAATAAAACAATTGAAAGCTTCGAAGAAATAACATTCCATTATCTTTAAATCACAAATCCAATTTCAAAAGTTTTTGGAAAAAACCAGATAAAAAACCATTGAACACTTAACACTAACTGCCAAAAATGAAAACTTATTTTGTAGACTCATTTACAAATGAAAAATTTAAAGGAAATCCGGCTGCTGTTTGTTTACCTGAAAGAGAGTTAGACAGCAAAACCATGCAAAGCATTGCAATCGAAATCGGATTTTCTGAAACTGCTTTTATAAAACAAATCTCCGACAACATTTACAGCATCAGATTTTTTTCGCCAAAGACAGAAATTCCATTATGTGGACATGCTACATTGGCTTCATCAAAAATTATTTTCGATACTACTTCTTTTGAAAATATAAAATTCATTAACTGCGAAAATGTAGAGCTATTTATTGAAAAAACAGCTGCTAAAATCAAAATGCAATTTCCTGTTTACGACACCGAAGAAACAGAAGTGCCTCAAAAAATGACAGCCGCACTCGGAATTTCTGAAATTGTAAATAAAAGGTACAGCCCAAAAAATAAAATAATTTTAATTGAAATTAAAAGCGCCGCTGAACTGGCAAATCTGAAACCTGATTTTGCTGCTTTGATAAATTCACATACCGGAATAAATGGTGTTTTGGTAACTGCGGTTTCTGACAATGAAAGTTTCGATTTTCATTACAGATATTTTTGGCCCTGGGCAGGCACTAATGAAGATCCCGTAACAGGCGGTATACAAACGTTTTTGACTAAGTATTGGGCACAAAAACTCAACAAAACAAAATTAAATGCTTATCAGTCTTCGCTAAGAACAGGATCAATGCGTACAGAACTTGCAGAGGACAAAGTTTTTATTTTTGGCGAAGCAGTAACGGTTTTGGAAGGTCAGTTTATTTTGTAAATAAAAACTATATTTGGAGTATTTCAATTGGAAATCTATTGGGGACATGATATATTCTAGCCCTAAATACTTGATAAATTCAGTTTTAAAATTGCTCAAAACAATAAAATTAGTTTAAAATGGAAAATTTCGACTGGACATCCTTCACAAAAAAAATAGCAATTAAAGCTAAACTCGGTGACATTTATAATGCCTGGACAACAGCAGATGGGCTGGAAAAATGGTTTCTCGAAAAAGTATCTTTCCTTGATGAAAATCAGAAGGAAGTAAGTAAAGACAAAAACATTTCAGAAGGCTTTACATATCAATGGTTTTGGTATTTGTACCGTGATCCGATGTTGGGGAAAATTACTTTTGCCAACGGAAAAGACCAATTGCAGTTTACTTTTGAAGGAACTTGTCTTGTAGATATAAAATTGAGTGAAGAAAATGGGTATACTTTAATTGAACTTCGCCATCATAATATTCCAACAGATGACAATTCAAAACAATATATCAGACTGGGCTGTTCAAACGGCTGGCATTTTTATCTTACCAATCTTAAATCGGTTTACGAAGGCGGTTTGGATTTACGAAACAAGGACAGTAATTTAAATCCTATGATTAATAATTAGTTTGCAATATAATTTACAATAAACTGACTTTTTACAAAATCTAAACCTATGAAACTATTGATTACCACCCTCCTATTAATTTCAAACTTAGCATTATTTGCACAATCCAATCAATTCTCAGGCGAATATACGCGCTCACTTTCAGAAGAAGGAAAACATATCATTGAATATAAATTGACTTTAAACCAGGATGGTACATTTCTATTTCATTCGTATACAAAAATTCAGGGCGGGATTCCGCCGGAGGTAAACAAATATGGAAAAGGAAAATGGAGTGCAAAAGACAATATGGTTACTTTTTCTTCTGACAAAAATGAAGATTTTGACACAAAATATACTTTGGATTTTAATAATTCTATAGCGAGATTTGTTACTAAAAATCCGAGAGATAAAAGCGATAAAATAGTGAAGACAAAACTTCAGTTTCTGGAATCAGAAATTTTCTGGATGAAAAGAATTGATATTTTTAAAGTGTAAAATAACATTCAATTAAGACCAAAACGTGAAACAAAATGACCATAAAAACTTTTACAGTTTTTGTTTTTTTCTCAAACCAGAAGGCAGAAAGAACCATAGATGTCCTGAATCGAAGTGCTTTAATAAAGATGTTTCGAATACAGAACGTACATCTGCTTAAATCTTTTTAAAATCTGCGTGAAATAATTCACAGCAAAATCTTTGCGCCTCTGCGCGATTTAAAAAAAAACAAACGTAAAAAACTTCATATCCAGCTCATTAATGATAATAGAAAAACTTAGCATCTTAGACCCTTAGCGCCTCATTAGCTTTAAGAAAAAATTCCCTAATTTCGCTCTTCAAATGTAAAAGAGAAAAATGAAGGTCTGTATTGCCGAGAAACCAAGTGTAGCACGCGAAATCGCATCCGTTTTGGGTGCCAATACCAAGCACGACGGATATTACGAAGGCAACGGCTATGCTGTGACCTACACTTTTGGTCATTTATGTACCTTAAAAGAGCCCAACGATTATAAACCGCACTGGAAAAGCTGGGATTTAAACAATCTCCCGATGCTTCCTGAAAAGTTTGAAACCAAAGTCGTTCAAAATTCGGGAATTCAAAAACAGTTTAAAATCATAAAAAGTCTTTTCGACAAAGCCGAAGTGGTTATTAACTGCGGGGATGCCGGACAGGAAGGAGAATTGATTCAGCGTTGGGTAATGAACGAAGCAAATTATAAAGGAGAAATTCAGCGTTTATGGATTTCATCACTTACCACAGAAGCCATAAAAGAAGGTTTTGAAAACTTAAAACCCTCTGCTAATTACGATAATTTATACTACGCCGGATTTTCCAGAGCCATTGGCGACTGGCTTCTCGGTATGAACGCGACGCGCTTGTATACCGTAAAACATGGCGGATACAAACAGGTTTTGTCTATCGGGCGTGTGCAGACGCCAACATTGGCTATGGTTGTAGACCGTTTTAGGGAAATCGAAAACTTTAAACCTCAGCCGTATTGGGAATTGCAGACTTTATACAGGGAAACACTTTTTAGTTATGAGGAAGGCCGCTTTCTAAAAAAGGAAGATGGTGAAATTCTGGCAGAAAAAGTAAAAGAAAGTGATTTTGAAATTGTTTCTGTAGATAAAAAGAACGGAAATGAGTATGCACCAAAACTTTTTGACCTGACTGGTTTACAAGTATATTGCAACCAGAAATTCGGATTCTCGGCAGAAGAAACGCTTAAAATAGCACAGACTCTGTACGAACAAAAAGTAATTACGTACCCCAGAGTTGATACGACTTTTTTACCAAATGATATTTATCCGAAGGTACCCGGCATTCTGCAGAAATTAACCAATTATAGCGAATTAACACAGCCTGTTTTAGCCAAAAAAATAAAAAAATCACCAAAGGTTTTCAACGATAAAAAAGTAACCGATCACCATGCGATTATTCCAACAGGAGTTCAAAATAATCTGGCATACAATCAGCAACAGGTTTATGATATTATCACAAGACGTTTTATTGCCGTCTTTTATGATGATTGTCTGGTTGCCAATACGACAGTAATCGGAAAAGCAGCCGATGTTACTTTTAAAGCTACAGGAAAAGAAATCCTCAAAAAAGGTTTTCGTGTTGTTTTTGAAGATCCAAACGCCAAAGAAAAAGAACCCGATTTACTGCCTACTTTTGTTGTAGGCGAAAAAGGGCCGCATGAACCGTCATTTCTCCAAAAAGAAACAAAACCACCCAATCAGTTTACCGAAGCGACTTTACTGCGCGCCATGGAAACCGCTGGAAAACAGATTGATGACGAAGATTTACGTGAACTGATGAAAGAAAACGGAATCGGGCGTCCGTCAACGCGCGCGAATATTATCGAAACGCTTTTTAAGCGTCAGTATATTGTTCGAAATAAAAAACAGGTTTTACCAACAATAACCGGTATTCAGCTAATCGATACGATCCAGAACGAACTGGTCAAATCGGCTGAACTTACAGGAACCTGGGAAAAACAACTTAAGGATATCGAAAAAGGCACTTTTACAGCTGCTGCGTTTATTAAAAACATGAAACGCATGGTGGAGGCTTTGGTGTATGAAGTAAGAAGCGAAACCAAACATGCAAACATTTCGCATGCCGCCACGATTCAAAAACCAGTTGCAAAAGCAGAGAAAAAGAAAGCTTCGGGAATTTTGGCAGAGACTTGTCCCAAATGTCAGAAAGGCAATCTGATCAAAGGAAAATCGGCTTTTGGGTGCAGTGAATACAAATCGGGCTGCAATTTTGTACTGCCTTTTGTTTTTCATGATAAAAAGATTACTGAAAGCCAGTATTTAAGATTGGTTCAAAAAGGCTCAACGGTAAACATAAAAGGCTTTAAAATCAATTCTGAAACTGTTGAAGGTTTAATTCGTTTTGAAGAAAATTACAAACTGAAATTAGAGCCCAAAAAGATAGAAACAAAAGCTTCTAAAACAGAAACGTCAGATTCTTTGGCCTGCCCGAAATGCAAAAAAGGAACAATATTAAAAGGTAAAACCGCTTACGGCTGTGCGGAATATAAATCAGGTTGTGATTTTAAAGTTACTTTTGATGACGTCAGGGCCAAATTAAAAGATCAAAAACCAACTAAGGAATTGGTGTATTCTATTTTACAGGAAAGCGTTTAGATTTTTTACGAATTTATTTTTTTTTGCCACTAATTCATTTTTTCACGCAGATTGTGCAGATTATTTTGAGTTATAAAATCTGGTATTTTTTTTAATCCTTATAATCTGTATCAAATATTTACACTGATTTATCAAAAATTAATTCGTGAAAATTAGCGTAATTTGTGGCAAACATTTTTTTTGTACTTTAGTATGATATAAACTTACAGACATGTTTCAGAAAATTATTTTTTTAGCGTTTTTAGTAGTAGTTGTTTCCTGCCAGAAAAAAGAAACAACCGAAAAAGATAAAATCAAAATTGCCGACTGGCTTATCGGAAACTGGGAAAATAAAAACCCAGATGGTGTATTAACCGAAAACTGGCAAAAAGTAAACGATAGTACTTTTAGTGCTACTTCTTATTTTATAAAAGGAAAAGATACGCTGCATTTGGAAAAAATCGTTTTGTCGCAAAATGGTGAAAAACTAACTTACAGTGCCACAGTAAATGGACAAAATGATAACAAAGCAATTGATTTTCCTTCGACTAGTGAAACCGCAACAAAATTGGTTTTTGAAAATCCGCAACACGATTATCCTCAAAAAATTACTTATACAAAAAATGCTAATAATACTTTAACGGCTGAAATTTCAGGAAAACTGAATGGAAAAATGACAACGGAAAGGTTTATTATGAAGAAGAAGTAATTTTTATAATTGATTTAATATATCGTTCCTACGGAACTTTTAAACTCTTGCAATCTATTTTTCAACGGATTAAAAATCCGTTGCTACAAAATATAATTCATTCCTCCGGAATTTTTAAACAGTATAAAGAGATCCTCCGAAATTTTAAAAAGTCAAAAAAGAGCCATAGGTTCGCCATATTTTGTAGGGCTGGACTTTAGTCCAGTTTAACAAAGATCCACGATAATAAAATCAAAAAAACTCAGAATAGTCGCTTAGCATCTTAAAAACTCCAAACTCACTCATTCTCCCCTATCTTATTTACCATAAAAATCATGAGTATTCCTAAGAGTGCCATGATCAAAAATGCCCATTTCATACTTAAATATTCAGAAATAAAACCCACCATTGGCGGAACAAGTAAAAAGCCCAGATAACCAATCGTAGAAATAGAAGTTAATGCCGAGCCACTGCTCATTTTTGATGATCTCCCGGCAATGCTAAATACCAACGGAACTACACAGGATACTCCAAATCCGATTAAAACATACCCAAAAATAGTAGGATAAGCATAAGGAAGGACAAAACAAATACCAAATCCTGCAGTGATCAAAATACCGCTGTAAAGCAGAATTCGTTTAGTACCAAATTTCATTACGCCATGATCTCCAAACAAACGGCCTAAAGTAACTGCAGTTGCAAAAAACACAAATGCTGCGCTGGTCATTTTTGGAGAAGCTTTTAATATATTTTCAAAATAAATACCGCTCCAGTCGTACATTGTATTTTCGCAGGCCATAGAAACAAAGCAAATCACGGCAAACTTTACCAGATTTTTTTCCGGCATCGAAAAGAATTTCTTTTTAACCGGTACAGGCTCATTGTGAATACTCATGGGATAAAAGCAAGCTGTAAGAGCCAGCATAAAAACACTTACGCCCAATAAATGATGTGATGGTGCAATGTGCTGTGTTACCATTACATACCCCAACCCTGCTCCAGAAAAAACGGCAATACTCCAAACTGCATGAAAACGGGTTATGATAGATTTTGGATATAGTTTCTGCACCTCAAGAGATTGTGCATTGATAGATAAATTAAAAATATTACGGGAAGCGCCAAAAATTAAAAGCACAATTACCAGCTGCCATACAAAAGCCACTAAACCGGGTAAAGACAACACAATATTAAACATTATGGCTCCCAACAGCATAATGTAGCGGCTGCTGTATTTATTTAAAAGCTTTCCTGTAAAGGGCATTGTTAACATCAGACCAATCGGAAATGCAAACAAAACTGCTCCAAATTGTGCTTCAGACAAATGCAGCTGTGCTTGTATATGCGGAATTCGGGATACCCATGAAGAATATCCAAAACCTGAAAGGAAAAAAAACACAGTATTGGCTATACGATATCCTCTGGGAGTATTTTGAATCTTTTTGAAGAAAGGTAAAATCATGAAATAATTTTTCTGAATGCAAAAGTAAAACATTTAAGACGTAAGTAACCCAAATAGTTAAAAGAAACTCATTTAAATGTGGTTTTAACATTTAAACTTTTTTACCATTAAAATAACATTAAAAATTTACTTCAAAAAGAATTGTTGAAGAAATTTTTATACATACATTTGCATTGTTTTTATTGAGTCTAAATAATAATTAATTATAAACCAAAGTTTAAAACCAATGAATTTTTTAAAATCAAAGCATTTAAAATATCTATCTGCCGTACTATTTTTTTCTGTTTCTACTTTATCTGCACAACAAAATAACGGAAAAATAAAAGGAACGATTTCAACTTCTGATGGCAAACCGGCATCTGACGTAAATATTTTACTAAAAAACTCAAAATACGGAACAGCTGCAAATGAATATGGTGCTTTTGAGTTTAGCAAAGTAAAACCTAATACTTATACACTACAGGTTTCCTTAACGGGTTACGAAACGCTGGAAAAAGAAATCACAGTTAAAGAAAACGAAACAACGTTACTTAATTTACAATTAAAAGTTTCTAATAAAGAATTGCAGGAAGTAATCATTAGTAATAACAAAATGATTACCAAAAAAACAGATTATGTGGCGAGAATGCCTTTGAATAATCTGGAAAATCCTCAGGTTTACAATGTTGTAAGCAAAGAACTTCTAAAAGAGCAAATCGCGATAGATATTAGAAGCGCAGTTCAAAATGCACCGGGAGTAGTGACAAAAATTTATCCTTCGGGCGGGCTTGAAATTAGTTTTAGAGGATTTAGTACAGGCGTAAATGCCAGAAACGGTATGGAAACCCTTACGGGAAGAAGTTCAATTTCTATTGATAATGTTGAGCGCATTGAAGTCTTGAAAGGCCCATCGGGAACTTTATTCGGATCCTCTGTTTCTTCTTTTGGAGGTGTTGTAAATCTGGTTACCAAAAAACCTTTTGAAACTCAAAAAACAGAGATTTCATATACCGGAGGCAGTTTTGGCCTACAACGCCTGGCTGTCGATTTTAATATGCCTTTGACCCAGGATAAAAAAGTATTGTTCAGGATGAATGCTTCTGCAAATACAGAAAACAGCTTTTTAGATTATGGTTTCAATAACACGATCTTATTTGCCCCAAGTATCATTTACAAAGCAACCGACAGATTAACTTTAAGCCTGGACACCGAAATCTACAATACAAATAATACGCGACCTACTTACGGGCGTTCTTATGCACCGGGAATCACAAATCCAACAGATCTGAAACTGGATTACAGAAAAAGTTTATTTCATGATGATGCCGATGCTAAAACCTCATCTCCAAAAATCTTTGCTCAGGCAGAATATAAATTAGCTGACAATTGGAAATCTACTACTCTTTTTTCTTTTGTAGACGAAAATGTAGCGTATAGTTATCAATACTACACAGTTTGGAATTCACCAACGGAGGTTCAGAGAATGGTTTCCCGTTTTGGTCCTATTAGTACTAAATTTACCAATTTGCAGGAGAATATTAATGGTGAATTTTCTACAGGAAGTATTAAACATAAATTGTTGGCCGGTGTTAATGCCAGATTTTCAAAAGGAACGTTTAACTATGCAGCAACCAAGGCACTGGATGTCATAGATGTTACAAAAGATTTTGAACCTATCAGAAAAAAAGACGTTGATCCATTCCTGAAAGATCAGAAATTTGCTATCCCGAATGAACAGACTTTTAGCGCTTACGCTTCAGATGTGATCAGTTTTACAGATCGCTTATCGGTTATGTTAAGCCTTAGAGTAGATAACTTTGTACAGAAAAAAATAAAAGATGAAGAAGGCTTTGGATATAATCAGACGGCTTTGTCACCAAAATTAGGGTTGGTTTACGAGGTGGTAAAGGATCAGGTTTCTTTATTTGGGAATTATATGAATGGTTTTCAAAATACTTCACCAATAGACCAGCCTGACGGAAGCAGACTGATCTTAAAACCTGTCTATGCAAATCAATATGAAGGTGGTGTTAAAGTAGAAGCATTTGACAAAAAACTGAGTACAACACTTAGTTATTACAATATTGCAATTGATAATGCCACAAGAAGTGATTCTGATGGTTATACTTTTCAGGATGGCAAACAAGTGAGCAAAGGATTTGATTTTGAATTAATTGCAAATCCTATAGCTGGTTTAAATATTATGGCTGGTTATGCTTATAATGACAACCGCATTAAATCTTCAGACGATGCAGGCAAAGATTACAGGGTGAGCGGTGCACCGGAGAATGTAGCAAATTTTTGGATTTCTTATAAACTGCAAAACGTATTAAAGGATTTTGGCCTTGGTTTTGGCGGAAATTATGTTGACAAACAATATAAATATGATGATGAAGGATTCTACAGCCCGTCTTATTCTGTGTACAATGCTACTGTTTTTTATGACAGGCCAAGCTGGAGAATTGGTGTAAAATGGAATAACCTGACTGATAAAAAATATTGGGATTCTTATGCAATGGGTCAGCCCAGTTCTAATATAGCAGCTAATCTTACCGTTAGATTCTAAGATTTTTCAAAATAAATTTTTTCAAAAGAGCTCCTTATTCGTAACTGAATAAGGAGCTTTTTTTTTAAAAGCCCATATTTAACAATTTTACGGCTAAACTTTTAAAATTATCAGGCTTTAAAATAATATTAATTTTTATTTTTGTGTTGTTTTTACTCATTCTAAATAGTAAACTACTAATCTAACCAAATAAAATACCATGAATTACCTTAATCAAAAAATACAACAAATTCTTTTTGTTTTATTTTTACTCGTATTTGCAATTAATGCCTCAGCACAGCAAAGTTTTGGAAGCATACAAGGCACTATAACAACCTCCGATGGTGAACAGGCAGAAGGAGTTTTTCTAATCTTGAAAAACTCAAAATACTCCACTACTTCTAATGAATATGGTGCCTTCGAATTAAACAGAGTAAAACCAAATACGTATATTTTAGAAATTTCATTGGCAGGATATGAAACTCTTACACAACAAGTAACAGTCACAGAGAATAAAACTACTACCCTACAGCTGAAACTTACGGTTTCTAATAAACAATTGAAAGAAGTTGTCATTACCAATAACAGAGGAAAAGCTTTCCCGAAGCAAAGTACTTATGTTTCTAAAATGCCTCTGAAAAACATCGAAAATCCGCAGGTTTACAATATTGTTTCTTCTGAAATAATGAAAGAACAAGCCATTACAAGCTATGAGGATGCATTGAAAAATGTTCCGGGAATTCAGAAACTTTGGGAATCGACCGGACGCGGCGGAGACGGAGGCTCTTATTATTCTTTGAGAGGTTTTGAAATCCAGGCCAATATAGTAAATGGATTGCCAGGCTTAACCAACGGAACTCTTGATCCTGCGAATATTGAAAGAATCGAGGTAATAAAAGGTCCTTCCGGAACTTTATTCGGAAGTAGTCTGGTAAGTTACGGAGGTCTTATTAATACTGTAACAAAAAAACCATATGAAGGTTTTGGAGGTGAAATTTCATATCTCACCGGAAGCTTTGGATTAAACAGAGCTACGGTAGATGTCAACACGCCTCTGGACGAGAATAAAAACATTTTATTTAGGGTTAATTCGGCTTTTCAGACAGAAAACAGTTTTCAGGATGCCGGTTTCCGTACTTCGTTTTTTATTGCTCCAACGCTATCTTATAAGGTAAATGATAAACTGTCTTTTCTTGTCAATACCGAATTTATGGATGAAGAAAAAACAACGCCATCCATGTTGTTTTTAGGAAGGGATGCACCATTGCAATATGCGAATCTGGATGAACTGAATTACAATACCGATTTATCATTTTATAGTAATGATTTACCGATCAAAAACCCGAAATTCAGTTTGCAGGCCCATATGAATTATAAAATTTCTCCTAAATGGAATTCTCAAACCGTATTTTCAAGAGGAACCTCTAAGTCAAGAGGTTATTACTCTTATATTTATGATAATGAAGACGGAAACAAAGATTTTGGACTATGGATTACCAACGAAAATTCACAAACCTCAACTACAGATATTCAACAAAATTTTACAGGCGATTTTAAAATCGGAAATATGCGCAACCGCATTGTAATTGGACTTGATTATTTTAAAAGGGATGTTATTTTTCAAGGTACGGGTTATGTCAAACTTTATAATCTTACCGCACAGGGAGAAGTCAGACAAATTGATGACCAGAATCCAAATTATCTTACTACCGAATCTGTTAATAATCTTCTTGCTGCAGAGCCGGGAAAAATGTACCACTCTAAAGATGCTACTTATAGTGCCTATGTTTCGGATGTGCTTAATATTCTGCCATCTTTGATAGCTATGGCAAGTATTAGAGTGGATCATTTTGATACCAAAGGCGATGTCAATTCTACTATTGACGATTACGATCAAACTGCCTTTTCTCCAAAATTTGGTTTAGTCTATCAGCCTATAATAAATCAATTGTCTGTGTTTGCAAATTATATGAATGGATTCAGGAATATTGCTCCTTCACCTGTTTATGATGTTGATGGAAAATTTGTGGGTTCTGTAGTTTTTGAACCTGAGCATGCTAATCAATTAGAAACAGGTATTAAAGCCAATCTTTTTAGTGATAAAGTAACTGCAACGGCAAGTTATTATGTGATTAATGTAGCCAACCTCGTTACGAGCAATCCCCTGTTGGGAAGTTTGCAGGGTGGCGAAGCCAGAAGCCAGGGTTTTGAATTTGATCTGAATGCTGCTCCTGTAAAAGGATTAAGTATTATTGCCGGCTATAGTCATAACGATAGTAAAATTACAAAAGGTGATGAAGAAAATGTCTGGCTTCAACAAGGAAAAAGACCATTTTGGTCAGGGCCTAAAAATTTAGTAAATCTTTGGGCAACCTATAAATTTGATGAAGGCTTCCTGAATAATTTTGGTGTTGGTTTCGGAGGAAATTACGCAAGCGACAATGCCATACTGGACAGTCCGGTAACCGGCAAATTTGTTCTTCCTGAGTATACAGTAATCAATGGTTCTGTTTTTTATAACGCACAAAAATTTCGTGTAGCCTTAAATGTAAACAATATAGGAAATAAAGAGTATTACAATGGCGGGTGGTCTACCGTTAATCCTCAAAAACCAAGAAATATTGTGGCAAGTTTTGCTTATAAATTCTAAACCCTGATTTATTCATTATAGAGAAACCTTAAAATCATTTATAAACTTGATTTTAAGGTTTTTTATTTTTAATTGTTCTAAATAAGACTTATGTTTGTAAAAAATATCATTCTAACAATTTAAACTTGATCGTATGAAATCAAATACTTTAAAAACAATAACATTTTTACTTTTAATGTTAGTTGCAAGTCCGCAATTATTTGCTCACGCCCTTTGGATTGAAACCAAAGCTACAGGAACAAAAGGAAAAGCTCAGGAAATTTCTGTTTATTTTGGAGAATTCTCTGAGAACGACATCACAAAAGCTGATAAATGGTTTTCTGATTTAAAAGATTTTAGTTTAGTATTAGTGAGCCCTTCAAAAAAAGAAACAAAACTTACTCCAAAAGCTTTAGACAATAAATACCAGGCCTTTTTTACACCAGATGAAGAAGGAGTTTATACTATCGTAATGCACCATACTGTTGGAGATGTTTACGGAACTATGAAGTTAGACTATAACTCAAGTGCCACTGTTGTAGTTGGCAACAAAACTGCAGGAAATTATGCTATGGCAAATAAAAATCAAATCGGTTTATTTTCTGAAAATGCTGATGTTGCAAAAAAGAACCAAAAGGTATCAGGTTTTGCTACTTATGACGGAGCTTCTGCAAAAGAAACAAAAATTAAAGTAATCGCTCCAAACGGATGGGAAAAAGAATTATGGACAAATGATAAAGGTGAATTTTCTTTCACACCAATCTGGTCAGGAAATTACATGGTTGAATACGCGCATACAGATAAATCTGCAGGTGAACACAACGGTAAAAAATATGATGAAATCTGGAAAATGGCCACTTACCAAATAGTTGTAAAATAATTTACAAACCTTATTCTTAGATTTTTTTTTTATAAACCTTGCAATGCAAGGTTTTTTTATTTCTTATTTATACCCCGCGGCAAAAATTCAATAATGAAATATTTTATATTCCTAAAAAATTAAGCTAATCTTAAGAAAATAATAAGCAAAGTTTAAGTTTAAAAGTTCCTTAATAAATTGTTAAAAAAACATTGTGATAGTATATTTGCGCTCAATTATTTTAATTGAATCTAAATAAATACCATGAAATTTAATTTACTATTTGCATTAGGATTAATAAGCTTTGCCTCATACAGTCAGGATTATTCAAACAATGAAACGACCCAGCGTGCAACTGATACCGTAAAAAATAAAAAAGGAGAAATTCTAAACGAAGTAATTGTTACAAAAAACAAAGAACCAAAGCCTGTTACTGCAGTACGTTCTGGTTTAAAACCAATGGACAATCCTCAAAGTATACAAGTCATAGGTTCTGAAATAATTGAACAGCAACAAGCAATTCGTTTAAGCGAAGTTATAAAAAATGCAAATGGTGTTTATGTAGGTTCTGCCCGTGGTGGTGCTCAGGAATCTTTTTTTTCGAGAGGCTACGATATGAGCGCAAACAATATGTTTAAAAATGGTTTTCGATATAATGCCGGTTCTATTCCTGAAGTTTCCGGTTTAGAAAAAGTGGAATTCTTAAAAGGAGGTTCTGCTTTATTGTTTGGAAATGTTGCTCCAGGCGGAATATTGAATCTGGTGACCAAAATACCATCATTTAAACGTGGTGGAGAAATTTCGATGCAAACAGGAAGTTATTCTTTCTACAAACCTGCTTTTGATTTTTACGGACCACTTAGTAAATCTGTTGCTTTTAGGATTAATGGTTCTTACGAAAATTCAGAAAGCTTTAGAGATGTCGTAAAAAACGAGCGTTTATATATCAATCCTTCTTTACTTTTTGATATCAGTACAAAAACTCAAATTACCCTGCAGGGTGATTATTTAACAGCAGACTGGACTCCTGATTTCGGAACGGGAATCATTGGAAAAGAAATTCTTGATTTACCACGAAATGCTTTTTACGGATCGCTTTGGTCAAATGGAAATACAAAATCTTCTAGTGCATCGGTATTATTAAATCATGATTTTAATAAAAACTGGAAACTAAATTTTAATAGTTCTTTTCAAACTTATGACAGAACCTCAAAGTCTACAGCACAATTATCTACAGTAAAACAAAACGGTGACTGGACAAGACCATTGGTACAAAATCAAAACCTGGAGCAAGTATTTGGTGATCAATTAAGTTTGCAGGGCAATTTTGCAACCGGAACTATTAAACATCAAATTTATACAGGAGCAGACTGGGAAAATTCTTTTGCTACTGCTTACACGTATGCATTTAATCCTGCAAATTACGATACTATAAATCTTTACAATTTTGATCCTTCTATGCAAAGAAATGATATTCCGAATGCAAGAGCTACTCAAATTGTAAAAACAGATACAAATCGTTTTGGAGCTTATTTTCAGGATTTAATTTCAATTACAGAAAAAATTAAAGTTTTGGCTGGTATACGATGGTCATGGCAGGAAGCAGAAGTTAGTACTTATAAAGAGACCGCTTCCGGAGCTGGAGATCCTGAAAAAGCAGTTCCTGCAATTACTCCAAAACGTTTAGATAATGCTTTTTCGCCAAAAGCGGGAATAGTTTACCAGCCAACAAAAGAAATTTCTGTGTTTGGTAGTTACTCTAGTTCATTTACTCCAAATACAGGTACAACGGTAGATTTGCAGCCTATAAAGGCCTCTATAATTGATCAATACGAAGCTGGAATAAAAACTGATTTCTTAAAAGGTTTATTAACAACTAATGTTACTGTTTATCAAATTACTAACAGTAATCTCGCTCAGACTGCTCCTACTAAAGCAGACGGAAGTTTAAATGTCGATAATTCTCTTAAAATATTAGGCGGAGCAACAAAAAGTAAAGGTATTGAAATTGATGTTACAGCAAATCCTGTTGAAGGTTTGAATATCATGGCGGGATACAGTTATAATGATATGCGTTACACAAAAACTTCTGGTACAAACGGAAGTTTTATTGAGGGAGATCGTGTTGCAAGAACACCACAAACTACGGCCAACTTAAGCTTTTTTTACAAAGTACCAAACGGATTCTTTAAAGGAGTAAGTGTTGGAGCTATTGGCAACTATATCGGAGAACGTTTAGGCGGATGGAATGATGATTATTTGTGGACACCAATCACACCAACACCTGCTCCACCGGCACTTCCATATACTGTAACAATAAGAGATCGTGATATTCCGCTAGATGACTACACCACTATTGATGTTTCAGCAGGTTATGAATGGAGAAAATTTTCAATATTGTGTAAATTATCAAATATTACCAACGAATTGAATTATACTGTACATGAGAATTACAGTGTAAATCCAATCGCTCCGCGTCAGGTGATGACAAGTTTGAGGTATAAATTCTAACAGCTATTATTAAATTGAATCATGAAAAAAATCAAAGCAAGAAATCTACACCGTGATTTGGGTTATTTCTATATTGGGTTAATTGTTTCGTTTGCCTTTTCAGGACTTATGATGAATCATCGTGAATACTGGCATCCCGAAAAATATACAACCGAAACAAAAGCAATACAGATTAGCCTTCCTGCTGAGGAAAATCTAAATGAAAAATTTGCTGAAGAATTAGGAAAGAAATTAAATATTGATGATAAAATTCGTCGTCAGGGAATTAAAAAAGGAACTTATAAAATTTCTTTTGAAAATCATGATGTCGAAATTGATATGAAAACGGGAAGAGGAGAAATTGTTTCTTTTACAAAAACTCCAATTATTAGTCAGACAATGAAAATTCATAAAAGTACTTCGAACTGGTGGATCTATTATTCTGATATTTTTGCTTTGAGTTTAATTACAATTGCGATTACGGGCACATTTATTATTAAAGCAGGAAAATTTAGTTTTAAAAGCCGTGGCTGGAAATTAGCTTTGGCAGGTTTAGTTTTTCCTTTAATTTTCTTATTCGTATTTTCTTAAACAAACAATACTTTAATACACATAAACCTCATTTAGCAATAGATGAGGTTTATTGATTTTAAAAAAGAAACTAGTTTTATTATAATTACTTTTACCGCCAGAAATCACAACAAAACAAAATTTAAAAATGTCAGATGCCGCAAAAAATCAATTAAAAAAGAGTTTAGGTCTAAGTTTTAATATTGCCGTTTTAATTGGCGGAACAATTGGAGTCGGAATTTTGCGCACGCCGGGAACTATTGCAGAAATGCTTGATAATTATTGGTTAATTATTGCTTCCTGGCTTTTTGGAGGTTTCTACGTTTTATTAGGTGCCAATTCCTATTCTGAACTTGCTACCATGCTGCCAAAAGCCGGCGGATCTTATAATTACATCAAAAGAGCTTTGGGTGAATATGCAGGTTTTCTTTCCGGATGGTTTGATTACATTGTAAATGCCATTCCGCCTGCATTTTACTGCATTGTTATTAGTGAATATACTATTATTTTATTTCCTGAGCTTGCCAATTATTCAACTGTAATATCTGTTTCCTTATTAGCTGCTTTTGTCCTTCTTCATTTGAGCGGGGTAAAAAACGGAAGCGTTATTCAGCAAATTACCAGTTTTTTAAAAGTGATTTGTTTTGTGGCTCTGGTAATAGCCTGTTTTATATATTCGGGCGTTGAGGTTCCGAAAATAAAAACAGATAATTCAATTTTTCAAATTGGGCTTATTTTTGGTTTTTTCAAGTCATTACAGCTTATTATCGGAACTTATAATGGCTGGAACAGCGTTTGCTTTTTTGCGGAAGAAAATGAGAATCCGGGTAAAAATATTCCTAAATCATTATATAGCGGTGTATTACTTGTGATTGTAATTTATGTTTTGGTAAATGCAGCTTTCTTTCATGTTTTGCCTATTGAAACTTTGGCCAAATCAAGCCTTGCTGCTGCCGATGTTGCTAAGATTCTCTTTGGCGAAAACGGGGCTAAAATCGTTACTGTAATTTCTATTTTCTCTTTAATCAGTATTTTAAATGCCTTTATGATGATTCCGCCAAGAATTCTTTATGGATTGAGCCGCGACGGATTTTTTATCAGGAAAGGAACAACGGTAAATAAAGGAGGAACTCCAATTGTGGCACTTTTAGTTTCATCACTTTTCAGCTTATTTTTAATTTGTATTGGCTCTTTTGAAGTATTGTTCTCTTTTGCCGCTTTTATCTCGATTATCGTTTGGGGGCTGGCTTATTTTTCGCTCCTGAAATTAAGAACAAAAGAACCCGATTTACCTAGACCGTATCACTCTTTTTGGTATCCTTGGAGCACGATAATCGCTATTATAGCCTCGATTGCATTATTGATCGGATTTATTTACAGTGATCCAAAAAGCTTTGTTATCATTGTTGGAATTACTTTGATTTCTTATCCTTTGTTTTTGGTTTTGACGAAGAAAAAATAGTACAATATTGTCATTCCTCGTTTCCTCGGAATGACACGCGAAATCCCACACAAAAAGTCGCTAATCTTTGTCACTCATGAGTGTGATTCCTCGTTCCTCGGAATGACAAAACAAAAAAAGCTGTCCATTTTGGACAGCTTTTATATTTAAAATAGATTTGATTTTATTTCAAACCAGCCAAACTCTGCTCTATTGTGGCAATTTTTGCCAAAGCATCGGCTTGTTTTTGTTTTTCTATATTTAATACTTTTTCCGGAGCTCCGTTTACGAATTTCTCGTTAGAAAGTTTTGCCTCTACAGATTTCAGGAATCCTTTTGTATAATTCAATTCTTCTGTCAGTTTTGCGATTTCTGCTTCAACATCAATATTTCCTGTAATCGGAATAAAATATTCATTCGATTTTACACGGAAAGATAATGCGCCCTCAACTTTTTCCGAAACATATTCGAATGCCGATACGTTTCCTAATTTCGTTATGATTGAATCAAAATAAGCAGAAACATTTTCGCTGTTAATTCCTTTTAATTCAATTGTGTCCTTAAACGGAATATTTTTGTCTTTACGAATCGTTCTGATTCCTGAGATTACTTCGATAGCATTTTCAAAATCAGCAATTAATTTAGCATCAAATGGTTTTAATTCCGGCCATGTTGAAACAATTAAAGCTTCTTCTGTAGTTCTGTCAGCAATTAACTGCCAGATTTCTTCCGTTAAGAAAGGCATAAAAGGGTGAAGCAATTTCAAGTTACTTTCTAACATTTCGATTGCTTTATCAAACGTCACTTTATCTATTGGCTGCTGATATCCTGGTTTGATCATTTCTAAGAACCACGAACAGAAATCATCCCAAACCAATTTGTAAATTGCCATTAATGAATCTGAAATCCTGTATTTCTCAAAGTTATCTTCAATATCAACCAGAGTCTGCTGTAACTTCGCTTCATACCATTCGATTGCCACTTTTGATGATTCCGGCTGCGCGATAGTTTCAGAAACTTCCCATCCCTTAATTAGTTTAAAAGCATTCCAAATTTTGTTTGAAAAACCTTTTCCCTGATTACACAAGTCTTCATCAAACATAATGTCGTTCCCTGCAGAAGCGCTCAAAAGTAATCCTACACGAACACCATCGGCACTAAATTTATCGATCAAATCCAAAGGATCAGGAGAATTTCCTAATGATTTAGACATTTTACGACGTTGTTTATCTCTTACCAAACCAGTTAAATATACGTTTGTAAATGGTTTTTCACCCGCATATTCGTAACCTGCAATAATCATTCTGGCAACCCAGAAAAATAAAATATCCGGACCTGTAACCAGGTCATTTGTTGGATAATAATATTTGTAATCTGCACTTTCCGGATCCATAATCCCGCCAAAAACAGACATAGGCCATAACCATGAAGAAAACCAGGTATCTAATGCGTCTACATCTTGTTTAAGGTCAGAAGCTGTAAGTGAATTGTTAGCTGTTTTTTCTTTAGCTAAAGCTAAAGCATCTTCTATGCTTTCAGCAACTACAAAATCTTCTTTTCCGTCTCCATAATAATAGGCCGGGATTTGTTGTCCCCACCAAAGCTGACGAGAGATATTCCAGTCGCGAATATTGTTTAACCAGTGCGCATACGTATTTTCAAAACGTTTTGGATGCAATTTAATATCGCCTGTTTCTAAAACCGATTTGATTGCCGGTTTTACTAAATCTTCCATTTTCAAAAACCATTGATCTGATAATCTTGGTTCGATTACAGCTTTGGTTCTTTCAGAAGTTCCCACTTTATTCAAATGCGTTTCTGTTTTTGCCAAAGCTCCGATTTCTTCCAGTTCTTTTGCAATTTCGGTACGAACCACAAAACGGTCTTTTCCCTGATAGTGTAATCCAAAACTATTTAGCGTAGCATCTTCATTAAAAATATCAACGATTTCAAGATTGTGTTTTTCTCCCAGCGTTTTATCGTTCATGTCGTGCGCAGGAGTTACTTTTAAGCATCCTGTTCCGAATTCTACATCTACATATTCGTCTTCGATAATCGGAATTACTCTTCCGCAAATCGGAACGATGGCGCTTTTACCTTTTAAATGTGTAAAACGCTCATCATTTGGGTTGATACAAATTGCAGTATCTCCAAAGATAGTTTCGGGGCGTGTTGTAGCAATGGTTAAAAATTCCTCACTTCCCTCAATTTTATAATTCAGGAAAAATAATTTTCCTTGCTGCTCTTCGTAAATTACTTCTTCGTCAGACAAAGTTGTTTTTGCTTCAGGATCCCAGTTTACCATACGGTATCCTCTGTAGATTAATCCTTTGTTATATAAATCTACAAACGATTTAATTACAGATGCCGACATATCCGGGTCCATAGTAAATTTGGTACGTTCCCAATCGCATGAAGCTCCCAGTTTTTTGAGCTGCTCCAGAATTGTTCCTCCGTATTTGTCGGTCCATTCCCAGGCGTGTTTTAAGAATTCTTCGCGGGTTAAATCATTTTTATTGATTCCTTCTGCTTTTAATTTTGCTACAACTTTTGCCTCAGTAGCAATAGAAGCGTGATCCGTTCCCGGAACCCAGCAGGCATTGAAACCCTTTAGTCGTGCTCTTCGAATTAAAACATCCTGAATAGTATTGTTCAGCATATGCCCCATGTGAAGGACTCCAGTGACGTTTGGCGGCGGGATTACAATTGTATAAGGTGTTCTGTGATCTGGTTCTGAATGAAAATAATTATTTTTCATCCAATACGCATACCATTTATTCTCGATCGTCTTAGCGTCAAATTGTGCTGGAATTGTCATTTTATCGTGGATATGTTTTTCTGTTAAATTATCTATTTTTTGCCTTAACCTTTTGCCTTAACAAAATGGCTAAACAAATCACTTTTACACTTTGGTTCAGTTTTTGTATTTGTGTTGACAGCAAAAGTAAATAATTAAGTACACTATAAAAAGCGAAATAATAATTTGTGTATTAATTAAAACAAAGTATATTTACTTACAACTTAAAAACAATTTCAAATGAAAAATGTTGCCTCTTTTATTATAATCGTATTGTTTAGCGCAATCGGTTATGCACAAAACGGCCCGAAAATTGAATTTACAGCACCAGACAACACAATTGATTATGGAAAAATTTCTAAAAGTGATAATGGGGTTCGTTCTTTTGAATTCACAAACACAGGAGATGCCCCATTATTAATTATATCTGCAGAATCTACCGTAAGTTCAATTGTTGTTACAAAACCCGGAACTGCAATTATGCCCGGAAAAAAAGGAAAAATTGATGTAAAATACAATATGACTCCCGGTCCGATTCGCAAGACAATTACTGTTGAAACAAATGCAGTAAATCAGCCTGAAGGCAGAGTCGCCTTAAAAATTAAAGGAGAAGTTCTATAAAAAAATTTAAAATTTAAATAGCAAAGCCGTTTCTAAGAAACGGCTTTTTTATGACATATGTTTATTATTTTACTTTGTAGCGCATTCTGCAACTGAAAATTTATATTTGACACGTTCAAAATCGATAGGCTTGTCTTTAACCAAATAAGTAACACCCATTGTTGTCTGCATGGTTCCGTTTCCTAAAATAAGCTGATTGTCTCTTTTTAAAAATGCCATAGGATTTTTGAATGTTTTGCCTTTATTTGCTGTGTCGGTAAATGTATAATCGACAAACAAGGTATCCCCGTGAAATTCACCTGCAACTTCACCAGTTCTTACGGTTGAAGGAGCCACTTTCATAATCAAATCTCCAGTTAATTTTCCATTTTTTAAAGTATTTAGTTTTAAATCAATAGTATCCTTTTCATAAATTGCTTTGTAACATTCAGAACTTACCACTTTTTCGGCTGCGGCTTTTGCGGCTTCGGCTTCTTTCTGTTTTTCTTCATTTTTACAACTTTGCAATCCAATAAAAGTCAGAAGTAAGGAAGATAAGACAAGTTTTTTCATAATTATTTTTTTAGTCATTGTTATTCTATAAAAATAATTAAAAAAAAAGAAAAGCTTCAAAATTAAATATTTATTTTGAAGCTTTTCTTTTCTCCGTAATTTGAAATTTTCTACAACTTCTTAATCACAAACTCTGATCTCCTGTTGAGTTCGTGTTCTTCTTCTGTACAGGAATCGTCGGTTTTGCATTTTACGATTGGCATCGATTCTCCATATCCTTTTGAGGTTACTCTTTTGGAATCTATACCGGACTGAATTATAAAATCTCTGGTTGAATCGGCTCTTTTTTGGGACAAATCTGCATTAAATTTTGCATTTCCCCGAGTATCGGTATGCGATCCTATTTCGATGGTCATCCCGGGATATTTATTCATCAAAGCCACTACTCTTCCTAAAACTACTTTTGATTCTTTACGGATGTACCACATATTAAAATCAAAATAAATAGGATCTGTTTTGATGATTAAGCGGTCTTTGTCTCTGACAACGTCTTTTTCCTGTTTTAAGATCTGATCTATTTTTTCTTTCTTTTTTATTTCTGCAGTTACAATTTCGTCTTCTTTGGCTTTTTTCTCTTTTTGTTTTAATTCGATAATAGCCAATTCTTCTTTTTTCTTCTTCTCTTCTTCTATAATAATCTCCTGCTTTCTTTTCTTTTCTGCGGTTTCTTTTTCTTCTAATTTAATAGCATCCAAAGATTTCAATGCTAATGATCCGTCATTTATAACATTTCTGGTTTTATCTAAAGTGAATGATTTGGATTCATTTGTATATTTTTCTTTAAATGCAACCACTGTATAAGAAGTTTCACAGGCAACTGTAAAACTAAATTTACCATCTGCAGTCGTTACAATTGTATTCAAAGTTTTTTTATCAGAGTCCTGCAGCAATACTGTAGCGTTTTCTAAAACCAGTTTGGTATCAATATCTGTAATGGTTCCGGCTATAAATTGTTTACAATCTTCAACTATTAGTTCCTTTGTTTCTTTGAACTGGTAAATATCGTCGCTCCCTTTTCCTCCTTCTCTGTTTGACGCGAAGTAACCTTCTTTGGTATTTGAATCTATATTAAATGAGAAATCGTCCAAATTTGAGTTTAAGGGCAATCCTATGTTTACTGGTTTAGAATATTCATTTCCATTTATTTCAGAAACAAATACATCAAGAGATCCGTATCCTAAATGTCCGTCAGAAGAAAAATAAAGTTTATTATCTGCTGCTACAAAAGGAAACTGTTCTCTTTTGTCGGTATTAATTACCGGACCTAAATTTTTTGGGGTCTCAAATGCTCCTTTGTTAATATTTACAGCATAAATATCAAATGAACCAATTGATCCGGGCATATCAGAAGAAAAGTACAGTGTTTTTTCATCTGCACTCAAAGCCGGATGCTCTGTAGAGTAATTTGGACTATTAAATGGCAGTGATGTTACATTGGTCCATTTTCCATTTACTAATTCGGCTTTGAAAATCTGAAGGTTCGAAATTTTCTGGTCATTTTT
Source organism: Flavobacterium sp. 1355 (assembly GCF_017833415.1). Lineage (GTDB taxonomy): Bacteria > Bacteroidota > Bacteroidia > Flavobacteriales > Flavobacteriaceae > Flavobacterium. Next base: position 223,851 of record NZ_JAFICC010000004.1, on the reverse strand, counting down.
TCTTTTCTTTCCGTTTTTGGAATTGTTTCTTGTAAAATAGATCGTTTTGCCGTCTTTTGTAAAAACAGCATTAGATTCGTGCATTCCGGTTTTTAATTCGCTGGCAAAATACTGCGCAACAGAATCTTTGGAATTAATATTTTTCATCGGTACTTTTACCAGATTTAAATACGTTTCATTATCCCATTTAAATTTTTTATCAAATAATCCGGGTTTTAATTTTACTGCTGCAAAAACTAAATTATCATTGTAATTAACTGCTCCAAACTCAGAATTTGGAGTATTGACTGCCAGATTTTTAATCTCGAACCTATTACCAATAGCAGAAACGTTCTCGAGTTCTTTTAATTCTTTTTCAAAAGAAACAATATCGTCAGGATTGGATGATTTAGCATAATAATCTTTTAAAATAACATTAGCTTCATCATAATTATTTGTCGCTTTTAAGGTTTGGGCATATCTAAAATAATATCCTTTTTCTAAATCCTTATTATAATTTTGAAATAAAAGCCTGTAATATTGTTGTGCTTTGATCTGATTGTTAGTGTAATAATAAGAGTCTGCCAGATTTTTAATTACTTCCTGAGAAGGCTTTTCTTCTGCCAATTTCTCATACAAGAGGATAGATTCAGTATAATACGTTTTATCAAAAAAACGTTTTGCTCTGAGCAGGTCTTTATCCTGAGCATTTATAAACTGTATTGAAAATACGAATATAATAACGAGTAGTTTTTTCATATTTTTCATTTTAGAAGAATCTTGGTGATTTATCATATCCTTTCCCTAATAAATCCAAATCAAACAACAGCATAATTTCATGCGTTCCCGAATTAAACTGACCTAAGTTTGTCAGTGTATAATCATATGAATAACCAACTCTCAGAGATGGTGTAATGTTTATATTTACCAAAGCACTTACCGAATCGTCTATTCTGTATGCCGCGCCTAATTCAAATTTTTCATTATATAAAACATTGGCCGTCAGATCTAACGAAACCGGAGCTCCTTTTACAAATTTTGACATAAATGCAGGTTTCAGTTTTAGCATATCATTGATCTGAAAAACATATCCTGCAGTCAGGAAGGTGTGAATATTTTCTGAACCAAAAGCATTTATTCCTGATTTTTCTTCGATATGTTTTGATTTTAATAAGTTAGGAACTGATAATCCTACATATAAATTATCCCTGAAATAATAAGCCCCTGCTCCAATATTGGGTTTTGTCACATTAACATCTTCGGCAAAAGCCATATCTGTATCTGCATTTCCACTTTGCAGAACAAAACCGTTAAAATTGGTTTGCATGGATGAAACTCCCGCTTTAAGCCCTAATGAAAGTTTATTTTTTTTGCCTAAATCCAAAACATAAGCAAAATCAGCATACACGTTATTTTCTTTTTTAGCACCGTCACCAATATCATCGGATACTAAAGATAACCCTACTTCGACCTTATCAGACAAAGCACTGTGCCCGAAAAAAGTAAACGTTTTTGGTGCTCCAACTGCTCCTACCCATTGGGTTCTGTATAGTCCGCCAAGATTTAACATAGAAGGAGTTCCTGTTGCATACGCAGGATTGACAACGCTCATATTATACATATAATGTGTGTACTCGGGATCCTGTTGAGCTGAAACTGAGGTTATATAAAAGAGAAAACTTATAAAAAGTATTATTTTTTTCATCTGAAAAACTATATTAAGTAATGTGAGAAGGAATTTATCTATTCAAATAAAGACGTCCTTGTTTAGGTGGTTTATTATCTTTATTAAAGTATAGAACATAGAAATAAACCCCATTTGGTGCTATTCCGCTCGCAATCCCATTAGTTTCATAATTTATTCCGTCCCAACCCGGTTTATTTTTATGTCCTTTGTACATTCCGCTTCCATATCTGTTAAAAATTTCCAGCGTATAATCAGGATATAAAAAATCAATGTCCGGAATAACAAAAACATCATTTACTCCGTCTCCATTTGGAGAAAATCCATCAGGAATAAAGAAAGAATACTCCGGTGAATCGCAATCTAGCAATGACACAGTAACTTCAATATTCTCATTTGATATACAGCTGGTTGTACTGGAAAAATCAAATCCATAATAAATTCCCTTATCAATCAATGGTGTGGTTGACGGCAATAAATTTCCATTATTTGGAGCATCATACCAAACTATTGTAGCGGGTACATTTGTGTTATTTGATAAATCTGCAATGGTTGGATTATTTAAACCACAGAAATTTTGTCCGTCCTGATTTAATACCGGTGCAGGCAAATCATTTATGGTAACAGTAATCATGCTTGGATCTGATGTGCAATCCCTTATAGTTTCTCTTACATAATAATTTTGAGACATAAGAAGATCGGTATCTGCCAGAGGTGTTGTAGCTGTAGCCGAATCGTACCATTTGTATTGATTTCCGCTAGGAACCAAATTGGCAACTGTTGCCAGTTCTATTTTACAAAAATCCTGATTATTTACAACCGGAGCTGTTGGGTAAGGGTTTATTAAAAAGGCATCTGTCACATTGGTTACATTCACTGCACAATTTGTCGTGTTATTAACCAAATTCGTCACCGATATTGTTGTAGCCCCTGTATTTGGGATTAGGTTTGAAGGGATTACAAAATTAGCTGAACCATTCGTTAATGTTAACGGTATCACCTGTACTGTTGATGTATTGCTTCCTGAAAGAACATAAGACAGTGTAACATCTGTTAAACTTCTAAATCCTGAAACGGTTGCCGTAACAACACCTCCAAAACAAACATCATTTGCCCGTATTATTAAACTTGATAAATCCGGCAGCGGATCGATAATTAAATTCCCTGTAAGATTGGCTGTATTCGTACATTGAGAAGGGGCATGTGTGATATTGGTAATCATAATATTTGTAGTCCCGCTGGCTGTATTAAATACTGCCGGGATAGTAAAACTTGCGTTACCGCCTGTAAATGTAGCTACAGCTATTTGATTAAATGCTGTATTAGCTCCTGAGAGGTTATATCTAATTTCATATGTACCATCTGTAACTTTTATGGCATCTGTGATTTGTATCAATGCATCATTATTACGGCAGATGTGTGACTCTGTGATTTTCGCACCATCTAAATCCGGGATGGCATAAATAATCAAATCGTCGGACAAGTTATTAATAATGTTTGCACATATACCTGCGCTATTTGATGGAATTATACTCAAGATATTTACATTAAAAGTACCTGCCTGTTGAAAATAATCTGGCTTTATAAAAAATGACATCACACCATTATTAAAAGTTGCTGTTACTCTTTCTGTAGCGCTATTTGGTCCTGAAACCCTAAAAGAAACCAAATAAGAGCCGTTTGGTATTGGCGCCGGGCCTTTATTGATTCTTATGGAATAGTTTGCTGTCGGAATTTCTGTTTCACAGATATCACTACTTACATTCATTGTGGCCCCTGTAAAATCAAGTTTATCTTCAAGATATATTCTGACTGTTGTTTGTGCGTCCTGACAAATAGGATTGGTTGAAGGAACGGCATAGGTAAAATAAAAATTACCGGCGCCAAATCTATTGTATATTTTTTCTATATCAATAAAATGATCTCCCGGAGTAGTCAATTCGCCAGTAGATCTGGGATTAGCATCTCTCCATGTACCGCCTGGATCCTGACCTGAAAGCGAACTAAACAAATCATAATTGGTATAAGCTGATAATCCATCGCTTGCACACAAAAACAAACCTGGACTATCTCCAGATTCCGGTGCCCTAAAAACTGTTATTACTGCTGTAGAAGATACTGCCGGACAAGTACCTATTGCAGGCATTGTATATGTAAATTGAAAAGTGCCTTCTATGTCTTCTACATTGATAAGACCGCGTACATCTTCATTGGTAGTATCATTATGCCACAGTCCGTTAGAATGCGGACTTAGGTAAACACCATTGAATGCCTGAAAAAGATTAAACGTTTTAACTGCGCTGCAAACGGAAACATTTGGCGAAGTAACTCCTGAATATCCTCCTATTGTAACAGTCACCATAGCAGAGTTATCTGTACATCCTCCCACACCTTCTACTGTATAGGTGTAGTGAAAAATACCGCTCTGGCGAATAAGCTGCGCATTCAAAATACCTGTAGTGAGATTTAAACCTCCCGAACCATCATCGTCTGTCCATATACCACCCGGTGTTGGAGTTCCGTTTAAGGCGGCAAACAAATTTATCGTTTGACTAGCCGAATCGGTTATATCACATACAGTTAAGTCTGCATCATCTCCTGCACATTGTGCATAAAGTCCATTAGGTAAAAATGAAGAAAAAATAAAAAATATTAAAATTAGTAGGAAATGTGCGTATTTTTTGATCATAAACTTCTATTTTGGGATAAAATTAGTGAAATTATATCTCTAAGTAAACAAAAATGCAAGTTAACCAATATTTTAAAGAAAATTCAAACAAAAACAGCCCTGTTTGACTTTTATTTCTACAAATAATTTCTTATTTTATAATTCATCTTCTAATTTAAATCTAAATTTCAAAATCAAACTGTTTCTTTCCACTTCCAGATTAATCCAGATATCTTCCTCAGATTTTAGAAGAGAATTTATTTGCTGTAATGAATATTTATAAGGTAAGTTATTATTGATGCTTACAATGATATCCCCCTTTTGCAAACCACATTTTTCTGCAGCAGAGTGTTTTCGGATATTCACTATTTCGTAAACTGGTTTTAATGAAAATTTATACCTGAAATTATCATCTTTTTTTAGATTTTGCTCAACCTCTCCCACTGATGAAGCAACCTGAACTGTCTGCAAATGCACAGTTTCCTGGACCCATTGCAAACCATTGTGCTGGACTGTGATTCCGCTTTTGTTATAAGTAAAAGGCTCAAAAAATTTACTGTTTTTTTTCAGGTATAAGTTTCTTCCGGCATAATCTAAAACCACGGTAAATCGTTTTAAAATTTCTCCTCCTACAGAACCAATTCTTCCCGGAACCATTCTTACATTCTTAATTGATGATGAATCAGGAAAGGATACAATAGGATTTTTAAAACTAAAATCTGCCAGAGAAAATTTTTCAATTTTAGCACGATGTCCTTCAATATCACCACTAAATCCTTTGCCCAAAAAATCAGGAAAATTCTTTTTTGGCAATTTAATTTTATTATTTTCAAAAACCCAAAAAGAATCACTATTCCCAATATCTATAAGCAATTTGGCGGGAATATTTTGTGAATCGACAACAGCGACAGCTTCAATATATGGTTTTGATTTTTCTATCGTAATAGGAATTGATTTGAATTTTTTGCCCAGTTTTTTTCTTACTTCTTCATTATTTGAATGTATCGTAATTTTCTTCCTTTGGTAATTGATTTCGACAATATTGTTTTTAAAAAACTTATAACCAATTATTCCATTTACCGGGATACCTATATGTGAGGACAAATTAAAAGTTTGATCTAAAATAATGTATAACAAATGATTTTGTGACTTAAGACCATGACTTGTCAAAACATTGTTGGTAGATTTTAATCCTTCTATTTCTTCCTCACTTCCTAATCCTCTAAGTTTTATTTTTTCGACATTATTAAAACTAACTTCCTGTTTGTCTTCCATACTAAACAAAATAGTTTCTTCTACGCCAGAATCTAAAAGGAAATTTAATTCTACACCGTTTACTTTTATTGGAATAAAAATAAGGTTGTTTATTAATTTAAAAGGAATTGTAACCTTCGAATGTCCGCTTTCAATCAAAAAATCACTTTGAGCATTTAAAAGAAAAGGTGTTAAAACCCCAAAAAACAACGCAATATATTTTTTCATTGATAATTTTTTAATATAAAATTAATAAAAAAATTGATAATTGTTACATTTTCACAACTACTAGTATTCTGCATGTTATATTCGAAAAAAAAATGCAAATTTGCACTTCAATAATTTAACTCATGCCAACAATATCACACAAAGGCAGAAACATGCCCGAATCACCGATACGTAAACTTGCTCCTTATGCAGATCTTGCAAAACAAAAAGGACATAAAGTGTATCATCTAAACATTGGTCAACCGGATATCAAGACACCCGAAGTGGCCATCGAGGCGGTAAAAAATATTGATTTAAGCATTATAGAATACAGTCCATCTGCCGGATATGAAAGTTATAGAAAAAAATTAGCTCAGTTCTACCAACGCCAGAATGTAAATGTCAACTCAGAAGATATCATTGTAACTACTGGTGGTTCTGAAGCTTTGTTATTTGCACTGGCCACTATTACAGATCCTGGGGACGAAATTATTATTCCCGAACCCTTTTATGCTAATTATCATGCGTTTGCATCTTCTACAAGTGCAACTGTAATTCCGGTAATATCAACAATAGACAGCGGATTTGCTTTGCCAGGGATTGATGAAGTTGAAAAACTGATTACGCCTAAAACCAAAGCCATTTTAATTTGTAATCCTGGAAATCCAACCGGTTATTTATACACAGAAGCAGAGATTAAACAATTGGCAGGTCTGATCAAAAAGCACGACTTGTATCTAATTGCTGACGAGGTTTATCGTGAATTTTTGTATGACGGAGATGATGTTCATTTTTCTGTAATGAATTTAGAAGATGTACAGCAAAATGTTATTATGGTCGATTCTGTTTCTAAACGTTACAGTATGTGCGGTGCACGAATTGGCTGTCTGGTGACCAAAAATAAAAATGTACTTGCAACAGTAATGAAATTTGCACAGGCGCGATTAAGTCCGCCAACCATTGAGCAAATTGCCTGCGAAGCTGCTATTGATACTCCACAGAGTTATTTTGATGAAGTAATTTCAGAATACAAAAGCAGACGCGATACTTTGATAACTGAATTAAATAAAATTGAAGGCGTCATCGTAACCAAACCAAAAGGAGCTTTTTACTGCATAGCACAATTGCCAATAAAAGATTCTGATGATTTTGCACAATGGCTTTTAGAAAAATATGATCTTAACGGAGAAACAGTAATGATTGCTCCGGCCAAAGGTTTTTATTCTACTCCGGGAATGGGTTTAAATCAGGTAAGAATTGCGTACGTTCTAAATAAAAAAGATTTAACAACTGCTGTTAACATACTAAAGGAAGCACTTTTAGCTTACAACAGCAGACATTAATAAATAGAAGAAAGTCTTAAATTGAAAAAGACAATAACCTAATTGCGGTTATTGTCTTTTTCGTTTAAAGAATACTGATTAAGTTGATTTTGTACTATTACTAAAAAGTAAGCACTAAATAGTAAAAACGATAGAAAAGTTTTCCTTTTTATTAATTATCTTTACCTCCTTAAAAAGATATACCCATTATAATTGTAGTTTTTAATGACAAATAACGAAGATTTTTTAGACGAAATAGGTGACAATCACTTCAGCAGTAATGCACAAAACCCTTTAAGAAAGGATGCTTTTGACTTAAGTGACGAAGAAAAAATAGAAAAAATAAAAAAAGATGTCGAAAACATCCTCCAGACTCTTGGAATGGATTTGACAGATGACAGTATAAAAGGTACTCCAAACCGAGTAGCAAAAATGTTTGTAAAGGAGATTTTTGGTGGTTTAAACCCTTCAAAACAACCAAAAGCTTCTACTTTTGAGAATAATTACAAATACGGTGAGATGTTGGTTGAGAAAAACATTACCGTATATTCTACCTGCGAACACCATTTATTACCAATTATCGGAAGAGCGCATGTTGCTTATATTTCAAGCGGAAGAGTTATTGGTTTATCAAAAATGAACCGAATTGTTGAGTACTATGCAAAAAGACCTCAGGTTCAGGAGCGTCTGACAATGCAAATTGTTCAGGAACTTCAAAAAGCTTTAGGTACTGAAGATGTTGCGTGTGTCATTGACGCCAAACATCTTTGCGTTAATTCACGAGGAATCAAGGATATCGAAAGCAGTACAGTAACGTCTGAATTCGGCGGAAAGTTCAAAGATCCTCAGACAAAGAGAGAATTTCTTGACTATATCAAACTAGATACTCAGTTTTAAAAAGTTAATTGTTTTTTGTTTTTTGTTTGTAGTTACTATGGGAAAAATACAAAAATTTGAAGATCTCGATATTTGGAGATTAGCTCGACTAATATGCCAACAGATCGAATTCCTTATACAAAATACAAACTTAAAAACAAATTACGCTTTAAAAGATCAAATTGACAGAAGCTCTGGCTCTATTATGGATAATATTGCTGAGGGTTTTGAGAGAAATGGCAATAGAGAATTCATTCAGTTTTTAAGCATTGCAAAAGGTTCAGCCGGAGAAGTAAAATCACAATCTTACAGGGCTTTTGATAAAAAATTGATTTCTGAAGAGCAACATTTAAAATTAAATGAAACAGTTGAATTAGTAAAAAACAAAATTGGAGCGATGATGAACTATTTAAACAATTGTGAAATTAAAGGACTCAAATTCAAATAATATTCCGACCTTCAAACTAAAAACAATAAACAATAAACTAAAAACAATAAACAATTTACAATGCCTTTATACAACTCACAATCGCTAAAAATATACAACTCACTTTCGGGTGAAAAAGAAAGTTTCAACCCTATTCATGAAGGAAATGTTGGAATGTATGTTTGCGGTCCTACAGTTTATAGCAACGTACATTTAGGAAACGTAAGGACGTTTATGTCCTTTGATGTCATTTTTAGATATTTTCTTCATCTGGATTATAAAGTTCGTTATGTAAGAAATATTACTGATGTAGGGCATATAGTTGATGATGTTGACGAAGGTGAAGATAAAATTGCAAAAAAAGCACGTTTAGAGCAGTTAGAACCTATGGAGGTTGTACAGCGCTATACGGTAGATTTTCATGATATTTTAAAATCATTCAATTTTCTTCCGCCAAGTATTGAACCAACTGCTACCGGGCATATTATAGAACAGATTGAAATCATCAAAAAAATCATCGATACCGGAATTGGCTATGAAGCCAACGGCTCGGTTTATTTTGATGTAGTTAAATATAACGAAACCAACAATTACGGAATTTTAAGCGGCAGAAACATCGAAGACATGCTTGCTAATACACGTGATCTGGATGGCCAATCAGACAAAAGAAACCCGCAGGATTTTGCGCTTTGGAAAAAAGCCGAACCTGAACATATTATGAGATGGCCTTCTCCCTGGAGCGATGGCTTTCCCGGATGGCATCTGGAATGTACTGCAATGAGTACTAAATATCTTGGTAATCATTTTGACATTCACGGAGGTGGAATGGATTTAAAATTCCCTCACCATGAATGTGAAATTGCACAAAATGAAGCATGCACTGGTCAGTCGCCGGTAAATTACTGGATGCATACCAATATGCTTACTTTAAACGGAAAGAAAATGGCAAAATCAACTGGCAATAACATTTTGCCGGGCGAGATTTTAAGCGGAGATAATAACATTCTGAGCAAAGCTTTTTCTGCTTCTGTTACCCGTTTTTTTATGTTACAGGCTCATTATAGAAGTATTTTAGATTTTTCTGATGATGCTATCATAGCTGCCGAAAAAGGATATAAAAGATTGATGGAAGCTGTTGACACTTTACCTGCTATTTCTGCTAGTGCAACAAGTTCTCTGGATATAGCATCCTGGAAACAATTGTGCTACGATGCTATGAATGATGATTTTAATACGCCAATTTTAATTGCAAATTTATTTGAAGCCGTTCGCTATATCAATTTATTAAAAGAAGGAAAAGAAACCATTTCTGCAGAGGATCTAAAAATCTTTACAACTGCAATTAATACTTTTATTTTTGATGTTTTAGGCTTAAGCGATGAAAAGGCTGCTGACAGTAATAATGATAAATTAGAAGGTGTTGTTAATATGCTTATCGGAATGAGAAATCAGGCCAGAGCCGATAAAAACTTCGCGCTTTCTGATCAGATTCGTGACCAGTTAATTGGTTTAGGAATTCAATTAAAAGACGGAAAAGAAGGTACAAGCTTTTCTATATAAATCATCCAATCTAATAAACTATGAAATTAATCACTCCATTTGTTTTATTAGTACGCTTTTATCAGACAGCGATTTCACCTTTCACACCAGCAAGCTGCAGGTTTGAACCGACGTGTTCTTCTTATATGATTCAGGCACTGCAAATGCATGGATTATTTTATGGAGGGTATTTAGGAACAAAACGAATCCTGAGCTGTCATCCCTGGGGAAGAACCGGCTATGACCCTGTCCCTGAAAAGAAATGTTCGCACAAACATTAACTTTAAATAAAGATATACTCTGTTTTAAATATTTATTTTTACAACAAACTAAAAAATTAACATATGACACACGCCTTAAATATCATTTGGAATCCTTCTGAAGGAATTGATTTAGGATTTTTTATGATTCGCTACTACAGTTTAATGTTCGTAATCGCTTTTGGCCTTGGATGGTTCTTAATGAAGAAGATTTTTGAACGCGAAAACGAATCAATTGATAAATTAGATTCTTTATTCGTCTGGACCGTTTTAGCTACTTTAATCGGCGCACGTCTGGGACATGTTTTATTTTACGATTGGGAATATTTTAGAAATCATTTACTTGAAATCTTCCTTCCATTTAAATTTGAACCTAAATTCGAATTCACAGGATTTCAGGGATTAGCAAGCCACGGTGCTGCCATTGCTATCATTATAGCAATGTATTACTACAGCAAAATTATCTTAAAACGTCCACTTTTATGGATTTTGGACAGAGTTGTTATTCCAGTTGCGAGTGGTGCAATTTTTGTACGTTTAGGAAACTTTTTTAACTCAGAAATTATTGGCCATGAAACTGCTTCGGCATTTGGCATTCGTTTTTTGCATGATAAATTTAGCAAAGCCGAAGCCGTAAATGCTACTAATATTCCAAATCCAAAAGACGCTTATACAGCAATTGCAACAGATCCGAAATTTGCAGATTTATTAGCCACAGTTCCGGCAAAACATCCTACTCAATTGTATGAAGCTTTCTGTTACATTTTTGTATTCGCTATTTTATTCTTTTTGTACTGGAAAACAAATGCAAGATTAAGATCAGGCTATTTATTTGGGTTATTTCTTGTACTCTTATTTGTAGTACGATTTATAGTAGAGTTCGTAAAAGAAAGTCAAGGTGGTATTGAAAGTGAATTAGGCTTATTCTCCACCGGGCAATGGCTAAGCATACCTTTTATAATTATCGGCGCTTTTTTCATTATAAGAGCCAAAAGAAATCCTTTAGCAACTTCATAATAATTGCAACATAAATATAGAACACCCGGTAATTAAAATTACCGGGTGTTTTTTTATAGGCAATAAGAAATTCCAAATTCAATATTCTTTGTATTATATCCTGCATTAGAATTACCTAATCCCGCATTTGAAACATGTCTGATGCCCGGACGGATATCAAGCTGAAATCTTAGCACTTTTATACAGAAACCAATTGCTAAAACATCTGCAAAAGCAAACCCCTCAGACATTCGTTCTGTTTCTGTATCTGTAATCATAGGACCAATACTTCCCAAAGCATAAACCGAGAGCTTCTCATTTATGGGTTTCCTTACCAAAAAGCCTATATTTAACACATATTCACGAACATTTTTTAATTGTGTATATACGAGTCTCTTTTCTTCAAAATCAGCGGTTTCCGGTTTCACAAAATATAAATTCAACAATTTGTGTTTGGCAAAATTAATTTCAGGCTGCAAAAGGATTTGATACTGAAAGTTTCTATTTTCTTTTAAGTTATAATAGATTTCAAATTTGTAAAAATGATTATCGAAGATATAATCCTTATTTTTAAACTCATTCCCAAATCCATAATTAAAACCAATAATGAATTTACCCGGATATTGCCCATACACTGAAGTAAGAACCAAAAAAGAAAATAAAGTCAATAGTAAACATCTTCTCATATATACTTTTTAAGTTAAATATAAGCATAAAAAAAAGATCCAGCTTTCACTGGATCTTTCTGTTATATAAAACTATAAGGTTTAAATTAAGCCTTATTATGTTTATCTTCAATCGTGTGTTTATCATCTTTAGAAATCGTATCAACCAATACTGGTGTTGCAATAAATAATGAAGAATAAGTACCTACAATAATACCAACTAACATTGCAAAGATAAATCCTCTAATTGATTCTCCACCAAAAATAAACATTGTTAATAATACAATGATCATCATTAATGAAGTATTCAATGTTCTTGATAATGTAGTATTAATAGAAGCATTTACAATATCTTCAAAACTTCCTTTACGGTTTCCGATGATAAACTCTCTGATTCTGTCAAATACAATTACAGTATCATTCATAGAGTAACCGATTACAGTAAGAATCGCCGCAATAAAGTGCTGATCCATTTCCATGTGGAAAGGCATGAATTTATAACATAAAGAGTAAATTCCTAATACGAAGATAACGTCATGCGCAACAGCTGCAATCGCACCTAATGAATATTGCCATTTACGGAAAGATATCATTAAGTATAAGAAGATTGCTGCCATAGCTCCTAAAACTGCCCAGTAAGAGTTTGTTTTGATATCCTCAGAAATAGAAGCTCCAACTTTAGAAGCTTGTAATACTCCAACCGTTTTACCGTCATAAGTATTAGTAAACTTTTCATAAGTAGTATTTGGATAATACTTAGCTAATGCCTTGTAAAGTTTTTGATTCACCTCTTCGTCAACTGCTACTCCATCTTCCTGGATTTTGTATTTAGTTGTAATTTTTAACTGATCATCATCACCTAAAATTTTAGCCTCAACCGGAGTTCCAAAAGCAGCAGATAATTCATCTGAAACTACAGTTGCATCAACTGGTTTTTCAAATTTAACCTGGAAAGTTCTACCTCCAACGAAATCAACACCCTGATCTAATCCGTTAACGAAAAAGATAGAAATTAAACTTACTACAACTACAATAGAAGAGAAAATATAAGTAAACTTTTTGATTTTGATGAAATCGAAGTGGAAATTTGTAAACCAGTTTTTAGTAATGTTTGTAGAAAAAGTCAAATCACCTTTTCCTGCAATATTTCTATCGATAAAGATTCTCGCAATAAAGATTGAGGTAAACATAGAAGTTATGATACCAATAAGCAATGTTAATGCAAATCCTTTGATAGGTCCAGTTCCGAAAATAAATAAAATTGCTCCAGTTAAAACGTGAGTAACGTTTGCATCAATAATCGAACGCATTGCACCATGCCATCCGTAAGATGCAGCTACTGCTTCAGCCAGCGATTTACCATCACGTAATTCTTCTTTTGCTCTTTCAAATATAATAATGTTGGCATCTACCGCTGTACCTAATGTTAATACGATACCTGCGATACCTGGTAATGTTAATACAAAACCAAAACTAGCCATAATTCCAAATAAGAAAAGTAAGTTCAATAATAAGGCAAGGTTAGCATACCAACCTGCTTTACCATAATAGAATACCATCCATAAACAAACTAATAAAAATCCTAATACAGAAGAGATTGTTCCTGCATCAATTGCAGCCTGACCTAAAGATGGTCCTACAACTGTTGATTGAATAATATCTGCAGAAGCCGGTAATTTACCTGCATTTAATACGTTTGCTAAATCTTTAGTTTCAGCTACATCAAAAGAACCTGTAATTTCAGATCTTCCTCCAGCAATTGGTCCGCTTGTAACACCTGGCGCAGAATAAACGATATTATCTAAAACAATAGCGATGTAGCTTTTTTGATTATAAGCTCTTCCTGTCAATTCTTCCCAAACTTTAGCTCCCTGACTGTTCATTTGCATAGAAACAGCTGGTTTACCCATTTGGTCAAAAGTATCTTTGGCATCAGTAACAAGACCACCATTCATTGCCGGGATATTGTCTCTGTTTCCTTTTAATGCATATAATTCAACTACTTCAAGATCTTTTGCTTTTGGATCTTTTGCAGTAGCTCCAGATATAGTAGTTGGTTTGCTCCATACAAATTTTGCATAGTGCTGATCAGCACCTAATAAAACTCTAATCTCAGGTCTTTTAAGATAAGAATTAATAGTTGCAGTATCTTTTGGTGCAAAATAACCTAAAATTGGTCCACCACCCTGCATAACAATTTTGTCAAACAATGGGTTATTTCCTTTTTTAGCTTCAGTTGAATCTTTAGTATCAGTCAATAAAGCATTTAATGAATCTTTAGCAACTGTTTTAGTTTCTGTTTTTTTGATTTCAGTTTTCTTTAAAGCTTCGTTAGCCGATACCAAAAAGTTTCCGATTTCTTCAATCTTATAAGTTTCCCAAAACTCTAACTGAGCTTTTCCACCTAATAATTTTTTAATTCTGTCTACATCTTTTGCACCTGGAAGTTCAACTAAGATTCTTCCTGTAGCACCCAGTTTTTGGATATTTGGCTGTGTTACACCAAATTTATCGATACGCTCTCTTAGTACTTTGTAAGCACTTTCGATTGACTCATCAACTTTTTTTCTGATTATTTTTTGAGCTTGAGCATCGGTCATTTCAAAAGCAATACCACCTTCACCTTGTAAATTTCTGTTAGCAAAAATTTCCGGAGAAGCCAATTTTGTTGTTCCGTTTGAATTTGCATCAAAGGCTTCAAAAAATTTATCTAAATAAGATTTATTACCTTCTAAATTTGCAGTCGCGTCGGCTAATGATTTATTAAATACCGGATTTTTAGAATTGTTTGCTAATCCTTTTAAAACGTCTTTAATAGAAATTTGAAGAATAACGTTGATTCCTCCTTCTAAGTCAAGACCTTTATTGATTTGTTTGTTTTTTACTTCATCGTAAGTAAAACTCGTAAAACCAAGATTTAGCACCTCTACTTTACCAATAGAATCTAAATATTTTAGCTCTTTATCAGGATTATCTCCTGCAAAAGCTTTAGCCTCACTTTTGACATTGCTTGCCAGGTAAGTGAACGAAAGTTGGTAAATACTTACCAATGCAAATAGAATTGCGAAAAATTTAATAAGTCCTTTATTCTGCATTATTACTAAAAATTAATTATGTTTTATTGTTTGTTTTTGTTTTAAAGTGCCATAAAATAAGCCCTGACAGATTTTTTTAAAACAAAAAAACTAGATCACGAATTACAACATTTTTTTTAAACCGAGCAAATATATAATTTACGAAAAGATTAACCAATTTATTTATTAATTAATCTCAAAAAAAAGACTGCAAAAGTGCAGCCTTATCTTTTTTTTACCAATTTCATTATGCTAAAATTGATTTTAGAGCGTCATTCATACCTCTAACGGCATCTGCACTTTTAGCAAACAAAGCTTTCTCCTGATCATTTAATTTAATATCAAGAATTTCTTCAACTCCGTTTTTACCAATTATACATGGGACTCCTATACATATATCGTTTTGCCCATATTCTCCTTCTACGAAAACAGAACATGCAATCATTTTTTTCTGGTCATTTAAAATACTATCTACAAGATAGGCTACAGAAGCTCCGGGCGCATACCATGCAGAAGTTCCTAAAAGACCTGTAAGAGTTGCCCCGCCTACCATAGTATCAGCAGCTACTTTTTGTAATACTTCTTCTGAAAGGAATTCTGTTACCGGAATACCATTATATGATGCCAGACGTGTTAATGGAATCATTGTAGTATCACCATGTCCGCCAATAACCATTGCTGAAATATCATTTGCAGGTTTATCAAGTGCTAAAGATAAATAAGTTCTAAAACGAGAACTGTCTAAAGCTCCTCCCATACCTATAATTCTGTTTTTTGGCAATCCGGTAGATTTTAGGGCCAGATACGTCATAGTATCCATTGGGTTAGAAACAACAACAATAATTGTATCTGGTGAATATTTCAGTACATTTTCAGCAACTCCCTTAACAATTCCTGCATTAATACCTATTAATTCTTCACGTGTCATTCCTGGTTTTCTTGGAATTCCTGATGTAATTACTACTACATCGCTTCCAGCAGTTTTAGAATAATCATTGGTTACTCCGGATACTTTGGTATTAAAACCTGTATTTGTAGCACATTGTGTAATATCCAGTGCTTTCCCTTCGGCAAAACCTTCTTTAATATCCAACAATACTACTTCGCTTGCAATTCCTCTATAAGAAATAACATCAGCACATGTAGCTCCAACATTTCCTGCTCCTACAATGGTAACTTTCATATTTTATACTTTATCGGTTATTAATTAACTTTATATCTTAAACAAAAAATTCGTTTAATTGTTTAGTAAATTTAAACAATTAAACGAATTAGAATTATTAATTTTATAATTTATGCGTCAATATTTGCATAAACCGCATTTTTCTCGATAAACTCTCTACGCGGCGGTACTTCGTCACCCATTAACATTGAGAAAACTCTGTCGGCTTCTGCCAGACTATCGATTGTTACCTGACGTAAAGTTCTAAAGCTCGGATCCATTGTAGTTTCCCATAATTGCTCCGCATTCATCTCTCCAAGACCTTTATAACGCTGGATAGCTGCACTTCCTCCCATTCTCTCATTAGCCTGATCACGCTGAACATCATTCCATGCATATTCCTTTTTATTTCCTTTTTTAACAAGGTATAAAGGTGGAGCCGCAATATAAACGTGTCCCTCTTCGATTAGCTCTTTCATGAAGCGGAAGAAGAAGGTTAATATTAAGGTAGAAATGTGACTACCATCGACATCGGCATCACACATGATGATTACTTTATGGTATCTTAGTTTTTCAAGATTTAAGGCTTTACTGTCTTCTGCAGTACCAACGGTAACTCCAAGAGCGGTAAAGATGTTACGAATCTCTTCGTTTTCGAATACTTTATGGTGCATTGCTTTCTCCACATTCAAAATCTTACCACGTAATGGCAAAATCGCCTGAAAGTTACGATCACGACCTTGTTTTGCTGTTCCACCAGCCGAATCTCCCTCGACAAGGTAAACCTCACATCTTGCAGGATCCTGCTCAGAACAATCTGATAATTTTCCTGGCAATCCACCGCCGCCCATTACGGTTTTACGCTGTACCATTTCACGTGCTTTTTTTGCAGCGTGACGTGCCTGTGCAGCTAAGATTACTTTCTGGATAATGATTCGGGCATCATTTGGATTTTCTTCCAGATAATTCTCTAACATTTCTCCAACTGCCTGAGAAACCGGAGAAACTACTTCTCTGTTTCCAAGTTTGGTTTTAGTCTGACCCTCGAATTGTGGTTCTGCAACTTTTACTGAGATAATGGCTGTTAAACCTTCACGGAAGTCATCGCCCGCAATTTCGAATTTCAGTTTATCCAACATTCCGGATGCATCTGCATATTTTTTAAGGGTTCTTGTCAAACCACTTCTAAAACCTTGTAAATGCGTTCCTCCTTCGTGAGTATTGATATTATTTACATAAGAGAAAATATTCTCCGTGTAACTTGTATTATAAATCAAGGCAACTTCAACCGGAATTTCACCTTTTTCGTGATCCATGCTGATAACGTGAGAGATAATTGGCTCACGGTTACCGTCTAAGTAACGAATATATTCTTTAAGACCTTCATCAGAATGAAAAACTTCAACTTTAAATTCACCTTTTTCATCTACTTCTCTCTTGTCAGTAAAAGTAATTGTAATTCCTTTGTTTAAGAAAGAAAGCTCACGCATACGAGCCGATAAGGTATCATAAGAGAACTCTGTAGTCTGCGTAAAGATTGTATCATCAGGATAGAAAGTCTGACGTGTACCTCTTTTATCTGTTTCTCCGATTTGTTTTACCGGATACATTGCTTTTCCTCTTTCATATTCCTGTTCGTAGATTTTACCGTCTCTAAAAACAGTAGATTTCATATGAACTGAAAGCGCATTTACAACCGAAACCCCAACACCGTGCAAACCTCCGGAAACTTTATAAGAATCTTTATCAAATTTACCTCCGGCACCAATTTTTGTCATTACAACCTCTAGTGCAGAAACCCCTTCTTTTTTATGTAAATCAACCGGGATACCACGACCGTTGTCTTCAACTGTTACAGAACCGTCTTCGTTTATTGCAACACCAATGGTATCACAATGTCCTCCCATCGCCTCATCAATAGAGTTATCAACAACCTCATAAACCAAATGATGTAGCCCTCGAACTCCTACATCTCCAATATACATCGATGGACGCATTCTTACGTGCTCCATTCCTTCTAATGCCTGAATACTATCTGCTGAATAATTGTTCTTCTTGATTTCTTCGCTCATATAATTTATTCTAAAAAATGTATTTATTGTCTAACACGCAAATATATAAAAACGCGGACTATATACCCATTAAAATCTGACTTAAAGCACTTAAGTTATTAACACAAAATCCAATTTAAATTCAAAATTCTTTAAATTCCAATTCTAAAAATAAAAATAGCACAAAAAAAACCGAAATAACATCTTAAATGTATTTCGGTTTTTTAATAAATTATATGTTAAAAACAGATTTAGTTTCTAAACTGCTACACCTGATTTTGCAATTTTTATATCTGCTTTTAAATGGGCTGCATTTGCTCTTCCGCTTGGATCCTGGTTTTCCTGCCATTTTGGAATCCATTTTCGCACGGTTTGTGCCGCACTGACCTGTGGATAATATTTGTGAAAAATCGATCGGTACAAATAAGCTTCTTTTGTGGTTGGTGAGTTATATGGAAATTCTGCTGCAGCTCCTTCCAATTGCTCATCTGATACCTGAGTTGCGCAATATTCAATTAATTCAT
This sequence comes from Flavobacterium sp. 1355, assembly GCF_017833415.1. GTDB lineage: Bacteria > Bacteroidota > Bacteroidia > Flavobacteriales > Flavobacteriaceae > Flavobacterium. The sequence continues at coordinate 205,163 of NZ_JAFICC010000004.1, read as the reverse complement.
CGATCCAGTTATATCCTACTCCATCAGAAAATTGCTCTTTCTGGCGCCATAAGACTTCCGATGGCAAATAAGGGTCTTCCGGAGTATCAAATGCTTTTCTTAGAATATATTTTTCAATTCCGTCATATGTTTTAGGCTGTTTTTCCTCTGGCTTGATTAACATTGTAGTATCAAGGAAATTTTTATCTAAAAACGGAATCCTTGTCTCTATGCTATTTGCCATTGTAGATTTATCTGCACGCAATAAATCGGCTGTAAATAACTTCTGAACTCTTTCTATTGTTTCTTTTTGAAATTCTTCTGTTGACGGAGCGTTTCTGAAATACAAATGTCCGCCAAATATTTCATCGGCACCTTCTCCGGAAAGTATCGCTTTTATTCCCTGGTCAGCAATAGCTTTAGACAATATAAACATTGGAACACTTGCTCTTACTGATATAATATCATAAGTTTCGATGTTCTGGATTATTTGATCCAAAAGTTCAATTCCTTCTTTTACAGAAAAATGAATTTCATGGTGTTCTGTGCCTAAAAATTCAGCTGCTTTTCTCGCCACTTTATTATCAGGCGTATCTGCATTTAAACCAATTGAAAATGATTGTAATTTTTTTCCTGATTCCTTTAGTAATCTTGCCGCAATCGAAGATATCAAAGAAGAGTCTAAGCCGCCGGAAAGTAATACCCCGACAGGTAAATCTCCCATCAGACGTTTACGTACCGCTTCTGTTAATGCTTCTCTTATTTCAGTTAATTTAAGATCGTTATTTGCATTTTCGTAATCTTCATATTCAGGCTGATAATATTTTACAAAACCTGTTTTTGGGGTATAATAATGTCCGGGAGGAAAGGTTGAAAATGTTTTGCACTGGTCTGCAATTGGCTTCATTTCCGAAGAAAAATATATTCTTCCTCTTTCATCCAAACCATAATATAAAGGTTTTATGCCAAGAGGGTCCCTGCTTGCAATATAATCGTCACCATCAATAATTACAAAAGCCCAGTCACCATCTAATTTGTTACAAAAATCATATCCAAATTCCTCATACAAATGCACAATGACTTCTGAATCTGATTTTGTTCTGAAATTGTAATCTTTTAAAACTCCGTTTTTTAATTCCTGGTAATTGTAAATTTCTCCATCATGAACCATCCAGGCTTTTTGTGCGCCCTGAATAGGCTGCTTACCCGAATCTAAATCTATGATTGACAAGCTTTCATGGCAAATAATACTGCCATTTTCCATGATATGATAACCTCTTTCATCGGGACCGCGGTGCGACATTCTTGCAGAAAGCTCTCTCACGAGCTGCGGGTCTTTTCCTTTGCCAATAACGGCTAATATTCCAGACATACCTTTCTAGTTTTTTTTATTTCTAAATGTTTTTAAAAGTAAACATATTTTATTTCATTACTTTTTCAGATCAGGTCAGGCATTTTTGGGGAATGTCAAATATAGAAAAGAAAGTTAAATAATTACTAATAATTATTTTTAAGTAGCTGAAATAATACAATTTAATATTTAAACCAAGAAAAACGTCCTCAAAATGAGAACGTCTTTCTTAAAATAATAAAATTTAAATATGAATTTATGCTTTAACGTAGGCATCATCATGTACGCTTGCAACTGCTCTTCCAGAAGGGTCGTTCATGTTTTTGAAAGCTTCATCCCACTCCAAAGCAATTTTTGTACTACAAGCCACACTTGCTTCCTGAGGCACGCATAATGCTGCTGCATCACTTGGAAAATGTTCTGCAAAAATAGAACGGTAATAATATTCTTCTTTTGAAGCCGGAGTTTGTAACGGAAATTTATATTTCGCGTTTGCCAGTTGTTCATCAGAAACTTCTCTTCCTACCACTTCTTTCAAAGTATCAATCCAGCTATATCCAACACCGTCAGAAAACTGTTCTTTTTGTCTCCATGCCACACTTTCAGGAAGCATATCTTCAAAAGCTTTACGAACCACCCATTTTTCCATCGGGCGCTCTTTGTTGATCATTTTATCTTGTGGGTTGATGCGCATTGCAACATCCATAAATTCTTTATCTAAAAATGGCACACGCCCTTCAATTCCCCACGCTGCTAAACTTTTGTTGGCGCGCAAACAATCGTACATATGAAGTTTACCTAATTTACGAACGTTTTCTTCATGAAACTCTCTGGCGTTTGGCGCTTTGTGGAAATATAAATATCCTCCAAATAACTCATCTGCACCTTCACCTGAAAGAACCATTTTGATTCCCATTGATTTGATAACTCTCGCCATTAACCACATCGGTGTTGAAGCTCTAACGGTAGTTACATCATACGTTTCCAGGTTATAAATTACATCACGAACAGCATCTAAACCTTCCTGAATTGTAAATTTAATTTCGTGGTGAATGGTCCCAATATGATCGGCCACTTTTCTTGCTGCTGCCAAATCCGGAGAACCTTCTAATCCAACTGAAAAAGAGTGCAATTGCGGATACCATGCATCTGTAGTATCGTCAGACTCAATACGTTTTTGAGCAAACTTTTTGGCTACAGCCGAAGTAATAGACGAGTCTAAACCTCCTGAAAGTAAAACTCCATAAGGCACATCACTCATTAATTGTCTGTGAACTGCAGCTTCAAGCGCTTTTTTGATTTCAGGAATACTGGTTTCATTATCTTTTACTGCATCATATTCTGTCCAGTCTCTTTTATACCATTGTACAAACTCACCATCTTTGCTTGTCATGTAATGTCCCGGAGGAAATAATTCGATTTTTGTGCAATATCCTTCCAAAGCTTTTAATTCAGAAGCTACATAAAAAGTTCCGTGCTGATCCCAACCAATATATAATGGAATAATTCCCATGTGGTCACGAGCAATAAAATACTCATCTTTATCGACATCGTAAATGGCAAATCCAAAAATTCCGTTCATCTCATCAATAAAATGAGGTCCTTTTTCTTTGTATAATGCTAAAATAACCTCACAGTCACTTTCTGTTTGAAAGTTATATTTTCCTTCAAATTGTTTTCGCAATTCTCTGTGGTTGTAGATTTCACCATTTGCAGCCAGAACCAATTTTTTATCTTCTGTAAACAAAGGCTGTTTTCCTGAAGCAGGGTCTACAATTGCCAAACGCTCGTGAGATAAGATAGCTTTTTCATTGCTGTAAATTCCGCTCCAGTCTGGTCCGCGGTGGCGAATGATTTTAGACATTTCTAACACTTGAGGTCTTAACGTTTCAGCTTTTTGCTTTAGATCGAAGGCACATACGATTCCACACATAATTATATATTTTTATTGTAAATTTTATTTTGATAAGGCAAAGATGTAATAATGGTTATAATTACAAAACACAAAACCTAATTTCGGTTACAATTTAAAACCATAAACTCATTTTTACATATAAACTGTAAAATTTTAGCAGTAAAAATTGGGTTGAAATTGAAAATTTTAATTTTGAAGGATAAAGAAGGATAAGATTGAAGGTTTGTGCAATAATTTTAAGCAGCTTGTTTGTCATCCTGACGAAGGAAGGATCACACTACAAACTCTGCAAACAAAGTCGCTAATTATTGTCGGATTTCTTATGTGATCCTTCCTTCGTCAGGATGATAAAAATAGGCTCTCGCATTATTCAACACTCTCAATAGTATAATGTGTTTTATTAATTTCAAATTGAAAACCAACCTTATTTCCCATTAAGTGAGTGCCAAGTGGTGATTGCGGAGAAAGTGCAATTACATTAATACCATCAATAGTTATTTTAGGAAGTGCAACACTCACATACAAATAAATTCCGTTTGCTTTTACCAAACTTCCTGAAATAATATTTTCTGTTGTTTTTGAAGAGTCAATTTTATCTAAAATGGCTTTTTGAGAAATTGCTTCTTTTAGTTTATTGGTAAGTTTTTCCTGTTCAATATGCATCATCGACAGAGCGGTTTCGTGCTTGTCGCCGGCAGAACCTTTTGCATCATTTTTAGAATCTTCAGTCAGGTTTGTAATCATGTCCCTAAAAACATCAATTCGATCCTGAACCATTTGTAAGTAATGCGTATGTATTTTTTGCTTAAATTCCATAGTATTTTTGCCACAAAGACGCTAAGTCGCAAAGATCGTAAAAAAAAAGCAAGCCACGAATTCACGAATAAATATTAATTTAGTTCATGAATTTGTGGCTAAAAACTTTAGACTTAGCACCTTTGTGGCAAATAAATTAAAAGTCGAATTTATAATTTGCCCCGCCTAAAACCTGAAATCCTTGTACCGGGTAATTCAGCCATTTCTCATAAGCCTGATTTCCTATATTATTAAGTTTTAAAAAGAAAGTCAGACGTTCATTAAATTTATATCCCAAATGTGCATTGGCATCAAAGTAGCTTTTTAAATTTATTACAGTTGCACTTGGCGAAATATCCAAATTGGTCTGCATATCTTTACGTTCTCCTACATAAAAAACATTCACACCGGCAAACCATTGTTTTGTAATATTAACATCAAGATTAGAACTTAATTTCATAGTCGGTAAATTCCAGGCTTCTTGAGGTCCGTCATTTTTGTAACTATTAAAAGTTCCGTTGATTCCAAAACTGACATTTTCAGAAAAATCAGCTTTTAGTTCACCATAAAAACGTAACGTTCTTACATCCTGATACACCACACCAAAAGAGTTTCCGTAAGCATAATTTTGATTTAACAAATCTTCTGTATAATCATTACTCTTAAACAATGCCTTATCTTTTTCATTTAGATAAGAACCCATTAGATTATAACTTATATTGTTGGCCAGCTTTCCTTTTAAACCTGCAAAAACATTATATTGAGTACTGGACGGTCTCATGTTGAGTGTTGGAGACAAAAATGGATTTTCTGTTACAAAATCGGCATACGAATTTTGGTTCAATGCTCCATTTACTCCAGTGTAAAAAATCATTAAGTCACCAACCAGTTTATAAGAAGCATTTACTTTTGGGTAAAAATAAAATTTGTTTCCGCTATTTTCAGAATCCAGACCATAATAAATACCGGCTCCCAATTCCAGAGTCCAGTCATTTTCCAGAATTACAAAACTTGGTTCAATTCCAAAATTGGTAAGGCTGTAATCTAAAGGCTTTGTATTATCATTAAAATAATTACGTTCAAAAGAACCGCTTACGTGATCTACAATAATATTGGTGTTTATAGACTGGTCCATTACATCAACTTTAAAAGAAGGCTTGACATAAAAACGATTTTCAGACGAAGAAAAATTATCAGAAAAATGGGTAAATCGTGTAGCAATTTTATTAAAAACGCTTTCAGTAAAATCAATATGCCCACCTAACGAAATTGTGTTGTAAGAGTGATTAGGATTTATTTTATTCACTAAGTCAAAACGGTCATCAAGAGGCAAAGTGGCACCAAAATCAGCAGGCAAACCGTACCAGTTATATATTTGATTCTGATAGCCCAAATCGACAGCCCATGATATATCACGGTTATTTTGTCCATAACCGATATTCAGACCTGTATCGTAAAATTCATCATTTAGTTCTACATCTTTTATTCCACCCTGAGACGAATGATGACGAAACATTCCTGACAGATAATCATTATTTCCTAAATCCTGTGTTACAAATAATTCAGCATTAAGAGTAGCATAATTTCCAACTCCCAATGTAGCATAATTACTAAATAAACGGTCTTGTTTTGATTTTTCAACACCTGCTGCTTTTCCTTTTGAAGGGGTAAAAGTTGAGGCAACAGGAACCGACAAAATACTATATTTAATAGTTTCTTTTGGCTGATTTCCTGAGTCGTCAAGCGAAGGAGTTTCTTTAACCTTAAAAGCATCCGAAATTGTTGGCGAATATGGTTTTACAACATTTACTGTTTCTGTTCCGATGCTTTCTTCCTTCTTTACTTGTGCAGATGAAAGCTGAAAAACAAACAGCAAAATCAAAATAATGGTTTTATTCTGGAAATTAATTTTCATATTTATTTTATTTGAGAGTATAGAGAAGAATATAGAAAATCGACTTTGCCTATGTTCTGATTCTTTCAAACTCTTTGTTTTTTATTCTAAAATCTATATTCTATTTTCTTTATTCTATTTTCTAAAAATCTGGTTTTATTCCTAATTAACTTTCCCACTCTCCTTTGGCCACAAACTGTGCGTTTCCACCTATTTTAATGTCAAAATCATTGTCAGTTAATTTTCCTTTAAAATGAATCTGCGACGGGCGGTTTATATAATCCCCCTGATAATTTATTAATTCAAATTCAGGTTTATGATATTTTAACAGAAAAGCCTGAAGACAGGTACTGGCACTTCCGGTTGCAGCATCTTCAACCAATTGATTATGTTCTACGCACAACATTCTGCTAAAAACTTTTGAACCTTCCAGATAGTAAAAATATAGCCCTCTGTGACTGGTTTTGCAATGCTGTTTCAGCCATTCATCTGTTTTATCTTTGTCTAAAACCAAATTTTCAAGCGCTCTTTTACTACTTAACCCAACCATAACAAAAGCACTTCCGGTTGTTACTTCCTGTATTGGAAACTGATTTTCAAAATCGCTTACTTCCAGATTACTAAAAAATGTAAAATCGACTTTCGAAAAAGTGTCCCAAAATTTCGGCTGTGCTGCTTTTAGCCAAATTAAATCTCCAGATTTATGAATCGCAATTGGACCAATAGGAACTTCCAGTTTAATCTCATTAGGTGAATTAAAAATCTTATTCATCAAAACCCAAGAAGTTCCAATAATGGGATGACCCGCAAATTGCATTTCATTGGCCGGAGTAAATATTTTAATTTCAGCGCTATTGTTTTCTTTGTCAAGCCTGGTAATAAAAGTGCTTTCGGCAAAATTAATTTCGCGTGCAATCTGCTGCATTTCTTCTGAACTCAATTTTTCTGCTTCTAAAAAAACCGCCAGCTGATTTCCTGAGTATTTTTTATCGGTAAAAACATCAATTATATAAAAAGGTAAACTCATTTCTTTTTTCTTTTTTTTTAGAATTATAGAGCAAAGAATAAAGAAAATAGACTTTCAATCTTTGTTTTCTGTTTTTTTAGAGTAAGAAAGAATCAAGAAATTGACTTTTTTAAATCTTTTCTCTTTCATCCTGCATCTATTTTCTTTATTCTATTCTCTATTCTCTTTATTCTTATTTTGTGATTGACGAATTGGTTTTTGATTCTTCTAATTTAATTGCGCTTAACTCTTTTCTCGCTTCTTCAACTACATCCGGATAATCTGTAAAATTGTTTATTACATTGTCTAAAATGTAAGTTGCCTGATAACTGTCTTTTAATCCGTAAAAGTTTTTTGCCATCAAAACCAAACTCTTTGCTCCGTAATATTTATAGGCTGAATAATTTTTGGCTAATTTTTGAACTGCAATGTTAGAGGCATCGTACTTGCCTTCTTTGGTTTTAAAATAAGCGTCATAATACAATGCTTCTGCCGCCAATTCTCCTTTGGATGTTGCCAATAATTTTGCATATGCCGCTTTTGCTTTCTCTTCGTTTCCGGTCTGCATTGCTGCACGAGCTACGATAATTTGAGCATCTGCTTTTACGTTTGCATCTGCTTTTTGGTTTTGCAATACCTTATCTGCGTAAATAACCGAGTTGTTATAATCTTTTTTATCATAATAGCACTTCATCAAATTTGCCTGTGCAAAGTTTTGATTTTGAAATGAATCAGATTCTTCGCTTAAGCGAACTAAAACCGGAACTGCTTTATCGCAATCTTTTGCTTTCAAAAATATCTGAGCTAATTTGTTTAATGATTGCTCTGTAAATTCGTTCCTTGGCTGATCTATTACATATTGGTAATTAGCAGCAGCTTTATTTTCTGAACCTTCTGCATAGTATAATTGTGCTAAATAATAATTGGCTTCAAGCGCATGAATTCCTGTCGGAAATTTGCTTATATATCCTGTAAAACCTGTAATGGCAACTTTGCTGTTATTTTGACTGTATTGTTTAAAAGCTCCTTCGTAAGTATCATTATCGAGTTCTGCGTCTGTTACAGCAACAAAATCCAAAGTTCGTACCCATGAAGCATATTCATCCACTTTTCCTGAATCAACATAAATTAATCTTGCGGTAGAAACGGCCTCTAATGCTTCGGGAGTTTTCGGAAATTCAGCAGCTACTTTTTTAAACTTTACTAATGCCTGATCATCGCGATCTGTATTGTAATAAATTAAACCTTGCTTTAGGATTGATTTTGAGGTAAATGGACCATTTTTAAACTCAGCAATCAGCTGATCATAGGTTTTTATAGCCTGATCATTTTTCTTTTGGGCTACATAAGTATTTCCTAATTCATACAATGCATCATCTCTGTAAGATGATTTTTTATACATCAAAAGAAAATTATTCAGCTCCTCAATTTTTTTGTCATTTCTGGACATAAATCCGTACGAAAGCGCTTTTTGATATTGTGCATAATCGGCATCAACTCCTTTTGCATCCATTGCTTTTGCGTAAGCTTCCATCGCCGGGCCATATTTTGCGTTTACAAAACGACAATCCCCCAAACGCAAATATGAATCGTTTAAGCGAACTTTATCTTCTTTTGAATTATCAATTTGTGCCTGAAAATAATTTCCGGCCTGATCGTATTCCTTTAGTTTAAAATAAGTATAAGCAATGTTATAATTAATGTTTTTATATTCATCAGTAGCTTTTGCTGCAGCCAAACCTGCAAATTGTTTATAGCTAATTAATGCTGACTGAAAATCATCGGTAACATATTCTGATTCTGCTTTCCAGAAAGTGGCACGAGCGGTAAAATCAGGGTCTTTTTGTTCTTTTACGGCACTGTTGAACATTTTTAGTGCTTCTGTATAATTTGTATCATTGTATAATTCTAACCCTCTGTAAAAAAGCACTTTTTGGTACGCTAATTTATTTTCGGGAGTTCTGTTTTTTTCTAATAAAACCAGCGCTTCTTTGTAGTTTTTAGATGAAATATAAGAATCGACCAATAATTTTTCTACTTCAGCCCTGCTTGAATTATTTGGGTATTTTTTTAAGAAATCAAGTAAAATTCCCGGAACAGTTTGATAGGCATTACCAATTTCGTAACTCAGTTTAGCATAATTTAAAGCAGCATCTTCCTGGATTTGTGCATTGAAATCCATTTCTGAAGCGTTTTTGAATGCGTTCAGTGCTTCTTGTTTTTTGCCCGTGTTTAAGTAACTCAGACCCAAATGATAATAGGCATTTTGAGCCACAAAATCTTTTCCTTCAATAATTTTATTAAATTGAGAAATGGCTTTTTCATACTCTTTTTGCTCATAATAAGCATATCCCAATTGATAGAAATCAGTATTATTCCATTTTCCTTTTCGGCCTGCATATTGCTCTAAATACGGAATCGCTTTACCGTATTGTTTTAGGTTGAAATAACTTTCTCCAATAATTTTATTCAATTCTGATTTTTCAAGTTCATTTGATTTGCTCATGGCAGCCTGCCCTAAATCGATTGCTTTTTGAAAATTCCCTAATTTAAAATTCATATCAGCCTGAAAATACGAAAGCTTTTCTTTGTATTTTTCTTCGCCCGAGACTTCATCAAAATATTTGGTAGCTTCTTTATAATCGTCACCTTCATAAGCCATGAAACCTAAATAATATTTGGCTTGCGAACCAAATTCCGGCGAATTAACAACTTTATTAAAATAAGTTGTAGCTTCCTTTTTCTTTTTGGCATTAAAATAACTGTAACCTTTTTGGAAATTAAATTTATCCAAATCAGATTTACTCATATAGCTTTCATCTACTCTATCAAACCACTGCAGGGCTTTTGGATAATTTCCCTGCTCGAAGAAAAAATGAGCCACTTCTATGTAAGCCTGATTTTGTTTTGTACTTGTTGGGTACTCCTCAACGAACTTCTCCATCAGGGCATCAGCATTTGGCTGATTGGTCCTGATAGCACAGTTTGCAATGTAATAAGCGCAGTCAGACTTCACTTCTTCAGTCGTTGCATTGTTTTTTACATACTCAAAAATATGTTGTGCCGAAGCGTACTGTTTGTCATTATATAAAGCCAGTGCTTTGTCAAAATCCTTTAAGTCGTAAGTATATATAGCTGATTTTTGTGCCGAAACCATGGTCGAAAAAAGGACAATTTGCAATAAAAAGAACCAGGAAAGTTTACGCATTTTAATTATGTTTAGTATTCAAATTTATCATTTTATACCGTTTATAACGAAACGTTTTGGGCTTTTATTATGAACATTTTTTTTAATAGTTGTTATTTTACCGCATTGTGAGCCACAAATTATTGGTACTCAAACTATCAAAACAAATATTTCACTACCTTGTAGTGTAATCTATGGGTATGTTTTCATTTTTTTGCAAAGAGTTTAGGTTGCATCCCTTATTGGGTTTGGTTTTTATGATGCTTTTTTGAAAGATTTTCTTTAGAAATCATTGAAATTTATTTTGAATCCACCCGTTATCTTATTACTTTTACCATTCAAATCAATTTATTATGTCACAAACCGTACTATCTCTTAAGGAAGTCACTATATATCAAGAAGGAAGAAAAATTATCTCTCATATTAATTTAGATGTTCAACATGGTGAGTTCATCTATATTATCGGAAAAACAGGTTCCGGAAAAAGTACTTTTTTAAAAACTTTATATGCCGATTTGCCTTTAACAGAAGGTGAAGCCCACATAGTTGAATTTGATTTGGCAACTTTAAAAGAAAAAGACATTCCCTACCTGAGACGTAAAATCGGAATTGTATTTCAGGATTTCAAACTACTTCCCGACCGTTCTGTTAAAGACAACATGCTTTTTGTTCTGAGAGCAACAGGCTGGACAGAAAAAGACGCTATGGAACACAAAATCGATGAAGTTTTGGATAAGGTAGGAATGAAAGAATTCGTAAACAAAATGCCTCATCAGCTTTCAGGTGGTGAGCAACAGCGTGTTGCGATTGCAAGAGCTTTACTTAATGATCCTGAGTTTATTCTTGCAGATGAGCCAACGGGAAATCTTGACCCGCAGACCAGTTCAGAAGTTTTAGAGGTATTAAAAACAATTAATGCAAATGGTAAAACCGTTATCATGGCAACCCATGATTATGCTTTATTGATGAAATTTCCGTCTAAGACATTAAAATGTGAGGACGAAAGAATTTTTGAGGTTGTGCAACGCAGCGTATAATGCTTTCTATTTTAATTCCTGTTTATAATTATAATGTTTTTACACTTGTCGAAACATTGTATTATCAGGTTTTGAAATGTAATATTCCTTTTGAGATTGTTTGTTTGGATGATGCTTCCGATGTTTTTTTGCCTGAGAATCAGAAAATAAATCAATTTAAAAATTCCACATATTCTGTTTTAGAAAAGAATATCGGCCGAAGTGCTATTCGGAATTTATTGGCAAAAAAGGCAATTTATGAAAATCTGCTTTTTCTGGATGCAGATACAATTCCGGTTCATGACAAATTTATTTCTAACTATATCTCACATATAAACGCTAGTGAAAAAGTTGTTTATGGCGGTATTTTATATAAGACCTCAAAACCTTCGGCAAATGAACTTCTGAGATGGATTTATGGTAAAAAAAGAGAAGCTTTACATGTTTCGGACCGGAAAAAAAATCCGCATCTCTCGTTTTTGACTTTGAACTTTTTAATTAAAAAAAGTCTTTTTTCTACTGTAACTTTTAATGAAAACATTCCGAATCTAAGACATGAAGACACTTTGTTTTCGTATGAATTAATGCAAAATAAAATTGAAATTATTCACATCAAAAACCCTGTTTATCATTTAGGAATTGAGGATAGCAAAACATTTTTGAAAAAATCTGAAGAAGCAGTTGTTGGATTAAAAAACTTAGTCGATTCTAATTTAATTTCTTCTGACTATGTAAAACTTTCGCACTACTTTCAAATCATAAAAAAATATAATCTTCAATCTATAATTGCTTTTGGATTCAAAATAATAAGACCTTTGTTTTTGAAGCAATTACTGGGCAAAAAACCGTCTCTGTTTATTTTTGATATTTATCGTTTGGGCTATTATTGTACTTTGAAGAAATATGCAAAATGAGTCTTAAAAAATCTTTATTCAATCTTGGTTTCGTTTTGTTTATTCTTATTTTTTTTTTAAATCCTGAAATACATCATCCCAAATTTGCATTATTATTTCAATGTCATATTGTTCAGCGCTTTTAAATGCTTTTTCGCCTAATTCAACACGCAAACTTTTATTATCAATCAAAAGCTCCAGCTTTTCTAAAAATAAACTTTCATTTTCATCTTCAATAAGAAATCCGTTTTCATTATTTTTAATAATTGCATTTGGACCATTCGGGCAGTCATAAACAACGCAGGCTAATCCGGAACTTATTGCTTCAATAAGTGCCATAGGAAATGACTCTGAGCGTGAAGTCATTAAAAAAACCGAAGCGTTTTGATAACTCTCTTGTATGTTAACTACAGGAGCAATAAAATTTACACTATTTGAGATTTCAAGGTTTACCGCCATCTTTTGATATGTCATATCAGTATTCCACTCTCCATATATATCAAGACTCCAATCTGGGTGTTTTTCTACAATTTTTTTCCATATTAATAATAATCTATCCAGACCTTTTTCATAACTATGTCTGCTGATTGCTATAGCTTTTTTATTTTCTAAATTTGATTTATGTAGTAAAGAAAAGCTTCTTGGATTTGGGATTATTTTACAATTATTAATATCCCATTCACTGGCTGCTTCGTTTGTTAATACAATAAATTTATCGATTTTCTTAAATGTAATCTTTTTAAAAAAATGAACAACTACAAATCTTAACGCATTTAAAAATCCTTTGTTTATTACTTTTTTCAGGTAAGCAGAGACATGAGTTTCAAAAACTATTGGCTTTTTAACTTTTATCATCCAAGGGATAAAAACCGAGAGAACGGAATCACAAAAAACTACAACATCAGGATTTGTTTGAGAAACACTTTTTTTAATCAAACTCCTATAACGCCATAAAAACAGCAGTTTGTTTTTTGATTGAGTAATTTTAAACCATTTAATTTTGGGATTAAATTCATAAAAAAAATCCGAAGAATTATTATTTACTGTCAGGATACAGATTTCATAATTCAACTTATCAATTAAATAATCTGTTTTTAAGGAAATAACTCTAGCAATTCCTCCTGAGTTTGTTATATCCGGAGTTATGTATAAAATTTTCATTTCTTTAGGGTCAGGAATTCATTAAAATCTCTTACATAATCATCCTCATCATAAATTGTTGACGCTAACACTAAACAAACTGCTCCCGAAGAAAAATTTTCCAATTCTCTCCATGTATTATTTTTTATCAGAAGTCCTTTATTCGGCTTATTTAATGTCACTTTCTCAACTGAATTTCCATCTTTAAGAATGACATCAAAACTTCCGGATATAGCAATCAGAATTTGTTGTAATTTTTTGTGTGAATGCCCTCCACGAGTTGCATTACTTGGAATATCATAAAGATAGTATACTCTTTTTATCTCAAAAGGAACTACATCATTTTCAATAATACCAAGGTTGCCTAACCTGTTTTCAATAGAAGGAATGTCAATCAAATCTATATGCATAATTAAATTTTCTAATTAAATTTCATTAATTCCAGCCATTTTTTACCTATCAAATCCAGATCCAGATGTTGTACGCTTTGCAAAGAATTGCTTTTACAATAATCATATAATGCTTTATCAATCATAAATAAGTTCATCGCTTCGGTTAATTTGTCTCTATTTTGATTTTCTACAAGCAAACCATTCTCTCTATTTAAAATAATTTCTTTTGGTCCTGACTGACAGTCAAAAGCTACTACTGGCGTAGAACAAGCTAATGATTCAACCAATACATTTGGAAATCCTTCATTCTTACTGGATAAAACTGTAAAAAAAGCATTTTTATAATACGGAAATGGATTTTCAATTTTACCTTTGAATGTGATTAAATGTTCTAAATGAAGTTTCCTTACATATTGTTCTAATTTACTTCTTAAAGTTCCTTCTCCAATAATAATCAATTTTATATTTTCATTTACTAAATTGGATTTAGAATAACAATCTATTAATGCATCAAACTGTTTTACATTACTTTCCATGTTTCCAACTGCCAGAATATAGTGATTTAAAACCGGAACTTCGTCTTTTACCAACTGTCTGTTTACATATTCAAAATCAATAGGATTATAAATTGTTTCTACATTAAAATATTTATGATCCAGGATTATTTTCTTTCTAATTTCATGAGATACTCCCAGTATTTTATAGTAATGTGAATATATGTTCTTTGCTATAAATTTATTTTTAGGAAAATATAAATCAATCATATAACTATGAACAATTTGTATTAAAGGAGAAGAGAAAATATATTTAGAAATGAAATATTCCTGTAAATTATAGTTTTTGACTCTAGTATCAATTATAAAATCAAACTTATTTTTTTTAAAAAAAGTTATAAGAAAATAAAATCTTTTAAGTTTATTTAAAAAATCATTGTTCGCATTCTTTAATTTTCCAAAATTTATAAGCTTTCCCGCGTACTCATATTCTACTTTATCCAAAACAATTACATGACAAACATCAATATTATTTCGCTCAAAAAAAACAGACAATAATCCGGAACAGCGCTCTGCACCACCTCCGGCAAGCTGATCAGAAACAATACAAACACGGGGCTTTTGCTTGGTTGATTTGCGCATTTTTGACTATTTTAGCAACAAATATAACATTAATGAAGATTTTACTTGTTGGAGAATATAGTTTATTGCATAATTCCTTAAAAAAGGGATTGATTGAACTGGGACATGAAGTAATTCTTATTGGCAACAGTAACGGATACAGATCCTACCCTGTTGATTATGACCATGAAGCAAAATTTCTAACAAAAAAAATCTTTCTAATTCCACGAAAAATCTTATTTCGCTTATTTAAGTTTGATATAGTTGGTTTAGAATATGGATTTCGTTTTTATTTACATTTATCAAAATTAAAAAACTTTGATATTGTTCAATTTGTAAATGAAGCTCCGATAAAAACATTTAAATCTCTGGAATACTTTTTTATAAAAAAAATATTCTACTCTAATAAAAAGAGCTTTGTTTTATCAGCAGGTATTGACTATTTAACTTTAAAATTTTACATGGAAAATAAAAGTTACAAGTCGTTAATGATACCTTTTTTTGATAATCCAAAATTAAAAGAACATATACATTTCTTTGATTATTTTAGTAAAAGACATATTAAAATCCATGATTTTATCACAGCTCATTTTAACGGATTAATAGCGACAGATTTTGATTATGTTGAAGCCAATAAAAAAAGCCGCATTTATAAAGGTTTTATACCGTACCCAATTGATATTACTAAATTAAAATCTGAGCCATTATTAATCACAAAAAAAGTAATTATTTTTCTTGGAATAAGTAGATACAGTTACCATCAAAAAGGAATTCTCTATTTTGAAAAAGCTTTAGATTTGGTTAAGAAAAAGTATAATGAGAAAGTTGAAATAATTATTGCCAATACAATTCCCTATCCTGAATACATAAATCTTTATAATAAAGCTCATATTCTTTTAGATCAGTGTACTTCTCAAGATCAGGGTTTTAATGCACTTGAAGCAATGGCGAAAGGCAAAGTAGTCTTTACGGGTGCTGAAAATGATTTTACAAATTACTATAAAATCTCAGACAAAGTATGTGTAAATGCTCTTCCTGATGTAGATTATTTATTTCAGGAATTATCTTTTTTAATTGAAAACCCTGAAGAAATAATAGCTATTGGGAAACGTGCAGCAACATTTGTACAAAAAGAACATAATTATATAAAAATTGCTGAAAAATATTTAGAAACCTGGGCAAAGAATTGATTAATTTTTAATCTTTTTTCAACTTCAAAAATACCTCCCAAACCTCATTTAATTCTTTTATTTTTAATAGCCAGCAGGTAAACAAATAACTTATCACTCCAAGTACACCTCCAAAAAGCAATTGATATATTAGATTATTTATAAAGCAAGACAACGCAAATACTAAAATTGCCATTACTATTGTTGCAAAAAAAACTGGTAACATATCTTTTAATTGATGTAGTGGGCCATAACCATATAACTTACCCGGAATATAGGCATTTACAACAAAAAAAAGAGCTGATGTAAAAACATGTCCAATTACTATAGCTTTTACTCCCAAAGGAATTGTAATTACCATCACTAAAACTGTTATAGGCAGTTTAGATAAATCAACTTTAAAATATAAATCAGAACGTCCAACAGCATTCAATAAATTTAAATTCATAGTACTCAAAGGAAGAAAAATACGTGAAAAAACCAGCCATTGTAAAAGTGGAATTAGACCAATCCATTTGTCAGTAAGTAACAGAACTACGATTGGTTTAGCAAGCAAAGCGATAAGAGTCATAATTGGAACAATAAAAAAAGCCGACATACGAATCATTCTACTGCAAATAGAAATTAACTTCTCTGTGTCATGCTGTACAGATGTAAGTATTGGAAATGTGGCTTGCTGCAAAACACTAACAATTGTACCTGCAGATATATCTGCCAAGCTTTTAGCTCTTGTATAATATCCTAATGAAGCAGTAGAATAAAATTTTCCCAAACTAATATTATAAATATTATTTAGTAATTGAGCGTAGAGACCAGCCATTAAAAGTTTTGAACCATAGCCAAATAAAGATTTAAAAGATTTTTGAGAAAAAGCAATAGAAGGTCTCCAATTACTTAAAAACCATAAAGAAACTGACGAAGCCAGAGAACTCACAAGCATTTGAATCACTAATGACCAAACTCCAAATTCATTTGCAGCAGCAATTATACCACATAATCCTCCTGTAATCATTCCAATTATGTTGCTTTTTCCTATGGATTTAAAGTCAATTGCAATTGTTAATTTGGTTCTTTGAACTATTCCTATAGCATTTAAAAACAAGGTTAAACTCAAAATTCTGGTCAGATCCGTTAAGCGTGGCTGTTCAAAAAAAGAGGAAATAAAAGGTGCTAGCAAAAATAAAACCAAATAAAAAAAGCAGCTTACAATTAAATTATATACGAACAGAGTCGAAAAGTCAATATCCGATCTAGATTGACGCTGAATCAAACCTGTGCCTAGTCCACTTTCAATAAACGTTTGTGATATGGCTATAAAAATGTATAACATTCCTATCAATCCAAAATCTTCCGGCAGTAAAATCCGGGCAAGCAATACACTCACAATAAATTGCCCGATTTGAACAGCAAACTTATCAACTGCTGACCAAAAAATTCCTTTTGTTGCAACGGATTTTAGAGAGGCATTGTGCATGTATATAAATTATTTATATATTAAATTATAATGATGATTCTGTTTTTTTCTGCTAAAACCCAGATACTTTAAACTCTATGGTATTAAAAGATTTGGCCTTCTAAATAATCTAATATGTTTTCTGATGCAGTGAGTTTGTTTTTTGGAATCAAATTGTTATGCACAAAACTATTACGTTCTTCTTTCATACAATCGTTTTCATTCAACACAACATTTTCAATAAAATCTACTAATTGTTTTTTATTCCTGGATTGATAATGTGCATTTACTGCTTTTTCTCCAAAAACATTCCAATGCTCCATAACTGATTCATTTCTAACCATAAAAAGTGTTGGTTTTCCAGTAACAAGATATTCTGCCATAAATGAGCCGCAATCGTGAATTAACGCATCTGACGTTAAGAAAAGATCTATATATTCTCCATTTTCACATTGCCCATTTTTTAGGTTCATCCATTTATTATAATAAATATCCGTTTTTTCCTTTCCCCAATATTCTTGTTCTAATTTAATTCTTAGTAAATGATGTGGTTTAAATGCAATTTGTATCTTATCGCTGTACTTATCAGCTAATTCTAAAAAGAAATCATAATATTCTAAAAAATTTGCGACTTTATTCCACTCTGCTATTGCATGATGTGGTGCCCATATAATCTTTTTCAGACGAGAACTTGTATTTTTCCAAACAGCATTGTTTGGCTTTGTATTAATCAATAATTGATCAAATCCCGGATAACCTGTTAATACATTATTTCTTCCTTTATTTTTTTGTTTTTGTAATGCTATTTCATTGTGAATGGGAGTTTCAGAAAAAATTTTCCAAACAAGATTGTGGAATTTTAAATTATAGATAAAATCATAATTAACTGTCATGATTGCATACGGTACATAACAGGTTAATGTATCTGAAAACTGTTTTATATAGTACCTATAATCCTGAAGGCCTTCATATGGATTTGTAAAAAAGATTATATCCAGTGAAAATGTTTTTTTTATATCCAGATATTCTCCCTTTTCGTTATCATATGTTTTGATAATATTATAGCCTTTCTTTTTAAATGCATCATATGTTTTATTCATTTCAAACAACATATTTTCCATACCAAAATTTACGGCAGGACAAACAAACACTATAGGCTCGAATCTGGGATGTTTGAGCATTAAGTCATAAAGAACATTATATTTCCAAACAGATTCATGAATCAAAAAGAAAGCAACTTTAATTTTTTCTTTTTTTTTGACAACTTGAAGTGCTTTTTGATGCTTTTTTTTTGCTTTGCCAATTAAATACAAATCATACAACTCTCTTAAATGTGTGAAATTATAAATTTTAATAAGCGAAATCCAAATTTTTTCTGGTACATATCTCTTGATAACTAATTTTAATTCTGTCATTTTACCTATTTCAAATTAATATCGATTTAAAATCTCAATAACAAACCCAACCTCGTCATCAGTTAAAACAGGACTAATAGGCAAACTCAAAACTTCATCATGAATTTTTTCTGTTATGGGAAACGATAAATTATTCCAGCCTGAAAATGCCTTTTGTTTGTGCGGCGGAATGGGATAATGAATGACAGTCTGAATATCGTTTTGAGCTAAATACTCTTGTAATGCTGCTCTATTTTCTGTTCTGATTACAAATAAATGAAATACATGATTGCTCGAAAAATTCCAAAATGGCAATATGATTTTCTCATTTTTAATTTCAGAAAGATAGCGTTTTGCAATTGCGCGGCGTTTATCGTTATCAGCATCCAGATTTGGTAATTTCAGGTTCAAAAATGCTGCCTGCAACTCATCTAATCTTGAATTTACACCAATATATTGGTTATGATATTTTTTTTCTGAACCATAATTACGAAGCGCTAAAATAACTTTTGACAACTCATAATCATTTGTGACAATAGCGCCGCCATCGCCCAAAGCACCTAAATTTTTCCCCGGGTAAAAACTATAAGCACTTGCCGATTTTAAATTGCTGAATGTTCCGTGAGCCTGTGCAGCATCTTCTATAACCAACAAATTATATTCCTCTGCAATTGCATTGATTTCATCCATTTCCGCCAATTGTCCATACAAATGAACTGGTAAAACTGCTTTTGTTTTAGAAGTAATTTTTTTTCGGATTAAATCAGGATTTATGTTGTAAGTCTCGAGTCTTGGTTCAACTAAAACCGGAACAAGGCCTGCTTCTAAAACTGCTAAAATACTGGCGATATAGGTATTGGCAGGAACTATAACTTCATCTCCTTTTTTGAGTTTTCCTAACTGAATATAACCTTTGAAGATTAATGTTAAAGCATCTAAGCCATTTCCTACTCCTATGCAATATTTAGCATTACAATATGCTGCAAAAGCTTTTTCAAATGTTTCTGTTTCCTTTCCTAAAATATACCAGCCATTATTCAAAACCGTTTTCAGTTTTTCCTGAAAAGCGTTTTCGTAAGGTTGATTTATTTTTTTTAGATCTAGGAAGGAAATCATATAAAAACATTATTTAAAAGAGGATAATTGGACGTTTCAACTTCATAAAAATCATGGACAATTGTACCGGCGCCAAAACTTTCTTTCCAGTAAGACAATCCCTCATTTAGGTTTTTTCCCTGATTTTCATTAGAGATTCCAAAATCAAAAAAACGCTTTTTAGCAAATCTTTCCTGAATTAAATATTGAAATAAAAAGTCAAGGGCTCCTAAATTATTTTCATCTTCATTTTTGGAAATATACTGACAATGGGCAACTGTTTCTGTTTCAAAAACAGTCGTTCCTGCTATTATCTTATCTTCAAAATAAACATTGAACTGATGAATATTTTGAGGAAAAAGAGATTGTAAACGGCTTATTTCTTCTATCGAATGAACTGGTTTTGCGTTGTGTCTTTTATAAAGATTCGGAATTAAAATTTTATCCCAAAAAGATTCAAAATTATTTTCTTCTTTAATAATCAGTTCCTTTGAAGCTGCTTTTTTAAAATTTCTCTTTCTAATTTTTGAAAGATTGTTGCTCTGAGACAAATCAATTACAGAAAGTGAATCTCTCCGAATCAATTTTGCTTCTGCTAAAAACAAACTGTATAAAATTTCCTCTGCAGGTTTGAGATTATAAATTGACGGCAGTATTTTGATATTTAATTTGGAAATTTTATTCTCATTCAAAAAAATCAAAACAGACTTAAAAATTTCAATTATGGAACTCTGTCGGGCCAAATCATTATAAACCAAATTTCCATACGTAAGTCCCTGATGCGAATGTACTGAATTTCCATGCTTATTGGCCGGTATAACAGCGACTAACTTCTGATTTTCAAAAATTAAAAGAGAAAAATCATCAAAACGGTCTTTGTGATATTCCATAAAATTACGGTGAAACAAAAACGTTGCATTTTTGGCCTGACCGATAAAATCGTTCCAAATTGCGAAATCTTTTTGTTCGTATTTTTTTACGGTAAATTTAGTCATCCTGATTTCTTGATTTCGCGTCTCCTATTTGTGATCAAATGCTTTTAGATACCATTTATATTTTACAGCCAATAATCGTATAGCAATGATAATCAAAGAAGTTACCAAATACAAGACATCATCTTCGAGATTTAATTTTCTGAGCAGAAAAAAAATGATTCCACCAAAAATACAAATCGTTGCATAAATTTCCCTTCTAAAAATAGTTGGGATTTCTGTACACAAAATATCACGAATGACTCCCCCAAAGCATGCTGTCATTGTTCCTAAGGCAATACATATTACAGGGTGCAGTCCGACAGTAAGTCCTTTTTCAAGACCAATCAGAGTAAAAACGCCCAATCCGATGGTGTCAAATAAAAACAACGACGTCCTTAATTTATCAAACTTTTTACGAAATAAAATAGCAAGCCCAAATCCTAAAATTATAACATACACATATTGCAGGTTCATCATCCAGCCAACTGGTGTTCTGCCAATTAAAACGTCACGTAGTGTTCCGCCGCCAACTGCAGTGACAAATGCTATAATAAAAACTCCAAACGGATCTAGTTTTTTGTGCATCGCTGTCAAAGCTCCCGACATTGCAAAGGCCATCGTGCCGACTATATCTAATAAGTGAAACATTTTTTTTTGAATTACAAAGTTGCGAGTGCTTAATGCATTTTCAATTACATATTTTGTGTATAAAAATTGTAATCTTTTAAAATTATACGAAGAAAATCACGTTGGTTTCCCGATTGATTTTTGATTCCGGTAACACTTTCAACCTTAGCAACCAATTTTGCTATTGTTTCGTAGTCATTTTTGAGATCTGCTTTTTGAAAAGTTTCTTTAACAATACGCATATCATTGTCAGACAACTTTATAACCAAAGGGTATGTGGGTACATAAGCTGATCCGATTTCCTCCAGAATAGTGTGGCTTATGTTGATTTTATTTTTTAAAGTAATTACAGACGTACCCGCAACCATATCGCCTAATCGCTGGCCTTTTTTACTTGAAACTACAGTTATTAAAGCAATTATTCCGCTAAAAAGAGAAATATCAACTAGCCTGAAAAACCAACGCATAAGATAGTCCCCAAAACCTGCCTGGTAACCATCAATTTTTACAACTTTAATTTTTAAAATCTTTTTTCCAATCGTTTGTCCTTCAAAAATGCTTTCTAAAGTGATCGAATAAATTATTACTGGCAGATAAAACAAGAAAATAATCGACATTCTGGACCAGTTATCTAATTTATCCAGTAGCAAACCAAGCTTTAGCCAATAAAAAAATATCATGGTAATCACTATAACATAGGCTATTTTTATAGCAAGATCTATGAAATAAGAACCTATTCGCTCGCCTGGAGAGGCAGCTATAAAATTTATTTTGACATTTTGTGTCGTATTTATTGATAATTCTGACATATTTTATATTTTAGCCCTCAATGAGAGAGATCGCCTTCATAAAACAAAATAAAGAAAAATGGCTGGAATTTGAGCTAGCAATTTTCGGTAAAGCTAAAAAAAATCCTGATGAGTTAGCTAATTTGTACATTCAAATGATGAATGACCTGTCGTATGCCCAGACGTATTACCCAAAAAGTAAGACTGTGATTTACCTAAATCATTTGGCATCGCAGATTTATCAGAAGATTTACAAAACCAAACGGGCAGAAAAAAACAGGTTTATGGAATTTTTCAAAACCGAAGTTCCGTTGCTTGTCTACGAATACAGAAGATATTTAATCTATTCATTTGTGCTGTTTTTTATAACCGTTGGCATTGGTGTAGTTTCTGCTATTTATGATCAGAATTTTGTCCGGTTAATTTTGGGCGATGGCTACGTTAATATGACTTTAGAAAATATTAAAAAAGGAGATCCAATGGCTGTCTATGGTACCGGCAGCAATTGGGGAAGTTTTATCGGGATTACGATGAACAACCTCTATGTAGGAGCCAGATGTTACATTTATGGCATTTTTGGCGGACTTGGAACTTTTTATATTTCGATGCAAAACTGTATTATGCTAGGCTCATTTCAATACTTTTTCTATGAACAGGGAGTTTTCTGGAAAAGCGTTAGAGGAATCTGGATTCATGGCTCTATGGAAATTTTTGCCATCGTAATCGAAACTGCTGCCGGATTTATTTTAGGAGCTTCAATCCTTTTTCCTAAAACTTTTTCGAGAATAAATTCTTTTAAAATAGGCTTCAAAAACAGCTTCAAAATTTTCTTAAGCACATTTCCTTTCACAATTAGTGCCGGATTTCTTGAAGGTTTTATCACAAGATATTCTATTGACATGCCTAACTGGCTAAGCAGTTTTATTATATTGTTTACTTTAGGTATAATTTCATTTTATTATCTGGTTTACCCATTTATTGTTCACAAAAAAACACAACAACTATCAGCCTAATTGACTTAACCAGAAACCAATAATGAATAAAATTTTACTTGTTTTATCCTTTCTTTTTTTCTTTTGCATATCAAATGCCCAGGATTCTTTGGAGATCAGTACAGATCCACCCAAAATATCTTCTGTAAAATATACCGAAAAAGATATCTACATCGATTCGGATACTGTGGAGGTTAAGACTTTCCAGAAAAAATTCAAAAAGAAATATACCGACAGTGATTTTGTATATGAATACAAAGCGCCCGAGAAAAATTGGTGGGACCATTTTAAAGAATGGCTGGCAAGTATCTTAAGAAATCTTTTTACTTTTAAAAATCCTGCAGCGGCACTAAATGTTGTGGCTATCATACTGAGAGTACTAGCTGTCCTGATTATTGTTTTTGTAATTTACCTTATTGTCAAGGCCTTAATAGGAAAAGAAGGAAAGTGGATTTTTGGTAAAGATGCCAACAAAAAAACAATTCATTATTCTGAATTAGAGAAAAACATTCATTTATTGGATTTTAAAAAATTAATTCATGAAAGTCTTGAAAAAGGCGAAAGAAGGATTGCAATCCGCTACTATTATTTATGGTTGCTAAAAGTTATGGCGCAAAATCATTATATTGAATGGGATATCGAAAAAACCAATTCTGATTATTTATACGAGCTTCAAAATCCGGTCTATAAAGAAGATTTTACCTATTTGTCTTATTTATACAATTACATTTGGTATGGCGAATTTGAAATTGATGAAACTACTTTCAACAAAGCCGAAAACCGATTTAAGAAATCTATAAAAACCTTTGGCAATGAATAAATCTATCAAAATTTACATCGCTATTCTGGTTTTTGTTTTCGGATTGATTTTAATAGCAAGTTCAGGTCAGCGTAAACCTATCGACTGGCGTCAAACCTATTCTGTTAATGATAAAATTCCGTACGGATTATATGTCTTTGATAAAGAAGTAAACAGCATTTTAAAAAATCAGAAAATTGAAAGAGTTTCTGCCTTAACTCCTTATGAGTTTTTAGATTCAAAATATATTCCTGATACAATTGTTGGAAAATATAAGATAAAAGGAACATTTTTTAATATTACCCAAAACAACGAAATCGATGATCAGTCTATAAAAGAGCTTTTCTATTTTGTTTCTCATGGAAACAATGTATTTCTAAGCATGAAAACTTTTCCTCAGACATTAATGGACAGTTTAAAAATCGAATTAAATTCAGATTTCCAGGCTGTTGAAAATTCATCAGTTTGGCTGGCAAATAAAAATTTGGGTACCAAAAAATATCGTTTAAAAGATGTGGGTATCGAAAGTTATTTTGCGAAAATCGACACCGCAACAACTACAGTACTTGGATACCAGGGCAACGAAAATCAGAAACACGTCAATTTTATAAAAGTTCCGTATGTCAATGGTTATTTTTATCTGCACATGCAGCCTATTGCTTTTACAAATTATAATTTATTAAAAGCAGATCATTACCAATATGCTGAAAAAGTACTTTCTTACATGCCAAAAGGAAATATATACTGGTATACAAAAGGCCAAAACAACGAATCGATTTCCGATTCGCCTTTGCGATATATTTTAAGTCAGCCTGCGCTAAAATGGGCCTGGTATTTATTCATAATCGGAATATTGATTTTTATTCTTTTTAATGTAAAACGAAAACAAAGAATTGTTCCGATATTGAAACCATTGCCAAACCTCACGGTTGATTTTACCAAAACTATCGGAAATCTATATTATCAGGAAGGCGATCATGGTAATATTATCGATAAAAAAATCATTTACTTTTTAGAAAGAATGCGAAATGAATATTTACTCGATACCACAAAACTTGACGAAGATTTTATAAAAAAACTGCATCATAAATCCGGAAAAAATGAAGATGATATCCGGGATCTTGTATTTTTGATTAACGAACATCGAAAAAGTTATCACGGAAGTCTCGAAGAAGATCTGATAAGAATCAATAACGCAATCGAGAAAGTTTTACATTAATATTTTAACAGAATTCATTCAAAAGAAAACATACCAAACCATGGACGATTTTAATACATCAGAAACAGAAATTACAAACGAAAATGTAAATTTTGAAACAAGATTAAATTTAGCACCTCTTTTAGAGCATGTTAACACTATCAAGAAAGAGCTTGAAACTGTAATTGTGGGTCAGCACAAAATGATTGACCAGCTTTTGGTTGCTATCTTATCAAACGGACACGTTCTGCTGGAAGGTGTTCCCGGAGTTGCCAAAACAATTACTGCCAAGTTATTATCAAAAACTTTGAATATTGGTTTTAGCAGAATTCAGTTCACACCCGATTTAATGCCTTCTGATATTTTGGGAACTTCGATTTTTAATTTAAAAAGTTCTGAATTTGAATTTAAAAAAGGGCCGATTTTCTCTAATTTAATTTTAATTGACGAGATCAACCGTGCTCCTGCCAAAACTCAGGCCGCTCTTTTTGAAGTTATGGAAGAACGTCAGATTACAATTGACGGTTCTGCTTATCAGCTGCAAACTCCGTTTTTGGTTATTGCTACACAAAATCCTGTTGAACAGGAAGGAACGTACCGTTTACCGGAAGCGCAATTAGACCGTTTTTTATTCAAAATTAAAATTGATTACCCAAAACTAAACGAAGAAGTTTTAATTATTCAAAGAGAGCATTTATTGCAGGATCATGGCAAATTAGAAGCAATAAAAACTGTTCTTTCTGCTGAGGAAATAAAATCGTATCAGGCTCTTATTAAACAAATCAGAGTAGAACAAAATCTATTGGAATACATTGCCAGAATTGTAGTAAATACTCGTGAAAATGCATTTTTGTATTTAGGAGCATCACCTCGTGCATCGATTGCAATTCTTAATGCTTCTAAAGGTTTTGCTGCTATAAATGGCCGTGATTTTGTAACACCGGAAGATATTAAAGAAGCTGCTGTTCCTGTTTTGCAACATCGTGTAATCGTTACTCCGGAACGCGAAATGGAAGGCATTACAAGTTCTGAAATCATTAAACAAATTATAGAAACGGTTGAAATACCAAGGTAATTTTAATCTAAACTTTTTTAATGAAATTTTCTAAACTTTACCTCCTGACCTTTATTTGGACATGGACGAAATGGAAAGATGATTCGAAATATAAAGTAAAAGCTGTTAAAGAAAACGGGATATGGAAAATAGCTTACTTAGAAGGGTTTGATTACGATAGTCTTACTAAAATATACAATTAAACTTTAAAAAATTTTAAAAATTGAAATTCATAAAAAGTCTATATCTTAATAACTTCTTTTTCTATGTGCTTTTGGGCATCATCGGAATGTTTATCGGTGCTTTTATTTTTCCGGCATTATACAACGGAGTCTGGTTTATCGTTTTGGTATTAAGTACTTTTTTAGTACTCGATGTTTTGCTTTTATATTTAGCCAAAACAGGAATCGAAGCTAACAGGCATACGCCGGAGAAACTTTCGAACGGGGATTTAAACCCGATAAAAATTTCCATAAAAAACCATTATAGTTTCTCTGTTTTGGTTAAAATTATTGACGAAATTCCTTTTCAGTTTCAGGTGCGTGATTTTAAAATCTTAAAAAGCATCAAAGCTTCTGCCCACGAAGAAATGGGTTACGATTTGCGTCCTACAGAGCGTGGTGAATATTATTTTGGAAACCTAAATGTATATGTTTCTTCACCATTAAAACTGATTTCAAGAAGGTTTACTTTTGATAAGGATCAGATGGTTCCAACCTATCCGTCTTTTATTCAATTAAAAAAATATGATCTTTTTGCCTTTTCGAATAATCATCAATACGGGATAAAAAAGATTCGCCGTATTGGCCATACAATGGAGTTTGAACAAATTAAGGAATATGTTCAGGGTGATGATTTGAGAACTTTGAACTGGAAGGCAACAGCTAAGAAAAATTCCTTAATGGTCAACCAATTTCAGGATGAGAAATCACAATCTGTTTATTTGGCAATTGATAAAGGGCGCGTAATGCAAATGCCTTTTAACGGACTAAGTTTGCTGGATTATGCGATAAATTCGACTTTGGTTTTATCGAATGTGATTCTAAAAAAACAGGATAAAGCCGGCATATTTTCATTCTCCAAAAAGGTTGAGAACAGAGTGTTTGCTGAAAAAAGAGGTTCGCAAATGCAAAAAATACTCGAAACTTTATACAATGTAAAAACTGATTTTTTTGAGAGTGATTACAGCCGTTTATATGTTGATATTAAGAAAAACATCAATCAGAGAAGCTTAATTATTCTGTACACCAATTTTGAAACAATGGACGGTTTAAATCGTCAGTTACCTTATTTAAAAGGGATTGCAAAAAGTCATTTATTGGTTGTTATATTCTTTAGCAATACAGAATTAAATGAAATTATCAATAAAAAAACCGACACTATTCAGGAAGTTTATGACAAGGTAATTGCAGAAAAGTTCATGTTCGAAAAACGTCTTATTGCCAATGAACTCAAGAAATACGGAATTCATTCGATATTAACGCAGCCGAAAAACCTGACTTTGGATGCGATCAATAAATATCTTGAAATAAAATCGAGAGGGATTTTGTAATTTGTTGTTTTGTAAATTTATAGTTATTTTTAAGATATGAATAAACAATAGCCTTAGAGCTATCGGTATTATTCGTTAGTTTTAAACTATTATAACTTCCAGTCTTAATTTAACAAAATGAAAAAAATATTTATACTCGCACTTATATTTATAAGCTCTTTATCCAGCGCACAAAAAACAGAAAACATTATTATCATAACGACAGACGGCTTTAGATGGCAGGAAGTCTTCAAGGGAATGGATTCAAAAATTGCCAACGATAAAGATTTCAATCAGGATGACAAATCCTATATTAATAAAAAATATAAAAGCTCTGACGATAAGGAAAGCCGTAAAAAAATAATGCCTTTCCTTTGGTCTGAAATTGCATCAAAAGGTCAGATTTATGGCAATCGTGATTTGGGAAATAAGGTTGATGTATCAAATCCTTATTGGTTTAGTTATCCCGGATACAGCGAAATCATGACTGGAAACGTAGATAAAAGAATCAATACAAATGGACATAAAGCCAATCCTAATGTAAACGTTTTGGAGTTCTTAAACCAACAGCCACAAATAAAAGGAAAGACCATTGCTTTTGGAGCATGGAATGCTTTTGATCGTATTCTGAATGAAAAAAGAAGCAACTTTCCGGTTATTTCTGCTTTTGACAGTATTGGTGGAAACAAACCAACAGAAATTCAGAAACTTCTAAACGAAATGAAAGCCAATTCGTTTAAACCATTTCATGAAGATGAATGCCTGGATGTTTTTACACATTATCAAGCCTTTAACGAACTCCAAACCAACAAGCCAAAAGTGCTTTATATTGCCTACGGTGAAACCGATGAATGGGCGCACAGAGGACATTACAGATCATATCTTGATGCTGCAAATCAAGTAGATACCTGGATAAAAGAAATTTGGAATTTTGTGCAAAATGATCCGCAATACAAAAACAAAACAACCCTGTTGATTACGGTAGATCACGGACGCGGCGACAAAAAGAAACCAGAATGGACCAGCCATGGTGACGATATTGAGGGAGCATCAGAAATTTGGTTTGCTGTAATGGGACCTGAAATTGCTCCAAAAGGCGAAATTAAAACAGAATCTCAAATATATCAAAAACAATTTGCGCAGACAATTGCCAAAATTATGGGATATACTTTTAAAGCAGATCATGAGGTAGCAGAAGAGATCAAAGCAGTGTTTGAAAACTAGTTTTCTTTCGCCACGAATTACACTAATTTTCACAAATTAAAATGTTTTATAATTCGAGAAAATTAGTGTAATTCGGGACAAAACGCCTTTAATCCTTGGCGACTCTCAACCTTAACCAACCTATTTTAAAAAAATCTCAGTACCTTAGCACCTTAGAATCTAAGTACCTTAAAAAAAATGAAACAAATCACTTCAGTTCAAAATCCGTTTATAAAATCTCTTGTTTTACTGCAGGAAAAAGCAAAAGCCAGAAAACAAACCGGTACATTTTTGATTGAAGGGTTACGCGAAATTTCATTAGCCATAAAAGGTGATTATGAAATAGAAACCGTTTTGTTTTTACCTGAATTAGTGTCTGAAAATGAAATCAGTAACTTGATTAAATCTTCTTTTCAATTAATTGAAATCAACAAAGAAGTATATCAGAAACTGGCTTATCGTGATACAACCGAAGGAATTTTGGCCGTAGCCAAAACCAAATCGTTGCAATTATCAGATTTAAAATTATCTGGAAATCCATTAATTTTAGTCGCCGAAGCACCAGAAAAACCAGGAAACATCGGAGCCCTTTTGCGTACAGCTGATGCTGCAAATCTGGATGCTGTCCTGATTGCTAACCCAAAAAGTGATTTATATAATCCGAATATTGTACGCTCAAGCGTGGGATGTCTTTTTACCAATCAAATTGCAACGGGAACTACATCAGAAATTATTTCATTTTTAAAAGACAGAAAAATTGATTTTTACTGTGCTACGCTACAGGATTCAACTTCTTATCATACTCAAAATTTTACCACTCCGACAGCTTTAGTTGTGGGAACAGAAGCTACAGGCTTAACACAGGATTGGAGAGACGCTTCTACTCAGAATATTATTATACCGATGCAGGGCGAAATCGATAGTATGAATGTTTCAGTTGCAGCGGCTATTTTGATTTTTGAAGCCAAACGCCAGAGAGGATTTTAGTTCTGAGGCTCTGAGGTTAAAATTAAAAATTACTGGCTTTACTTTACTGGTTATCAAATATTTTTACTGTTAATTTTTGAGCAAAAATTGGATATTTCTATTGTCAGACTGAGCAAAGTCGAAGTCCTTTTTATACGGCAAAAACCTAAAATCCAATATCCTAAATCTACAACCAAAAACCTTGTGTATGTTGCAACTTATTGCTATTTTTAGTACTTGAACTATGCCGTTATGACTGAAATAGATATTGAAAAAGAAAACAAAGCAATTGCGCAGGAATACAAAGAATTACTTCGAATTAGCTACCAGACTTTATCGCCCGCTGACAAAAAACTCATCAGAAAAGCTTTTGATGTAGCGGTTGATGCGCATAAAGAACAACGTCGCAAATCTGGAGAAGCCTATATCTTTCATCCTATTGCAGTTGCAAAAATCGTTGCTTCTGAAATTGGTTTGGGAGCGACCTCTATTGCTGCGGCCTTACTTCATGATGTTGTAGAAGATACTCCGGTTACGGTTGAAGAAATTGAACGCTTATTTAATCCAAAAGTAGCACAGCTTGTTGAAGGCCTGACCAAAATTTCATTGGTACAAAAAGACCTGAACGCTTCTATGCAGGCAGAAAATTTCAGAAAAATGATTCTGACGCTCAATGATGATGTTCGTGTTATTTTGATAAAACTGGCCGATCGTCTGCATAATATGCAAACCATGGATTCTATGGCAGAATACAAACAAACTAAAATTGCTTCTGAAACTTTATATATTTACGCTCCCCTTGCCCATCGTCTTGGACTTTATAATATTAAAACAAAACTCGAAGACTTAGGATTAAAATACACTGAACCTGCGGTTTATGATGACATTGTAAGCAAAATTAGGGAGACCAAAGAAGAACAGGATGCTTATATAAAAGATATTTCAGATGTCTTAAAAAAATCCTTAGACAAAGAAAATATAGATTATATCATAAAAGGCAGACCAAAATCTATTTATTCGATACGACGAAAGATGCGTGCCCAAAACGTAAGTTTTGATGAAGTCTACGATAAATTTGCTCTTAGAATTGTTTATAAATCAGATCCTCATGATGAAAAATTCGTTGCCTGGAAAATATACTCAATTGTAACCGATCATTACAGACCAAGCCCTAGCCGTTTGCGTGACTGGATTTCATCTCCAAAATCAACCGGTTATGAAGCTTTGCACATTACAGTAATGGGACCAAAAGGCCGCTGGGTTGAAGTTCAGGTTCGAAGCGAACGAATGGATGAAATTGCCGAAAAAGGATATGCTGCTCATTATAAATACAAAAATGGTGCAACAGAAGAAAGCGGTTTAGACGTATGGCTGAACTTACTTCGTGAAGCTCTGGAAAATCAGGAAACAAATGCAGTTGATTTTGTAGAAGATTTTAAGATGAATTTATATTCAAAAGAAATCTTTGTTTTTACTCCAAAAGGAGAAATTAAATCACTGCCAAAAGGTGCCACTTCTCTTGACTTTGCTTTTAGTATTCACTCAGAAATCGGAATAAAAACAAGAGGAACACGTGTAAATGGCCGTCTTGTTCCTTTAAATCATGAGCTTAAAAGTGGCGACCAGGTAGAAGTTATTACTTCTCCAAATCAAAAACCAACAGTAAACTGGCTTGAATATGTAACGACTTCAAGAGCCAAAAATAAAATTAAAAACGTTCTTAACGAGAACACCAAAAAAATTGCTGAAGAAGGAAAAGAATTACTTACCAGAAAATTAAAGCATTTAAAAATAACAATCAACGAGCAGGTTATCAATGAGTTGGTAAACTTCTTTAAACTAAAAACAAGTTTAGATTTATTTTTCAGAGTTGGAATTGGTGCTATCGAAAACCAACAATTAAAGGATTACGCGGCGCAAAAAGGCAATACGTTTATCAATTTCTTTAAAAATAAAATTAAGCGAAATAAAGACACTGCTGCCGAAGATATCCATAAACCTGTTATAAGCAGTAATTATGATATGCTGGTTTTTGGAACCGAGCATGATAAGCTGGATTATAAACTTTCACAGTGTTGTAACCCAATTCCGGGAGACGATGTTTTTGGTTTTGTAACGATAAACGAAGGTATTAAAGTTCATAAAAAAGATTGCCCAAATGCAATCGGAATGCAGTCTAATTATGCGTATCGCATCATGAGCGCTAAATGGATTGATTCGTCTCAGGAAGAATTCAAAGCAATTATCAATATTACCGGAATGGATGTTTTGGGTCTTACAAACCAATTGACAAGAGTAATTTCGAACAATATGAGCGTGAATATCCAGAGTATTTCTCTGAGTACAGATGCGGGAATTTTTCATGGTCAGATTGCAGTAATTGTAAAAAACAATACTATTCTGAAGAAAATGATCAATGCAATCAAGAAAATCGACGGTGTGGACAAGGTAACAAGAGAATACAGAACATAATTTATAACTAAATCATTATGCTAAATGATTCTTTAGAAATTCCAAAATTAAACTTTGATGAGGATGGCAAACTTATAATTACCGCATCTGAATCTTCTTCAAAAGATGATTTTGATTTCTTTCAGGGAAAATCTAATATCCGGAACAAAAAATTAAAAAAACGTTTTGACAATTGTACCGAATGGATTGAATTTCCATCAACACAGGAAATGTATAAGATTCTCAACGGAATTGGCAATATCGATAATTTTCTTGCCACTTTTGATGGCGAACCTTTTGAGGGAATGACGGTTCGTCTGTTTAACCCGGCAACAAAACTATGGAGTATCTATTGGTCAGATTCTAATACAGGGGTTTTAGACAGGCCTGTTGTAGGCTCTTTTGAAAATAATGTAGGACATTTTTTCTCAGAAGATGTTTTTGAAGGCAGGGATGTCATACAGGTTTTCAGATGGGACGCAAGAGACAAAAAAAATCCGGTCTGGAGTCAGGCAATGAGCGATGACAAAGGAAAAAACTGGGAATGGAACTGGTATATGTTTATGACTAAAACCGAATAATTGTTTGTTAGTTTTATCTCAAATTAAAATTAATATGTTAATAAAGCAAGGTATAAAGGACAACCAAAATGTATTGAAAAACCTTTAAAACAGAAGTGTTGGCAATGCCAAAATCATATTGTGAAAGTTAAACTTTAAACCTTAAACTTTTATTCATTAAAATAAAAAATTATCTTTGCGAGATTATGACACTAATTTCAACTGACAATACTAAAAATCAAGAAATTGTAAAAAATGTTTTTACAATGTATCTTGAGCAGAAAGGACATCGTAAAACTCCTGAGCGTTATGCTATTCTTCAGGAAATTTATGATAGTGAAGAGCATTTTGATATCGAAAATCTTTATATCAAAATGAAAAACAAAAACTATCGTGTGAGTAGAGCAACTTTATACAACACGATCGAGTTATTGTTAGACTGCGCCTTGGTTCGAAAACATCAATTTGGGCAAAATCAGGCTTACTACGAGAAATCTTATTTTGATAAGCAACACGATCACATTATCATGACAGATTCCGGAGAAGTAATTGAATTTTGTGACCCGAGAATTCAAACCATCAAAAAAACAATCGAAGAAATATTTGATATTGAGATCACCAATCACTCATTGTATTTCTACGGAAACAAGAAACAAAATCAATAATCCGGAAGGGAATTATTTAAAAAAATAAAAAAGAAAATTAACTACATTAATCAGTAGGACGGCTTAGCTTGTCCCAACGCAAATTAAAACAGAATGACCGTAGATTTATTACTAGGATTACAATGGGGAGATGAAGGTAAAGGAAAAATTGTAGACGTACTTACCTCAAATTATGATATTATTGCACGTTTTCAGGGAGGACCAAATGCAGGGCATACATTAGAATTTGATGGAATTAAACACGTACTTAGAACTATTCCTTCAGGAATTTTCCATAAAAACTCAGTAAATATCATCGGAAATGGGGTTGTAATTGACCCGGTAGTTTTTCAAAAAGAAATTGAAGGTTTAGAGAAATTTAACCTTGATATCAAAAGTAAATTAATCATCTCAAGAAAAGCGCATTTAATTTTACCAACCCACCGTTTGCTTGATGCAGCTTCTGAAGCTTCTAAAGGAAAAGCAAAAATTGGTTCTACCCTTAAAGGAATTGGGCCAACTTATATGGACAAAACCGGTAGAAATGGTTTACGCGTTGGAGATATTGAATTAGAAGATTTTAAAGATCGTTACAGAGCTCTGGCTGACAAACACGAAGCCATGATTGCTTTTTACGATGTTAATATTCAATACAATCTGGCAGAACTTGAAAAAGAGTTTTTTGAAGCTGTTGAAGAATTAAAAAAATTAGATTTTATTGACAGTGAAGAATATATCCACCAAGCCCAAAAAGCAGGTAAATCTATTCTTTGTGAAGGTGCTCAGGGATCCCTGTTGGATGTTGATTTTGGAACTTATCCTTTTGTAACGTCATCAAATACTACTGCAGCCGGTGCTTGTACTGGTTTAGGAATTGCGCCAAACAAAATTAAAGAGGTTTACGGAATTTTTAAAGCATATGTTACACGTGTAGGAAGCGGTCCTTTTCCAACAGAACTTTTTGACGAAGTTGGTGCTACAATGGCAAGAGTTGGTAATGAATTTGGATCTGTAACAGGAAGACAAAGACGTTGTGGCTGGTTAGACTTGGTTGCGTTAAAATATGCCATTCAGGTTAACGGTGTAACGCAATTGATGATGATGAAAGGTGATGTTCTTTCTGGTTTTGAAACTTTAAAAGTTTGTACAGAGTACAATTATAAAGGACAAAATATTTCTCATTTCCCATACAACATCGAACCTGAAAATGTTACTCCGATATACAAAGAGTTTAAAGGATGGAAAGCAGATTTGACCGGATTGACGACTTATGATCAATTACCGATTGAGCTAAAAGAGTACATCGAATTTATTGAGAAGGAAGTTGAAGTGCCAATCAAAATTGTATCGGTTGGACCAGACAGAAAGCAAACTATAACAAAATAATATTCTAAACGCTCTGGTAATCAGAGCGTTTTTTTTTATAAAATTTTATCATGAGAAAAAATCCTGAAATTGAAATTACAGAAACTAAGTTACTATCTGATAATTGGTATATATTGAATAAGGTTACCTTTAATTATAAAAAAGAAAACCAACCAACAGAATCGCACATTCGTGAAGTTTACGATCGTGGCAACGGAGCCGGGATTTTACTTTACAATACAACAAAGAAAACAGTTATCCTGACGAGACAGTTTCGTTTACCGACTTTCCTTAACGGAAATAAAACCGGAATGATGATTGAGGTTTGCGCCGGACTTCTGGACAAGGATAATGCCGAGCAGGCTATTATTCGTGAAACTGAAGAGGAAACTGGTTATCGTTTAAAGAAAGTTCAGAAAGTCATAGAAACCTATATGTCTCCAGGATCTGTCACAGAAATTTTATATCTTTTTGTCGGAGAATATGATGAAACTATGAAAGTAGGAGATGGCGGTGGATTGGATGCTGAGCAGGAAAATATTGAAGTGCTGGAATATACTTTTGATGAGGCGTACGCCATGATCGAATCTGGTGAAATTACAGATGCTAAAACTATTTTGTTACTGCAGCATGCGAAGATAAAAGGGCTGATCTAAATAAACCAATCATATTGATGAAACAAAACCAAAATAGTAATATCTGGCAAGAATTCACCAAAGAAACAGGTGGAATTTTTACCGAAGGTTATTCATGGAATTCTGATTCAACAACAATTGAATATAAACAATGGAAAATCATTTTTGACTACTATACTTTATGGTCTGGAAAATATAGCAGTAAAATGACCAGAGTAGTTGCTCCTATTCTCCTTAATGACAATTTTAAGTTTGAAATTTATAATGAAGGATTTATTCGAAAAGTTGAAAAGCTTTTTGGAGCGCAGGATATTCAAATTGGATATTCAGATTTTGATAATGCTTTTACAGTAAAAAGCAATAATGAATTTAAAATAAAAACGCTACTCAGAAATAAAGAAATCCGGAGCTTAATCGAATCCCAAAAAATTACTAACATTCAAATCTGCAGTATCAAAGGTATTTGGGAGGAAGAGCTTCCCAAAGGAGAATATGAATTATCTTATTTTGCAGACGGCGAAATTGATAATTTAGAAGTCTTACAGTTATTGCTTCAGCTTTTTAAGCTAATGCTTGATGAATTATTTCAAATGAACTCCATTAATAAAATGCAAATCAAATAAACATTTCAAAAAATTCTATAAGGGTAAGCCGGTATAAAAAAGAGAACTTTATCATAATAAAAAAACGACCTATGAAAAAGTTATACTATATATCAAACGCATTTCTCCTTTTAGTTTTGGTTTTATTGGTTTCCTGTAACAACCAAAATAAAACGAAAAAAAATGAGCCGGAAATAAAAGCCAAAAAACACAAGAAAATTGAATATAAAAAGCCGAATGCTGTTTCTTATCACTTTGAGAAAACAAAAGAATGGCTAAAAACAAACGAAGCCGACAGCAGCAAAACAGCTATTGTTTATGCTATAAACAGAACAGACAAAGCCAATCTTGCAAAAAAAGATTCTATTATTGTTCCTGAAGATTTTAGCGGAGATTTGGTTTATTATATGCCTTTCCCTATACATGTCAGTGCTTTAGAAGATGTTTCTAAAGTTCTTATTTTCTCTTATCCTGCCCAGACGTTTGCAGCTTATGAAAACGGACAATTAGTCTATACCGGGCCAACAAATATGGGACGAAAAAAAGACCCGACACCAACGGGTTTATTCTTTACCAATTGGAAAGCAGAGAAAACAACCAGCACATTTAATGACGAATGGGATCTAAAATGGAATTTCAATATAGAAAACAAACTTGGAGTTGGTTTTCACGAATATGAATTACCGGGCTATCCGGCATCGCATTCTTGTCTAAGACTTCTTGAAAAGGATGCAAAATACTTATACAAGTGGGCCGATGAATGGATCTTAAAAGACAAAGAAAATGTAAAGGTTAAAGGAACTCCTGTCATTGTTTTTGGGAGTTATAATTTTGATGGTCCAAAACCCTGGTATGCGTTAATTAATGACCCTAAAGCTTTGGACATCTCTGAATCTGAAATTGACTCTCAGGTAAAACCATTTCTTAAACAGATATTGGACAATCAAAATATCAGAGAAACCAATCAGACAACTGCTAAATAAACTATATTATTTCTTTCCTGAAAAACAGCTGGCACAATCAAAAATTGTGTTGGCTGTTTTTATTTTTATTAAACTAATATTGAAAAATCTTTTTTAAATTTAGTCCTTTAATAATCTTATAAATTTCTTATTTTCGTTAGAAAATGTCTCCATCAAAAGTGGAGAATTAAAATCAAAACCGATATAAAATGTCAAAGAAATTTATCTTCCTGTTCTTTCTATCAAGTCTTTTTGCAATTGGGCAAACAAAAAAGGCTTCAAAATTAGAAACTTATACAAGCCGAAAAGAAATTTATGAAATAAAATACAATCCTGAAAAATGGATTTTGACAGAGACGTCCGACTGGGATGTACAATTTCATGACAAATACAATTTGGTCAATGCCTATTTTATTGAATATGATTATTTCATTACAGATAAAAAGCTCAAAAGTACAATTGAAGACGAATACAAAGCGTTTGGTAAAATCAAAAATCTAAAAATCACCAAAAAGAAAATAAACGATTTAACGGTGAATTACTTTGAGTGTGAGTTGGATTACAACGATATGCTGTACAAATATCAGGGATTTATCTACAACGGAAAAGGTGGTTCTATACAAATGCAATATGGCGCTCAGGCAGAAGCAATAGAACAAAATCAGAATATTATTGATGAATTGAATAATGGGATTTCGATTATTAACTAAAACAAAAAAGGCATAAGATTTAATTTCTTATGCCTTTTCTATATTAAAACTAAAAATTATCTTGAATAATTTGGAGCTTCTTTAGTAATCGTTACATTATGTGGGTGACTTTCTGTAATTCCGCTTGATGTAATTCTAACAAAACGTCCAGATTCCTGCAAAGTCGGTATATCTTTAGAACCACAATATCCCATTCCGGCACGAAGGCCTCCAATAAATTGAAGCATACTTTCGTTTAATTCTCCTTTGTAAGGAACGCGACCGACAATTCCTTCCGGAACTAATTTTTTAACATCGTCTTCAACATCTTGAAAATAACGGTCTTTAGAACCTGTCTGCATTGCTTCAACAGAACCCATTCCGCGATAAGATTTGAACTTTCTTCCTTCAAAAATAATAGTTTCTCCCGGAGATTCTTTTGTTCCTGCTAATAATGAACCTAACATTACACAGTCGGCTCCGGCTGCGATTGCTTTAGGAATATCACCTGTATAACGAATTCCACCATCAGCAATTACAGGAACACCAGTTCCTTTAATAGCAGCTGCAACTTCAAGAACTGCAGAAAACTGAGGAAAACCAACACCTGCAACAATACGTGTAGTACAGATAGAACCAGGACCGATTCCTACTTTTACACCATCAGCACCATTCTCTACCAAATATTTAGCAGCTTCCGGCGTTGCAATGTTTCCAACAATTACATCTATTTCAGGGAATTTTGATTTTACTTCTTTCAATACATTTACCACACCTTCAGTATGTCCGTGTGCTGTATCAATAATTATGGCGTCTACACCGGCAGCAACCAAAGCTTCTGCTCTTAGAACTGCATCTCCTGTAACACCAATTGCAGCAGCAACTCTCAAACGACCAAAAATATCTTTATTAGCGATTGGTTTTTGAGTCAGCTTTGTTATATCTCTAAAAGTAATTAGTCCAACTAATTCATTTTGAGCATTTACAACCGGTAGTTTCTCAATTTTATGACCTTGCAAAACTACTTCGGCTTGTTCTAGTGAAGTTCCTTCGGCAACTGTAACCAGGTTTTTGCTTGTCATTACCTCAACGATTGGTCTTGCACCGTTTTTTTCGAAACGTAAATCACGATTCGTTACAATACCTTTAAGAATTCTGTTTTCGTCAACGATTGGAATACCGCCAATTCCGAATTCTTTCATCGCATTTTTTGCATCTGCAATAGTTGAATTCATTGGTAATGTTACCGGATCGATAATCATTCCGGCTTCTGCTCGTTTCACTTTTCTAACCTTCGCCGCTTGTTGCTCGATGGTCATGTTTTTATGTAAAACTCCAATTCCGCCTTCTTGCGCCATAGCAATTGCCATTGCACTTTCGGTCACTGTATCCATAGCAGCAGATACGATTGGAACGTTTAATGTTATGTTTCTTGAGAATTTTGATTTGATACTCACTTCGCGGGGAAGCACATTCGAGTAGTTAGGTACTAATAATACATCGTCGTAAGTTAAACCTTCGCCGATAATCTTGGAGTTGTGTGCTATCATTGTTGCAATTTCTAGTTGAATTGCGTGCAAATATAGTGAATAAATCGGCAACTTGTTCACTCTCTCCTTCATAAAATTGTATTTACAGGAAACTACTTACAATATTAAAGTTCAATTTTTTTTGAATTCTAAATTCCAAATAGCGACAGTATTTTTTTGAATACCCGGAGATTTTGGGCCTTGAGTCGAAATTACAAAAATTAGATTTAAAAAAATCTAATCCTCCTTATTTTGAAAAACAAAATTGAGACCAAATTGAAATGCTACACTATTGGCTTTTGAAACATCTTTGTATTCTAAAACATTATCTACCAATGCATAAATATTGAATTTTCCTAAAGTACCCGAAAGTCCGAGACCAATGTTTTTGCTTGAAAAAGTATCAAATGTATAAGTAGCCTTTACATCTAATTTTTTGAAAATACTGCGTTTATAAAATGCTGTTATTGCAGCAATTGGTGATCGTGGAGCTGACATGGCAAAAAACTGAACTCCGACATCATTCAAATAACGTCTTTGTATTTGTCCTCTGCAATTACAATCTTCATCTGACCTGTATTCTCCAAATGAATATTGAAGGGATGAATATACTTTTACGGGCCTCCATGTGGTGTATTTATTATAAAGCGTATCTCTGGGAATGGCTTGGTCAAATTCGTCAAAAACATTTTCAGGATTGTCTGATCCCAAAAAATCGGGATTTGCACCATTATATTGATAAGTGCCTTTGTAGGTTAATGTTTCGATATCTTTGGTTTGCTTTATAAAACCAACATCTATAACACTGGCTGTAAATTGCAGGTTTTCTTTAAAATAATAAGTAAGTCCGGCATCAATACCTAAACCGAGACTTCCGTTAAAAAAAGTATTGTGTGCAATATCTTTGGCTACGTTTCCTTCGTATTCGTCTTTTGTAAATTTTGAAATTCCTGAGGTTTTAAGTTCTAAATTTGATGATATGGACTGGTTATACATATTTGGCGTTGTTGTGCTCTGTCCTGTATAGATGAATCCCGAATTTTTTGTTGAAGTGGCATTGGCTCCGCTTGAGTAAATCTTTGCACGTCCGCCTAAGACAAGTTTTTTGTTTATTTTTTTATGAAACCCTACATGCAATACAGAAAGAACTTCGGCTTTTAGGCTGAGATCTCCTAAATTGAATGCTTTTCCCATGTAATTTTTGTTTCCGTCTAAGGCCAGCAATGCCAGATCTTTGGGCATGTACATAAAAAAATCAAATTCCTGATACATTCCAAATGATATGTAAGACTCGCTTTCTCTCCCTCCTACTCTAAAACCGCCCGAAAATAATTCCAATTGTTGATTTGTCACCATTCTGTCATTGCTTGATGACTTATTAATAACATTTCGAACTTTATCATTAAAATCAACCCCATTATCTGCAAATAAGTCATAGGCTGAGAAACTGCTTGACCCGAGATTAGCAGAAATTCCGGATAATACAGGAACTCCGAAATAAAATTTATAGGATACATCGGCACCCGGATTGACAAGGGATGACTGAGGGATTGAAGTAAAATTATAAAGCACTTCTTTATTTTGAGAATAAGAAGAAAACTGAAAAAGGACTAATAATAGTAATACTTTTTTCATTCTATCTCTAAATAAGCGGTTCCACCTGATTTCAGTTTTATATTTCCGGTACTATTTTCATCCAATGGAGGTCCTGCAGCTACAATTAGAACAAACCCAATTTTTACAGTTTGTTTTAGCAGCTCCAATCTTTGGTTTTCAAATACTTCAGTAGGATATTTTATAACATTCGGACTTCCTATGTAGGCTGGAACAGGAAAAGAAATGGTATCGAGAGTTTCATTATTGGCATTTAGCAATAACAGCTGTACGGCAAAAGCTCTGTTAATTGTATTTTCTATTTCAAAATCAAATTCTGCTTTTAATAAATCTTCTGTGAAAAATTTATCCTTAAAAATATCAAATTCACGCGTATCAAAAGCAATATGAGTTCCCCCATCATCTGTAAGCTGGCTTGCAGGCACATCAAAATAAGCAAGATTGGCCACTACTACCGGCTTTAATTTTAAATCCCTGACCTGATCAAAATCTAAATCACTAGTACATGAAATAAATAATAATGGCAAAAAGAGGAATCTGAATACTTTATTTTCAAAAAATAATTTCATAACCACATAAAATAAGATTAAACTTACAACGTGTAATGTTATTGTTTATTATTACATTGATAATAAAGATACTATATTTTTAATGAAATTTTCCAAACAATTTTGAAGCTTCATTATAAGCGCTTTCAAAACTTAGTGAATTTAAGCCAGTTATCTTTTTATTTGCCGTAAAATAAGAAATCAGTTTTTCTGTTGGCATATTTCCGGTAAGCTTATCTGTTGCCATCGGACATCCTCCGAAGCCCTGAATAGCGCCATCAAAACGTGTACAGCCTGACTGGTATGCAGCATCTATTTTTTCGAACCAGGTATTGGGTGTTGTATGCAAATGCGCACCAAATTCTATTTGAGGATATTTTGGAATCAGGTGTGAAAAAAGGTAGGTAATTACTTCTGGCGTTGAGCTGCCTACAGTGTCTGAAAGTGATAAGATTTTCACTCCCATTTTTGACAATTTCTCTGTCCATTCTCCCACTATTTCAACATTCCACGGATCTCCGTATGGATTTCCGAAACCCATTGAAAGATACGTTACTACTTCTTTGTTTTTTTTATCGGCAATTTCGAGAATTTCCTGCAGTGTGACTAAAGATTCTGCGATTGTCTTGTGGGTATTACGCATCTGAAAATTTTCTGAAATAGAAAAAGGAAATCCTAAATACCGAATCGGCTCATGCTCTGATGCCTGAATCGCTCCTTGGGTATTTGCAATAATTGCGAGCAATTTACTTGTCGTTTTAGAAAGGTCAAGTTGTGCCAATACTTCAGCTGTATCCTGCATTTGCGGAATAGCTTTTGGAGAAACAAAACTTCCAAAATCAATAGTATCAAAGCCAACCCTAAGTAAGGCTTGTATATAAGTAACTTTATTTTTTGTCGGAATAAACGTTTTGATACCTTGCATGGCATCGCGTGGACATTCAATAATTTTGATTTCTTTATTCAAGGCGTATTCTTTAGTGAATGCTAAGTTAGTTTCTTTTTTAAAGAAATAAAAACTATACTCCCTTTTAATTATATTACTCAATATTGTAATAATTGTTGTTATTACGAAAAAAAGTAATAATATTAAATATTACATAAAAATGTAATAATTAATATTATTACATATATTTGCAAATAAGAATAGTAGTATTTTTTTATTATATTTGAAATCATGACTAGTGTAATTACAGGCGACATAATAGATTCAAGAAAGCAGGAATCGAAAAACTGGATAGAAAGTTTAAAAAAAATTCTGTCTCCATTTGGGCAAACACCAATTCAATGGGAAGTGTACAGGGGAGATGAATTTCAAATCGAAATAACAAATCCCGAAGACGCCTTATTGACTGCTATTTTAATTAAAGCACATTTAAGGGCGCTAAAATTAGATGCACGCATGAGTATTGGTTTTGGAGACAAAACGCATAATGGTGAAAAAATATCCGAAAGTTATGGTTCTGCTTTTATAAATTCCGGAGAACTTTTTGAGACTTTAAAAAAACAAAAAGTAACCTTGGCTATGCGTACCGGTAATCAATCAATAGACGAAAAAATGAATCTAATGATTCGGCTGGCGTTGACATTTATGGACAACTGGCTTGTACAATCGGCAGAATTTATGGCCGCGGCAATAGAAAACCCAAACTTATCACAAGAAGAGTTAGGTCAGAAATTAGGAATAAACCAGGCTGCTGTCAGCCGGAGACAAAAACGTGCACAGTTTGATCTGGTTATGAATTTAGACCGTTATTTTAGAACTCAGATAAACCAATTATAATCTTATGATTTTATTTATAAAACTGCTGTTATCCCATTTATTAGGCGATTTTATATGGCAGCCAAACTCATGGGTAACCGATAAGGAAGCAAAAAAACACAAGAGTATTTATTTATATTTTCATATTCTACTACACGGAATTTTGGCTGCAGTTCTGGTTTGGGAAGTTCAGTTTATTCCGTATGCTGTATTAATTGCTCTTACCCACGGAATTATTGATTTAATCAAATTAAATTTCCAAAAAAATACAACAAAAAGGACATGGTTTATTGTTGATCAAATTTTACATCTGCTGGTATTAACCGGAATTGTGTTTTTGTATGAAAATAAAACAATCTATATGTTTTGGATTGACAATCGGTTTTGGATTCTTATAACCGGATTTTTATTTATAACAAAACCAATATCAATTCTCATTAAAACAATCATTTCTGTCTGGAATCCCGAAAACAGCAATAATGATAGTGATAATTCTCTTGCCAATGCAGGAAATTATATTGGAATATTAGAACGCTTATTTGTTTTCTGTTTTATCCTGACGGGTCATTTTGAAGCTATAGGTTTTTTACTGGCTGCGAAATCTATTTTCAGGTTTGGCGACCTTAAAGAAGCCAAAGACAGAAAACTAACCGAATATGTCCTAATCGGAACTCTGATAAGTTTCGGATCTGCAATTATTACCGGACTTATTGTCCAGGGATTGCTTTTACAGCTGCTTTAATACTTTTTTATTAATTGCCTTAATCAAAGCCGGGCCTTCATAAATAAAACCGGTATAAAGCTGTACTAAGCTGGCTCCTGCATTTAATTTTTCGATTGCGTCCTCAGGAGAATGTATTCCTCCTACTCCGATAATAGGAAATGCATTATTGCTTTTTTCTGAGAGAAAACGAATCACTTCTGTCGAACGCTTTGTTAACGGCTTTCCAGACAAACCTCCTGTTTCTGTTTGGTTCGCAGATTGCAGACCTTCTCTTGAAATTGTTGTATTTGTTGCAATTACACCTGCTATTTGCGTCGTTTTTACAATATCAATAATATCCAATAACTGCTCGTCTGTTAAGTCAGGAGCAATTTTCAAAAGAATTGGCTTTATTTTCTGAGTGCTTGTTTTTTGCTTTTCGATATTTCTGTTTTGCAATGTCTGTAACAAAGCCGTCAGAGGTTCCTTATCTTGTAAAGCTCTTAAATTTGGTGTATTTGGTGAACTTACATTTACTACAAAATAATCAACATGATCAAACAATGCATCAAAACAAATGATATAATCCTTAACTGCATCTTCATTAGAAGTTACTTTATTCTTTCCGATATTTCCGCCAATCAAAACACCCGATTTTTTTTTCAAACGCTCAACAGCTTCTAAAACTCCGCCATTATTAAAACCCATTCGGTTAATAATTGCCTGGTCTTCTTTTAATCTGAATAAACGCTTTTTTGGATTTCCT
The DNA here is from genome assembly GCF_017833415.1 of Flavobacterium sp. 1355. Classification (GTDB taxonomy): domain Bacteria; phylum Bacteroidota; class Bacteroidia; order Flavobacteriales; family Flavobacteriaceae; genus Flavobacterium. The sequence continues at coordinate 160,407 of NZ_JAFICC010000004.1, read as the reverse complement.
TCCTGCCCGACCGGGGTTACAGTTCCGATTTCGATAAAACCAAAACCAAAATCGCCTAGTTCTTTGTATAATTTTGCATCTTTATCAAAACCCGCTGCAAGTCCAACCGGATTTTTGAACTTAATTCCAAAAACTTCTCTTTCTAAACGACTGTCTTTTACTTCATAAACTGATCTTATAATTGCTGAAACGCCTGGGATCTTTGAAATGAATTTAATAAATGAAAAAGTAAAGTAATGTACTTCTTCTGGATCAAACCAAAAAAGTATCGGGCGAATTATCAATTTATACATAAGAGTGTTGTTGTGTTTTTTTTGGATGCAAATTTAAATATTATAGTTTAAAAAGGTACTCTTTTACAAAAACAAAATTATAAGAGGTTGCAAATTATAAAATGAAACAAAGTCACGCCTTTTGATAAGTTCATCTGAAACTTATATTAATTAATTTTGATAAAATTAAGAAAATTCTTATTGTGAATTGTGTTTTATTTAAACTGCAAATCATTTTAAAACAGTTTTCAGGACAAAACATTTCCCCTGGAAAACAGGGCTGGCGTTTTAAAATCTAATGGGATATTTCACTATAATTCAAAGTTTTACGTTCTTAAATACAAATTGAATATCTTTTTTTCATAACTTTAATCATATAAATCGCTGAAAATGAAAAACATATCCAAAACTCTAAAAAAATCTGCACTTCTGTGTTTGATTGGTACATTTTTCCTCATTTCAATTGATAGTTTTGCGCAACGCAATCATGGCGGCGGGGTTAAAAGATCCGGCGGCGCAACACATAATCGACCAACAAAACCAGCTACGCAGACAAGGCCTAATGCTACCAGGCCAACGACAACCAGACCCGGATCGAATAATTCCGGAACTAAAGTAACAAGACCCGGAAATAGTTCAGACTCAAAAATCAGTAATAGAAATAATACTAACAGAACTAACACAAATAGAAACTCCAACACAATAAATAGAAATAATGGTAACAGAAACACTAACATAAGTGGTAATACCAGAAATAATATTAATGTTGACAGAAGCAGGGATATTACTATTAACAACAATCGTAATACTGTAGTGCGCAGAAATACTGTAGTTTACACACGACCACCTTATGTATATGGCGGTTACAGATATCACAGTTATCATCCTTATTATTATCATCCTTACAGACCTTATTACTGGGGACCGGTTTGGCATCCGTGGGGCTTTTTTGTAGCTACCCTGGCCGTTACAGCAATTGTTGTAAGTGTAGAAAGCACTCAATATCATTATGATCAGGGAGTTTGGTATGCACCGTCAAATGGTGGATATACGGCAGTACCAGCACCGGTTGGAGGAACTGTAAACAATATTCCAAGCGGGGCACAAACTGTAAATACAGGAACGGTTAATAATTATTATTACGGAGGAACTTATTATGAAAAAGACGGAAACTCTTACAAGGTTGTCGCTCCTACAGCCGGGACTATAGTAGAAAGCCTTCCGGAAGGCGGCAAAGAAGTAACTATTGGAGATGTAAAATATATTCAGTTTGGCGAAACTTATTATCAGCCTGTTCAGGTAGATGGTAAAAATAAATACGAAGTAGTTTTAGTAGAAAAAGACAAATAAATGTTAGTTGTTTTAAAAACTATTTATCCTATAGATTCAGTAGAATTTTATATATTTGGAAAAAAAATATTAATTACCTCATTGATGTAACTGTAATTGAGGTTTTTATAATCGTATCTTAATATCAAACCAGAATTACTCCTAAATTAACCAAAATGAAAAACAAAACGTATTGGGTTTTTGCCATAATTACCATTTTTATTGTCTCAATTGCATATGGTTTTACCAAATTAATTGATCCAAAAGACAAAAAAGAAGTAGCTGAATGTGAGGCGACTCCGAATGTTTCGGCAGAATCTGAATTTAAACCTACCATCGTAAATAACACTTCGGCTCCGTCTAAGGCACCGAAAGGAATGGTGTGGATTCCGGGTGGCGAATTCTCTATGGGAAGCAATGTCGAAGACGAAAGTCTATGCAGCATAAAGGGTATTACAAAAGACGCCGCCCCGATTCATAGGGTTTATGTTGATGGCTATTTTATGGATGAGACAGAAGTGACAAATGAACAATATGCGGCGTTCGTAAAAGCTACAGGCTATATTACAGTTGCAGAACAGAAACCGACTAAAGAAGAATTTCCAACGGCAGCCGATGAAGATTTAATTGCTGGCTCTATAGTTTTTTCGCCTACTCCTTCAGCAGTTAATTTAAATAATTTTCTACAATGGTGGGCTTATATTGGCGGAACTGACTGGAAACATCCTGAAGGGCCCGGGAGCTCTATAAAAGGAAGAGAAAAATATCCTGTAGTTCAGATTGCTTATGAAGATGCAGCAGCTTATGCAAAATGGGCCGGCAAAAGGCTACCAACCGAGGCAGAATGGGAATTTGCTGCAAGAGGTGGAAAAACCGGAAACTTATACGCCTGGGGAAATACCTTGAAACAAAAAGGAAAATTTCAGGCTAATATTTATCAGGGACATTTTCCTATAAAGGATGGTGATACTGGTGAAGATGGTTTTATAGGTATTGCTCCTACTGCACAGTATGCCCCAAATTCATACGGATTATACGATATGGCAGGAAATGTTTGGGAATTGGTTAATGACTGGTATAGTGTAGATTATTACAAATCTCTAAGTGAAAATGGTAAAGTCGCTAAAAATCCACAGGGGCCTGAGGCTTATCATGATCCCAACGATCCCAATCAAATAAAAAAAGTACATCGTGGAGGATCTTTTTTATGTACCGATCAATACTGTACACGCTACATGGTCGGAACAAGAGGAAAAGGAGAAGTAAGGTCTGCTGCTAATCATCTTGGTTTTCGATGCGTAAAAAGTATATAAAAAAATATAAATAACACAAAACGGATTCTATTTATTAGAATCCGTTTTTGTTTGATTTTATATAAAAAGCTGTAATTTTCCAGCTAACAAAAATGCCTTATCTTTGCTAAAAAAATAAAAAATGCAACATATAATCGATCGTTTTATTAGTTACGTAACAATTGACACGGAATCTGATCCAAATTCACAAACAACGCCAAGTACAGAAAAACAGTGGAATCTTGCCAATAAATTAGTCGAAGAATTAAAAGCAATTGGCCTGCAAGATGTTACAATAGACGAGAAAGCTTATATCATGGCCACTTTGCCAGAGAATGTTGAACATGAAGTTCCAACAATTGGTTTTATTTCTCATTTTGATACTTCACCAGATTTTAGCGGGGCGAATGTAAAACCGCAGATTGTTGAAAATTACGATGGAAAAGACATTATTCTAAATGCTGAAAAAAATATCGTTTTATCCCCAAACTATTTCAAGGATCTTTTGCAATACAAAGGTCAGACCATAATCACTACAGACGGAACTACTCTTTTGGGCGCAGATGATAAAGCCGGTATTACAGAAATTGTTTCTGCAATGGAATATTTAATTCAGCATCCGGAAATTAAACACGGGAAAATCAGAATTGGATTTACTCCAGATGAAGAAATTGGCCGTGGCGCTCATCATTTTGATGTAGAGAAATTTGGTGCTCAATGGGCATACACAATGGACGGAAGCCAAATTGGCGAGCTAGAGTACGAAAACTTTAATGCGGCAGGAGCAAAAATCACTTTCAAAGGAAAAAGTGTTCACCCGGGATATGCCAAAGGAAAAATGATCAATTCAATGTTAATTGCAAATGAATTTATTAATGAACTTCCTAAAGGTGAAACTCCACAGGAAACAAAGAGTTATGAAGGTTTCTTTCATGTGCACCATTTAACAGGAAGTATTGAAGAAACTGTTCTGGAACTTATTATACGTGACCATAACAAGGCTAAATTCGAAAAACGTAAAAGTTTAATTGAAAGGATTGCCAAAAAAATCAATAAAAAATTTGCTAAACAGTATGGCGAAGATATTGTAATAGCCGAAATAAGAGATCAGTATTATAATATGAAAGAAAAAGTGCTTCCGGTAAAACATATTGTTGATATTGCCGAAAAAGCAATGCGTGAATTGCATATTAAACCAATCATAAAACCAATTCGTGGCGGTACAGATGGCTCTCAGTTATCTTACATGGGATTGCCTTGTCCTAATATTTTTGCAGGCGGGCATAACTTTCACGGAAAATACGAATATGTTCCGGCAGAGAGTATCCAGAAAGCAACAGATGTAATTGTAAAAATTGCTGAGCTAACAGCTATTCCGGGAATTTTTGATGTCACTGAAAAAACTAAAAAAAACAAGTAAATTGGAATCTCAATCTGATAGTAAAGGACTTTGGAAATTTAGTCAAAAATGGGAGGAGGAATTACTTCTCCTAAAATCAATTATTGATAAAACTGAACTAACGGAAACGACAAAATGGGGCGGCCCGGTTTATGTTTTTAATAAAAAGAACGTTATTGGCCTTGGCGGTTTCAAAGAATATTTTGCTATTTGGTTCTTCAATGGCGTTTTTCTCAAAGACGAAAAAAAGAAACTATTGAATGCTCAGGAAGATAAAACCAAATCACTTCGTCAATGGCGTTTTAAATCAAAAGAAGAGGTAAACGAAAAGGAGATTTTAGAATATATCCGGGAAGCAATCGAAAATGAAAAGCAGGGAAAAATCATTAAACCTTCAAAAAAGGAAACGATTACATCTGAACTTCTGGATAAAGAAATGATTCAGAATCCGGACTTAAAAGAAGCTTTTGAAAAATTTTCTCCTTATAAACAATATGAGTTTTTAGAATATATTGAAACGGCTAAACAGGAAAAAACTAAGCTATCTAGAATTGAAAAAGTGATTCCGATGATATTAGGAAATATTGGGTTGAATGATAAATACAGGTAGAAATTTAAAATTCAATATTTTTAAAATTCCAATTCCAATACTATATTGACGTTTTTCACATTTTGTCATCCTGACACAGGAAGGATCACACTAACAGCTTGAGATATATCATCGACATTCTTTGCGGAATTCCGTTTGTGATCCTTCCTGCGTCAGGATGACAAGATAGTAGCAAAAAAAATCCCAAACTCCTCCGATAAGTATCGGGATGGAATTTGGGATTTATATTTTGTGAATTTAAAAATTAAGCTTTTTTAGCATTCAGAGCAGCTGTTTTTTCTACAGAAATAGCAGATCTGTCTATTTTTAATTTTCCTGACATTGTTTCTATAACTAAAGTAGCTTCAGATATTTCAGTAACTTTTCCATGAATACCTCCAATAGTAATTATCTTATCTCCTATTTTTAAACTTTGAGCGAATTCTTTTTCTCTTTTAGCCTTTTTTTGTGCCGGCATAATCATAAAGAAATAAAGCACTACGAACATTAATAAATAAGGAGCAAATTTCATTATATCTTGCATAATTTTTTGTTTTTATTGTTTTAGAATTTATGTTTGTTTTTTGAGAATTTATTTTCAATTACATCAAACCTCTTCCAACTTTAATCAACTTTTTGTTGGCTTCCAGTTCTTTAGCCAAATTGTCTAAAATTCCGTTGATAAAAATACTGCTTTTTGGTGTAGAATACTCTTTTGCAATTTCTAAATATTCGTTAAGAGTTACTTTTACCGGAATCGAAGGGAATTTTAAAAACTCGCAGATTGCCATTTTCAAAATAATAGTATCAATTTCTGCAATACGGTCACTATCCCAGTTTGGTGTTTTGTCTTCGTATTCTTTTGCTAAAACTTTTTCGTTTAAAACTGTTCTTCTAAACAGGTCTTTTGCAAAATCTTTGTCTTCTACGTCTTTATACAATTTTGGAACTCTAAAATCATCTGAATCTTCTGTTTTAATAGCTTTCAGCTGTTTGATGATGTGTGTATTTACAACCGGAATATCATCAACCCAGGTCAGTTTATCATCTTCCAGATACTCATATAATTTTTCATTCGGAACAATTACATTTTCAAATAAATCGATTATAAATTGTCTGTCTTCTTCAAAAGTATTAACAGTGTTGCTCATGTATTTTTTATACAAATCGCTTGCTTTAATATCATTTAAAAGTAAAATGATATAATCATCGTTTAATGACCAGTTGTTGATTTTACGGTTTTCTAAAGCGATACTCAGAGAGTTGCTTTCTGCAAGAATCTGAAAAATTTTGTTCTTAATAAATTTTTCGTTTGGGTTACGTTCTGCTGCAGTCGCAAGATGTTTTTTACTTGAAAGATGTAAAAAAACAGATTCTTTTTTACATATCTCTATCAATGAAGATAACATTACTAAATATAAGTCCTGAATATTATCTATACTGTAGAAAAGAAATTTCTCTTCTTTTTCCAGATTGTCAGAACCGCTTTGATGCATAGCATAAATGGATTGCATTACCTTAACGCGTATGTGTCTTCTATTTACCACCTTGTAAGAACATTTAAAAATTAGGGTGCAAAAATAAGAATTTCACAGCTTATAATAAAATTAATTCGTAAAAAAGTCGCAGTTTTCAGTCTCGAATTTCAATATTACTCAATTGAGTCCCAGTTTTCGGTCGCGGTTTTCAGTAATTTAGAAACTGCATAAAAAAGTCCCGGTATTCAATCACAGTTTATATTGCAAACTGAAACTGAATACCGGGACTGGCAAATTGTAAACTAATAATTATTTCTTAGCAGCGTTTTCTAATTTTCTCTGATCAATACGATTCTGAGCGATTGTCAGAGCAGCTTTATGCGTTGTAATTCCGTTCTTAACAGCATAATCGATAATTTCTAAGGTAGTATTATAGATATTTTCGGTTTTGCTCATGATTTCAGCTTTACCATAATGCTCCAATTCAGCATATACATTGATAATTCCACCAGCATTGATCAGGAAATCCGGTGCATATAAAATACCTCTTTCCTGCAATCTTGCACCGTGAACATTTTCATCTGCTAACTGGTTGTTGGCAGCACCGGCAATTACTTTGGCCTTAATTTTATTTACTGTCGCATCATTAATAGTTGCCCCCATTGCACATGGAGCATAGATATCTACATCTGCTGTATATAAATCTTCTCCGGTATAAATCGTTGCATTATATTTTGAAGCTACCTGATATAATTTTTCTTCATTGATATCGGTAATAGTAACCTGTGCTCCTTCTTTAGTTAAGTATTCAACCAAAGTTTCACCTACATGCCCAATTCCCTGAACCAAAACTTTCTTGCCATCCAGAACATCAGATCCAAACTGACTTTTTGCAGCCGCTTTCATTCCTAAATAAACACCGTAAGCTGTTACAGGAGAAGGGTTTCCAGAACCACCTCTTTCTTCAGAGATACCCGTAACATAAGGCGTTACATCTCTTACAGTATCCATGTCTTTAGTTTCCATTCCTACATCTTCAGCAGTGATATATCTTCCGCCAAGAGAGTGAACAAATTCACCAAACTTACGCATTAATTCAGGCGTTTTTTGTGTTTTAGCATCACCAATAATTACTGCTTTTCCACCACCAATATTAAGTCCTGTAATGGCAGATTTATAAGTCATACCTCTTGAAAGGCGCAAAACATCATTTAGAGCTTCCCATTCAGTATTATAATTCCACATTCTAGTACCTCCTAAAGCTGGCCCCATAACAGAATTATGAATACCAATAATTGCTTTTAAACCTGTATCTTTGTCATTGCAAAATACAATTTGTTCATGATCGTCAAAAGATAACTGACCAAAAACAGGATCCATTTTTTGAAGTTCTTTTCCAGTTGCGAAAGTTGCATCCATAGCGCTACTATTTATTTGTTAAATTATGAATTTGTCAAAAAGACATCTCAAACATAAGCAAAAAATACACTTGTGCTAATTTTTTATCTTTAAAATAACAAATTATCAATCAAATTATTTTGATTAAATTGTATTTTACATTGCTTTATATTGAAAGTAATTTATAAAAACAATATCATTTCAACATTGAATATCTTAAAAAAATGAAAGAATTACGCTATTTAAACAAATATTTCATTAAATATAAATACAGTTTTTTATTAGGTATTTTAATCACCATAATCGCACAAATTTTCTTTTTATTCACTCCAAAACTGGTTAGTGAGTCTTTTGATATCATAGAGCGCTTTTTGAAATTATCAGAAAGCGATCAAAAATTACAGATAATCAGAAGTTTTCATAAACAGGAACTGCTTCATAATGTGTACTTAATTATTGGAAGTGCTGTTGTAGGCGGAGTACTTACCTTCCTCATGAGACAAACTCTGATTGTAATGTCGCGTCATATTGAGTTTGACTTAAAAAATGAGGTTTTTAAACAATACGAAAATCTTTCGCAGAACTTTTACAAACAAAACAGAACCGGGGATTTGATGAACCGAATCAGCGAAGATGTTTCTAAAGTCCGTATGTATGTGGGACCTGCCGTAATGTATACGATAAATACATTTATACGTTTTGCAATTGTTATTATATACATGTATAATGTTTCACCATTATTGACATTATATACGATTTTGCCTTTACCAATTTTGTCTTATTGTATTTTCAAACTGAGTTCAGAAATCAATAAACGAAGCACAATCTTTCAGCAATATTTATCTAAAGTTTCGAGTTTTTCGCAGGAAATATTTTCTGGAATCCGGGTTATAAAAGCTTATTCTTTAGAAAATCAGCATCAAAATAACATGGTGGCGCTTGCAGAAGAAAGTAAAAGCAAGAGCTTAAGCCTGGCAAGAGTGCAGTCGCTGTTTGGCCCCTTAATGATTGCGTTGATAGGAATCAGTAATCTGGTTGTGATTTACTTTGGAGGAGTGATGTATATCAACGGAAAAATTCAGAATATCGGTACGATAGCAGAATTTATTTTATATGTAAACATGCTCACCTGGCCAGTTGCCTCTTTGGGATGGGTTTCGTCTATGGTTCAGGAGGCAGAAGCTTCTCAAAAGCGTTTAAATGAATTTTTGAAAATTGAACCGGAAATCAAAAACAACAATAATAATCCATCGGATATTCAGGGTTCAATTTCATTTGAAGATGTCAGTTTTACTTATCAGGATACTAATATTCAAGCTTTAAAAAATGTAACTTTTACAGTAAAAAAAGGAGAAACTCTGGCCATTTTAGGAAAAACAGGTTCCGGAAAATCTACTATTTTGTCATTGATTTCCAGATTGTATGATGTTACAGACGGAAGAATAACAATTGACCAGAATGAAATCAGCACTTTAAACCTGAATGATTTAAGAAACAATATTGGAATTGTACCCCAAGATGCATTTTTATTCTCGGATACCATCAAAAACAATATCAAATTTGGTAATCAAAACGCAACAGATGAAGAAGTAATTGAAGCTGCCAGAAGTGCTGTTGTTCATGATAATATTATCACTTTCAACAAACAATATGATACTATTTTGGGCGAAAGAGGTATAACACTTTCTGGTGGGCAAAAACAGCGTGTTTCGATAGCGAGAGCCATTATCAAGCAGCCTGCTATTTTACTTTTTGATGATTGTCTGTCTGCTGTAGACACTGAAACAGAAGAAACTATTTTGAATAATTTATTTGAAATTTGTAAAAATAAAACTACAATTATTGTCAGCCATCGTGTTTCTTCAGCCAAAAATGCTGATAAAATAATCATTTTAGAAGAAGGTAAGATCATACAACAAGGCTCTCATAATCAATTAATAAATCAGGAGGGGTATTATGCATCGTTATATTTAAAACAACTTTCGGAAAAAGAATTACTTTAAATGTTGCGTAATAGATAATTTTTTATGATTTTTGAGTACTATTAATTCCAAAAATGATAGAACGTATTATGAGAGAAAATGACATGTTAGAAAAAGAAGAGATCTTTTCTAAAGTATTACGAGCAGGAAGAAGAACCTATTTCTTTGATGTAAGAGCTACCAAAGCTGACGATTATTATATTACGATTACCGAAAGCAAAAAATTTACCGAAGAAGATGGTTCATTCCACTTTAAAAAACACAAAATTTACTTATACAAAGAAGATTTTGGATCTTTTGCCGAAATACTGGAAGAAATGACTTCATATGTTTTAAACCACAAAGGTGAAGAAGTGATTTCTGAGAGACATCAAAAGGATTTTAAAAAAGAATACGGTTCTGATAAAACAGAAGGCCAGATATCAAGCTTTACCGATATTGATTTTGACGATATTTAGTCCCAATACCATTTAAAAACTACGAGTCCAACATGTCCAGCATTTTGGACTTTTTTTATATCTTTAAATCATTCGCTCTTAAAATTTATAAAATGAAAAAAATATTTCTTCTTTGTTTCTTCTTTTTCGGAATTACCGTTTTTGCACAGAAAGCAGAATATGAAACAAAATCTAACATTCAATATTACAATTCTGCAATCAACAAAAATGACAGCTACATTAATGAACGTTGTGTGCTGGATATTTATTATCCAAGAAACAGTAAAAATTTTGCTACTGTAGTCTGGTTTCATGGAGGAGGCCTTACCGGAGGAAGTAAAGAAATTCCTGAAGCATTAAAAAATAAAGGTTTTGCTATTATTGGTGTAAATTACAGATTATCTCCAAAAGTTAAGGCCGCTAAATGTATTGAAGATGCCGCAGCTGCAGTTGCGTGGGCTTTTAATAACATTACCAGTTACGGAGGTGATCCTTCGCTGATTTTTGTATCAGGCCATTCTGCCGGAGGATACCTGACCTCTATGATTGGACTGGACAAAAAATGGCTGCAAAAAGAAAGTATTGATGCTAATAAAATTGCAGGACTGATTCCGTTTAGCGGTCAGTGTATTACTCATTTTGAAATCAGAAGAGAAAACGGAATTCCTGAAACACAACCCACTATAGATAGTTTTGCACCACTTTTTTATGTTCGTGCAGATGCTCCGCCTTTATTGCTTATTACCGGAGACCGCGAAATGGAAATGTTAGGCCGTTATGAAGAAAACGCTTATATGGTACGCATGATGAAAATTGCAGGGCACAAACAAACTAAACTTTTTGAATTAGACGGTTACGGACACGGAATGACAGAACCGGGCTTTCCGCTACTTGTAAATGAGGTGAACCGAATTATAAAAGAACGAAATAAATAACCTTTAAATAAAATCCACGGCAATGGAAACAAATTTATTAATATTACCCGGGCTCGGTAATTCTGGCGAAAAACACTGGCAAACCTTCTGGCATGAAAAATTTAAAAATTCAAAAAGGATTATCCAGGATAACTGGGATGAACCAATTCTTGAAGACTGGATCGCAAGATTAAAAGAAGAAGTACTAAAACTTGAAGGACCAACCATTCTTGTAGCGCACAGTTTGGCTGTTTCTCTGGTATTACACTGGGCATCTTCCAATAATGATAAAAATATAGTCGGTGCCTTATTAGTAGCTCCTGCAGATGTTGATTCACCGGAACATACCCCTGAAGTAATTCGAAATTTTGCTCCTATACCAATCACAAAATTACCTTTTCCATCTATTGTAGTGGCAAGTGAAAATGATCCTTATGCTTCTTTTGAAAGAAAAAAATATTTTGCAGAACAATGGGGAAGTGACTTTGTAAATGTAGGCCGGCAAGGACACATTAACTCAGATTCTGATTTGAAATACTGGGAAGAAGGACAATTGATTTTACAACAACTGATTGCGAAAGTTTCTTAGTTTTTTTTTACTCACAGTTTTCAGTTTTCAGACTGGAAACTGTGACTGAAAACTGTGACTGAAACTGACTACCCTATTCGTAAGCCATTTTCAATCTTAAAATCGGGAGCAAGTAAAATTACATCTCCCTCCTCACCTACAGCGCCAAGAACTAAACATTCACTCATAAATTTTCCTATCTGTTTTTTAGGAAAATTGACAACACCCACAATCTGGCGGTTTAACAATTCTTCTTTTGAGTATCGTTTTGTTATTTGCGCCGATGATTTCCTGATTCCGATTTCCACACCAAAATCAATCGTAAGCTGATAAGCCGGTTTTCTGGCTTCGGGAAAATCATTTACAGCTATTATGGTTCCGACACGCATATCGGTTCTTTCAAATTCGTTCCAGGTTAAGTCCATATTCATTTAATTGCTTGGTTTACAAACCTATTAATTTTGTAATTAATAATACTAATTCTATAACCTATTTTTTTGACATAGCATTTAATTTTACTGTATAAAAACTAATAAGCTAACAATAAAAATATATAAAATGGAACATACTGAACCAAATGCATGCATGACAATTAAGGATTTTGAATCTAATTTGAAACAGGTGCATACCGATAAATATATAGAAACAGCGCAGAATGTACGCTTATATGTAAAAGATTATGGTACAGGTAAGCCTGTAATCCTTATTCATGGCTGGCCTCTTTCTAATGAAATGTGGGAATATCAGATAGAGTTTCTGGTTCAAAACGGATTTAGGGTAATTGCATATGACCGTCGCGGATTTGGTAAATCATCTCAACCATGGGACGGATATGATTATGATACTTTGTCTGATGACTTGCAAGAAATCATTGAACAGCTGGAATTAACCGATGCTACTTTAGTTGGGTTTTCTATGGGTGGCGGCGAGGTTGTACGTTATTTTAGCCGACATGGTGGTAAAGGTGTTACCAAAGCAGCTTTAATTTCTTCTGTGGTTCCTTTTTTATTAAAAACAAATGACAATCCTGATGGGCATCCCAGAGAAAAAAGTGAAGCTACAGCAGCTGCCATTAAAGAAGACAGGATCGCTTTTATAGATAATTTCGGAAAAACATTTTTTGGTGTTAATATCATCAATAAACCATTAAGTTCTGCATTATTAGAATATTACAGAAACCTTTGTTCGGTTGCTTCGCCAAGAGCAACATTAAAATGTGCTGAATCTTTTTCGTTTACTGACTTTAGAGATGAATTAGATTTTGTAAAAGTCCCTACGTTAATTATTCATGGTGACGACGACAAAATTGTGCCGATTGATTTAACATCCAAGAAGGCTGCAGAAGGTATTCGTACCAGTACTTATATTGTTTACGAAGGTGCGCCTCACGGTTTGTTCTACACCGAAAGAGAAAAACTAAACAACGATTTGTTGAATTTTCTTAATTCATAAAACATACATACATCCGGAAAGTTTTTGATAAAAAAACGTTCCGGATTTTTTTTACTGCTTAGGTGCTTTTTTATACAGAATTTAAAGTTATTTTTGATCTACTTAATTCTATAAAAATGGCACAAACCCCTTCTAACATGTTACCGCTCGGAACTATTGCTCCGGATTTCAGACTGAAAGACACAAATTCGAATTATGAGTATTCGTTTGAGGATCTGAAAGGAACAAAAGGAACACTTGTCATTTTTATGTGCAACCATTGTCCGTTTGTACTTCATGTAATCAATGAAATCGTTATGATTGCAAACGATTATCGTGTTCAGGGAATTGGTGTAATTGCTATCTCCAGCAATGATATTAAAAAATTTCCTCAGGATTCACCTGAAAAAATGACTGAATTTGCCTTTAAAAACAAAATAGATTTTCCTTATCTATTTGACGAAACACAAGAAGTGGCAAAAGCTTTTGATGCTGCGTGTACTCCTGACTTCTATTTATTTGATAATCGTGATCGCTTATTTTATCGTGGTCAATTAGATGACTCAAGGCCAAATAATGGAATTCCGTTAAGCGGAAACGATTTGAGAGGTGCAATAGATGCTTTAATTTATAACAGAACTCTAAACGATTCTCAAAAACCTAGTATTGGCTGCAATATTAAGTGGAAGTAAATAATTTCCTTCAATTCTAAAAAGTTTGGTTATCTTTGCTAATCATGCTTATTATGCTATGCGAAATATAATATCATTTACCGGCTTCAATTTCTCATTTTCTTTTATAAGAGAATCGCTTGCTGCTGTAATTATTTCACATAACAAGGCCTTTATCAATTAGGCCTCCGTCTATTTCGATTCTTCTTTCAGGCGGAGGATTTACATCAGTTTAAATATTTTATTATTTGACAAATTCAAATCTGTCAGGTATTTTCTTTTTTCCAAAAATCAAAGTTTTTCAGTTATTTCCATTTTAAATGGAGAAAAATAATTTCTTTTTTTGAAATAAAAAAAAGGAGAAAATCATTCAAAAAGTATAACACTAAATTTATAGATATGAAACCAACACCCACTTTCTGTAAAACAGATTATCAATTCCTCAGAGAACTGATTTTAAAAAGTAAAAATTCAACCAATACAAAAGAAGCAAATCAGCTTTCGCAGGAATTAGACCGTGCTATTATTAGCAAAGAAGACGAGTTAGACAGTTCTGTTATCAGAATCAATTCTTTTGTAACTATTGAAGATGTAAAAGCAAAAAAACAAATGAAGATTCAGATTGTTTTACCTTCTATTGCAGATGTTAAAGAAGGGAAAATTTCGATTTTGGCTCCTTTGAGCGTTGCTATAATTGGCTTTAAGGAAAATGACGAAGTTGATTGGGAGTTACCTGCCGGAATCAAAACCTTAAAAATAATTGCTGTCAGCAATCAATAATTTCTTAAACACCTCAACGAATGAAGGTGTTTTTTTATGTCTTAAATTGAAATAAAAAAAGCATCCTTTTAAGAATGCTTTCATTAAATTTTATAATTGCGAATGAATATAATTCGTAATTGATGCCATCTGAGTGCCATCCAAATGTGCTTTTTTTCCCATACTCACCAAAATCGGCGCCCACTCTTCTTTTGTAAATTTTTTCGGTTCAAATAATTTGTGGCAATTTGCACAATTATTAGAATATAAGTTCTGGCCTTCTGTTAATTCAGTTGACACTACTGTCGTTGGAGTTTCAGTTACCGGAGGAGCTACAGCAGTTGTTGCAGCTACTGCCGTTTTTTGAGTATCGCACGAAACCAAAAAGACAGTTACTGCGGCAAGGGCTAAAAATTTTGATATCATTGAATTTGTTTTTTATGAAGTAAATATAAAAAAAATCCCATTCGGCTAGCGAATGGGATTCATTATAGATTATTTAAAACTAACCTTGGTTTTATTTTACCTCCATTAATTCAACATCAAAAATCAAAGTTGCATTTGGCGGAATAACCCCTCCTGCTCCGGCAGATCCGTAAGCCAAATGAGATGGAATCACAAAGCGTGCTTTGTCTCCAACTTGTAATAAGGCAATACCTTCATCCCATCCTTCGATCACTTGTCCCTGACCTAATCTGAATTCGATTGGTTTTTTTCTTGGGTAAGAAGAATCAAAAACTTTTCCTGTTTCTAAAGATCCTTCATAGTGTACAGCAACAGTTTTTCCGGCTTCTGCTTTTTTACCATCACCTTTTTGAATCATTTTGTAACGTAAACCGCTTTCAGTTTTATCAAAACCTGCAGCCAATTGTTCCATTTTTGCCTCAGCAGCAGCTTTTTCTGCAGCTTCACGTTTTGCACGAGAACCTTCAAAAACTCTAAATGCCTCAATAGCATTCCATTTTTGAGCTTCTTCTCCTACTCTCACAATCTCTACTGATTCTAAAGCATCTCCCTGAGCGACAGCATCTACAATATCCTGTCCTTCTACAACATGACCAAAAACAGTGTGTTTTCCGTCTAACCATGAAGTTGGAACGTGAGTGATGTAAAATTGAGAACCGTTTGTACCAGGACCTGAATTAGCCATAGCTAAAACTCCCGGACGATCGTGTTTTAAACTTGGGTGGAATTCATCATCAAATTTATAACCAGGACCACCTGTTCCTGTTCCCGAAGGACAACCTCCCTGAATCATGAAATCAGGAATTACACGGTGAAATTTTAATCCGTCGTAAAATTTATTCCCTTGTGGTTTGATTTTATTTTCTAAATTTCCCTCTGCTAAACCTACGAAGTTACCCACTGTACCTGGTACTAAGTCGTGTGCCAATTTTACTAATATTGAACCTTTGCTAGTATTGAATTTAGCATATATTCCGTTTTCCATTTTCGTGATTTTAAATTTAAACGCAAATTTACAAATTAATTTTTTATCAATTTGTGCTTTCTATTTTTTAGTCCCGATCCCGAAGCTTAGGGACGGGATGATTTATAAGTCACCGCATAAACTGTTAATGCGAGTAAAGCCAGAACAGCACATCCAATAGCAACAGCATGCCATCCGCCTAACTTCCATAAAAACAAACCGTAAGCTGAACCTGCGGCAGTCCCTAAAAAGCTAAACGACATAAATACAGTATTTAATCTGTTTCTTGCTTCGGGCAAAAGTGAATATACTCTGGTCTGGTTTGAGATATGAACCCCCTGAATCCCGACGTCAATGAAGACAATACCGATAATCACCCCAATTATACTTTCTATAGAAAAGTAAAAAACAATAAAACTGATTAACATTAATAAGCAGCCGTAACCTACTGCAATTCTTGGATTTCCTTTGTCTCCCATTTTTCAACCAAAGGCGCTGCCAAAGCTCCGGAGGCTCCTACGATCCCAAAAAGCCCTATTGTAGCGCTATTAAAAGAAAAAGGCTCTCCTGACAGCAGTAAAACCATAGTAGTCCAAAAAGCTCCAAATTGAGCAAAACAAAATACATTTATTAAAGTAGCTTCACGCAAAACAGGTTGTGTTTTTATTAGCGTAAAAAGTGATTGTATCAATTGTCCGTACGAACCCTGAAATTGAGGTTTGTTAACGGGAAATTTTCTTTGAATGGCAAAAAAGATCAGAAGGCAAATTCCTGCTGCAATCCAAAACATGGATCTCCAGCCCCAAAGCTGACCTATAAAACCGCTTAAAGTTCTGGAAAGCAAAATTCCGATCAGTAAACCACTCATAATAGTTCCGACTACTTTTCCGCGCTGTTCGGGAGCTGTTAATGAGGCTGCCAGTGGCAAAATAAGTTGTGGCACGATTGAAGTGATTCCTAAAAGCAGGGAAGCAATTTGCAAAATAAAAAAACTTTGTGCAGTAGCTGCAATTATTAAAGCAATTACAGACGCTAAAGTCGTCATAAGGATTTGTTTTTTTCGTTCTATTTTATCGCCAAGCGGCACCATAAAAAACAATCCGATTGCATAACCTGCTTGTGTAAGATAGGTTATTGTTCCCGCATTGGCTTCAGGAATTTTAAATTCGTTGGCAATTAAAACAATTAGAGGCTGGCAGTAATAAAGATTTGCAACTATAAGTCCAGTGCAAACTGCCATAAATAAGACATTCGTTTTGGATAAATTCATGTTGCAAAAATACTATGTAAATTAAACTTTAAAAAGTTTTTTCTAACTAAAAAAACCATGTGAGCGAGTCTTGAGATTTGACGCTGATTATACTGATTTGCTTCGCAAAGACGCTGATTAAAACGGATTTTTTTTTATTTCTTAATCCTTAACTCATAACCCTTAACCCATAACCCATAACCCATAACCCTTAACTCTTAACCCTTAACTCTTCAAAAAATCTTCACGCATTGGGCTAAAAACATCAGTGAGCATTCCGGTTTCCAGGCATACTACACCATGAATAGCGTGAGGCGGAATATAAAAGCTGTCTCCTTCTTTTAGCGTTTGTGTTACGCCACTAATTGTGACATCAAACTTTCCGCTTGCGATATACGTCACCTGAGAGTGGTAATGATCGTGCAACACGCCTATACCGCCTTTTTCAAAATGAACATTTACCAACATTACTTTATCATCATAAGCCAGGATTTTGCGTTTAATCCCTTCACCTACTACTTCCCACTCTATTTCATCTCCTTTTATAAACTCTTTGCTTGTTGCTTTCATGCTCTTTATTTTAATTTAAATCTTCAATTTGTTTTTCATAATTCATTACGAATTCCAGAAGACTACTGAACGTTTTTTTGTCTGAAATATTTCCATCACTGTCCAATTTTCCTCTGATTCCCTGAATTAAAAGTTGGGTTTCTTCTGTAAATCCAGCATCAACGGTTTGCATAATTAAAGCCAATTGTTCATGGCCTTTTTCTCCTGATGCCGAAGCCGTTATTAAACCGACTTTTTTATTTGAAAAAACGGTAGTTGATACACACCATTCTAACACATTCTTTAAACTTCCCGGCAGACTGAAAACATATTCTGGTGTGCAGATTATTACTCCGGCTGCAGCAGCAATTTTATTTCTCAAAAGAGTTATTACTGCCGGAGGATTATCGGTATCTAAATCTGGATTAAAATGAGGAATGCTTTCTAAATCCTCAAATATTTCGACTTCAAACTTATTATTGATATTTTCTGATATGAATTTCAGGATTTTAAAATTACTGGAATTCTTTCTCGTGCTTCCTGAAATGGCAAATATTTTATTTTTAACATCAGTCATTTTCAGTACTTTATTCTGCTGAAACAGCAAAATTTACGGCTGCCTCAGAATGAATTTTTGTTGTATCAAAAACAGGGACCGAAACATCTTCCTGGCTTATGAGCAACGGAATTTCTGTACAACCCAGAATGATGCCTTCAGCTCCGTTTTCAATTAATTTTTCAATGATATTAAGATAGGCTCTTTTGGTTTGTTCCTTAACAATGCCCCGCCCTAATTCTTCTTTTAAGGTTTGCTGTATAAAATCTCTTTCTTCCTGTAAATATGGAACAATTGCTTCTACATTATTTTCGGCAAGCTTATTTAGGTAAAAATCCATTTCCATAGTAAATTTTGTTCCCAATAAACCCACTTTTTTTAATCCTTGTCTATTAATTGCTGTTGCCGTAGCTGTTGCCACATGAATTATAGGAAGTTTAATTTCTTTTTCAAGTCTGTCCGAAACCGCGTGCGCTGTATTGGCACATAAAACAATACCTTCTGCTCCGCTATTTTCTAAACTTTTGCAGGCATTTAAAAGTAATTTAAAACTGGCATCCCAGTCTCCATTGGTGTTATTACGCTGAAAATCATCAAAATTTAAAGAGTAAATTATACATTCGGCAAAATTAAGTCCGCCTAATTTTTCGTTGATTCCTTCATTGATAAATCTATAATAATCAATTGTCGAAACCCAGCTGATTCCGCCTACAAGTCCTAGTTTTTTCATATTTGTGCTTTATTGCATTTATTTTTTTTACTGCTTATTTCTCATCGGGTACTCACCATATCTTTCTTCATTAATTGCAGTTCTTCTATTAATTTATTGCGCTGAAAAAAATCAGCGAGTTCATTCAGCCTTTTCTTATTATCGTAATTTATGCCGGTATTTAATTTTTTCTGACACACAGAACATAATCTTATGGAGTGTTCATCTGTTTCAGGTAAGCTGTTTGTACCATTCATCACACAATTAGCATCTATGCAATGATGTAACCCAAACATATGTCCAATTTCGTGTGAACATATTTTTAATAATCGGGATAAACATAAATTAAAATTTGAATCGGTTAGTTTTTCGTCTTGCAGCCTGTAGATTGAACTTACGCCAATTTTTTGACTGTAAGAAGCCAGTCCAAAAACAAAATTCCACTCTGGTTTTGGGTACAGATCTTTTTCTGTCAAACCCATTAGGGCAATTCCGTTTAATGGTTTCTCTTTTTTCAGAACGCTGTCCAGAATATAACCTGCCAGTAATTGTTCATAATCTTTGGTCAATTCTCTTCTGGCATGAGCAGGAATAATATCATCCGAAGCTTGTTCTCCAATTTTAGTTTCTAGCTGAAAGTATATTTCTAAATATTCCCTAAGCAATTCGATTTGCTTATTTTGAATAGCTGTAAAATTACCAATAGGCTTGATGTAAATAATATTAGCCTCTTTTGTCGGGGTAATATGTTTTGAATTCTCAAATTGTTCAAAAGTTTGTCCCTTCTCTTTATGTGAGTATAGCCATTCACCTGACGCAGGTGCAAATAGCGCAACATCGTTGGCTTTAATCGCATCAAAGTATTCGTTTTTTTTATCCGTTTTACAGGCACACAGCAACACAAGAATAAAAAGAGAAAGTTTCTTCATAAATAGCAGTAATTCTAAATTAAGTGGTTTGAAATAAAATCACAACTTGTTTTTATTGATTTAAAAGAATCAACTGCGAAGTTATTTTCTTGTTCTACAAAAAAATGTTTCACTCCCGACAGTTTTGCTTCTTTAAAAATAGGTTTAAAATCTATTGAACCAGCCCCAATTTCTGTATTCAAACCCGGGTTAAGTTTGTCCATATCCTTAACGTGCCACATTTTAAAACGTCCGGGATTTTCTTTAAACAATTGTAAAGGATCTTTTCCGGAACGTACAACCCAGTATAAATCCAATTCAAAAAACACCAAATCTTTATTGGTTTCTTTTAATAAAATTTCATAACCTGTCGTTCCGTTATAATTTTCAAATTCAAAATCATGGTTATGATATGCCAGTTTTAAACCTGCCTTATGACACATTTTTGCCGCTTCGTTTAACCGGCCGGCAATTTTCTTATAATCTTCAATATTTTGTCTGAAAGGCGGATCAACCCACGGAATTGTGAGGTATTCACTTTTTAATATTTTGGCGGCAATAATTGCAGCTTCTAATTCAGTAGTATTTCCATCGGCTAAAAAACTGCCAACTCCGTAATGGCCGCTTACGGCTTTTAATTTATTGGCGTCCAGAATTTTCTTTAATTCCATTGGAGACAATCCCCAAAACTGATCTTTTATAGAAAACCCATAGGTTTCTACTGTCGTAAATCCTGCCGAAGCTACTTTCTCTAAAGTCGTTTTTACATCCTTTGGGAGCTCGTGGCGCAGCGTGTATAATTGTAAACCTATTTCTTTTCTATTCATATTAAATGCAAATGAAGGCATGGCTAAAACAGCTGCTGCTGCCAGACTGCCATTGATTATAAAGGTTCGTCGGGAAGTCATGGTTATTAATTTAAAGTAAAACTACTTTTATTTATCAGATTTCGAATCATCAAAATTATCAAAATAAGTAAAGTCTTTGGTTATTTTTCCGTTCTCGATTGTAAATATAGTGCAAATCGGCAGCTTAAATTTTGTGCTGTCGGCTGCGGTTCCTGTAGAAACAAATTCTACTATAATATGTTTTTCATCTGAGGGATAAACATTTACAACCTCATCGTGCAAATCAGGAAAAACAGCATTAAGCTGTGCGTATTTTTCAATGGTTTGTTTTCTGGTCTGCGTTATCATTTCTGTTCCAAAAGACGGATCTTTAAAATCTGATACCGGCGAATACATATCAGCCAGTTCTTTCCATTGATGTTTGTTGAAATATTCAAAATATTGTTTCACTATTTTCTCCTTTTCTGTCGGATCCAGTTTTGATTCCTGAGATTTAGTATTGCATGCCAAAAGCATAAAAGAAGCGATAAACAAAAGGAGTATATTTTTCATCATAAGTACATTTAAAAAAGTTAGTTTTTGAGACGATAAAATCATTAAATTTTAATTAAAAATAGTAAAAAAGCTTCTGATAAATTTCCGGGAAAGCAAATTTGTTGGAAAGTTGTTCTGCTATCAGTTTTAAAACATTAAAATTCTCAAATATTTACTTTGTATCTTTGTGCCTAGAACAATTGAAGAAAAGAAATGCGAATTGACATTATAACGATTTTGCCAGAATTATTAAAAAGCCCGTTTGAGGCTTCGATTATGAAACGCGCTATAGACAAAGGTCTGGTAGAAGTTCATTTTCATAATTTACGCGATTATACAACAAACAAACAAAAAAGCGTAGATGATTATCCCTTTGGCGGCGGTGCCGGAATGGTAATGACTGTTCAGCCAATTGACGATTGCATCACGCATTTGAAAAGCCAGCGCGAATACGACGAAATTATATACATGTCCCCCGATGGCGAAACCCTGAACCAGAAAATGGCCAACACCATGTCTATGTATGAAAACATTATCATTTTATGCGGACATTATAAAGGTGTAGATCAACGCGTAAGGGATCATTTTATTACAAAAGAAATTTCGATTGGAGATTATGTTTTATCTGGCGGAGAACTAGGAGCTTTGGTTTTGTCTGATGCTTTGATCCGATTAATTCCGGGCGTTTTGAGTGACGAAACTTCGGCATTGACAGACAGTTTTCAGGATAATTTACTTTCCGGGCCTATATATACAAGACCTGCAGATTATAAAGGATGGAAAGTTCCCGAAGTTCTAACCAGCGGACATTTTGCAAAAATCGACAAATGGCGTGAGGATATGGCTTATGAGCATACGAAGAACAGACGACCTGATTTGCTTCAGGAATAAATTCCAAAATTTAAAAATTCCAATTAATCAGCTAGTTAATAAATTGGAATTTGGAATTTCCTTTCATTGGAATTTATATTTTTTTATTGAATTTTGGAGTTTTTAAAATTTGGAATTTATATTTTTTTAACTACATTTGCACCCGAATTAAACCAACCTCTGGCGAGATCCGTGAATGTTGCTTTATATAAAAAACCATAATTATAAGATATCATGGCAGATTTAATGAAATTCGTTCAAAACGAATTAGTTGCTAAAAAAGATTTCCCTGTTTTCGGAGCTGGAGATACTATCACAGTTTTCTACGAAATTAAAGAGGGTGAAAAAACAAGAACTCAGTTTTTTAAAGGAGTTGTTATTCAAAGAAGAGGTTCTGGAAACACAGAAACTTTTACTATCCGTAAAATGTCTGGAGCTATTGGAGTTGAGCGTATCTTCCCGGTAAACTTACCAGCTTTACAAAAAATTGAAATCAACAAAAAAGGAGCTGTACGTAGAGCTAGAATTTTCTACTTCAGAGAACTTACTGGTAAAAAAGCTAAGATTAAAGATAAAAGAAGATAATCATTTATCTATTTGTTATAAAAAACTCGTTTCATGTTATTTGAAACGAGTTTTTTTTGTGCCTGTTTTTTAATACCAACTCTTTTCAGAAGCTAATCCTGCTATCCGTTTTCATCGCGTTTTTACGAAGTAAATCTGTTTTATACGCGTCAAAATTAGACGCTGATTTTACTGATTCGCTAAAGCGAAAACGCTGATAAAAACGGATTTTTTCAATTACTTTCTTGATAAACTGTTAAATTATTTCAACGGATTAAAATCCGCCCATGTCGAAAATTTTAAGCATTTTATGTCATTTCGACGAAGGAGAAATCTTCATACGAGGCTCGATAAAGATTAGACTCTCGTTGTGGAGTTACTTACGGAGATTTCTCCTTCGTCGAAATGACAAGATTGTGGATAATTGTTGGACTTAGTAAACAAAAAGTTCTTGTTTTACTGTTTGCGTGAGGGATAGAAGTGGAAAGCCCACAGCCTGACGAAGGAAGTGCGAGGACTTGAAACGGATAGCCCGGTTCGCCGCGGCGAACACGCCCAAAATAAAAAAACCGACACTCATAAAAGCATCGGTTTGTATTTTTATAAAAAAATGATATTCTATACATCTATTGTCGTGCTATTGCATTTTAGTTAAAAATACAATTTTTCATACAAAAAAATAAGATCTCAATAGATTTTATAACTTTTAGCATTTTTCATTTTCAAAATCTTCCGTTTTTAACTCTGATTCATCAAAACTGTAATATTTTAATATCAAAATCATCGATTTAGCAATTTAACGATTCCGAAATAACAATTTGATAATTCCTGTATTTCTCTGTAAAACTATACCGTTTTCGGACTGTTTTTATTATATTTGCTCCGCTCGTTTTGAGCCGAATACACCTTTACATCGCTGTACTTTGGCGATACGACCATAAAAAAAAAAGAAATGACACAGAATTCAAAAATTTATTACACCTTAACTGATGAGGCGCCATTGTTAGCGACTTATTCTTTTTTACCAATTGTTCAGGCATTTACTGCTACGGCAGGTATTGCAATTGAAACCAGAGACATTTCGTTGGCAGGTAGAATCTTATCAAATTTCCCTGAAGTTCTAACAGATGCTCAAAAAACCGGAGATGCTTTGGCAGAACTTGGTCAATTAGCAACGCAGCCAGAAGCCAACATCATCAAATTGCCAAACGTTTCGGCTTCGGTACCGCAGTTAAAAGCTGCAATTGCTGAATTGCAATCTCATGGTTACAACATTCCTAATTATCCGGAAGAGCCTCAAAATGATGCTGAAAAGGAAATTAAAGGAAAATATGCTAAAGTTTTAGGTTCTGCCGTAAACCCGGTTTTACGTGAAGGAAACTCTGACCGTAGAGCGCCAAGAGCAGTTAAAAACTTCGCAAAAGCAAATCCTCACTCAATGGGTGCATGGTCTGCTGATTCTAAAACAAAAGTGGCTTCTATGCCAAACGGTGATTTTTACGGAAGTGAGAAATCATTGACTGTTGCAGATGCTAATGATGTAAAAATCGAATTTGTGGCTAAAGACGGATCTGTAACTGTTTTAAAAGCAAGTACTCCGCTTAAAGCCGGTGAAATCATCGACAGCGCTGTTTTAAGTGTAAAAAAATTAAAAGAATTTGCTGCTGAAGCAATTGCTGATGCTAGAAAAGAAGGTGTTCTTCTTTCTGTGCATTTAAAAGCGACTATGATGAAAGTTTCGGACCCGATTATCTTTGGCGCTATCGTTGAAGTATATTTTGCTGATCTTTTCAAAAAATATGAAACTTTATTTAATGAATTAAATATTGATACAAGAAATGGTTTGGGTGATATCTATGCAAAAATTGCAGGTAGACCTGAACAGGCAGAAGTTGAAGCAGACATTACTAAAGCTATCGAAAATGGACCAGCTTTGGCAATGGTTAATTCTGATAAAGGTATTACAAACTTACACGTTCCATCTGATGTTATTGTTGATGCTTCTATGCCGGCAATGATTCGTACTTCTGGACAGATGTACAATAAAGAAGGAAAACAACAAGATACAATTGCTGTGATCCCGGACCGTTCTTATGCCGGAATTTATACTGCTACTATCGATTTCTGTAAAAAACACGGTGCTTTTGATCCAAAAACAATGGGAAGTGTTCCAAACGTTGGATTAATGGCGCAAAAAGCAGAAGAATACGGATCTCACGACAAAACTTTTCAAATGAAAGGCGACGGAGTTGTTCGTGTTGTTGATGCAAAAGGAAATGTTTTAATGGAGCAAAACGTTGAAACAAACGATATTTTCAGAATGTGTCAGGCAAAAGATGCTCCTATTCAGGACTGGGTTAAACTGGCTGTAAACAGAGCTCGTTTATCAAGCACTCCTGCTGTTTTCTGGTTAGATGAGAACAGAGCGCACGACAGAGAATTGATCGTAAAAGTGCAAAAATACCTAAAAGACTACGATACTACAAACTTAGATATCCGTATTTTAAACCCGGTTGCTGCTACAGAATTTACTTTAGACAGAATCATCAAAGGTTTGGATACTATTTCTGTAACAGGAAACGTGCTTCGTGATTACTTAACAGATTTATTCCCAATTTTAGAATTAGGAACTTCTGCAAAAATGTTATCTATCGTTCCCCTAATGAATGGTGGAGGATTGTTCGAAACTGGTGCGGGAGGTTCTGCTCCAAAACACGTTGAGCAATTTACAGAAGAAGGATATTTGCGTTGGGATTCATTAGGAGAGTTTTTGGCACTTGGTGCTTCTTTAGAACACTTAGGACAAACTTTAGACAATTCTAAAGCTATTGTTTTATCTGAAACTTTGGATCAGGCAAATGATAAATTCTTAGCAAACGATAAATCTCCTGCCCGTAAAGTTGGACAGATTGATAACCGTGGTTCTCACTTTTATTTAGCTTTCTATTGGGCTCAGGCTTTGGCTGCTCAAAATAAAGATGCTGAATTAAAAGCGATCTTCACTCCAATTGCTGCTCAATTTGAAGCGAATGAAGCAAAAATCGATGCTGAACTAATTGGTGCGCAAGGAAAACCACAAACTTTGGGCGGTTATTACCAGCCAACTCCGGAGTTATTAAGCAAAGCAATGCGTCCTAGTGCAACTTTTAATGCAATTCTTGCTGAAATCAAATAACATATAGTTTTACTATTTTCACAAAAAAGACAACTCTAAACGGTTGTCTTTTTTTTCTTAACTCATATTTAACAATTTTGAGGTAATGACTTTTAATAAGAATTGTTAACTATGTAAATCAAAAACTGAGAACATGATTACAAAAAAGATTAGTTTTTTTATTCTTCTTATTTTAACGACTTTAACTTCATTTTCTCAGGAAAAATTCACTTTAAGCGGAATCGTTAGCGACTCAAAAAACAATGAAACCTTAATTGGTGTAAACCTTTATATTCCTGCCTTAAAAATTGGAACTACTACTAATGAATATGGTTTTTATTCATTGACAATTCCGGATGGTGAACACCAAATCGAAATAAGTTATGTTGGTTATCAGACTATTCAGAAAACAATTAATTTAAATCAAAATACCAAAAATAATTTTGCACTTAGCGAAGGGGGCGAAGAACTTCAGGAAGTTGTGATTACCGATAATAAAGGCAGAATCAATACTAAATCTCCTGAAATGAGCACCAATAAACTTTCGATAGCCACAATCAAAAAAATGCCTGTTGTTTTGGGAGAAGTAGATGTTTTAAAATCTATTTTATTACTTCCGGGTGTTACCAATGCCGGCGAAGGCGCTTCGGGATTTAACGTTCGCGGTGGTGGTGCCGATCAGAATTTAATTTTGCTGGATGAAGCTACTATATTTAATTCTTCGCATGTTTTTGGTTTCTTTTCGGTTTTTAATCCGGATGCCATCAAAGATTTAAAACTCTATAAAGGAGGAATTCCTGCCCGATACGGAGGAAGAGCTTCTTCTGTTCTGGATATTTACCAAAAAGACGGGAGCAGTAAAGATTTTCATGTAAATGGTGGAATTGGTTTAATTTCAAGCCGAATTCTTGCCGAAGGTCCTTTGGTAAAAGACAAAGGTTCTTTTCTTATCGGAGGAAGGGCTTCTTATGCACATTTATTTTTAAAACTATCTGAAGACCAAAAAGACAATTCGGCTTATTTTTATGATCTGAATACTAAATTGAGTTATAAACTCAATGACAATAACAGTTTGTATTTATCAGGATATTTTGGCCGTGATGTTTTTAGCCTGAACAAAAGTTTTACTAATATTTACGGAAATGCAACTTTGAACCTTCGTTGGAATCACTTGTTCTCAGATAAATTATTTTCTAATTTATCCCTTATTTACAGCGATTATTATTACGGACTTGATTTGGATTTTGTAGGTTTTAAATGGGATTCAGGAATTAAAAACTACAACATAAAATACGATTTCAAGAATTACATTTCAGATAAATTCAAATTAAATTATGGCTTAAACGGGATTTATTATGAGTTCAATCCCGGAACTATCAAGCCAAGCAGTGATGTGTCTGGCATAAATCCAGATCAGTTAGATAAAAAATATGCTTTTGAGCCTTCTGTTTACATTGATGCAGAAAACCAGATTACCAACAAACTAACAGTTGCTTACGGATTACGCTATAGTTTGTTCTATCGTTTGGGAGAGTCAACTATTAATTTTTATGATAATAATAGTCCCGTTGTTTTCAATTCTGATTTGCAGATTTATGAGAAAGGCACGCCATCTTCAACTAAATATTATGGCAAAAACAAAGTGGTTCAGAGCTATAATAATCTGGAACCCCGATTTGCTCTTTCTTATCAGTTAAATGATGAAGAAGCAATAAAAGTCAGTTATAACAGAATGGCGCAATATCTTCAATTGATTTCAAATACCTCATCTCCTACTCCGCTGGATGTCTGGATGCCAAGTGACAATTACATAAAGCCGCAAATTGCAGATCAGGTTGCTTTGGGTTATTTTAGAAACATCAATGGCGGCGCTTATTCTCTTGAGGCCGAAACATATTTTAAAAAAGTCCAGAATCGTTTAGATTATATTGATGGTGCCGATCTCATTGCAAATGAAGCTATTGAACAGGTGATTTTAAATGGCCGTATGAGAAGTTATGGTCTGGAAATTATGGTCAAAAAAAATGAAGGCAAATTCAATGGATGGATTTCATATACCATATCAAAATCAGAACAACAGACTCCGGGAAGAACTCCTGACGAAATCGGAATCAATAACGGCCAATGGTATAATTCTGCGTATGATAAAACACATAATCTGGCCATAACATCTGCATACAATCTCAATGAAAAATGGTCCTTTGGTGCGAACTTCGCTTTGCAGTCCGGGCAGCCTGTTACGTATCCCAATGGTCAATATGAGTATTTAGGAATAACAGTACCAAGCTATGGACTGAGAAATGAGCATCGTTTACCGGCTTATCATCATCTGGATATTTCGGCAACGCTGACGCCGAGAAAAAACAAGGACAGGAACTGGAAAGGCGAATGGGTTTTTAGTATCTACAATTTGTATAATCGAAAAAATGCCGCTTCGATAAATTTTCGCCAAAATGTTGATACCGGTATAAATGAAGCAGTAAAAACATCGATTTTTCGAATTGTCCCGGCTGTTAGCTATAATTTTAAATTTTAGAAAATTAATTTCTTCAAGAAATAAATACAATATGAAAAAAGTAATTTTATTAACTGTTTTTTTGATTTCACTCTTCTTTACAAGTTGTGAAGAAGTTGTTGATGTTGATCTCGATACAGCACCGCCAAAATTGGTTATTGAAGCTGCAATCAATTGGAAAAAAGGAACCAACGGTGCACAACAGGTTATTAGGCTAACGACCACAACAGGATATTTTGAAGATCAGATTCCCGTAGTTTCGGGGGCAACTGTTTTTATAAAGAACAGTGAGAACCAACAATTTAATTTTATTGAAGTACCTAAAAGCGGACGTTATATCTGTCCCAATTTTAAACCCGTAATTAATGAAGAATATACACTGACTATTGTGACAAACGGTAATACGTATACAGCAAAAGAAACCATGAAAGCTATTGCGCCCATAACCAGGATTGAACAAAATAATGAAGGTGGTTTTACCGGAAAAGATATTGAGATCAAAGCGTTTTATAATGATCCCGCTGATGAAACAAATTATTATTTATATAGATATGTATATTCGAATAAAATAGCATCTACTTTTTATGTTGATGAAGACAAGTTTTTTCAGGGTAATGAATTTTTCAGTATTTCAGATGATGACGAGCTAAAAGCCGGAGATGAAATTGAAATTACCCATATTGGAATCTCAAAACAATATTATAATTATATGAATATCCTTGTCAGTATTGCAGGAAGCAATGTTGGAGGTCCGTTTCAGTCACCGCCGGCTACTGTAAAAGGAAATATTGTAAATACAACAGATAAAGCGAATTATCCTTTGGGCTATTTTTCGCTAAGCGAAATAGATACAAGAAAATATATTATTGAATAATACTTATAAATGGAAGCCAGAATTGAAATTGCTACAGAAAAAAAACTTATAGGAAAACATATTACAATGTCATTTCTTGAAAATAAAACCTTTGAATTGTGGTCTTCATTCATGCCTCGCCGCAAAGAAATAAAAAACCAGATTGGCTCTGATTTATATTCCTTAGAAGTTTTTACTCCGGGGCATTTTAATGAATTTGATCCCAAAGAACATTTCGAAAAATGGGCAGCCGTTGAAGTCTCAGATTTTAGCGAAATTCCAGCCGAAATGGAGAGCTTAATAATTCCTCCACAATTATACGCTGTTTTTATTCATAAAGGTGACCAGAATGAGGCTTATAAAACCTATCATGGTATATTTGTAGAATGGCTGCCAAACTCAGAATATACTGTTGATGACCGCCCGCATTTTGCCATAATGGGTGAGAAGTACAAAAAAAATGATCCTGACTCTGAAGAAGAAATCTGGATTCCGATAAAAAACAAATTATAAAAATCATGCTAATCGAAACACTAAAATCGCTTTTTACCCGTGATCTTAATAAACTCAAATTAGAAATAGAATCCTATCAGGACGAATCTAAAATTTGGGCAATCGACAAAAATATCTCAAATTCTGCCGGAAATCTTTGCCTTCATTTAATTGGCAATATTAATACCTATATTGGTGCACAACTTGGAAAAACCGGTTACATTCGCAACAGACCTTTGGAATTTTCCTTAAAAGATATTCCGAAATCAGAATTAATCCATAAAATAGAACAAACAATTGCCATGGTAAATACTGTTTTCGATTCTTTAACCGAAGCTGATCTAGAAGCCATTTATCCGGAAATTGTTTTCGAAAAAGAAATGACAACCGGATATTTTCTGGTGCATCTTTCTACACATTTGGCATATCATTTAGGTCAGATAAATTATCATAGAAGATTTATTTAATTTTAGAGTTTAGATTTTAGATTAAAATCACTGGCTCAAAATATTTGGTGCAGATTAATCTAATCTGCGGCAAAAAATCTAAAATCTAAAATCAGAACTCTAAAATTCTACCCGTACCTTTGCATCTCAAAAAAAAATCAACATGTCATCACACCATATTGTACGCGACGACCAGGAACCTGCCTTAATCATTGCCAACGGAGCAGCCTGTGACCCAGAGTTACTAGGGCAATTATTAGAATGGTCTCCATTGGTTGTGGTACTCGATTCTGCCATAGAAAGAGTTCTTGAATTGGGCATTAAAGTCGATGTACTTCTGGGAGATTTCGATCGTGGTTTTGATCCCGAAATTTACAGAACGTCACAATATCCTATCGAAATTGTATACGCACCGGATCAAAATAAAACAGATCTTGAAAAAGCTTTTGATTATTTAATACAAAGACAAATTCCTGCCGCAAATGTTGTTTGGGCCACAGGAAAACGCGCCGATCATACTATTACAAATCTTACCAATATTGTGCGTTATCGCAATTTGCTTAAAATTGTAATTCTCGACGATCATTCTAAAATATTTTTATTACCCAACAAATTCGAGAAATGGTATACAGCAAAAACACCAATTTCTCTTATTCCAATTGGTGTTGTAAATGGTATTTTTTCGAATAACTTAAAATACGAATTAAACAATGATACACTTACAATGGGCTACAGAACCGGAAGCAGTAATTCTGTAGAAAAAGACGGTATTGTGACGATTACACATCTTGAAGGTGATCTTCTTTTGATGGAATGTTTTGACTAAAATGAATCTCAGAGGAGTGAATTGTGAAATATTAATAAATGTCGCTCCTATGGAGCTTTATTGATAACGCAAACTAATTTTGCTATAAATATTACGCTCCGCTGAGTTTTTTAAAACCACATAAAGAAATCCCATCGCGATGAAATATTTATAGAAATATTAATCACACATTTAGGCAAAGCGCCATCGGGGTGAAATTCTAAGCATCCAAAAAAGGAATCGCTATCTTTACACAGAAATCAAGACAAATGAAAGCAGAAAACAATTTACAAAAAGACAATTTACACCCAAGAAATCTCCATCGTTCGCAATATGATTTCAAAAAACTGATTTCGAATTGTCCTGAATTGAAAGCTTTTGTTTCCATCAATAAACACGGAATTCAAACTATTGACTTTAGCAATCCGATTGCAGTAAAAACGTTGAATAAAGCTTTATTACAAACGTATTACGATATTCAAAACTGGAGTATTCCTAAAAATTATCTTTGTCCGCCAATTCCAGGGCGTGCAGATTATATACATTACATCGCAGATTTATTGGCAGAAAGTCATAATAATGAAACTCCAAATACTTCTAATGTTTTAGGTTTAGACATCGGAACAGGCGCAAATTTAATCTATCCGATATTAGGATGCAGCATTTACAATTGGAGCTTTGTAGGTACAGATATTGACAAAATGGCAATCCAGAATTGTAGTAAAATTATAGAAGCCAATCCAAAACTAATTGACGCTATAAGTTTACAACAACAAACCGAATCGCGTTTTATTTTTAAAAATATCATTACACCCGAAGACCGCTTTACTTTTACAATGTGTAATCCTCCATTTCATGCTTCTGCAGAAGAAGCAAATAAAAGTACCGTTAGAAAAGTTTCTAATTTAAATCCGAAGGAAAAGAAAACTTCCAATCCTGTTCTAAATTTCGGAGGTCAAAATGCTGAATTATGGTGTAATGGAGGCGAAATTGGTTTTGTAACACAAATGATTTACGAAAGTGCAAAATATGCTTCGCAATGTTTATGGTTTACAACTTTGGTTTCTAAAAAGGAAAATCTCTCTTCTATTTATAAAATTTTAAAAAAGGTAAATGCAGTTTCGATAAAAACAATCGAAATGTCGCAAGGACAGAAAAATAGTCGTATTGTAGCCTGGAGTTTTTTAAACGAAAAAGAACAATTGGACTGGAAAATTTAAGCTTTTGAAAGCAATTTATAACATATAGTTTTGTAACTTAGAGATAAAAACACCTCTATATGAACAGTCTTAAACTAAAAAATACGTTGATTTCTGAAATCAGTCAAATTGATGATACAGCTTTTTTGTCTGCCCTAAAAATAATTGTTGACAGCAGAAAAACATCTCTGGAAAATAATTTTAAGGAAAACAATTATGAACTTACATTATCTGAAGAAGATATTGTGGCCAATGATTTTTATTCGCAATCAGAAATACTGTCAGAAGTTGAAAAGTGGAAGTTGTCTTAAAAATTTATTTAAACAACATTATAATTATGATAGTTTAAAACATAATTGTATTACATGTTAAATTTTATTTTCAGGTAATTTTAGTATATCTAATTCACTACTATGCTAAAAAAATCGCTACAAATTGTTATCTTATTTCTTTTTATAGGATGTTCTTCCACAAAAACAAAATTTGAAGATTACAGCTTTAAAACCAAAAAAGAAAAAGATTCTTATACAGCTTCATACAATAAGGCCCTCAAACTTTGGGATATTCCCTATACAGAAGAAAATATTAAAACCTCTTACGGAACTGCACATGTTATTATTGCAGGGCCAAAAAATGGGAAAGATTTGGTTTTACTTCACGGAATGGACGCCAGTTCTACAATGTGGTATCCCAACATTAAGGTTTTGGCCAAAACGCACCGTGTTTATGCTATCGATTTTTTAATGGAGCCAAACAAATCTGTTTTAAAAGATAAGCCACTTTCTTTAGAAGAAATTGTGATTTGGTACAACGAGATTTTCAATCATTATAAATTAAAGAAATTTGATATTGTTGGAGCTTCTCGTGGCGGATGGATAGCAACTTTGTTAGCAACCCAGAAACATAATTCTATTGACAAAATAGTTTTATTAAGTCCGGCGCAGACTTTTAAATTTATTGACAAAATAGGAAAAACATCTTCAGCCTTGATGCTCAAGCTTTTTCCGAGCGAAAAAAAATTCGGAAAAACATTAAACACTTTCTCCACACATCCTGAAAAAATAAGCCCGGCTTACAAAAGGCAATTTTATCTTGCTAATAAATATGCAAAATCAAATTCCAGCATGCTTAAAATGCATCCATTCTCAGACGACGAATTAAAATCAATTCAAAATCCTGTTTTGGTTCTAATTGGTGATCATGATGTGATTAACGGCGAAGACAGTGTTGAAAGAGCGCAAAAATATCTGGTAAACAGCAAAACCAAAATTATAAAAGATGCCGGACATTTCTTAAGCATCGATCAGTCTAAAATAACCAATACAGCTATGATAGACTTTTTAGAATGATGATTTCTTATAAGAATTCAAAGTTTGTATCTTTACAAGACTTAATTTTCAGCCATTCAAAATGAAATTCGAAGTTTTCTCAGAATATAGCCCAAAAGGTGATCAGCCTCAGGCAATCCAGAAATTGGCACAAGGTGTCGTTGATGGAGAAAAATACCAAACCTTACTGGGAGTTACGGGTTCCGGTAAAACTTTTACTGTTGCCAATGTTATTCAGGAAGTGCAAAGACCAACACTGGTTTTGGCACACAACAAAACTTTGGCAGCACAATTGTATTCGGAGTTCAAACAGTTTTTTCCCAATAACGCTGTAGAATATTTCGTTTCGTACTACGATTATTATCAGCCGGAAGCTTTTATGCCTGTTACAGGAGTTTTTATTGAAAAAGATTTATCTATCAACGAAGAGCTTGAAAAAATGCGTTTAAGCACCACTTCTTCTCTCCTTTCAGGGCGTCGTGATGTTTTGGTCGTAGCATCGGTTTCTTGTTTGTATGGTATAGGAAATCCGGTTGAATTTAAGAAAAACGTAATCGAAATTACAAGAGATCAGGTTATTTCGAGAACAAAATTATTGCACAGTCTGGTACAGAGTTTATATGCCAGAACAGAAGCCGATTTTAATCCGGGAACTTTTAGAATTAAAGGCGACACGGTAGAAGTATATCCAAGTTATGCCGATGACGCATTTAGAATCCACTTTTTTGGAGACGAAATTGAAGAAATAGAATCATTTGATGCCAAGACATCGCAAGTCATCGAAAAATTTAAAAGACTCACGATTTATCCCGCCAATATGTTTGTGACTTCTCCCGAAGTTCTACAAGGAGCTATTTGGGAAATTCAGCAGGATTTGGTCAAACAAGTAGATTATTTTAAAGAAATAGGCAAACACCTCGAAGCAAAACGTTTGGAAGAACGAACTAATTTTGATCTTGAAATGATTCGGGAATTAGGTTATTGTTCGGGAATTGAAAATTATTCGCGTTATCTTGACGGACGACAAGCCGGCACAAGGCCTTTCTGTCTGTTAGATTATTTTCCAAACGATTTTTTGATGATCGTTGATGAAAGTCACGTAACGGTTTCTCAGGTTCATGCCATGTACGGCGGAGACAGAAGCCGTAAAGAAAATCTGGTAGAGTATGGTTTTAGGCTTCCGGCTGCGATGGATAACCGTCCGTTGAAATTCGAGGAATTTGAGGCATTACAAAATCAGGTAATTTATGTATCTGCAACCCCTGCTGATTATGAATTGCAAAAATCTGATGGTATATATGTAGAACAGATTATTCGTCCAACGGGATTATTAGACCCAACAATAGAAGTTCGCCCGAGTCTAAATCAGATTGATGATTTAATCGAAGAAATTCAGGTACGCTGCGAATTAGATGAACGGGTTTTAGTTACAACCCTGACCAAAAGAATGGCCGAAGAACTGGCAAAATACTTAACCAAAGTTAACGTTCGATGCCGTTATATTCACTCAGAAGTAGATACTTTGGAGCGTATCGAAATCATGCAGGATTTAAGAAAAGGTATTTTTGATGTTCTTATTGGTGTAAACCTGCTTCGTGAAGGGCTTGATTTGCCCGAAGTTTCTCTTGTAGCGATTCTTGATGCCGATAAAGAAGGGTTTCTTCGTAATCACAGGTCTTTGACCCAAACTATTGGTCGTGCCGCAAGAAACTTAAACGGTAAAGCAATTTTGTATGCTGATAAAATTACAGCCAGTATGCAGAAAACAATTGACGAAACCGAATACAGAAGAACAAAGCAAATTAACTTTAATACAGCTAACAATATTGTGCCTCAGGCATTGAATAAAAAAATCGAAAGTGCTTTTACTAAAAATCCATTAGTAGAATATGAATTAGGCCATACACTGACTGCTGCTGCAGAACCGGAAACGGCTTATATGTCTAAGGCAGATTTGGAGAAAATGATTCGTGAAAAACGTAAATCTATGGAAAAAGCAGCAAAAGAACTTGACTTTTTACAAGCTGCTAAATTGCGTGATGATATTAAAAAACTACAGGAACAATTGGCTTAATTGTGTTGTTCCTGAAATACCTTTAGCAGAAGTTTAGGATCAATTATCGCATTTGGTGCTTTTTTCATTAAATCCAGAATTCTTTTTGTTGCATTTGGATTCAGTCCCATTTCGATTGCAATTTGCTGAATGGCTTTGGCCTCTTTTGCATGCAGAATGCCGTCACAATGCATAATTAAAGCCAGTCTGTAAAACTGCTGAATACGCTGAAACTCTGATCTTATAACTAATGGTTTTATTTCCTGATGAAATAAATCATTAAACTCAGTACGATCTATATTTAATTCCTGTGCCACAATCCATAGAAATTCATGCTCACGTTTATGCAGATTCCCATCGATTGTAGAAAAAGCGATCATTTCTAAAAGTAAACTTTTCTTTTCTATTTGCGTATTCATCAAATTTGTATTTTTAGCTAAAATATTGTTTTTAAGTATAAACACAAAACTAATGACTCGAGGTTTCTTCATTTTTATATTCTTTTGGATGATATCCGGGAATGCCCAAAGCACCGCTTCAAAAAATGTATCGACTTTTACTATCGAGGCACCTCAGCTCAAAACCACAAAAGAAATCTGGATTTATCTTCCTGAGGATTATGCAACAGCAGTAAAAAAGAAATTTAGTGTAATCTACATGCATGATGCGCAAAATCTATTTGATACAAAGACTTCTTTTGTTGGTGAATGGAATGTCGATGAAAAACTGGATAGTTTAAAAGCACAGGTAATTGTGGTCGGAATTGAGCATGGAAACGAAAAACGCATAGAAGAATTAACACCTTATAAAAATGAAAAATACGGCGGCGGAAATGCCGATAATTATGTTGATTTTATTGTAAAAACTTTAAAACCATATATCGACAAAAACTACAGAACCAAAACAAAACCCAAAAACACTATAATTATGGGAAGTTCGCTGGGTGGTTTGGTATCTTATTATGCTGCTGTAAAATATCCCGAAGTTTTTGGTAAGGCCGGCATTTTTTCTCCTTCATTTTGGTTTTCAAAAGAAATTTTCACTTTTACCGAAAAAGCCCCAAAAATCAAAACAAAAATATATTTTTTATGTGGAGACAATGAAGATGAAAATATGGTAAAAGATGTGACTAAAATGGAGTATTTACTAGACACTAAACGCTGCTATTGCCTTCATCTTACCAAAACTAAAGTTGTAAAAAACGGACAGCATAATGAAAAACTCTGGCGCGATGGTTTTGCAAAAGCAATAGTATGGCTTGGTTATTAAAAATAATTTTATAATATGAAATTAATAGTAAGAGCTTACGATCTTAAACTGAAACACACTTTTAGGATTTCGAGAAAATCAATTGATTTTCAGCCTTCAGTTATTGTCGAGCTACAAGAAGATGGTTTTTCCG
This sequence comes from Flavobacterium sp. 1355, assembly GCF_017833415.1. Classification (GTDB taxonomy): domain Bacteria; phylum Bacteroidota; class Bacteroidia; order Flavobacteriales; family Flavobacteriaceae; genus Flavobacterium. Next base: position 123,425 of record NZ_JAFICC010000004.1, on the reverse strand, counting down.
GTTTTGGTGAGGCAACTTCAAATCCGTATTATAATATCACAATTGATATCATACAAAACGATATTGAACTAATTCGTAATAATATTGAAAATACTTCGAATGAAACTCCCGAGGAATTCTGGCTCAAATTAAGTCCTTTTTTACAAAACAATCCATTTGCTTTATGCGCTTTAGATAATGCTTATAATGATTTGTATGCGCGCAAAAAAGGCAAAAAACTATATGAATTATGGAATTACGACATAGCAAATAATCCGTTAACAAATTACACAATCGGTATTGGAAGTATCGAAAATATGATTGCTAAAATGAAAGAACTTCCGTGGCCGATTTATAAAATAAAACTGGGCACTCCGGAAGATATTGCAATTGTAACCGAATTAAGAAAACAGAGCGATGCTGTTTTTAGGGTTGATGCCAATTGCGCCTGGACGGTTGAGGAAACTTTATCGAATGCTGAAATTCTAAAAAAATTAAATGTGGAATTTATCGAACAGCCCCTAAAAGCAAACGATTGGCAAGGTCAGCGGGAAGTTTTTAAAAACTCCGTTTTGCCAATCATAGCCGATGAGAGTTGCATTATAGAAAGTGATGTTGTAAAATGTTACAATCATTTTCATGGCGTAAATATCAAATTAATGAAATGTGGCGGAATTACACCCGGCAGAAGAATGATTGCTGAGGCTAAAAAACTTGGTTTAAAAACAATGGTAGGATGTATGACAGAATCAACTGTTGGAATTTCTTCGATTGCTCATTTATTACCCGAATTAGATTATGTCGATATGGATGGTCCTTTATTATTGGCCGAAGATATAGCCAGCGGTATAACAATTGAAAACGGCAAAACATTTTACCCTGACAGAACCGGAACTGGCGTAATTTTGTTCTGACATTCCTTGGAAAATAATGTACCTTTGTAAAAAATTAAACGATGACGAACAACGATATCTTAAAAAAACTTCGCGTGGCTTTAATGCTCCGTGATGACCAAATAGTTGAGATTTTAGAATTAGTAGATTTTAGAATTTCAAAATCAGAATTAGGAGCTTTTTTCAGAGCCGAAGATCATGAAAATTATATGGAATGCGGCGATCAGGTTTTGCGTAATTTCCTGAACGGATTGGTAATTCATTTAAGAGGAACAAAAGAAAATCCTAAAAACCCAAACGATGTTTTAGCAAAACATAAAGCAGAAATTCCGAAGAAAGACAGCACAAAAGAAAGACCTGAATTTAAAGCAAGTGCGAAAGATGCTGAAAAAGGAAGAGGCGATAAAGCACCTTCTAAAACAGGAACTGCGGCTAAAAAACCTTTTAAGAAAAAACCTGCTGCACCTAAAATACAGGTGGTAGAAAAGGTTGTCTATAAAAACGGAAAGAATAAAAAATAATTAACCGCAAAGAGCGCTAAGAATTACGCAATGTTCGCAAAGCTATATTGATAAAGCTTTGCGAACTTTTGCGTTTATATAAAACCCTACAAGTAAAAACCTTGCGCACTTTGCGGTTAAATTGACCTGAAAAAAAAAGCCTCCGATATCGGAGGCTTTTCTATATAATTGATTTCTTATTTGATTAAGAAAGCGCAGCTTTAACTTGATCTGCAGCTTCTTGAAACTGAACAGCAGATAAGATTGGCATACCAGAATTGTCAATTAATTCTTTTGCAATTTCAGCATTTGTTCCTTGCAAACGAACGATAATTGGCACTTTAATAGCATCACCCATATTTTTGTAAGCATCAACAACACCTTGAGCAACACGGTCACAACGAACGATTCCTCCAAAAATGTTAATCAAAATAGCTTTTACGTTTGGATCTTTCAAGATAATTCTGAAAGCAGTTTCAACACGTTTAGCATCAGCAGTTCCACCAACGTCAAGGAAGTTAGCAGGCTCAAAACCAGCGTATTTAATTAAATCCATAGTTGCCATTGCAAGACCAGCTCCGTTTACCATACATCCTACAGTACCGTCAAGATCTACATAATTCAATCCTACTTCTTTAGCTTCAACTTCGATTGGGTTCTCCTCACGGATATCTCTCATTTCAGCATACTTTGGTTGTCTGTATAAAGCATTATCATCGATATTTACTTTAGCATCAACAGCCATAATTTTGTTATCAGATGTTTTCAAAACCGGGTTGATTTCAAACATAGAAGCATCAGAACCAATGTAAGCATTGTAAAGTGCGTCGATGAATTTAACCATTTCTTTGAAAGCATTTCCGGAAAGACCTAAGTTAAAAGCAATTCTTCTAGCCTGAAAACCTTGTAAACCTACAGAAGGATCAACCTCTTCAGTAAAGATTAAGTGTGGTGTGTGCTCAGCAACTTCTTCGATATCCATTCCACCTTCAGTAGAATACATAATCATGTTGCGTCCTGTAGCTCTATTCAATAAAACAGAAACATAAAATTCAGAAGTTTCACTTTCACCAGGATAGTAAACATCTTCAGCAACTAAAACTTTGTTTACTTTTTTACCCTCAGCAGAAGTTTGAGGCGTAATTAATTGCATTCCTATAATTTGTCCTGCAATTTCTTCAACTTGTTGTAAATTTTTAGCCAACTTAACTCCACCACCTTTTCCACGACCACCTGCGTGAATTTGTGCTTTAATCACATGCCATCCTGTTCCGGTTTCGGCCGTTAATTGTTTTGCAGCAGCTACAGCTTCAACTGCATTGTTAGCCACAATTCCGCGTTGAATGCGTACTCCGTAACTTGCTAAAATTTCTTTTCCTTGATATTCGTGTATGTTCATAATATAGAATTTGTCTGGTTCTGAATTTAGTTCAGAATAAAAGTGCGACAAAAATAGCAAAATTCAACTTAAAAGTAAAATCTTTTTTAATTAAAAAATGCCTCAAATTTATATAAGGGAGTTATTCTTTTTTAAAGAAAAGTAATCGTTAAACAATTGCATGCAAATTGTTAACTAAAAATCACTATATCGTTTGATATTTAACAAAAATATCAATGGTTTCAATAGCTAAGCGCCAATTTTTCCTAATATTATTTAAAACATATTGTGATTTTATCATTTCACAATGGTTTAAATAAAATTATTATCATTTAAGAACCCTTTTTCTAATATTACTATAAAAATGTAAGCCAAATGACATTTTCAATACATTATGTTTAACGAAATCTTTATTTTTGTAGAAAAAATATCAAGAATGAGAGTTAAAGAACAAGGGCTTTATTTGCCTGAATTTGAACACGACAATTGTGGTGCAGGATTTATTTGTAATTTGAATGGTATTAAATCTAATGACATCATTCACAAAGCATTGGACATCTTAATAAAATTGGAACATCGTGGTGCAGTAAGTTCTGACGGACGAACTGGTGATGGAGCCGGAATTTTATTTGATATCCCACATGATTTTTTTAAAAAAGTATGTGATTTTGAAATCCCTGAAACGCGTGAGTATGCAGTAGGAATGGTTTTTTTACCAAAAAGCAAAAACCAGGTATCATTTTGCATGAACACCTTTGAATCAACAGTTAAAGATCAAAATCTAAAGATCTTAGGCTGGAGAGATGTACCTGTTGAAGTAGAAAATTTAGGGCAGATTGCCGCAGAAAAAGAACCAACTGTTAAACAGGTTTTTGTTAGCAAAAACGGTCAGGATTTAACAGAACAAGAATTTAATGCAAAACTTTTTGCAGCTAGAAAAATCGCTGAACATGCTATTAGAGGATCTAAAACCTCTGAAAGCCACATGTTTTATTTCTCTAGTTTATCGACAACTACCATAATATATAAAGGTTTATTGATGCCGGAAGACATCAGCCGTTATTATGTTGATTTAAAAGATCCCGATTTAGTGACACGCTTGGCGCTTGTACACCAACGTTTCTCTACAAATACTTTCCCTTCATGGGATTTAGCACAGCCGTTTAGATACATGTGTCATAATGGTGAAATCAATACGCTTCGTGGAAACGTAAGCCGTATGCGCGCCCGTGAAGAATTAATGCAAAGCAAAGTTTTTGGTGATGACATCAAAAAATTATTCCCAATTATCTTAGAAGGAAAATCAGATTCTGCTTCTATGGATATGGTGGTAGAGCTTTTATTAATGACAGGTCGTTCATTGCCTGAAGCCATGATGATGGTAGTTCCTGAAGCCTGGGAAAAACACCAGACCATGTCTCCTGAAAAAAGAGCATTTTACGAGTTTAACGCTTGTATTATGGAACCTTGGGATGGCCCTGCTTCTATTCCGTTTACAGATGGTAACGTAATTGGTGCCCTATTAGACAGAAACGGATTGCGCCCTTCTCGTTATACATTGACAAAAAGTGGTTTCGTAATCATGTCATCAGAAATTGGTGTATTGGATATCGATCCCGAAGATGTAATTCAGCATGGTCGTTTAGAGCCAGGAAAAATGTTCCTTGTGGATATGAACGAAGGCCGTATTATCGAAGACGAAGAAGTTAAAAAAGCGATAGTTACAAAACGTCCTTATAAAGAATGGTTAGATGCCAACTTATTGCCATTATCTAAAGTTCCGTACACAAATAATCCAACTCCGGTTGAGAAACTGGATTTCTTAACGAGACAAAAATTATTTGGTTATACAATTGAAGATTTAAAAACAATCATCAACCCAATGGGAGGTCAGGGAGCTGAAGCTATCAGTTCTATGGGTAACGACACGCCTTTGGCTGTATTGTCAGACCAGCCTCAATTGTTGTACAACTATTTCAAACAATTATTTGCTCAGGTTACCAACCCCCCTTTGGATGGTATTCGTGAAGAAATCATTACTGATATTAGTTTAGCAGTTGGTGGAGATTTCAATATTTTTGAAATTGAATCGAAACAATGTAAAAAATTAAAAATCCAAAATCCGGTTATTTCTAATGAGGATTTAGATAAAATAAGAAACATTGATCACGCAGATTTTAAATCGGCTACAATTTCTACTTTATATAAAATAGAAAAAGGAGTGAATGGTTTAGAACGTGCTCTTGAAAAATGTGTTCAGGCAACTTTTAAAGCTGTTTCTGAAGGTTGCAATGTAATCATATTATCAGACAGAGGTGTTAGTGAGCAAATGGCGCCAATTCCTATGTTACTGGCTTGTTCTTACATTCACCACTCTTTGAACATTTTACAGGTTCGTTCTAAATTCGGAATCATAATCGAATCTGCAGAACCTCGTGAACCGCATCATTTTGCTTTATTGTTCGGATACGGCGCAAGTGCGATCAATCCATACATGGTAAATGAAATCATTCACGATCAGGTAAATCAAGGGTTCATTAAAGGTGTAAAAGCTGATTATGCAATTGTAAATTACAACAAAGCGATTGCAAAAGGAATCGTTAAAATCATGAACAAAATTGGTATCTCTACTTTACATTCGTACAGAGCTGCCCAGATTTTCGAGATTTTAGGTTTAAACAAAACCTTTACTTCTAAATATTTCCCTTACACACCTTCAAGAATCGAAGGAATTGGTTTGATTGAAGTGGAGAAAGAAGTGAAAAAACGTTTCCAAAAAGCATTTCCAAATTCAAAAGTGGCAAGTTTGCTACCTTTAGAAATTGGAGGAATTTACAGATGGAGACGTGGCGGTGAAAAACACATGTTTAATCCAACAACTATTGCAAAATTACAACAAGCTGTTCGTTTAAACAGTCCTGAAAGTTATAAAGAATACTCTAATATGGTCAATGAGCAAAGCTCTAACTTAATGACTATTAGAGGAATGTTTGAATTCAATAATTTAGATCCAATTTCTATTGATGAAGTAGAACCCTGGACAGAAATTGTAAAAAAATTCAAAACAGGTGCAATGTCTTACGGATCTATCAGTAGAGAAGCACACGAGAATTTAGCAATTGCAATGAACAGAATTGGCGGAAAAAGTAACTCTGGAGAAGGTGGAGAAGATCCGAAACGTTTCCAGAAAGAAATTAACGGAGATTCGAGAAATAGTGCAATCAAACAAGTGGCATCTGGACGTTTTGGTGTTTCGATCAACTATTTGACAAACGCTAAAGAAATCCAGATTAAAATGGCTCAGGGAGCAAAACCTGGTGAAGGTGGGCAGCTTCCTGGAGAAAAAGTAGTGCCGTGGATTGCCGAAACGAGAAACTCTACACCTTATGTAGGTTTAATTTCGCCTCCGCCTCACCACGATATTTATTCTATTGAGGATTTATCTCAGTTGATTTATGATTTGAAAAATGCAAATCGTGAAGCACGTGTAAACGTAAAATTGGTTTCTGAAGTGGGTGTTGGAACTATTGCTGCCGGTGTTGCCAAAGCAAAAGCTGACGTTATCCTTATTTCAGGTTATGATGGAGGAACGGGTGCTGCACCATTAACTTCATTACAACACACTGGAATTCCGTGGGAACTTGGTTTAGCCGAAGCACAGCAAACTTTAATCTTAAATGATTTAAGAAGCCGTGTGGTTTTAGAGTGTGACGGACAATTAAAAACAGGTCGTGACGTAGCAATCGCTGCATTGTTAGGAGCTGAAGAATTTGGTTTTGCAACTGCTCCGCTTGTTGCTTCTGGTTGTATTATGATGAGAGCTTGTCACTTAAATACATGTCCGGTTGGTATTGCAACTCAGGATCCAGAATTGAGAAAAAATTTCAAAGGAACTCCGGAGCACGTAATCAACTTTATGTATTTTATTGCTGAGGAACTAAGAGAAATCATGGCGCAATTAGGCTTTAGAACCTTAAAAGAAATGGTGGGTCAGTCACAAAAATTAAATGTGAATAAAGCGATCAAACATTACAAAGCCAATGGTTTAGACTTATCTTCTATTCTATACAAACCGGAAAAAGCGAAAACGGTTCCGAATCACAATACAACAGAGCAGGATCACCAGCTTGAAAACGTATTGGATTTTGCCATCATCAAAGAAGCAATTCCTTCTATTTATAGAAAAGAAAAAACAAGAGTTACATTTAAAATTAAAAATACAGACCGTTCTGTAGGTGCCATTTTGAGTAATGAAATCTCAAAAATCTATGGTGCACAAGGATTACCTGATGATACTATTTTAGTTGATTTTGAAGGTTCTGCCGGACAAAGTTTTGGTGCTTTTGCAACAAACGGATTGTCGTTTAAAATTCACGGAAACTGTAATGATTATTTAGGAAAAGGACTTTCGGGAGGAAAATTGATTATCAAAGTCCCTCCTACTGCAACCTTCAAACCTGAGGAAAACATCATTATTGGAAACGTTGCCTTGTACGGAGCTATTACCGGAGAGGCTTATATTAATGGAATGGCCGGAGAGCGTTTTTGTGTGAGAAATTCCGGAGCAACTGCGGTTGTTGAAGGAATTGGAGATCACGGATGCGAGTACATGACCGGTGGTACAGTGGTAGTTTTAGGAAAAACAGGAAGAAACTTCGCAGCTGGTATGAGCGGTGGTGTAGCTTATGTTTATGATCCAAATCAAAAATTTGATTCAACATTATGTAACATGGAAATGGTTGCATTCGATCCGATGGAAGAAGAGGATGTTACAAAACTAAGACGATTAATCAAAAATCATTCATTGTACACCAGCAGTCCATTAGCAAAAAGAATTTTAGCAGACTGGGAAAATGAGCAGAAACATTTCGTAAAAGTAATGCCAACTGATTACAAAAAAGCATTACAACGAATTGCAGAAGAGAAAAAAATAGAAGAATTAATAGCTGGATAAATGATTTTAGAATTCAGATTTTAGATTTTAGATTTATTTACGATGTCTTCCTGAGCGAAGTCGAAGGATTTGGAATTTGGAATTTAAACATTGGAATTTTAAAACTTTATTTTAATTAAAAATGTCATGGGTAAAATAGGCGGATTTAAAGAATATAGCAGAGCCGACGAAAGTAATTTAGCAGTAGCAGAACGTGTTTCGAACTACAACGAATTTACTATTCCGTTATCTGAAGAAAAGAAAAAAGAACAAGGATCAAGATGTATGGATTGTGGTATTCCTTTTTGCCACAGTGCTTGTCCGTTAGGAAATTTAATTCCTGATTTCAACGACATGGTGCATCAGGAAGAATGGCAAGGTGCTTTGGAGATTTTACAATCTACTAATAACTTTCCGGAATTTACAGGCCGCTTATGTCCTGCTCCATGTGAGAAATCATGTGTACTAGGAATAATCAAAGAACCGGTTGCTATCGAAAATATCGAGAAAAACATTATTGAAAGAGGTTTTGCAGAAGGATGGATCAAACCACAAACACCAAAAACAAGAACAGGAAAAACAGTTGCTGTTATTGGTTCAGGTCCTGCTGGTTTGGCAGCTGCACAGCAATTAAACAGAGCCGGACACACGGTTACGGTTTTTGAAAGAGACAATGCCATTGGAGGTTTATTACGTTACGGAATTCCAAATTTCAAATTAGAAAAAGGAATTATTGACAGACGTGTAGCAATCCTTGAAGCAGAAGGAATCACTTTTAAAACTAACGTAAATGTTGGTGTTAACTTTAGCGTTGAAGAACTAAATGCATTTGATTCTATCGTATTATGTGGTGGAGCAACTGAAAGAAGAAGTTTGCCAACAAAAGGAATCGAAAGCAAAGGCGTTGTTCAGGCAATGGATTTCTTAACTCAACAAACTAAAGTTTTATACGGAGAGTCAATTCCCGACCAGGTAATGGCAACAGGAAAAGACGTAATCGTAATTGGTGGTGGAGATACAGGTTCAGACTGTATCGGAACATCAAACAGACACGGTGCAAAATCAGTTACTAACTTTGAGATTTTACCAAAACCACCTGTTGGAAGAAGCGAATCAACTCCTTGGCCTTTCTGGCCGCTGCAGTTAAAAACATCTTCTTCTCATGAAGAAGGCTGCGACAGAAACTGGTTAATCAATACTAAAGAATTCATTTCTAATGACAAAGGAGAATTAACCGGATTAAAAACAGTTGAAGTTCAGTGGAAAATGACTCCGGGTCAGCGTCCTGAATTGATCGAAAAAGAAGGTTCTGAGAAAATCTGGCCTTGCGATTTAGCTTTATTGGCTTTAGGATTTACAGGTCCTGAAAAAACTTTAAGCGAACAATTGGGTCTTGAAGTTGACATGAGAAGCAACTATAAAGCAAAAAATTATCAAACGAATGTACCACACATTTTCACTGCTGGTGATATGCGAAGAGGACAATCGTTAATTGTATGGGCTATTTCAGAAGGTCGCGAAGCAGCAAGAGAAGTAGATTTGTTCTTAATGGGCTCTACCAACTTGCCAACCAAAGGAAACGGAGACTTACCGAGTCTCTAAACCTTATAACACACAACTAACATAAGCCTCTGATTATTTCAGGGGCTTTTTTTGGCCACAGATTTCACAGATTAAAAAGATTTTTTGTTTGCCACGAATTGCACTAATTTCCACTAATTTCTTTTTTTTGCGCTTCTAAAATTAAACATAGCCCGTGGTTTCAACCACAGGGACACAATAGATGATTACGTCCAATTCCCAACGTTTCCCTTATTGAGATCACCGGCTATGTTTTGAGCCTTTACGAAAAATCCAAAATTAAAAAATCTTATCTTCAGACATAGCGAGCGGTTTCAACCGCGGGGAAATAATATCCAATTACGGCAAATCTGCAACGTTCCCGTGGTTGAAACCATGGGTTATTTTTTATGCATTTTTAGGAAATTCAAAATAAAAATTCGCGAAAATTAGTGCAATTCGTGGCAAAAAAATCTGCGCTAATCCTTTAATCTGTGGCAAAAACTTAGTAACTTAGAGTCTTAGCTCCTTAGTACCTAAAAGAATTTTAAAAAAATTCGAAATACACGACTTTTTGTTTAAAAACAAACAATTTGTTATAATTTGTTATTTTTCTACAAAAAATTTGCCGTTACTCAAAAGTGTAATAACTTTGCCCAAAATGATTTAAAAATGCAAGCAAAAGATTTACTGCAGTTAGCAGACCAATTTGGAAGTCCATTATATGTTTATGATGCCGAAAAAATCCAATCACAGTACAATAGATTAACTAAAGCTTTCTCTAAGGTAGAAAACTTAAGAGTTAATTATGCCATGAAGGCATTGTCAAACGTTGCGATTCTTCAGTTATTAAAGAACATGGGATCTGGTTTAGACACTGTATCGATTCAGGAAGTTCAATTGGGGCTTCATGCTGGCTATGATCCTGACAAAATTTTCTTTACACCAAACGGCGTTTCTTTAGAAGAAATCGAAGAAGTTGCTGCAATGGGTGTACAAATCAATATAGACAACTTATCGATTCTGGAGCAATTCGGAACAAAATATCCACAAATTCCGGTATGTATTCGTATCAATCCGCACGTAATGGCGGGAGGAAATGCTAATATTTCTGTTGGACATATCGATAGTAAATTCGGAATTTCGGTACATCAAATACCGCATATTTTGCGAATTGTAGAAAATACAAAAATGAGTATTGTTGGAATTCACATGCACACAGGATCTGATATTCTTGATATTGAAGTTTTCTTATATGCAGCTGAAATCCTGTTTGATACAGCAAAACACTTCAAAGATTTAGAATTTCTGGATTTCGGAAGCGGATTTAAAGTACCTTACAAAAAAGACGATATCGAAACTGACATTGAAGAATTAGGCAAAAAATTATCAAAAAGATTCAACGCTTTCTGCGCAGAATATGGCAGAGATTTAACGTTGATTTTCGAACCGGGAAAATTCCTGGTGAGCGAAGCAGGTTTCTTCTTAGCAAAAGTAAACGTTGTAAAACAAACAACCTCAACAGTTTTCGCCGGAGTAGACAGTGGTTTCAACCACTTAATCCGTCCGATGTTTTACGGCTCACAACACTATATTGAAAACATCTCAAACCCAAAAGGAAAAGAGCGTTTTTACTCTGTTGTCGGATACATTTGCGAAACAGATACTTTTGCCAACAACCGAAGAATTTCAGAAATTACCGAAGGTGATATTTTAGCTTTCAGAAACGCAGGAGCATACTGTTTCTCAATGTCTTCAAACTATAATTCAAGATACAAACCAGCCGAAGTTTTATGGATGAACGGTAAAGGGATCTTAATTCGCGCTCACGAGACTTTCGAAGATTTACTTAAAAATCAAATTCCGTTGCCACAAGAAATTGCTGCAACAGTTTAAAATAAAAAAAAGAGAATATCATTGCAATCCCGTTTCTTAATTGAGGCGGGATTTTTTTTATTGTAGATGTTATCGTTTGTCAGGCTGAGCGTTCCGATCCCGAAGCTTCGGGAGGGAGAAGCCCCGCAAAGCAAAATCGCCAAATAGAACACGGATGACGCGGATTCGCTTTGCGAAAACACGGGGTAAAACGGATTTTTTATCCTAATATTTTAAACTAAATCTTGCCAGACTGAGCGTCACGATCCCGAAGCTTCGGGAGGGAGAAGCCTATGCCCTTTTGTAGATTAATACGGCTCTAAATTTCAAGCCCAAAAAATAAATCAAAATTAATTTGCCTATCTACTAATAGGTAGTATCTTTGTGAAAAATATTGGACATGACAACACGAGAAATAATCATCGATAAAGCAGACGAGCTAATTAGAAATAAAGGTTACAATGCTTTTAGTTTTAAAGACATTTCTAATGATATTGGAATAAAAACTGCTTCAATTCATTATCATTTTCCGACGAAGTCAGATTTGGGTGTTGCTACAATCAAAGAACATATAGAACGAGTTGAAATTTTGAAAAAAGAAGTTGCCAACCAGTCTCCCCAAATCAAACTTGAAGCTTTTTTGGCTGTTCAGGAAAAAATTAAACATGAAAATAAAGTTTGCATTGTAGGTTCTTTAGCAACAGACCTGAACACGCTGGATGATAGTATAAAAACAGAATTGCAATTATTTGCCAACATTGTTCTTACCTGGGTGACCGAAATTTTAACAGAAGGAAAAGAACTCAAAGTATTTGATTTTCAAATTCCTGCAAGAACAAAAGCATTAATGATAATCACTAATATGATTGCAATTGTACAATTATCAAGACTTACAGATCATCACGATTTTGAAACTGTAAAAGAAACAATCCTACAAGAATTAAAACCCAAAAAATAATGAAAAGAGTCGTAATAACAGGACTAGGTGCAGTAACACCCATTGGTAATACTGTCGCAGAATATTGGCATTCTTTGATTAATGGAGTTAGCGGAGCCGCTGAAATAACAAAATTTGATACCGCAAATTTCAAAACCAAATTTGCCTGCGAGGTCAGGAATTTTGATCCGCAGCATATATTTGAAAAAAATGAAATAAGAAAATATGATCTTTTTACCCAATATGCATTGTACGTGGCTGATGAAGCGATCAGGAATGCCAATATCAATTTTGATTCTTTAAACAAAGACAGAATCGGCGTTATATGGGGTTCTGGTGACGGAGGAGTTTCGACATTTGAAGAACAAATTGGAGAATACAAATTAGGCAACGGAATACCAAGATTTAGTCCGTTTTTCATTCCCAAAAGAATTATAAATATTGCATCGGGAGCAATTTCTATTAAATACGGACTTCGCGGAATTAATTACACCACTGCTTCTGCATGTTCTGCAAGCAATACCGCAATTATCGATGCATTCAATTACATTCGTTGGGGCAAAGCCGATATGATTATTAGTGGCGGTTCTGAAGCCTCTGTTGCCCCATCCTCAATTGGTGGTTTTAACGCCTCAAAAGCCTTATCTACCCTCAATGATGATTACAGTAAAGCTTCCCGCCCATTTGATATAACCCGAGACGGGTTTGTCTTAGGCGAAGGTGCCGGCGCTGTTATAGTAGAAAGTTACGAACACGCCATAAAACGAAATGCTGTCATTCTTGCCGAAATTGTTGGCGGAGGATTGGCCGGCGATGCGTATCATTTAACAGGAACACATCCGGATGGTGCAGGTGCAATTCTGGGAATGGAACTGGCGCTTGAAGAAGCCCAAATAACACCAGATCAAATAGATTATATAAATGCACACGCCACCTCTACTCCAACCGGTGATTTGAGCGAACTCAAAGCAATGGAAAAAGTATTTGGGATAAAACCTAATGCTAACATTAGTGCAACAAAATCCATGACAGGGCATTTACTTGGCGGAGCCGGCGCAATAGAAGCAATTGCCTGTATAAAAGCGGTTCAGGAAAACATTGTTCCACCAACCATAAATACAGAAACAGTCGAACCCGATTTCGCAAATAAATTTAACTTCACATTAGGCAAAGCACAACCAAGAATAGTAAACTACGCCATGAGCAACACATTTGGTTTTGGAGGACATATTGCAAGTTCAATATTTAAAAAATTTACTGAATAGTTTAAAATCAATTACGTTGCCACAAGAAATTGCTGCAACAGTTTAAAATAAAAAAAAGAGAATATCATTGCAATCCCGTTTCTTAATTGAGGCGGGATTTTTTGTTTTTAGTTTCACGCAGATTTTGCAGATTGAGCAGATTTCATTTTACACAATCTTTGTCAGGCTAAGCGTCCCGATCCCGAAGCTTCGGGAGGGAGAAGCCCCACAAAGCAAATCGCCAATGTACAACGCGGATGACGCGGATTCGCTTTGCGAAAACACGGATTAAAACGGATTTTTTATAATAATATTAACTCAATCTTGTCAGGCTGAGCGTCCCGTGACTTTGGCAGAAGCCTAGCCTTTTTTGTCATTTCGATCCCGAGACTTCGGGAGAAAAATCACATGCGAGACTCGACAAAGATTGGCAATAGAACGCGGATGACGCGGATTCGCTTTGCGAAAACACAGATTAAAACGGATTTTTATACTCCAATATTGTCAGGCTGAGTGTCCCGAGACTTCGGCAGAACCCACACAAAGTAACCACAAGTTTGTCATTTCGACGTAAGGAGAAATCGCACGCGTAACTCGACAAAGATTGGAATTTGAAACTTTAAACCTTAATATTAATAATCTGGGCATCTCCCTCCGGGCCGGGCTTTCGGCTATATCTTTTGCTCCGTTCCACTTCACAAAAGGATACCGCCTCTATCCCTGATGCAGTTTTATATGTTTTTTTTAGTTTTTTTTACTCATTTATATTAGTCAATTCTGTATTGAACGCTTGCAATGAAAATAAAATTTCAGAAAAGCAATGATTAATTCCTATCAGAAAAATAATATATTTGTTTTCTGCAAAAAGCACCTGAATAGTATCACACCAAATAACTATGTTTTTTACTGATAACAATTTTTTTAAAGAATTTTAAATACCTTTGAATTATGAGCACGACATCAAAACCAAAACATATTGGCAGAAATATTAGCCGAATCAGAGAACTTCGAGGTATGAAACAAGAAGCACTTGCGCAGGCAATTGGTACAAATCAGCAAGCTATTTCCGGAATTGAAGGTAGTGAGGAAATTGATGAAAAAAAACTTGCTAATATAGCAGAAGCACTTGGTGTTACGGTTGAAGCTATCAAAAGTTTTTCTGAAGAAAATGTATTTAATTATTTCAATACTTTTAATGAATCTGTTACAGGAAGCTTTATTACTAACAATTCTTGTAATTTCAATCCACTTGATAAAGTTGTTGAACTTTATGAACGCTTGGTTCAGGCAGAAAAAGATAAAAACGAATATTTAGAAAAATTATATAAAGGAAAATAATATTCTAAAAAACCTTTTTTGGACATTAAAAAATTATATCAACGTTTCTTTTACCTTAATACCGGTCCGAAAAACGGCAGTAAACCAACGACCTTACTTTCGTGTATTGAAGCTTTTATAATATTGATGTTTTTTATCATTTTAAAGAAAACTCTATTTTCAAGTTTAAAAATTGACTTTCCTATTGTCTTTGTTTTTTTTGCAGCAATTTGTCTCGTTATTGAATATTTCAATAAGAACGAATTTAAAAGACAATATGAATATTTTACAACGCAATGGAAAAATGAAACAAGAAAAACACAGATAAAGTATATAATTTATAATGTCGTTTTTTTGATTTCTGTTTTTTTATTTTGTCTCTATACTCTGTCGATTTAATATTACTATACAAAGTAATGACAATAAATCTTCCCGCTAGAGCGAGCGTCTCGCTCGTGAACACACGCCAGACAAATCTATCAATATAAAACCAAATAGGCACTAGCGGGATGCTCGCGTCAACGAGTTTTTTGCTTCCCACATCAAAACCAACTTCAAAAACTCAAATAAAAATACTATTTTAGCAGGCCAAATCAAACCCAAAAAACCATGAACACCACATTTCCCCTACTGATATTAGTCCTAATATTTACCACAAATACCTTCAGCCAGACCATTGCTGATTTAAAATTAAAACCAAAAGAAATTCCGAAAGGCGGTTACACTTTAAGCGACGGTAATATTTGTGTGACGCCTCAGGCCTGCACTTTTTATAATGACATTGAAACGTACAGCAACATTGTTGGAACTGTAAAGAGTAAAGCCATTCAAAATTTTAAAAACAAAGCAGACGGTGGGTCAATCATGTATTTTGAATTTGAAAACAGGTTCAAAGGTGATCGTTTTTTGCAGGGATTATTATGGGGAAAAGAAGGCCAGCCAAGCGATGAGCATCCGGAAGAATATCTGGTAAAGGGAAAATTTCTGATTATCTGGAGTTTTCACCCAGACAGCCCCGTCAGAGAAAAATCAGAAGCAAAAATAGAAGCGCTTTTACCATAAGCAACGAGACTTTTAGTTTTTGAACTTGCAGAAGGTCTACAGCTTTCAACATTTAATATTATCTTCGTATTAAAAACTCTTCATCTTAAATCTAAAAAATGAAACCACAAATACGAATTCTGCTGTATTCAATAATGTTTTTTTTATACCTAACGGCTACTCCTTTTTTACTCTCGTTGGGCGAAATATTAAAAACTGACCCTTACCTGACTTTAGGATTTGGTTTTGCCTGCTTAAATCTTATTTATGCTTTTTTGGCTTTAAAATGGAACCCGTTATTAAACATACTGTTTTCTGTTGCAATTGCAGCTTTAGCGTTATTCTTAGCGTTGAAATTTACCAATTTGCATCTGTTTTTAAAATATGATCCCTATCAGGTTAAAACTGCGATATTCGCCAATGCTATTTTTTCAATTATCTTTTGGGAAATTGTGTATCAGGTGAAAATCAGGAAAAGCTAAAATATTGCCACCAGCTAAAGCTT
The DNA here is from genome assembly GCF_017833415.1 of Flavobacterium sp. 1355. Classification (GTDB taxonomy): domain Bacteria; phylum Bacteroidota; class Bacteroidia; order Flavobacteriales; family Flavobacteriaceae; genus Flavobacterium. The sequence goes on along the minus strand of NZ_JAFICC010000004.1, from coordinate 107,263 downwards.
GAGGCAATTCATTTTTAAATACTTAAAAATATTTATTAGATTTACTGCTAAGTATTTAAAAATCAAACCCATGAAACGACAGCCATCAATAGACATAGTCCGCGGAATTGTAATGATTATCATGGCGCTGGATCATGTTCGGGATTTGATGCATGTCGATTCTATTACGCAGAGTCCGACCGATTTGGCTACTACTACACCTTTGTTGTTTTTCACACGTTGGATTACCCATTTATGCGCACCAATTTTTGTTTTTCTGGCAGGGACTTCGGTGTATCTTTCGCTTCAGAACAAAAACAATATTGCAGAAAAAAGACAACATTTATTAAAAAGAGGTTTTTGGTTACTCGTTGTTGAATTTACTATTGTCAATTTTGGGCTCTTCTTTGATATTGGTTTTCATACCCTATTATTCGAGGTGATAGCCGCAATAGGTTTTGGTTTTATTATTTTAGGATTGCTTTTAAAAATCCGTTCCAAAATTTTGGGAATTATCGGATTGATTATAATCTTTTCTCACAATCTCTTACCGCTTATTCCGTTTGCAGAAAACTCAACTTTAAAAACGGTTTTATCGCCATTTTTTAGTCCAATAGTAATTCCGTTTTCCGGCAGGGCTTTTATTATGGGGTATCCGCCAATTCCCTGGCTGGGAATCATGTTGGTTGGTTTTGCAACAGGAAAATTCTTTATGCTTGCAGAAAAAAGGAAAAAACTATTTGTACAAATTGGCCTCGGCGCTTTAGGCTTATTTATCGCCGTTCGGTTTCTCAATATTTATGGTGATCCGGTTTTATGGTCAATACAGAAAGATGCTGTATTTACATTTTTGTCTTTTATGAATGTGACCAAATATCCGCCTTCACTATTGTTTTGCCTGGTAACTTTGGGGATTTTGTTTTTGTTGCTTGCCTTCGCAGAGCAATTTCAAAACCGAATTAAAAAAGTGGCTTTGGTCTACGGAAAAGTGCCGTTGTTTTATTTTGTGATTCATTTTTATGTCATTCATATTCTCACCTTGATTATGCTTATTCTACAAGGATTTAATTGGTCTCAATTGGAATTTGCATCGGGAACTTTTGGAAGACCAAAGGGAGTAGAAAGCGGTTTATCGCTTTGGGCAATCTATCTGATCTGGATTTTTGTTGTGGTGATTCTTTACAAACCTTGTCTATGGTTTGGGAAATATAAGGCTGAAAATCAATATTGGTGGCTGAAGTATATCTAAACTTTATTTATAAAATTCATCAAAGGAGCTACAGATAGTGTATCTCCTTTTTTATTAGTTAATTATAATTTGTAAATTTAGTATAAGACTTTATAGAATAGTCGAAATAGTTTTAATTTTTAAAACAGAATGTTATGAAAACTAAAAAAATATGGGCCAATTTAGGCGTAGAAGATCTGCAGCGAACAACTAAATTCTATAGTGAACTTGGATTTAAACCAAACGGCACAAATACAGAACTGACCAGTTTTATGTTTGGAGAGGATAATTTTATGATTCATTTTTTTGTAAAAGAACGTTTTAAATGGGCGGTGAATGATGAAGTTGCCGACTTAAAACAAGGAAATGAAATTATTTTTTCTCTTTCTGCCGAAAGTACAGATGAAGTACATCAATGGTTGTTGAATGTTAAAAATGCAGGCGGGACTATTTTTGCTGAACCGCAAAGTTTTGAAAAAGGTTATTTCTTTGGATTTTCTGATCCGGATGGTCATAAATTTAATATTTTGTACTGGCCAGAGTAAATTTAAGCCATTTGCCGCACCAGTATTTTAAATATTAATGGAATTATTTAATTTCCCGCACTTACTTAAACAAGACTGCTTATGAAAACAAAAACCTCTAACCTAGCCCCGATAGAGCCGGTATCCTCGTAATCCCGATGGCTATCGGGATGGAGAGATAAAGGCGAAAGCGGGACTAAAGGTGATTATGAAAACAGTAATTTTCTGCTTCTGATAAATTTAAAAAAGGCATAGTTGTTGAAAAGTTAAAAAAAGATATATTTACACTTCAAAAAGCAACCTCATGCAAAAAATTACTCTACTGGTTTCTATCCTATTTTTAACAGTTTCGTGCGGCGTAAAAACAACGCAGTCCCTTTTGAGCGACGGTGATTATGATGGTGCTATCAATCGTGCTGTCGAAGCATTGAAAACCAAAAAAGACTCCAAAGGAAAACAAGATTATGTCTATCTTCTCGAAGAAGCTTTTGCAAAAGCTAAAGACCGTGATTTGCGCAATCTGGAAATGATGGAGAAAGAAAAAAATCCTGCCAATCTGGAGCGCATCTATAAAACTTATATTCAATTAGATAATCGTCAGGAAAAAATCAGGCCTTTGTTGCCGCTTCAATTACTGAAGCAGGGAAAACCGGCGCAGTTTCCTTTTGATAATTATTCGGATCAAATTGTGAACAGTAAAAATGCCTTATCCAAATACTTATATGATAATGCCCAAGTACTTTTAAAATCTCCGAATAAACTAAATGCCAGAAAAGCATTTGATGATTTGAGTTATGTGGAAAGTATTAATCCGAATTATAAGAATGCAAAAAAGTTAATGCTTGATGCAGAGTTTAAGGGAACTGATTTTGTAAACGTTTATGCCACAAACGAGACCAATATGATAATTCCGAAACAGCTGCAGAATGATCTTTTGGATATCAGTACTTACGGATTGGATGACAAATGGACTGTTTATCATAGTGTTAAACAAAAAAACATTTCGTACGATTACGGATTGATTGTTAATTTTAGAGAAATAAGCATCTCACCGGAACAGATAAAAGAGAAAGAATTTATTAAAGAAAAACAAGTTAAGGATGGCGTAAGAACGCTTACCGACAGCAGAGGAAATCCTGTAAAGGACAGTTTGGGCCGACCTGTAAAAGTTGATAATTTTAAAACCCTCAAAATCAATATTTACGAATTCAGACAATTCAAAGCGTGTCAGGTAACTGCTAAAGTGGATTATGTCGATTTAAAATCGAATCAGCTGCTGCAATCTTTTCCTGTGGCTAGCGAATATATTTTTGAGAATATTTATTCTACGTATCGCGGTGACCGAAATGCCTGCGACGAAAGCTATCTGGGGTATTTTAATAAACGTGCCGTACCGTTTCCGAACAACGAGCAAATGGTTTTTGATACCGGAGAAGACCTCAAAGCCAAACTCAAAAATATTATAGTCAGAAACAGATTTAGATCATAAAACTAGCCCTCTCCTATCCCATTTGTCCAAAAGCAGATGGGATTTTTTTTTGTCTTTTTATTAGGCCAAAATAATTATGCTTTGTAAAATTTTATTCTTGTAAATAAAAAAAAGTAAAAAAAGTATTGCGCAACCAAAAAGTTGCGTATATTTGCAACTGATTGATTGCATATTTAAATAAATCAAAATGAAACGAGATATATTTCAGGCTATTGCCGACCCGACACGAAGAGCTATTTTGGTATTGATCTCATCTACAGCATTAACCCCAAATGCAATAGCTGAGCAATTTAAAACCACGAGACAGGCGGTTTCTAAACACATTAAAATCTTAAATGAATGTGATTTACTGGAAGAGAAAAAAGAAGGACGGGAAATCTATTATCAACTAAAAATAGACAAAATGAAAGAAATAGATAAATGGTTGGAACAATTTAAGGAAATCTGGGAAAAACGTTTTACCCAACTGGATCAAGTATTAATTAATTTAAAAAATAAAGAAAATGGAAACTAATCTTTTAATGGATTTTATCGTAGACAAAGAAAATAAAACTGTACATGTAAAACGCGAATTCGATGCATCATTGCCTAATGTCTGGTCTGCCTGGACAGAAGCTGAAATCCTCGATCTATGGTGGGCGCCGGCTCCCTGGAAGTCACAAACAAAAAGCATGGAGTTTAAAGAAGGAGGGCGAAGATTGTATGCCATGGTTGGCCCAGATGGTCAGGAAGGCTGGAGTTTTTTTGATTATACTTCGATTACTCCTAAAACAAACTTTAAGCATTCTTCTACTTTTTGTGATGCTGATGCTAATCCGATCCCGGACATGGGAAGTTCTTATTGGGATGTTTCCTTTTCTGAACAAGGTGATTTGACTGTTGTAGATATTAAAATAAAGCGCGACAGTCTGGCCGAATTAGAAAAAGTGATTGAAATGGGATTCAAAGAAGGGTTTACAAGTGCTATGAAAGGTCTTGATAAAATCTTTGAAACAAAAAAATAAAACGTTTCAAAAAAGATTGAATTAAATATTAATAAATAAATCTAAAAAAATGAAATCAAATCTATTAATGAATTTTACCATAGATAAGGAAAATAAGACTGTAAATATAAACCGCGAGTTCAGAGCATCAATTGATAATGTCTGGGCAGCATGGACAGAACCTGAAATTTTAGACCAATGGTGGGCGCCAGCGCCATGGAAGTCGAAAACAAAAAGTATGGATTTTAATGTAGGTGGACGAAGACTATATGCAATGATTGGGCCCGAAGGCGAAGAGCATTGGGCGATAGCAGATTATACATCGATCACTCCAAATGACAATTTTAAATATCTTGATGCTTTTTGTGACAGCGAAGGTAATTTAAATACAGAGTTTCCCAGATCTGACTGGAATATTAATTTTTCTGAGCAGGGTGAATCGACGATAGTTGACATCGCTATTAAACATGAAAAACTATCTGATTTGGAAATGATTATTGAAATGGGTTTCAAAGAAGGTTTCACTATTGCCACAGAAGGTTTAGACGCTATTTTTGCTGAAAGAGCGAAATAAAAAAATTCAATCATTAATCAATTAAATCTCATTTCTTCAGGAATGAGATTTTTTTATTTTATAATCAAATATTTTTATTTATCTATAATAATAGAAATCAAGAGCTTAAATTTCAAGAATTACCCTACAATAATAATTCGAAAAAAATGAATATTTTACTATAAAAAATTCTAATATATTTACATTCAATTTTATAAACATAATAAATTAAACACTGATCAATTAATAAAAAGATAGCTTTACGTCATCGCTTTAAAAGATCAAAAACAATAAAGAAAATCAAAGAAAAATTCTACATCCTGTTGTTTTGAATTTTTTTACCTTTAAATTAAAAATGATTACTGAAGAAAACAAATTAGACAATCCCGTTTGGAATTCATTATCAGAAAGCCATCATGAATTTGCTATTGATTATAATGGTACGCGTTTTTATAATCCGGATTATTGTCCGTTTGGCGGTTTTACAGAGGTTGAGAGCACTTTATATGCAACTGAAAAATATGCTTCATTATGTGACAATTTCTTTATTGTTGGAGAAAAACCCAAGATCGCTGATACTCTAAAAATAGTAAAAGAACTGGTTTGCCTTCAGATGATTATTCACGAAAAAATTGAAATATCATTAGATAATGAAATTATTAAATTAACTGAGTCCCATAAAGACGAATTATTCGATTTGGTAAATTTGGTTCAGCCCGGATATTTTAAAACCAAAACATTTTTATTGGGTAATTATTACGGAATTTTCAACAATGGACAATTGGTTGCAATTGCAGGCGAACGTATGAAGATGAATGATTTTACCGAAGTAAGTGCTATTGTAACACATCCGGATCATACCGGAAAAGGCTATGCCAAACAATTAACATCGCATGTTGTCAATAGCATTTTTGATGAAAATAAAACTCCTTTTTTGCATGTTGTCGAAACTAATCCCGGAGCGATAAAACTCTACGAGAAACTAGGTTTTGCAACCCGAAGAAAGATGAGTTTCTGGAATATTTCTAAAAACGACTATTCTTCTGCAATTTCAAAAAAGCAATAAAATTTAAAGCTTGGTAAAACAAAGATTTTGCAGGCTTTTAAAAACATTCTTATATTTGCAGAAGTAAAAACGAAACATAATCCTTATGTGAAAAATAATTTCTTCCCGAAAAATTAGATAGTAAACCCATTGTGGTTCGCTATAATTATTCACTCTAAAGAAGAAATTATGCTTACTTTACAAAACATCTCATACCTACATACGAACAGGGACTTGCTGTTTGACAAAATTACTTTTACAGCCAACAATCACGAAAAAATTGCATTGATTGGCAACAATGGCGTTGGAAAATCTACATTATTAAAAATTATTTCCGGCGAATTACAAGCTTCGGATGGATTGCTCAAATTGGATTCAAAACCTTATTATGTGCCCCAGATTTTCGGGCAATTTAATCATCTTACTATTTCTGAAGCTTTGCGGATTGAAGATAAGTTAAATGCCCTTAGAGAAATTCTCGAGGGCAATGTGACTGAAACCAATTTAAACACATTAGATGACGACTGGACAATAGAAGACCGTTGCAAAGAAGCTATGGTATACTGGCAGTTACAGGATTTGGATTTTACCCAGAAACTGGAAAGTTTAAGCGGTGGGCAAAAGACAAAAGTTTTTCTTGCAGGAATTTCTATTCACCAGCCTCAGCTTATTTTGCTTGACGAGCCAAGTAATCATCTGGATCTTGCCGGAAGAACATTATTATACAATTTTATACAAAATACTACAAGCACGCTTATTGTTGTAAGTCACGACAGAAAATTGCTCAATCTCTTAAACAGGGTTTATGAATTAACCAAAAACGGAATCACAATTTACGGTGGCAATTATGACTTTTATGCTGAACAGAAACAAATTGAAAATAACGCGTTAAGTCAGGATATTCAGAGCAAGGAAAAAGCTTTACGGAAAGCAAAAGAGAAGGAACGTGAAACTATGGAACGCCAGCAAAAACTAGATTCACGCGGAAAAAAGAAACAGGAAAAAGCCGGTGTTTCGCGTATTATGATGAATACGCTGCGAAACAATGCCGAAAACAGTACTTCTAAAACCAAAAGCATGCACGCCGAAAAAATTGGTGGAATTTCTCAGGAATTACAGGAGTTACGTTCAGGCTTACCTGAAATTGATAAGATGAAATTTGGTTTGAATAATGCCGATTTACACCATGGTAAAACATTATTTACAGCCACAAATGTAAATTATGGTTATAATGATGATTTACTTTGGCAGGAAAACCTCAATTTTCAGATTTTAAGCGGAGAACGTATTGCGCTGAAAGGAGCTAATGGTTCAGGCAAAACAACTCTGATCAAAATTATTACCGGAACCCTGCCGCCAAAACAAGGAAATATTTATGCAGCAACATGGAAGTCGGTTTATATTGATCAGGATTATTCATTAATTGATAATCTGCTTTCTGTGTACGAACAGGCAGAAAAATTTAATATTTCGGGATTACAGGTACATGATATCAGAATGAGACTTAATCGGTTTTTGTTTCCGCAAAATGATCTGGATAAATCCTGTAGTTCTTTGAGCGGTGGCGAAAAAATGCGATTGATACTTTGTTGTCTTACTATCAATAACGAATCACCTGATCTGATTATTCTTGACGAACCCACAAATAATCTGGATATTCAGAATATCGAAATCCTTACTACCGCAATTAATGAATATCAGGGAACACTGATTGTGATTTCGCACGATGAATATTTTTTAGAACAAATAAACATTAAGAAAACAATTAATCTTAATTAGACAGATTTAAAATATAATCTCTCCCTGATAATATATGGTGATTGACACAGAATCAATCACCATATATTATCAAAAAAAATCTACATTTATTATCCCAGCCATCCATCGCGATCCAAACTTCTGTATTGAATTGCTTCGGCTATATGAGATGATATAATTTGCTGTGATGCATCTAAATCTGCAATTGTGCGGGCTACTTTCAAAATCCTGTCGTAAGCTCTTGCCGAAAGATTAAGCCGTTCCATTGCTGTTTTTAATAATTGTTTTGACTGCTCGTCAAGCGAACAAAATTCCCTGATTTGTTTGGTATTCATTTGGGCATTATAATTAATATTTGGCAATCCTTCAAATCTAGCGGTTTGCAACTCGCGTGCAGCGGTTACTCTTTTTCGAATTTCGACGCTACTTTCTGCTTTTCTGTCGTCTGATAATTTTTCGAAAGGAACAGGTGTCACTTCAATATGAATATCGATTCGATCCAGTAGTGGTCCCGAAATTTTACTCATATAACGCTGCATTTCGTGTGGTGACGAAGTATTTGGCACACTTGGATCATTGAAGAAGCCACTCGGACTTGGATTCATACTGGCAACCAACATAAATGATGATGGGTATGTGACGGTAAATTTGGCTCTTGAAATAGTCACTTCCCGATCTTCAAGCGGTTGACGCATTACTTCGAGGACATCACGTTTAAATTCCGGTAATTCATCCAGAAACAAAACACCATTGTGTGCCATCGAAATTTCACCTGGCTGAGGATAACTTCCGCCGCCAACCAACGCAACATTAGAAATAGTATGATGCGGACTGCGAAATGGCCTTTGATTCATTAAACCAACTTCCTTTAATTTTCCCGCAACGCTATGAATTTTGGTAGTTTCAAGTGCTTCGCGCAAAGTCATCGGCGGTAAAATACTTGGCAATCTTTTTGCCAGCATGGTTTTTCCTGCTCCGGGTGGGCCAATTAAAATGATATTGTGTCCTCCGGCTGCGGCGATTTCCATACAGCGTTTTATACTTTCCTGTCCGCGGACATCAGAAAAATCAAATTCAGGAAAATCGAGTGTTTTATAAAATTCGACTCTGGTGTCAATTGTTGTCGGTTCCAGAGTTCCTTTTCCTTCAAAGAAATCGATTACCTGCTGCAAGTTTTCAACTCCATATACATCTAAACCCGCAACGATAGCTGCTTCTTTTACATTTTGTTTTGGCAGAAAAAAACCTTTGTAGCCTTCTTCTTTGGCTTTTATTGCAATTGGCAAAGCTCCGTTTATGGATTGCAGGCTTCCGTCAAGCGAAAGTTCTCCCATAATAATATATTGATCAACTTCGGGTGCCTTTATCTGATCTGATGCCACTAAAATTCCGATTGCAAGAGGCAAATCGTATGCAGAACCTTCTTTTCTAAGATCGGCAGGAGCCATATTGATTGTTATTTTCCTGCCGGGCATTGCGTATTCATTATTCTTTAACGCTGCTGCAATACGATAACTACTTTCTTTTATGGCGTTATCGGGCAGCCCAACTAAATGATAACCAATTCCTTTATCCATATTTACCTCAACGGTAATTGTTGTGGCCTCTACTCCAAAAACGGCACTTCCGTAAACTTTAATCAGCATAAAAATTTATTCATTAAATATTTCTAAAACTAATCAAAAAATATTTAATTTATAATCTTTTTACTACAAAATATGGTTTTAGAACTCCAGCCCAATTTGATTTTTGATTTCATCAACAATTTTACTTAAGTCCAGACTATTCTGATGTGACCACTGCTTACTTTCTATTGTATTGTTTCTAATACAGTTATGACATTCAACAGCTTCATGCGCATAGCCTTTTCCTAAATTTGGCAATTTGAAAACAGCTTCCTGATTATTTTTAAATAAAGAATAACCATCTGCCATAAACCACGGAGAATTTAATTCTATTCGTCCTTTAGTTCCACTAATTGTAGCTTTCATATCAGATTCTGATACAAAACCAGCATGCAGAACTGCCTGAGCAGATTCATATTGCAAAATCATACTGGTCTGCAAATCAACTCCGGAAGTATGATAGGTTGATTTTGCGATAATTTCCTGAGGAATTCCGAGTATGATATAGGTTAGGAATAATGGATAAACGCCGATATCAAAAAGTGCACCTCCGCCTCTATTCTTATCTGTCATTCTATTTCCTTCTAATTCATTTACATAAAAAGCAAAATCGGCATTGATATACTTTATGTCACCTATTTCTCCTGCTTGTATTTTCCCCAGTGTATCCTGAACAGAAGGGATAAATCTTGTCCAGAATGCCTCCATAAAAAATTTATTATTCTTTCTGGAAGTTTCAATCATACGAATGGCATCCTTATAAGATAATGCTATCGGTTTTTCGCATAAAACATGTTTGCCTTTTTCTAAAGCCTTTATTGATAACTCTGCATGAGAATCATGTGGCGTTGCTATATACACAATGTCTACCTGATCATCGGCAAAAAGTGCATCATAAGAATCATATGCTTTTATACAATTATATTTTTGGGCAAATTCATTTGCCTTGTTTATGTCTCTTGATGCAACTGCTGCCAATTCAGCATCTTGTAACAATAATAAGTCTGTAGCAAACTGATTGGCAATATTTCCTAAGCCTACAATTCCCCATTTTATTTTTTGGTTTTCCATTCTTAAATTTTAATTATAAAAAATGTTAAAAACATCAAATATACATCATCATAAAAACAAAAGAAGCGTTTTTTAATAATATTCAGCCTAAATTCAAAATAAAAATATCAGAAAAAAAACACAAAACGACAGAATCTTTTAGATAAGGAAAAAAAAATGTTGTCAAATTGTAAATTTTAAGTCAATTTTAACAAATACATGTAAAATATAGGGGGTCAAAATAAAAAATCAGCAAAAATCAACCATTGAACTCTATTTTTTTTAGGGGTGTCAATTCATTTTATACTTTTATCAAAAAATTTAAAACTAAATAACTATGCGAAAAATTATTTTAAGTGTGATTCTTATCACGATTTTAGTACTAACCTTCATTTCAAATTTTATTCTATCAGACAATCCAATTCCTGCCGAAGCTGTAAAGTTTGACACAGGAGATACCGCCTGGATGGTCGTTGCAACAGCATTTGTTCTGCTTATGACTCCTGGATTAGGATTTTTCTATGGCGGAATGGTAGGAAAGAAAAATGTAATCAGTACAATGTTACAAAGTTTTATGGCAATGGTAATTGTTACCATTTTATGGGTTGTGGTGGCTTTTGGATTAGCATTTGGTCCAACAATTGGTGGAATTATCGGAGACCCAACTCACAATTTATTTTTTGAAGGCGTTGGTACCAATACTGCATGGAGTCTTGCTCCAACAATTCCTTTTATGTTATTCGCATTATTCCAGGCAAAATTCGCCATCATTACACCCGCATTAATCACAGGTGCTTTTGCAGAGCGTGTACGTTTCTGGGCTTATTTATTATTCATGGTTTTATTTATAATATTGATATATGCTCCTCTTGCTCACATGACGTGGCATCCTGATGGAGTTTTCTTTAAAATGGGAGTATTAGACTTCGCCGGAGGAACAGTAGTACACATGAGTGCTGGTTGGGCTGCATTGGCCGGAGCAATCTTTTTAGGAAGAAGAAAAATTCAAAAAGTTAATCCTGCAAGAATAACTTATGTATTATTAGGTACAGGTTTATTATGGTTTGGCTGGTTTGGTTTTAATGCCGGGTCTGCTCTTGGAGCAAACGGATTGGCTGTACAAGCATTGGGAACTACTACTGTTGCTGCTGCCGCTGCTGCAATGGCATGGGTTTTTCTTGATAAAATTTTAGGTCACAAATTATCAGCTCTTGGAGCTTGTATCGGTACAGTTGTAGGTCTTGTAGCCATTACGCCTGCTGCCGGTTATGTAAGTATCCCTCATGCAATTTTCATAGGCGCATTCTCTGCTATTGTAAGTAACATTGTAGTGAGCAAATTCCCTAAAGGAAAAATTGATGATGCTTTAGATGTATTTGCCTGTCACGGTGTTGGTGGTATGGTAGGAATGTTGTTAACAGGAGTTTTTGCCTCAAAAGCAATTAACCCTGCTGTAGGTGATAACCAAGGTTTAATCTTCGGAACTTCAACTTTATTTATCAATCAGTTAACTGCTTTGGTAGTTGTATCTATCTTTGCTTTTGTTGCTTCTTATGCATTGTTTTTTATTGTAAATAAAATTACTCCGCTAAGGGTATCTGAAGAGAAAGAAGAATTAGGATTAGATATTTCTCAACACGGAGAATACTTATAATATTTTTCAAACAACTAACACACCATAAAAAATCCCTCTGAATATAACTTCAGAGGGATTTTTGCTTGAATTAATTGACCTGTTATTTTAGAATATTCTATATTCTATATTCTATATTCTATATTCTATATTCTTAAAACTATTTAAAATTAGAAATTCCTTCTTTTAGCCACACCAGATATTCTTCAGTAGTGACATAACTAATTGTAGGTTTAGAATTGTTTAGATTTTTTCCTTCCAAATCTGTTATAACGTACAAAGGCTGTGTGTTTGTTTTGTATTTCGAAATCATAAAATCTGTCCATTTATCACCGATTGTCTCAATTTTATCTCCTGCAGCGGTTACAAATTGTTCTTCTTTTGGCAAGTCCCTTTTATCATCAACATACAGCGAAATCAAAACCACATCATTTTTCAGGATTGGCAAAATACCCGGATCAGACCAAACATTATTTTCCATTTTTCTGCAATTAACACAAGCATGACCTGTAAAATCTAACATAATTGGTTTATTGATTGATTTGGCATATGCTAACCCATCTTCGTAATCATGAAAAACCATTATACCATGCGGTCCTAATTCGGCTCCATCAGGTAAACCTTGTATTTCATTAGTAGAACCGGATGAATTTCCTGAACTGCCAAATCCAAGAGGACTTTCACTATATTGCTGTGGCGGCGGAAATGCACTTATTAACTTTAATGGTGCTCCCCAAAGTCCCGGAATTAAATAAATGGTAAATACCAAAGAAAGTAATCCTACATATAACCTTCCGACAGAAATACGTTCCTGAGGACTATCGTGTGGAAGGGTAATTTTCCCGAACAGATATAATGTTAGTGCTGCAAATACCGCAATCCAGATTGCGATGAAAACTTCTCTTTCTAAGAAATGCAATTGCAAAACCAAGTCTGCATTTGATAAAAATTTAAATGCAAAAGCCAACTCTAAAAATCCTAAAAACACTTTTACTGTATTTAACCAACCGCCTGATTTTGGCAATGAATTTAGCCAGCCCGGAAACATAGCAAAAAGCATAAATGGCAATGACAAGGCTAAAGAGAAACCCAACATTCCGACAATTGGCCCTAAAACTCCGTTAGTTGCAGCCTGAAATAAAAGCGGGCCTACAATTGGACCTGTGCATGAAAATGACACAATTGCAAGTGCCAAAGCCATAAATAAGATTCCTACGATTCCGCCTTTATCTGCTTGTTTGTCTACTTTATTTGCCCAGGAATTAGGCAGCATAATTTCGAATGCGCCTAAAAATGACGATGCAAAAACAATTAATAAGACAAAAAACAACAAATTAAAATAGACGTTTGTTGCTAACGAATTCAGAGCATCTGCACCAAAAATCCAGGAAACAGAAAAACCAAGTATGACATATATAAAAATAATGGCGATGCCATAAATAATAGCATTTCTAATACCTGCAGCTCTTGTTTTACTTTGTTTTGTAAAGAAACTTACCGTCATCGGTATCATTGGGAATACGCAAGGTGTAAACAATGCTGTAAAACCTCCTAAAAAAGCCAGAAAGAATAAAGTCCATAAGCTTCCTTGTTGATCGGGAGCCGGGATTTCTTCCTGAGCAGAAATTCCTTTTGGAGCAATATGAACATCTGTTTTAGCAGTGTCAACAGCAACTGGCTTTACTGTATCAATAGCAATTCCTGTTACTTTTGTTTCATCAGGTTTTGCTTCAGAAACTGTTGCAACAGCTACCATTTGAAATGATGCCGGAATTGGTATTGAGAATTTTTTACTTGAGTTGATACAAACTTCCTTACAAACCTGAAAATCAAAATCAACATCGACCGTTTTTAAGTTTGAATTTGTAATTATTATTTCCTGCTCAATATGTGCTTTCCCTTCAAAAAAAGTTTCATTAACTCCAAAAACATCATTAAAGGCAGTTCTCGTTTTTCCTTCTTTGGCTTTGCCTACCAGGTTGTAGTTTCCTTTTTGGTTTTTAAACACAATTTCTAACGGCAGCGGGCCTCCGTCGGGTGTAAATTGCGAATACATATGCCAGTCTTTCTCAATCGTTCCATCAAAAATCAGGATGGCATTGCTCCCTGATTTTTTTTCAATTTTAGCAGTCCATTTAACAGGTTCCAGTATTTGGGCATTTCCTTTTGCAAAAGCAAAAATGAAAAATAACAAAAACAGAATGGCTTGATTCCAGACATTTTTTGATATCGCTTGACAAGTTTGATTAAAGTTCATTATTGTAGTTCTATTTTGAGTATTTTATTAGTGGTATTTTCAATTTTAAATCTTTCATCCTGACGAATTCCAACAACCCATACAATCTGATTATCAGAACTTAAAATCCATGTTTTTTCTTTTTCAATGAGTGAGAGTTTTTCGTCTTTAAACAGCTTACTCACTTTTTTGGATTTTCCATTCATACCAAAGGGATGAAAAACATCTCCTTCATTCCATTTACGTAAAATCAAAGGAAAATGGATTTTTTTGGCGTCCACAAAGATAGCCTTATTTGAATCTATTGTAATGTCATCTACCTGACAAAGCTTCAAATTTAAGGGAAAATTAACTTCTGTTTCGCCTTCGTTAATTTCATATTCCTGATTTTCATTCACTTCAGAAATAGGACTCAAAATCAACGTTTCCCTGTTTTTTAATAATCGAAATTCTTCAGAAAACACCTGTTTTCCGGATTGACTTTCTACTAAATCATAAATATCATTCCAGGCGATAAATCCAAATTCATTTAGCCATTGGTACAGGTATGATTTATAATTTGGCAATTTTTTAAGCTGATTTAAATCAAAATGGATATCATCTCCTGCTTCTTTTGCTACCTGTTGATAGATCATGATCGAAGCATCTTCAACCATTTCCTGCGATTCCTGCAAATAAGATTGTGTTTTCTGAAAAGCATTCAGAAAATTGGGATTGATTTCTTTTAGAATCGGAACCAAATTATGGCGAATTTTATTTCGAAGGTATTTATTCGATGCATTACTGCTGTCTTCGCGCCATTCAATATTGTTTTCCTGAGCATAATTCAGGATTTCTTCTCTGGAAAAATACAAAAGCGGACGAATAATTCTATCATTTTGTTCCGGAATTCCTGTTAGTCCATCAAGTCCTGTGCCTCTTGTCAGGTTTATTATAAAAGTCTCCAAATTATCATCTGCATGATGAGCGGTCAGGATGTAATCGAAATTTTTAGTTTCTATAAGTTCATAAAACCAACTGTAGCGCAATTCTCTGGCAGCAACTTGTGTCGAAAGTTTATAATCTTTTGCAAAAGCTTCAGTATCAAACTGGGTTGTAAAAACAGGAATATTGTTTTTGTCACAATAATTTTGAATAAAATCCTGATCTCCAAAACTTTCTAATCCCCGAAGCTGGAAATTACAATGCAAAACAGCAATTTCATAAGGCAATTGCTGCAGTAAGTGAAGTAAAACCATACTATCTAAGCCTCCGCTTACAGCAAGAAACAGCTTTTTTTCTGCTAAAAAAGGAAATCTGGAAATGATATGATTTTGAAATTTTGAAAGCATTTGATAAAAGTAAAAAATTAAAATGTATCTATTCTTAAATGAAATGTTAAGTGTATTTTTTTTGCCACGAATTGCACTAATTTTTAATTAAATTATTTTTTAATGCGGCATTCAATAGACTTTTTAACCACTGCTTAAAAAGATTTGTTTCACGCAGTTACCGACCTTTAAAAAATTAGTAAGTGCAATTTGTGGCAAACTTTTTTTTATTTCAAAACCTTGTGCATTGCCCTGGCCTTCAACAAACATTCTTCATATTCTTTTTCGGGTATTGACAGCGAAGTTATGGCGCTTCCGACAGAAAATGAAACGTATTGGTTTTCCTGATTATACAAAATACTCCGTATCACGACATTAAAATCAAAATCTCCATCTGGTGTAAAATAACCTATGGCCCCGCTGTATAAACCGCGTTTTGTTTCTTCAAGATTTTCGATAATTTTCATAACCGAAATTTTTGGTGCTCCGGTCATGCTTCCCATTGGAAAAGTTGTTTTTAAAACATCAATTGGAGAATATTGAGCATCTATTTTTGAGGTAATTGTCGAAATCATTTGATGAACCTGCAGAAAAGAATATATTTTGCAAAGCTCTGCTACTTCAACAGAACCTTTTTGCGCTGTATGCGACAAATCATTGCGAACCAAATCTGTAATCATGATATTTTCTGCACGTTCTTTTGGATCGTTTTCCAGATATTGCCTGGAAATTTCATCTTCAATCGGGTCAGAAAAACGTTTTGAAGTTCCTTTTATCGGCTGTGAAATTATAGTTTCTCCAACTTTTTTCAGGTAACGTTCTGGTGAAGCTGAAAGTAAAAATTGTTTATTATTTTTAAAGAAAACAGAAAATGGTGCTTGTGAAATTTCATTTAGTTTTTGAAATTTTTCCAATGGGTTTATTACCGCATTTTCGGCAAAAAATTCCATGCAGAAATTAGCTTCATACATATCACCTGCGTGGATATGATTCAGCATTTTTGCTATTTTTTCTACATAAAATTCTTTTGAAATTCTTTGCTGAATATTTAGTTTTGCTACTGTCTCATAAGCATCGGACTGAATTTGGATAATTTCATCAAAATCGTCTTCAACTTCATCATCACAAAGAAATAAATACTTAATTTCCAGTTGGTTTTCTTTTAGCAGAAATATTTTTTTAGGTTGAAAGAAAAACAAATCCGGAAAATTCAATCCGTCAAAATTGGAGGAACTTAAATTTTCGACATTGTTCTTCAGGTCGTATGATAAATAACCAAAAAGCCAGTCTTTTGTTGTAGTCTGGTATTGTCTGAGATCATCAAAAGCATTCTCAAAATCGGTCTTTAAGGAAGTAAAAGCATCGACGGCCAGCAGACAGTCAAAGCTTGAATATTCTTGCGGATATGAATTGCTATCCAAAAAAACAACCTCTCGAAATTGTTGTGACCAAACTAAAAGCTGTTGTTTAACCTGCTCGGGATTGGCAATATGTTTATGGATTGAAACTCTCAAAAATAGATAAATTTTAGATTTCAAAATTACGACAAAAAAAATCCTTCCAAAAAAGTAATCATCAAAAATTATTGGCACACTTTTTAGTACACGAGATTAGTATAACAATCAAAATTATTAATCAACCCTTTAACCTTTTATGAAAACAATTGCAAAATTAAGTTTGGCCTCATTAGTAATTCTTGCATTACTATTTTCCTGTAAAAAATCAGACGGATCCGTTGGCGAAGAATCCGCAGATTATGCTGTTGCAGACAGTACCATTGTTTCTTCCTCTGCTGCGGTAGAAAAAAAAGACAGTAAACAAAAATTTATCCGTACGGCAGATCTAAAATTTAAGGTGAGAAATGTCGCAAAGTCAACTTATGCAATTGAAAACGCTGTCCAGAAATTTGGAGGTTTTGTAACTTATACAAATTTACAAAGTACCATTCATGAACAGATTAAAACAAAAATAAGCCAGGACAGTACTCTTGAAACTACAAAATATATTGTCGAAAACAATATTACTATTCGCGTGCCCAATACCCAGCTTGATACTGTAATTAAGACCATAGCAAAACAAATTGATTTTCTGGATTTCAGAGTAATCAAAGCTGATGATGTTTCCTTAAAACTTTTATCCAATCAGCTGGCTCAAAAAAGAAGCGCTGCTACCGAAAAAAGAGTTGCAAAAGCGATTGATGATAAAGGCAAAAAAATAAACGATATTATTGATGCAGAAAAGACTCTGGCTAATCAAAAAGAAGCAAATGATACTAGTGTAATTGATAATTTGTCAATGCAGGACCAAATTAATTTCAGCACTATTACGCTTCAGCTTTATCAAAATGAAACTATTAAACAGGAAATAACTGCAGGAGAAAAAGATAGTCACGAATACAAGCCACATCTTGGAATCCAGATTGTAGATTCGCTAAAAAATGGCTGGTATATTCTGGAAGAAATCTTTGTTTTTCTATTGAATCTTTGGCCATTAATTTTAATTACTATCGGAGGATTGATGCTTTACAAAAAATATAAAAAAAATTAGCCGAACTGTTAATATTACAGCAATTTAATAAGAAAAAAATCACTATATTTGATATAGGCTTAGATTAATCCTAAAATACTGCTTTATTGATTATAATATCCTCAATAAAACACCCTCAAAAAGAGATTTTTATTTTATTAGAAAATTCCATTTGTAATGTATATCAGCAAATAATTTATATTTTTTTAACCTATTAAAAATCCTAGTATTATGAAAATTGCTACCATTATCGTTCGAGTTTTGATTGGCTTATTGTTACTTTTTGCTTCCATCAGCTTTTTCTTCAAGCTGGCGCCCGAACCGGAGGTAACAGGAAATTTTAAAGCTTTTAATATGGGCTTAGTTGCTTCAACTTATTTATTACCACTGGCAAAATCAATAGAACTGCTTTGTGGAATTGCATTTATAACAGGTCGTTTTGTAACATTGGCCAACATCCTGATCTTACCAATTACAATCAATATTTTGTTTATTAATTACTTTATGGCTCCCGAAGGCCTGCCAATTGCAGCATTATTATTTTTGGCAAACTTATTTTTAATTTACAGATATTGGGATAATTACAGAAGTGTTTTCAGACCGTAAACTTTTATCTTTTGAAAATATAAACCCCGACAGAACTAAAACTGTCGGGGTTTTTTATTTTAACTTGCTTTATCATGTTTTACCCAGATCAGTGCCGAAACATCATAACCAATTTCCTGTGCTTTTTTTACATATTCTGCGTGAATATGGGCCGGGATTGTAGTTTCTCTTGAAAGTATCCACAGATATTTTAGACTTTCACCTGCAACGAGGGCATATTTATAATCCGGATCAATTGCAATTACATTGTATCCTGAGTAGAAAGGACCAAAAAATGAGACTCTAAGCATGCCGACATCATCTTTTTTGACAAATTTGGCTTTCCCAATGCTTTGTTCCCATTCGTCTTTTTTGACGTTATAGCCCTTATTAGCAACTTTTATCGTACCGTTATCATTCAAAGAATAATTTGCGGTCACGTTATCCATATTTTTTTCATATTTATAATCCAATCTTGCTATCTCATACCATTTTCCAAGATATCGGGCCTTATCAAAATTAGTGACGGCCGTGGCTTTCTTTGGGATTGTAGAAACCCCGCAGGAATATAGTACGTATGCTATACCTGCTCCTAACAAAACCGGAGCTATATATTTATTTTTCATGATGTGCTCTGTTTTATATTTATATATAAATTTAATGCAACACTCAAAGAACTATTTACAGAATTATTTTTGTTTCTTATATCTTATAAAGTTACTAATCAATATCTTAGAAAACAAAAAAAACCGCCAGAATATAAATTTCTGACGGTCAAAATATGATTTTCGTAATAACTTATACGTGTATTGCTCTGTTTTCAGTAGCTGCCAGTGCTGCTTCTTTTACCGCCTCCGCGAAAGTTGGATGCGCGTGGCTCATTCTTGAAATATCTTCAGCAGACGCTTTAAATTCCATTGCAGTAACCGCCTCAGCAATTAAGTCTGCTGTACGGGCACCAATCATGTGAACTCCTAAAACCTCATCTGTTTTCTCGTCAGCAAGGATTTTTACAAATCCGTCTAAGTCAGCACTTGCTCTTGCACGTCCTAAAGCTTTGAATGGGAAACTTCCTGATTTATATGCAATTCCTTCTGCTTTCAATTGCTCTTCCGTTTTTCCAACTGCGGCAACTTCCGGCCAGGTGTAAACAACACCAGGGATTAAGTTATAATCGATATGAGGTTTTTGACCTGCTAAGATTTCAGCAACCATAGTTCCTTCTTCTTCTGCTTTGTGTGCCAACATTGCTCCACGAACAACGTCTCCAATTGCATAAATATTCGGAACGTTAGTTTGTAAATGGTCGTTTACTTCAACTTGTCCTCTGTCTGAGATTTTAACTCCGGCTTTGTCAGCATTCAATCCATCTGTGTACGGACGACGACCAACAGAAACTAATGAATAATCTCCTTCAAGGGTAATTGTTTCTCCTTTTGCGTTTTCAGCCTGAACTACAACAGCATCGCCGTTTCTTTCAACTGATTTTACTTTGTGAGAAACGTAAAATTTCATTCCTTGTTTTTTCAATACTTTAGTCAATTCTTTAGACAGAGAACCGTCCATTCCAGGAATAATTCTGTCCATGAATTCCACTACAGAAACCTGGGCTCCAAGACGAAGATAAACTTGTCCAAGCTCGATTCCGATAACGCCACCACCAATAATTACCAAGTGTTTTGGAACTTCTTTTAAAGCCAAAGCTTCTGTAGAAGTGATGATTCTTTCTTTGTCAATTTTGATGAAAGGCAAAGAAGATGGTTTTGATCCTGTAGCAATTACAGTATATTTTGCTTCAATAGTTTCAGATGTTCCGTCTGCTTTTGCAACTGCAATGTGCGTTGCATCTACAAAAGAACCTAAACCTGTGAAAACAGTGATTTTATTTTTATCCATTAAGTAGTTGATTCCACCTACGGTTTGATCTACAACTGCTTGCTTGCGCGCAATCATTTTCTCTAAATTGATTTTTACATCTCCGGAAACTTCGATTCCGTGATCTGCAAAATGTGCAATTTCTGCATAATGATGAGAAGATGATAATAATGCTTTTGAAGGAATACAACCTACGTTAAGGCATGTTCCGCCCAAAGAGTTATACTTTTCTACGATAGCAGTTTTAAAACCTAATTGTGCGCAACGAATTGCTGATACATATCCGCCAGGACCTGAACCTATAATGACTACGTCAAATGAACTCATAGTTTGTCTATTTTATTTTTAGCGATACAAAATTAAGGAATAAAGTTTTGTTTAAAGTTTAAATTTCAATGTTTTTTGTTTGAAATTTGAAGGGAGGACTTAACCGCGAGGGGTGCTAAGATTTACGCAATATTCGCTAAGCTTCATTTTTTAGTCTCGCAAAGTCGCGAGTAGCAAAGTTTTGATTTGATTAAAAAAAAATGAAAAAAGGTTTCACGCAGATTTTAGCAGATTTTTGTTTTTTTATAAAGTCTTGAACACGAAGTTAACACACAAACTTGTCATCCTGAGGAACGAAGGATCGCATTCGTAACTCAACAAAGATTGTCGACTCAGCATGTGGAGTCTCTTGTGTGATCCTTCGTTCCTCAGGATGACATAAAATGAGTAAAAAAACCTTTTGCCCTAAACTCAGAAACTCAGCAACTCAGAACCTTAGTATCTTAGAAAATCACTGTCGAGTTCTTCACTTCACTAATCATAAACATACTTTGTGTACTGCCAATATGTTGAAGCGAAGTCAGTTTGGTTACTAAGAATTCTCTATACGCTTCCATATCTTTTACCAGCACTTTCAAAATATAATCATAATCACCGCTTACGTGGTGACATTCAAGAACTTCGTTGAGTTTGACAACCTCGCTTTCAAACTTGGTTAGGAATTCTTTGGTGTGCTGAATGAGTTTTAAATGACAGAACACCACAAATCCTTTTTCAATTTTGGATTTATCGACTAGGGCGACGTAGTTTTTTATTATGCCTTCGCGCTCTAATTTTTTGATTCTCTCATATACCGCTGTAACAGAAAGATCAAGTTTTAATGACAATTCTTTGGTTGTTTTTTTACTATCGGTTTGAAGCAAAACCAGAAGTTTTTTATCTGTAGCGTCTAAAGTCATTTTTGTTTGTTTTGGAAAATGAAAGAAAATCTATTGATTGGTCTTTATGAATCCAAATTTAGATTAAAAATCATTACAAATACATTATTATAGTTTTAAAATCTATTTTTTTACTTTACAGTTGATTAATTTTCTTATTAGATCTTATTTTGAATAGAATTTCTTTTGAAAATGACTGCCCTAGCCCAGATTGCAGTGGAAAGCCCGGAGTAAAAAAGGCATAAGTTTCTTGTTCTAAAAAAGCGACCAACGGAAGCTCTTTTTAGAACATTAGAAACTTTGACTTTTTTATGAGGACTTGAAACGGAAAGCTGGAATAGCTCTTAAAAAATTTTGTTTCAGGTTTAAACTTTCACGCTGTTGGAACTTGAAAACCTGAAACTTGAAACAAAACAAACAAAAACTAACTATATGAAAAACTTTAACCCAGCAGATAAAATTCAGGATTTGCAATACTTTGGGGAATTTGGTGGTGTAAACCCGTCGATTTCTGATTCTTCGACTTATACTTTCCTTTCGGCGAAAACTATGTTTGATACATTTGAGGGCAATATGGAAGGCTGTTATTTGTATTCACGCCATTCTTCGCCAAGTAATTTGTATCTGGATCAGGCTTTGGCGGCGATGGAAGGAACGGAAACGGCAAATGTTTCGGCTTCGGGAATGGGGGCGATTACGCCTACACTCTTGCAATTATGCGGCGCGGGCGACCATATTGTTTCGAGCAGAACCATCTATGGTGGCACTTATGCCTTTTTGAAGAATTTTACTCCTCGCTTTGGAATAGAAACCAGTTTTGTAGATATTACAAAATTGGATGTTGTGGAAAATGCAATTACATCTAAAACGAAAGTTTTGTATTGTGAAACGGTAAGTAATCCACTTTTGGAAGTTGCGGATATTGCCGGATTGGCTACAATTGCTAAAAAATACAACTTAAAGTTGGTTGTTGACAACACTTTTTCACCTTTATCTGTTTCTCCGGCAAAACTTGGGGCCGATATTGTAATTCATTCTTTGACAAAATACATTAATGGAAGCAGTGATACGGTTGGGGGTGTAACTTGTGGATCGAAAGAATTTATTAATTCGCTGAAAAATGTAAACACGGGTGCAAGTATGCTTTTGGGACCAACAATGGACAGTTTGCGTTCGGCTTCTGTAATGAAAAATTTAAGGACTCTTCATATCCGAATTAAACAACATAGTCATAATGCGCATTTTCTGGCGGATCAATTTGAAGCTGATGGTTTAAAAACTGTTTATCCGGGACTGAAAAGCCACCCAAGCCATGAATTATACAAAACAATGATTAATCCTGAATATGGTTTTGGCGGAATGATGACAATTGATGTTGGAACTTTGGCAAAAGCTAATGAATTAATGGAGTTGATGCAAGCAAGAAATTTGGGTTATCTGGCGGTAAGTTTAGGATTTTATAAAACACTTTTTAGCGCGCCTGGAACCTCGACTTCTAGTGAAATTCCACTTGAAGAGCAAAAAGAAATGGGATTGACGGATGGTTTGATTCGTTTTTCTATCGGATTGGATAATGATATTCAGCGTACTTATGAGATGATGAAGACTTGTATGGTGGAGCTTGGGGTTTTGTAGACAATAATTTAAAGCACTTATTTTGTCATCCTGACGAAGGAAGGATCCCACAAGTAATTCGACAAAGTGAATCACACAAGCGGTTCGGCCAAGCGGATCAGCCAGGCAGGGACGAATTTCAGTACAGAATTTCTAGTGTGATCCTTCCTTCGTCAGGATGACAAAAAAAAAGCCGTTCTGAAATTATTTTCAGAACGGTTTTTTACATATAAATTCTAACTTCTAGCTTTCCTGCACGAAGTTCAGCTTACTATTTTTTCTACTATAAGTAAAGTAAATAAACAATCCGATTAGTAACCAGATCGTGAAATAAATCCAATTCCAAACGCTTAGTTCGGCCATCATGTACAGGCAGCAGATTAATCCTAAAAGCGGAATTAGAGAAAGGTTTTTTCTGAAAGCCCAAACGGCTAATCCTACTAAAACGAATAGGAAAATCCACATTGGGATCTTGTGTTTGAATAAGCTAAAACCTGATTCGTATTTTAATGAATCATTAATTGGCAGACCTTTTACAACTTCTGTATATTTTGCTTCATCGTCCTGGTATTGTCCTAATAAATGCTCTAAATCTGAAGTTTCGGCAGTTTTGTTATTTACTTCTATGCTTTTTAAATAATTAAAAACCTTTTCAGATTCTGTTTTATCTAAAGACGTAATAATTGTCGTTGGATCATTAATTTGTGCTTCATTATTAATAAAAGCCATTGTTGCCTTATTGTTGAAAGCAAAAGCGTAATACAATCCGGCAATCATTAATAATGGAAGAATGAATTTTGAGTTTACATAAGGTGTTTTAAATTTCCCTCTCGGAATTTCTGGTTTGTTTTGTAAAACCAACACTCCGGCACAAACTAATACGAAGGCAAATAAAGTCCCAATACTGCACAAGTCTGTTACCATTGTTAGGTTCAAGAACAAAGCCGGAACTGCAACCACAAAACCCGTTACGATTGTTGCGAAAGAAGGTGTTTTGAATTTTGGATGCACCGTAGAGAATTTCTTTGGCAATAAACCATCACGGCTCATGCTCATCCAGATACGTGGCTGTCCCATTTGAAAAACCAATAAGACACTTGCCATAGCAATTACAGCACTTACAGCAATAATTCCCGACATCCATTTAAGATCTAATTTCTCAAAAACAAAAGCCAGAGGATCTCCAACATTTAATTCGTTATAACGAACCATTCCGGTTAAAACCAAAGCAATGGCAATATATAAAATGGTACATATTATAATTGCCCACATCATTCCTCTTGGTAAATCACGCTGTGGATTTTTACATTCTTCTGCAGTTGTCGAAATGGCATCAAAACCAATATAAGCAAAGAATACAGCCGAAACTCCTTTTAAAACGCCTCCTACTCCATTTGGTGCAAACGGATCCCAATTGGCTGTATCTACATAAAATATTCCGACAGCAATAACTAAAAGAACAATACATAATTTTACAACAACCATTACATTACTTGCATTACGAGATTCTTTCATCCCTCTGTAAACCAAAGCAGTAATTAAAACAATGATAAATAAAGCAGGTAAATCCGCCACAAAATGAAAAGATCCAATTTTTGGTGCAGTTGTCCAGGCGGTATAGGCAGCTTGCAACGATGGACTTAAATTTTCATATAATTTGCCTGCCTGTTTTAAGGCCATCGCATCATTATAACCGTTTGAAGCGGTTAAATAATCCATCTGTATCCATTGTGGCAAATCTATACCGCCGCTATGGAGCAGTCCGGTAAAATAATCACTCCACGATATGGCGACCGTTATATTTCCAACGGCATATTCCATGATTAAAGCCCAGCCAATTATCCAGGCAATAATTTCTCCAAAAGCAACATAAGAATATGTATAAGCGCTTCCTGATACCGGAACCATAGAGGCAAACTCGGCGTAGGCAAAAGCTGCAAAACTACAAGCTAAAGCTGTAAATAAAAACAAGAAAATAACAGCCGGACCACCATCTGCACTGGCTTTTCCGATAGTACTAAAAATACCTGCTCCAACAATTGCTGCGATTCCAAAGGCAGTTAAATCCCTGGTCGTCAAATGTTTTCCAAGAGCATTATGACCATCTGCTTCGTTTTTTGCAACTTGCTTGAGAATATCCTGCACCGTTTTTTTTCGGAATAAACCTGATAATGCCATATGTGGTTTTGCTTTTATAAATTAATATATTTAGGTCTTTGTGGTTTTATTTTGCAAATAATGCAAAAATTATCCTGATTTCAAATATATAAAACGATTTTGTTTTGTGTGTTTTTTGTGGTGAATTATTTTGCCCGCGAATTATGCGGATTAAACTGATTTACGCAGATTTATTTTTTTGCCACTTAGACGCTAAGATGGAAAGTTTTTTTTTCGCCACAAATTTCACAAATTAGCACAAATTATTTCACGCAGATTTAAAAGATTTAAGCAGATGCGCGCAGATTTATTTATAACTAAATCGAATTAAATCCGCTAGATCTGCCAAATCTGCGTGAAACAAAAAAAAATCCGCGTTTATCCGCGTTTTCACGAAGTGAATCCGTGTTCATCCGCGTGCCATTTCTCATTTCAAACAATTTCTCAAAATACTAACCGGATGCTGTGCTTCGCGTTTCGTTCCGTCATAAATCTGGTGTCGACAGCTTGTTCCTGCTGCGGCGATTTTTACATTTTCGGCTGTGGCCCGTATTTTGGGGAAAAGTGTATCTTCTCCCATTTGCATACTCACACTATAATGTTCTTTTTCATACCCAAAAGAACCCGCCATTCCGCAACAGCCTGAGTTGTAAATTGTCACTGTATTATTGGTAGGTAAATTGAGCATCGCAAAGGTTGCTTCAACAGAGCTCAAAGATTTCTGATGGCAATGTCCGTGAATTTTGATTTCTCTCTTTTCTTCTGAAAAAGAATCTGGTCGGATTTTGCCATCGATAATTTCTTTTTTAAAGAATTCTTCAATCGTAAAGGAATTTCCGGACAGCTTTTCTGCACTTTCCTTATCATCTGCCAAACGCAGATATTCGTCTCTAAAAGTAAGAATTGCCGAAGGTTCAAGACCAACCAAAGGTGCGTTTCCTAATACTAAATCTTTAAAAACATTTACATTATGATTGGCAATTTTCTTGGCTTCTTCCAGAAAACCTTTAGAAAGATACGCTCTTCCGCTTTCTTCATGATCTACGACCAAAACCTGATACCCTAATTTCGTTAATAATTCAAAAGCATCAATTCCGATATTGACATCATAATAATTTGTAAATTCATCTACAAACAGATATAATCTTCCGTTTGGAAAATCTGTTGCTGCTGGTTTATGATTTTCATGCCATTTTCTGAAAGTAGTTTTTGCCAACAACGGAACTTGTCTCTCTGGTGCAATCCCCATTGTTTTCTTGACAATTGACTGATTTGAAATAAAATTGGTAATCGACGGAAACTTACTTCCCATTTTATTGAGCTTGGCGTTATTGGCAAAAATCTTATTTCGGGTAGAGAATCCGTTTGCTTTTTGATATTGGTATAAAAATTCGGCTTTCAAAGTGGCCACATCCACATTACTTGGACATTCGCTCGCGCAGGCTTTACAGCTTACGCACAACTCAAAAACTTCGTATAATTCTTTTTGGTCAAATTTGTTTTCTTTCTCCGAATAGGTCAAATACTCACGCAAGGCATTCGCTCTCGCACGTGTTGTTTCCTTTTCATTTTTGGTTGCGCGATAACTCGGACACATTGCTCCTCCTGCCGATGGTAATTTTCGGCAATCGCCCGAACCGTTACATTTTTCGGCAGCACGCAAAATGCCTAAACTGTCTGAGAAATCCTGAAACGTTTTAATATCCGGTTCTACCCTGCCCGAAACCACACGATGGTTTTCATCCATCTTTAAAGCATTGACAATCTTACCTATATTCAAAACCGAATTGGGGTCAAAAGCCAATTTAATACGTTTCAGCAATTCATAATTTTTCTCGCCAATCATAAACGGAATAAACTCCCCGCGTACAATTCCGTCGCCGTGTTCACCGCTTAACGAACCTCTGTATTTTTTAACCAAATGAGCCACTTCGGTTGCAATGGTCCTGAATAATTTTAAATCAGACGTTTTCTTCAAATTCAAAACCGGCCGAAGGTGCAATTCACCCGCACCCGCATGCGCATAGTAAATCGCTTCCTGACCGTGACTTAACATCATTGCCGAAAATTCAGCAATATAATTCGGTAAATCACTCAATTCAACGGCAGTATCTTCAATAGAATCGGCCGCTTTATTGTCGCCTACAATACTTCCCAAAAGTCCAAGTCCGGCTTTTCTGAGTTCGTTTGCTTTGTCAATATCGTTCCCGTAAATCTTTACACGGGCATAGCCAAAATTATGTTTTTCTAAATCGGCTATTAAGGCATCGGCTTGTTTTTCGGCATCCTCCAGACTGTGAGATGCGACTTCAAACATCATAATTGCTTTGGGTTCACCTACCAAAAAGAAACGGTTTTTAACATGTTCACGATTTGTTTTGGTACAATCCAAAATGGTGTCGTCAATCATCTCGCAGGTATACAAATGATGCTTCATCGCCACAACCACAGATTCCAGTGATTCCTGAATGGTGTGGTAATGCCCCACAACCATAATATTATGTGCCGGAGGCAAATCGTCTACTTTTAAGGTCACTTCTGTTGTAAAAACCAAAGTTCCTTCGCTTCCGCAAAGCAGTTTCCCCAGATTGATTGTGGGTTCCTGACCTCCAAACAAATCCGATTTCAGTAAAATATCAACAGCATAGCCTGTATTTCTGCGGTGAATTTCCGGTTTTGGAAACTCCTTTACAATTTCTTCCTGAGTCGCCTTAACGGAAAGTTCGTCGTAAATGGTTTTATATATTTTATTTTCTAAAGTATCTCCTTTGGTTTTTTCGATAAATTCAGCAGAAGTCAAATCCTTAAAAACAACTTCAGATCCATCGCTCAAAAGTCCTTTTAGCTCCACGATCTTATCACGTGTAACACCGTAGCGGATAGAAGTAGTTCCAGACGAATTATTTCCAACCATTCCGCCCACCATAGCACGGTTTGAAGTCGAAGTAATCGGTGCGAAAAATACCCCGTGTGGTTTCAAAAACAAATTCAGTTCATCTCGAATTACACCCGGCTGTACCGTAACCGTTTTTTTTACAGCATCAAAATCAAGAATCTTGGTAAAGTTTTTAGAAACGTCAATTACAATTCCGTCACCAACCGCCTGCCCGGCCAGCGAAGTTCCGGCAGTTCTCGGCGTAACCGAAACATTATGGCGCGCCGCAAACCTGATAAGTTTGGAAATATCTTCAATCGTTTTGGGCACGGCAACCGCTTTTGGTTTTATTCGATAAACCGAAGCGTCGGTCGAATAAAGCGTTTTATGAAGATCATCGTATAAAAGTGTTCCTTCCAACGACGCTGATAATTGTTCTAAATCCTTAAGTATTGACATTTTTGCTGAATATGATTTCACAAAAATAGTTTTTTTTAAGGTTCTGAGGTTCTAAGATACTAAGGTTCTAAGTTTTTTTGTGATTGGATTATAAAATTGGGATTTTGGACGGGAGCGCCATGTTTTAATTATTGATTATAATCTATTTAATATTCATTTACTATTCTACTCTTTCAAACTTTTTAGATAATGGTTCGATAATTTCTTTTTCAAATAATTTTACTTTTTATGTTTTTCAAAAGAAAACCATCCAAAATAATCACTTGATCTGCTATTTATATAATAAAGATAAAAACTTGTAATTTCATCACTTCCCATATTCCATAAACGTAAATCATAAACTGTTTTATTGTTTTCTTCTGTGATTTGTATTGTAACTAATGTTTTTGTAAATCCGTTATCATCAATAGTATCTTTATAGGATAGATAATTTGAATTGCTACATATCATTTTTAACTCTTGTCGTAAATTCTTTTTGGTTATTTTAAATTCATATGCCTCGATCCTTTTTGGTCCGCCTGCACCATAAGAAAAAAGAATAGCAAAACCGATCCAATATAATACAACCATACTAAGCGCTGTACTGCCTAAAATAGCTAACCATTTAATAATTTTCATTTGAGACTTTTGATTTTAGCGAATTAATTATAATTTATTGTCAATTGAATTTATTTATTTATTCATTTATTTTTAATATTTTCTATAATATTTTAAAATATATAATGGAAAGAAAGCTATTGAAATAGGTAACACAACCATAAAAAAATCTTGCCTACCTAAAAAAATCATAATAACTAGATACACAAGAAACGGTATAAAAAAATAATGTTTTTTATCATTTTCTTCATCAAAATAAATGAATCCGGAAGAGCAAAACAAAACTGAATACAAAAAAAGATTTAAGAGGAATACTATAATTTCTTCTTTATATCTAGTATGTCCTTGAAAATTTAAATTGGTAAAAAACACTACCAACTCAAAACCTATAATGTAATTAAACACTATCAAAAAATCTGATTTATAAGAAATATAAATGATAAAAATTAGTAAACTTATTTGAATGAAATTACTCAGCATATATGTATATATTTTTCAACTCTTTTAAACTTTTGAGGTAACTATATATTTTATTAGTTTACTCATTTCCCTTTTTTCATCAAATCATTATTCGTCAATTCTTTCAAACTTTTTAGATAATGGTTCGATAATTTCTTTTTCAAATAATTTTACTTTTTTATGTTTTTCAAAAGAAAACCATCCAAAATCGTCATTTGATTTACCGTTTATGTAGATCAAATGAAGATCGCTATAGTTTGCCTCACCTGATAATTTTAGAACATAAATTGGTTGAGAATTTAATTTTATTACTAATGATTTTTTATAAGTTCTGCCAATATAATTAATCGAATCTTTACAAGAAATATTTTTAGAAACACTACAAATTCTATTTAATTCCTTTTCTAAATTCTCTTTTTTTGTTGCAAATTCATATATTTTTATTTTACCACTTCCATAGCTTCCAACATAGTAACCTCCAATAAAATATAGAGATAAATAAAAGATGAAAGAACCTAAAACAAGTGTAACTAAAATATAACTTATATTTTTTGTCATTCTAATTTTTCATATTTGTATTTCTTTGATAATGGGTCGATAATTTCTTTTTCAAATAATTTTATGTTTTTATGTTTTTATGTTTTTATGTTTTTCAAAGGAAAACCAGCCAAAATCATCATCGATTTTGCCATTAATAGAAATTAAATTGTAACTTGTATATAAATCTCCTCCTTCAGCATCTTTTATTATAAATGAATCCTTCTCTATTTTAATAACAATTAATTTTTGTTTATATCCTCCTCCCAAATCACTTATAGAATCTTTACAACTTATACTTGATTTTTTATGACAAATCGAAAATATTTCATTTTTAATGATACTTGTACTTATTCCAAATTGATAGTTTTTTATCCTGCCTTGGCCTCCTGCTCCATAAGAATAAAGAATTGCAAAACTTAGCCAATACACAAAAATGGAAATAACTATAACCACAATAAAGACACTTAACCACTTAATCATTTTCATTTGTAGAATTTTTTAACTTTTTTCCCTGATTCATTGACTGGATTAATAACATCATCAATTGTCAAATCTATATTACTCAGCCATACATCTAATGCTTGAGACATTGCTTTTTGTTTAATAATACTTTCCGTTTTATCAATGCCTTTAATTTTGCACAGTACCGAAAATAATGTAACAACTTTTTTAGCTCTTTCTAATGTTTCTTTAGAAACACAATTTTTAGTAAAGGGATCAATTTCTTTCTTTGCATACATATTAATAACTTTATTAGCACTTCGAACAAGCTGAATATCTGCTTGAAGCGCGCTTTTATCCATTGTCGCACCATAAGCTCCCTCGGCACCTACAAAATCATATCCTACATCATGAGCTCTTGCTGATGCATCAACCCGATAGCGCGGATTTGTAATCTGTGCCCATTCCAATTATCAAATCTTAATTTTCTTCAATCTTCTTATTCTTTGCTACTTTGTCGATTTTTTCTGTGTGTGTGTGCACGGTTTGCAAATCCGCGATATCGAACGGATTATCATCAATCTCTAATCGTCTAAATTCTCAAATATTAACTATTTTCTCCTTTTATATATTTTCGATAATATTTCAAAATATATAATGGAAAAAAAGCTACAAAAATTGGGAGATAAATAAAACTGAATGCCTCTTTCATCTTAAAATAAAATAACTCTAAAAATATAATAACACAATAAAAAAATATTGGTATAAAAAAATGATATTCTTTAGAGTTTGTTTCGTCAAAATAAATAGATAAAGAAGAAACGAATAGAACCGTATATGATGGTATAATATATACAAGCATTACGATTTCAAACATTAATGACCTAGATTCTCCACGGAAATTTAAATCTACAAAATACAAAAGCAAGATTAAGCCTATGAAATAATTAAACAACAGGTAAGATTTGCTTCTATATGAAATGTAGACAATAGAAAGTAAAAAAAATATTTGTAAAATGTAACTTAACATAATTTATTAATTTATTGTTATAACAAATGCTTCAATAGTTGTTGAAGAACTTGGCAAGGATACTGCTCCACTAGCTGAAGAAAATTGTTTAACAACTACCCTGTCAGTTCTTGTAACTTTTATTCGTGAAGGAGGAATTCCCTGTTCTCCTAAATACTTTACTGTATATTCTACTACATTAACAGCTCTTTTTTCATAATCACTTAAAGCCTCATCTACAGCAGCTAATATTTTACCGTTAGCATAATAAATAGGAACATATACAACTTTTTCATTTCGTAATTTAGCAATCTCATAATCTATAATTCCTTTCATTGAACATTTATTTCTAACAATAAAATTAATCATCTTATCAAAAACAGATAAATTCAGAAGTAAATTATTTAATTTGTATTTTGAAGCAATAAGCCAAGATAAATTCTGTACGTAAATATGATACCAATCTGGCCTTAAAAAAATTTGATCTGGATAGCCACCATCTGACTGAAAATGATCTCCTGTGTAACCTTCTTCTCCATACATTATAAAACCGCTTGAATTATTAGTAAGATATAAATCTTTTAAAGCTTCTTTTAAAGTTCTTCCTTTAAAAATTTCCTTTTGCTTTGTCTCACTATTTAAAAATTCCAATCCGTCTTTTTGCAAATAATAATTAAAAAATTTAATCCAAGGTTGCACTTGACTTCCAAGTGTTGTTTCTGATTTTATCTTCTTCCAAGAATCTATATATTTTTTAATAGTAGCGTCATCTGCTTCTTTTAAATTTAAATTCTCCTTAATATCTTGTGGTTTTAGATTTCCGATCCTTGTATGAGCATAAGTATCTCCAAATCGATGTAATAATTCTCCTTGAGTTTTGATATCTCCAATTGCCGAATATAAAAATTTAATTGCTGTAAAAAATTCTTCAATTCCATGAAATCCTCCATTTAATGAATGTATTTCTTGTTGTGCCCCCCCTGGATGTCCCCATGTATCATTTAGCTCAAAATTCATAGGACTATGAATTGTCGTATCTGGTGCTTCTGTAGCCTTAGCTAATTCTAAAGCTTTAACAGGATCCATACCTAACATAAGAGAAACCAAATAAACGGTAGAATAATGCCCATCCGTTTCATATTCCCCTTCAGCATCACCTTGAAACAAATACAATCTAAATTTAGGATCATTAATTTGTTTCCAGTCATTATGCCAAAGATTTAGTCCATTTCCATAATCCATTAAAAAGTCCGTTTTACCTTCTTCTGTTTTATTTTTAAAGGGATGCTCCAAACCAAAAATACCATGTCCTAATTCATGGCTAGCAATTCTATTATCACCATTTGCAAAAACATATCCAAACTGTCCTTTTAATGCCATAAATCCTTTAATAGCCGGATTACTTGCTGGCAAATCAGAATAAATTAAATAATAAGAATCTGATTTATAGCTACCAGATTTTTTTATTAAATTATTGATCGTTTGTTCTTCATTTGTGTAAGTTTCAAAAAAATCACTGTCTCCCACTTGTATTTTTCCGTCAGCATCTGTATAATTAACTTTTTCAGATCTTGTAATATTCATTTTTATACCTGCTTTTTTATAAACAGCACTGATCTCATTTTCTGCATTTGACGGAATTTGAGTTTCTTTATTTAACGGGACTAAAACCAAATTTACTTCCTTCGCCGAAATATGAACCAGCATAAAAGCACCAATCACTTTCCATCTTTCACCTTGCTGAATCACTGCTAATATTTGCTCCTCTGCATAAGTTTGGTTTCCTTTTACAGTAAGTATAAATGTTTTTCCATTTCTGGTAAACGACACATTCGCTCCGTTTTGGGTTTTAAAAACAATTTTGTCCGGTTTTACAATCGTATCGGTAATGGTTACCGTGGCAACGACTGTATCAGTATCTCCATTTAAAACTGCTTTATAAGGCAATACAGCATCATCTACTTTTTTATATAACTTTTGTATTGTAGCTGTTGCGTTATTTGGCATCACATCAAAGGCATATTTACTTCCATTTCCTGAAAAAGCAATTGTAACTCCTTGTGCCGTAAAAGCTGTCGCCTGACCACTTTTATCAACGCCATCAGTATTCTCGGGAGTTGGTTTTCCTCCGGGCGCAGGTTCTGTACCCTGACTGCTTCCGTTTCCTTTGCTGTCTACACCGTATACTTTTCCTGTGCTATCAGTGATTACAGTATCTTTTCCTCCCGGAATTGTTACCTGTTCCCCATTTTTACCATTAACTACAATATCGCCATTGGCATTGATAACGATGTTTTTTATTTCAAACTTAACCGTTTCTTCAATTTGCCCTCCCTGGCCTTCGCCTGTAAAGTCTTCAATATCGGTAACATTCTTCCAATCCGCATTATAACTGGTTTCAACCACACCGCTAATCAATTGATAATCTGTGTTGATTAGAATATTATTGAATTCAACGGCAATTTTAGTATCCGCCAAATAAGGCACTATTATATAACCTTTTCCCGAATAAGGACTATGTTTCTCCTGCAGCTCTAAAACAGTTACCGGAAAATCTCCTGCAGTAAATGTTTCGCTCTGAATTAAATTCGTAAGTGGTTTTTGATTTTGAATATTGATTTTCGGAACAATACCACAGTTATAACTGGCGATTCCATTTTCTTTTTTCGGAATTTTAAAAGTGTTCGTATTAGAGTAATTAAAACTCTGCACACCATCACCTTCTAAAGTACAAGTTGAACCTACTTTGAACTCATAAGTTGTTTCCTGCTCCAGATTGGTAAGCAAAGCCTGATTGTTATTGGTATAAGTAGAAAACCACTCAAAGTTTTTTTGTTTTTCTTTGCCTCTTTTGTTGGCTTCTACAACAGCCTGTTTGCGATATTGTACCTGATATTTGGTGTGATCGGGCAATCCCTGCCAGCTTATTTTTACACTGCTTGGCGATACAATTTCAGATAAGGCAAAGGTGGGAGGATCGCACTTTTGGGTATATTTAAAAGAATAAATCTCGCTATACCCGTCGTTTTTAAAAATGGCATTTTCTGATAGTCCCGTGGTTGATATTGCCCTTACACGCCATGCATAACGCATGCCGGGTGTCAGGATCGGCATGTTTAAATTGTAGAGCAGTGCAGTGCCAAAAAGTGTTTCCTCGTATAAAACAGGAGCCATCTGAAAGGCAAACTGAGGATCAAGTGAAGGATCTAAAAGCTGTTTTAATTCAAATTTATAAGAAACATTGGTTGCGTTTCTCTGGCGCGGTGTCCAGGTAAACATAATATTAGGAAAATCAGTGGCTGCAATCTGCTCGTTTTTTTGCGGGGTATTCAAGAGTGGCGGATCGTTTAAAATCAGGTATAAACTGGCACAGCTTTTTTGCGATATTTTTTGGTTGGTGACAAAGTCATACATCTCAAAACAGAAACTGTACATTCCCTCCGGTAATCCGTTGGCGTATTGAGCCGTCGTAATTCCCTGCAGGTTTTCGAGCCTGAACAAGGCTGCGATATCTGTATTGGTCAGGGTTTGCAGTTCGCCTCCATTGATAAAGAGCGGTTTTTGCCCCTGCATGTAATCGCTGCTTTGTATGTTGAGCCCGTTGCCCTGAATGTATAGTTTTAATCTAACCGGCCTGTTGGATATCATGATATCAGTCGGGTTGATCATCAACTGCATTTTAGTGTCCATACTGGTCGCATAGTCCGATAATTTAAGACTATAGGGACTATTGAAAACAGGAGTTAGCTGAACGGGAAATAGTTGGGCATGACTTTCAAAACTCCAAATAAATAATAAAAGAAATAAGAAGCGTGTAAAGTTTTTTTTCATTTTAAATGAGGAGTTTATGTTATACTCGAATTTAAAACTGTAAAAAACTAGATCACTCCCTTAGAAGGTAATATTATATTAAAATAGGGTTATTTTCTTTCTTAGTAAAATTTAATGCTCCTTAAATTAAAAAGCCGGCATTTTTCCTAATTTTATAAAATAAATCCCATTTTAGCATTACCAAATACAACACTTCCTTAAAACCTCATTTTAATGAATAAAAATATAAGCGCTCTTTTTGAAATCGCTCAAAAAGAGACCCGAAAAATAGTAGGTTTAATGTCAGGAACTTCGCTTGACGGATTGGATATTGCGCTTTGTGCTATTTCTGGTGCGGGCGAAAATACGGCTGTGAAAATTCTGGAATTCGAAACCATCAGTTACACAGAAGATATTAAAACCGAAATCCGTAAAGTGTTTGCCAAAAAAACGATCGATTTTCAGCATTTGGCTTTATTAAACGAATGGATCGGTCTTTTGCACGCCGGCATGGTCAACGATTGTCTTCAAAAATGGAATATTCCCGCACACGAAGTCGATTTAATTGCCTCGCACGGACAAACAGTTTTGCACGCTCCAAAGTTTTTGCATCAGCAGGAAAAATTTCCCAATGCAACTTTGCAAATTGGAGACGGCGATCATATTGCCGTAAAAACCGGAATTATAACTTTATCCGATTTCAGGCAAAAACATGTTGCTGCAGGTGGCGAAGGCGCACCCTTGGCGGTTTATGGCGATTATTTATTATTTAGCAAAAAAGGCGAAAACCGCATTATGCTCAACATGGGCGGCATCGCCAATTATACTTACCTCCCTGCTTCCCTAAACGCTGAGGACGTTTTTGTAACCGATACCGGAACAGCAAATACGTTAATTGATATTTTTACCAAACATTATTTCCCTGAAAAAAGCTACGACAAAGACGCCGAAATTGCCCAAATGGGAACGGTAAATCAAACCCTTTTAACCGAATTAAAAAACGATTCGTTCTTCCAGAAAAGTTTCCCAAAATCAATTGGTCAGGAAGTTTTTAATTTTGATTTTGTACAAAAAGCACTTTCAAAAACTGGCTTAGAAACGATTTCGGCATCAGATTTGCTTGCCACTTTAACACGTTTGAGTGCCGAGACTATAGCCGAAGGAATTCTTTTTACCATAAATAGAGTGAATATTGATTCTAAAGATTTTCATATTTATATGTCCGGTGGCGGAACAAATAATCCGTTACTCGTAAAATGGTTAAAAGAATTATTGCCGTGCCAGTTTCATACCAGCGACGATCTCGGAATTTTGAGCGATGCCAAAGAAGCGGTTTTATTTGCCATTCTGGCCAACGAAACTGTCGCAGGAGGGAATTATAATTTCGGAAACAACAAAGGAATTCCTTCTGTAACGATGGGTAAAATTTCATTTCCCGATTGAGAAATGGTACTACTTGCACTGGATTTTTTTCTTTTGCCACAGATTAAAAGGATTAGAAAGGATTTCATTTTAATGCTGGAATCTGTTGCGAAGAAAGTTGCCACGAATTTCACGAATTATCACGAATTATTTTTTCTTTAGAATATGACTAGAAATTGGTGTAAATTAGTGTAATTCGTGGCAAAAAAATAAACCAGAGTAAAAAATCCTTTTAATATGTGACAAAAAATAAAACTCAGAAATTACCGTTCAAATTATAATTCCAGAATTATTTATTATAATCAGCCAAAAAAACTATTTTTGGTTCTTGTTAAAAAACATTGAAATGCATAAAAATCAGCACCTAATATATACTCTCTTATTTTTACTAACCGTTGGATGGAATGTCAATTCTCAGGTAAATACGACGCATCCTAAAACTGAATTTAGAGGTGTCTGGATTGCAACCGTTGTCAACATCGACTGGCCAAAAACAGCGACAGATAACGTAGAAAAAGAAAAATCAGATTATCTTGACATTTTAGATACGTACAAAAAATTAAATTATAACGCTGTCATTGTACAGATAAGAAGTGTTGGTGATGCTTTTTATCCATCAGAACTGGCACCATGGTCCCGTTTTTTAACCGGAAAAGAAGGTCAGGCCCCAAGTCCGTATTACGATGCACTTGAGTGGATGATTGGACAGGCTCACCTGAGAGGTTTTGAGTTTCACGCCTGGATGAATCCGTACCGTGCAACTTTTGATTTAAACAAAAATCTTTTAAGCCCTACCCACGATGTTTTCAAACATCCGGAATGGATGATTGAATATGGAGGAAAATATTATTATGATCCTGCACTACCAGAAGTTCAGGCACATTTGACCAAAGTAGTAAAAGAAGTAGTAGACAAATACGATATTGATGCCATACATTTCGATGATTATTTTTATCCGTATGCCGTTCCGGGAAAAGTCTTTAACGATACTGCTTCATTCAAAAAATACGGCTCCGGTTTATCCCTTGCCGACTGGCGCCGTGCCAATGTGAGCAATTTTGTTCACACAATTTCTACCACAATAAAAACAAGCAAACCGTGGGTTCAGTTTGGTATTAGTCCGTTTGGGGTTTGGCGAAACAAATCGGTAGACCCGAAGGGTTCAGAAACACAATCTACCTCTAATTATGACGATTTGTATGCTGATCCTGTTTTATGGATGGACCAGAAATGGATCGATTATATTATGCCGCAATTATACTGGAGTATGAACAACCCGAGAGCTTCTTATTCTAAACTGGTAAAATGGTGGTCTGAAAACTCTAATAATACTGCCCTTTATATTGGTCATGCTTCTTATAAAATCAGAGCCGATGGTGATAAAAGCTGGAACTTTGCCAGTGAAATCCCAACTCAGATTGATTATGCCAGAAGTTTCAAAAAAGTGGGCGGAAGCGCTTATTTTAGTGCCAAATGGTTTACAAATAAAAACTTTGATATTGTTCGCCTTTTAGAAGAAAACCAATATAAATATCCTGCATTGCCTCCGGCTGTACCGAACCTGAAACGAATCGTAATTGATATCCCAACAGTAACAGAATTTGCAAAAGACAGTTCGTTTTATACCTTTACTATCAAATCTCCACTCAATACAAAAGTGCGTTATATGGTAGTTTACGGTGCAGATCATATTTCAAAAATCAATACAAACGATGCAACGCAAATTGTAGAAAAGATAAAAGTCAATGAAATCAACGACTCGATTACATTTTCAGTCCTTACGCAAAAAATGAATCAGTATAAAGCTTGTGCAGTAACATTTATTGACTATTTTGCAAACGAAAGTACCCCGACTACTATCGACCTAAACAAGACATTTAAAATATATTCACCTGCCCAACCAAATGAAAACAGATAATAAACCGTGGTTTTGGATTCCGCTTCTTAATTTTGCTTCCGGTTTACCGTATGCCGTGATAATTTCGGTTTCGGTTATTATGTACAAAAACCTCGGGATTACAAATGAGGATATTGGCGTCTATACCAGTTTATTATATCTGCCATGGGTAATAAAACCTTTATGGAGCCCGTTTATTGAGCTTAACGGAACAAAACGAAAATGGTTTTTATCCATGCAATTGCTTATTTCGATTGCCTTTTTGCTTGTCGGGTTTACGATTCCGCTTAACGGCTTTTTTATGATGTCGCTGGCGATTTTCTGGGTTGCTGCTTTTGCTTCGGCTTCCAACGATATTGCAAGTGATGGCTTTTATTTATTGGTTTTACCAAAAGAACAACAATCTTTTTTCCTCGGGATCAGAAGTACATTTTACAGACTTTCACTTTTGGCAGGAAACGGTTTAATCGTACTTTTTGCCGGTTATCTGGAACACAAATACAGTGATAATACCAAAGCCTGGTCGTATACGATGATCGCGGTTGGATTGTTAATGACATTTATAACGGTTTATAATTTCTTTGCGACACCAAAAACAGAAATTAATGCAGACCAGACCAACAAAAACCATCATCAAAACTTTGCTTCTGTATTTGTAAGCTTCTTTAAGAAAAAACAAATCGGTTTGGTTCTGGCTTTTATTTTGGTTTTTAGATTAGGTGAATCTCAGCTGCTGAAGATGTTAAGCCCTTTTTTGTTAGACAAAAAAGAATTAGGCGGAATGGCTCTGGACACAGAAGCTGTCGGAATTATTTATGGAACTTTGGGGATTTTAGCATTAACCGTTGGAGGAATTTTAGGAGGTATTGCCATTTCTAAACACGGTCTGACAAGATGGATGCTTCCAATGTTTCTGGCGATGCACCTTCCTATTCTTGGTTTTATAGGGTTGGCACATTTTCAGCCGGAAGAACTTTTTCATTTACATATAAACTTATATTTTTTTGAAATAAATTCTCCTCTTAATCTTTACACCTGTATTACTGTTATATTGGAACAATTTGGATACGGTTTTGGTTTTACAGGTTTTATGATGTTTTTGATTCATGTTGCCGAAGGAGAATCAAAAACAGCACATTATGCACTTGCAACCGGTTTTATGGCATTAGGTATGATGCTTCCGGGAATGTTGAGCGGATATGTACAACAATATTTAGGCTATCAAAACTTCTTTATATGGGTTTTTCTAGCTACAATTCCAGGTCTTATTTTATCACGTTTTTTAATTTTCCCGAAAGATTTTGGGAAAAAATCAGAAGAAGTTTAACCCCAAATCAAACATCTTATCTATGGAAATTAATGAAAATCTGCAAAACGAACGCAACCTGAAAGGGGCTGAGTTCGAGAAAGCCGGAAATTTTGAAAAAGCAATTGAATTGTATGAGGAAAATGTCGCAGAAAGCTTTAAAGGAAATCATCCCTATGATCGATTGGCTACAATCTACAAAAACCAAAACGATATCGATAACGAAATCCGGGTTTTAGAAAAAGCAATCGTAGTTTATGAAGAAATCACCATTGAAGACCGTCTGGAGGGCCTTCCGAAATTATTCCGCTTTAAAAACCGATTAGAAAAAGCAGTACTTACCAAAGCACAGTTAGCAAAACAAAAGAAAGCAAAATTGAAATAAAAATACTCTACATCATGGCTGCCTTAAAACGTACCAACTCAGACGATACCGATTTTATAAATCTCGTTGTTTTATTAGACAAAGATTTAGCCATCAGAGACGGAGAAGATCACAGTTTTTACAATCAGTTTAATAAAATTGATAAAATAAAACATGTCGTTGTTTTTTATGAAAATGATGTCGCAATAGGCTGTGGCGCTTTTAGAGAAAAAGAAACTGATTCGGTCGAAATAAAACGGATGTATGTGCATCAGGATCATCGAAAAAAAGGAATTGCCTCTCAGGTTTTAGCCGAATTAGAACGCTGGGCTGCAGAAATTAAGTATCCGTACGCAGTTTTAGAAACTGGAAAAAAACAACCCGAAGCCATTGCTTTGTACCAAAAATCAGGTTATACCATAATTCCAAATTATCCGCCTTACGAAAAGATGGATAATAGTGTCTGCATGAAAAAGACTTTATAATAATGAAAATGACAGCCGAAGCATTAAAACAAAAAGTGGGACAATTTTTTTTTCCCGCTGTTTTTATAAACGATACCGAAGAAAATATTCAGGAAACAGAACGCCTTATAAAAGAACATAATATTGGCGGGCTGACTTTTTTTCACAGTCGGGCGAGCGCTGCAACGAATTATGAAAGCAAGAAAAAAGTTGTTTTTAATGATGATAGTTACGAAAAAATCAAAGCCCTGATTGTTCGTTACCAAAAAGCAGCTTCTACTCCACTTTTAATCAGTATTGATGCTGAATGGGGCCTGGCCATGCGTATCGAAAAAACACCGCAATATCCCTACGCAATTACCTTAGGTGCTTTGCCGGAAAGTAAATCTGATTTGGTTTACGAAGTTGGAAAACAAATTGCTTTAGACTTAAAAGCAGCCGGAATCCACTACAATTTGTCTCCTTTGGCGGACATCAACAATAATCCAAATAATCCTGTAATTGGGTATCGTTCTTTTGGTGAAAACAAAGAAAAAGTAGCCCATTTTGCTGTAGAATACTTAAAAGGAATGTCTGAAGCTGGCGTTTTGGGCTGTCTGAAACACTTTCCCGGACACGGAAATACCAATGTCGATTCGCATTTGGGATTACCGGTCTTAAAGGAAACTTTGGAAGAATTATTGGAAAATGAATTATATCCGTTTATAAAAGGGATCGAAAACAATGTCGATTCAATTATGATTGGACATCTAGCAGTTCCGAGCTTAAACGACGGCAAAGATACATCTGCCACTTTATCCAAACCAATCATCCAGACACTTTTGCGAGAGAAACTAGGTTATGATGGTTTAGTTATTTCTGATGCTTTGAATATGCACAGCGTTTCGAAATTATATGACACCAAAGGACAATTAGAATGGGAAGCTTTTAATGCAGGAAACGATATTCTGTGTTTCGCCGAAAATGTTCCGGAAGGAATCGAAGCAATTCTTAAAAATGCTTCGCCGGACCGCATCTTCGAAAGTTATGAAAGAATAAGAAAAGCGAAAGAAAAAGTCGGAATTCTATTAAAGGATACTTTTGCTTCGGGAGAATTAAACTTCAAAAAAGCAGCTGTTTTAAATAGCGAAATTGCAGAAAACTGTATTACAGAAATCATCCATAATTCAAACACAGAACTAGTTTTTGAAGCTCAGAAAAACAACAAACTAGCCAAACTCAGTTTATATAAAAACACAGAAAACACATTCTTCAAAACCTTAAATTCAAAACTCGTTTCACCGGAATTTGCTTTTGAAAACACTGAAGAATCTACGATTTCAGAAATTCAAAAAGAAATTCAAAATTTTGAAACCATCCTAATTTCATTATTTGTTCCAAAAGCAAAACCGGCAAATAACTTTGAGATAGATGATACCGTTTTTAATTTACTTTCTGAATTACTACAAACTAAGAAATGCATTATTTATGTCTTCGGTAATCCATACGTTTTACCATTAATTCCAAATCTTAAAAACGCGTCCGGGCTAATTCAGGTGTATCAGGATTTTGATGAGTTTCAAAAAATGGCAGGAATTAAATTTCTTGAAAAAAGCAACTGTCCCGGAACTCTTCCGGTAAATATTGACATTCAATAACTTACAAAATTTTTATCTGCTATTATAACTAAAAGTTATTACTTAATAAATATTAATAATTACATCTTATTGTAAGTACCCTTACTTATACCCTACTTTTGCACCAAATAAATATTTAATTTAAAAACGAAAAATATGTCTTTAGTAGGAAAAAAATTCCCAAGTATCGCAGTAGATGCTATCTCAGAAATGGGTGATAACTTAAAAATCAATATTTTTGAAGAAGCAGTAAACAACAACAAAAAAGTACTATTGTTCTGGTATCCAAAAGATTTTACTTTTGTATGTCCAACTGAATTACACGCCTTTCAAGCTGCATTACCAGAATTTGAAAAAAGAAATACTATCGTAATCGGAGCTTCTTGTGACACCAACGAAGTACACTTTGCATGGTTAAACACTCCAAAAAACAATGGTGGTATTGAAGGTGTAACTTACCCAATCCTTGCTGATACTAACCGTAACTTAGCTAACATTTTAGGTATTCTTGATATCGAATCTACAAGCTATAGCGAAGATACAGATTCAGTAATCGTTGAAGGATCAAACGTAACTTACAGAGCTACTTACCTAATTGACGAAACTGGAAAAATCTTCCACGAAAGTGTTAACGATATGCCATTAGGACGTAACGTAAACGAATACTTAAGAATGGTAGACGCTTACACTCACATCCAGACTAAAGGTGAAGTTTGTCCTGCAAACTGGGAAGCTGGAAAAGAAGCTATGTCTGCAGACAGAGTAAGTACTGCTGAGTACTTAAGCGCAAACTAATTTTTTTATATAAAGGTACAAAGGTTCACAGGTACAAAGCAGCAAAGG
This sequence comes from Flavobacterium sp. 1355, assembly GCF_017833415.1. GTDB lineage: Bacteria > Bacteroidota > Bacteroidia > Flavobacteriales > Flavobacteriaceae > Flavobacterium. The sequence goes on along the minus strand of NZ_JAFICC010000004.1, from coordinate 63,786 downwards.
TTTTGCTGCTAATGTTTACAAAGTTTTTTGTTGCCAATTCACAAAGGCTCAAAACTTTGCCCCTTTGAACCTTTGCCTCTTTGAACCTCTAAAAACAAAAACATGTTAATCGACTTAAACGAAGATACGTTAGCAGATTTAGTTGCTAAAAACGAAAAAGTAGTAGTACAATATTCAGCTTCATGGTGTGGAAATTGCCGTATTATGAAACCAAAATTCAAAAAATTAGCCACAGAAAATGAAGCTATCACTTTTGTTTTGGTTGATGCAGAAAATTCTCCTGAATCAAGAAAATTAGCCAATGTGAGCAACCTGCCAACATTTGCCACTTTCGTAAACGGACAATTAGTGGGCGAAACGCAAACCAACAAACAAGAAGTTTTAATCGACCTGGTAAACGCAATTGCTTAATTCATCATTAAGCTTATCAAAATTTAAACTTTGACAAAGCTTTTAAAAACTCCACAAAATGAAATTACCTGTAATAAAGCAATTAACGCAGTTCATCGAAGAAAACGATCAGGATTATATCATCGAAACGATTGAAGTTCTTGAAGCTATGACTGAGATTCCGTCTCTAAAAGATGAAGAATTAGATGTAATTGGCGAATTGATTTCGAATATGTATGGTGCACTTGAAGTCCATAAAATGGTAGTTCAGGGCACCGATAAAAAAGAAGCTTTAAATGCGTTCATGAAACGTGTTCTGGGTTCTATCGACAAATAGTCGGCCTCTTTCAGAGAAAAAACAAAAAAACATGACGGAGAAAGCGTTTCTATTTAGAGACGCTTTTTTTATTTTCAGCTTTCCCAATCCCTTTTTTCAGTCCCCTGCCTCAGATTATATAATGTCTGTCAGGCTGAGCGAAGGCGAAGCCCACGTACGCAGCTCCGTAATTAATATAAAACCTTTCAAAGTTCTAAATTTTGACAAAGCTCTGCTCGCAGTCATACTAAATCTAAAATCTATCCTCCAAAATCTATAATAATTTGGGCGAGACAGTATTTGGAAAAAGCAGGCAAACATACTTTGTCTTTATTCGCCTGCTTTTCCAAATACTGTCGGGCTATACGCACTACTTCGGTAGTATGCTCCTATCCCTCTCGCGGAGACCGGTTTTGATTTCAGTTTCATCATAACATAATCAACATAATCTTGTCATCTGCGTGCCATTTCTTCTTTTAGCCAAATCCTCTAAACAACAAATCAATACTAACTATGACGTTTTTTTCGTTAGTATTAAAACTTGCCTAATTGTTCTTACTGGCAACAACAAATACTTTTAGATTCAAATATTAATCCTTACTTTTGAACCTCATTAATTTAAACAAAAAACATGGCTTCAATAACATTAGGAGGAAATCCGGTTCACACATCAGGCGAGCTGCCAGCAGTTGGAACACAATTAGCTGATTTCAAATTAGTACAAAATGATTTATCAGTTGCTACACTAAGCAATTTTGCTGGTAAAAAATTAGTTTTAAATATTTTCCCAAGTGTTGATACAGGAACTTGTGCAACTTCTGTTAGAAAATTCAATGCAAGTGCAAGCAATTTAGAAAACACAACTGTATTGTGTATTTCAAGAGATCTACCTTTTGCACAAAAACGTTTTTGTGGAGCGGAAGGATTAGAGAATGTAGTTAATCTATCTGATTTTCAAGAAGGAAGTTTTGGAAAAACAAATGGCTTAAATATCATTGATGGGCCGCTTGCAGGTTTACATTCAAGAGCCATTATTGTTGTTGATGAAAACGGAAAAATCACTCATACAGAACAAGTTGCTGAGATTGCAGACGAACCAAATTACGAAGCAGCTTTGGCGGCATTATAATGACATAATGGAGTTTCAAAAAGATAATACTTTTGTAAAAGGCCGACTTAAAAGCGTTACGTACGCTTTTAAGGGAGCAGTAAAATTAATTAGTACCGAACATAGTGTTATGGTACAATTTTCACTGGGAATATTAATGACTATTGCCGGTTTCTATTTTCATATTTCACATGAAGAATGGCTTTTTCAAATTTTTGCAATTGGTCTGGTACTAAGCGTAGAAGGTTTGAATACTGCTGTTGAAAAAGTAGCCGATTTTATTCATCCCAATTATCACGAAAAAATTGGGTTTATTAAAGATATTGCTGCAGGAGCGGTATTTTTTGCCGCAATGACCGCTATCGCAATAGGACTGATCATTTATATTCCAAAATTTGTATAGGCAATACTAAACGAAAGAATGGCAAAAACAACCAAAAAAGAAACTTTAGACAAAAAAAAAGAACCAAAAACTGAGACAACTGTAAGATCTTGGAGGCCAAACAAACAACAACGTTTTGTTTTAGGATGCCTTTTGGTATTATTTTCTATTGCATTATTAGTTGCATTTATTTCCTTTTATATCAACGGACAATCTGACCAGAGTGCTGTCAGCCAGCTTGATGACCGAACAGAGGTTGTACAGAACTGGCTCGGGAAATTTGGTGCTTATTTATCCGATTTAATTGTATACAAAGGTTTTGGATTGGCATCTTTTATTTTTGTGCGACTATTTTTCCTTACCGGAATGTTTTTAGCATTGGAATTATCCCTCAAAAAACTAAAAAATATTTGGTTCTGGGATTTATTTGCCATAATAATTGTTTCTATATTATTTGGCTTTTTTGCAACTTCTGCACCTGAATTGGGCGGAACTATTGGTTATGAGCTTAATTTGTTTTCGCAGGATTATATCGGAAAAACAGGGACTCTATTAGCCCTTCTTTTTGGATTGATCGTGTATTTAATTTTTAAAATAAAATTATCTCCGGAAAAAATTCAATCTTATTTTGATTCAACAAAAAACGACATTAAGACCGAATTAAGCGCACTTAAAACACAGCCCCAACCAGAAAGTGCATATAATCTTGAAGAATTTGCTGTTGAAGAATTTGAGGAAGAACAGGATAATATTCATTTAAAAAGCGAAGATTCTAAATTCGAAATCAACAAAGAAGCTTTAAAACCAACTATTACAAATTCATCAGAAATTGATTTGAATCCGGTTTTAAAACCCCTTCAAATGAACATAAACCCAACAACAGAAGCTCCTGTACATACAGAAGAATTTGTTATTGAAAAAGCCGAAGAAGAGGATATTATAGAAGAAAATCTTGCCTCTCGCCTTGTGGCCGATTTTGGATTATTTGATCCAACTTTAGATCTTTCAAATTACAAATTTCCAACCATTGATTTATTAAAAGAATATTCAACTGGAGGAATTACCATTAATCAGGAAGAATTAGAAGAAAACAAAAACAAGATTGTAGATACGCTTCGTAACTATAAAATTGAGATTGCACAGATTAAGGCAACAGTTGGCCCGTCGGTAACATTATACGAAATAGTACCGGAAGCCGGAATCAGAATTTCTAAAATCAAGAGTTTAGAAGATGATATCGCTTTATCATTATCTGCTCTGGGAATCCGTATTATTGCACCAATTCCAGGAAAAGGAACTATCGGTATTGAGGTTCCGAACAAAAACCCCACAATGGTTTCCATGAAGAGCGTTATTGGGTCCGCTAAATTTCAGGAAGCTGAAATGGAGCTGCCAATTGCTTTAGGAAAAACCATTTCTAACGAAACTTTTGTTGTCGATCTTGCCAAAATGCCCCACTTACTGATGGCCGGAGCAACAGGACAAGGAAAATCTGTTGGATTAAATGCTGTATTGACCTCGCTTTTATACAAAAAACATCCGGCAGAAGTAAAGTTTGTTTTGGTAGATCCAAAAAAGGTAGAGCTTACACTTTTCAATAAAATCGAAAGGCATTATCTGGCCAAACTTCCAGATACGGAAGACGCTATTATTACAGATAATGCAAAAGTGGTGAACACTTTAAATTCACTTTGTGTTGAAATGGATAATCGCTATTCACTATTGAAAGATGCGATGGTTCGTAATATCAAAGAATACAACGAAAAATTTAAATCGAGAAAATTAAATCCTGAAGCGGGACACCGATTTTTACCTTACATTGTTTTGGTAGTCGATGAGTTTGCCGATTTAATTATGACGGCAGGTAAAGAGGTTGAAATTCCGATTGCCCGTTTGGCTCAGTTAGCACGTGCTATTGGTATTCACTTAATTATTGCTACACAAAGACCGTCTGTAAACGTAATTACCGGTTTAATCAAAGCTAACTTCCCTGCGAGAATTGCATTTAGGGTAACTTCAAAAATTGACTCGAGAACAATTTTGGACACTCAGGGTGCCGATCAATTGATTGGACGAGGAGATTTATTATATACTAATGGTAATGATGTTGTACGTGTTCAGTGTGCTTTTATCGATACTCCTGAAGTTGAAAAAATTACTGATTTTATTGGTGGACAAAAAGCTTATGCCACTGCTTATTTACTTCCTGAGTTTGTTGGTGAAGAAAGTGGCATTAATCTTGATATGGATATTTCCGAAAGAGATACTTTATTTAGAGAGGCTGCAGAGATAATAGTCAATGCACAGCAAGGTTCTGCTTCTTTACTGCAAAGAAAATTAAAATTAGGATACAACAGAGCCGGTCGTCTGATCGATCAGCTGGAAGCAGCTGGAATTGTTGGTCCGTTTGAAGGCAGTAAAGCACGCAGTGTCAACATCTCAGATTTGAGTGCTCTTGATCAATTTTTTAATAATGAACAAAATTAACCCCATCATGAAAACGAAAATTCAGGAAATCCAAAACAATTCTATCACTAACATGACTAAAAAGTGCCTGCAAATAGCTGTTATTTTGCTATTAAACATCACTTCTATTCAGGCTCAGGATAAAAAAGCCAAAGATTTATTGAACCAGGTGACAGCTAAAATAAAAAGCTACGATAATATCTCAATTGATTTTAAATATTCTCTAAATAACGCCAAAGAAAATATTAATCAGGACAGCAAAGGAAATGTAATCATGAAAGGAAATCAATATGTATTAAATTTTATGGGAGTTACCAAGATATTTGACGGTCAGAAGACCTACACAATTGTCCCTGAAGATGAAGAAGTTACAATTTCTAAAGTAAACGAAAAAGATGACACAGCTATTACACCTTCAAAAATGCTTACTTTCTTTAATTCTGGTTATAAATACAATATGGATATCGTTCAGAATGTAAAAGGAAGAAAAATCCAATACATCAAATTAGCCCCTACAAACGCTAAAGATCAAAGAAAAGAAATCCTATTGGGTATTGATGTACAAACAAAACATATTTACAATTTGATTGAAACCGGAAAAAATGGAACAAAAACCACTTTGACCGTTAATTCTTTTAAAACCAATCAGCCTTTATCAAAAAATCAATTTACCTTTGTAGCGAGCAAATATCCAAAATACTACATCAATAAATTAGATTAATTACAAGGTTGAAAATTTTAGACAAATACTTATTAAAAACATTTTTGACTACATTTACTACGGTTTTTGTAATCCTGTTTTTTATATTCATACTTCAGACAGTCTGGTTGTTCATTTCTGAACTTGCAGGTAAGGATCTTGATTTGATTCTGGTTGTAAAATTCCTGCTTTTCTCAATGCCAAGAATTATTCCGCTGGTTTTACCACTATCGGTTTTATTAGCATCCATTATGACTTTTGGTAATCTTGCTGAGAATTATGAATTTGCAGCAATGAAATCTTCGGGAATATCACTACAAAGAGCAATGAGGGTTTTAATTATCTTCATTTGTGTCTTAAGCTTTGTTGCTTTTTGGTTTGCAAACAATGTAATTCCCTACGCTGAATATAAATTTGTTAATTTCCGAAAAAACATTGCTCAGGCAAAGCCTGCCATGGCAATTGCAGAAGGACAGTTTAATGATGTAGGAACCTATAATATCAAGGTTAATAAAAAATCCGGTGAGAATGGTAATATTTTGACCGGAGTTACAATTCATGAAAAAGCTAATAACTACGGTGAAAACAAAACTGTAATAAAAGCAAAAAATGGTGAACTGATAAGTAACGAAAAGTCTAGTATTTTAAAATTAGTTTTAAATGACGGCTATTATTATCAGGATGTTACACCAAAAAAATACGAGGATCGCACAAAATTACCTTTCATAAAAGGAGAATTTAAGAAACAAATCATTAATATAGATTTATCAGAATTAAATAAAACTGATGATAGCCAGGAAAGTGTCGGAAGCACAAACGGAATGTTAAATGTTAATGAATTGCGATATACATTAGATTCCCTGAATAAAAACCTAAAGAATGAAATAGTTTCTTTTTCTGAAAATATTAATCAGCGGGTTGGGATTAAAAGTTCCCCGAAAGTATTAAAGACTGAAAAAAAGAAAAAACCACTTCCTAACAATCTTTTGTCCTTATATACAAATAAACAAAAATCTGATCTTCTAAAAATGGCTGCCAGTAATGTGACCAGCAATATTTACTCTATAGAAACGACTCAAAAAGATTTAAAAGACAAGCAAAGAGACATCAACAAACATCTTACTGCACTATACGAGAAATTCGTTATCGCTTTTGCCTGTTTCTTAATGTTTTTTATTGGTGCTCCGCTAGGAGCAATTATAAGAAAGGGTGGTCTTGGTTTGCCAATTGTATTTGCCGTTTTAATTTTTATTACATTTCATTTCATCAATACTTTTGGAAAAAGGCTTTCTCAAGAAGGCGGTATGACTCCTTTTATGGGATCATGGATGTCGTCTTTTATATTATCGCCATTGGCTGTATTACTGACTTATCGCGCTACAAATGATAACGGTTTAATCAACTTTGACGCCATTACGACACCAATATCACAACTATTTCAAAAAATTTCCGAACGGTTTTTCCCTGTTCAAAACAAACAATAATTATGTCAGCAACAAAAATACAACTTAATACCATTGAAGAAGCTATAGAAGATATTCGTCAGGGTAAAGTAATAATTGTAGTCGATGATGAAGATCGAGAAAACGAAGGTGATTTTTTGGCAGCAGCCGAAAAAGTAACACCTGAAATGATCAACTTTATGGCTACACACGGTCGCGGATTAATCTGCACGCCACTTACTGAAAGTCGTTGTAAAGAACTTGATCTACGTGCAATGGTTACGAACAATACAGATCATATGGAGACCGCTTTTACAGTTTCTATAGATTTGAAGGGAAATGGAGTTACTACCGGAATTTCAGCGGCAGATCGCTCTAAAACAGTTCAGGCCCTGGTTGATCCATCTACAAAACCACATGATTTAGCACGTCCGGGACATATATTCCCTCTTATTGCCAAACAAGGGGGGGTTTTAAGAAGAACCGGCCACACAGAAGCTGCAATTGATTTTGCGAGATTAGCAGGTTTTAAACCAGCGGGGGTTATCTGCGAAATATTAAACGAGGACGGGACTATGTCGCGTTTACCGGAATTAATAAAAGTAGCTCAGAAATTTAATTTAAAATTAGTCTCTATAGAAGATCTTGTTGCTTACAGAATGCAGCACGACAGTCTAATTGTTAAAAAAGAGGATTTTGATATTGAAACTCGTTTTGGAACTTTCAGATTAAGAGCGTATGAACAAACAACAAATAAACAAATTCATATTGCCTTAACTAAAGGCACATGGAACCTGGGTGAGCCGATCTTAACCAGAATACACTCTTCTCAAGTGAATAATGATCTTCTGGGAACATTAACTAATAATGCAGAACAACAATTAGACGATATGTTTAAAGTCATTAATGAAAATGGAAAAGGTGCCGTAATTTTCATTAATCAGGATATGACTGCTGTAAACCTTTTAAACAGAATTTCAGAATTAAGAGCATTACAATCTAATGGTACGTTAAAAGCTCCAAAAGTAATCATTGATAGCAAGGACTACGGGATCGGAGCACAAATTCTGCATGATATAGATATTTCTAAAATTAGATTAGTATCAAATACAGAACAAACCAAACGTGTTGGAATGATCGGTTATGGACTTGAAATTACTGAATACGTAAATTACTAATATGGGCACAATAGAAGAGAGAATTTTAAAATCGGAAACCCACATTTTTAAAGCCGTTTTTCCTAGTACAACAAATCATTATGATACTTTATTTGGCGGAACTGCGCTTCATCTTATGGATGAAGTTGCTTTTATTTGCGCAACAAGATTCAGCCGAAAGAAGGTTGTTACAATTTCTACGGGTCAAATTGATTTTAAAAAAGCAATTCCAGCCGGAACTTTAATAGAATTAGTTGCAAAAGTTATGAGTGTCGGAAGAACAAGCTGCAAGATTCACGTAGACATTTTTATGGAACAAATGTATTCTGAACTTCGTGAAACTGTGGTTTCAGGAACTTTTTCTTTTGTTGCAGTCGATGAGAATAAGACACCAGTACCAATTTTAGATGATTTGGAACTATAACTGCAAAAAAATATTTTTCAGAAATACTGATAATTAAGCACTTAAAAATCCTTCAAAAAAAAGTTTAAAAAAAGTGCTCAAAAAGTTTTGAGAACCGAAAAAGCGTCTTATATTTGCACTCGCAATCACAAAATGATAGCGACATACTGGAGAAATGGCAGAGCGGTCGAATGCGGCAGTCTTGAAAACTGTTGACTGTAACAGGTCCGGGGGTTCGAATCCCTCTTTCTCCGCTGAACTCGGGAAGCTTAATAAACAAAAGGCTTCCCGTTTTTTTATAAATAAAAGTGAACAAAAAGTGATCGCTTCAGTTCATACGATTGATTAAATGTCCCCCGCAAACATTTTAATTCTTAAACAAATTAAAATGAAATCAATCTACACTATCCCGAAGGTGGTCAAATATGACGATCTTTCTAAATCCTGGTTTGTCTACTTTAGATACAACAAGGTTCTTTTCCGTTTTAAGTACGGAATCAATTACATTGACAATTATAAAAAAAGAGAAATCGAAGCAAATCTGCTTCGCGATGCACTGCACCAGAAACTTAAAGAAGGTTGGAATCCTCAAATCCCGGACGTAATTACAGCGCAAAGTAATTTAACTTTAATAGATGCTCTTGATTTTGCAATTGATAAAAAGAAATCCAGCATCGGTGTGAAAACCCTCTCCGGATACAACGGCACCATTAAATTCGTTAAAGACGCTGTAAAGACGCTTGATATGTCACAGTTGCCTATCGTTGATGCGAAACGAGTTCACATAAAGCTGATAATGGAAAAAGCAAAAGAGCAGCGCAAATGGACCAACAATGCATATAATAAACATTTGAATCACTTAAAAGCGATCATGAGTGAATTAATCCAATGGGATATTATAGAAACCAATCCTGCACATAAGATAAATAATATGGCCGTTGCGGAAAGCCGAGCCAATGTTCCTGCTTCCGATAAAGATTTTCAAAAAATCAAAATAGAAATGCAGAACAATCATCGTAATTTCTGGAATTTTTGCTCAACAATATTTTATACCGGAATTCGCCCAGAGGAAATCTTGAAAATTACATTAGGAATGATTGATCTTTCTAATTCAAAAATAACATTGCCTGCAGAGATTACTAAAACTAATAAAGAACGTATTGTTCCAATAAATCAACATCTCAGTGAAATATTACACTCCATGAGATTTGAAAATCTACCGGAGTACTTTTATTTATTTGGAAGTTTTAGGCAGCAAGGAAAAGGGAATGTCGGAGCAAAATTAGATTTTATTCCAGGCTCAACTAAATTAAAGAGAGATACAGCAACTAAACGCTGGGAAAGAATCGTAAAAAAAGGATTAGGGATTGATATGAATTTATATGCAATGAAGAAACACGGTGCAAATAAAATGATTTTAGCAGGTGTTTCTATTGACGCTCTGAAGGATTTATTTGGCCATACATCACAAGTCACTACCCAGATTTATATAACGGACCTTAAAGAAATCAATCGTAGAAACATACTGGAGAATGCGCCAGCACTTTAAAATTATTAAGAAGTATATATACATTATCAAAACCCATCTTAATCAGAAATATTCTGTAATGCAAAAATTTCCAGTTATTTCCCTATCTTTAAAGTACCTAAAAATATATTACTATGTCTTTAAATCTTAATTTATTCGATGAAGAACATGTTTATAATCTGTACGAGCTTTATAAACATTCAGTAGAAGAATTACAGACAAATAAATTATTAACTCAAGTGCAATCTATAAAACTACAAACCTTTAAGAAAAGAATGGCCGAAATAGAAGATCACGCTTCCACGAAAAGGAACGAAGGTAATAGGTGGACCACAACAACGTTGCTAAAGCAATGGGGATTGAATCCCACATTGGTACTGGTATTTTATCCTGGATCAAACTCATATAAAAAATATGGACAGACAGTGGTAGCAAATATCGAATATAACGCTACAGACGTAAAGCAAATGTTTGAAAGTATGGAAAATAAATTACCCGCGACACCAGGTTTAATTAAATGTAAATTTATGCCTGATTTTGATGAGCACGAGATGTTAGACACTGCCGATATTTTCGGTACGCGCTTAGTCCAAGAGAGATAAACAAAAAAACATCCAATCGGATGCTTTTTTGTTTATATTATTCTTTCTTTTCAATTTTAATTGTCCGACTCTCCCCACATTCATCGAAAGACTGAGAAGTATATTCTTTACGGCCAAGTAACCGTGTCTTAATTCCTAAGAATTTCCATTGTCTCCTTTCCCAATATGCAACAGCATCAGATTTATTATTAAACTGGCGATCATCAACTATAATTTTAAGAGTTGTACCGTCATATAATGCAAGCCCAGAATTTGTTAAGCATTTAGATGAATCAATCCACCGCTGCTGTTTAGGAACACTATTTTTGATAGCATCGATCAATCCGGAAATATCAGTTTCTCTTTTCGTTGTATCGCGATACTTCAAAGTCTGCGAAATTATACTCTGAATTCGACTTTCTTTTATACCGGCATTTTCCAGTTTCATTTTCAGATCTGAATTTTGATATTGCAGATAATCTTTAAGCTCTCTTTCACTTAAGATCTGACTACTAAAACGCAAGCTATCCGCTTTCCTTTGCTGACTTGCATTTTCAGTTTGTCTTTGATTTTCTGAAATTTGGTACTTGTAATCCTTGTAAAACCAAACTGCAACAGCAATTGCAATTCCTATCAGAATAGTTTTTATGTTTTGGGAAATAATTGATAATTGCATGATTTTACTTTTGAAGAGGTGTAATTGAAATATCTAAATAATACTGTTCGTCAACATAATGATTGTACTGCCCTCCCCGATTAAGATTTATTACATACGAAGATCTTCCACCTGGCAACATTGAAAACATATAATTATTTTCCAAGCCTTCCCCAACAATGCCATTTAGATACAGTGAAAAAGCTTGCAACAATTCTAAATGCGTTTTAGGATCGTTAACCCATGGAACTGCGACCAAATCCATATCTCGGGCCATACTACCATGAAGCAATAAATTGTAACCAAAATCGACAGCAATTTTTTGAAGCTCCAAAAAACAACATGCATAAAAATGAGGTTTAGCTTTTATTGGTTTTTCCATTAGAGCATGTTTTCGTAACGTTCAACAACTTCTGCAATTTTTATAGCCAAAACCTTTTTATTTACGTGATACTTTTTCAAATCATCCGGATTTGAAATAAAGCACAATTCAAGTAGAGAAACAATTCCCTGCTCACGCATCAAACCTAAACTTCCTCTGCGACTATCTTTCTCCGATAAAACTCCACGATTTTTAATTCCTAAAATTGTTGAAGTCGATTCCACTAATTCTTTTGCAAAGCCTTTATCAAGGCGATCTGCGTCATTCCCTATTAAAGCGGTCGTTCCTGTTGCTGCTGATGATACTGCAGCATCAAAATGAAACTCTAAAACAACTGATCCGGAGCCTGTCTGAATTCGTTTTAGATAATCCGCTAAACGCTCATCATCGCTATCGGTGATCACTTTTACTTTACGTTTAAGTAATTCACTAACTACCAAGTTTCTAAATTCAACTGCCAAATCAGCTTCTGTATATCCGTTACCAACCGCTCCCGGATCTACTTTAATTCCTTTCGGATTATGTCCTGCTGAAATAAATGCTGTCATAAATTTTGGTTTTTAATTGTTTCTAATTTCATACTGTCAACTTTAAGATCATATTCCAGTTTATCAATCAGATTATTTAGTTTTTGTTCCTTAAGCCTGATTGATACCCTTTCTTCTTTTACCTTTTTTGGTGGATATTCTTTAGGGATGATTGCTTTGATGCTTGCAAAAGAAAGCACCATAATTACTAATGCATATAAGGCTGTTTTCATAGTTACTTTTTTATTTGTTCAATCTTTTTATTTTGCTCCAGAATGATTTCTGAAAATCTAACGAACTTGTCCGTATAATGTTCCAAATTCTTATTGTATTCGCTTTGGTCTTTGGTACGAAGAGCATCGCCACGCTCAACTCTAGCACTAAGAACAATAGTATTTTCGCAATGTCTTTTATCATTTAAGTAGAGTAATGTCCAAGAGGCTATTAGTAATGTCATATATGCGAAGTGAATCCTTTCACTAGGTTTCAGCTTTTTGAAATAATCAAAAAACGCGGTAAAATATTTGAGTAAATCTAATTTCATAAATGAATGTTTAATATTTTTAAAATTACTTCTGATAAGTAAACATTAGAGAAATCGATCCACTGTTAATGTCGCTGAGCGTCTTAAAAGATGCTTTAGCAGTCGTACTATTTGTTTTGCTAACTCTTACAGCTAAATAATCCGTATTAGCAAATGTGCCAACGCCAATTGAAGCCTGTGTACCAACAAAAGTTGCCACAGCTACAGGAAGGGAAATACTGAATTCTGTTAATAAGTTGGCTGCTGTTGGTTTTACAGTTAAATCAATCAGTACTGTTACCGATTCACCTACAATCGTATAAGTGGCCGACACAAACGTATAAGATGTGTAATTTGCTATTCCTGTGATTGTCGGAGTATATGTTCCGGATGCTGCAAGTCTGGAAGAGGGTATTTTTTCAGTCACCCCAGTTGATGTATTTCTAGTCAGTACATCGTACGTCGCCGCACTTGTAGCTGGTGCGGTTGTTAAAGACAACGAGGGCAATTCTATTGCTCCGGTATTTTTAAAAACTAATCCAGTATTAACAAATGTAGTTCCATTAAAGTAAAACCAAATTATATCATTTGATGCACTAAGCTGCGAAACCATTTGCCGTTGCGCTCCGGCTGCTAAACCATTTGTTAAAGCAAAAAAGGATCCTGACCCCACCGTATTACTTGCACCAAAAGTAGCACTTAACGATTTTCCTGAAACTCCATTTGGGAAAACGCCGCCACCCAAAGCGCTAACAGTCGCCAAACTTTTCTTTATCAATCCGTTTGCATCAATTGATGGTAAAATATCCGTTGCGTTTGTTGCATCAAATAAGAGAGTTCCTGAGAATGTTGCGGATGTTTTAACTCCATAACCTGAAACGTTGCTTGTGCTACCTCCATCAATCACGATGTTACTGTCAGGAGAAAATACATTTACTAAATTAACCTTACCGCCTACACCGTTAAAAAAATATCCGTTTTGACCAACTCCGTTAGCATTTCTTACAACACAATTACTTAATGTTTTTACATCGTCTGATGAATTGGAAATTAATGTAACTGCGTTGCCGGTAGATACTCGGTCTATGTTTATATTAGAGAAGGTTACGTTTTTAGAATTACTTCTAGAATATATCGCACTGGCTGATACATTATATATATTGACGTTACTTACATTTATATTATCTGTTTTAGATAACCCACCAAGATCTATTATCCCAAATTTTGCAAATCTTATATTTACATTATTAACATTGGCTCGATACAGGCGATTATCAGTACCTCCAACAGAGTCTCCTCCAGACTCAAAAATAATTCCTCCGCCATCAAAACTTCCTATTGATGTTATAAAGACATTATTCACAGATATGTCACTTGCATACGAGTACTTATCGCTTTTAATAATTAAGCCATCTGTACTATGTCCAAAACATTGTAGATTATTAGCGTTTATATTTCTTCCCTTTAAAGCAATTCCATGAACGCCGAAATAAGTAGAAATATTTGTAAACGAAATATCAAAACCATCCTGAACCAATACTGCATGTCTTGGCGCAGTTGCTGAGTAATTTAAAGATGAGACATTGTTAATTCTTATGCCCTTTATAGGTGGCATCGTATTATTGTTATTTGCCGAAGTTAAAACGCCGTTTATAGTTAAACCCTCTTCCGTCACACCAGCCCTAAATGCATCTATAAAATCTTTTCCGCAATCAATCCCTAAATCGGAGACTTGAACATTGTCAACCTTATCTATATAAAAATTACCCGTTAAAATTGTGCCTCCGACTAGTTTCGTAGGACTGGAATAGTTTGGAGCACTTGTTTCATCTGTATAATTTACCGTAATATTTGGATAAGGTTTTCCACTACCGATAAAAAAGCAATTTGCTTTTATTTTCGTTTTGTCAGGGCTTTGAAAGGTGCCAATTCCTATCTTTATAACACCGCCAGTTGAAGGCAGTGCATCTAAAGCAGCCTCTATTGTTAAAAATGGTTTGTCAACTTTGCCAATTTCTGCACTACTATCGTCGCCGTTTATCTCTACAAATGCAATAGAAAACTGATTTTTTCCATAAGGAGGTGGCACATAACTAACAGTTGAGTCAGTGACATTTAAAACTGTTACAAGGACTGTGTCAACTGGGATCGCAGGAGTTGGAGAAATGCCTTCTGTTTCTGGCCCTGTGACTTTAAATATTTGGCTGAATTTGTTTGCAACAAAAATATCATTTCTAGTATAACCAGTTTCAGCATATGGAACATTGATAACCGTATCAGTTATTGTTTGATAATGAACATTTTCCATCACCCATATTGCAGGAGGCACTGTAACGTCATTCCCTAAGACAGTTATTTCGCCAGCAATAGAAATCAATCTATTGAATTCATAATTTAAGATGGCAGTAATAATTTTTTGTATTTCAAGCTTTTCAGAAATACCAGCTCGAGAAACATGAATTAGTGATGAAGTATCTAATGTATTTTGCGGCGGAAGTTCCGCGATCGTCTTAGCGTTTGTGTTGTAGTCATTTAACATTTCTGTTATTGCAGCCAATCTCTCTGTAACAAAACTTTCGAAACCCATTTTAGATATTTTTATTTCAACAAATGTAGAAATAAAAAGTCTATTTAGAATCATTCTAAATAACAAAATGCATTCTGTAAAGCTTTAATTTTTAATAACTTTGCGCATATGTTTTTTATACTACTGTTCATAGTTATTGTTGGAGGATGCTGGAAGCTTGGAAAAGCTGCCGGGAATTCTTTATTTCCGGATAACTATAATCGGTCAGGGTATGTTGATAAATCAACTACAATTCACCACCACCACCATTACCACGATAACAGAAGTATTCATGTCGATGGCAAAAACATCAAAGATTTGAAATAATTTATTGGAATGTCCACGATTAATTATACGCCTATATTTTAACGTAAAGCCTCTAAAATGTAAAATCATTTAGAGGCTTTTTTTTAATATCTTACAAAACCAGTCTCCGTTGCTATCAGACCTGGCACTTCAACTTCACTTCCACTAAAATCAAGATTACCGCTTCCTTGAGAATTATAAATATTTCCTGTTTTAATCATCTGAGCAGTTAACACATAAAGGTTTGAACTCTCCAAAGGTCCTTCTGTTGAAAAGCTGCCGTTTTTCACGTATGAAACACCATTAATTGAAACAATTTCGTGTGATAATGCGATCATTAGTTTTCGCCAAATTTCCTTTGTTACGGGCTCAAAAACAAATTCATCTACTTCATAAAGTTCCGCACTTAACAGTAATGTATTAGTATCAGTTTTATGCGTTTCACTTTCTTCGTCAATTCTTCCTCGCACAAAGGTAAAAGGCACTCTGATTTTAAACTCAATACCGGTGGCGTAAAAGACATCTGTATTTGTCGTGTTACGGTATTTTATCTCTAATACATCCTCATGTTTTACTTTGCACCAAAGCTCTTCACTCAGGTGGGTAATAGTCGGGAAATTCGGATCTGAATTTACTAATTGAACTTGAAATCTTTGATCAATATAGTTAACCATGTCAACTGAGAATTCATAAACTTCATAATTGAATCTATTAAAGACTGATCCTACAACAATGTTAACTTCCGGACCAGTGTAATTTTGAGAAATAATAATGACATCAGCGTTCTTTGTTTCATCAAACACAACATCTTCAATTAAAAACCATGCACTGGCAATGACAATATAATTTCCTTCAACAGCCCATTCCGGCAATAGGCCATTTAATGAGTATGTCCCCGTAATCGTGTTTGTATGATAGTCGTAATTATTGCCAGAAATGAAATAAATACCCGTTTTACCGCTGCCGATATTATATTTTCTCGCGTCTCGTTTATCCTTAATCCCAATATTATTTGTCTTTTTTTCTACAGGAATAAGAACTTCAGAAAGATCTTCTTTTATGATTTTGGCGACGTTCGAACTATAATTAGCCTTAAACTGTGTTGTGATAATATCGGCACTTTGGAATTGCTGTACTTCTTTATATGGGACGTCAACATCAACTTCACAGCTCAAGGTGTTTTCATCTGTTTTATAGTTCCCGGAATCTCCCCAGGTTATCCTATTTGCAAATCGAATAGAATTAGATTTGCTTATATAAAAATACGGTGTCTGTATACCAAATTCATTTACAGTAAAACCTTTTTCGAAGCTACATCCAAACTGATCACGGACATATAAAATAAAATCATCAACAGCTAATCCAGAAAATGTATTGGATGTTTGCCAGATTACTGAATCTAAAGAATACTGCAAATTAAGCCCTGTCGAATTAACATTTTCCACTATTACAGTTGCACCATTCGGGCTGTTGTTCACATTGATCGTAAAGTTTGATGCATTCAACAAACTTGGTAAAATCACCGTTTGATTTGCCTGTTTTCCGTTAGCATCTTCAACTAAAACGTTTATTGAATCACCTCTTAACCAATCAAAAGAAAATGGATTATTGCTGTTTGGATTTATGACAACAGGACTCAATACTTTTACCGCAAGAATACTTGTGGCAACGTCAACTTTTATATTTTGGCATTTATTTGTGCTTGCTTCTGAGAAGGAAATATCTGAAATTGCTATTTCAGGGATTGCAGGTTCATTTGAAAAATTTAGAATTGCGCCACTATCATTTTCGTAGACAGAAAATACAGCCCCTGGATAGTTTGCAGTAATTATAACTTGACCTATTCCGGAATTAGGAAGTCCGTTGATTACATCAATTGTATATTCATTTGCGAAATTATGATCAAGCTGAAAGGCGGTTTTAAAATTATCGGTCACAAAACCGGAATAAGTATCAGGCCCTACCAAAACCGGTAATTTTACCTGATATGATGCTAGTCTGTTACCCTTAAACGTTTCAACAAATATTTTTGCCCTAGTCGTTTCCTGAATGGTCAGATAGGTGTTTAGTTCCGGTATTTCGGTAAATGTTATTGTTACTTTAGAATATGCCATTTTCTATCTATTTAATTTTAATACTTTCCAGTTACCGTTTCCATTTGGTTTCAAGTTCATTAAAAATACTTTCTCGATTTCATTATCTTCATTTATAAATTCTACCAAGCCATAAAGATTAATAACTCTTTTACCTAAAATCATTGTACTGCCATTGATTTGCTGCATGACGTAAAAATCGCATACATGTTCAAACTCTATTTCTTCAGGTTCAAATCTTGCAGTTTCAAGTTCTGAATTAATGATATCATCATTTTCTCCATACTCGTTACTGCCAACAAACTGCGTTTTTAATTGTCTGTTTGCAGTTGATGACCCAAACTTTAATTTTTGCGTTGCATATTTTATCAATGACGCAGATATCCACCAACCATGGCGCAGCATTGCATTAACCGGCGACAATCTCAAATTTGTTGCTGTCTCCGGGCTAAATATTCCGGTAGGTGCTTTAGCAAAATCGTCTTGCCATTTACGTTGAAGAAACACATCATTCGGACCCTTCTTTAAATCCAAAAAGAAAATATCCTCATCATAACTGGTGTCTTCAGTATCATTTAAAGTCTTTGGTTTTCTCCGTGCAAATTCCATCCCGTAACTATCAGCACGATATTTTGAAATCTGTATGTAAATGTTTTTTAATCTACTTATGAAGGTTGAAAAATTTGATTTTACATTAAATTCATCAAGACCAAAAGCTTCTTGATAGTCTCCTCCTTTTTCGTAACCAATTTCAATGGCGGAATAATACTTATCAACCGCTGTTGTTCTTTTCACATTCTTAACCTGGTTAGGTAATCTAATGGTAACATTTTTATTGTAAAAAAAGCTTTTCTCTTCAATTCGTACACGTTCAACATTTCCAAAGTTCTCAATACCTACGCCAATGTTTAAGATAGCTTCGGTTGAAGTAGTAAACTCATTGAAAGAAGTTGTCAAAGGCTTAAATAAATTTTTTACTTCTGTAGATATAGGTGTTTCTTCTTGTGGTAATGGTTCCTTATCAAACTGTCTTACCCAAAAACCGTGAGTGAAAGCGATATACGCTCCTTTCCCATCTTCCGGGTAACCTAAATCTTTTCGGCCAAAATAATCAGAATAAAATGCGCCAGTTTTGTTTGTTGCGATTGTTACCAATCGATCAGCTAATTCATGAGCCAAAATTGCTTTTGTCGTTGATTTCTCCTGAAAACTATCTTCGTTGACATCCATGCTCACGTTTACGTTCTTAACGACAATTGACAATCTCTGAGACGATGTATTGTTAAAATCAACATTCTGATCAAAGACAAGAGCTAAACTTTCGCCTGCCAAAACTGTAACAGTTTCATTGAAACTAAGGTTAAATGTTTGCTCGGACAAAGTATTGTAATCACTCTCCATCATCAGGAAGATATTATCCTTATTGTCAAGTTCACCGCCATTTGTATATTTTGCTAACCTGGCATAAAATGTAAAATTATCTACATCATCAAAAACGTCCATTACAACCGTAAATTGCAACTTAAAATTAATTTTAAGGTCCCTATCCTTGTCAGATAAAGCAAAAAAAAGTAATGATCCTTGACCTTTGCCAGTTCGCGGCCATGAATTATCATCAATCAATGTTCCTGAAATAGGTGACTGTGCAGATTCATGAGATTTATTCACCAAAACCATAGGAACAGGCGCGGTACACCCTCTTGTATTTCCATCAGAAGATGTACTTACAAGCTGAATCCAGTTATCACTAGGATTCGTTTTGTACTTAGTTTGAAGAAATATCCTTCTGCCCTCTAATTCAACATCTATAGTTTTAAGTTCCGGAATAATAGTATCATTCATTGTTGTGATACGATCAACTTCTACACTTTCTGCATCCCTGGCTTTTAAATCTTGTTCTAAGCCACCTGAATTGAATTTGACAGATAATTGTCCATCTTCCTTGCTATAAGTGGATAAATCTAAATAACCATAATATGACAACGTCCAAACATCTGTTTGAGGATGTTTTTCATTACGGGTCAATTTTATTTCGGCCATTATTCCATAAATATCTTTTATAAGCTGAATGTAGTCCTTAGCCTCTCCAACAAATTTTAGAGCATTGGAGAATTTTGGAAAGATCCCGTGATATTTTTCATGTCTGGAATATTCCTTATCGTCGGCTGTCCATCCGATCGGTTCTATTGTTACAATATCGCCCATATCCTTATTGCTAAGGATATATTGGACGCGATCATTATATTGTGGATTTATATTTCCCATTAGTTCCAGTTTGTATTTTTAGATTTCCAAATAGCGTGAGGGATATCGATTTTTTGTGAATGAAAAACAGCCGGTTTTTGATTTTGGATTGCTTTTCGAGTCAGTTTCATTTCATCAAGAAGTTCTTTTCCATACGAAGCTTCAAAATATTGTGACGCCTGAAAATCACTCATCTTTCTACCTTCCATATTTAAACTTGCCATCATTGCCGCACGTTGTAATTTATTGTAATCTCCCACTGATTTATGAACTGTATCCCCTTCGTATAGCTGAACAATCTTATTTTTTCCAGTTGGAACTTCTATTCCCCCATGACTACGTTCGATAACCTCCTGAACATATCCACCACTTGGACCAATTCCGTCATTAATAACTGCAATCTCTTTTTTACCACCTTTACGTCCATCTTTATATTTTGGTATTGGAGTTGCTACAATTGCAGCTAATTGGACAGCTGCGACAGCTGCAGTGATAACTGCTAATGCTAAACCAATACCCGGACCGGCAGATAGAGCAGCCGTTACAGCTTTTCCAGTGTTCATTCCTGCCTCGGCAATGGCCAATGCTTTATTGAAAACTGCTTGTTTTTGTTGCTCTTTACGCTTCTTTTTCTCTAATTCATCATTCTTTTTATCACGCTCTTTTTGAAGGATATCTTTTTGACGCTCATCATTTTTGGCAAGTTCAATTTGTCGTGCATAAAATTCATCATTCGCTTTCTGATCTGCATCAATACTTTGAATTCTGGCATCGAAAATAGCATTTCCCAAATCCATTAAAACGGAATGTAATTCTCTTGAACGCTCTTCAATCTTTTTAAAATTCTCTTCTTCGAAAAACAATTTCTTTGTGGCTGCAACATCATTATTTTCAACGTCTAAATCAGAATTCTCTTTTTTTAATCTTGCTAATTCATTATCAATTTGAGCACGCTTTTCCGCAGAAATTCTCTCATTTTCTGGTAAAGAATCTTGCGCTTTTATTAGTCCTTCAATAGCCGAAATCTGAGCAGCTAGTCCTTCTTTAGCAAACGCTTTTTTAATTTCAAGAATTCTTCTTTCATGCTCTTCCTGAGCATCTTCCAGATTAGTCATTGAACTTAATGAAGCGTTATAAAGAATATTTTCAGCTTCTAATGCTTTATTAAGACTTGTGTCCTGTTTAAGAATTTCAGCATCAATTCTTTTTTTAACCTCTTCTACTTCACTGTCTAATATTTTCTGACGATCCTTTACTCCTTTTTGAATTAATTTCTTTTGCTCATCTTGAAATCTTTCTAAAATCAATAATTGTCCGGAAGTTAACTTCTTCTTGTTTTCACCATTTTCCAGAAGAATTTTTATATCCTCATCAGACAGTTCACGAATTAGCTTGCCGGTTTTTTCATTATATTTTCCCAGTTGAGACAATTCATATTCTGCGGCATTCCGTCTTTTTTCAGATTCAAGTTGGATATTTTCATTAAGAGCGTCCAATTTGTCATCATAGAACATTTTATCATTGTTCAGAATATCCTCATTTACATCAATAGCGATCTGAATTCTTAACTGCTGGAGCTTAAACAAATCTTCTTGAGCTTTTCTTTCTGCTTCATACAATTCCTTTAATCTTTTTCGCTCTCTAGCTTTTTCTTTTTCAGACTGTTCTTTTTTAAACTCGGCATCTTTTACAGCAGCATCTTTATCAAGATCCTGGATTTGTTTTAGAATACGATTTTGCTCAGCTACAGTTAGTTTCGAATTTTGGGTCAAAGAAGCTTTTCTAACGTCTAATTTCTCTTTTTCAATTCGTATCATTTCGTCAAGTTCTTCACTGGTATTTCCTTGCTTGCTAACTCTGTACCCACTCTTTTCTAAAACACTTTTCTCAAGCTGGAACTGAACAATTCTTTGTCTCGAAGTATTAATTTCGGTCTCGGTACGTTCAAGCTCAGCTTTTTTCAATTGAGAGTAGACCACCAAAGAAGCCTCAAGAATTTTTTTCTTCCTTGCAATCTCCTCTTTATCTAATTTGTCTCCGTTTTCGCCTTGAGCTCTTCGAAGTTTTATATCATTCTCGATATCCTTAAATCTTTCGTTATTAGCTTGATCTCGTGCATCTGCATAATTTTTCTCAGATTCTTCAAGCTGCTTATTTGCATCAACAATACGTTGAATGTTCTTCTCAGCGTCACTCATTTCATCATTGAAAACCATGTATGCAACAATGGCAGCAGATAGAAAAGCGAGAATTAAGCCCCAAGGAGTAGCTTTAGTTGCAATATTTAATCCTTCTTGCGCTGTTGTCGCTGCTCGGGCAGCTGCGGCTTGTGCCAAAATTGATTTGGTACCAATTCCAGTGGCCAATGCAAAACGTATTTGTCCAGCTGTTGCAGCAGTTTGAATTGCGCTCCATGTTGTAGTAACAAAATTTACAGTTCTTAAAACACCGATGTAGGTTAAAAGAATTGTTCCAAATTTCACCACAAAATCCATTATCTCCTTGAAGTTGTCACGCACGAATTTTAACGTTTTGGCAAGTGAAGCACTACCGGAATTTGCATCATCAGTACTAAGAATGTAAGCTTCCCACCTATCTTTGATATCGGCCAATATGGAAACTAAACTTTCAGAGGCGGCCTCTACCTCTTTGTTCAATGCGATATTATCTACATACTCTTTTTTCGCTTGCTCCATTGCATTAGCCAGCAAATCGTAATTCGCTGCTAACGAACCAATCGTTTTAAAAGATCTTACCTCATCAAGTCCAAGTTCACCCAACACAATCGATAAATTTTGCCCCTCCTTTTTTGCATTGCTTAATCCTTTGATGAATTTTACAAATACTCCGGTTGCATCTTTATTAAATTGCTTCGAAAGTTCTTTCTGAGTTAAATTAGTAAGTTTCAAAATCGCTTCAAGGTTTTTACCTGTAGCAATGGATTTATTGATCACACCAAACGTTTTCTGAATAGAACTGGCCGAAACCTCAGATTCAGATCCCAATGAAGATGTCGCCGCACCAAGTGCCAGAACACCTTGAGCAGAAGTATTGTAAACAGCAACACCTTTTTGAATTTCGGTAGCGTTTGAAAGAACTTCTTTCTCGGTAGTGGCGAACGCGTTTCCTAATTGCGTAATAACAGAGCCTAATCGATCCGCATTTTCAAAACTGTCTGATGAAACCTCGATAAACTTGGCAAATTGTGCAACTTGTTCGTCAGAAATAATATCAGAAGTAAGCTTTAACTTTTCAATTGCACTGGAAAATTTTAAGATGTTAGCCGTACCGGTTACACCTAATTGTCCGGCCACCTCAGCCGATTTAATTAAACCGTCAACAGTAATACCGTTAGTTTTATCACCAAGCTCGACAACTTCTCTACCAAATTGTTTCAATTCTTCTCCAGACATGTTTGTTGTTTTACCAACAGCAATCAATTGTCTATCAAAATCTTTAATTACAGAGAAGATATCCTTAACAATGGTACCGAATAAGGCTACACCAGAAACAAGACCAAATGTGGAAGTTAAATCTCTTAGGGTTTCATTTAGACCTTTGAACGCCTCTTTGTAATTACCAATGTTCTTTGAGTAATTTCTAATCGCAGCATCAACCGCCTTTACCCTTGCATCAAGTTTATCAAATTCTTTTTGAGCAATGATAATTTGGCCAACATTCTGTTTTTCCGCAGAAAGTAGCTCTGCCAAACGTTTTTGTGCTGCCAGACGGGCGTTATTTAGCTTCTGATAGGCAGATATCATTCCTAAACGTTCTTTAGCTTGCTCTTTAAGTTGCTTATTTGTCTCAGCTAACTGAATTCGTTCATCAAGACTTTTCTTAATTAAAGAATCTTTTGATCTTGCTTCTTTATCCGCAAGCGCAATCGAGGAAATTTTAATTTTGTTTGCAGATACCTCTGCAGCCTCTCGCTCCTTGATCGCTAAAATATTTTTTTGTGTTTCTAATCTTTCCTGTTGTAATGCATTGATGTAAGCAGTATTATTAGAAGCATCCTTAATTTGTTTTTGGATAGTAGCAATCTGAAGAATACCAGTAACATATTCTTTGTTTTTATCAATGGCAACTTGAACTTGTTTAGCATATTCCGGCCCCCAGTTCATCGCTTCATCTTCGATAACTTGTCTTCTTGTAATTATACCGTTTGAACTAGCCATTTTTCTTTGATTTTAATTCTTGTTTCTTGATTGCATCGATTTTTGCATGAACTTGTTTTTCATAGCTGAAAAATGCGGTATAAGTGATCTGATTGAAGTCGCCTGTGATCGGATAGCCAAGTATTGAACCGTATGATGCCATAATATCATCGATACTATATTCCTGGCCCTCTTCTTTTTTCGGAAGATGCTTTTTCAATACACCAGCTTTCACATTAAAAGATTTTGCCTCTCGTTCAATTCTGTCAATATCTTGATAGTATACTTCCTCATCATCCAGTCTAAGCTTAAAGCCATATTCCTTAGTCAACAGAAGGTGCAATTCCTCACTAAAATCGAATTTTAGAGCATCACATGCCATTAGAGTAATCTTATACTGGATTTCAAGCGAATCAACTTCCTTTGAAATACGAAATGTCTTTTTCTCTTGAGATGTCGCATTCTCACGATTCAAATGTTGTTCGTATAAATCGTCCCATATTTTAAGTAATGCTTCCGGATCCGTTTCGGTAGTGGATAACAATGTAAGATCACCCGTTTTAGCAATATTTAAGAACGTTTTATATGGTATGGTATCTAAAGTCGAATAAGTCATATTTCAAGGGTATTGCGAACGTTTTTAATAAAAAAAGGAAGTAATCTGCGTGTGATTACTTCCTTTAGTTCTTTATCAGTTAATCCAAAAAGTTCATCAGAAAGCCATGTATTGTCAGGTCCGTCGCTAAGTATTTCATTTGTTTTGGGATCTGTTGAACCAAACCTCAACACTCCTGAAACTTCTTGCAGATAAAAGCCCTTAAACCAATCACCAGTATCAATTGCAGTAAAGGGATCTCCTGCCTTTTTTTTACCGCCGGACATAATCTCTGTGCCTTCCGAATAAAAACCTATTGGATTGCCGAAAATATCTTTGCTGTCAACAGAAAGCCTTCGCTTTTCCATCTCGACCAATTCTTTCTCCAGGCTTTTGATATACTTAAAAAGATCACTCTGCAGTTTTCGTGGTTTCAGTTTCTTTGCTCTTGCTAGGTGTTCCTGAAATGTTGCCATCGGTTGCGATTTTATGAGCTTTTTTTAGTTCCGCTTCTCTTTCTCCGGATGGGATTTCTTTAAAAATATGAGTTGAAGCAAACTCTTTTTTAAATTCTGCAAAGGGCTTATTGTAGCCCTCTGCAAAAACAATCCCTTTATAAGTTCTCATTAATCTAATGTGATTGTGAGAGGTGTAGGAGCTTCATAAGAAATTCCGGTTTGAGTAATTACACCGTTAAGACCAACAGTAAAACCATTTGCGAAGCCGGTACCAGTTACTTTGTAAACTCCTTCAGAGTTTGCCGGTACAAACGAAACCGTTTCAGTAGCACCGGTAGTATCTTTAACAACAATGTTAGCAGCAAGGAATGCTGTTAACTCTTCATCACCACCAGAACAACCATCGGTTGCTGTGAATTCGATTTCTGTAGAAGATGCCGAAACCTGGTTGATTGTTACGTCAAAGATTCCGTAGATATCATCAGCACCCCAACCTTCAGGACGGAAAATAGCACCATCATCTTCAAACTCATTGTAATCTTTATAGTTAAGAGTTACTTGAGTTGATGCTGGTCTATCAGCTGTAGGGTCGATACGCTTTCCAACGTTCATAACAATAGATTGACCTTTTACAGTTCCATCGTCATTAATAACTCCTTTGATTGCTCCATCTTCTGTAAACTCAAACAAGCCTAATTCAGATTTATGGTAAGTTTTTAAAGCAGAGTGTGAACAAAGGCTCAAAAAGCTATTGTAAGTGCTAACTTTTTTACCTGAAGAAGTAATGTATTGATTTCTTCTACCTTCAAATACAGTGTCCTCTGTATTTGCGGAAGCCAATTCTTCCACTTCGTATAATGGAATGATTTGTTTGGCCGCAATAGCCGTGTCCCATTTCGCTTTGTCTTTTGCATCTGCAATGGAATCAAATTTGAAACCCGGAATATGGACCGCCGTTTTAATAGTAAGCCCTTCAAGACACTGCTCTTTTGCTCCAGTGTTCTTTTTGGCTTTCTTTTTGTTTTTACATTCTTGATAAACCATGATGTATAATTTTTAATTAACAATTAATTTTGTACTTCAATTTCCCCGTAATAGCGAATACATGAAAGGGTTGCATGTCCAAAAGCTTTATTTGATTTGTGTTGAAACCTTTAAAAACAGACTCAATACCTTTTTCAAAACCATCAACTTGAAACATTCTATATTTCTTCACTATCGTTAAAGCTTCAATTTCAGCTTCCATATCAGCGCGATGAGTGATGCTTGGTTTTACTTTTTTTAGATCAACCATGAACACAATTTTAACTTCGCTGTACCAGAATACCCGGTTATCTGTAGTATGAACCTCATCATCGATAAAGAAAATGTTTGCTGCCTTTAGATCATTTGTGAATACATCTTTGTACTCACCTTTACCAAAGTAAAATTCCGGCACCAAACCTTTTTCCTTCGATTGATTTTTATGAACTCTGCCAAATACATCAATCGGTGACCAGCCAAGTTTTTCAAACAAAGCGGTTTGAATAAGCTGGATTTCCTTATCAATTCCTTTTGGTTTTGTGATTAGGTAGTTCATATTTTACCAAACTGATGGGCTATTAACAATTACTTTATAGGGAAAGATGATTTTTTGTGCTTTTTTAATGCTTTGTTCCAACTTAAAGATGATTCCCTTTGCGATAAAATGACCGTTGTCATTCTTTGCGCCTTCCAACTCTACTTTCAATGCCTGATAACTCATTTTAGCGCTTCTCTCATTGAAATTCTTTCTGGTCGTTGAAAGAAATAGTTCAATCATTTTTATCGCTACTGAATAACCAATAGCGTCATCAAATAAAGTAGGCCTTGTGATGATTATTTGTGAGTAATCATTTTCCGGATCGTAATCAACATAAGTTTCAAGAAGAGAAGTAAGCACGCTTAAAACAGCCTGCTTTCTAACGTCAGATAAATAAGCATTAAAGTCTGTTTCTGACATTTCAGTATCCGGTACCGCTGCATAAATATTATCAACCAATATCAATGAATGATACCAATTGAATTTCTTTCCAGATTGGGCAGATAGATTTTCCGGAGTTAAAACGAATGGAAGGCCTGAGGATAACTCAGACCAACCTATTCGGTTTATAAGTACTTCTATAGCTTCTTGACTGTACATATTAAGCTGATGGCGTTATATTGGCTTCAAAAGTCAATGTCTGTTCATCAGATAAGGCATTTATGTACTCCTGAAGTTTTACATCTGTATTTGTTGATTTTGCAGTTGTTTTACCTGTAGCTAAATTGATTGCAGCAATCACCGATGTTTTGGTATAATTAACAGTTTTGTAATTGAAGTTAGCATCACCTTCAGTTTGAACATCAGCAACAGCCTCTTCAGTATCTAATAAATAAATACTGTCAACTGCGTCAATTACAGGAATAACTAAAGCTTGAGAAGAAGTATATTCTGCAAATGGTTCTTCATTTGACCATTTCTTGATCAGGATAAAGCTTCCGGCTTTTGTGTAAGTTGCTGCTTTTGACTTTCTGGTTTCCTCGGCCAAAATACCGTACATCAATCGACCAACTTTTGAAGTTTCTAAGAAAACTACTTTGTTAGCTTCCCAAGGAGTTTTTACTTCACGCTTTCCATCTCTTTCGACGATAATAGTTCTGTCAACAATGTTGATTTGAATTTTATATCTCTTTTGGAGCATAGAGTTTACTTGTTCGAGATCCGGAATAGGAACATTCCCGCCGACGAAGTTTTGAGAAAAAGCAAAGTATTGACGAACTTGATCATTCTGTGCTAAAATGTCAAATACATTCTGGTCCATCATAAGGATCTTTATGGACACTCCTTTGTCTTTAGCAGCTTTTAAAACTCTTGTTATATCATCAAGTGGTTTAGCATTAGCATCTGACCATTTAATTGATGCTCCGAATTTGTTGGCGTCTTTATAACCGTAATCAATACGGATTCCGGTACCAACGTTTTCGGTATCTTCAACTACTGTTATTCCTGTTGACAGTCCTTTCAAGAAAATATATTCCAATTTCTCGTAGACTCCCATCGTACATGCAACAGCATCATTGAAGATCTTTTCAATAATTACTTTGTTCTCTACTTTTTTATTGATGAGAATATCGATGTCCGAAAGTTGTTTTTCAGTCATCTGTTTTTTCATACCTAACTTGGTAATCTCTCCGTCAGCAGTAGAAATCGCGTCACGTTTCTTTAATGGCATTTCAGAATCCATGGAAACAACATCTGCTGCTACGATGGTACTGTTAACAGATAAAGAAGACCACTTAAGATCGGTTGACAATTCTTCGGTAAGCATTGCTTTATGCAAATAACTTAATTCCGTGGTACCGCCATTTACTTTTGTTACTACTCCAAGTATGATGGCACTTAACCATGAAACATACTTTACAAATAATGATTCTTTCATATTCTTCTAATTAATCTTGTGTGAAACGAATTAATGGTAATGCCGTTTTAACTGCTGACAAAATCGCTGTCAATGGATAGAATGACGCTTCTTTGTTTACAGTTCCTCTAACCATAATTCCCGCAAACGGTTTTGATTTTAAGATTGTTGAAATCAAAACACCTGCATATTTGTGAGAAGCTGGCAAGGCGTCGTAAGCCGATCCTGTTACAGGCATTGGTTTAAATGTCTTTTCATCATTTGTGCAAATAATGATATGACCTGCCGGAATAACATCCGGTGTATAAGAAGTAACATCTAATGTTCTTCCTCCAGGAATTCCTTCGAGATGTTTGACAATGACGATATTGTCATTACCAGTATCATAAGTTGGTCCTTTCTTAGCTAAATCTGCTGTTGTAGACATGTTTTAAATATTTAAGTTGTTTACTATATCATCAACTACTTTTTCATCTGGCTTAAATTCAGTCGAACCACTACCTGCTGCCGGTGCATAAGAATTTGAGTCCGCATTAATCTGAACTAATTCTGAGTATTCAGTTTCTAGTTCTTTGATCTGATCTTCAAATGAAGTTTCAGATTCTACATTTACACGTTCCATCCACTTCTTTTTAATTTCCGGTTTTAATCCTTTCAAGATTTCAGAACCTTCTATAAGTTGAGCTACAGTTGATTTTTTATCTTCTATCACTTTTCCTTTCTTGAATGATTCTAATTCTCCAGCCATCTTTTGATTTGATTCAAGTATTGCTTTCGCCCATTTAGGCGTATCATCCTCTACCTCAATTTTTGCTGGTGCTGGTGGATCATTTGGATTTGGCGCTGGTGGATCTGCTTTTGGTTTTTGATTTGCCTCTAATGTCCTAACTCGATCATCCTGTCTTGCGATATCTTCAAAGGACATAAAGTCATTAGCAGCTTCTAAAACTGCGTCAATAGCATCATCATCTGCTCCATCTACTGGTTTTGGTGCAAGTTTAGCCGCAATTGCGTCTATCCTTTTTTGCGAAAAGTTCGCCTTAGGATATTTGATCTTAAGTCGTGCCTTAATCTGTTCTGGTGTTACTGCCATTTTTATGATTATTTAGTTGATTACTAATTATGAAACAAATGTAAATAAAAAATCCTTATTTAGAATGATTCTAAATAAGGATTTTATTTTTTAAGTTTTAATTGATTATGCAGGTATCTTTTCGACAGGTTCAGGAACTTTTACTTCGCTATTGATCAGTTTAAGCTCATCCTCTGGATTCTCAACTAAATCAAGAAGTTTAATAGCTGAAATAGTTGAGATAAGACCAGCTTCTTTCAGGGAAGTTATGATATCAGTTGCTGTTTTAACATCGTCAGGAATAATTGAATTAAAAACGATGTCATAATAAAGCGATTCTGAAAACTTGGCCAGACCAGTATTTGTTGTTTTAACCACACCTGAGGTGATAATGTTTAATATTCTCTCAATCATGGTACGGTTGTCACCTTCGTTCATAGTTGCTTTAATCACTGCGTCTAAGAACAATAACTTTAATGCTACTCCGGAAACGGTACCAAGTCCTTTTACGTTGTCAAACGATAGATCCGGAGTGTGTGAAATTGAATAAATCAGATCCTTAACATTGTCAAACTCTAATTTGGCACTTTCCGCTGCGTTGTCAGCTGTTAAGAACTCAGCTTTACCGTGCACCGGCTTTCCATCATCATCTATTTTTATGGGAAACTCCAAGATTTTACCAGAGTCATCTTTATCAGGAAATGAATTTACTGTACCAAAGATTTGAAGTAAAGGATAGGCAGTGTAATCATTTGAACCGCCAAGTTTTGACAATGAAGTTTCAAACCTATCAATAAGTTCTCGTACAACAAACCACTCTGGCTCATCCTGATTAACGTACACAATCGGAATTCTATCAAAACCGTGTAGCATAACTTTATCCAAATACGCCATTTTGCCGCCTTCATCATTTAAGTAATGATAATTTTCCGAATCCCATATTTCCACATGGTTTATTTCTTGATCATTCTGATTCTTTGCTTTATATTCCCACATAAAAAGAATCATATTGCCAGAACCATCGAAGAAAGGCGTCATTACTCCCTTAGAATTATCAAGTAATTTAGATTTTATTTCCTTTACCTGTTTTCCAAGCTTCAGAAAATTCAGGATCTTTTTAAATAAAGAATTATCTGCAATATCTGCAATGTAAAATTGTATAGCCCCTTGCGTCTCAGATTTCTTAAGTGAAACCAGCTTTTGCAGCAATGAATCAATACGATTTGTTTTCCATATCATTTTAATCAGGTCAGACAACGCATTTACTTCTGAAGGAATAAGAGTAACTGGCTTACCAACTTCAAATGCAGTGGCAGTCGAAACAATCTTTCTGGCAAAATCGATTGGTATTTTTACAGTTTTAACTGATTTCGACTTCTCTCCCGAACCGATAACTTTATCTTTCTGTATATTTCCGACTTGAGACTCGCGAATTGTTCTATCGTGGTCTTTAAATTCTTTTTGATATTCAGTAATCGTCGCATTGTCTTTTGATTGCTTTCTAATTTTTTCAATCACAGATTCCGGATCTGTTTTTAATTGAAGTAATAATTCTTCTTCCATAATTAGTAATTTATATTGTTAATTGCTTGTGGCGTTGACTCTAACGTTAGTTTTGGGGAATTGTGAGCAATGTGGCCGTAACGAGCACTATCCCACATGTGATTGAATTTATCCAATGGTTGATTAATTGCAATTCCGGCAATTTCACGCATCTTATAATTTTGTTGTTCTTTAAGCGCTTCCTTGTACAGATGGTTTTTTACGATGTGAATCTTCTTCTTCTTCATAGAAGTAAGCCAGAACATAACTGATTTGGTTTTCTTTATTTTGAAAGCATTTATAAAGCCTTGTCTTCTTAAACCTTTGACCATTTCAACCGTTCCTTTGTTTTCGCCGGTATATTTATCAGCAGAATCACAGGGAATAATATCTTTTGCTTTATCTATATTCAAGCTCTCTAACAATAACGAAAGGGCCTCTGGCGTCTCAATAGGTTCATAGCTTAAAGGTTCAATCCAGATGTTGAATTCATCTTCAGCATATTTGACAAGCGTGTTGGGATCAGTTGTAAACCCAAAATCATTTGGATATATTGCCGCTTTATCTTCTGGGAACTTATCAATCCATGTAACAAATGGGAAAATTAATCCTTTCATTGCTCCTCTTAATCCTAAACCATAAATTCGCCAGTAGCTTTCATCTGCGGTACCATTTCTTATATTATCTGGATGTGGAGGCGGTTGGTTAGTTGGCGACAGCGGCTCAACTTTATTAGTGGTTTTGTTGTAGCATTGTACAACTCCATCTTTAACTATATATGAACCTGGCTTCCATGGCTCAGTAATTAATATCTCATTTCTTTCCTGAGCTGAGATATATTTATTGTCTTTGAAAGTCGTTCTTAAGAAAATAACATCAGGACGGGCCAATACACTATCAAAGAACCAGTGATCAGTAAAAGATGGATTATAATCGGCCCACCAGAATTTTCTGCAACGCATTTTAACCTGGTCAAATACTGATTTCTTAATGAACATAACCTCGTTAAAGAAAGCATAATCACAACCTCCCCCATGCTTACCATCTCCAATGAAATAGATCTTACTATTTCCAATTTTAAAACTTTTGATTTCATCATTGTCTTTAAACTTATTTGGTAGTCCGTAATCATCTAATCGGCGCTTGAAATCATCGTATAAAGTTGTTTTAAACTCATTGTAGGTTTCACGATATATGTTGATTGTACAGCCGTTCGGCTCATAGAACAAACAAAGCCAAATGATAATATCGATTCCGGACCATGTCTTTCCGGAACGGGATGATCCTTCAAGACCGGCGCCTCGATATCCCGAAACCAGTTCAGACTTTCCGTCAATGATTTCGTATTTTTGGTTTTGGATGGCGTTAAATAGAAGAGAATAGTTCGGATTTGTTTCTTCATCAATCGTCGTAAGCCTCTTACGAGACATGTCAATATCACGTGCTGCCAACAATTCTTCCAGCTCTAATATTTCAGCATCGGTTAATGACATTCACTTGATTATTTATTTACTTGGATGTGACCTTTAGCGATAAGGTGTTTGATTCTTAGTTCAACAAAGTCTCTTTCGCTTCTTGAAAGCACGCTTTTCTTTTCCTGAATTAGCCTTAATTCATTGATCAAAGCTTCATAATCAGAAGTAACACGAGCAAGCGTTGCTGCTCTGGCAGCTTTACGTATCTTTTTTTCCTTGAAGTAATTCACTAATTTTTGAAAAAATGCCATCATAATTTTTTGTTTTTGAGTGATAGTGTTTTACTTGAGTAGTGACATCAAAGAATCTGAGTTATTGAAACATTCGGATATAAACGCAGCATGATTAAACGCTTCTTTTGTTTCGCCACTTATATATGGAATTCTTGCAATTTTATACTTGCTTCCTAAGCTTTTACCAATAACATTCCAAGCGTCTTTTGTTTGCGAGTGAACAACATGTGTTTTTATTTTAGGATTTACTATGCCTTCTACAGTACTTAACTTAATATCAGTATTCTCTGCCAGATCTAATATTGCATATCCAATGAATGCAGCATCAACAGTTTCTTTTCCTTCAACAAATACTCGTCCGTTTACAATTTCTATACTCATGGTTCTGGTGGTTTTATTTCAAATACAAAAGCGATCACATCTGGTTTTTTATAGAAGTAATAACGGATTTCGACTTCATTACCTCAACGCTAAACGATCCAGATTGTCTATGTGCCAGACCACTAATCCACATATCATAGAATGATTTAACGAGTTTACTTATAACCCCGAATGGTTCTATGTCCTGACTTATCAGGGTGATCATTGCCTTTATATTTAAAATGTTGATTACTTTACAAAACTAATATATTTTATTATATAATAACATATTATGTTAGTTTTTAATTACAGGAAATTATGCCTGTTTGGCCTTTGCAATCAATTCAGCAATTCGTGCTTCACGTTCCTCTGTGTTAGAAATATCAAGAACCTTATTCTTCTGTTCATTATCCTTTTCATAGAAGCCAATATGCTTATTTATCTTTTCAATGGACCACTCTTTACCATGTAGCTTAAGTTCAATACCGTATTTTGTTTGCTTAATGCCTTCAATGCACATCTTTTGCTCTTCAGTAAGTTTATCGAATGGCTTTATTCTTAGCTCGGTTCGCTTTTCAATAGTTGTTTGCACAGTTTTATTCTTTCCGGTTCCGGTAGTTGTTGTTACTGGCACTTCGAATTCGTGATATTCAACGTACTCATCAATCCTGGCTTTTCGAAGAATATTTAAATGTCGAAGCATTTCTTCGGCCGTGATCTTAAACTCCTTTTCTGCGATATCAGCAACAGTTGATTGTAATTCTTTTATCCTTGCCCCCACATTGCCCTTATTACTCAACAAGTTGGCCTTACTATGAATCGTTTCATTCTTCATATTTCCAGTCGAGTAAGCTTCTCGATAAGCCGCTGTCTTGTCACCTAAACGAATGTAAGCTTGGCAGAAAGTCTCTTGTTTCAAAGTCAAATTGTTAATCTTCATGTTCATAGGATTGGTATAGCAAAAGTAGCAATTAATATTATTTAATAACATAATATGTTAAAGTTTACAAATCACTTGTACGATACTAAAAGGTATCGTATATTTACAGGGTAGAATTGAAACAATTATTAACAATTAAATTTTAAACAATGAAAAAGAAAAAATTGTCTTGGTCGTTAAGATGGGAAAACTTTATTAACGCACCTAAATGGAAGTTAGAAGATTGGTTTTGTGACCAAGTAACCTATGCGATAGATGAACAGCTAAATAAGAACATCTTTCTGATAGATGAGAAAAACGAAATGCTGGACCACTTTTCAACTACGTCAGCAGGATATCAAATTGGAATGATAGTTCAAACTGAGAAAAGAGAGCGATTTATTATTGAAAGGATCGAGGTTAATAGAACATGCACGAGCTGGGAGCTTCACGGAAAATTAATCTAAAACTAATCAAGAGGGGCTGAAAGGCTCCTCTTTAAAAATCTTTCACATGAAAAAAGAATTTCACAAAAGAAGAAAAAGCATTTTGAATTGGTTGTTATTTGGTTTTTTAATTGAATTTGTAGAAAACGAGATGACATTTCAAATTCAGATTATTCAGGATGATATTACAATTTGTATTCAAACTATGTATGCGGTTCCGCAGATTGGGTCCAAAGTTGAAATAAGTCAAAACAACTATCCGAATCCGGAATCATTTAAATTGTTCCTTGTAGAAGATATTATATATTCTCCCTATGGAACGGCGAACAAGCTGATTGGAAAATACATCGATTAGCCTGGAATAAAAAAACCTCTCTTATTACGGAGAGGTTTTACCTTTTGTAGAAAGGAAACTTAATTATTAAAATTAAATTTGTTACAAATATACCAATTAAGTGCTTATGGAACCAATTGACAAAATAAACAAAGTCTTAGATGATTTTGGTATTACAGGAGTAAAAGCGGCCGAAGCTATGGGAATTACCTACGCTACTTTTAAGAGCAAGAGAAACCCTAATAATGATCGTCACTCATTTAATGAAAAGAATTATATAGATCTCGTGACTTTTATCAAATCACTTGCAGCCAGGTTAGATGTTTCAAGTAGGTAAAACCATTATTTTAGAGGATATTCTTAAAAAAGAATCTATTTGTCGGCTAATTAAAGAAAATGCTGCTATTGAAGCGCAGGATAGATGAGTAAATAATTGATGGGTGATCGTGAAACGCCTTTAACAGACGAGAAAGATTGTGCCTATGTTATTTTTGATGTAAAAACAGCACTTTGCGTAATTGAACAGGCCTATAATCCAGGAATTATAGACTGGAAAAAACCGGTTTCATGCCATTTATTTCCAATACGTGTAAAAAACTTTACAGAGTTTGCCGCAGTCAATTATGATAAGTGGGATATTTGCGATGATGCCTGTTCTTTAGGAAAAGAATTAGAGGTTCCGGTTTGTGAGTTTGTATAGAAGGCTTAATTCGTCGCTTTGGTGAAGACTGGTATATGGAGTTTGAAAAAGTGGCCCAGGAACTCAAAATTCCTAAAAAACTGAGTGCAATTAATACACTTCGAAAACAGTATTTTTTAACTCAAAAAATGAAAGTTTTTAACTCAGAAAAACTTTTAAAAACAATTTACAATTTCTTGCTTTTTATTCCAAAAAGTCTATATTTTACGGCACTTAACGAGTAAAAGTTAATTTTAAAACTCTCATTTACAAGAATTTAATATTGTGTGAAAAATTGACCACTTTTTTCCCGTTGTTAAAAACTACGTCATATTGTGAATAAGTATGGCTTTCTTTTTTGGCAACAAATGACAATCTTTGTAGTTCAGAATGATAAATAAAAAAAATGAGCCTAAAGACTCTGAAAGTCTATGGCTCAAATTTATGAAAGTCACTCCGTCTATAGCAATTCTTGGCAGACTTCTTTTAGACTTTGTGAAATTATTTATCGAAAGATAGAATAATTGTTAATGCCGCCGACGTTTTAAAAAACTGAAGCGGTTTTTTCGTTTACAAATATAGAAAACCTAATCTAAATACGTAATTAAATTACGTTTAAATGATTTATAAATTATAAACAATTTAACTAATTCTGTTTATAAGTGTCTAACCACTCTATTACAATTCTATAATTGCAGAAGTTACGACTCAATGTACATCACTTATACTAAAATAAATTCATCTTATCAACTCAAAATATGGACGTAGAAGATTTTAAAAGCAGAAGCAAAAATATTGCACAAATTGTAGCTATAATTTCAGGGTTGGTAACTTCACTTCCATATCTTTTAATCCAGGAAGAAAAGGTGATTGATTATGTGTACGATATAATGCTTATTTGCGTTTTTACAGGTATTGTACTTGCTTCTTGGTACTTCACTTCACGTAAATTAAAAAATCAATTATTATTCAAATTAATTGCGGTATTTGTATTTTTTCATTGTGTCGCATTTCCATTAGTCTATACATATCTATTAAATTCGGATCCAAGTAATTTAAGGATTGAAAAGGACATTTTAGAATCTGAAAAATCAAATCAATTTGTTTTAGTAAAAGAAATTTATGGAGAAACCAGTATTCATAAACAAAATATACTACAAGACATAATTTCACATGAACCACTATTTGCAAGGACAAATACAGATAGCATAAAAAATAACCAAATGTACATACTTAAGAATTACATTATCGTTGCTGATTATCAGTTAAGTTTTGGAGGTAATCATCCCCCGGAGCCTATAAGATCTTTAACTATATATGATAAAAAAGGTAATTATAAACTATTCGTGGAAAACGAAAAAGAATTTAGAAACATTTCTTCCGTTTTTGCAGACGCAATTAACAAATATAAAAGTGTAGAAACCAAAAAGAACAATGAAATTGATAAAATAAAGGTTAATAAATTTTGGTCATATAAAAGCGTGCTGCCCTATTCCTTAAACATATTCACTAATGGGAATCTCGTTCCGAAAAGTAAAATTGCAAATACTATATACTTCATTCACAATCTATTTATTTTTATTTTTATACTAAGCATTATTGTAGGAATACTTCAAAATATCTATACTGACCAAAATAAATAATTTTGTTCCAATTTAGAACATTAAAACACATACACTTTGTTATGTCCTGTGCTAATTTTGCTTTTCTAAATTAATCAATATGGAAGCAAATGAAAAAGAAGCAGTTGAAGCGCATATACTTAATGCTTATGGAATGCATCCCGCTACTCCTCGTTACAAATTACTAGAGAGATTATTAAAAGAAGAAGCGTTAGTGTTTCAAGAAGTGGGATATGATGAAGCCGTTTCTTTACGAAAAGAACTGTGGTTTTTAAAATTCGAATGTGGAATTCGTTGGAATAAAATCATCGTAAATGATGAAGTATACTTTAAGTATTATGTTAATGTGATGGGGCTTACCCCCAAAAACCATGAGGAAGGAAACATTTTTTATGACAAGGACTGGGATTATAATTAAAAAAGCGGTGTGATGACAAGGGAAGAAAAAAAAGAAGTGACAGAACACATTAGTAAAGTTGGTGGGTTCGATATAAAGACTAAAGGTTATCATGCAATTCAAAGCCTGTTAATCATGGGTGAATGGTCATTTATTTGGTATGAAAAACCGTTCTGCATACAAAATGCAAAGTGGCTAGAGCATATTGGCTTAAAAGTAGAAATTCGAAGTGATGCGATAACAGTAACTGATGAAGCAATTAAAAAATACTACGTAAATGTAATGGGCCGTGTACCAGAACCGGACTATCATACTATATCGAAACGAGATAAAGCATTAAGCGTTGGCAAGGATGAAGGTTCCGGCTGGAAAAGGACACAAAATCTAAATTTAGAAGAAGATGATATAACTTAAATTCTTAACTTAGAGTATTGATTTAAAATATTGATTATGTGTTACTACGTAGATCAGAAAGCAAGTAGACGCGATGTAAAAATTAGATTTAATATCGCAGTAAATAATAGTGGCCAGTTTTATGAAGGTGTTTTTATTAATGGATTCGAACATCCTAATCTTCCGGTAATAACAAACGGACGCGCGGATATTATATCTACTGATTATCATTGGGGATTAGTTCCAAGCTGGGCAAAAAACGAAGATTTTAAAAGCAAAACTTTAAATGCCAGGATTGAAACTATAGACAGTACGGCTTCGTATAGAAATATAACTGAAAACCGATGTTTGATTATCGCCACCGGTTACTACGAATGGCGCTGGCTCGATGAAAAAGGAAAGAAAAAAGAAAAGTATCAAATCTTCTCCCAGAGCGACGAAATCTTTTGTTTTGCGGGATTATATGACAGCTGGGTAAATCCTGCAAATGGACAAGTCCTGAACTCTTTTACAATGGTTACGACAGAGGCAAACGAATTAATGCAGTTTATCCATAATCACAAAAGGCGTATGCCGATCATGCTAAATCGAGAG
The DNA here is from genome assembly GCF_017833415.1 of Flavobacterium sp. 1355. Lineage (GTDB taxonomy): Bacteria > Bacteroidota > Bacteroidia > Flavobacteriales > Flavobacteriaceae > Flavobacterium. The sequence continues at coordinate 25,322 of NZ_JAFICC010000004.1, read as the reverse complement.
GATGAATTAGCCTGGCTTGACACAAACAATAAAATACAAGATTTCGCTTTGCCTTATCAAAGTAAGTTAATTGCTTTTGAAGCAGCTTAAATAAAGATACCATGAATAAATATTTTGAAAATTTACAGAACGAGGAACTCATCGAGTTTTTTTTAACCGATTTAAATACCTTAAAAGAAATAACAGCTTATGTTTACCCAAATCATCTTTATGATGATCACAGCGAAATAGATGCGCACATAATGCGTTGCCAGCAAATACTACAAAGTTATATATTTAGCGAATTATCCGAGTTTAATGATGAAATAACGGTAGATGAAATAGACGTTTTGGCTGCTGAAAAAGCAAGGGAAATATTCAAGTTATGCAATAAAGAGATTGAAGCTTTATTTGAAACTGGTGTTGGCAAAGTTGTGTATCTCGGAGAAAGCAAATAAAAATTAAAGATAGACAGTAATATCTTTTTCATCCGCTCGCAGATCAATGCAGGCGGATTTTTTTATTTCTTCATAAATCAGCCTATCGACTTCAATTTCATTTAAAGAATCATAAGCAATTGGCTCAGGTGTTTCAAAGTGAAATTCTAAATAAGTAATTCCGGCACTTGCTGCAGTCATGTCATCATCAATATAGCATTCCGGATTATCTAATTCCGGGCCAAAATATTCTATCCCGGTTAAGCCACGATTTAGCAAATTAGTCACAAAGTCAATACTAACACCATTCTCGAGTGATAATTTTGCAGTTGATAATATGAGTGTGTGATTTTTCATAACCTAAAAATAGGAATTTTACAGAAGAAACACAATGCATTACTAAAATTTTAAATCAAGTGTTAATTTTTAGTTAGCTGTTAAGTTCCCGGATTGTCTTCATTATATTGATAAATGTTCATAAATATCGTACCTGCCTCTGTCAAGGAATAACGTTTTTTTTCAACATTAAACTTTACGAAACCGATGTCTATTAATCGTTCTAAATCCAGATTTGTTCCTTCTAACGATTTGTCAATTTCTATTGGGCCTTTGTGAAGAAGAGTAACAAGTGAATTTTTATCATGGGGAGCAAGTCTGATAAATAAGTTATGATATGAATCACGTATAAATTTCGATCTGTTAACTTCTGCGCTAAGACTTTTGTTTATTTCTAAAGTTTTGGCGGTATCTGCCGAGAGAGTTCTGAATTCATCATCAAATTTATCCTGACTTATTTTGTTTTTTGCTACCAATAATTCATTTAAGTTCTCTGCCTTATTATGTAAATCATTAGCTTTTTCTAATTTTTCGGTTAATGAAACAATTTTCTTGTCAAGCAGTTCCTTGTCTTTTAGAGTAAATATTGCTTTTTTATCGATCTTAGTCACTATGGCATTTTCAATTATTTTATAATAGCAGTCAGTTAATGCTCTTGACACACCAAGCAATATAAACGAAAAGAGCAGACTTAAGAATGCAATTCCAATAACATTAAAAAATTCTTCCCAAAAATATTTTTTAGAAAAGTATGCCCTAATATATTTAATTTTCCATTCCATGTTTTTGTCAGCGTCAAATGAAAAAAACGCATATACAACAATCCAGTTTCTGATCAGCCAAACACTTATCATCGTACCAATAAAAGGATTTCTAATTTTATTTTTGTAGTTATCTAAAAAAGATGATATATAGTCCGTCATGATCTTAAGTTGAGTTTTGCTCTCGCAAACATATGAAAAATAGAAGAACAAAAAGCACAAGTAAAACGAGTATAAATACCTGTTTTATTCTCACATGACATAGTTATTCAATTAAATATTATGTTTGTTAAATATACGTTAATGGAAACGATCGAAAGTCATATAAGCACAAAATAAAAATACAGTCTCCGAGAATTATTATATTGGTCAAACGAAATATCATCACATTGGAAAAAATATCTGCACATACACTTCTACGAGACTTACACACTCCTGAAAAACTTGAAAGTAAATTTGAAGTCCTTCCCAACTCCAAAAGCATTTACGATAAGAAAATTGAGGGGTCATTAGTAATTCATAGTAGTAAATTTACATATGACATAACCTTTGAAAATTGCCACTTTGAAGGTCTAATGTTGGTAGATGTTGAATGGACAGGTTTTATTTTTTTCGAGAATTGTAAATTTTCGATGAATTTTGACGTTTCTTCCATAGTTGCACCTAACTTAAAATTTGAAAATTGTACATTTGAGAAAAGTCTGATTTTTAATTATTGTGATATATCTTATTTAACTTTTCTCAAAAACGAATGCAGTAATGGAATACAATTTAATGCTGGCATTATTAGAATCTTACTAATAGAGCCATTAAGTGATAAAACTCAATTTACTTTAATTGGAAAATTTTTATTTATAAATAGTTTAACTGTAAAGTCTAATACTGGAATTACACTTGTCTCAAAGTCTTGTATTATAAATCAGATAAATTTATCAGGTTATTTTAATACGAGTTCAAGATTAGACTTTAATAGCATTTTAAATAAACAAATTTATCTTGACGAAATGAATAATGATGGTAAAATATATTTTTCAAATATTACCGCTGCTGCTATAGAAGCCTTTAAACAGAACAGCATCAGTGAATATATTGAAAGCTTCGCTGTCTTTAGGTCAAATAATATTAAGTATGAACAGAAACAAGTCCGTGCTCTCGATAAAAATTTAACGATAGTAGATCTCATAAAAGGATATCACTCGCTAATAGAATTCAAAAAATTTATTGAACAAAATTATTATAATGATTTCTTACTATGGGAAAGTTATCCAACATATAAATTTAAAATAACTAACTCATCCGCTGGGATCTTAGAATTTAAAAACATACAATTTGAAAATTATGATATTGAACTTAAAAATTCAGATTTAAATTCCTTAAAATTGATTAACTCGAAAATACCACATATTTTATATCGCGACAATTATCTTAATTACTATAATGTTTACAATGACCTATATACGTCAGCAAATAAACAAAGCAATACAAAAGACAAAGTATATTATTATAGAATTTCTCAGCACTTTTTACTGCAACATTTAAGATTTGAAGACTCCAAACCTAAAGACTATGGATCAATCATAACTATAATTGTCTCTGGCCTTTATAGTAATCACGGAACAAATTGGCTTAAAGCTATTTTTATAACAATACTGGTTTCTTTTATTTTCTTCTTATTATTTATTAATACTATTGAGGGTATATCACTAAGCCTAGATAAGACTGGTGCTTCTTTTTTTATAGAAAACTTACTACCTTACTTTCCTCAGTTTCTAAATCCATTGCATAAAATTGAGTTTATGGAAAAGTCTGGAACTTTAACTAGTTGGTCTGGTTTGATTGATCTACTTGGAAGAATTTTTACAGGTATTGGAGTGTTTGAAATGATCCGTTCTTTTAGAAAGCACGTTAGACAGTAAATAACTAATTAATCCCGAAAATAGTAAAATGAAAAAATACATTAAAAACAACATCCTTCTAACAATATCAGTTATCTCTTTTATACTTCTACTTATTCCAGTAACGGTATTTCTCTACCATTTTGGAGGAAATATTATTTCAAATGATTTAAGCGTTTGGGCTTCATTTGGTGATTTTATAGGAGGAACTATCAATACGATTTTAGCACTTAGTAGCTTAATAATTTTAGGGTTGTTAACTCACAATATTGGTAAGCAATCAAATGAAGAAAACAAAAACATTTCTCTACTTTTAAAACGCATTGACAGTTATGAACAATTAGCCTATTTTCTAACGGAAGTATTCACTTCTGTACATGCAATGACAATAAAAGTAACAAAGATACGCAAGCCAGGACAGACAATTGAAATGATTAACAAGATTAAAGAGGACATTGAAAAAGATGCCAAAGTATTTTTACAATTTTATTCACTTCTTGCAACATTTGAACAACGTTACAGCTACTTATACAAATATGATTTTTCGTTAAAGGAGTTTCAAGATCTAATTGACGAAGCAGAAAAATTTACGATATTCATCGATGACTTGATAAATAAAAATGATGATGAAATTATAGAATATCAAGATCCTAAGGTTATAAATAAGCTCTTTTTGGTACTAGAAAAACTTCAAAAGGAGCTTAAATAACTACATTGAAAGAGAGTATAAATGTTTCGTAATTTGTTTATTATTATTTGAAATAATCTTATTTGTAATGTACTGGATTAATTAAAATAAAGCCTAAAACTAAAAATTATGATTTTAAATATTGCCTTACCAATAATAGTAACATTCGCAACTTTGTTTGTAACTGAATTGCTTAAGAAAAAACACTCTAACGAAAGTTTTAAATTTGTAAAACTGCATGAGAAACGTCTTGATGTTTTAGAACAAACTTTTAAATATTTAAATCTGAGTTTAAGGCTTTTAAGGCAATACACTCAGCCATTTAAATTTGTAGAAGAGGGAAAAACTTTTATCGAACAGGAGCGAGAACTTAGCATCAACTATAGAAATACTCACAATGAATTTCTGAATTACTTTCAGGATAATGTACTATATTTTCCGGAACCGCTTGAAAAAATCATTACAAGCTACTTTGCCGAATGTGGAGAAATATTTAATATTTATGACTTAAAGCTGCAAATGACAGATGAATATACCAAACCGGACAGGAACATTCAATTCGATGCCGCTTTTGTGCATAAAAAAATACCAGAAAAGATTGATCCAATAAAGAAAGAAATAATAAAAGAGTTTCGTAATATTTTAGGTGAGAAAAAAAGAAAGTGGCCAATATTATGACCACTTTAAAACAATGACAATTGAGCTGCCCTATCTTCCTTATTATACACCTCAAACTTTTCCGGATCGGCTTCATAATACCTGTTCATGTATTTAATGGCATCTACTGACAGCTTTTCAAAGTTCGGGAGATAGGATTTAAATTTCAATACTGGAAAACCGCTTTCGTCGTAAACAATACTAGACTTTCGGCTGTAGGTACTATTGGGATTCAGTAGCATTTTCCTTTGCTTCTTGAGCCATGACAGGCGATAATACTTCCCAACACTCCGGACAAAACTTTTCGCCGCCATCATCTTCTTCCATTTCTTCAAGATCGAATTTTTGAGAGCAGCCGATGCATTCCTGAATGTCAATATCCGGCTCCCAGAAAGAAAGCTTTCCTTTTACATTTAGTATTGGTTTTTCATAGAGTACTGGATTAGCAAGAGCCCAGTTCCAGATTGGTTTTGTTTTATACAGAGGATCTCCTTCGATTGTTTTTCCGATTACTTCGGTTTTCTCCGCCCATATTGATGGATGATTGACAACACAATCAATAATTTCAACTTCTCCAATTATAGCGGATTTTGTAAAGAATTTGTCGTGTTCTTCTTTTATGTGAACGTCTACCTTACTATTGATTGCCGCCCATTGATCTGCTGGAAAAGCAAGATTACCTCCTTTAAAAAATGGGTAAATCTGCCCTGAAGCATGAACGTAAATTTTTCCCCGGAAATTTGTTCTCCAGGATCTATTTTCAATGTCTTTAATTCCTAATACGCATAAATACGCCCACGGATTTTTTATTGATAGTGCTTTCATTTCTATGATTTGATGTTTTAGTTTGGAAAAATAAAGTTATGCCACTGTTGAAGAGCTTATAATTATGAGTAATTTTATATATCAATCTTAAAATACTTACCATGACGTTTAGAACAGATTTAATTCAAGGATTAGAAAAATATGTAAATGATGCACCTATTCAGTTTTACTGTAAAAAAACAATTGATAGATCCCAATACATTCACTTAACTAGCGGTTTAATATTGCTACGCGAAAATGATTTTAAAACTCGGGAAGACTATAAAAACTTTTACAGACAATATTCAATTAATACAGAAAAAAATGAAATTGATGATCTATTTAAAGATGATAATGTAGATAAATTGTTCCTGATTAAAATTAAGAATCACATCAACTGGGTAATAAGTTGGCTTGAACAAAGTCATAATAATTCTAATTGATTAGGGTTAACAATTCCATTTGCAGTTTCTTTTCTATCGGTCGAGATTTCGAATAAACCATTCTTTACTCGCTTTAGCAGTTTTGATTTTACCATACGGCTGAGCACTTCACCTACATACTTTTGAGCATTTAAAAAGTAATAGTGCCCAATAAGTTCAATTGCTTGCTTTTTGGTTATCTGGTTATCGTTTTTTAGAGCGAAGTCCAGGATCTGTTTTTGTTTTGGTGAAGGTTTCATATTAATTAAAATTATCCTTCACGTGACATTTGCTCATTTCCTGCGCAAGTTCCGGAGCAAAACTTCATCGGTTCTTGGGTCGTACACGACTTATTTTCGTATCTACCTTTCCAACTGTTCCAAACTTCTTTTCGACCACGTCCAATTATAGTGCTTGTCACTACTTTATCGTCAGGCGTTTGTTTTCCACAATAACCACAAGCAGTATGATTTTCTTTTGGGGCATAAATCTCCTTAAGTCTTTCTGATTCTTCTTTTAAATCAGCTTCATTGAAAGCAAAATGAGGCTCTTTTATTATATCAGTATATTTATAAGATCCAGAACCCATATCGCGATAATCGACATAAATGATTTGTTCAGCAGTTTTGATATTTTCTACATATTCCCAGTATGCAACAACTAAATTTTTAGAAGGTCTTTTATCTTTATCGTAATGCGGTGCCCATATGTTCCTGTCTGTAAAAACATAACCCACATGACTTCCAGTTATTTCAATTTCTTTGATTTCACCAATCCTGTTTACTTTAAATAGTTTTTGAGGTTCATGGTTTTTGCTCCAAAATTCTTCTAAATGAATAGCCTTAATTCGTGATTCTTCCGAAATAAGTTGATGTAATTGTTCTGTCAAGGTTAACTTTTTCATAACTAAGCGATTTTATTGATTAATTCAATCGGATTCAGACTTTCACGTTCGGCAAGATTATAAATTGTCATTGCCTGATTGCAGGTTTTTGTTAGGCCAGTTCTGAATTGAATTTCCCAAAGTAAGCCAAACAGCTGAGCCTGCTCGAGATCAATATTTTCAACATCAATGTTTCCGGGAATAATTTCCCAACACCAAAAGTCAATATCTTCTTTGTCATCATCTTCATTGTTTGGTTCGACTACTGCTTCGAAGTAGTTTTTCACTTTGTCAAAATTTAACCATGCTATATAATGTGGTGTATCACCATCTGATTCAAAACCACTTTTAAAAGGTTTTGAGAGTTGTTCAGGTTTAAACTGATCAATAACTGCCTGCGAGCAGAAATAATAATTTGCGTTCATAATTCTAATTTTAATTGATTCGTTAAATATGATTCTGAGCATTTTTCACAAAGACACTCAACCTTATCGTGATATTTACCTTCTGGTATTATTCTGCTCATGCATCCCTCCGACCATCTAAACTCGACTTTGCAGTTAATGCATGTATAATATTTTAAATCTGCTTTAATTGCAGGGACTGGATTTCTGAAAACGACTTTCATAATACAGTCTTTTAGAGTTATTTCTTTTTACAATCTCGGTAATCGCCAAAGCAGATTCAACGGCAACAAGTAACATTTTAGTAATTTTAGCGATTGGACTAATGTGAATTTGACTTTCAACAATTGCTATTTGAACTGCGCTCATCGCCATCAAAATGGCTAGTAATGGAATATGAGATTTTTTCGCTTTTGGACTTCGTACCTTTCGTGGAGATTTGTTTTTATGAACCTGGTAATAGTTAAGTCGCTTCATAATTATTCCTCTAGCAGTTTTAGTTTTTCTTTTAATGCACAAATTTTTAGTGTATTGACACGAATAGTTTGTTCTGCAGATGTAATAGAATCTTTAGCCTGATCAATTTCTTCTATAAAATCTTCAATGTCCTGTTCGATCTCAATTATATTTTGCTCTTTTTCTCCACAATCGGAACAAATTACAGTTCGTGGAAACCACTTTTCCGAAGCGGTACCATCATTAAGGTCAAACCAACCGCCGCATTTTTGGCAAGGGGTTGGCATTTCCATTTCTTCGAAATCTTCTTCTGGTTCAAAGTCTTTATTATAATTCATGATCTGTCTTTTAAGAGTTATTTTTTCCTTGCTCAACTACATATAATGCGATTGAAATGATAATGATGAATCCGATAATAATCCGGATCCATTCTTTTACTGTGATTCCTAAAATTGTTTTCATAATTCTGTTTTTTGGGTTAATAAAAAACCGCCCTAATTGGGCGGTTAATGTGGTTTAGTTAATAAGTGTTGGCATGAGCAACATAAAGAGGCTCTCCTCCTCCGTTTCACCGTCTGCCGGAGTCATAATTGCCGCTCGACTTGGAAGTGAGAACTCAAAGTTGACTTCCTCGGAAGTAACATTGCTGATGATATCGGAAAGATATCTGGCATTAAAACCAATCCTGGTGTTTTCGCCAATGTAATTGCAGGCCAATCTTTCGTTTGCTTTATTTGAGTAGTCAACATCTTCAGCGGTTAAATGGATCTCGTTTCCTGAGAAATCTAAAACTAGCTGCTTTGTGGTTTTGTTGGAGAAAATCGAGACGCATTTTACAGAGTTATACAAAGTGTTTCTATTGATCACTGCTTTGTTTGGATTTTCTTTCGGAATAACACCGGCATAGTTTGGGTACTTCCCGTCAACCAATCTGCAGATCACAATAAAATCGGTGAAAGCAAATATTGCATTTGTCTGGTTAAATGAAAGTGCAACGTCGGTATCTAATGTCGAAAGAATCCCTTTTAGAACGTTCAGAGGCTTTTTTGGCACAATTAATTCGACAGGCTCAGGCGTGGTTATATCTTTTCGAGTGTACCTTACCAGTTTATGTGCATCGGTTGCAACAAAATTTAATCCGGATTCAGAGAACTGAAATAATACTCCCATCATAACCGGACGCAAATCATCTGTTCCGGTAGCAAAAACAGTTTTAGTGATCGCTTTACTCAGGATTTTAGAATTAATACTTACTGATTGAGCATCCTCAAATAAAACAGCTGTAGGGTATTCTTTCGCCGAAGAATAAGCAATTGAATAAACTCCCGAAGATGAAGTGATATCCATTGTACTGTTTTCTAATACGGCAAACTCAAGTGGCTGCTCTGGGAAAGCTTTTAGAATATCAATTAGCATTCTTGCGTGAATGGCGATAGATCCTTTATCTGATGAACTGATTTCCAATGTAGAGCTGATCGTCGTTTCCAAATCGGTTGCCGTGATTTTCAGCAAATTCTCATTGATCTCAAACAAGAAATTGTCCAGGATTGGAAGAGTATTTGATGAATTGATTACGCCGTTTAAAATCAATAGTTTTTCGAGTAAATTTTTACTGTTTAGTATTAGTTTCATATTTACAATTATATTTAGTTAAATCTTGTTTTATGTGTTGAATGTTTCGCCAGCAAGATGTAAAACCATCTGGAACGTTACCGTCGAGATCAAGGATATTAAAAACCGAAACTTTTAATTTATTGACGGCCATTAATATTATAAGGCCGCCATCTTGGAAATAATAATGAGGTTCAAATTTTACTTTCATTCCGTCATTTAAAGCTGCTAAGATTTCATCAGCAGCTTGTGAAAGTTTTTCGTTTTTCTCTTCTATTTCGTATTCTGTGAAAAGGTTTAGTTGCGCCATTAAGCAACATCATTAAGATCAAAAAGTGTAGGCACATTTTGTTTTAACTCCTCTGCTTTTAGATAATTTGCACCATCTAAAAAGTAAGTTGGATTCAATTCGATTCCATAACCGCGGCGACCTTTTTTAATAGCTCGAAGGGGTACAGTCATAAGTCCACCGAAATAATCTAAAACAAGATCTCCCGGATTACTCATTTGCTCGATAACTCTGTCAGCAATATCAAACTGCATTGGGCAGATATGCATTTCTTTTCCTAAACTCCATTGTGAGCCGTTTAAAGTTCTCATTCTGGTAATATCAGTCCATACTTCGGACGACCAGCTTTGAGGCTGCAAAAGCATAAAACCGGATGGCAATTTCCCTTGTATTTCAAGATTTTCAGCAATTGAAACCACCTGTTCAAAATCCCAAACTTCGTTTAAACTGTAGCTCCTGAATAGTTTGTAAATTTGATCGTGTTCAAGTTTGGCAACCTCATCAGGAATTAAAAGCCTTTCACCAGAACTGCGAGTATAACCGTGCGCATCCATTTGCCATCTGGCGCGAGAATATCCTCTGTTGTTAAACTCCCCTATTTTATGATCAAACTCTCTTTTCTCTTTTACAACTGGGATATCGGCATAAGCGTTTGAAGTATCGCTTGGCGGTTTGCGGAAATAAAGAAGATATTCCGGCATTCCAACTCCCATTTTTGAGCCATCTTTGCATTGCTCAGTCCAACCTAAACGATAAGTTTGATTGTTTTCTCGAACAACATCGGTAACAATGGTTTTCATCCCCATATACTCAAATCCATGTTTTCGGTAATGGTTTACGGTGTCAATATGGAATGGATAAACAGTTTGGAATCCTAATCCAGAAAGGCCGCCGGGGATAATTCTATCTTTCACATGAATTGCTGCTATTCTTCCCGGTTGTAAAACTCTGAAGGCCTCCGGTGTTGAGTAGTCCATTTGAGCGAAGAACTCTTCTGTATTTGATGTATGGCCATAATCTGCATAATTTGGAGAGTATTCATATTGATTTGCAAAAGGAATTGATGAGAGAATTAAACCCACTGAATTTGATTCGATCAGCGGCAATTCCTTTATGTTGTCATTTTGGACAGCCGTAAAATTATTGCCTTTAATTTCAATTCTTTCAACTCCTATCTTTCTGGCTAAATGCTGAGCCATTGCAGATTGAGATAATCCGTATTCTTTGATGATGTTCGTCATTTTAATTACCATTAAGTTGTGTTGTTTCCATTTACGCTCAAGTTGTTTCCTGATTTCACGTTCGGCTTCAGTATATATCAAATCAATTCGAACAGTTCCGGTTTGTCCGAATCGTAAAAGCCTGTGAATTGATTGTATGAAGTCATTAAATTTGAAGCCTATTCCTAAATAAATTGCCCACGAACAATGCTTTTGAAGATTGGTACCAGATCCTAACATTGAAGGCTTTCCGGCTAATTCTTGTAACTCACCATTGGAAAATTTTAAAACAATTTCTTCTCTGAGTTCCAGTTTTTGACTTCCAAAAACCGATTTACAACCGGGAATTGATTTTTCAATTAATCTTCTCTCATCTTCCAAATCGTGCCACAATATTCTGTGAGCATTAATATCTTGATCTCTTAATTCAAGCATTTTATTTACACGATCTCTGAGGCTTTTTCTTTTTTCCTTCGCTGAGCCTTCCAAACCAATTGCAACTTCGTTATACATTTGGTACTGGCCACGTTTATCGTTTCCAGCGTCCGAGTGATCAGAAGCTATTTCGTGCCATCTAATATCAAGCGGCGGCAAAATATATCCTGCATCATCATTCTCTTCACCTGTAATGTCTGAAGGTTTTGAAACGAAAAGGGCCCATGAAGAAACCCACAACCAAAACTCTTCTTCTTTATGGGCGTGAAGTGTCAGTTTATCGGCTTTTGTACTATCTCTTTTAAAGAATCTCGTTTTAGCCTGGCTAACATCCATAACTCCCAAAAAGTCAGCATAAGCAAGTAATTCGATATAATCATTTGGAGAAGGTGTCGCAGTTGCAACAAAACGATAAGGTACACATTCAGTTCCTCGGCGATCTCCATTTGGTCCGGCATCACCGGTAAACAATCGCATAAATTCACGGAAAGTTTTTGAACCTCCCAACCCTCGTAAAATTGATGCTTCATCTAAACTCGCAACCTGAAACAATCTCGGATCTAATTTTCCATCTCTAACTGTTTCATAATTGGTGATATAAATACCTGTTTCGGAAGCTTCATCGATTCTCCTGATAAATTTCGGGCCAGAATCCCATCCAAGTATATTAACAGCATCTTTTGAGAACTCAGCTCTTACACCTAAAGGAGCTATAATCAATCCCCGTCCACCAGTTTTTAATAAAGTACATCGAATTGCTTCAAGTTGCGTCACAGTTTTATGAAGTCCAAAGGAGGCGAAACAAGCGCGGCGACCACCTTCCACAAGCCACTTAACCATTAGCTTATTATGGTCTTTAAGTTTTGGACTGATATCAGAAAGATCTAAATCGAAACCTTCTTTTTGTGCTATTCTAATTTTTGATTGCAGAAATTCATCATACGATTTTATCATGGCTCGGTAGTTTTTTAAAGTAGTAGATTTTATTTCCGTTTGGCAGCTCCTTAACTTCTGTTGGTTTTTGGTCAAAAGACAGAAACTCTAAAAGTTTTTCGTAAGCGTTTATCTCACTTACTCCTTTCATTTCAATTTCCGTTTTATTTGGAATGAAGAAGGTTGTTTTGGCTACCCAAATGCTTTTTACGATTTTTTCAGTTTCTATTTTTTCGATATTGATATTTTCTAAATCCATGCGATATGTTTTCAATGTTATTTTGTTGTTAGTTAGCCAATAAAAAAGCCCTCGATAGAGAGCTGTAAAATGTTTATGATGTAATTGCTTAAATCCTTCCGAATATTAGCATAAAGGCGTCGCGCTGTTCCTGATTGGTTTGTCCTGTATAGCCTGTAATTTGCTTAAAGTATTTGTTGGTGATTTTTCGAGCTGTTGGTTTAATTTTATAATGAGTGAGTTTCAAATATTCACACATTTCAATAATCTTTTTGGCCGTTTCAAAGTTTGCACCTGTGTATGATCCGATCTTAGCATTAAAAGCAGCTGATTGATCATTTTTACGATGCCAATTAGATTTATTCAAGAACCCACATTCGACAAAAACCTCTAACTCTGGATACTGCTTTTTCATTTCGACGAAGTAATCGAACAGTTGAAAGAAGGTAAGATTGTCAAGCTGCAGTTGATTCCCACTTAAGAAAGCAACTCCGGATTTATCAACATCTGGATCTATACCAATTAAATATTTTTCCTTTTTCTTGATCATGGTTTCAGGCTGTTTGCTTTTGGGATTGATCCAGGACATTCTTCTGAAAGCTTTTTTATAGCCGAAATTAGAGCAGTGTCTATACCTGTAAAAGGCCTTAGCAATATGCCGACATCGCTTAGAGCAACTGGCATTTGGTTTTCAAGATGTTTGATTCCTAAGTCTGTGATTTGGTCTTTTATAGCGACCAGCTTTAATAATATTTCGGTGCTTTCCATTTTAAATTGTTCTAAAGTTGATTTTGCTTTGCTTGGTATCTTCGACGACTGTAACATCTTGAAGTAATTGATCAATTGTAAATTCCCTTATTTTTTCTAAGCGATTTTGAATTTTAGTGATTTCCTGAAGTAGTTTTGGCAACGAATCATTCGGACATAAGGGAACATAATCTTTGAAGTTTTTAAGCTGAATTTCTAAGTTATTCCGCTGGCGAATATGGTTCATTTTCTAAAAGATTTCCCTTTAAATTCAATGACGTTGAACATTTCAAACATTCTATCATCAACACGTGCTCCGTACTTTTCACCAAACTCTGCCAGAGCCATTTCAATATCGCCTTGATATCCTTCTTTGAAATTGCAGGTAATGTGAGTTTTTACTTTTCGGTTGTAACGCTCTTCGATAATTTCTTTGAATAGGTTTACTTTTCCATAGTTTGACGCGATTCTTTCGGTTTTAACATCATCAAAATAGCGAGTTCCTTTGTACATCAAGTTTTCAAAATCTGTTCTGTCTGTTTCGGAAGAGCATTTTTCAAACATTACAACAACTTCATTTGCAGAAAAACCACGGAAACCAATTCCGGAAATGCCTTTGAAGATTTCCTCGAAAACTTTCATTGTGGAAGTTTTACCGTTTCCAAATGGGCCAATAATCAAAAGACCTTTGTCAAAACTTGGATCAGTAATATTTGATAGATTTTTACACTTAAAGAATCTTTCATCTTTGGAGAAATAATATATCAGAGGTTCTAAGTTTTCAATTGTAACATTTTGCACAATCTGCAATTTCTTCCCGTGTATCTGTCGAAATTTGGCCTTAAATAGTTTGTAAAGTTGAAGTGCTGTAATTTCAAAAACCTTAATTTCTTTTGGCTTGTAAATTTTTTCAAAGTAATCAGCGGTTTTTAAAATGGTTTCTTCAGGTGAATAATTTCTTTTTGCCTCGTATGTTTGAATTTGCGTTTTCTCAAAATCGGTCAAGTCGTCAAGAGATTTACTTTTCAAATAATTGTATTTGTGCGGTCCAATGGGTGTAACGCCGATGTTACCTATTCCGTTCGATTGTAATTGATTGTTTTCCATTGTTGATTACTTTTTTAGATTTTAAAATTTCACCTGGAAGCCATCTTGAAAAATGGCCGGCATAATCTTGTTTATAATTTTTGTTGTCGAACTCGGAAATTAATTTGGTGTTAAAAATCTCAATCCAACTTTCTATTTCATCCGGGCGGATTTTATTTTGTATTGCAATTGTTTCTAACCAACTTGGACTTTCTAAAAGCTCTTTTCCAAAAATTTCATTTTGCGTAAATTCTTTTAAAGGTTTTATAAGGTTTATATTGTTTTCTTGTTTTATTATACTCACCGTGCTTTCGCATGTGCTTTGTAAGGTGCTTTGATATGTGCTTTGTAATTTTCTTTCAAAGCGTTCCTCATTATTTTCGGTTGCTTTGATAGGTGCTTTGACATGTGCTTTGCTATTTTCTTTCAAAGCAATTATGTTGGCTGAATACTGATTTTTACTATATTCTACTACTTCAAAAAAACCAAACTGAACTAAATCATCAAAGGTTTTTTTATAAACTGAATAGCTTTTAATTCCAACATAATCTAAAACCATCGAGGTTGGAAAGCCAAACTTCTCTTTCCAGCCTAAACGGTTACAGTGTTCAACAGCATAGGCATATACAGCACAATGGTTTGGCTTTATGCTTTCAGGATTTTTAAAAGCAAAATCCCAAAAATCACGCATGAGCTTGAAGTAATCTAGTTTATCATCAGCCATGTTTTCTATTTTATGAATGGTACATTCGTTAATTGTCGTCCATTATTCCAGATTGAGAATAAGCCTTCCTCAGTTTGTTTTATTTGCATAGTCTCAATTTTTCCGAAGAAATTTATATTTCCTCCCATGTCAATAAACCAGCCTATTTTCTTTGTCCCATCTGGATAGGTAAAGATTCTCATTACGCGGCCAACAATTTGATAATACAATGAAAGAGACATTGTTGATCGTGCCATAAGGACTGCTTCAAGTGCCGGATAATCAAACCCAGTTGTTAAAACTCCAACATTAATAAGGCATTTAATAACACCTTTTTTGAACTGACTCAGAATCCTTTCCCTTTCCTCCTTTTTTGTTTCTCCGGTTAAAATTGCAGATCCTGGTATTCGTTTTTGAACAGCTTTGGCCTCTTCAATTAAAGAGCAGAAAATCAAAATATTTTTTCTCTTACTTAAAATCGTTGTTGCTGTTTTTACTATTCTGGATGGCATGTCGATTGACTTATAATATCTTCGTAGGGAAGTTTGTGTAAAGTCGGTTCCTGAGCTGTTAAGTTCTAATTTACTTCGGTCAATAACATCAAAATTGTAATACTCCAGATGTGCAAAAAAGACATCCAGTTGATCGAACTTTATCTGCAAATCATCGTGAACAATATGCGCTCCTTTTCGATTTAGTGTATCTCCTTTTGTTGGACCTTTTAACAGCTCATAAGAGTATGCACATAATGCATCATTTATCGAAGCACCCTTAATTTCAACTTCTTTTTCTGAAATCTTTTCTAATGCTGCAGTAAACTTGTCCGAGTTAATTGTGATTGTTTTGGCCATGATATTTTGTTATTCATTAATTATTAAAAAGAATTCTTTGTATTTTCCTTCCTTGTATTCCGACTGAACAGGAACATTCCAGATGTCCTTGAGATCTTTAATTCGCCTGCGTAAATCACCAATTTGATAATTTAACAAAGCTTTTGTCGTTGTCAAGCGTTCGCCTCTTAAAAGTGCTTCATAAACGATTCTGCATTGATTGGAAAATTGTTCTTTGTTCCGTTCAAAATGTTCCTGGTTACTGATCTTATTTTCGATGTGAAATAGATCATTAAATTTGATTTCTTGCTGGTTCATAAATAGTGCTCGTTATTTTTTACCTGAATTTCTATCTCTCTGAGTAAAGCCAAATCTTTAGGTTCCGGAAGATAGATACCTGCATGTTTACTTGAATAATCTCTAAATCGATCAATTGCTAATGTCAATTCATCTTTAGTAAGGTTCGCTAAGCTTCTATATTCTGTACGAACTTCTGAAGTAATCCTGTTAACAAATTCATATTCGAAGATTGCAGGATTCACAAGTTTTTTAAAGTACTCAAGCTTTATGTATTCCAATTGTTCGCCATATTCCAAAGCAAACCAGGACATGATTAAATGAGCATACTTAATTTGGGGATATGTTTTAGGAACTTTCTTTGCCGACAATTCAAACACTTTATTATGCTCTACAAAGTATTTAAGCTTTTCGGCAGCTCTTTGAACATCTATCGGTTTTGCTGGATTGTAGAGCATAATTAATTAGTTTTAAAAAGGTGTTTTATGGAAATCAATATGCAATCCTTTAACAGCTGCTGTTACATTTTTTCCTGTCAGGTCATAAACTTCTTTCACAAACTGTTTTTCGTTTGAGTTACTATCTGATAAGTGAATCAAAACAATATTATTGACAGCCGTTAAATCATTTGCTTTTAACATGTCTTTGCAATTATCTAATGAAAAGTGAGATCTTAAAATTCTATTTCTCAAGAACTCTTTTCCACTATCAGCGCCAAACTTTCGATCAATAATTTCTTTTGAGAAATTAGCCTCGATAATGATGTTGTTCAGTCCCGGAAAAGTATACTTGCAATAATTTGTGTCAGTAAGAAAAAGTGTCTTTCCGCAATCCGCATGATCAATTAAAAATCCTAACGGTTCAGCTGCATCATGTTGAACATCAAAAGCCATGATTTTAAAATTTCCAATTCTGAAATTTTGTTTTGATACAATTTCATTCTGCTTATGGCTTTTAATTGAATGACCGGTTTTAGCAAATGTTCCTCCGGACGCATAAACATCAATCCCCAATTTCATAACCTCATTAATTGATTTTGCGTGATCATTGTGTTCGTGAGTGACAAGGCATCCAACAACCTTTGAAAAATCAAAATTTAAAGCTTTTTTGATATCCATTATGTTGACACCACACTCAATAAGCAACGCTTCATTCCCGTTGTCGAGAATGTAAGCGTTACCAATACTACCTGTTGAGATAACTTTTAATTTCATTAGAAATTAGGTTGATTACCTGCATCATCTAAGCTCATAGCTTGCTGAGAGTTTTGCTCTGGAGAAGCGTTCTCACTTGTGATCACCGATATTTCTAAAACCTTATCGTCAACAAGTTCAGCATCGTCAAATTCTAGCGATTCAGAATTCGCATTTGCATCAATCTGATTCTGGATTATAGAATCATTCATTTCATTTTCTTTCTGCAGAATTGCCAAATAGTTATCATCAATCTTTTTACTGTCAATTGTGATAGCATTGTAAGCATTTCTTGAAATTGTTTTAATGGCCATTTCTTCAAACCATCCTTCAACTTCTTCTGTTCCTGCTTTTTGTCCATTTTTCCAAACATCCTTTTTCCCGCCCCAAAACTCGGCAGATGCATATTTTGGTTTTCTTTTTTCAATGTCTTTTAAAGAGAACACCTTGATTTTATTTTTCTCAGGACTATCTTTAAATTCATGGTACCAGAATCCGCCAACAACAGTTCCTCGATCAAAATCGTTTGTTATTTCTAAAGTGTACGTTTCAACAGGATTGTTTAGATCTTTCTTATATTGCTTAAACTTATCAGTTGAGTAAACTAATTCGCAAACAACATCAGTTGGAACTTCTAATCCGTATTTTTTAGCTTTGATTTCCATTCCACGATAGCCAATCAAAAATCCCATGTCAAACTTATTGTTTGCCGTATTTTTATATGGGACAATGCTAATATGATTTGGCTGTGTAGGGTCCAATTCAACACTTGAATAAGCAATAACATCAACGGCAAGCTTTGCCATATTAACATTTTCCCAAGTGAATGGTAAAAGATCACGACTGTGTTCCGGCTTGGCCAATCTCTTTTTCTCATTGTCCTTTAAAGTTTGATCAACTTTTATAAAGTAGTTTTGGCAGAGTTTCTTTTGAAATGGCGTCAGCGTAACAGCACCGTTGTTTGAGGAAAA
Organism: Flavobacterium sp. 1355; assembly: GCF_017833415.1. GTDB lineage: Bacteria > Bacteroidota > Bacteroidia > Flavobacteriales > Flavobacteriaceae > Flavobacterium. Next base: position 7,047 of record NZ_JAFICC010000004.1, on the reverse strand, counting down.
CTCTTTTAAAACTGCATTTGTAAATCTTTCACTTTGGGATGGTTGCACATTTGCAACATTTGCATTTGTAGTTTGTGCAGGGGTGTTTTCTGTGTTCATTATATTTCTATTAAAAGTTGATTACTTTGGATTTTGGAACACTTTACGAACCTTAATTCGAAAGCTTCCGTTTGAATTTCTTTTGCGGTGTTTTGATTATGCGGACAATTGGCAGTACAGTCAAAACTTCCTATTTTAACTCCGACGTTTTCTTTACAGTTTTCTATAAGGTTTCCGTCGGAGTCTCTTTTGACTTTTACGCCAGTCATTATGCAACACGTAAAGTTTCGTCCTGCTCACTTACTACCAATCTTATCAATTGGCTATCGGTGCTTAAAATAGAGTGGATAGATTCTGCACCATCAATAAAGATTGGTGCTGATACTTGGTAGAATTGGCAAAGAGTTGAGATAATGTCAATACCGGCATTAATTTTAGATGCTGTATTTGCATCGGAGAAAGGAACACCATTTACCATGATTTCACATGCAGGAGATTCTCCTCCGTTAACTTGATCCTCAAACATTTTGAATTTTACAATTCTGAATTTTGAATTGACATTGTTTTCAATTGCTGACATTTTATCTTTTTCGAAACGCTCAATTAAGAATTGAGTTTTTTCAACTCCGGCAATCTCCTGAGCCAATCTTGTTTCTTCATCAGTAAGTTGTTTGATTCTTTCATCAACAGCTAATATTTGAGCCTCGTTTCTTAATTTGACTTTGATTGCTTCAATTTCTTCAGACAATGTTTTTTTATCTGCTTTTAGTTGTTCATCATCAACTTTTGGCTCTTCTTTAATAGTTGCTTCAACTTTTAGAAGCTCGGCCTTCTTAGCATTATAATCAGCGTTTGCAAGAAGAAGTTGGTTGTAAACTGCTTCAACATCAACCGGTGTAGCATTATTTTTTTTGGTGTTTTCAGCGTCAATTTTTGTTTGTAAGTCGGCTATCTCTGTTTTCAGTGCATTAATTACAGTTTGACCGTTTTCAACTCTTTCTTTCAAAGTTTTAAGCTCAGATTCTAAGTTTTCTTTGTCAGTTTTTAATAAACCACCTTGACGGTTTATCTCACTTAGATTAGCGGCCTTTTTACTTTTAAAGTTGGTTAACATTTCAGTCTTTTTGGCCTCAACATCTGATTCTTCAAATGCACGTTGACAAGTTGGACAACAAAAAGAATCCTGATCAAAAGTCAGTTCCTTTGCGTTTTCAGCGGCCCATTCCTCGCGCTTAGCTTGCATTTTTCCGTCCAATGCTTTTATATCCGATTCTTTTCCTTCAACCAGACCTTTTAAAGTTTTTAAACTGTTTTCCGCAGTCGTCAGCTCTCCATTTTTATTGATAAGCCCGGTATTATAAGCGTCTAATTCAGAAGTGTCTATTTTACCAGAAGCAGTTGCTTTAGTTCTTGTTTCACTTTCGATACTTTGAATTTCAGATCTTAAATTGGATGCTGTTCGTTTTGCATCTTCATTGCTTTTTAAAATAGAATCGAGACCGGCAGATTTGTTTAGGATTGCTTCGTCAATTTTGGTTAACTGTGATTCTTTCGCACCAAGCAGATTTTTAAGATTCTGAAAGTCGAAAGCCTCCGGTTTCGTTTTTGAAACTTCATCAATTCGAGTTGGAATTGCTTTTAGATCGTCCTTAGATTTTTTGACACTCGCTTTAATCTGGCTTAGATACTCGGCTATCGTTTTATCTTGTGTCAGATTTGCTAATAACGCTTGATATTCCGGATTCCCTTCTGCTATCTGAGCATCGGTAAATTCACCGGCCATTTGAGTAATTATGCTTCGGCGTTCTGGCCACTTCATGGAGTTAAGTGCGAAAGGGTTTGTAATCAGTTTGAAAATTGTCTCATCCATAATTCCGCTAACTTTGGCTTGAAAATCTCTTTGGTTCATTGGAACTTCATTCCAGTAGTACAAAGTTTCATTACCTGTATATTCGGCAGTTTCTTCACCTCTTTTCTTTGACCACTTTTCTTTGTAGATCTTCTTTAAAGTAATTCGATCTCCGTTCACTTCAAAGAATCCTTCGACTTCATGATCTTGTCTATTCAAAGAGGTATCAACCGTATTTTTAATACTGAAGTCTTTTTTCTCCTCAGCATTTTTGCCAAACAGCAGCCAAAGAAAAGCATCATAAATTGTAGATTTTCCGGTACCATTCGCGCCAAAAACATCTGTATTGTGCTTAAAAGAAAGCGATAATTTTAAAATTCCTTTAAAGTTTGTAAGGTTTAAACCTTTGATTTCTATATTTTTCATTTTGTTAGATATTGAATTAGATTAAATATTGTTAACCACAATGGACCAAGTAAAAGCACCTAATATGAATCCGATTGTAAAGGCGATAATGAATGCAATCATAAACAGATTAAACATTCTCATAGATCGTTCTGTATCGAAGTCCATAGCTTAGCAATTAAAAGATGGATAATCGTGATTTTGATGATCTTCAAACATTTCATCAAATTGAGGAACTTGGAATTTCCAAGCCAGAGCAAGTATTTCTTCTGATTCTTCTGCATCTGAAATAGAATCTGCAAATGCTTTTTTCAAACACTTGCCTAAAAGGAGTTTTGTTTTGTCATTTGACAACTTAGTTTTTTCGAATTTTTGTACTAAATTTGCTCTCATAGTAAATAGAATTAGGATTTGGACGTCCAATTTGTTTATTAAATTATCATCACTTGTAGAGATTAGATCGGGGGATTCAATCTCTTTGATTAGTAAAGCCACTGTCGATAGTGGCTTTACTTTTTAAGGTAATCTGGTTTTGTGCCCCGCTTACCACTTGCTATTAAGTCTTTATATTTATTGACTTTTTGAGTTCTTGTTTCTTTCGGCGCTGATTTAGGAGTATCAATTTTACTTTCGACACTCCCAACCATGCCCAGACTCTTGAAAATTTCATTCGCCTGTTCTAAATGCCCCCGCAGACATTTGTATGTTTCCAATGGAATTGTTATTGTTTTTACTGCCATCTGTTTATTTTTTTAGAAATCCAGTTAATTAAGTTTATCAAGCCAAGTCCGATAATCAGAAGTATCAAAAACATGATCACATCTTCTGCTGACACTAAACTAGACATCGGTTAATTCTTCTTTTGGTTCATCAATAAGTTGTTCTTTTGGCTTTCGAAGATGCTCTGCAATTACATCTAACACAAAAGGCAAACTGAATTTGGTTGACTTTCTGACAGCCAATAAGTACACAGATTGAACCTGAATACTTAATTGAGCTGCAATTTTTTCTCTTAAAGGAATATCATTCCGGATGATGGTATATATTTCGTCTTTAAGCTGCTTTTTCTTTGTAGTTGTTGTAGACATATTTTTGAAGTTATAATTTGTTAATCCCCGCAGTATTTTCCAATTCCGTAATATCCGGCTGCAGCTGCATTATTTACCACTAAATGATCTCTCCATGGATAAGTAATAGTTGTAATTGCCTGCCATTTCTTTTTAGCTTCCAGTTTCTTTTTTTGGAAACTTCTTGTTGAAGGAATCTTATTGTAAGCAATCACTAACATTTCTCTTTTCACAATTTTCCAAGCTTCAATTAACGCTTGCGAAAATGTCATTTGGAACTTTCTAAATAATTCCCATGCTTTTTTAAATATTGATGTTCTCATAATTCGTCTTTTGAAATTCGCGCCGTTGTTGCTTCGATGCTACGACTTACTCGCAACGGCTTACATATTCGATTTTTATTTTTCAGCTCATTCTCAAAAAGGTTTTCTTAAACCCACAGAGCTTATTTTTTCATTTTACGGTTTTCAGTATTTCAAAGAACTTTTTTTGAGTACATTTGCATTTGTCATTTGTACAGAGCAAAAATATATCAAATGAAAGTATTATGCAAGTAAAAAGCATTAAAATACTTGCTTAATACTTTTATTTAAAATGTTTCTAAATAATAATTGAAATGAGTATTGGATTAAGATTGAAGCAATTACTAGATTCTAAAGGGCTAACAGCATATATGCTGGCCGATGTAACAGGTATATCGCAATCTACATTGAGCAGAATTCTCAATAAAGATTCTAAGCCAAATGCAAGTACTTTGAAAGTAATTAGCGATTATTTTGGAATTGAGCCGTCTTGGCTCCTTGTAGGTGACAATAATGAAAGTAAAAAGAAAGTTGAGAAGCAACCAGTTTTGTATCTTAATGAAAACATAATGAATGTTCCACTTGTAAATCAATACGCATACGCAGGTTATATGAATGGTTATAATGACCCAGAATTTATTGAGGAATTACCAAAAATTCCATTTTTAGTTGAAAAAGAGCATAAGGGAGAATACATCTGCTTTGAAGTCAAAGGAGATAGCATGGATAACGGTACACACGAAAGTTACCTGGAGCGAGACATTCTACTTTGTAGAAATGTTAGAAAAGATTTTTGGCATAGTAAATTACATATCAATAAATGGGATTTTGTAATTGTTGATAAAGACAACGGAATCTGCGTAAAAAGAATTATAAAACATGATGTTGAAAAAGGAATTATCACATGTCATTCTTTAAATGACTATTACGAAGATTTTGATATTGATCTACGAAATGTCTCCAAGATCTTCAATATTGTAGATATTCAAAGAAAAAGAAATAGAAGGTAACAGATTTACATATAGTTAATTTTATCATCCTTAAAATTATAAAATGAAAAAAGCATTATTATTATTAGTATTTACGATCACAACCTTTTCTTATAGTCAAGTCGTTGATTATGTAAAAAAAACCGATTTTAAACAAGTGGAGACTAATCGTTGGAGAATTACCGATAAGTCAATTAACCTGAATAATGGTAACAATGTAATGTCAAACGCATTTCTTACAATCGGAATTCCGACAGAGATATATTTAAATACTGATGTAGATAAACTTAATTCTATGATTGCAGATGTAAATGAGAAAGCAAAAGGACTTGTGAAAAATAAATATACTTATGAAAGTAAGATAGTCAAGATATCCTTTTTAGCAGAAAGTCAGCAATGGTACATAACTATAGAATATGCAGCGCAAAATGACTATGGTTCAACAAAAGACGGCGTAATAAATGCCTACTATGATGATAAATTTAACTTAATAAAAATTAATGCATTCTAATTCATGTCATTCATCAAAAAAATATTAATTCTAATTATCTGTGTATTATTATATAACTGTGATAATAAACCAAGTGCACCAAATGATATTCTAAAACTCGAAGCAGAAAAACGCTTACTGCCTCAGTTAAATGATCCAAAGTCCTATGAATTTGTAAGTTTTGTAGTAGACACAAACAAAAGGATGCAAACTAATCAAAGAATGCAAGATCTTTCAAAATTGCAAAGTGAATATCAAAAAGATAGTGCCAAAAATGAATATAATTTGATGAAGATTGAAGACGAAATTAGCTCTACTAAAGCACAAATGCTTCCAGCTAATGAAATAGAATTCTTGTATAAATTCAGAGCAAAAAACCATTTTAATGCTACAGTTCTACATGAAAAAATTGTTGTCAGTGATAACAAATTTAATTTTTTAAGGATTGAAGATTAGCCCGAATGTAATAGCCTGAAATAAACTAATGTTAAATGCAAAAAACTGATCAACGTATTCTGCGACTTATTGATGTTCTGATATTTCAGAATAAAGTAAATCGTGAAATAGACTTTTGTAGAGAGATAAACATTCTTCCACAAACAGTTTCAAAAATTAAAAAAGGCACTAATCATTTTACCGTTACACATATTGAGAACATTATTGAAAAATATAATGTAAACGCAAATTGGATTTTTGGCCTTGACAAAAAAGTGTTCAACATGTCGGGAAGCATTGAAATTGCTGATTTTCTACAGTGAACAAAAAAGTGAACAAAACTTATTATTAACCTATTTTAATTTGTTTGTAAAGTCATATAAATCAATCATTTAAATTTTATAAAAAGATATTTGGAGTTTCCCTCTTTCTCCGCCAGTAGAAGCTTCAAAAGAAGTTTTAAAAATCAAAAGCCTTTAAACATTAATGTTTAAAGGCTTTCATTTTTGCTTACTTTTCAAAAAGCACATGTTTTGGGTCAATACAAAAAGGATCAGGTGCAAAAGTTGGGGATTAAGCAAAAAGATTAGATAATCTGAATAAGAAGAAATCTACTTTACGCACTCCTCTAAATTGACTTCTAAATGCTTTTACTTTAGCATTGAATGATTCTGCAGAAGCATTAGTACTTCTATTATCAAAATAGTTTAAGATTGATTGGTAATTAACCGTTATAGTATTTAAAAGGATATTAAAATTTTTAAACCCTGAATCCTCTACATTCCTGTACCAATGTGCCAGTTTGGCCATCGCAATATGTTTATTGTTTTGATTGTTGTAAATACCCCGTAGTTGTTGGGTTAAACCGTAGGCTTTTTTAATATCCGGATACAAGCCAAATAACAATGGATCAGGTGCAAAAGTTGGGGATTAAGCAAAAAGATTAGATAATCTGAATAAGAAGAAATCTACTTTACGCACTCCTCTAAATTGACTTCTAAATGCTTTTACTTTAGCATTGAATGATTCTGCAGAAGCATTAGTACTTCTATTATCAAAATAGTTTAAGATTGATTGGTAATTAACCGTTATAGTATTTAAAAGGATATTAAAATTTTTAAACCCTGAATCCTCTACATTCCTGTACCAATGTGCCAGTTTGGCCATCGCAATATGTTTATTGTTTTGATTGTTGTAAATACCCCGTAGTTGTTGGGTTAAACCGTAGGCTTTTTTAATATCCGGATACAAGCCAAATAACAATTGGGCTCGTTCGTTTTGTCTCTCGGTCCATTTATCGCGGGACTTATAAAGAACATATCTGCTTCTGGCTAACAACTGTTTTACAGAGTCTCCATTAGGTAAAAGCTCTGGGGCATAGGTTTTGTTTTCTCTTTTCGCTTGTAATATCAATCGATTCTCGGTATCCATCGCTTCCCAACGATATTTTATTCTAATCTCCTGTAATGCT